>NZ_JAHESC010000035.1 GCF_018598185.1 Dawidia soli
CTGAAATACCATTTCGTTTCTTTCTCTATGAGTATTGATTAACAATTACTTAGACCTTAAGTAGACGGCTATGGTCTGCGACTGGCGGGCAGAAGACCGACGGCAGTTACAAACTGCCGTCAGTTCCCGGCACAAGTTACGCACCTGTGCTAACGCTTGGTGCTAAACTTGCGCCAGCAGTAGGCGCAGCCGATGATCCTTCAAACACCTTTGAGAAATGCTCGAACGTTTCATTCGCCGTCCGGATCATATCGGCCTGCTGAGTATCGGTAATGGCTTCCCGGTTCATAACTGCCACAAATTTTCCCCACATGGGCCCGGTAGCCTCACCGTACCCCGAAAAGAAGGATACACCATCGGTAATGCCGCCTTTCTCCAGCATCTTCACAATAATGCTGCCGCCCATAATAGACCCTTCCATGACATAAAGCGCTCCCAGCGCCTTTACGTGATTGTCGATCGTCGGCACGGTAGTGGCCGGCAGGTCTTCCATCGCACTGCCCAGCGCGAGAATATCGTTCTTTATATAGCTGGAGTTCCGCCGGTCTTTATAGTCTGGCAGAAGGCTTTCGGTTATGTATGGCGCGATGGCCTTTTCTACATGATTGAAATACGCATAGAAGTATTTCAGGAATGCCGCATAGTCGGCGTTAGCGCGTATGCTTTTAAGGCGTTGCACGACTTGTTTCTCAAGCGCGACGTGCGCGTCTTTTGTGGCTTCTTTGATGTTGGTGCTTATATTGGTTTTTGTTTCCATACCGTGTTTTGTTTTTTCGAATAGATTGTTAATTCCCCAGTAGTCTTTTTCTGGTCTCGATCATGCCGCCGTACCGGGGTGTAGGGCTGATGCTCCGGGGCAGTTGCAATGCGCTGCCCGCTGGCAGCCGGCTATTGTCCGGGGAGGCCAGGGCCGCCGCGAGACTGGCTTCCCGCGGGTCGCCGAAGTCATGTGTCACATCGTCCGATGCCACGATGTCGGGCGCCAGTCCGTCAAAGTAGTCGCCGTCGCCGGCGGCATTGGTGATCTTAAAGGTAGGCATCCAGAGCCGATATTGGTCGATCGTGACCGGGAAAAACCCCACGGGTTTTCCGTATGACCGAGTGCCTACCTGGCGTACGCGCAGGTGCGGGCGCAGCGCATGGATGACAAGCTCACTGGCAGAAGCAGTCTCCGCGGTGGTGATGACGGTCACGTCGGTGACGGTCTCGAGCGATCCCTGTTTGGCGAGTGTATACGTATTGGCCCGGAGCGAATAGTCGACATCGGCGTAGGTGGCATAGCGGCCTTTGTACGGTATCGCGTTACCGTTAGCGTCGAGCAGACGTTGTTGGGCGAGGATGGGGGCCCGTCCTTGTTGCAGAAGCGTGTTGTAATGCTCGATGTAGAGTATGGCTCCCTGCAGGCGTGTAGGCGCCACGAGGCCGAGCAGGTATCCGGCCGTTTCACTATAGCCGCCGGCATTGTATCGCAGGTCGATGACCAGGTGTGTAATGCCCGCCGTGGCAAAGACGGCAAAGGCACGATCAAGAGAGGCTCTGGCCTCCGTCAGGGGTGGAAAAGCGTTTAGCGCAAGATAACCCGTCGTGCCGTCAGACAATAGCGTATGGGTGGATATGGGGTCGGCGGTATAGCTTCCCTGGGCAAGGGATATTTCCTGTCCTTGTATCGTGATCTTCAAGGAAGGCTGGAGCCAGGCCTTCCGGATCTTTTCAAGGTCTTCATCCGAGCGTATCGTGACCGGCTCGCCCTGGATGGCAGTAATTTGCTGCCCACGGTGCAAGCCTGCCGTGGCGGCCGGAGAGCCCGGCAGTATTTGGCGGATATATAATTCACCCGTGCGAAGTGCGGCGGTCTCGAGACCGAATCCGTACACGGAATGGTTTACGGGTGTAGCTTGTACGCGACCCGTGGAAGATGCGTCGCCTGTGTATTGTATAAACGAATATCTTGGTTGGCCGGGTGTGGAAGATGTTTCATAACCCGCTCCGGTAGTAGGATCAATAGCATACTGCGTCAGCGCAAACAGCTCAGTGTGCAAATTTTCAAGACTGCTGCCTCCGGCTACGTATTGACGTGGATCAAAAGCCGTATACTCCGGAAGGGCGTCGTACCACAGGTACAGCTCGCGCGCATAAAGATAGAGGGAATCGGCCGTCTGCTCTACCCGTGTGCCCCGGAGGATGTGCAAGCCTGTATCATCATCCTGGCATGCGCCCATCACGAACAGCATCATGCTGAACATGATGGTGAGCGAATGGAGCGGGTGATGTATTTGTGTCATCGGCATTGTTCTTTATAACAGAACGTTCCGGCCCGAAGGCCAGAACGTTCTTAGACCAGCAACCAGCTTCAGGGAGCCGCTTGAAGCATTTGATTAAAGTTGCTTATAACGGAATTTCAGGTACGGATAGTTGTTCGGAGGGGTAGCCGAGTTCGGGATACCACCCTGATAAATATCCTGTGGTTCGAGCTTATACTTCACACCGCTGGCAGTGTGTGTGATTACCAGTGTTACACTACCGCCGTTGTCGGCGAGCGGGTACACAATGTGGTTCACGATGTTGTAGTTGTACCAGCCCGGATGCAGCGGGTTAACCGTGAAAGACGTCGGCGTGCCCATGGTGATATTGTTATAGCCAAAGGCGCCGCTTACGGCTGTTGTCGCGGTGCTGCTGGTAACGGAGTTGAAGTTGGTGGTGGTATACGCCAGCGTATAACCCGTGCCCACGGTGATGTCGCCGTTGGCCGTGCCGCCGAATTTCAGTACATAGTTTGAGGATGTACCGCCGTCGATGAGGTCAAAACGATAATAATACGTGGCGTTCGGTACGTGCGGGTCGGTGCCGGTGCCCGGAGTACCCTGGAAAAAGTCCTCTACGTAGTACACGCCGGCATTGTCCAGGCGTACAGTACCAAAGGTGGAAGCCGACGTAAAGCTTACGGCGGCACCGCCGGCGATCGGGCTGGCTGCAACGGTTTGGTGTTTCAGGGACGGATCCGTGGGAGTGATCTCGTCTTCCTGACAGGCGGTGAAAATAACAGCCAGGGCTACAGCGCATACGCGTGCAACGCTGTTCATGCTTTTTGCTAAATTGCGTCCGGTTTCCGGAGCGGGAGTTGATTTTGTTTTCATTGTCTTTTAACGGTTCAATGTTTACGATTTATTTAACTTCGGAGATCGTAAGAGCCGGGCAGTCGCAATGCCCGGCTTCTTCTTTTCTACGAAGATTGCGGCTACGATAGACAGTTGCTGGTTTTATCTTTCGCTACCCCGTATTCGAGGGAGATGGCTGATGCATGTTATTTTTCTGATTCGGTTACAATGAGTTGAGGATGTACATTCGGAAATCCATTCAATTGGTAGGAATATTCAAAAAAGCCGCTGAAGGTGTCCGTTATACCCGGTAAGATCGTGGCATATTCCCGTACCGGCATATCGTCGGGCACACGATACGTTATTTCATTTGGTGTAAAGCTCACCTGGGTGAGCGTATAGTATTCCTCCGAGCCGTCTTGTACCATTACCCGGGCGTCTTCCAGTTGGCGGAAATTTTTTCCATGCAATGTAAAGGTCTCGCCTGGGTGCACAGTGATGGCGCTGGTGATCGCGTCGAAGGTCGGATAGGGGTATCGTATATAAAGCACCGGCTCGGTGGTAGTCGCCGTCCGTACACCGGTTACGACTTTGATCTTATACCAGCCCGTGTCGAGCGCGGCGCCTTCTTCCGGGATCTGAGCGAGTATGTTCGAGCCAAAGCCTGTGGCGAGCGCGTCGACGATCGTATCGATGGCTACCGGGGTCTCTTCGCCATTGGCAGCAATGAGCGATACCGCGGTACGGCTGGCGTCGAGCAGAATGTTCGTGCCGCGGATATCGGCCAGCCGGCCGAACCATACGATCGTAGGGTTTTCCTCATCCAGGGACAATGGCGGTTGGTTGACGACGACTTTTAACGTATAGGTAGCTGTGCTGCCATCCTCGGCGGTGACCGTGTAAGTAACATTGTCTTGCAGCGGAACGGTTGTACCGGAAGCCGGCGTAACAGATGCTTTTTCGGAAACGGCGAGCAGCGGCGTGATCGAGGCTGGAAGGGCCAGCGCGTGCGGCCAGTATAGCAGGATCTGCCCGTCGGCGATGGCGGCCTCGACCGTGGTGCCGTTGGCGTCGAAGGAGAATGCCATCAGTTCTTTATATGGATAAGGCGCATTTTCGTAGTCGGTATCGCAGGCGGTGGCGACGAGTAACGCCATCGCCAGCCAGGCGCCGGAGAAGGTTGCGTGTAGGGAGAAGCGCATCATAGGGACTGTTTTATTCGATTAAAGCGGTGAAGTAATTTGAACGGGGTTTTTAAGCGTGACCGATTGGCTATAACAATCGACGCGGATCGTATAGAGGCCGTTGGGCAGATCCGTATTGAGCGGCAGCGTTACCATCAGGGAAATAGATTCATTGGAGGCGACATCGAGGGCCGGCATTTCGGTGCCGTCTTCGGCAATGAACGTGACCTTGGCCAGTACATTTCCTTGCGCGGTTTTGAAGAGATTCTTGCCCGTCAGCATCAGGCCTGAATAGATCGGTGTGCCTTTGTACATCACCGAGCTATAGAATGCCGCCGGTGTCTCCGGATCAGTCGTGAGTTCGTCAACGACCAGCGTGGGTTGACGGGTGTCTACCAGGAGCCTGTAGCGGTTGGAGCTGCCGTCCGCCGCCGTCACGTCATAAAATACGGTGGTGTCGCCCTTGGCGATGGCGGGTACGTTTCGCAGCAGCGTGCCACTGGCGGGCGTAACTGTGGCGCCTTCCGATACCGTTACGTTTCCTTCCAGCACTGTGAGATAATAGAAATAGGGCAGATACACTTTGATGGTCGAGTCCTGATCATTAACAGCGCCATAGAGCGGGGCTGCTGTGTTGGCAACTTCATACGTGAGGATACGATTGGCAAGCGGCGCCGGCGGTTCGACTGTTTCGGTGTCGGTACACGCGGCCAGGAGGCCGAGCGCCAGCAATGCCGGGGAGAGGATGTTATGGATATAGTTCATGGAAGTGATCGCTTTGTCGATTAGTTGGTTTCGGAGATGTCGAGGTTTTTGGAACCGTCTTTCTGAATGGCATATTTGAAGGTAAGGAACCCGGCCTTGTGCGAACGGTCCGGATCTTCCGGAGCACCTTTGTACATGCTGTAGAGGATCACCTTGGCATAGTTGCCCCTGGCTGTGCGCACCAGGATAGGTCGCGGCAAGGCGTAACAGATATGCGCTTTCTCGTCGGATGGCCGGTCGGGGTACATCTGTCCGTAGAAGTCGTAATAGGCCCAGCCGCTCTTTGTACCACCAAAGTAGTCGAGGTCGATACGCTTGCCCGTCAGGAAATCCTCATCGGCAACAGCGACCGAGGTTGTGCGGTTGAAAGCATCCTCGAAGAGGCTGCGGGCGGGCAGCGCTTTCAGCGGCTTGCCGCCCTCGTCGTAATACTGTTCGTCGATGTCTTCGTATTGCAACAGGTATAGACCGCCTTTACCCGGGCCGCCGTAACCCGGCGAGGAGGTGGCGGAGCCGTTGTTTGCCGCGATGCTGCTGTTGTAAATGCTCAGGAAAGCGATGTCCCAGTTGGCGGTTTGTACTTGTGATGCGGGAACGGCCTTGTTTTGCTCCAGGCTGTAGTACAGGGGCGTGGCGTTGCCGGACGAGGTGGCCAGTGTGTCGGCCGCCAGGTTCGCGATAGTATAAATGCCGGTGACGGGCACGTCGTTGTCCGGGTCATCTGCTTCGTCCGCCGGCGCTGGATCGTCGGACGAGCACGCCGCCAGGACGAAGAAAGCAATGAACGTATATAATAGTCGGTGTTGCGCGGTACGTCGGAATGAATATAACATAGTGTAAGGGTACGGTATGGATATTATGGGTTTATCGTGTGGAAAGATTCCGGCTGCCATCCGCTTGCAAAAAATACCGGAAGGTGAAATACGGTGCCGGCGTGTTGACCGTCGGGTTTTCGGGGTCGCCCAGGTAAAGGGTCTTCATCTCCAGCTTGGCAAACTTGCCGTCGCCGGTGCGAACGACGATGGTCACACCGCTGATGGCCGACATGATGTGGCTTTGCAGGCTATAGAAGTACCAACCCTTGTGGCCCACCGGGAAGTCGTGCCAGCCGGAAGAAGTCTGTTCAGCCATGAAGGCGTCGAAGACTTCATCGGCGGGTGCTTCGTCGAGCTCGTCGAATAGCGCATCGAGCACAACCATACCGCCCTGGCCCGTACCACCATATCCCGGGGTATCTGCTATGGTGCCGTTGTTGAAAGTAATGTACGAGTTGTAGATGCCGCTAAAGCACACATCCCAGTGGTTATCTTGCGCTTTCCCCTGGGGCAAGGTGAGCCACGCACCGTCGGTATCGTGCGGGTTGATGATGGCATGGTCCTCCAGGTTGAAAAAGATGGGAATGTGACCCGATTCATACGTATTGCCGACGGAACCCGGCAGGTCTTTGATGTATAGGGTACTGGTTCGTTCATCTATGCTGGTGTAGGTATCCAGGGGCGTCAGGACCACGGGGGTTGTATGGGTGTCGTCGTCACCGTCGGAACATGCCGCCAGCAGGACGACGAGCAGGCACCAGGGCGTATGGCGGAAGAGTTCTGGAAAGGGAGAGATGTAACGCATATCAATCATTTTTGTTAAAGCGCCACGACAGCGCGGTAATAAGTTGCCGGCCAGGCAGGTTCGGGATCAGGCTGTCGTTGTAATCCGTGATGTTATCGCAGATGAGCTGGATGCCCAGCCGTTTTTGAATCAGTCGTTTTTCGACGGTGGCATTGAGTAATACATAGCCGTCGGCATACAGGTCATAGGGATCGATAAACAGGTTGGGGTAATTACGATCACCCATGCCATACTTGCCGCGGTATGTTGCCCGTACGCTGGCACTGATGCCGCGCGCCTTGTGTTCATAAAAAATCTTGGCATTGGCCATGTGGCGCGAGCGGCTGGTCAGGTTGAAGTAGTCGGAAGGTCTTGCCGTACGGATGCGGCCCTCGGGTGTGCGCAGCTGCACCTCGCCCTTTTTGAGCTTGTCTACAATGCCCTGGTCTTTCGCGTAGAGCAATTGGTAGCCCACAGAAAATTGCAGCTCCGGGGTGACGGCCCACGCGACCGTGGTCTCCAGCCCTTGCGTAAAGGCACGGTCGATGTTGCGATAGGAGTATAGTTGCGTTCTGTTCTGCTTGACGCCCACCAGATCTTCCAGGATCATGTTGTGGATATCGTTTCGAAAGGCGTTCACTTCGAGGGTGACATCGTGAACGGGCTGCCATACAAAACCAGCGTTGAACGAACGGGAGCGCTCGGCCTTCAGGTTGCCGATCTGTTCAGCGACCGGGTATAGCTCCTGGATCTCACCCGCCGCTTGCATGCGGGCCACTTCCTGGTCGAACACAGACGCTCCGAGGACGGTGTATCCAGCGGAGGGATTGTTGAAGGCCAGGTATAATTGCTGGAAGCTGGGCGCTTTAAAGCCGGTGCCTGCCGTGGCCTTCAGCACCAGCCAGTCGTTAACGGTATATCGGATGCCCAGGCGCGGACTTACCTGCTGGCCATACAGACTATGGACATCATACCGCACACCGGCGAGGATGCCCGTCTTGTCGGTGGGTGTGTAGTGTGTTTGCAAATAAGCAAAGCCGGTTTCCATGTCGCGTCGGTTGCCATAGCGGGAGGCCTGGAGTATTTCGGCGTTGCCGCCGATGCCGGCCGTGGCTTTTAACGTCGGCCAGGGATTGTAGCTCGCAAACGACTCTACGCGGTGGAAGTATTGTTGGAATTTGTTCTCATTCACACGTACATCTTTGTCGAGGTCGGTAGAAGTTGCCCGGGCGGTGTACTGCGTGAAGTAGTATTGCGTTTGCAGGTCGAACTTTCCGCGCAAGGTATTTTGAAGAACCGCTGTGGCATTGACATCTTGCTCCAGGTTCTTGTCTTCGCGCCGGCCGATGCGATCGAGGTCGTATTGATTGTGCTGCCGGCGCGACGCAAACCGTGCCGAGCCGGTCAGGAGCGTAGCCGGTGCCAGACGGTATTGCGTTTTACCCTGCAGCGAATAGCTGTGGAACGGCGGCAACGTTTTACCCGGTGTTTCGGGAGCCGCATCAAAACCGTCGGTACGATAGAAGTTGGTCGAGAAGGATGTCACGGCGCGTTTGTCCAGCCAGGGCATGCTGCCGTCGAAGGTAGCGTCGAGCGTTTGGTTGGTGCCGTAACGCAACGCCGCCGTGCCGTTCGGACCGTCGATGGGCTGCCTGCGCGTAATAATGTTGACTACGCCGGCCAGCGCATCGCTGCCATAGACGGCGGCGGAGGTGCCCTTGATGATCTCGATACGTTCGATGTTGGCGATGGTAATGCGTGAGAGATCGAGAATGCCCACCGAGTTGCGGCCGATCAGCGGCTGGCCGTCGATCATGATCATGGTATACGAGGCGTCGAATCCCTGTACTTGTAATCCCAGCGCACTGGAGGCACCGCTCGGGTCGGTCGTCAGCGCCAGGCCTGTCTGCTCTTGCAGCACCTCGTGCAGGCGGCGGCTTCCCATCATTTCCAGTTGCCGGCCCTCGATGATCATCACGGGCATCGGCAGGTCACGCACCGGCACCGCCGTGCGAGTAGCTGTGGACGTTAGCATGCGGTCGGCGGTGACAAGGACCTCATTCATCTGCACCGTTGCCTCGTGCAGGGTGAACGCGAGCTGCAATGATTGTCCGGGCGCGATCGTCAATGTTTTTTTCAACGGCTCATACCCCACCGCGGTAGCCACCAGTACACACGGCCCCGGGTCGGGTACACGCAGGGTAAACGATCCATCCTCGCGCGAAGTAGTGCCATAAGGCTTGCCGTCCACCCGCACGGTGCCAAAGGGTATCGGGTCGCCTTCGGCCGTTGTGATCTTTCCTTCGACGTGTGCAGACGCCGCGACCAGCAATATCCTGCTGCCGTGCACCTGTATGCTGCCCAGCGTATCGCGCAGCAGGTCGGCGAGCACATCCCGTAAAGGCATATCGGTATAGTGTACCGTAACGCGGCGGTTCCCACCCAACAATGTGCTGCTATAGGAAAAAGAGCAGCCGACCTGGCTGGCGATAACGTCGAGCGCATCGCCGAGCGGCAGATCATTCAACCGCAAGGTGATCTTCTTATCGAGAATGCCATCGGACGGTAGGGTGGCTGCGCCGACGTGCAGGCTTGCCACGACGAACCAGGTACAAACCGCGGCAGACCCGGCCGGTATGAATTTCATAAAACGTGTTGTCGTCATCGCACCCATGGATCGGTCGTTCTTAGTATAGAATCAGCCGTTTGTCGTTCAGCTCGTATTGACATTGCATTACCGTGCTGAGCTCTTTCAGCACAGTGGCCAGCGCAGGGTTGTTGGTGAACCGGCCGGTAAAACGATGCGTCGCAATTTTCTTATTCTGAATAAGCACCGGTATGTTGTACCAGCGCGCGAGAATGGCGGCTACTTCGGACAGCGACTCGTCTTTAAAGATGAGCGTGCCATGCCGCCAGGCAGTATAGTTAGCCGCGTATACGCTTTGTACAGTCAGCGGCTTTCCATTCGGCAGACAAGTAACACCCTGATCGCGGGTAAGCAATACATGATAACCCGCTGCATCCGATACACGTACTTTGCCTTCCTCTACCGTCACGGTGGTGCTGGCCTCATCCGGGTAAGCCTTTACACGAAAGACGGTGCCGAGGACGCGCACCGTCGTTCTGGACGTCAACACAGAGAAAGGACGCGAAGCATCCCGGGCCACTTCCAGATAGGCCTCGCCCGAAAGATGAACGATGCGCGCCGTGTCGGTAAACTTCTCCGGTATCGTCAGTGTGCTCCCCGAGTTCAGGTGCACGATCGTGCCGTCGGGCAATGTCAGGCGGATTTTTTCACCACGGGCAGCCTGTATCACGCGGCTGGCCGCCAGCGCAGGCGGGGTGTCGGCAGCTACAAACGCGGAGCGATACTGATAGAGGATACCCATCGCGGCGGCGATAAGCAAAAGCGACGCCGCGATCTGCAACGGCAGCCGGCGGTGTATGGCCCTTTTAGGCTGTGCAGGCGGTTGCACCTGTTTCCAGATCTCATTCTGTAATGCACGTTTGTCGACACCGCGAAAAACATCGTGATCATCCGGCAACGGCGCGGGGGCATGCTTACCAGCCAATGCCTGCATAACAAGCGCCGCTTCGTCGGGTGTACAAAGCCCTTTAAAATATTTCTCCAGCAGTTCCGGTGTGATGTTTTCCATACGCGGCGGGATAATGCCCACGTATGACTATACCCCGGAACTGCGATCACCACAGCGCGCTTTTTAGGAAAACTGCGATTTTCCTAAAAAATACCTTTAACAGGGGAGGAACAGGGAACCAGGACCGGGTAGGCTATTGCGCTGGCTGGCTAGCCCCGTATACCGGTTTCCCTATGTCAGGGATAGCGCATGTATATGGCTGGTATAGCTTTGATACGGGTAATATAGGGCTTTGATACGGGTAATGTAGGGCTTTGATACGGGTAATGTAGGGCTTTGATACGGGTATGATACGGGTGATCTCCCTTTTTGCAGCCTGGGAGCGGGGGAGTTGCTACGATTCCTGCAGCTCTTTTGCCAGGTACCGCAACGCGTTTCCAATATGATATTCCACCGTACTGGTGGAAATATTCAGCCGTTCGCTGATCTCTTTATGTGTCAGGTTCTCACTACGGCTCATCAGGAACACCCTCTTGCACTGACAAGGCAACTTATCCACCAATTCCCCCAACCGGTCTTCCAGCTGCCGGTACAACACCTGGTTCTCCGTGCAATTTTCCTCCCCGCAGTAATCCAGAAAGAAACAATCGAGGTGCCGCTTCTCCGTTTTCAGATTCCGGTAATAATTATAGGTTTGATACCGGGCGGCCTTGCCGAGGTAGTCGCTTAGCGTACCGGCCACCAGCAACGATTCGCGTCTTTCCCACAACGACTTGAAGATGTCCTGGGTCATCTCGCGCGACTCTTCCCGCGCGCGGGTGCCGCGGTAGCAGGCAGTATATACCGGGTCCCAATAGCGATCGAAGATGATCTTAAAAGCCCGCTCGTCGCCGGCTTGCAGCAGGCGCAGAAGACGTTCATCGCTATATAGATTCAGTAATGACAAGGGTAGCCGGTGTCGGTTCAGGCCGGCAATATATCACTATTTAGAAGCGGTTTAAATTAGACGTTGCGAAATCAAGGCCGCGCGCTGTAAAATGACCGATGGAGAGTAGAAGACCTACCCGATAGATAGTAAGTCAACGAAAAGAATGTTACCGCTATATGTGTAGATCAGTCGGCATGGCGGCTGCGAAATTTCTTGCGTGCTTTGGCGATCTCCGCTTCGTGCTTCGCGGCCCATTCACCCAGTCCCATCATGACGTCCAGCAGGCTTTTGCCCAGCGGCGTGAGTTGGTATTCCACGCGGGGCGGGATCTCAGGGTATAATTGCCGGGTCACCAGGCCGTCTTCTTCCAGCGAACGGAGGGTCACCGTCAGCATGCGCTGCGAGATGCCCGACACGCGCGACTTGAGCTCGTTAAAGCGCGGACTGCCGGCGTAGCCCAGGTTGAGGACCACCAGCATAGACCACTTGTTCGCAAAATGGATCAGGAAATCGTGCACCGGACACAGGCCGTTGGCCTTCTCCTCCAGGATTTTTGCAATTTTTTTTCTGCGCTCAACTGGTTGATTCTCAGTAATAGTTACCCCCATGTGCCTGACGTAAGTATTTGTCTCTGCTTGTGCCGTTGGTAGTTACCAAATAGCTTTGAGTTACTTATAGTAACCAACTTCATACAAATCTATGAAAAAAAGCGTATTAGTCACCTTCCTGTTATTGTCAGGTGCTGTAGTCTTCGGACAAACCTGGAGCTTTGACAAAGCACACTCTAAGCTGGGCTTCAGCGTAACCCACTTGATGGTTTCTACCGTAGACGGTAGCTTCAAAACAGTGGACGCAAAGATCACTTCCAGCAAAGCCGATTTTACGGACGCTGTATTTGAACTGACCGCCGACGTAAACACCATCGACACCGACAATGAACAGCGTGACGGCCACCTGAAGAATCCTGATTACTTCGATGCAGCCAAATTCCCGACCCTGACCTTCAAAAGCACTTCTATCAAGAAGGTAGCCGACAAGAAGTACAAACTGGTAGGTGACCTGACCCTGCACGGGGTGACCAAGCCGATTACACTCGACCTGACCCTGGGCGGCACAGGCGTGCATCCGTACACCAAGAAGACCATCGCGGGCTTCAAAGCTACCGGTACACTGAAGCGTTCTGACTTCGGCATCGGCGCGGGCACTCCCGGCACCATGGTAAGCGACGAAGTGGAGCTTACTGCTAACGGCGAGTTCTCGAAAGACTAAGTCCGGAATTACTTCTCAACGGAAGAGCCATCCGACAGTCGGCGGATGGCTCTTCTTAGTTTATAGGAAGATTGTATCGGAGAATATTCTACAAATTGTTGAAAAAGTGTGTAAAAGATCACTCAAAATACACACTTATGTTTAACCTGTCGGACTGTCTTATAATACAAAAAGGCTGCTTTGCAGCAGCCTTTAAGTCACCTAACCTAACCATTATTTATCCTTATTCTCTATTCTAAGGCCTCTTTTAAGTAGAAGATCGCTGCTATTCTTGTTTCACGGCGATGTTCTTTTTATAAACGCTTTGTTTGAAGCGTTATGCCAGATAATAATAAATAACTGTGCCAACCTGTTCTAACAACGCCCGCGGGAGCCGGGTATTGCGTGGAAATAAAAAACAGGTTTCTGTTTTAACCCGTACCTTTGAATGAATGTCTACGCTTAAACGATCGGGATCGGCAGATCTGCCGTTGCACTATGGCGCCGTACCGCCGTGGCTTGCCGCGCGGATGAGTATGCTCGGGTTGGCCATTACCGAAGCGATCCTGGCAGAATACGGCAAAGCCGAGGTACTGCGACGTCTCAGCGACCCGTTCTGGTTTCAAAGCCTGGGCTGCGTGTTGGGCATGGACTGGCATTCCTCCGGCATTACCACGGCGGTCATGAGCGCATTGAAGCGCGCCATCAACCCCCATGCGAAAGCGCTGGGCCTTTATATCTGCGGCGGCAAGGGCAAACAGTCGCGTGAGACGCCGGCCGAGCTACTGCAGGTGGCCGAGCGCACCGGTCTCCCCGGCGACTACCTGGTGCGCTGCAGCAAGCTGAGCGCAAAAGTAGACAACACTGCCGTGCAAGATGGCTTTCAATTATACCTGCACTCGTTCGTGGTCAGCGACGAGGGGCAATGGGCGGTGGTACAACAAGGCATGAGCCCCGCCAGCGGCACCGCGCGACGGTATCATTGGCACTCGGCATCGCTGCAATCCTTTGTCGATGAGCCGCACACCTCTATCTGCGGCGAAAGCCAGGGGCAGATCGTAAACATGGTGGCGCACGACGCCGACGGTGCCCGCACATCCATTCTCGGTATGACGAAAGAGTCGCCTGCCGCCATGATGCGCGAGATCCAGCAACTCGTCATGCCTTCGCATCACGATGTGCGCACGGAAGATGTAGACCTGAAGCGCCTCGGCGCGATGCTGTACCTGGCGCACGAGAAGACGCCCAAAGACTTTGAAGAGCTGTTGTTGCTGGAGGGGCTCGGGCCGCGCACCTTGCAGTCCCTCGCACTGGTCAGCGAAGTGATCTATGGCACGCCGTCGCGCTTTAGCGACCCTGCGCGCTTTTCATTCGCACACGGCGGCAAAGACGGACACCCGTTTCCGGTGCCGCTGAAAGTATACGACGAAACGATCTCGACGCTGAAGGTAGCGGTGGCGCGGGCCAAAATAGGAGAGACCGATCGTCAGCAAGCCATTCGCAGTCTTTCAGAATTATCGTATCGTGCCGAAAAAGATTTTGTGCCCAATACAAACCTGCACGCGGTGATCGAAAAGGAGCGTAGCGAATCCTGGAAATACGACGGCCGCACCGTGTTCGGACGCGCCAGGCCACCGCGAGGTGGACAACTGAATTTGTTTTAGCAGACAAAACAAAAAAGCCGCCTCGCGAAGAGGCGGCTTTTGTTATTAACAGACAAGGGCTGTTAATAAATAAACCTTTTCAGCATGTTCTCGATCTCCTTGTAGAACAGCCTTTCGTTCCCTTCGGAAAGGGCCGCGCTGCCGGTCGTACCAAAGTCGTCGAGGATGGGCTTATACCACTCCACGTCTACGGGCGCGATCAGCATCTTCTTCAATTCTCCCTTGATAAACTCCACCTTCACCGGCGTAAGGTCTGCGATCTTGTAATGATCCGCTACGTAGGTCGCGAGGTTTCGTTCGTCCAGGAAGTCTTTGATCAGGTCGTTGCGTAGCTTACGAATGACGTCGATAATGTCGGTCACTTCGTTTTCGGTAGTTGAAAAAGTCTTGGGGTTGCTCATAGGGAGGCATAATTAGAAAAATGATATAAAATCAGGGAGTACTATTTTAAAATGTATTTCAATATATTGCTTCAAAGGGCTCGTTTCGTCGCGGAGGCAAATCGCTCATGGACAATCATTTCGCGAACACGCCGCACGATCTGAAAACTTTGTGCCCGGACGTGTGTGACGAACCACGCAGCTTTTTTAGCTTTGGCAGCGTAGCGTGCAAAAACGTTTGTACGCCCCGGGGCAATATGTTCCCCATTCCACGGTTTTTCTAATAATGAATTATTAACGGTTTACATGAAGAATATCGTTCTTTTTCTTTTCTGCTCGGGTGTAGCATTTTCCGTAACGGCACAATCATCCATGCCCGCGCCGGGCAATCCCGTGTTTCCGGGCTGGTATGCTGACCCTGAAGGGATTGTCTTCGGCAAGGAGTATTGGATATATCCCACCTATTCGGCGCCCTACGACGAGCAGGTATTCTTTGATGCGTTCTCGTCACGCGACCTGGTGCACTGGAAAAAGCACGCGCATGTGCTCGATACGGCCAACGTAAAATGGGCGCGCCGCGCCGTGTGGGCACCGTCGGTCATCGCCAAAGGGGGCAAGTATTATTTGTTCTTTGGTGCAAACGATATTCAGAATGATCAGGAGCACGGTGGTATCGGTGTGGCCGTAGCCAACCGACCGGAAGGCCCTTTTAAAGACCTGCTGGGCAAACCCCTTATCGATAAGTTCCACCACGGCGCGCAACCCATCGATCAGTTTGCTTTTAAAGACAAGGACGGATCGTATTATCTTTTCTACGGCGGCTGGCGTCATTGCAATGTTGCACGTCTGAAAGACGACTTCACCGGTTTTATACCTTTTGCCGACGGTGAGGTGTTTAAGTCGATCACCCCCGAGGGCTATGTAGAAGGACCTTTCATGTTTATCCGCAACAATAAATATTATTTCATGTGGTCGGAAGGAGGCTGGGGCGGCCCCGACTATTCGGTAGCCTATGCCATTGCCGACTCACCCTTCGGCCCGTTCAAACGCATCGGCAAGATCCTGCAGCAGGATGCCGCCGTGGCGACCGGCGCCGGGCATCACTCGGTGATCCATGACGAGAAAAAAGATCTGTGGTATATTGTCTATCACCGCCGCCCGCTGGGCGATACCGGTCGCGACCACCGGGTGACGTGCGTGGACCGTATGTATTTTGACGAGCAGGGACTGATCAAGCCGGTAAAGATCACACACGAAGGTGTGGGCGTTTCGCCGCTGAAATAATAATGAAGGCTATGGCACCAACACCAGGGGGATGGAAAGACGGCCCAACAGGTCGTCGAACATTTCCTTGTTGACGGCGTGCATGTTTTTGTCCATGACCAGGAACGAGATGTGGTTGTGGCGTAGCTGGTCTGTAATACGGTCGGCCATGAAACCGATCTCCATCTGAAAGTCGTAGGACAACAACGGGTCTGCCAGGTATTCTTTTTCAAGTACCCGGAAATGCTGGAGCGAGTCTTCCTCGATCTTCTTTTTCATTTCCAGGGCGTGGCCCTGCGTAGGTTTGATGAGCCGGTAGGTATAGAGAATGGTGAGGTGCTCATCGAACTGCCGGGCAAGGCTAACGGCCCACCGCAGGGCATGCAGCGACGACTCCGAAAAGTCGACCGCGCACAGGATCCGGCGGCTGGTAAGGGGGATATTTTCAGTATGCGTTTTCACACGTTGGGTATTCACGTACGAACTTAGGCCTCTTTTAAAAGGTTATCGCCGATTTAAGTCAATCCTCTAGCTGATTTTTGTCATATTCGTGTTTGCCGGTAATTACAATACTTGTACAATGGAAAACGCACTTCCTATATCCTTTGAGTCGAACGATGCCTTTCGGGAAATTTTCCAAAGCATGTCGGAGGGTATCCTGATGGTCGACGAGGCCGGAAAGATCATCACCGCCAATGCCGTGGCCGAGCACCTCTTTGGTTATGAGAAGAACGAGATGAACGGCATGTCGCTGGAGGCTCTGTTGCCTGAGCGTTACCGCGGCCGGCATTTATCCTTTCGCCGGGAATTTAATGCACACCCCGAGCCACGCCGCATGGGCGTGGGCCGCGACCTGACGGCCTTGCGAAAAGATAAACGCGAGTTCCCTGTGGAGATCAGCCTCAGCTATACACACCTGAAGGGAAAGCTGTACGTCATGGCCTTCATCAGCGATATCACCCAACGCAAAAAATCGGAAGATGCGCTGCGGCGTAGCGAAGAGCAGTTGATCGTCTATGCCGTCGAGCTGGAGAAGAAAGTAGAGAGCCGCACCCAGGCGCTGAATGGCATGGTGGAGGCGTTGGAGAAGGAAGTGCAGGACCGTAAGCGTGCGGAAGAAGACGCACACCACGCGCTGGGCAAAGAGCGGGAGCTGAACGAGCTGAAGTCGAAGTTTGTGTCGATCGCCTCGCACGAGTTTCGTACGCCGCTCAGCGCGATACTAAGCTCCGCATCGCTCATCCAGCAGTACAGCGAAAGGCAGGACCGGGAGAAAGTACACAAGCATGTGCAGCGCATCAAGACATCGGTCAATCATCTTACATCGATCCTCGACGACCTCCTGTCGCTCGGCCGCCTTGAAGAAGGCAAGATCGAAGTGTCGCGCGAGCGCATAGAGCTCGCGCCGTTTGTGCAAGAGGTGAAAGAAGAGATCAGCCCGGTCCTGAAAGAGCAGCAACAGATCCAGCTGCTTTGCCAGCCTACCGAGCAGCCGATCTATTCAGACCCGCGCATCCTGCGCCACATTCTTTTTAATCTGATCTCCAACGCCAGCAAATATTCCGATGCAGGCAAACGCATTTTTATCGAATGTCAACGGTATACAGACCGGGTCTCCTTTTCTGTACGCGACGAAGGCATCGGTATACCCCTAGACGATCAGAAACATTTGTTCGATCGGTTCTTCCGGGCGAGCAATGCCGGCCAGGTGCAGGGCACAGGCCTGGGGCTCAACATCGTGAAACGCTATGCCGACCTGATCGGCGGCAGCATCAGCTTTACCAGCGAAGCCGGAACCGGCAGTATATTCACCCTTGTAATTCCAGATAAGTATGAAGAAAATTCTGTTGATTGAAGACAACGTCGACGTGCGTGAGAACACCGGCGAGATCTTAACATTGGCCGGCTATGACGTCGTCACAGCACCCAACGGCAAGAACGGCGTAGAGCTGGCCATGCAAGAAAAACCAGACCTCATTATCTGCGACATCATGATGCCCGAGCTGGACGGCTACGGTGTGCTGCACATCCTGAGTAAAAAGGACGAGACCGCCGGCATCCCGTTTATATTCCTGACGGCCAAGACCGAAAAGACCGACATACGCAAAGGCATGAATCTGGGTGCCGACGACTACCTCACCAAGCCCTTTGACGATACCGAGCTCCTCAACGCCATCGAAGCCCGCCTGCGCAAAAGCGACCTGCAACGCAAGCTCTATGACACAACCGAAGAAGGGCTCGAAAACTTTATTCGCGACGCCCGCCAGGTATTACGCCTGGAGGATCTGTGCAAAGACAAAAAAATAAAACCGTTTAAGAAGAAAGCAGAGATCTTTGCAGAAGGCGATACGCCGCTGTATGTATACTTTGTGCGTACCGGCAGCGTGAAAGTCTTCAAGTCGCACCCCGACGGAAAAGAATTGATCACCAACATCTATAATGCCAACGACTTCTTCGGCTTCGAGGCGGTATTGTCGGGCAATGTATACCACGAGTCGGCCATTGCCATGACGGACTGCGAATTGATCGTCATACCCCGTCACGATTTCCTGACGCTCTTCCAGGCACACCCCGATGTATCGTCCAGCTTTATTTCGCTGCTCTGCAAGAAAGTAGCCGAGCAGGAGAACCAGCTTTTACACCTGGCCTATAACTCCGTGCGCCAACGTACGGCCGAAGCGTTACTCAAGGTAGAGCAGCTGCGCGACGCCCGGCAGAACATACAGATCTCGCGTGACGACCTGGCCAAGATCGTCGGCACGGCGTCGGAGTCGGTGATCCGCGTACTGTCGGATTTTAAGGACGAAGGACTGATCGAGATCGAAGGCGGCAAGATTCGCATCATGCAGGCTGCCAAGCTGGAGAAAGTGGTGCGCTGGAACGTAGCGCGTTAGCGGCACACCACGATATCCGTTCCCGGATTCGCGGCGACGGGCGCGGGATGTGCGAAGTACACCCGCGCAATAAGCAGCACAGCCGATACGACCAGTAACCCCGTGGTCAATGCACGGGGGGAGACAGGAAAGGAACGGGCGACCCACTGGAATACCGAGGGCAGCCCGATCATGGCCGGCGCGGTGCCCAGGCCGAACAGCAACATAAAGTTAAAACCATCGAGCGGACCCCGCAGCGTGATGCAATAAGACCACGCTACCGCGGTAAGACCACACGGCAGCAGCCCGTTTAACATGCCGAGCCATGTCGTTGTCAGCAGGCCTTTCCGCTGAAGCAACACGCCAAACCGTATTTTGAGAAACGATGCCAGCCGGACCCAGGCGCTGGAGAGCACGGGTATTTTCCAGGCATATGTGCCGGTAACAGCCATCAGCAATAATGCCAGGCCGATGACGAGGGACGTTATCGTTTGGAAATTGCCCAATGGCAACCAGGCGCCTACGCTGCTGATGGTGGCGCCGATGACGGCGTAAGTAAAGATCCTGCCGCCATTGTACAGCAAGCGCGCACGCCACACGCGGGCGTTGCGCACGGTGGCCGCCATGGCCAGGGGACTGCACATGCCCGCGCAGTGAATACTTCCTGCCAGGCCTATGATCAGCGCGGTGAGCCACATCGGTATAGTGTTAAAGGTGAACGATCTCTTCGAGATAAAATTCGCGGCCCTGCATGCGCCACGTCATACGTGCGCGATACATGCCCTGCGGCAGGTTGCTACCGAATACTTGTGTCGTCTCGGGCGTAGCCTGGAGCACAAAGGTTCTGTCGGCGGCCGCGTTGGCCGGGCAGAACAGCGTTAGCTTGCCCGCTTCAATGTTGGGCAGCTGGTCGAACGAAAGCGTTAGCCCGTGCTGCGCCGATGCGGAAATCACAGGTTTGTCAGGCAATGCCGCCGTGTTGGCCATGCGCTCGATCTGGTCCTGATATTTCAGCTCCTCCTGGTAATAATCTTTTGTAACCAGGCTTACGTCCTGCCGCATGCAGACAGTGACCAGAACAGCAATGAATGTTGCGAACAAGATAAAGGCCAGAATAATACTTTTTCCCCAGTTCATAATAGTAAAGGTTTTAGTGTGACTGTTCGTCTTTCAGACGGCTGTTGACGTCCGCCGAAGAGCGTACCGGGCCGATGAATTTTACTTTGGCGTTGCCCAGGAGTTTGCCGGTGTCGCGATGGTATATTCCCAGGTATACTACTGTACGGGCCGTTTTTATTTCATCTTCGGGTATGCGGATAAAAAACACCGTCTTCAGCAAGCCCTCCGCCGGCAGCAGGATGTTCTTGCCATCTACCTTTTGCAGCTTGGCAAAAGACGGAGACTCTACCCGCACCGTTACCGGTACATCATCAAAGGATTTATTGATGAACTCGACATTGTACAGGTTCGAGATATAGCCGTCGCCGGGCTTTTGATACAAGGTGCCCGGTACCTTCAGCACGGTCGTTTCCACATCGGAGCGGGTGGCCAGTGTAAATCCTAACAACGCGATGATTACGAGCAGCACGCCGGAATAGACCATCAGGCGCGGCGTGAATATTTTCGTGCTGCCCTTTTCGATCGCGCTGGCGGAAGCATAGCGGATCAGTCCCGTGGGTTTATTCACCTTCAGCATCACGTCGTCGCAGGCATCGATGCAGGCCGTACAGTTCACACATTCCAGCTGCGTGCCGTTGCGGATGTCGATGCCGGTAGGGCAGACGTGAACGCACAGCTTGCAATCCACGCAGTCGCCCTTGGGCGCCTCTACGGTATGTTTCTTGCGCAGTTGTCCGCGCGGCTCGCCGCGCAGCCAGTCATACGCCACAACGATCGATTCTTTGGTAAGAAGCACGCTTTGCAAGCGGCCGTACGGGCATACCGCTATACAGGCCTGCTCGCGAAAGCGTGCGTAAACCCCATAAAAGATCACCGTAAAGGCTGCCAGACCGCTGAAGCCCGCCAGGTTGTCCAGCGGCGACTGGCCGATGATGGCCAGCGTTTGGTCCGTGCCGATCATGTAGGCCATGACGGTGTGCGCAATGATGACCGAGATTACGATAAAGATCGCGTGCTTGGCCGTCTTCTTCCATACTTTGCCAAAGCTGAGCGGTGCCGCGTTCAGCCGGCGCTGAGCCGGCGCGTCGCCTTCGATCCAATATTCGATCTTGCGGAAGACCATCTCCATAAACAACGTCTGCGGGCACATCCACCCGCACCATACACGCCCGAACGCCAGCGTAAAGACGATGATGAAAATAAAGAACGCCAGGAGGATCAGCGCGAGCAGCACAAAGTCCTGCGGCCAGAAGGCCTGGCCCAGGATGACGAACTTACGCTCGAATACATTGAGCAGCAGGAACGGCTGACCACCGATGCGAAGAAAAGGACCGGCGAAGAGTATCGTCAGCAAAAGCACGGTAACGGCAACGCGCCAGCGGTGAAAGGAGCCCGAGGGTTTCTTGGGATAGATCCAGACACGCTTGCCTTGTCCATCCACCGTCGCAATGGAATTCCGGAACTCTTCGTTGAATTGATATACTTCGTCGGTCATAACAGTGAGCGGTTATTGATTTATAGCGATGCCTGCACCGCCGTGCTGTCGGGCGCCGCGTGCGTTTCTTCAAAAAGGTCGCCTTGCGGCGCCTTGCCGTCAGCCGGGTTGCTGCCTTGCAGGCTCATGACATAAAAGGTTACATCGCGCACATCCTGCGGGCTCAGCGTTTTGCCCCACGCCGGCATACCCTTTTCGACAACGCCCGTCTTAATGGTGTTGAAGATGTTTTGAATGCCCCCGCCGTGGAGCCAGTACGCGTCGGTCAGGTTCGGGCCGATGGTGTTGCCGCCACCGTCTGCGCGGTGACACGAGCCGCAGTTGTTGTTGGCAAAGACACCCTTGCCTTTTTCCAGGATCGCCGCATCGGCGATATACTTCAGCGCGTTGACGTCGATCTCTTCCACCGGTTGGGCAGCCTTACGCTGACGCGCCACCTCGTTGGCAACCGCCACCTCCTGGTCATACTCTTCCTGCTGCAGCGGCAGGTTGCCATAAAGGTGGTAAACAACGAGGTATGCCACGGCCCAGACGGCGGTGCCGGCAAAGAGCCACTTCCACCACGGCGGCAGGTGGTTGTCCAGCTCGCGAATGCCGTCGAAGTCGTGGCCCATGTCGATATCCTGCTCCTGCGTCAGCGGTACAGACGCGTTGGCCTTCTGCACAAACTGCTGCCAGAAGCTCCCGCGCGGTACGTACGCAATACCATGCTTTTCGGCGCGTTCTTTTTCGCTCAGGTTGATCAGCACGTTCAGCACGCGCAGCAACGAGATACAGACCACGACCACCAGCATGGCCACGATCGCGGCAAACAGTGACAGGGCATAGAGTGGCATCAGCGGGTGGTTGACCGGATCGTCCCAAAAGCCCGGGGCGGTGGCTGCGGAAAGAGCATTGGCGGGGGTGGTGGCCAGCAGGCCTCCTGTAAGCAGCGCAATAGAAGAATATTTCATACCGCTATACATTAGAAGCGTTGGAGATTGCGTCGCCGCCGGAAGTGTCCACAGGCAGATTCTTCATCTTGTCGATGAACTTGCGGTCGGCCGTGAACACATACCACAGCAGGCACAGAAAGAAGAGGAAGAAGATAACGAATGACACCACGGGCCAGATCGCTATGTTGTCGATGTTTTGCAATACGTTCTTATACATATAGGTAAGTGTTATGGATTGGAACTGAGCACATCTTCGTCGGCCGGGGCCGCCTGGATGTCCGTACCCAGGCGTTGCAGGTAGGAGATGAGTGCGATGATCTCGGCGTCGGGCGCTACTTCGATGCCGTCGGCCTTCAGCGACGCCGTAATGGATTGCGCTTGTTTGTCGAGCTCGTCGTTGGCGATCTCTTCAAAACCGTCTTCATACGGCACGCCCAGTGTGCGCAACGCCGTAATCTTGTTGCGGGTTTGGGTTTTGTCGATAGACTGTTCGGACAGCCACAGGTAGGCCGGCATGATCGAACCCGTAGACACTGCGTCGGGGGCCAGCATGTGGTTGTAGTGCCAGCTGTTGGAGTACTTGCTGCCGACGCGGTGCAGGTCCGGACCGGTGCGTTTGGAACCCCACAGGAACGGGTGGTCGTAGACGAACTCCCCTGCCTTCGAATATTCACCGTAGCGCTCGGTCTCTGAACGGAAGGGGCGAACCATCTGGGTGTGGCAGTTCACACAGCCCTCGCGGATATAGATGTCGCGGCCATGCAGCTCGAGCGGCGTGTAGGGTTTGACGCTACTGATCGTAGGGACATTGGACTTCACCAGGAACGTAGGGATCATTTCCAATGCGCCCCCGATCAGAATAGCGATCAAGGTCAGCACGGTAAAGAGTACGGGTTTGTGCTCCAACAGGCGGTGGTGCCAGCCACCGCTGGTAGCCACATAGTCTTTTTTGAGCGGCATGGCTTCCGCGTCTTCGTTTGCCAGGAAGCTGCCGGCATAGGCCGTCTTGATCAGGTTGTATGTCATCAGGATGGCACCGCTGAGGTACAGCGCGCCACCGATCGCACGCAGGGCGTGCAGGGGCAGGATCTGCACCGTGGTCTCCAGGAAGTTCTTATACATCAGGAAACCCTCGGGATTAAATTCTTTCCACATCAGGCTTTGCACGACACCCGATACATACATGGGCAGTGCATAGAAGATGATCCCCAGCGTACCCAGCCAGAAGTGTACATTGGCCAGACGGGTCGAGTAAAGTTTGGTGCGCCACATGCGCGGAACCATCCAGTACAGCATGGCAAAGGTAAGGAAGCCGTTCCAGCCCAACCCGCCCACGTGTACGTGCGCCACGATCCAATCGGTAAAGTGGGCGATTGCGTTCACGTTCTTCAGCGACAGCAGCGGACCTTCGAGCGTAGCCATGCCGTAAGCGGTAATGGCCACGACCATGAATTTCAGAACAGGGTCTTCGCGCACCCGGTCCCATGCGCCGCGCAGCGTCAGCAGGCCGTTGAGCATACCGCCCCACGACGGCGCAATGAGCATCAGCGAAAACACGGTGCCGAGAGATTGCGCCCAGTCCGGCAGGGACGTATACAGCAAGTGGTGCGGGCCGGCCCAGATATAGATAAAGATGAGCGACCAGAAGTGAATGATGGAGAGCCGGTACGAGTACACCGGGCGATTGGCAGCCTTGGGCAGGTAGTAATACATCAACCCCAGGAAAGGCGTGGTCAGGAAGAAGGCCACCGCGTTGTGACCGTACCACCATTGTACCAGGGCATCCTGAACACCGGCATAGGCCGAATAGCTTTTAAAGAGGCTCACCGGCATTTCGAACGAGTTGACAACGTGCAGTACCGCCACCGTAATAAACGTGGCGATATAGAACCAGATGGCCACGTACATATGGCGCTCGCGCCGTTTGATGATCGTGCCCAGCATGTTCCAGCCGAAGACCACCCAGATTACCGTGATGGCGATGTCGATCGGCCATTCCAGTTCGGCATATTCCTTGGACGTCGTGAAACCCAGCGGCAACGTGATCGCCGCTGCGAGAATGATAAGTTGCCACCCCCAGAAGTGAAGCCAGCTGAGACGGTCGCTGAACATGCGGGTCTTGAGCAGACGCTGCATGGAGTAGTAGACGCCGGCAAACATCGCGTTGCCCACAAAGGCAAAGATGATGGCATTGGTGTGCAAAGGCCGTATCCGCCCGAAAGACGTATACTGCAGATCGAAGTTAAAGACCGGGTAGACCAGCTGAATTGCCGCCGTCAGGCCCACCAGCATTCCCACCAACCCGAAGGTCACAGTGGCAATGATAAAGGCTTTGACGATCCGGTTGTCGTAACTGAATTTGTCAGGTTCCATGCGCGTTAGCAGTTAGATTCTCTAATTTTTATGACCTAAAATTAGATCGCCCCCCACCGGCCCCGCATGACCCCCGTTAGCCCCTATCCTGATTTTTATCAGGCACTCTTTATATCGATTCTAAACACCTGGATTTTAAAATAAGTGTCGGCAACTGGCGCGAGCGTTAGCGCGCAGGACGAATGTCAAATAGCCTTGCTAAACACCGGTGCCGTCCCCACCTGCAGCCGCCGCATCCGCTTATCAAACACATGGCAAACATTCCGCACAAACGCCCTTCCCATCTCCGTAACAAACAACCCTTCCTGCGCAATCTTCACGATCCCATCCGCCGCCAACGCGCGCAGTCCCAACATAACCTCTTCATCCGAAGCCTGCTCTAACAAAGCAGCACGAAGCTTTCCCTGGCAGGCAATCTCCAGGATACACGTCCGTAACAACCTATCCTCATCCGTCTGCACATGCCCTTTCAGCAGGGGCAGTTGATGCTCTGCCACGGTTGCCTCATACTCCTCGACGTTTTTACTATTCTGTCCATACGCATACCCTGCGTCGCTGATGGCCGAAGCCCCCAGCCCCACCAACAGACGCGTGTTACTCGTAGTATACCCCATAAAATTCCGGTGCAACGTCCCTTCCTGCGCCGCGTTATACAACGAATCG
Source organism: Dawidia soli (assembly GCF_018598185.1). Classification (GTDB taxonomy): domain Bacteria; phylum Bacteroidota; class Bacteroidia; order Cytophagales; family Cyclobacteriaceae; genus Ohtaekwangia; species Ohtaekwangia soli. Next base: position 25,181 of record NZ_JAHESC010000035.1, read on the forward strand.
GTGGCCAATGAAAAATGATCCATCCCGATATCGTGGTACCCCGCTTCGTGCAGCAGACGTCGTCCCGTTTCGTAGAGCTGGCGCTTGACGGTATCGTTCGGCAGGTTAGCATCCTCATATCCCCGCTGCCCCGGCTTCAGCCAGGGTACGTGCGCGTAACTATAAAAAGCGATACGATCCGGCCGCAGTTGGATCACCTGCCGGAAAGTTTCGGCAATCGTCTCCACGGTTTGATACGGTAGCCCATAGATCAGATCAAACCCGATCGAATCATACCCGATCTGCCGGCTGTTCCGCACGGCCGCGTCGACATTCGCAAAAGGTTGTATCCGGTGTATAGCCGTTTGCACCGTCAGGTCCAGATCCTGTACGCCATAGCTCACCCGCCGGAACCCCAGGTCGTACAACGCCTGCAAATGCGCGGCGGTGGTATTGTTGGGATGTCCCTCAAAGCTGAACTCCCGCGCGGGATGCAGCGTGCACGATTCGAGGATCGTGTGCAAAAGCGTATGCAGGTTCTGCGGGCTGAAGAATGTAGGCGTTCCGCCGCCCAGGTGCAGCTCCCGCAGCACGGGCTTCTTTCCGAAGATATACCGGTACAGCTCCCACTCCGTCAATACGCTGCGCAAATAGCGTTCCTCGACAGCGTGGTTCTTTGTGATCCGTGTATTGCAGGCACAGTACGTGCACAGGCTCTCGCAAAAGGGCAGGTGTATATATAAACTAATCCCCCGGCAGTCGTTCGTTTCATCAAACGCTTTCTCGACGGCCTTCACCCACGACCCCGCCGAGAAGGCACTGACATTCCAGCAGGGCACGGTAGGATAGCTCGTGTACCGGGGCACCGGCACATCGTATTTTTTGAGCAGCGAAGTTTCGGGAGCAGCGATCATGATACAGGTTTGGAATCGTCTTTTTTCGGATCAAAAAGCATACGCACGGAGGGAGTATACATGTCGTCGTATTGGCCGCTTTTGATGTTCCAGAAGAACACCGCCAGGAATGTCAGCGCAATGGCGAGGCTGATCGATATGAGCAATACGATGATGATCATGGTAAAATAGTTAGACTGATTTCTTTTTTAAGATGCGCCGTGCGGCAGCGTTCACCGCGATAGACGAAAAGCCCACCACGCTCACACTGCTCAACGGCATGAGGATCGCCGCGACCAGCGGCGTAAGGTGTCCCGTCACCGCAAAGGTCAGCGCCACGGCGTTGTACATAAACGAGATCGTAAAGGCGATCTTCAGGATCCGGGTAGAAGCCTTCGACAGCTGCATGAACCGGTCGAGCGACTGGATCTGGCTGCCGTGCAGGATACCGTCACACGCCGGGGTAAAGATGCCGGTGTCGTCCGTTACCGCCAGGCCCACGTCGGCCTGCTTCAGCGCGCCGGCGTCGTTCAGGCCGTCGCCCACCATCAATACTTTTTTACCCTGCTGTTGCAGGCGGCGGATATAGTCCAGCTTGTCGTGCGGGCTTTGGTTAAAGTGCAGTTGTACGTGGTCACCAAAGAGCGTATACATTTTAGCGCGGTCACCATCGGTATCACCCGACAGCAACGCCACACAACGGCGCCCCAGCCGGCCGAGCATGCCCTTCAAATCTTTCCGCACCGACGCCTGTACGGCCATGTGGCCGCGCAGCTCACCGTCGATCGCCACAAACACGTGGCCCGATGGCGTGGCCATCAGATCACGGCTGCCCACGGTGAACGAAGCCGAGCCGATGCTGATCGTATGGCAGGCAACAACACCTTCAATGCCCTTACCGGGAATTTCTTTGAAGCCGGTCACCACGTCGTCGGTATGCAGGCGAATGGCCGCGGCGATCGATTTACTGAGCGGATGTGTGGAGTAGCTCGTCAGCAACTTGATCCAGGCATACTCTTCTCCCGCGATGTTGCCGACAAACGACACGTCGGGTCGATCGCCGAGCGTGATCGTGCCCGTCTTGTCAAACACCACGGCGTCGACAGCCGCCAGGCGTTCGATCACATCGGCATTCTTCAGGTATAAAGCATGGCGCCCCATCACACGCAGCATGCTGCCGTAGGTAAATGGCGCCGCCAGCGCCAGCGCGCACGGGCAGGCTACCATCAGCACGGACGTGATGACCAGCCACATACTGGACGGCGCCGTATAAAACCAATAGCAGGCCGTGAGCACGGCAATCCCCAACACGATCCACGTAAAACGCCGTGCTGCACGGTCAATGATCTTCTGATAGTTGCGCTCGTCGGTCTTGCGAAAAGCGTCGTTGTTCCAAAGGCTGGTAAGATGGCTTTGCGAAGTAGGCTTCTCTACTACGAACGAAGCCGGCGGCCCGATGACCCGCCCGCCGGCATATACCATGTCACCCGGGTGGGCCAGCACCGGGCGCGCCTCGCCGGTAACAAAACTATAGTCGATGTGAGCGGACGCGTCCAGCAACACGCTGTCGGCAGGGATGATCTCCAGGTTGCGAATGCGGATCGTATCGCCCGGCGTAAGTTCATAGATCACGACGGGTTTCCACTGCCCGCCCACCTGCTTTTGTACCGCCAGGGGGAAATACGAAGTGAAGTCGCGATCAAAAGCCAGGCTCTCGTACGTTTTGCTTTGAAACCACCGGCCGATCAGCAGGAAAAAGACCAACCCGGTAAAAGAGTCGAGGTAGCCCGGGCCGGTAGCAGTAATAATGTCGTATGCGCTGCGCAGAAACAACGCCAGCAGCCCGGCCGCGATGGGCACGTCGATGTTGATCTGTCGCTGTTGGAAACTCTTCAGTGAAGCCTGGAAGTATCCCGCCGCGCTATAGAAGAATACCGGTATCGAGAGCGTCAGGTTAAGCCACGAGAACACGCGCATCAGGCCGGCGTCGGTGGCATCCAGGCCCAGGTACTCCGGAAAGCTGAAAAGCATGACGTTGCCAAAGCAAAAGCCCGCGAGGGCCAGCTTCAGCACCGCTTGCTTGCTGACACCCGTCTTCATCGGCGTGTTACGCTCCAGGTTAACAGACGGCGCATAGCCGATGTCGGCGAGCCATTGGCCCACGCGGCTGAGCGCCATCGTCTGTGGGTTGAAGTCGATGGATACCGTCTTGCGCGCAAAGTTCACTTCCGAATGTAAGAAGCCCGCATCGACCCGTTGCAAGTTCTCCAGCAGCCAGATACAGGACACACAGTGAATGGCGGGAATATAAAATTGCACGCTGGCGAACTCCGCGGAGTCGAACGTTACTAACTTTTTCCGCACACTCTTCTCGTCGAGGTAAGCATATACATCGTCGCCCGCAACGGCATGCTGGCTGCCCGGCGCTTTATCGAGGCTATAATACTCACACAGGTCGTGGGTGTTGAGGATCTCGAAAACCGTCTGGCATCCCGGGCAGCAAAAAGGTTTGTCATCCAGCAGGAGGACCTCGCTTTCGCAGACCTGACCACAGTGGTAGCAAGTTGTAACAATCTGTTTTTCCGCAGCGACCATAACCGGAGTGCTTTTTTGCGCACCGTCAAAAGTACCCCGCCCACCGCGTTGGCCCGGTGATGATACTCAACCGGACGCCTGATCTTTGTCAGGTTTTGTTCCCCGGGTCGTCCACCCGGTATTCCCGTCTCCCGGTAGGCACGGCCTGCCTGCCGATAGGCATAGCCCCCTGCCGGGCTTATCCGGTGTGAAGTGTACCGATTACCGCAGGCATAGCCAAGAGGCTATGGTACATTTTTTTAGTACTAAGGTCTAATGGTTTTCTAATCGTCCCGGCCTTGGTCTGGTCTGCCAGCTGACGGCCCGGACTGCCATCCAAAATGGGTTTATACAACAATAAGCGCTAAAAATGCGCGTTTGGTCTTCGTATGCAATCGGCCTGTCTGCCGTAAGGCACGGCCTGCCGGTAGGAATAGAACTTTCGGGGTCTGATGTTCGTTTTATAACCAACAACAGTTATCTTTGAGGTCATAGGCCACCAGAATGGCCTAAATCCCCCATCTTACTGTATCTCTTTTCAAACAGAAACGCTATTTTTTCCTAGTCACTTTATCGCATGAATGATAATGTAATGACCGATACCATATCGGATCTGAATCGCAAATTTTCATTGCAAGAGTATAAAAAGTTGAGGCCGGCACTTCGGGCCACGTTCCAGAGCGATCTCAAGAAGACCCTGGCACGTCTCAAGAACGGCTATACTATAAAAATGCTCGAAGACGATTATCTGTTCTCGCTGACCGCCACGCGGGCCAGCTTCAGCATGATGCAGATGATCAACGAATACCGCGAGGTATCACACCGCCTCGGCCACAGCTGGAACAGCGCCCAGGAGAACGCCGAGAACACGCGGAGCAAACGCGAGATCCGCGACAAGGTACTGGAAGGATTGTTCCAGTCGCGCGGCCTCCTGTTCAACCGGGTAGACGATCGCACCATCGCCGTCGATCCTGAAATATTAAGCCAGCTCATGAAGTAGCCACCCGCGATCCTTCGTGCGCTACTTCTTCCACATCGGATATCACGGACAAGCCTATAGCGGATGGCAAAAGCTACCCGGCATCGTCAGTGTACAAAAGGTGCTTGAGACCGCGCTCAGCCGCATATTGAAGACCCCCGTCTCCATCAACGGCTGCGGCCGCACCGATGCCCAGGTACATGCCAGTCAGTTCTTTTTCCATGCCGACCTGACCCTTCCGGAAGATATAGATCTCTTGTTTCGGCTCAACAAGGTATTGCCACCCGACATCGCGATCTTTGATATACTTCCCCTCGAAGGAACGCCGCATGCACGCCTCGATGCCGTACAACGGTCGTATGACTATTTTATTCATACCTATAAAGACCCCTTCCTGCACCACGGCAGCGCGCTATACCTGGGGAAGACACTCGACCTGAAAGCCATGAAGCGGGCGGCCATGTTGCTCCTGCAATACCACGACTACCGCGCCTTTTGTATCAGCCCCGACAAATATCGCACGACGATCTGTACGGTAACCCGGGCACAGCTGTTTGCCAACGAAGCCGGCGACCGCATCCGCTTTCACATTTCGGCAAACCGGTTCCTGGGCAAGATGATCCGCATTATTACGCACCGCATGCTGCGGGTGGGCGATGGCAGCATGAGCCTGCACGAATTTGAACGTTACCTGATAGATCGGGTACCACCCAAGACCATCCGGGCCGCGTACCCCCAGGGACTATACCTGTCGCGGGTGGTGTACCCCTTCCTCGATTTACCCCGCCGAACAGAATTTTCCACCGTTTTCGGGCCCTCAGAATCCTATTGGCGCGAGGTTTTGCTGTAAAAACAGATGCACGCGTGTTGCATATGGTGAGATTGTGTTACCTTTGAAAGAGTGAACCGGAAACACCGTCATACAGCAACGTCGACACGGCGGGCCAGCAGCCTGTTCGCGTTCCTGTTGTTGTTCCTGTACCTGGCCGGAAATCTTCAGCCGGAAGCCCTTCACCATCTATCCCATAACGACGAAGCCGATGCGCACACGGCGGTCATGGAAAAAGACCCCTGCCACCGCGCATTGTATCACGCCGCCCTGGGCGATGGCTGCGAACACACCGCGCACTATACAACACCCAAGAAGTGTGCAGCCTGTCATCTCATATTTCACGCCGCCCACCTCGTCATAACATCCGATGAGGCAAGCATAACATATGCCGTTGTGCCCTACACCGTCGCCGACGACGCTCTGCCATGTTTAGGCGACATCGCTTTCTCCTCTTCCCGGGCCCCCCCCGTAGCCTGACGCTCTTCCATCGGATAAGATCGTGGTATCGGGAATATACTTCCCGCGCCGGGCATATTCTTTTTTAACAGGTTTCAGATTATGACAATCAAAGTCGTAATGCTCATGGTGGCATTACACGTCTGTATGTCCGTGGTAGCGCAACCCTGTCAGGGTGTGCTCACGGGCCAGGTACTCGACGAGACCGGAGCGCTCGTGGCGGGAGCGTCGCTTTCGCTGAAGGGGGTGTCGGGTGGACAATTATCGGATGCCTACGGACATTACCGGTTCGAAGCCTTGTGCAACGGCCGGTATACATTGGTGGTGCAGTTCACGGGCTACAAACCCTTTGAGCAGACCGTTACACTGACCGACACCGCAAGCATAACGGTACGGTTGGTGCCGGACATGCGCAGCCTGCAGGAAGTGGTCATCGAAGAGAAGCCACTCAATACGGAGCACGCCCACAACCTGGCAGTCCTCAACGAGAAACAACTTGAGGAGACCGCGGGGAAGACGCTCGGCGAATCGTTAAAGGAACTGCCCGGCGTCAGCACCATCCAGACAGGCCCCGGCATCTTCAAGCCCGTCATCCACGGCGTGCACAGCCAACGCGTCCTGATCCTGAACTACGGCATCCGCCAGGAGGGACAGCAGTGGGGCGCGGACCATGCCCCCGAGATCGATCCGTTTATAGCGTCCAACATCGTCGTGATAAAAGATGCCTCGGCCATCAAGTACGGCCCCGATGCACTCGGCGGAGTTATTGTTGTCAACCCACCCGAGCTGCCGGAGAAAGCCGGACTCGGCGGAACATTCAATACGGTGGTCCAGAGCAACGGTCGCTCGGGCACAGTATCCGGCATGCTCGAAGGCGGCATCGGTGGACATGACGGTTGGGGGTGGCGCGTACAGGGCACGGCCAAACGTGCGGGCGACTATCACACGCCCGATTACAACCTGACCAACACCGGTGTAAAAGAACTGAATTTCTCGGCAGCGGCCGGCTACCACGGCGCCACCTACGGCATCGAAGCATTTTTCAGTCGCTTCCAGACGGAGATCGGGATCCTCAAAGGAACGTCGGTGGGCAACATCGACGATTTAAGCAATGCCATGGAACGCGAGCCGCCGCAATACACCCGGTCGTTCGGCTATGACATCGGCGAGCCGCGGCAGGAGGTAACACACAACCTGTTTAAGCTCAACGGTCATCTGAACACATCGCGGGGTATACTGCGCATGCAATATGGCTTTCAGAACAATGCGCGCGCTGAATACGATATCCGTATCGGGGGGCTGTCGTCTACGCCCATACTGGACCTGGTGCTGAATACCCATACACTGGAGACCGAGTGGGAAGTGACAACCGGCCCTTCGTCTACGCTATGCCTCGGAGCAACCGGCATGATACAGGAGAACGACAATCAACCCGGCACCATGCGTATACCGTTGATACCGGACTTCACCAGCCTGTCGGGCGGAGCCTTTGCCATTGTCAAATTTCAAGGCGGGCGTTGGGACGCCGACTTCGGTGGGCGGTACGACTATCGCCACTATGACGTGGCCGGTTATAATTCGAAAAATATTCTCTATAAGACCAACAGTCAGTTTCACAACCCCAGCTTTACCGCCGGAGCCACCGTGCGATTGCCACACAAGCAGTCCTTGCACCTGAATGTAAGCAGCGCCTGGCGTCCGCCGCATGTAGCCGAGCTCTACAGCACCGGCAAGAACCTGGGTACGGGTGCGTATGAAATAGGGCTGTTGCTGGACACGGCCAGCAACGTCGTGGACATCAACCAGACCGACTTCAAAGTAGAGCAGGCCTTAAAAAGCATCATCACGTACCGCCGCGACTGGCAGGACTTTTTTATAGAGGTCACACCCTATGTAAACTATATCTTTAATTATATCTACCTGCGGCCGGAAGGCATCCTTCGGCAGGTCGCGGGGCCCGCGGCCTATTTCCGCTACACCCAGACCGATGCGTTGTTTACCGGTGTCGACATCACCGGCCAATGGCAGGTGGCCCCGGCGTGGAAGGTCACGCCGCGCGCATCGTTGCTGCGCGTGACCGATGAACGACAACACGACTACCTGGTATTTATACCCACGAACCGGTTCGACCTGGGGGTACGCTATGAAAAAAAAACGCTGTCACGCTGGAAGGACTTTTTTGTCGAGTCGCAGGTGCGATACGTGCTGAAACAATACAATGCGCCCCGCACAATCACGCCGCGTCAGCTTAACGACGCAAAAGGACAAGGAGAAAATCTTTTGACCGACGGCGGGAACTTCGACTTTCAGGCAGCCCCCGCCAGTTATGCGTTGCTGAATGTAGCCGCGGGTATCTCATTACCCGGCGAAAAGCTAAGGTATGACTTCCGCCTGGGCGTCGACAACGTACTGAACACATCCTACCGGGAGTATACCAACCGGCTGCGCTACTTCGCCGACGAGATCGGCCGCAACTTTATCTTTTCCATGAAATGTATCTTTTAATGTAATAACGCTTATTATGAAACAAACTTCCATTTTTCGATCACACGCTGTACGTTCATTCTTTTACCTCGCACTTCCCCTCGCGGGAGCAGTGGTCCTCGGCAGCTGTAGCGACGATGACGAACCGGTAAAAGAAGACGTGCCCGAGCTGATCACGACCGTTGAGCTCACCTTCACACCCGTTGGCGGTGGCGATGCAGTCAAAGTTACCGCTACCGACCCCGATGGTGAAGGCACCGACGAATTGAAAGCGGATGGCCCCATTGCCCTCAAGACGGGCACGACCTATACTATGGATATAAAACTGTACAACGGCCTGTTGCCGGAGACCGACGAAGAATACGATGTGACCAAAGAAGTAGAAGAGGAGAGCGACGAGCACATGTTCTTCTTCTCGTGGACGGCCGACCTGTTTGCCAACCCTGCCGGCAATGGCAACATCGACAACCGCCAGGACCCAGTGGTCTATGCCGACGTGGACGAGAACGGTCTGCCCACCGGGCTCAGCACGACGTGGTCAACCAAAGAAGACGCTTCTTCCAACGGCGCCTTTCGCGTAGTGCTGAAACACCAGCCCGAATTGAAGTCGGCCACATCGGGCTATAACACCGGTGAGACCGATGCAGACGTATCATTTGTCATCAACGTAACCGAGTAATTTTTATCGACAACCGGGCGGAGGTGCGTTGCCATAGCCTCCGTCCGTTGTTATCTTTTATTGCCGATAAACTGAGCCGCCTGTTGCAGGTTGAGAATGTTGGACGTTAATCCGAAGCTCAGCACGTAGATGTTGTTGATAAAATAGACGTTGTAATAATCCTGACCGCGGTAGTAACGTATAAAGAAAGCGATCTCGTCAAACCAGGGTGGATAATATTGATAATGGATGTCGACGATCAACCGATCGCGCGCTTCCACCGGGCTTGTTCCTTTCATCCGTCCGGCGATCCACCCCAGCTGAAGCTCAAAGCTGGAGTGTTGCAGCCAGTTATTGAGCCACGTTTTCCTGGTTTCACGCCAGGGGCCGCCAAAGGCGACTGCCCCAAAAAAACGGTAGTTGCCATAGATGTCGCGGATCTCCTGTACGGACCAGGACGGCGGATGTATCTCCGTACTGGCGCGAAGCAGGCGATAGGCCACCCGGTTCTTCCAGACCTTTTTTACCTTATAGGTAGAGAAGTGCACCATAAAATAATTGGTGGCAAAGTTTCCGTTTTCAAAGTCGATGGTGTTGGTAGTGTCCCCGATGTAAAAGCTTCCGGCCTTACCGTTGCTGTGATGCCCCAGCGTCACCGACCACAAAGCATTTTCATAAAACAATCGCTTGAGGAACCGGCTGCGGTTCCAGAAGTCGACGGAATGGAAAAAGGTCAGATGCGCTTTATACGTCGGCGTACTGATGGGCCACGATTCTCGGTCCTGCATACGGATCTGCACCTGCGGATTGACCAGGATCGCCCACGTGCTTTTTTTGCGCGAGAAGAAATAGCTCGGCGAGAGCTTGGCCTCCATCAGTAAAGGCTCGAGGTTGCCCAGGCCATCCGTTACCGTGATGTAGCTTTGCTCGCGGTTGGCATTGATCAGGAAATGGAACTTTTCCCGGTCGAGACTGTCGGCCGCTAATTGCGCCGGGGTTTCCTTTTTGTCCTGACCGGACACCCTTGTGCAGCAGACGCACCAAAAAAATAAAAACACGAATAGCCGGTAAGAGCGCATACTTTTTTAGCAAACAAGTCGGGACATGGGCACGGATTATGAAGATAAAAACCTATGCCCGTCGGGGAGCGATAAACTTAATCCACCGTGTATGTGTTCTACGAGCATGTCTAAACTATATATCCTGGGAGTCGCTGTACTCCTCATTGCGTGTAATAGTTTCCACAGTTTACAATCGGGTTTCGTCAGGAAGAGTCCGTACGAGCAGTACCGGAAATCCCTTGAAGATGCGAACCTGCTGGCTACGCCCATGGCAACCGCATGGCAAGAAGCCGGCCGACGCTCGCTGTACGATTCCGTCCAGATCAACCTGCCGTTCTCCGAAGCCGGTGTGTTCCAGGCGGCAGAACCTCAGGCGCGCTCGTACAGTTTCCCCGTCAAAGACGGGCAGGTGTTGAAAGTGACCGGCATGGTACAGGCACAGGCAAACGCCCACCTGTTTCTCGACCTGTTCGTCTGGAAGGATACGATCTGGACCCAACTGACACACGCCGATTCGGCACTGACACTTTCATACGAATTCGACCGCGATGCGCAGTGTCTGCTGCGCCTGCAGCCCGAGCTGTTGGTGAATGCCTATTATTCCGTAACGATTTCCCTTACGCCGGTGCTGATCAACCCGGTATCCGGCGCTTCGAACCGTTCTATCGGCAGCTTCTATGGCGACGCCCGCGACGGTGGTAAGCGTAAGCACGAAGGCGTCGACATCTTTGCCCCGAAGGGTACACCCATCATTGCGCCGGCGGCCGGCGTCGTGACACGTGTGGGCACCAGCAACCTGGGCGGCAAAGTCGTGTGGATGCAGGACGGCAAACGCGGCCACTCGTATTATTTCGCACACCTCGACGAGCAGTTGGTCAAAGCCGGCCAGAAACTTAAACAAGGCGACACGCTTGGCCTTGTCGGCAATACGGGGAACGCCCGCACAACGCCTGCGCACCTGCACTTCGGCATTTACCAGGCACGCGCCAAAGACCCCATTCATTACCTGCTGACACAAGACGCGCTAAAAAGCGACTCACCCCTCGATACCTTGTTCCGGGAGCAGGTATACCGTGTAACGGCCAGAAGGTCGATGATGCGTACCGGTCCCGGCCCGAAATACGCGCTGAAAGAAACACTCAATAAGAACGACTACGTCAAGATCATTGCGCAAAGCGATTCATGGTACCGCGTGGCACTAGCCGACGAGCGCCAGGGCTATGTGGAAAAGAAACAGGTAGGAGAGGCCATCAAAGGAAAAGCACGCAAGCTCGACGCCTCCGCCGTGCTGTTATCGCGCAACGATCAGCAGAGTGTTCCCCTGGCCTATCTGGACAAAGCCACCGCCGTGGAAATACTCGCCAGCTACAAAAGCTCACACTTTGTACGCACCAAAGAAGGACAGGTGGGGTGGCTGTTCCTGTAAGGTGTGACCCGCCGGCCTGGCATAATTTTCTTAGGTTATACAGTAAACACCTGATATGAAACGCCTGCTGCCGATCTTGTTTTTATTTTCCTGTGGTTATCTCTATGCCCAGACAGACAGTGCAGTGGTGGTACGCGACACTGTAAATGTGAGACGCGATATTCCCGACCCCCGGTCGGTATACAATTCAACGCTCCCCAAAGATATAGGCCCGCCCAAAGACAGCGTGCTGGTCACCGGTAAACAGATCCCCCGTCGTGTACGCAAGGCACTCAATGGAAATGACATATACGACGGGTGGGAGAACGGCGAGATCTACCTGAATCGCAACACAGGCCTCTACATGCTATACCTCACCCGCGACAACGAGGTATCCAAATTCGGTTTAGACGAAGAAGGGAGGCAGGTAACATTTGTGTCTTTCAAAGAGCCCAACCCCTAACGGTGGCGCATGCAGGAGAACATCATGCAGAAGATAGTCGCAGGATTGGTCCTTTGGATGGGCAGCCTGCCTGCCTTTTCACAATTCAATGATACGACACATCACTACCTGAATTATGTATCGACGGGCACGATCAATAAGACAAACGAAGGTTCCTCGTATGTCCTGAACAATGCCCTGCGTTTCAGCATCAGTAAAAGAGAATATACCTTCAACACGACCAATAGCTGGATATACGGCAAATCACTCAGTAACCTGAGCAACAACGATTTCTTTTCAGCGCTGGATGGCAACTTGTATAAGACACTCGAGCATTTTTACTATTGGGGCCTCGCCAGCTATGAGAAGAGTTTCTCCCTCAAGATCAACCACCGCCTGCAAGCGGGCGTCGGGGTAGGATATAGTGTGTTTGATGTCGAAAAACTTCGCGTTGTACTGAGCGATGGTATTTTGTATGAGCGCAGCGACTTATATGACCTGCCCGAAGAGGGAACCAACCGTTACGACGTCTTCCGCAATTCGTTTCGCTTGAAATTCCGTGCCGTGATCCGCGAAGTGATCGTAATAGAAGGCACCGATTTTTTGCAGCACGCGCTGTCCGATCGCAAGGACTACATCGTAAAGTCCAGCACGAGTCTTTCCATCAAGTTAAAAAAAGGACTCAGCGTGACCGGCTCCATCGTGTATAATAAATTGAGCAAGACCCGGCGCGAAAATCTGCTGGTAACCTATGGTCTAACCTATGAAAAGTATTTCTGATCCACTTGCCGCGCAGAGCCGTGCATGGGAAACGGCAATCCTGTTTTGGGAAAGAACAACAGCCGGATCTTCGTTTTTACGCCGGTAGCGCCATCCCACGGAGTGGCACGGAATTCGGAAGGATAGGTTTACCATTCTATCTAACCACCTTTTAACCATGAAGCCCGCATTTCTTATCTCCTTTTTTATGATCGTCGTGTCGTCCATGGTCTTCGGATTCGTTTACACCACCTGGACCGAGTTCGTAAACGCAAATCCGGCATTCTTCGCCATCGGCCTGGTGTCTATCCTCACCGTCGGCATGTGCGGCATGATCATCAGCATGATGACCGGCCCTGCCCTCGAAGCCCAACAGGTCACCCGCGACCGCTGACACGACAATTATCGTAGACATACTGTTTAGAGTTGATAGTTTATAATGCAAAAAGACCGTCCCGAAAGGACGGTTTTTTTATGTTCTCACCATTCCATACTTTTACCGCAGCATTTGGTTCGCGCAGCACGGTGTTGCGCGATTAAAAGGGAATGCCGTGAAAACCGGCAACAGTTCCCGCTGCTGTAATCCTGATTCCGCCCACGCGGAATAAAAGCTTTGTCAATTATATTCTCCACTGTTCGCCCACCGGCGGATGGGAAGGAGTGACAAAAGTCAGGAGAGTCAGAAGACCTGCCCGATGCCATCAGGATTTTGTAGCCTGCGGTGAACGGGTATACGGATCAGTGGAAATCGCTGCCAGGCGTCTTCTCTGTTATCGTACGTTACAATTTTCTGCTATTGTAATCCATGCGTACGATACACATGCAACCTGTAACACTTTTATCAACGACGTCTTGACAACCGCCGGGCATTGCCTGTAGCGGGACGCTGTCAATGCCTGGTTCTGTCATGTCGCAACATGCTTAACCAACGATCCATGCATAAACTTTACACGCGAATTTTCCTGGTATGCCTGGGCTGCTCTGCGATGGCCCTGCCCGCGGCCTCCCAGGATGCAACCGGAGTGATTGATTCCAAACCAGCGTCCGGCCGGTTTATCAACGCCCGCTTGACCACATCCCCCACCGCCAATGGCCGTACGGCATCCGTCTCGAAGAAAAAACAGGTTGTGTTTGTAAATGGAGGCCAGTTCGGAAGCCTGAACGGAAACATTCAGGTATATGACCCGGAGACCAACACCACCGAAAAGCTCGCCGACCTCGATGCCGCGAACTCGGTGCAGGATATCGAAGCTCTGGGTCGATACGTGTATATCTCCGCCGACTACTACATCCTGAAGTACGATATGACTACCGGTGCCGAAGTAACGCGCCGGTATACACAAGACAAAAGCAAGACCGAGGCAGACGGCCAGGGCACGGATACCCATGGTGTAAACCACTCCACCACGCTGTATAAGAACTGGCTGATCGCCACGCGTCAGAACAGCGCCGGGCCACCGGACGATGGCTACAACGTCCGCATTTATAATAAGAGTGATCTCTCGCTGGTAAAGAAGATCGCCGTCTCGACGCAGGCCGCCGATGTGGTGGTAGTAGGCGACTCGGCCTTCGTGGCATTGAATGGAGGCTTTCTCGGCCAGTCCGGCCAGCTCGCCATCATCGACCTGGTAACCCTCGAACGAAAAGGTGAGTACGACTTTGGCCAGGAGGGCGTGGGCATCATGCAGATGTTTGCGCAAGGAGACAACCTGTATGTACTCGCGCAAAGCAAACTGCTGAAATATTCCATCCGGGAAGGTAAACATACCGCCTACGATCTGCCCATCGGGCATTCAGACGCCAGCTCGTCCCCGCTGGGTGTCGGCATCATCGACGGCATGCTATATACCAAGCTCATGGACGAATCCTGGACCAAGAGCTTCGGACGTGTTAACCTCGACCATGCCACCGTCGACAAACTGGACGTCATTGGCATGAGCACCGATCCCGAGATCGTCGACAATGGCTATACGCTGATGGCATCGGCCTACGATCGTGAGGCAGAGCGTTTCTACTTCACCTTCGGCCAATGGTGGGGCTGGGGTATCGGTCGCATTTACGACAAAGAAGGTAACAACGTGGGCATCTTTAGCGATGTGCAGGACTCGCCCGAACGCATGGCTATCAGCTACGGCATGACCAACAGCGCACCCTACAACGCCGTGTTGTTAGAGACCGTCGAAGTCCCTCGTGACAGCGAGACCGGTATCGCTCTGTCGGACTACTTCGGCGACGACGACAACGAGTCCCTGGCCTATACCTTGACCATGCCCGACGGCTCCGCTGTTCCATCCTGGATCACCCTTAACGATGGCGTATTGATGGCTTCCCCCCCCGCAGATGCCGGACTTGACGCCGTGGTGATCACCATCACCGCCAACGACCGGTATTATGACGATCCCGCCGTGCAGAATATAGAAGTGATCGTACGCGAAAAAGTCATCACCGGGCTCCCGCAGGAGCCGGTCGTGCGAACGATCTATCCCAATCCGGTAAAAGAAGTGCTCCATGTGGACGTAACGGCGTTGCCGGCCGCATTGTATATCACAGACACCCGCGGAAACCGTGTAGCAGAACAAGTGATCCGCGAAACGTCCGGCACAACCGTAGATGTACGCGCGTTGCCGGCGGGCATGTATGTGTTGACGCTGCGCCAGGGTGCGCACGTTGTACGACAGAAGATTGCAAAAGAATAGAATATGCACCGCGTGAAAAGGCGTATGCAGAACGGGGCGCTGTGGCTGATAGCACTGTTGTTCGCAATGGCGGCAAACGCCCGGGCACAGAGCCCCTATATCAGCCGGGTGGTGGAGTATTTTCCGGCGCCCGGCCAGTTTACAAACACCGCAGCCTGGGGGACACCAGCAAAAGCGCAGTCGCTGATCGGCGGTCTCGCCGGGGGCATAAGCCTGGGTGGCTTTGGCGGATATATCGTCGTGGGCTTCGACCACCGCATCGACAATCACCCCGACAACCCATACGGAGTAGATTTTACCGTTTTTGGAAATCCACTGGCAACCGCACAAAACTTCGTCATCTGGTCTGAGCCCGGCGCCGTCAGCGTGATGAAAGACGAAAACGGCAACGGCCTGGCAGACGATACCTGGTACGAGCTTGCCGGGAGCGATTATTATTTCTCATCTACCGTCAGAAATTACCAGATCACCTATACCAACCCGAAGCAAGTCAATGCGGCCGATGTACCATGGGCCGATAACCAGGGCCGGGTGGGCTATATTCTCAAAAATGATTATCACTTTCAGCCGTATTACCCACAGGCCGCACCCTTCCCCGGCGTAGACCAGCGTCAGATCACCTTCGCGGGCAATAAGATCAAAGGTTATGTAGACCGGTCAGATCCTTCGTACATCCAGGCCTATAAAAGAGGATTTGGATATGCCGACAATGCACTGGCCGCTCCCGGCAGTCACGTGGTGCCCGACAATCCCTATACCCCGGCGATAGAAGGCGCCGGTGGAGATGCGTTCGACATCGACTGGGCGATCGACGCAAACGGCGATCATATTCACCTCGACGGGATCGATTTTATCAGAATATATACAGCCCAGAACGACGACGCCGGCTGGTTAGGAGAGGTGTCGACCGAGATCCGCGGCATCGCAGATGTAGCGCCTGACATACGCATCCAGGGCGAACTCGACCAGGTCGTCATGGCAGACATACCACGGAAGGTCCGGGAGAATATGCAGATCCCCCTCGAAGCCTATGCCTTTCATAAAGGAATTTTGCAGGCCGATGCGGCGATCATTTTTTCGGTCGACAAAGATGCCGTGGCCGGGATCGACCCGGGTATGCTGGTAACAAAGGGCTCCGGCCGGGTAACGATAACAGCGGCATTAAAGGCAAACCCCGCCGTTAAAACACAAACGACGATCGACATCGTATCGCCGAAAGCAATAAAGATAGTCACCACCGGGCAGGCCATCCGGCGCCATGCGAGGGCTGCGATATCGGCTACGGTGCTCGATCAGAACGGAACCGAAATTGCCGGTGTAGCCCTGGCGTGGCGTACTTCCGACGCGAGCGTGCTCGACATCGGCACACAAGGTGAGCAGATTGTCATGCGCGGCAAAAGCGAAGGCATTGCCTGGTTGATCGTATCCGCCAACGACATCCCTAACCTAAAAGACAGCGTGCTGATCCAGGTGCTGCCGGAGGCCGAAACCCGGTTGGTATACCTCACCATCAAGGACAAAGACGGCCTGGTCATCTCCCGGCGGCAGGTCGCCGTAAACAACTTCGATCTTAATGCCTATGTCGATCACCGCAGCGAAGACTACGGCATCGATAAAGTGAACGGCGTTACGGTGGCGCACGCCATCGCCCAGCTCTTTACCAACGAAGACTTTGCCAGCGACCTCCGGTTTCGCGATGATGACAAAGGGGGCGGCAGATTATACCTCTGGCGCGTGCCCAAAGGCGATGCCTCCGGTATTTCCTACGTATATGGCTACGGTGGCACGATGGAATATACGTTCGATAAGGCCTGGTTCGTGCGGGTGAATGAGCGTACGTATGTCAATGGCCTGCACAACGTGCCCGTAAGCGAGGGCGACGAGATCATCGTGTATCCGGTCGAACGGATCGGCGTTCCATGGCTGTTTATAAAAATACACAGCGACAAAGATACCGTCGATGTGGAAGCGCCGGTGGCACTGACCGTAATCCGGTTCGAGCAAAGCATAAACCCCGATCGAACAGTAAACACACTGAGCTCTGATGCCGTGGCCGACGCCAGAGTGTCGGTGAACGGCAGGGCATATCCCAACGACTCGGCGTCGGCGAAGACAGACGAGCTTGGCAAGGTCATCGTAACGTTCAGCTCCCGCGGTACAAAGAACATAACCGTTGCCGGAGAAGCCTGCGTGGTGGTTGTACGCAGCGACATACCGGTCGGCATCGGCGACGAAAGCGAACAGGACTTGGCCATATATCCCAATCCCTTCCAAAGTTATCTGAGGCTGGAAGGAGCGGGGACAAACGCCGGCTATACGCTCATGACCCTGAGTGGCGCGGTACAACAGTCGGGCCGGATGTCAAACGAAACGACACTCAGCACAGCGGCATTGCCTGCCGGCATGTATCTGTTACGCATCGAAACCGGCGCAGCCATTCACTATGTTAAGCTCGTCAAGCAATGATCAAAAGGATAGTGCTTGTTGTGTTGGGAGTCATCCTCCATACTGCCACCAGGGCGCAGCGGCGCGACTCCGTTCTGCTGAACGAATTTACCGTACAGGCTACAAGGCTCTTTGAAAAAGAAGCCGCGGGCGGAAAGGAAACACATGTGGATACAACCGTGCTCGCGGTAAACGTAAACCATACCCTGTCGGAATTGCTCTCGGAAAATACGCACGTGTTTATAAAATCATACGGCCGGGGCTCGCTCGCCACTGCATCCTTCCGGGGCACCGCGCCGTCGCACACACAGGTAGTATGGAACGGCATGCCGGTCAACTCGCCCATGCTCGGCATGGTGGACTTTTCCCTTATACCGGTCTATTTCATAGACGACCTGACGCTGAAACACGGCGGAGCATCGATGGAAGAAAGCAGCGGCGCCCTGGGCGGGAACGTATTGCTGCAGAACAAACCCGACTGGAACAACGAGCTCAGCGGCCGGTTTATTCAAGGGTTCGGGAGCTTCACCACGGTCGAAGACTTTTTACAGGTGAACATAGGGAATAAAAGGATCCAATCGAAGAGCCGTGCCTACTATACCTATTCAAAAAATGATTTCCCGTTTTACAACGACGCTATCATCGGCAAACCGCGCTGGCGGAACAAAGACGGAGCCTATACTCTGTACAGTGTTATGCAGGAGTTCTACGGCCGTATCGACGAGTCCAACCGGCTGTCGCTCCGGGTTTGGACGCACGTGGCAGACCGCAGCATCCCAAGGCTCAACAGCAACGAAAGCGGCGAAGACACCAACATCAACACGCAGCTCGACAAGACCTGGCGTATAAACTCCGAGTGGCGCCACAACGGCAAGCGCAGCACGCTGGTGACAATGGCCGGCGTAAACCTGCAGGATCTCGACTATTCCCTGGTGAACCGGGTTATCGGGCTCGGGCCGCAAAGCGCTATTTATTCCGTAAGCCGGTCCGGCAGCTACATCAACCGGGTTGAATTTCAATATGACCTGTCCCCGAAGTCAACCATCAGCGTCAACGCGAATTACAATTATCACGGCGTGAATACACGCGACACCGTCAAGCGCACCGGGTATAAAAAAGATCGTCATGAGATCTCTGCATACGCGGCCTATCAACGCAATTTCTCCGACCGGTTGAACATCAAGCTTGCCGTGCGTCAGGATTACATCGATCACAAAGCCATACCAGTCATTCCGTATGCCGGCTTCGACTTCCGCGTGTGGACCGACCGGAATATCTTTATCAAAGCGAACATCACCCGCAACTATCACATCCCGACGCTCAACGATCTGTACTGGCAGCCCGGGGGCAATGCTTCGCTCCGGCCGGAAGACGGGCTGAGCGAAGAGATCGGCGTCGCCTGGCTCACCAACGTGCGCGGCATAACGTTGGAAACACAAATGACGGGCTACTACGCCGACATCACCGATTGGATCATCTGGATCCCCAGCTTCCGCGGAGGTGGGTATTGGGAGCCCAGGAACGTGGAGAGCGTCATCTCGAAAGGGATCGAGCTTACCGCCAAAATAAAGTATGATCGCTACCCCTGGCAGGTCACCGCCAACGGCAACTTTGCGTGGACGCCCTCCCGGAACTATGGTGACAAAACGATCTGGGGCGACGAGTCCCGTGGCAAGCAGCTGGTCTATATCCCCCTGAATTCCGGAAACCTCTTTGTCAACGTCAAATACAAGAAAAGCGCCATTACGTGGCAGTTCAATGCGTACGACAAACGATATACAACCTCCAGCAACGATGTAACGACCGTCGGCAGTCTGCCGGACTATTATATGAACCAGGTCTACCTGGCGCAGGAGTTCAACGTGAAAAAGGCCACCCTGGAAATACAATTGAAAGTCTATAACCTCTTCAACGAGTATTACCGGTCGGTACTGGCCAGGCGCATGCCCGAACGGAATTATATGGTATTACTCACATGCAAGTTTTAATATGAAGCCCCGCTACTATATCGTCCTGTCGCTCGTGTTGGGAGGCGCGGCGTATGGGTGTATCGATGACCACCTGACACCACATCCGCCGGCACCGTCTTTTTCACGGGGACTGTTCATCACCAATGAGGGGAACTTCATGTATGGCAATGCATCGCTCTCCTATTACAACATCGAAGACAAGACCGTTGTGAGCGATGTGTTTTTCGATGCCACCGGTGTGCCGTTGGGTGATGTAGCGCAGTCCATGGTGATCCGCGACAGTCTTGGCTATATCGTGGTGAACAACAGCGGCAAGATCTATGTCATCAACATTAACACGTTTGAATATGTCGGGAAGATCACGGGGTTGACATCGCCCCGGTACATTCATTTTATCAACGACGAAAAGGCCTACGTCACCGATCTGTATGCCAAGGCCATCACGATCGTCAACCCCAGGACATTCGGCATAACCGGCACCATCAGTGTCGCCAACCACGATACCCGGTTCTACCAGCATCCCACCGAGCAAATGGTGCAGTATAAGAACTTCGTGTTCACCAATTGCTGGTCGTATGACAACAAAATTCTGGTGATCGATACAAATACCGACCAGGTGGTAGATTCCATTACTACGCTCATCCAGCCCACCAGCATCGTGCTGGATAAGTTCGATAAGATCTGGACCGTGACCGACGGGGGGTACCGCGGCAGTCCCTATGGCTACGAAGCACCCGGTCTGATCAGGATAGACGCGGCGACCCGCGAGATAGAACAAATATTCCGCTTCCAACGAGGTGACTGGCCATCCGAGCTTTGTCTCAACGGCACCGGCGATACATTGTATTTCATCAACCGGCATATCTACAAGCTACCCGTCATCGCCCGGGCATTTCCACAATGGCCCTTTATCTATAGCAAGTATAAAGAACAGTATAACGGGGGCTACTACGGCCTCGCCGTAGACGGAAAGACGTCCGAAGTATACGTGGCCGATGCGATCGATTACGTACAGCCGGGGGTTATCTATCGCTATACCCCGCAGGGGGCAGCGGTGGACTCTTTCAAAGTAGGGATCATACCCGGAGCGTTTTGTTTTAAACCTTAAGTTTTCAGTTATACCAGATGTTTAACATTAAATTACAAAAACCATGAAAAAACAATTGATTCTTGCCACGTGTGCTGCCATGCTCACACTCGTTGGCTGCCAGGAAACAGAAGTAAGCAAAGGCACCGGGCTGACACAGCCCGAGCTGCAAGCAGCAAGTCACCTTCCTCCTCCCGCAAACTTTTCCGATGTATCGTCCCCTGCCGGCCGGGTAGCGCTGGCGCCTACGAAGTATATCACCCAGGTGTTTGAATACAGCCCGGCGCCGGGGCAGTTCATTAACAAATTGCCGGTCTATGCCGCAGGCAACAACGCGGCGGCCATGGCGGCCAAAGCAGCCACGGCGCTGGTAGGCAAGACCAACGGCCTGGTTTGCCTGGGTGCATTCGGGGGGTATATCGTAGTGGGATTCGATCACACCATTGCGAACGTAACCGGTAAAGACTTCAAAGTATATGGCAATGCATTCGCCGATTGGTCGGAAGCAGGCATCGTCATGGTGTCGCGCGACGTCAACGGCAACGGTCTGCCGGATGACGTCTGGTACGAGCTTGCCGGAAGCGAATACAGCAACGTCAACACCATCCACAACTACTCGATCACCTACACCAAGCCCAGCCCGCTGAATGCCGACGTTCCCTGGACCGACAACCAGGGCAACTCCGGCGTGGTGAAACGCAACAGCTTTCATACACAAGCATCCTACTACCCGCAGTGGCAGGGGAACACCATCACCTTTACCGGCACACGCGTATGGCCGAATGCCTATGACTCCGATCCTTCCGCCACCGAGCATTGGGTTGCTCCCGCGTACGCCTGGGGGTATACCGACAACGTAGTGAACACAGACACCAACGCCACGTTCGATATTTCCTGGGCTGTAAACGCCAGCGGCACACCGGTAACCCTCACGGGCATAGACTTCGTCAAAGTATACACTGCCACCATCCAGGATGCCGGCTGGCTGGGCGAAGTCTCCACCGAAATCGCCGGCATTGAAGACATCAACATCCCCTAACGAATACCTGGCGGGCCTTAGCCCGCCAGTTTCCCAACCTGGCGCCGGTCTCCGACCGGTGCCCAGTTTGGCTGCGGTCTCCCGACCGCCTTTCGAACGTCAGCGCCCAGCCTTACCCCCAAACCCCATAAAGTGTAACCATTCCCGCTACCACTCCTTATATAATAAGGCAAATTGATGCATTGCCCATCTTTATTTAATAACTTCCACCACGCTACCTACCGAACGTTGTGCCAAAGGCGACCACGATAGTCCCGTGACATGGGGTACAAGCCTTTAGACGCCGGCCTCAATCTTAACCGTATTCAACAGACTTCACACGATTGCGGCAAAATATTGACCAGATGCCGTTGTATTTGTGAACCCAAAAGCGATTCCTTTGCGTTAACAAATTTGTTAAACAATATCGATAAGGCCGTGAGTGCCCCCGAGCAACAACAAACCGAAGTCCTGATTAAAGAGAAAGCCCGTGTGCTTTTCTTTCAAAAAGGATTTCTCAATGCGACCACCCAGGAGATCGCAGACGAAGCCGGTGTAAACCGTGCGTTGATACACTATTACTTCCGGTCGCGCGAGCAACTGCTCGACACCTTGCTGGAAGAGGTCGTCACCGAGAAGCGCGAACGGGTGAAGGCCATCTTCACCAGCGACCGCCCCTTCCGGCATAAGATCGCACTATATATCGAAAAGGTGATAGACGTCGGCATTACCTATCCCTACCTGGAGAATTTTATTATTTCCGAAACGGCCCGCGATCCGGAGAAGACCAAGATCTTCTGCAGCAAAGACAAGCAGCGTTCCTCCGTCATGATCCGCCAGCAGCTACAAGACGAGATCGAGGCCGGCCGCATGGCGCCGATCCCGACCGAGCATTTTATGGTCAACCTGGTATCGATGTGTAACTACCCGCTGTTAGCCAAAAACGTTCTGCAGAGTGTACACGGCATGAGCGACGCGACATACCGTAAATTCCTCCAGGAACGTAAACAAGTGATCTACCGCACCATCTTCAACGAAGAAATGCCCGAAGGTATTTCCTGACCGTCCGCACACACTAACCTGCTTATATACTTACTTCAGAAGAACTATTTATTATTTATGCTACTATCTCAAAGAGAAAAAAGACCACTAACCCTGATACTGTTATTGGTACTGTTCGCGCCGGCCATGCTCTTCGCACAAGAGCAGACCCAGCAGCCGGCAGTTTCCGATAGCCTGTTACAGGAGGCGACCCTGGAAAGGATTGTGCAGTATGCCCTGGATCATCAGCCTTCGGTGAAACAGGCCGAAGCCGACCAGGAGATCGTCGAGGCGACCATCGACGGCAAGCTGGCCGACTGGTTCCCGCAGATCAATTTTGTCTATAACTATCAGCACAACGTAGACCTGCCGGTAAACGTCATCGGTGGCAACGAAATTCGCCTGGGCGTGGACAACACTTCGTCGTTGCAGCTTCAGGCTACACAGACGATCTTCAACCGCGACGTACTCCTGGCAGCACGCACGGCAAACAAAGTGCGTATCCAGGCCGAGCAGCAATTGAGCTCGACCCGGATTGACGTGGTCGTAAATGTGTCGAAAGCCTTCTACGATGTACTGGCTACCACCCAGCAAATCAAGATCGGCCAGGAAGACATCATACGCCTGGAACGAAGCCTGAAAGACGCGAACGCCCAGTATACCGCCGGTGTAGTAGACAAGACCGACTTTAAACGTGCGCAGATTCAGCTGACAAACGGCAAGGCTACCCTCAAAGCCAACCAGGAAGCACTGAAATACAAGCTCGATTACCTGCGTGCACTGATGGGCTACCCGCCGAATGGCACCCTGAACATCCGGTATGACACCCTGCAAATGGAGGGTGAGATTGCGATGGACACCGTGCAGGCGCTGAGCTACAACCAGCACATCGACTATAAATTGCTGTATACCCAGCGTGAGCTCCAGAAAGCAAACCTGAAGTATGCCTGGTGGGCATTCCTGCCGACCCTCAATGCGTTTGGTGCCTATATCGCCAACTATCAGAATAACGAGCTCAGCGAATTGTACGGCCAACGCTTTCCGAACTCCTATTTCGGCGCTACCTTGACACTCCCTATCTTCCAGGGGGGCAAACGTACGGCGCGCATCCGCGAGCAACGATGGACACTGCAGAAGCTCGACTGGAGCATGGTAAACCTGCAAAACAACCTCACCACCGAGTACTCGCGCGCCATGGCTACCTACAAAAGCAGCCTGTCCACCTACCTGGCGTTGAAAGAGAACGTGGTGCTGGCCGAGGAAGTATACAACGTCGTGCAGTTGCAGTACCGCAGCGGTATCCGTCCATACCTCGACGTGACGATCGCCGAAACCGATCTGCGTACCGTACGCATCAACTACTTCAACGCCCTGTACCAGGTGCTTGCCGCCAAGATCGACGTACAACGTGCGCTGGGACAAATCAATTACTAATTAACATTCTCAAACATCTATATGTCAGTGAACACAATACAGAACTATTCAGTACTCGGCCTGCTGCTGCTGGCAGTGGCATGCGGTAAAAAAGATCAACCGGGTGCGATGCAAGGACCGCCGCCGGCGGGTGTCGTACTGCACGAGGTGAAAGCTTCCGATGCTGTTTATTATGATGAATACCCCGCCACCGTGCGCGCCCTGAACGAAGTAGAGCTGCGGGCACAGGTGAACGGATATATTACCGCCATCCACTTCACCGAAGGCGAGAAAGTAAAAAAAGGACAAAAACTGTACTCGATCGATCAGCAACAATACCAGGCAACCTACCAGCAGGCGGAAGCCAACCTGGCGGTACAAGAGGCCAACCTGCTCAAAGCCGAGCGTGACGTAGAGCGTTACCGCGAGCTGGCCAAGAGCGATGCGATCGCCAAACAACAGGTAGACTATGCCGAAGCAGCCTACGCCGCGGCCCTGAAGCAAGTAGACGCCGCCAAAGCAAGCGTGCGGGGTGTACAGACCAACGTGCGCTATTCTACGATCACCGCACCGTTTGAAGGGACCATCGGCATCTCGCAAGTGCGCCTGGGCGCAGCGGTATCGGCCGGCCAGACGTTGCTGAACACCATCTCATCAGACGACCCGATCGCGGCCGATATCACCGTCGATCAGAAAGAGATCCTGCGCTTCACACAACTGCAAGCCAAAGGCCAAAGCCCGAAGGACTCTACCTTCCGTCTTGCCTTCGGCGGCGAAGTATATAACAAGCCCGGCAAGATCAGCGTGATCGACCGTGCGGTAGACCCCAACACCGGTTCCATCCGCATGCGTCTCACATTCCCCAACGCCGGCAACGTGCTGCGGGCGGGTATGAGCGGTACGCTGCAAGTATTGTCGACATCCAGCACCGCCGCCGTATTGATCCCCTACAAATCCGTTACCGAGCAGCTCGGAGAGTTCTTTGTATATGTAACCGTACCCGACAACAAAGTAACGCAGCGCAAAATAACGCTGGGCCAGCAGATCGGAAACAACGTGATCGTGAAGAGCGGCCTGCAAGCCGGCGAAACGATCGTGGTGGAAGGTGTGCAGAACTTGCGCGAAGGCGCTTCCTAT
The DNA here is from genome assembly GCF_018598185.1 of Dawidia soli. GTDB lineage: Bacteria > Bacteroidota > Bacteroidia > Cytophagales > Cyclobacteriaceae > Ohtaekwangia > Ohtaekwangia soli. Next base: position 50,510 of record NZ_JAHESC010000035.1, read on the forward strand.
GCAGTCGTACAACCCGGTGCAGCGCCGGGAGCGCCCGCAGCAGGTGCTCCGGCCGCCGGCGCAGCCAAGCCCGAAGCTAAGGCAGAAAAGAAATAACCGAGACGGATTCTATTACCATACGAAAAGCAATGATAGCAGACGTATTTATAAAAAGGCCGGTCACTTCCATCGTCGTATCGGTGGTGATCGTACTGGTGGGATTGATCGCCATGACGACCCTTCCCATCTCGCAATATCCCGATATCACACCGCCCACGGTGTCCGTATCCGGTATCTATACGGGCGCGGATGCGCAGACGGTAGAACAGACCACGACCACGGCCATGGAAACGCAGATCAACGGTACCCCCGGCATGGCCTACATGTCTTCCAACAGTACCGGTAGTGGCCAAAGCAGCATCACCGTAACCTTCGACATCGGTACCGACATCAACATCGCTACCCTTGACGTTCAAAACCGCGTGAGCGTGGCCGAGCCGACGCTGCCCGAAGTCGTGCGCCGCCTCGGTGTGACCGTGCGCAAGCGTAACCCCAGTATCTTCATGGCGTTGGCGTTGTACTCCCCCGAAGGCACACACGACGCCGTGTTCCTCGGTAACTTCTCCAACATCTACATGAAAGACGCCTTGTCGCGTGTGAAAGGTGTCGGCGATATCTTTTCGCGTGGCGACGACTTCAGTATGCGGATCTGGCTGAACCCCGAAAAGCTCGCCGCCCTGAACATGACACCGGCGGAAGTAACGGCCGCCCTGGCCGAGCAAAACCTGCAGGTAGCCGCCGGTTCGATAGGGGGTAACCCGCAGCGCAACGTCCAGGCATTTGAATACAACGTACTGACCAATAGCCGGATCAACAAGAAAGAAGACTTCGAGAACATCGTCGTGCGTACCAACCCCGCCACGGGCAACATGGTATACCTCAAAGATGTAGCCCGCGTCGAGCTGAAACGATTCGACTATGGCAACAACTCGTATGTGAACGGCAAGCCCTGCGCGTTCCTGCTTATATACCTCGCCCCGGGCGCCAACGCCCTGGAGACCGCCGAAGGCGTAAACCGCACCCTGGCGGAGATGAAGAAAAGCTTTCCGAAAGATGTGGACTATCTCGTGCCCGTAGAGACAACGTCGGTGGTGGAAGTATCCATCAACGAAGTAGTGCACACCCTGGTGGAAGCCTTGTTGCTGGTGATCTTCGTGGTGTTCCTGTTCCTCCAGAACTGGCGCTCGACCCTGATCCCCATCCTGGCCATCCCCGTATCGTTGATCGGTACCTTCATCTTCTTTATACCGTTCGGCTTTACCATCAACACCCTGACGCTGTTCGCCTTCGTATTGGCCATCGGTATCGTGGTGGACGACGCGATCGTCGTGGTGGAAGCCGTACAGCACAACATGGACCACGAAGGACTTTCGCCTAAAGAAGCCACGCAAAAAGCGATGCGGGAGATCAGCGGACCGGTAGTAGCCATCGCGTTGATCCTCACGGCCGTGTTCGTGCCCGTAGGTTTTGTGCCCGGTATCGTGGGCAAGCTCTATCAGCAGTTCGCGATCACCATCGCGATCTCCGTGCTGATCTCGGCATTCGTCGCCCTTTCGCTGACACCGGCCCTGTGTATGCTCATGCTGAAGCCCGCCGATAAGAATGGCAATAAGAACTTCCTTGACCGTTTCTTCGCAGCTTTCAACCGCTGGTTCGATCGCGTGTCACACGCCTATACCGGCGGTGTACACAGCTGGATCAAACGCACGCCGCTCGTCATGGTGATGATGGTGTGTGTATTCGTCGGACTGTTCCTGCTCTTTAAGAATAAACCGACGGGCTTCATCCCGCCGGAAGATGAGAAGCGCGTGATCGTTACATACGAATTGCCCGAAGGCGCGTCGACCCAGCGAAGCATCGCCATGATGCTGGAGCTGCAGAAACGTATCAAACAGATCCCGGCCGTCGATGTCGTGGGGGGCCTGGCAGGCCTGAACGTACTGACGTTCTCGAACAAATCGAACTCCGGTACGGTGTTCATCGCCCTGAAGCACTGGGAAGAGCGGAACCTCAAGACCGAAAGTGTACCAGCCATTATCGCCGAGATCCAGAAACGTACCGCCGACATCAAAGAGGCACGCGTGATTGCGATCGCGCCACCTGCCATCCCCGGCCTGGGCCAGTCGTCAGGGTTCACATTCGAGTTGCAACAGACGACGAGCACCGACGATGTGCAGAAGTTTGAAGGTGTACTGCGCAAATTCCTCGGCGCCGTTAACCAGCGCCCCGAGATCGCCATGGCATACTCGTTCTTCACGGCACGCACGCCTAGCTACCAGGTTGACGTAGACAAAGAGAAGGCCAAGAAGCTTGGCGTATCCGTGGCCGAAGCATACGGAACACTGGCTACCCTGCTGGGAAGCTCGTACGTCAATGACTTCAACATCTACGGCCGGAACTTCCGCGTCGTGGCGCAAGCCGACTCGACATACCGCGGCAACATCAACGACATCGGCCGCTACCGCGTGCGCAACAGCGCGGGCGGCATGGTACCGCTCAGCGCGCTGATCACCTCCCGCGTGATCGAAACGCCGGCCGTGGTGTCGCACTACAACCTGTATCGTTCCGCCGAGATCATGGGTTCTGCAAAGCCCGGCTTTAGCAGCGGCCAGGCCATCGAAGCCCTGCGCGAGGTGGCAGACCAGACATTACCCGCGGGCTATGGCTACGACTTTTCGGGCATGAGCCGCGAAGAGATCAAAGCCGGTAGCAGTACCGGTATGATCTTCGCCGTCTCTATCGTGTTTGTGTTCCTCTTCCTGGCAGCCCTGTATGAAAGCTGGTCCGTGCCGTTCTCCGTACTCTTTGCAGTACCCATCGGCGCCCTCGGATCGATCCTCACGCTGACGTTCATGCCGGCCCTGACGAATAACATCTACGCGCAGATCGGTCTCATCACCCTCATCGGGTTGGCGGCAAAGAACGCCATCCTGATCGTCGAGTTCGCCAAAGAGCGTTTTGACAGAGGCATCGACGTGATCCCGGCTACGCTCGAAGCCGTGCAGCTGCGTCTCCGCCCCATCATCATGACGTCGCTGGCGTTCATCCTGGGGGTGTTGCCGCTGGCCTTCTCCGCCGGAGCTGGCGCCGAAGCGCGCAAAACCATCGGCTGGACAGTAGCCGGAGGGATGGTTGCTGCAAGCTCGCTGGCCATCTTCGTGGTGCCCGTACTCTACGTCCTGGTAACCAAGATCGCCTACCGCAACCGCAAGATCGAAGAACCACCCGCATACGCCGTCGAGCAACCCATCACACCGCACTAAACGGTCAAATCATAACACCAAGCTGCCCTGGTTTCCCGGGGCAGCTTTTTTTTATGCCAGCGGCATCTGGCGCCGGTCTTAACCCCGTCCCGGGGTGAGACCGGTGCCACGTATGGCTGCGGTCTCCCGACCGCCGTGAGCAATGGTACCACATTTTTCAACTACTACTGACATACCCTTGTCACCGACCAGCGCCAGATTGCGTTGTACAAAATAAAACCACAAACGATATGCGAAAAATAATCCTGGACCTTGCCGTCACACTCGACGGCTTTATCGAAGGCCCCAACGGCGAGATCGATTGGTGCATCATGGACGACGAAGTCGGAAAATACTTCGAAACCTTCCGTGCGTCCATCGATACCGTGCTCTACGGCCGCACCAGCTATGTGGAGTTCGGCAATCACCAACCCGACGCCAACAGTCCCCAGGACGTCATCGACTTCTACCGCGACATAAACCAGATGAAAAAATACGTCTTCTCGCGGACGCTCGGCACGGTCACCGACAATGCCACCGTGATCAAAGACAACGTCGTCGAAGAAGTGAACAAGATCAAACAGCAACCCGGCAAAGACATCTGGCTGTTCGGCGGCGCGTCGTTGATCACCACCTTTGTGAACCACGACCTTGTAGACGAGTACCGGTTGTCGGTACATCCTATTATACTGGGCGGGGGCAAATCGCTCTTCCAGGACATCAAACAACGCGTGGGGCTCACATTCCTCAAAGCCGTGCCCTATACATCCGGCGTCGTCACCTTGTATTATCAGCGCGCCACAACGTAATGCTACCCGGAAATTAGTACCTTTTGCCCATGAACAACACGCCCGACAATACCGCAACGCCCCGCATCAGCACCGACAAAGCGCTGATCACGCTGCTGAAGTACAATATAGAGAACTCCATCAAGCTGACCTCCATCATGAAGCGCCAGCTGGAGCTGAAAGCCCTGCTGCAACACGGCACCCTCGACAACGACCAGGTCAACGAAGAGCTGGCCATCCGCCTGGCACAGATCGACGAGCTGGTACAAAAAGAGTTCCGAAAAGACCTCGACTTCATCACCTCCTGACAGCTTAATTTATTGGTGCAAGGTACCGTCATAAAAATCAAGAGCCGTACTGACAATTTCTATGCGCTGACTTTTTTGCGTCAGCAAAAGTTAACGCGGGTAGTAGGGGCGCAGCCCCTGCACACATCAGCCCCTGGCGCAAGTCTTCCGACCGAAGGGAGGGCGACTTGTGCCCAGCACTGTTCGTGCGATCAATGGAGGTGGTCTCCCGACCACCGGCCGCCACGCAAATTGTCTTCGAGGCCTACCGGTAACAGCGATCAGTTGCCGCCACACCTTGCGTAAGTCTTAGCGCGCACAACACCCGTTACCACTCATAGTATACATACTATAGTATAATAATACCCTATATTTGCCAGAGGCAGTACCCCGCCAACGCTGCTGCCATCCTCTCTCCTGACAATCTTGCTCCCGCCGCACAAGCCAAACGGAACATTTATTAAAATATACTACATGAGCCAGTCAGAAGACCTGACGCCCGCGCGGCGGGCCATACTACAACGCATTGGCGCCAAGCTCCGCGAGACACGCGAGCAGCAGGGGCGGAGCATCGAGTCCGTGGCCGCCGAAGCCGGCATCACCGTAGAGCTCCTGTGCGCGATCGAAGCGGGCCGGGAAGAGGTGGTGCTGGAATCGCTGGCATGGATCAGCGCATTCTACGGCACGTCCCACGACGACCTGCCGGGGAGATAATAGGGAAGCTTTTTGAAAAAAAACTTGCATGGATCATCGTTCCCGTAAACGACGTGGAGCCGTTCGTTAGATTGGTGCAATCGTTAGCTAACAAAATAATGAGTCGTTAGCGAAGGGATCGTCAGAAGACCGGTAACGATGTCGGTGGTTTTTTATACCCGGAATGCGGGAATTATTCAAGGGGCAGAATATGTTCAGTATTTTTGCCGGTTGCAAGATTGCAGCGATACGAATAAAAAGATGAAGAAGAGTTTACTCGCATTGATGTTGGGCGGATTGGCCCTCGGTACGACGGAGTTTGTGATGATGGGCATCCTGCCGGACATTGCCAACGACCTCGACATATCCATTCCCGTAGCAGGCCACCTCATTTCGGCGTATGCGCTGGGCGTGGTGATCGGCGCGCCCCTGCTGGTGGTACTGGCCGGAGCTTATCCGCCCAAGAAGATCCTGCTCGCGCTGGTCATGATGATCACCGGCTTCAACGCCCTCTCCATGCTGGCACCGGGCTATGACCTGCTATTCGTCACACGCCTGTTGTCAGGCCTGCCGCACGGCGCCTTCTTTGGCGTGGGAGCCGTGGTCGCAAGCCGCCTGGCCGACAAAGGCAAAGAAGCACAAGCCGTGTCGATCATGTTTGCCGGGCTCACCGTTGCCAACCTGGCAGGTGTACCGCTGGGCACCTATATCGGCCACCACATCGACTGGCGTTATGCCTTCGTACTCATAGCCGTCATCGGCCTGGTAACCCTGCTGTGCCTGCAATTGTGGATGCCACGCCTGGAAGCAAAGAGCGACGGCAGCCTGAAGGAACAAATGAAGTTCTTCCAAAGGGCCGACGCCTGGCTGATCATCTGCATCACCGCCATCGGCACTGGCGGCTTGTTCTGCTGGATCAGCTACATTGCGCCGCTGTTGACGGAGATCTCGGGCTTTGCGCCGGAATCCGTACCCTATATCCTGGCCTTTGCGGGTCTGGGCATGGTGTTCGGTAACATCCTCGGCGGCTGGCTGGCCGATCGCTTTTCACCGGCGAAAACATCCGCCGCGTTGTTGGTCGCCATGGCCGTGTCACTTATTCTTGTATATTTCGTGTCGTATAACAAAGCCTTTTCCCTGATCATGACATTTGTCACCGGCGGCATGGCCTTTGCCCTGGCAGCGCCGATACAAATGCTGATGATCCAGACCGCAAAGGGAGCGGAGATGCTGGCCGCCGCCGTATCGCAGGCATGCTTTAACCTGGGCAATGCGTTGGGCGCCTATCTGGGCGGCCTGCCCATCGCCGCGGGCCTGGGCTATACATCCCCGGAGTGGGTAGGCGTGCTGATGGCCCTCACGGGAGCGCTGGCGGCCGTCGGGTTGATCCGCATACAACAAAAACGCGAAACGGAAGTGACCGAACCGACACCCCAGGCCGTATAATAGTATAGTAGAAAAAGAAGATATACTTACCCCAACCCATTTTATGAAAACAAACATCGGAATCCAGGAAGATCGCACCCAGGCGGTAGCCGTTCAATTGTCCAAGCTGCTGGCGGACGAATATGTACTCTACACCAAGACGCGCAATGCGCACTGGAACGTAGAAGGCCCCGACTTTCACAACATGCACCTCTTCTTCGAAAGCCAGTACGAGCAGCTCGACGAGATCATCGACAACGTAGCCGAACGCGTACGCGCCCTGGGCCACTACGCACCCGGTACCCTCAAAAGCTTCCTGTCGCTGACACACCTCACCGAATACAGCGAGCGTGAGAACACCAGCAATGGCTTCCTCCGGGAGCTGCTGGCCGACCACGACAGCATCATTACCTTCCTGCGCGAGAACATCGAGCCCTTCGCCAACGAATACCGCGACGCCGGCACCAGCGACTTCATCACCGGGCTGATGGAACAGCACGAAAAGATGGCCTGGATGCTGCGGGCACATTTGAAATAATCTTCGTAGTATAGGCGTAGATGCTGCAGCAACCCCTATGTTCCATCTACGCCTTTACCAGCGGATGCGCCTTTCTGCTGGCCTTCCTGTTGCTGGCTAACCCCCTGCGCAGGAACCGGACCGCCAACCGATGGCTGGGCCTCTTCCTGCTCGCATTAGCCTGTGCGTTATCCGACCAACGCGACTGCCAGGCAGAAGTATACATGCATTATCCCTGGATCGCGGCATTACAGGAAATTACACGCCTGGCCATGGCGCCCGCATTATACCTCAGCGTCATCAGCTTTACCGTGCCCGGCCGGCGTTTCGTCCGCCGGGATCTGTGGCATTTTCTTCCCTTCTTTCTGTTCATCGGCTTCACCCTCTCGCTGTTGCTGGATGTGTTCGAGCCCGCCAAAAGCATCGGGATGTTCCTGTTCTTCGCCATAAAGGTGCAGGTAGTGGCCTATTGGATCATGTCCTATCTCCGGCTTGTACGCCATGAAGCCGACATCCGCCTGTTTACCGCCGCCGTCGAGACGATCGACCTTCGCTGGTTGCGCTATTTCCTCTACGGCCTCGCAGGCATGCTGCTGCTGTGGCTCAACGACGTGTTTATACACAACCCCGTCATTACCGCGGGCACCCCGATAGGCTATTTAGTGGGCGTGATCGGGGTAGCCTATTGGTCCCTCCGCCAACAGGAGGTCTACCCGTTTCCGCCGCGCGAAGCCGCCGCCCTCGCCGACATCATCACCGAACAACACCGATCCACCCCGCGCGCGCCACGCCTCACCCCCCAGCAGCTCGCCAGCCTAAAAGAACAGCTCATACACCTGGTGGAGCGCGACAAAATATTCACCGATCCGGACCTCGACCTTCCCGGCCTCGCCCGCCGCATGTCCATCACCACGCATGAGCTATCCTATCTATTGAACGAAGGCTTCGGCCAAAACTTCTTCCAGTACATGAACGCCCACCGCGTGGCCGAAGCCCGCCGCCTCTTGCTCGACCCGGGCCACAGCCACCTGAACATGCTCGGCATTGCCTTCCAATCCGGCTTTACCTCCAAAACTACCTTCAACACCACCTTCAAAAAGATCACCGGCCAATCTCCCTCCCAATTTCAAAAAACAGGCCGGGCGTGACCACGCATCAACGCCTGGCGCGTGTTAGGCACCTAGCGCCAGCGCAGGTGCGTCACTTGTGCCCCGCATGGGGGCAGTCTCCCGACTGCCCAGTGGTCACGTCGTAATCTGCGCAACCACACAACCATCCCGGCAACGCCGACCTATCCGCCAAAAAAAGACGTTCGATCGTATCCATCCGAACATCCCATCACCAAACCCTGCCCACCTTCACCCCCTAAACCATGAGCACCATGAAAAACCACCATCCCACATCCCTGTTCTCCAAACTCCTGCTATGCCTGCTATCCGGCATCACCGCCGGCGCCACCCTCGCCCGCCTCGGCCACCGCTTTCTGGTAGCCTGGCTCCCCTTGCCGGTCATCTACGGCGCCAGCCTCCTGCTGGTGCTGGCCGCCGTCATCGCCGCAGGCGTATGGCACCACCGCGACAAGGGCCGGGAACCCCAAAAAACAACCCTGGCCTACTGGCAAGGCGTCTTGCGCTACGCCGTCGCCCTGGACCTCTCCATGTTCGGCTGGCAAAAAATCTTCCACCTGCAGTTCATCACGCCGCTGGCCATGCTCGATGAGCCCTTCAGCAGCTTCACTGGCGAGTGGCTCACGTGGAGCTACTTCGGTCATTCCTATCCCTTTGTCGTAACCGTTGCCCTGCTGCAGATCGGCGGCTCGTATGGGCTGCTCTTCCGCCGCACCCGCCTGCTCGCCATCTTCATCCTGATGCCCGTGATGGTGAATATTGTTCTCATCGACCTGTTTTACGGTCTCGAAACACTTGTCCTGATCCACGCCTGCATCCATACAACGGCCTTGCTATACTTAATGCTCACCGAACGCCGCCGCCTCTGGACTTTCTTCCTCAACACCCCCGCCGCACTACCGGCGTCCATCCGGCATCCGGGTCTCCGAAATACCCTCCGCATCAGCGCCATGATCATTCCCCTCATACTTCTCGCCACGTATCGCTTCCCCGACCATCACCCGCACCTCACCGGCAAATACACCGTCCACAACCTCCGCATCAACGGCAACACCATACGCAACGCCACGCGCCAGGACAGTGTCCTTACCGATGTATACCTCGACATTGCCGACGAATGCGTCTTCACCTTCAACAGCCTGGACCGCCGCGCCTTCGGCCACTATACGTTCGACGAAGCCACCGACAGCCTCCACATCGCCTGGCACTACCCGATCCCCAATCCTCCCCGGCTCCGCGCCACGCTCACCGCCACTCCCGGCGACAGCCTGCGCTTGAATGGGATCATCGGCCACAGCCACATCACCGCCGCTATACGTCGCGTAAAATAACGTTAAAAAATAGGGCGCCGGCCCAACCCCGGCATCTGCCGTCACCGCAGACGAATAGCCTCAGCCAAAGAAAAATTGCTAAAACGTGCCACCAAAGCCAAAATCACACGACCGCACATCCATATTCCCCACGAAATTTTGCTTCCGATGCGCCATCGTCGAAAACGGATTATTACATTTGGGGCTTCCCGGCGGTCCGGGCGCGCCGAACGGTGCCCCACGCCGTTTTTCATTAAGCAACCGAAACACCAATTATGAACAGAAGAACATTTATGCAGCAGGCCGGAATGGCAGGAACAGGCATCCTGTTAAGCAGCCACCTGGCACTGGGTGCAGAAGATGCGGGTTTTCCCATCGTACGCACGGCGCCGTCCAAACGTAAATTCACAAGCAAGGCCGTGGAGCAAGCCATCGCCGAGTTTCGTAAGAACGTCAAGAACAAGGAGCTGGCCTGGTTGTTTGAAAATTGCTTCCCCAACACGCTCGACACCACCGTATTTCACACCACCAAGAACGGCCGTCCCGACACGTACGTCATCACCGGCGACATCGACGCCATGTGGCTCCGCGACAGCAGCGCGCAAGTGTGGCCTTACCTCGACTTCATGAAAGCCGACAAGCCCCTGCAACAGCTCATCGCCGGCGTCATCAACCGTCAGACCGCATGCGTGCTGAAAGATGCCTACGCCAACGCCTTCTACGGCGACGAGACAAAAGTAGGAGAGTGGGCCAAAGACCACACCGACATGAAGCCCGGCGTACACGAACGCAAGTGGGAGATCGACTCCCTGTGTTACCCCATCCGCCTGGCATACCACTACTGGAAGATCAGCGGCGACACCGCCCCCTTCGATAACAACTGGCAGCAAGCCATCAAGACGATCCTGAAGACCTTCAAGGATCAGCAGCGCAAAGAAAACCTCGGCCCCTATAAGTTCCAGCGCGAGACGGCCGTGGCAACCGATACACTACCCATGAGCGGCTATGGCTATCCGGTAAAACCCGTAGGCCTCATCTGCTCGGCGTTCCGCCCCAGCGACGACGCGACGGTATATTCGTTCCTCATCCCGTCCAACTTCTTCGCCATGGTAAGCCTGCGCCAGGCAGCCGAAATGTTCGTGGCCATTGCCAAAGACAACCAGACTGCCGGCGAGCTGAAGGCCCTGGCCGACGAAGTAGAGAAAGCGCTGCAGCTCTACGCAACCACCGAGCACAAAGACTTCGGCAAAGTGTACGCCTTTGAAGTGAACGGCTTCGGCAGCTACCTGCTCATGGACGATGCCAACATCCCCAGCCTGCTGGCGCTGCCCTACCTGGGGGCCGTAGCAAAGAGCGACCCGGTATATGTCACTACCCGTAAGTTCTTGTTCTCCGACGAGAACCCCTTCTTCTTCAAAGGCACCGCCGGCGAAGGCATCGGGGGCCCGCACGTAGGACAAGACATGATCTGGCCCATGAGCCTCATCATGCGCGGCCTCACCAGCGACGACGACCAGGAGATCAAGACCTGTATCGACATCCTGAAGCGCTCGCACGGCGACACCGGCTTCATGCACGAGTCGTTCCACAAAGACGATCCGAAGAAATTTACCCGGTCGTGGTTCGCGTGGACCAACACCCTCTTCGGCGAGTTCCTGTGGAAAGTATATAAACAGAAACCGCAACTGTTGGCTTAAGCGAACAAAGCACATAGGCATCACGATAGCACCCCGGCGAAAAACGTCGGGGTGTTTTTATATACAGTGCCCGTGTGGAAAAACAGAAACAGTGGTGTGGAAGCGTTATTGCAGGACAGCGTGTCCCTCCAGTATACAATCACCTTTGGTGACCGTCATTTCGCGGCGCACCGCCTCGCTGGTCATGCGCACGATCCAGTCTTTCCAGATCGGATGGAGTACCACGGTATAGGTATGGTCCGCCAGCAGAAAGTCCGGAAACTCATCCAGAAAGACGACGTAGAGGTGCTTGAAATAGCGGACCTTTTGATGAAGCTCAGGATCGAATTCCATAGAGAACGACAGACGACTGCGTTTTATTCATAGTGTAATGTTAGCAAATCCTGAGAACACACGGTCGTAAAGGCATAGTACTATTTTACCATTCGATACCCGGAAATATCCCCGTACTACTGGAAGCAGGATACAAAGACGACCTGATTATGAATGTTTTAGGGAAATAGGGTGAATCCTCGTAATTTTACGGAGCAGGTACCGGTCTGCCATTATACGCACCAGGAGCACTATGTTTTCACACGTACATTTCCCGCAAAAGCTCGCTCCCGAAGACCTCGATGTGTACCTGGCCGCAGGCTGGTTCCGCATGGCTCAAAGCATCTTTACCACCAACTTCCTCAACTTCAAAGGACAGTTCTATAGCGCCGTTTGGCTGCGCGTAGCACTGGAGAATTTTACCGCCGACAAAAACCAGCAAAAGATCCTCAAACGCAACAGCGCCTTTCGTACGGAGATCCTTCCCGCCAAGGTAACCCTGGCACAAGAGGCCCTCTTCGCCACCTACCGCGCCAGTGTATCGTTCGAAGCCGCCACCTCGCTCAACAGCCTGCTATACGGCAAAGTATTCTATGCGATATACGACACCTACGAAGTGAACATATACGACGGCGACAGGCTCATCGCCTGTGGCTTCTTCGACCTCGGTCGCAACAGCGCCGCCGGGATCACGAGCTTCTACGATCCCGAATATCGCAAATATAGCCTCGGCCGTTACCTGATATACCTCAAGATGGCGTATTGCCACCAGCAGGGCCTGGAGTATTTTTACCCCGGCTACTTTGTACCGGGCTATGCGCTGTTCGACTACAAGCTCGACATGAACCGCGACCTGCTGCAGTTCCTGTCGGTAAGCACAGGGCAGTGGACTCCCATCGAAACATTCTCACCCGCCGTAAACCCCTTGCTGGTCATGCGTCAGAAGCTGGAAGCTATACAGGAAGAGCTCCGGCACGCCGGCATAGACATGACATTATATCAATACGAATTCTTCGACGGCAACCTCATACCCGAGCTGAGCGACATCGATCTGTTCGACTTTCCGGTGTTCCTCAAAGGCACCGACCCCGCGCTGGGCGAGCTCGGGCCGTGGATCGTCTACGATGTACGCGACGAACACTACCACGTCTTCCAATGTACCATCATCGGTACCCCCGCCATGCCTGGCCAGACACCCGGCAACTATACCGAGCACCTCGTCAAGGTCGACCACGACGTAGCCGCCGCCCCCAACGCCGAAGGCATCGTGACCATCATCAGGGCCCAGTTGGCATAAGGCCGTCCCGAACGGAGACATGTCGAAAAAATAAAGGCCACCAATAGGGATTGTGTTTCCCAACGTCGAAATTCGCCCGCACCGGACATAACTGCCCCCCGCATGAACTATATCGTCTATCTTTCGCACACCAGCAAAGACATCTACTACGAAGCCCTGTATTCCATTTACTCCCTGGCCATACGCCAGGACCTGCAGAACGTTTCGTTCATCATCTACACAGACGACCCCGGCGCCTTTCAGAAATACCTCGGCCACCTGCAGGTACACTACGAGATCATGACGCCCGCGTTGATGCGCGAGTGGCGCGGCAAACACAACTTCGTGCACCGCGCCAAAGTCCGGACGCTGCAAGACGTGCTGACCAAATACACCGGCAACTTCCTCTTCCTCGACTCCGATACCTACGTCCAGGAAGACCTCACACCCATCTTCGACCGCATCCAGGCCGGCGAGTTGTTTATGGACCGCATGGAAAAACACCTGGACCGCTCGAAGATCTATAAGCCGCTGCACAACCACACGGTGACCATCGACGGCCAGCCCGTCACCTTCACCGAAGCCGTAGAGATCTGGAACACCGGCGCCGTGGGCTACACCAATGCCAGCGCACCCCTGCTGGAAAAAAGCCTGGCATTGACAGATCAGCTGCTGGACTATTACATCCGACACATCATCGAGCAGTTCGCCATCTCTTATACCTTCCAACGCGCCGCGCGCCTCCACCCCCTCGACGCCTACGTTTTCCACTATTGGAATGTAAAAGAATTCCGCAGCTACCTGCGCCAGATCTTCGAACACCCCGCCGCCGAACACTGTCAATCGCTCGAAACCATCGTCCGCCAGATCGACCCATCGGTGCTGCTGAAACAAAAGCTGAACTGGAAATACAACGGCGGCATCGTCCGCGCCATCGAGCGCATGTTCGGCAAGAAGTTCACCCTCGCCCCACTAAAGATCGAAGAGCTGCTGGAAAACGGCAGCCGGACTACGCAAGTTTAAATTTGACCGATATAAGGATCTCGGCATCTACCGGCTGTCCGTTTACTTTCAGGGGAACCCAATCATCCGGAAACGTCTTAATGATGCGGAGTGCTTCTTCTTCCGCGCCACCACCAATTCCCTGGTCGATGGCCTCGTTGATCAGCTGACCGTCCTTCGTGACAGTAGCACGAATCCATACGGTTCCTTCAATACCTCTTCTGCGTGCTTCTGCAGGATACCGCAACGTATTCACATAGTAGTGGAGGATTTTGCGGGTGCCTCCTAAGAAGAGCGGTGCCCGCCCCGTTGTATTTTTCTGTTTAATACCATCTGCCAGGATCAGCACTTTGTCCCGCGGCACAAATTTATCATAAACATCCGCCGGCTCTTCCAGGAGTATGCTGTCGGTGCTGAAATCGATCCGTTGAATGATCTGCCCCTTAGCCTTAACTTCCCAGATACCAGCCCGCTTTCCGTTTTCATAGTGCCCTTTTTCCGTCACGCCCGTCCACCTGGCGTTACACGCTTTCTCGTAGGGACCGTGTTTGATAGGTACCTGCTGGGTGTTGCCCTCCAAAACATAGAAAGTTTCCTTGATGGGTGGAATTTCGGTTTTCACGACAACCTTCTTGGGCTGTTGCCCCAGGGCCAGTGTCAGAACAAGGAAAGAAAATAGAACGGTAAAAGCTGTACGCATGCCAGTGGGATTAGTAGCGTAAAGATAGCCAGCAATTTTTTAGAAAAGTAACAGGCGATGAAGTAAAGGCCCCCGCAGCATGTATATTTGTCTATCCCGATCCAATGATCGTCCCCAACGCCGGCTACTGAGTGAACCGGCAGGACATAACCTTCATGCCTGAACGTAGCCTTGGAGGCAGGCGAGAAAACTTACCACCGCGAAGACCAAACAGCATCAACCCCGGGTATATAAACGATAACCGCCATGCGTAGAAACAATATTCTCCTCGCCGCAGCGATCCTTCTGGCAGGCGCCGTCCACGCGCAAACACCCGCCATGAAGAAAGTAGCCGAAAGCATCACCGTCGGGCAAACCGACCTCGAGCAGCTCTACCGTCACCTGCACGAGCACCCCGAGCTGTCGTTACAGGAAGAGAAGACCTCCGCGCGCATGGCCCGGGAGTTAAAACAAGCAGGCTTCAGCGTGATGGAGAATATAGGAGGCTACGGCCTCGCCGGCGTACTGAAGAACGGCGACGGCCCGGTGGTATTGATCCGCACCGACATGGACGCCCTGCCGTTGGAAGAAAAGACCGGCCTGCCCTATGCCAGCAAAGCACGCGGCGTAAACGCCGCAGGGCAGGAGGTAGGCATCATGCACGCCTGTGGTCATGATTTGCACATGTCGGTCTTCATCGGCACCGCGCGGGCGCTGGTACATGCCCGCAAATATTGGAAAGGTACATTGGTGATGGTCGCGCAGCCCGCGGAGGAAGTAGGCTTTGGCGCCGAGAAGATGTTCAGCGCCGGCCTGTACGAAAAGATCCCTTACCCGGATGTAGCCCTGGCGTTACACAACCACGCCACCCTGCCGGCGGGAAGCATAGGCTACAACCCCGGCAACTTCATGGCCAGCGTCGACATGATGAATATCACGGTGCGCGGCCAGGGCGGTCACGGCGCAGCGCCTCACGAGACTATCGACCCGATCGTGTTGAGCGCTCAGATGATCCTGGCATTCCAGACCATTGTCAGCCGCGAGATCAATCCGCTGGAGCCCGCCGTCATTACCGTCGGCTCGATCCACGGCGGCACCGTCCACAACATCATTTCCGACGAAGTAAAATTACAGCTCACCCTTCGCTCATACTCGCCCGCGGTACGCAAGCAGATCATAGGCTCCATCGAAAACAAAGCAAAACACCTGGCCCTGCAAGCCGGCCTCCCCGAAACGAAGCTCCCCGAGATCACCATCAACGAACCCCGCGTCCCCGCCACCATCAACGATAAAGACCTTACGCTAAAACTGGTGAGTGTCTTCCAAACGACCTTCGGCAAAGACCGCGTCTCCGAAGTACCCTCGGCCATGGTCGGCGAAGACTTCAGCTGGTTTGCCCTCCAGCAAAAGAAAGTTCCCCTCTGCATGTTCTGGCTCGGCACCGCCGGCGCAGAAGCTATAAAGACGGCACAACAAACCAACACGCCAATGCCCTCCCTACACGCCGCGACTTTCGCGCCAACCATAAACCCAGCGCTACGAACCGGCATTACTGCCATGAGCGCTGCGGCGTTATCGCTGCTACATTAACGCGCCATTTACCGGCCACTTGCTGGCGCAAGTCTGAGCCCCGCCGCGGGGCGGAGACTTGTGCCGCGACTGACGGCAGTTTGCAACTGCCGTCGTGCTGGCCCAATGCCTGCCGCCAGTTGCAAACTGGCGGCAGATATAGGCACAAGTCACCGCTTCGCTCAGACTTGCGCCAGCAATAAGCATCATTCATTCGAAGCCTTCGCCCCCGGCAATCTACTCTTCAAAAAAGCGATCTGCCCGCGATGATTCGACTCGTGCTCACACACATGGAACCACTTCCAATAGGTATTGTACGACTCATCTTTCGACCACTCCGGATCCACCGCCAGCAGCCACGCATCATCCTTCGTCTTCAACGTCGCCAGCGTCTTTTCCCGCACCGCCGTGATCTTATCCACATAATACTTCAGCTCATTCCCTTTGATCACTTTTCTTCCCTCATCTCCCAGCTCCATCGCCGCACCCCATTCTTTTTTCTCGGCATCGTTAAATTCCTGCCGCCCCTCGAACGTATTGGCCTGATAAAAAACTTCCGTCGCACCAAGGTGCAGCAGCAACGCACCGATCGTATTCGCCTTCGGATCAAGGAGGAAATCCAGCTCGGTCTTCGTAAACGACTTCGTCATGCGCAAGATCGTAAACCGGTTATAATTCAACATCGACACGAGCGTACCGATCTGCGGTGAGTACCCCGGCGTCGGCCCGATAACATGTACACTGTCTTTCGCGGTTGGCGCGGCAGCATCCGCCGCAAACGAGCTGAGGCCGGCCGTGAGTCCGACAAGGCCGGCTGTCAGTTGCGTCGTCGTGCGCAGAAAGCCTCTGCGGCTTTGGGAGGGAGAAAAGTTGTTCATGGTTTTGGTAGTAAGGTTAACACAATAAGAAAGACGGAATTTAGTGTATCGCCGTTATTTATCATAGCGGCCGCCGACCGTACTTTCCCCCTTTCATAGCTTTCTCTCCGGAAGTACGTAACTTGGTCTACACAAACGCCGGGCTCGTCGCAAGCCGGCGGCCCTGCACATACGAAAGCGGTTACGAAAGACGTAATGCAGACATGCATACCAACAAAGACTTACCTAACCAATCACGAACATGCAGCGAAAGCAATTTTTAAAGACCCTGGGAATGACAAGCATGCTGATGCCCTTATTGCACGCATGCGGCAGCGACGACGACGTCAATGCTGCCACGAATGAAACGGGCGACTGCGCCCTGACCGACAGTGAGACCGCCGGACCGTTTCCCACCAAGAGCCCGGCCTCGCTCGTCATGACCGACATCCGTTCCGACCGCACCGGCGTGCCGTTCACCTTCACCATCACCGTGCAAAACAAAGCCGAAGACTGCGCCGCCCTCGAAGGCGCCATCGTCGACGTATGGCACTGCGACAAAGACGGCTACTATTCCGAATACGGCGGCACGCAAATGCAGCAACAGGATTTTACCGGCGTACACTTCCTGCGTGGCCGCCAGGTAACAAACGCCGACGGTAAGGTAGGCTTCACCTCCATCTTCCCCGGCTGGTACCAGGGCCGCGCCACGCACATCCACGTGCACATCTACAACGCCGACGGCGACTCGCTGCTCGTGACGCAGATCGCATTTCCCGAAGGTTCCAACAGCGCGGTAAGCCAGGTAAACGCCTCGACCGCCAACGGCTATACCAAAGGCATGAGCGGCTATACCACCAACGCCAGCGACAACATCTTTGCCGACTCCCTCGACAATGAGATCGGCACGATCACGGGCAGCGTTGCCGACGGCTTTGAGCTCACCCACACCATTGTCGTCAACGCCTGACAGGATGTCGACAGCCGAAGCAACGATCTACTTAGCGGGGCGCCGCGGCCGTTCGCAAACCGACATATACCGCAGCGACCACACGCTGAGTTTTGAAACCTACGTACGAGAGGGCCGGGGCACCTTCGGCAACCTCCAGGCCCTCAACGACGATACCCTCGGTGCCGGCGGCAAGCGCACGCTGACCGCCAGCGCCGACCGTATCGTGTGGCTGATCCCACTCATCGGCGCCCTTCGATACCAAACCACCACGGGCGTCCAGGCCACCCTGGAGCCCGGCCAAACCCACAGCCTCCGGCTCCCCGCCGGCACGGCGTTACAGGTCATCAACCCGTATGAAGACGAACGCATAAACTACCTCCACGTCTGGCTCACTTCTGGACCGCCCACGCACACCATCGAAGTTCAGGAATATACTATACTACTGGATCAGCAGAACCAACTAACTTCCATCGGCGACCACGCCGCTCCCGACCTCCGCATGGGCCGATACCAGGGCCGCGCCGAGGAAGTATACCGGCCGCGCGACGCCGCCAAAGGCATCTTCGCCTTCGTCATCCACGGTGCCTTCGAGATCGAAAACCGCCTCCTCGAATTCCGCGACGCCATTGCCCTCTGGAATACCCCCGAAGTAACCTTCGAAGCACTCTCCAACGACGCCATCGTACTATTCATCGAGCCGTAGATCACTCAATTTTTAACGTACTCGCCGGACTGACGCGCGCCACCCTGATCACATGCCAGCTCACCGTCAGCATCGTAATGACCAACGTGCCCGCGGTAGCCGTCAGAAAGATCCACCACGGCAAGGCCACCCGGTAGGTATAACTTTCCAGCCAGGATTGAAGGATCCAGTACGCGAGAGGAACCGCCAGGAAGCAGGAAATGATCACCAGCACCACAAAGTCTTTCGAGAGCAGGATCCATAGTTGCGAAAGGTTTGCGCCGAGCACTTTGCGCATACCGATCTCCTTGGTGCGTTGCTCGGCCACAAAAGAGGACAATCCAAAGATTCCCAGGCAGCTGATAAAGATCGCCAGGCCGGCAAAGACGCTGGCCAGCGTGCTGACCCGTTGTTCGTTGCCGAACTTCCGTGCGTGCTCGGCATCCATGAACTGGTAGCTGAACGGCTCGCCTTTCATGTGCGGCTTGATCGCCGCTTCGATCGCCGCCAACGACGCCGCTACAGGCTTTTGGGGATTTAACCGCAGCGTCAAAAAATTCAACTGGTCCTTATTGAGAAAATACAACGACGGCCGCACCGGATCATAGGGTCCGGCGAAGACGATATCGCGCACGACGCCGATGACCGTAAAAGGAATCGTACGGCTTCGTAACGTCTCGCCGACAACATGTTCTTTGTCCAGGTATTTTGCCGCTTCTTCATTTAGGATCACCGCTGCGGAATCGGAGGGAAAATCGCGGGAGAAATCACGACCTTGCACGACTTCCCATTGCAGCGTCTTGCCGTATTCATACGAGGCTTCGAATACGGTGAAGTCGATGGAGAGGTCCGGATCCTTGCCATTCCAGTCGATGCGGCTGCTGCTTCCCCACGAACCTACGGTGGGCGCGATACATTCCGTCAGCTCGACGATCGCGCCGTTGTCGATCAGGTCCTTGCGGATGACATCATAATGATCGTGAACGTCTTTTGTTATTCCCGGCACCGAGACCAACCCGTTCACGCGATACCCCAGCGGCCGGTTCCTGCCATGTTCTATCTGTAAGAATACGGCGGTGGTGCCGATGATCATCACCGCCGACACACCGAACTGAACGACCACCAGCACTTTACGCGGCAGCGAAGCACCCCGCCCCGCCTTGAACGCTCCCTTCAACGCGCCCACCGGACGGATCGAAGAAAGATAGAGCGCCGGATAACTCCCCGCCAGCAAACCGATCA
Source organism: Dawidia soli (assembly GCF_018598185.1). Taxonomy (GTDB): domain Bacteria; phylum Bacteroidota; class Bacteroidia; order Cytophagales; family Cyclobacteriaceae; genus Ohtaekwangia; species Ohtaekwangia soli. The sequence continues at coordinate 70,206 of NZ_JAHESC010000035.1, forward strand.
CGATGCCCGCACCCACCACACTCACCCAGATCAACGGATTGCCCCAGGGAAGACGCATATCCTTTTCCGCAAGCGCGTTAAAGACGGGAAGCAAAAGATACGTCATCCCGATCGCCAGCGCCAGCGATACAAACACGGTGAGGATCGATTCACTGAAGAATTGCGTGATGAGCTGGCTTCGATACGAACCGATAGCTTTTCGGATGCCGACTTCCTTGGCGCGTTTTTCCGACCGCGCCGTGCTGAGGTTCATGAAATTGATACAGGCCATCAGCAAAACGAATACACCGACGATCCCGAACATCCACACGTATTGGATCAGCCCGCCGGTTTGTTTTCCGCCGCTGAACTCCGCGCGCAGGTGCCAGTCGGGCATGGCGTGCAGGAAGATCTCTGGTTTTTTCACGGCCAGCGCCGCACTCAGATTCTTGAGCCGGGCATCTTTTATCCGCGTGGACGCCGAAGCAAAGTCCACGCCGTCGGCAAGCATGACATACATTTCGAATGCATTGGGCCGCCACGGATCATCCATCTTTTCCAGCTCGGCGATGATCGCAAACTTCGACCACTGCCCGATAAAAAATACATCCGCCCAGCGCGAGCGTTGTGGAAAGTCCCTATATACTCCGCCGACCTGGAAAGATTGTCCATCCATGTTGATCATCTGCCCGATCGGATCTTTATCCCCGAAAAATCCGATCGCCGTCGACTCCGAGAGCAGGATCGCCGAGGGATCTTTCACGGGAAACGTCCCTTTTGTCAGCGTAACGTCAAACAACGGGTAAAAGTCCGGCTCACAGAACAGCCCCGCCTTCGAATACTTCTCGCTGCCGACCTCCATCGTGTGCGGATAGACATGCGACACCATCGCAACATAGCGGAAGTCCGTTCCATAATGCTGCCGGATCTCATTTCCCAGCGGCCAGGGTACGTTGTTCCATGTATCCACCTCGCCGTTGGCCGTGATGTTCTGGAAAGCCTGCCCGATGCGTTCGTAATGCGAAAAGTTTCGGTTGTAAGACACTTCATCATAGATCCACAGACTGATGACGAACGCGACGGCAATGCCCGTGGCAAGCCCCAGGATGTTGATGAAAGCATGCAGCTTGTTTTTTACCATGTTCTGCATGGCAGCGCGGAAGTAGCTTTTGTACATAGCCGTAGAGATGTTTGAAGTGCCCTTTAATTTTCGGATCGCAAAAGGACGCAGGTAAAGGAACACCTGCTTCCAGTAATTCAGCCTTGCGCGGAAGCGCGATCCCACGTCGAGATCATAGTCGAAATTTTCTTTCAGGTCTCCGATGACTTCCTCCTGCAGGTCCTCGCGCAGGAATAACCGGAGCGCCTTCGTGGCCAAGCGGGGTGGTATGGAAGATCGTTTTCTCACGCCTTATTCGGTAAGACCAAGCTTACCGGCGAACGCCGGATACTCCTTCCACAATTGTACTTTGAATTCCATCGACTCCTTCAGCACACGTTTCCCCAGCGCCGTAATGACGAAGATCCGTTTTTTACGATCCCCCCGCTCCGAAGTCGCATTCTTTAGCGAAGACCGCACAAAACCCTTTGTCTCCAACCGATCGAGCGTAGAATGCACGGCCCCAATAGATATAGACCGCCCCGTACGCTGCTCGAATGCCTTCGCAATCCGGAACGCATACGCCTCCGCGTCCCCCAGGATGCCCACAATAAGCATCACCGTCTCCTCAAAATCCCCCAGTCGTGTCTCGATCATATTCGTTACTAGATTGTAGAACGAATGTAATAAAAAGGAGTTGCATTTCCTTCTACATTTTAGAAAGGAATAGTAAATTCGCTCTCACTTACGCTGTTTTAAAACCCTGGCTTGAGCTTCATCGGAATAAGTATCCTCGCATCCACCGCCACCCCATTCACCTTCAACGGCAACCAATCGTCCGGTATCAAACGGGCTACACGCAACGCCTCCTCATCCAACCCATGGCCCAACCCCGACACGATTTTCTCATCCACCATCTTCCCTTCGCGGGTAATAACAGCACTCACCACAACAGTCCCCTTGATCCCCGCCTGCCGCGCAGCGGCAGGGTATCGGAATCCGAGCATATAGTAGCCCAGCTTGCTCCGTCCCCCCAGTAACAATGGCGTCCGCCCCGTATCATTCGCGCGCGCCGCTGCGCCATCCAGGATCTTTACATCGGCCGCATCGGGAAAGCCGTCGTGCAGCAGCACCGAGTCCTTACTGAAATCGATCCGCTGGATCACCTTCCCCTTCGCATCGGAATACTCCCAGATGCCCGTCCGCACGTTATGGTCATACTGTCCTTTTTCTTTATAGGCCGCCGGGCCTTGTACCTGCTTTTGATACGAGCCGTGCTTGATCGAAGGTTTATACTTCAGGACGTAGAACACCTCCTTCGAGGCGGGGATATAATATTTGTGAACCCGGATCTCGGTTTCCTCTTGGGCCAGGCCGTGCACATAGAGCACAGCCAGGAGCAGCGAAAGAAAAATTCTCATGAGTGGTCTTTTTGACATCGCGTGGATGCTCCGTCAAGATGACCAGGATTGCGGGATTTTACAACTTTTTAGTAGTAGACATAACCGTCGCCGCTTTTGATCAGCGCCACGTCGGTCTCGTCGGCGTCGCGTACGGGCATCGTTACCAGTTGGCCGTTAACGTCTTTCCAGAAAGCGTGCTGCTGTTGAATGAGGTCGAGCTGTTTGTGCGAGGTGATCTCTTCGAGCTGCAGCTCGCCGGCCATGTCGCCGGCGCTGGCCGTGGCCGGTATAAAGAACACCAGCTTGTCGCCCATGATCCGCGAGCGGACGGTCATAAAATACAACGGCAGGTCGTGGTTGTCAGCATACCGAAAACGTATAAAATACCGATTGCCGGTCTTCACGATCGTGGGCGATTCGTTGAAGCGAGCCTCGTCGTGAAGATCGACCATGGCCATGGGAGAGCAGCTTGCCAGGAGGGCAAGGATCAATAAACAACATGATAAACGCATAGTACAATGTATAGGGGTTTCAATCTGCTGTATAAGCAATCAGGCGCCCCCAGGCCGCATAGAATTACTGTCGAACGGCTGGAAAAGCAGATGAAAGGTAGCAAATGACCGGTGAGTTGTCTGCCGCCAGACCGTTGACCGGAAGCATTGGATTTGTATGAACAATTACCGCGACAAGCGGAAATATATAGTAAATATAATTTTTGGGAAACAATCGATTGATTCGTTTGGTTTTGTCGCCATTATTTGGCATTGGAGACCATTGTGTCTATTTTTAGCTAACCAACTCATTAACCTAACCTGCCCTTCCCATGAAATGGACCATTCGGAACAGACTGTTCCTATTAGTCTGGATTATCGTTGGCATCTATGGAATCGCCATCGCCTTTACCATCATCAGCTTTCGGAAAAACCTCGCGGAGCGTGCCCGCCAGGTAGCCTTGACGCAGCTCGCCGAAAAGGCCAGTAGCGCCCGCGTGATCGTACAGGGCGACTTCGAGATAGCCCGCACCCTGTCCGCCACGTTCACGCGCACGACGTCCCTGGAAACCGCCGTACGCGAACGCGTGGTAGAAGCCGCCCTGACCGGCGCCGTCGCCCAGAGCCCCCGATACCTCAGCACGTGGCTCAGCATAGAGCTCTCGGCCATCGACACCACCTGGACAAAACCCTACGGCCGCAAGCGGTATACCTACTACCGCGCCGGCGCGCCGCTGATCGATACCGTAAACATCAACGGCGACATACCGGGCAGTCTCTATGCGACGTTAAAAGCGGCCCGGGAAGAAGCCCTCACCGAGCCCTATATACTGTCGTCCACCTCGTCCGTACAAGATCAGCGCAACAACTACTACGGCACCTCGGTATGTGTACCGCTGCTGCAAGACGGCAGGTTCCTCGGCCTGGTCGGCATGGACATCACTCTCGAAGCCCTCGACTTCATCGCCCGCATAAAACCTTTTGAAGGCGCGACGAGCTTCCTGGTATCCCACCAGGGCATCATCGTCTCGCACGAAGTACCCGGGCTGATCGGCAAGCGCCTGTCGGCCGTCATCAAAGGCGACACCACCGCCGTGCTCGCCAGCATTCAGCAAGGCAAGATCCTGTCCTACAACGACAGCACCGCCGACGGTGCCCTGATCGCCTTTACACCGCTCCACATCGGGCGTTCCGACAACCCCTGGTCCATCGGCACCGTGGTGCCCACGGCGTCCATCAACGCCGGCATCAACGCCATCCTGCTGCGCACGTTGGTGCTCAGCAGCCTGGGCCTGGTGATCCTGATCGTCAGCGTGGTCCTGATCGCCAACAGCATCACGCACCCCATGAACGCCATCAACGCCCGCCTCAAGGCGCTGGCCCGCGGCCAGATCGGCATGGCGCGTACAAACCGGACGTTGCGCGGCGAGCTGCGCGAAATGACCGACTCGGTCGATGCCCTCGAAGCAAACCTGAAAGACAAGATCGACTTCGCCGTCGACATCGGGAAAGGAAAGTTCGACAGCGTCTTCCAGGTATCCGGAGAGAACGATACCCTGGGCCTGGCGTTGGAATCGATGCGCAGCAACCTGCAACGCTTCCGCGAAGAGGAGACCAAAGGCGTATGGCTGAACGACGGACTCGCGCGTCTCAACGACGTCATTCGCCGCAACACCGGCAACACGGGGCACTTCTACGACCAGGTGCTCAAAGCACTGGTACAATTCCTCTGTGCCAACCAGGGCGGCCTGTTCATCATTCAAGGCGACGAAGACGACCGCTACATCGAGCTGGTATCGGCCTATGCCTACGAGCGCAAAAAATACCTCACCCGTCGCCTGGGCTGGGGCGAGTCGCTCATCGGCCAGTGTATCCTGGAAGGGGAAATCATCCACCTGAAAGATATACCGGCAGGCTACATCCGCATCACGTCCGGCCTGGGCGAAGCCACCCCGTCCATGCTGGTGCTAGTGCCGCTGCGCACCGACACCCATGCCGTCGGCGCCATCGAGCTGGCCACCTTCCAGGCGCTGCAGCTCCACGAAATAGAGTTCCTGAAACGCGCCGGCGAAGTGATCTCCGCCTCGATCTACAACCTGCGCGTAACGGAGCGCGTGGTTTAGAGAAGCGTGTACAAAGAAATATCTATTGTTTAGGGCATTGCCGTTTGACCACATCCAAGTGGCTCTTGGCAACTTTTGCTTTGCGTGGAGTAGTACGATAGTTATTATATCGGGCGAACATACACATGTCAAACAAAGCCTTATAAGCAAAATAACAGGGGGCTAAATGATAGTAGACCAGGTCTACGGTGACGCGGTGTTTACTTTCGCGCTTATTTTTGCCGATGATTTCTGTATGGTAATAATCATCAAACGATAAGTAAGTAGTATTTGCTACTACAAGTGGAAATAGCTCATGATAAACGAAGTGGAGAGCCGAATAAAACGCTGAGGTTACGACCCAGTCGTTATAGTTGCCATTGATCAATAGATGATCACACAGGCTCTCATTGTGAAGAGCATGTTGCTTTCTCATAGGTGAATAGATTGTTTAAACGGTGCTTGGAACTTGAAACTTCGCTCTAAAGCCGTCGGATCTCAACTGTTCAAAGTCGAAACCATCCATGACGTCGATAAAACTAAAACATATCCTGAAGGATTCTTCTTCCTCTTCCTTCTGTAACGTGATACACCAATTGTAAACTCCTGGCATTTTTTCTCCCAGGAAATCGGCCTCATTCAATAATACTACAACCTCAAAAGAAAAGAGAGAATCGATTTTAAGATGGGCGGAGATCGGCGTGATCTCTTGTTGAGACAGAAATGCAAAAAGTTTGGCTGTACTCTTTCCAGACTTCTCGAAGTTCTTTGCAAAAACACTTTGTAAGGCTTTTTGATGATCGTCAAGACCATCTTTTTTGCCTTTCAGATAAGCATCGATAACGGTATCTGATGACCACAAACGCTCACCTTCATCCGACAGTTTCCAGCGAAGGAGCTCCTGTTGCGTAACTTTTGTTGTAGATGACATGATGAATATAATTTACTTCCTAACGGAGATACAAATTAAGCCAAATAATAGTAAAAGTAGTTGGTCTAAAATGACTATAATATACAATAGATTCTTTTTGTCAGCGATGACGAAAATGGGGAATACAGTATGAATGTGCTTGTTAGGTTGTTTAAATTATTGAAAATCAGTTTGTTGGTTGCGGGTTGCCTTTTTTTACGAGGCACTGTTGATCGTTATGAGCAGATCAACCTTAGAAAACAGAGGAATATCTTATCCCGACGAGGCTAATAAACCTCGCTAACGCCTGCATCAATTAGCGCAATGTCTTCTTCCGTCGGTGTCCCCACAGTAAGTGGCACAAGGTCATTATTTACTTCCTTCCAGAAGAACTTGTTCTGATCGATCAGGTCGATTTGTTTTTTGTCCTTGATCTCTTCGATCTGCAGCCGGCCCGCCATGTTGCCGTCGCTCGCCATGGAAGGGATATAGAACAGCAGCGTGTCGTGCTGGACCTTCGTGCGGATCGCCATGAACGTCAACGGCGGTCCTTCTTCCAGGTCCGCATACCGGAAACGGATAAAATACCGGTCGCCCGACCGGAGGATCGTCGGTGACTCCTGAAAACGGTTGGCATCGTGCAGGTCGACAAACGCTATCGGGGCACAGGCCACCAATATCAGCAGGCAAAAAGGAACAAATGAACGCATAGAACAGAAACGCGACGGTGAATCTAGGCAAATTTTGCAAATATCTTCACAGCACGAATAAGTGTAGGGAAACCAGCCCGCCCGTTATTCACCCAGCCAGCTTTTTAGTATTGCCTGCTGCTCCGCGCCGGCCGTGGGGAGCGGCTTGATGGCAAAAGAGGCCTTTCCGTCCCGTACGGTGGTGTCGATGGCTAAACCCGCGTAGGCGAGGTATCGGGCATAGTCCACAGGTTTGGTAGTATACACATACTCGAACAGTTCCTTCAAAGGCGTGCCGGCCGCCGTCTCACACGCCTGTTGAAACTCGGCATCCGTAAAGCCTCGCTTCAGGGCCTGGTAGTAATGGCGGTATAGATACCGCATCACATCGTCCAGCGACTGTTTATTTCCACTGGCCTGGCGGATGCCCAGGTCCAGCAACAACCCCATGACCATACCCTTGTCGTAATAGGAGATCGTCTTCGATACGTCCGGCCGCTCGAAAGGATTGCCGTCCCACGTGTTGTAGCTGGCCTGCGCCAACGACTGATATAGGCGTCCGGTATTGTTTTCGTACGGCGCGATCGTATGCTGGAAGGCCGCCAGGAATGCCTCCCGGGTGATCAACCCCGCGCGGCGCAGCATGATATACTCGTAATACGACGTAAAGCCCTCCGACACCCATAGCAGGTTGGTACGGTTCTCACGATCGTAGTCGAACGGGCCCAGCTCCACCGGGCGGATCCGCTTCACATTGTAATGGTGAAAATATTCATGCGACAGGAAGCTCAGCATACGCTCGCGTCCCTCGGGCGTATTCAGCTCGTTGCCGTCAAAGCTCACCGCCGTCGAGTTCAGATGCTCGATGCCACCACGCCCCGGCCCGATCGCGATGAAGGTATAATGCTTGTATGGAATATCGCCGATCAGGTCGGCCGCCAGTGTAACCGACCGCTTCAGCTCGTCCATAAATAGCTTGCGGTCAAAGGTGCCCAGCTTATACCCGATAAAACGATGCGGAACACCGTGCACCGTAAACGCCGGCAGCTCTTCCAGGTTGCCGATCAGGATCGGGCTGTCGAATAAGATATCGAAGTCCGGTGCGGTATAGGTATACTTCTTACCGGCCACCGAGTCCAGCCCGGTAGCAACACGGTTCCACGCCGGCGCCGGCTTCAGCGTAACCGTTACAGGATGTTGAAGCACACCGTCGGCATACATAAAGAGCCCGGGAGGAGCAATATACCCGTGCGTGTCGTCCAGGAAGTTCGCCGCCACAAAAGAAGTCGTGGCCTTAACGGAATACCGAAGCGTGATTCGCCGGGCCCGGAGACTAAACACGCGCCAGCCGGCGCGTCCGGCCTTCTCCCAGCGCACGGCCTTGCCGTTGCCATCCACCACGCTGAAGTTCACCACATGGTCGGCGTAGTTCCGTACCTGGTACAGCCCCGGCATCCACGCCGGCATCTTAAACAGTACCGTATCGCGCAGCAGGTTCTCACACGTAAACTCCACCTCAAACTGCTGATTGGCCGGCTTCGGCATCGATACGGTAAACGACAACGTGCTTTTTGAAGCCTGCTCCTGGCAGGCACTCAGTACACCAATAAAAAGAAGTAATAAAAAGCCCGCAGACACGCGCAGCCGTATAGGAGGGAAGCGTAGCATCATAGTTTTAGGAATGATAGAACGCAATATACAAAACTAGCTTGCTGGCGCAAGGTAAGCACCGATCCGCCAACTGGCGAAGGAGGTGCGGAACTTGCGCCAGCAAAAGGGCCAGCAATAGTGCAAATTTTAAAACGTATAAGTCTTACCTGCCACCGTCACCAGATCATACTCATAAACCTTTCGCACTTGCTCTTGCCGGGCCGGAGCAGACACAACCATAGGTTCTTTCACCGCGGCCACCGCAAAGAAGGCATTGCCGTTCGCGCCCCTGGCTTCTTTTAACCCCTTAAACTTCAACCGCTCATACACCCTCAACCGGCACACGCCGCCCAACGCCGACTTCACCACCAGCTTCGTGACCTTGCCGTCCTTCCAATCCAGGTCGACCGTAAAACCGCCCCGCGTCTTCAACCCGGTCACCTTGCCGGTACTCCACGCATCCGGCAACGCCGGCAGTAAGTGTATCGCCCCGTCGTGACTCTGTACCAGCATCTCGGCAATACCCGAAGTACATCCAAAATTCCCGTCGATCTGGAACGGCGGGTGCGCATCCAATAAATTCGGATACGTGCCCCCTTCGTTGTCATGCGAAGGCGTGAGCTGGTCCTGTATTAATTTATACGCGCGGTTACCGTCCTGCAAGCGCGCCCACCAGTTCACCTTCCACCCCATAGACCACCCGGTGGACTTGTCGCCGCGATATACCAGCGACGTCCGTGCAGCCTGGAACAACGCCGGATGCCGGTACGGCGACACCTGGTTGCTGGGATACAATCCATACAGGTGCGACACATGCCGGTGTTTATCATCCGGGCGGTCCAGGTCCTCCAGCCATTCCTGCAACTGGCCATGTTTGCCTACCTGCATCGGCGGCAACTTGCCCAGCTTCACGCGAATGGAGTCCGCCAACGCCTGGTCTGCACGAAGCACCGCCGCCGCGCCGAGGAAATTCGAGAACACGTCAAATACCAGCTGGTTGTCCATGGTCGTGCCCGCGGTCATCGATACCCCGCGCTGGTGCTCATTCTCCGGCGACATCGACGGCGCCACCACCAGCCAGCCATGCGCAGGCTCCGTCTGCAAAACGTCGGCATAGAACAATGCCGCGCCCTTCAGCACATCATATACACCCTTTAAAAAGCCCACATCCCCGGTATACAGGTAGTGCTGCCACAGGTGCTGCGACAACCAGGCGCCCCCCATGGGCCACATGCCGTAGAACGCACCGTCTACCGGCCCCGTGATCCGCCACAGGTCGGTGTTGTGGTGCGCCACCCACCCGCGTGCGCCATACATCTCCTTCGCGCTTTGGCGGCCCGTCACCGCCAGCTCTTTTAACATCGTGAACAAAGGCTCGTGCATTTCCGGCAAGGCCGTCACCTCCGCGGGCCAGTAGTTCATCTCGGTATTGATGTTGATGGTATATTTGCTGTCCCACGGCGGCATCAGCTGGTGATTCCACAATCCTTGTAACGTGGCGGGCTGCGTACCGGGCTGTGAGGCGCTGATCAGCAGGTAGCGGCCAAACTGGAAGTATAACGCCGCCAGCTGCGGGTCGTTGCCCGTGGCAAATTGCTGCAAGCGTGTGGGGATCGGTTGTTTCGTAGCCGCCGTCGTACCGAGATCGAGCGACACCCGGTGAAAGAATTTTTGATAGTAGCCGGTGTGATGACTTTTCGCCAGGGCATAGGGTTTCTTCAGCGCGGTGGGCAGATACCCCAGGGCCCTTTGATGGGCAGCGCCACCCAGGTCGTGATAGTTCCGAAAGTTCGTGCCCATGGAGATATATACCGTCAGGCTCCTGGCCTTCGCCACCACCAGCGCGCTATCGGTCGTTGTCAGCGTGCCACCCTCCAGCACCGGCGTCACCAGCGCCTCGAATTTCACCTGCCCCTTCTTACCCTCGTGACTGCTGGAAGTACCCGTTAACACGAGCCGCTGTCCGTCGCTGGAGGTCTGTTTGCTGGCATGCGGGCTCTTCAGCCGCAGGGTACAATCGATCGATCCGCCTTTTCCGGCCGTGATCTTCATTACGATCACCTGGTCGGTGAACGAAGCAAACACCTCGCGCGTATACCACACGTTGTTCACCGCATACGCCGTCGACGCCACCGCCTCATGGATATTCAGGTCGCGTGTATAGTTCGTCGCCGCATCGTGGCCCGGAAAGTCGATGAGCAGATCGCCTACCGTCTGGTACGGCATGCCCTGGTTCACATTCGGACCGGCCATTTTCTGTGCCGCCAGTTCCTGCGCCTCCCGGTACTTCCCGGCAAAGATCAACGAGCGGATCTCCGGCAACGCCTCGCGAAACCTGCCATCGGGCAGGTTGTTCCCCGGCCCGCCGGCCCACACCGTTTCTTCATTCAGTTGCAGCCGCTCCTGCGCCGCGCCCCCAAACACCATGGCCCCCAGCCGCCCGTTGCCGACAGGCAGTGCCTCATTCCAATTCTCCGCCGGCGTATCGTACCACAACCTTAACAACTGACCCGGGGACTGGGCGTGACAAACCACGCCCGAAACGGAGAGCATAAAAAGAATAAAAAGCCGGCGAGCAGGTTGCGTCATAAAAAGCGGATTTGAGTTTCAGAATATACACAATACTAAAACACCCCACTTAATAACCCGTTAAAAACCGCTTAATGCCGATACGAACAGCAAAATAACAGGATGACCGGCGCCACCCGGGTGGGAGAATCCCTCAGTCGGGATCAAACACATATTTCTCTTTGCCCCAATACAATACAATCTTGTTTCCCTCCCACTGCATAGGGTGGAAAAACTGTGGATAAGCGAGTACATCTTCCTGGGTAATACCCGGCATTTCATCAAAGAATGCATGAGGTTTTTCAGCAACCGGACATTCACGGACTTCCCCGGTCGCAGCATTCTTAATCAATAGCCGGTAATCTGCGCTTCCCCAGTTTTCTCTCGCCTGAAGGGAGCAAATCCATTTCCCACCCTTGCCTGGCAATTCTTTGGTATAATTCTCGTAATAATCAGAGCTGGTCACGGTTTGATAGGCCTCCATCAGTTGCGTCGTAGAACTTCCTTGGGCTGATGCAAACTCCATCAAAGCATGGTGGACCAGCGCAACGACCATTTCACGTTTTTGTTGATCGGTACTTCCCACGATTTTCGTTTCCGAAAGAAAAGTCCTGATGGCGCCGATCCGATCACCCTCGCGCCCGGTCGAAAATGGGGGCACGTCGAAGTACTGCGTGCTTTCCGCATTATCTATATGCAGTAGAATGATACTCGTACTTTTAAGACGGAGGCCGTTCGTTACCTTTCGCAGATAAAATGACGCTAATCGCCCCGCCAACACACCCAATCGACGATTTACAAAAGGCGAATAACCATACGGAACAACGCGAATCTCGCGTAGCATCAAGAATCCATTGTCCATACTATCTCTTTATTCCTCTGAAATCATTTTTTTTGCAACGTAGGCAATATCGCAAAAATCGGTAAATCGTGCCTGGTTCGAGGTACAGTCCTAAAACCAAGTGTTGGATCGGTAATATTCAAGGATCACGACTAAAGGCACAGGCTAAAGCAAATCAGCGCGCGCAGCGCGCAAAATTAATATCTGGTTCGAGTCTTCCGACCGAAGGGAGGGCGACCCGATAGCTATCGGGTCGGACCTAGCATTGTTGCAGTCTCCGGACGGCCGTAGTGCCAGGTAGCGTCTAAAACCGAGGTTATTGTATACGAATAAGTAACCTCTTCGACAGGAGTCCCAAGATTCGTATTCCCCACCGTATACTGATACACAAAAGACGGCCCCGACTTCATCACCGTCTTCTCGCGCATCTTCTTCGACAGTCGAGGCTCTTTCAAAGGGGCAGAAGCACTCAGATCAGCCCCCTGTTCCCCCCGTTGCGCATCGTCCAACGACTCCGCCCCAGCTCCCGCAACACTCCCTGGCAGATTCCCGTCCGCCACATCCTTTCCCCCGGACACATCCTCACTTTCACTCTCACGCTCAAATCCCTTCCCCGCCACAATCCCCAAAATCTTCGCTGCCCCCGCACGGTTGATCTGGTTCACGTACCCATCATCCAGCGAATCCCCAAAGCAAATCCCGATCCCCAGCATCAGACTATACCCTGCCTGGGGCGGCAGCTGATCCAACGCCAGCTCCAACGTAGTGGCCGGTGATCCCTTCAACGCCGAATACCACGCCGACGAAGTATAGGTGCATCCATACATCGTTGTGTACCACTTCGGATGCTCAAACTTACCCGTGCCCGGATTGAACGTAAAATCCGGCACGATCCCCAGCGAGATGGTAATATTGAACTTCGAATGCCGGTTATTCGGGAAGAAATTGATATCGCGCACGAGCGCCGGGATCTCCACCTTCGCCGAGCGTTTTTCCACATCGATCGACCAGGTTAACGTGCTCCGCACCATCGAATCGAAGGTAGTATATTTGTTTAGTTGAAAGCCTTCCAGTAACTTCGGATGTTTCGAAAGCTCGATCGCCCGCCGACCCAACGCATTGGTGGAATCTTGTTTTTGAAT
>NZ_JAHESC010000036.1 GCF_018598185.1 Dawidia soli
CAATAATAGAGATTTTACGTTGCTTCAACGTTTTTCCCGCGAAGAATCCTCGTCGGCCAGGACCACCCCGCAGCCTTTACGGGACCTGCACAACACCCCGTGATACATGTCCTTCCGGCGCGCCGCGTTGGAATAGAGGTGACCTTTCCGGTCACCCCTATTCCAACAAGATTGTAATAACGACTGGACGAACACCCGATCCGCTCAGGGAGCCTCGTGGTACACACCGAACCGGATGGAAGGATCTTTCACGCTGGTGAACGTGAAGACCAGGTTGGTATACCGTGTCGCGCGGCCGAGATTTTCCACGTAAAACCCTTCGGGGTCGGTCAGCACATCCAGCAGCGCGTTGTACGCTTCCTCCACCTCGGGTTTCGGCACGCTGTTGGCGTCGCGGAAGCCATTGCGATGGATCACCAGGCGATCTCCTTTATCTTCAAAGGTGAGAAGCTGCCGGATGGTACCGTTCGCTACGCTGCCCGTGCCGCCAAATGCAAAGTAGTCGATGTTCGTACCCCCGAACGGCAACTGGATCCACAGGGTGAACGATGCCGTCATCCCGACCTGTACGGCCGTGTTATAATAAAGCTCTTCAAACGCCGGCGTGGTCAGCGACCCGATGTCGGGATCGCCAAAGGAAAAAAAGACGTCGGCCGTCAGCGTAGGGTCCAGCAATACCGTTTGACCGTCCACCGGTAGGATCGGCCCATCGATGTCGCCGATCGCCAGCAGCGTACCGTCGGCAAGCGTCGTTTCAAAGCGGGCTTCGTCTTCGTTATAGACGAACTCCGGGCGTTCAACAACGCTGCCGTTGCTGAGCCGGACCGAATCGACAAATATACCGTTGCGCGTAAATCCGTACCCGGTAATATATTCATCGCCGAAAGCCGCGCCATTCTCTTCCGTCTCGATCACCGAACGGATCGAGATCACCCGCCCGTCATAGGGAAAGTCGAACGCCGAACGCGCCACGACACCGTTCTTGCTTTCTTCCAACGCCCGGTATACCGATCTGCCGCCGGTAATGCGGCCGATGTTATCATACGCCGCCGTCAGATCCGCCAGCGCGGTCGGCGTAGCCCGTTTGAAAAGGACCGTATCCTGTGTGCGGTTCGTCCGGAAGATCAGGTCGCCGCCATCATTGGTGCCATAATACAGGAACTCGAAGTCACCCTTCAACCCCGAGCCCGCATCGCCGGGAATGGGTGAAAAATTAGAATCCGACAGTTTGTGCAGCGCGCTGAACGTCGAAAACGACAGTTTGGTGGTAGAGCCCTGGATCACGTCATAGTTCGACTGCCTCAGGGTCAGGTCCTCCTGCGAAAAGTCCGATGCCATTTCTACCACCGAATCTTCCAGGAAACGGAATACGAACTGGTAATAACCGGTCTCGGTGCGGCTGGGCTTATAGGAAGCCGTCCATCCATGTTCACTGGATTTCAAAAGCTCCCGCAAGGAAGTGATATTCTCAAGACTTCGCTCGGACGCAGGCTTATCAAAAACCTCTTCCACCTTGTTGTCCTGGCATGCGGCGACGGCCAGCATGACCAGGAACCATACTGCGCCGTATCCGGCGCGCTGAAATGTTGCTGTTATCTTTCTCATCGGTAGCATGCTTTTTTATTGAATAATGCGCTGGGTGGCGCGATAGACAGAATCCTGCAGCACGTAGAGGTCTACGTCGAACTCGGTCTTGTAATAGTCGACCACAATGCGTTCTTTCCGGCGCAGGCGTTCTTCGCCGGTGCCGCCGACGGCGTCGACCAGGGCATCCCATTCTTCACGGCTCATGTTCAGCATGGCCGAACCCATTTCGGCAAAATCTTCGATCTCGCGGGCGTACGGCGTGATGAAGCCCAGTGCCTGCGAATCCTCGGTGTTCTCGTTGAACCACTGCGCCGTATAGCCTTCCGGAGAGATCGACCCATAGGCCGCTTCGTCAAACGGCTTCGTTTGGTTGAGAATGTGCACATACTCGTGCTGGATCGTGTGGATGAACTGATCTACTTCCGCGCGGCTGGCCTTGTTCAGCAAGTCGATCTCGAACAACGTGATGCGTTTGCCGGCTTCCGCCAGCCCCAGCGTGATCGTACCCGAAGGGTTTACATTCCGGCCGCCGACCAGCACCAGCTGGCGCGGGGCAATCTTTTTTACAAAGTCAGGACCGCCCACGGCCGTGTACGGCTCGATCCAAAGCTTGTATACAACGTCCAGGGCCGGCTGCACGCTGTCGGCCACCGGCGGGTACAGATACCGGTCCTGGTCGACCAACGATTCCGACCAACGGTAGATCACCTCGATGTTATAGGGTGTAGTGAAGTTCTCGCTGATCCAGGTGTCCACCGCGTTCAGTTCCGCGGGGGTGACATCCAGGTTGCTGCCGGCCGAAATCTCATCGTCGTCGCTGCAGGCGGCCACCACACCGGCGGCTATTGCCAGCAACGCCCAGAGCCGTAGGATATAATTCTTTTTACTCATAAAATACTTTGTTGTCATGGATAATACATTCTTTATCGCCGGTTGGCCGGAATACCAAAAGCCTGCGCCGATTCGGGGATCTGAATGGCGCGGCGCGGATCATCTTTTCCCAGTACCACCGCGTCGCCGTTGTCCTGCGCGTGCGTCACGACCAGGTTGAATCGTTTTATATCCAGCCACCGCAAGCCCTCGTGGTAAAACTCGCGTCTTCTGAACTCGGCAATGCCTTTCACAAACGCCGCCTGATCTTCCGTAAGGGTATAGCCGGGTGTATATTCACCGGCGATAAAAGGATACGTCTTCTTCATCAGCGCAAGATCGACCTGGTCCGTCGCCGGATCGAAGTCCTCGGTCTTTTGCGACAGGTAGGCGGTGAGGTCGGCCGAAGCATTTTCGAACTGCCCCAGCATTGCGTACGCCTCTGCACGGTTCAGCAATACCTCGTCGCTGGTAAAATGCACCAGTCCTGCATACGGGTCACCGGTGCCGGCCGTCACGTTGGTGATCCGGAAGTATTCCACATACTTGGGAATGTTGTAGAACACGTCGGTACCGAAAATGGGATACGCCCAGGCCTTGCGGAACGGATTCGTCGTTCGGTCGGCAAACAACTCGTCTACCTTGGCCGGCGTCAGGCCGTAGCGGTACGACGCATAGTTCCGGCCCTGCAGCGAGCCGGGCCAGGAAACCATCAGGTTTGCGCGCTCCGTGGCCGCCGAGTATTGCGCGGTGCGCTGCGCATACGTCAGCGTATTGACCGAAGGGGACACCCAATCGCGGATCAGCACGTCCGGCGAGCCGCTGCCCAGTACGATGTCGGCCTGCTCGATCACCTTCTCCCAGTCTCCTTTATACAGGTAGAACCGCGCGGCAAAAGCATGCGCCGCTTTCTGGTTGAAGTGGAACTTGGCCTCCTGGTATTCGTTGGTCACCAGCGGCAGGCCTGCTTCCAGGTCTGCTTCGATGAGCCGGTACGTCTCGGCGATCGTCTCCCGTTCATACTGCACAATGGCGTTCTCTTCCGGCGAAAGCACGTAGGGTATCCCCGGCTCCGTACCGGCCGTGGCGGCGTCATACCGCAGGCTGAAGAAATTCACCACCATAAAGTGCGCATAGGCCCGCGCCAGCAAGGCTTCCCCCCGCAGCGCCGCCACCACCGGTTCTTCACTCCCCATGTCCGCCAGCGAGGCCAACGCCTGGTTGGCATGCGCGATCGCCGTATAGCTCTCCATCCAAAAATACGTGGGTGCATCCTCGTCGGTGATCGACTCATAGTCGTCCCAGTGATAAGCATCGGTATTGATCTGCACCTGGGTGCCCTGGATCCCCGTGTCGGCGGGTCCTTTGTCGTCCGCATTGTCCGACATCGCTTCGGCAAAGGGAGCAAACTGTGCATCGGTATACGCGTTCACCAGCAACTGACCGACCTTCTTCTCGGTGTCGATGATCGTGCGGTTATCCTGCGGCTCGTCGAGAAAGTTGTTACACGACGCCAGGCCCAGGACGATCGCTGCTATATAGTATATTTTCGATTTCATAACTGTTGACTGTAATGGTTATTAAAATCCCAGGTTCAGCGAAAGTGTATATTGCCGCGTGATCGGCTGGGCTACGCCGCCCGAGCTGTAGAACTCGGGGTCTACGCCGTTCAGCTTGTCGTCCGCATAGATCAGCCACGGGTTTTGTACCAGCCCGCTGATCGTCATGCTCTTCACGTAAAACCGGCTCAATACAGCCTTCGGTACGGTGTAGGCTACATTGACCGTACGCAACCGCACATACGAACCGTCGGCCACGCGCTGCGTAGAGAAGTTATAGGCATTGTAAGCTCGCTTGATGTCATTCTCCTCGTTTTCCTGGATCAGCCGCGAGTCCGGAATGACGGGCACCGCCGTGTAACGCTCGTCGCCGGGAAGGATCCACCGGTTCACAAAGCTCTTCGAATACATGGTCAGATCCGTAAACGAGTTTGGACCGTACATCACCGGCAAACGCACTTTATTGCCGCCCGACGCCGTAATGAAAAAGCCCAGCGACCAGTTCTTATACTGGAAGGTGTTCTGCAGGCTGATGGCCTTGTTGGCGTCCGTCGGCCCTTCGTATTTCAGGTACGACAAGAGTCCCCTGGCCTGGCCTTCCGGTGTCGTCAGGCTCGAGCCCGTGTCCTGAAAGTCGACGTCGAATGTCTTGTCCTTATCGGGAATGTTATAGACAGGCAAGCCTTTGTCGTTCAGACCGGTGAATTGGATCGAGAACAACGAGTTGCGCGGGTAGCCGATAAAGCTGGCCCCGGTATCATCCACCGCGTCGAGCAACGTAGGCTTGCTTTCGATCTTGGTCACCTTCTGCTTGAACGCCGACAGGTTCACCGTCGACGTCCAGTGAAAATCACCGGCATCGATGTTCTTCGTGCGGATCGATACTTCGATACCCCGGGTGGTCATGTTCGCATTGTTGATCAGCTTGATGTCCTGTCCGCCCAGGCCCGCGGTGCGCACGTAGTCGAACAGGTCGAAGCCTTTGCGACGGTAAACATCGGCGGTGATATTGATCCGGTTGTTGATGATGCCCATGTCCAGGCCGATGTTCGTCTCGTATTGTTTTTCGTAGGTCAGGTCGTTGTTGCGCAGGTCCTCGATCGTGATGGACGATTCGCGATCGTCCACCGAGCGGCGGCCCTGTGTGATCGTGCTGCGGAACACCGCCAGCGTATTGGTGGCCGTACCCGCAATGGCCGTCAGACCGTAAGAGGCCCGCAGGTTCATGGTCGTCAGCCAACCGGCATTCTGCATAAACCCTTCCTCGCGGATGTTCCACTTGCCGCCAAAGGTATAGGTCGGCGTCCACCGGATCTTGCCGTTGCGCAAGCCTTGCGTGTTGGAGGCATTCAGGTTTCCGGTAAAGGAGAAGAAGTATTTGCCATCCAGGCCATACGTCAGCCGCGAGAAGAAGCTGGCCGTCCGCTCGCTGGTCGTGCCGGCGCGTTCGCCCGGGTTCCGCGGACTGCCCAGCGAGAAGTAAGATCCCGTTTCACCGAGCACTTTGGAAATAATGCGCGGATCGGTGTTCGGGATCAGGCCGCCCGAATAGTTCAGACCATACCCCTCGAAGGCCGTTTCCTCACGGTCTACAAACCGCACCTCCTGCCCGATAAAAGCATCGAACTCGTGGCGCGTGTTGAAGGTCTCTTTAAACGTGAGCGAGTTCCGGATATAGTAGTTGCGCAGGAAATTATCCGTACGGAAATACAACCCTCCCTCCGGCAGGACCACCACCGGCGGACGCGTAGGGTTATCGGGATCGTTCCACAAAAAGATGTTCGCATCGCGGATCACCGTATTTTCGTCGGCCCGGTAGGCACCCGCCACGTTGCTGTTTTCAGAGATCTGGTGCTCGCTCACGCTGTTGGCATACCGCACCGCGCCCACAAAGGCATACTGTACTTTGTTGTGGAACAACGGGATCTGGAAATCCGTCTGCAGCTTGATATCCTGAACACGCACATCCGTATAGTTGTTGTCCGTCTCGTTCAGGATATTGAACGGCGCCCAGTTGAAGGTATAGTACTCCAGCTCGCCGTTGTCGCCATACGGGCGCAGCGTGCGGCTGGTGTTGAGCGCATAGCTGTAAGGGTTGATGTCGAAGTCGCGGGTAAGCGATCCGAACACATCGTCGGAGCTGCGGTTGAACGACCCCGGCGCCAGCTGCTGGCGGTACGATCCCAACATCGAGATCGTCAGCTGGGCATCACGTTGTAAAAAGAACGTGTTCCGCAGGTTCACCGACAACCGGTCCACCTTATCCGCCACCGTCCATCCCGGGTCTTTATACAACCCGATGGACGAGTAGAACTGGTTGTTCTGACCGCCGCCGGAAAGGCCGATGGTATGGTTTTGCGTGACCGATGATTTGAATACCGTATTGAACCAATCGGTATTCGCCCGTTCATACGTTTGTAAAAATTGGTTCCGCGCCTGCGGCGTATTGGCCAGCAGGAAAGCGCCGGCTTGCGCGTCATACGTATTGATGCGGTTGGCCATGATCCCATAGACACCGCTGTACCGGCTCTGGCTGATCGTCGTAATGTCCAGCCGTCCTTTGTTCTCCAGCTCCTTCAGCACGCTGAAATTGTCTTTCGAGTTGAGGATGTCGGTATTGTCATACGTGGGGATGCTGCGCGTCGTAAACTCGCCGGCATAGCTCACCGCCAGCGGTGCCGAACGGCGGCCGCGCTTTGTTTTGATCACGATCACACCGTTGAGCGAACGCGAGCCGTACAGCGCTGTCGCCGAGGCGTCTTTGAGGATCTCGAAGCTTTCGATATCGTTCGGGTTCAGCCCCGCCACCGAAGAGCCGATCAGCGTGCTCGTATTACCCGACACCAGGTCGGCCAGCGAAAGATTCACCAGGTCCTCCTGCACCACACCGTCGATCACCCACAACGGCTTGCCGTCGCCCGTGATAGACGATGCGCCCCGGATCGTGATCTTCGGGCCGGCGCCAAACGTACCCGATACGTTCTGAATGGAAACACCCGCAGCACGGCCTTGCAGCATCTGCGAAACATCGCCAACACCCTTCACATGAATATCCTCCATTTCAATGCTCTGCGAAGCACCGGTATACGACCGCTTCGAAACATCGCCGTACCCCGTGACGACGACTTCCTCCAGCGATGTAAAACCCTTCAGCGTAACGTTGATCACCGACTGCGTACCCACGGTAATCTCCTGCGACTCAAAGCCGACGAAGGAGAACACCAGCACGTCCGCCGGGTTCACACGCAGCGTAAAGTTACCGTCCGCATCGGCCGCCGTACCTTGCGACGATCCCTTGATCAACACCGACGCGCCCGGCAGGGCGCCGCCGCTTTCGTCTACGATCTTACCGGTCACTTGTTGCTGTACACGCGCCGGCGCGATATTGACAGGCTCCGCCGTCAGCACGCGCCGCGACTTCTTAAAGATCACCGTCGTGCCGTGCACCTCGTAGTCCAGCGCATAGGGAGCGGACAGCTTATCCAGCACTTCCGTAATGGTCGAGCTGTCCAGGTCCAGGCTCATGGGCTCCCGTTCGGAAACCCAGTCGGACTTATAAATAAATTTCAGGTTGGTCTTGCTGCGGATCTCCTTCAGCACGTCGCGGAAGTTCTTCTCCTTTACATGGAGGTCGATCCGGCGTACGTCCTGCGAGTACACGGTGGCGTAGGTTTCCGACAACATACCCATCAGGAGTATCGCTGTCAGCCGCATCACAACGGCTCTCTTCTTTACCTGGCAACAGTCAGGTAGTGTGCGTAAAAGATTCATCATAGGATTTAGGAAGGGTTAATGTTTCGTTCGGAAGGTTAGGTGTGGCTTCACGACACCTTCTTCCGTTTCTTGTTTTTTTATTTTACGATGATAACGTTAGGATTCACGTCAAAGGCTACGGCCCCCGTTGCCTGCATAAGCTTCAGCACTTCGGTAGCCGATTGATATTTGTCTACGTGCGCGGTAAAACGCGCTTCTTTCTGGCTGGCGTTTGCGTACTCGATCTTTACATTATACCAGCGTTCCAGGCGTGACAAAATATTGACCAGCTTCTCGTCTTCGAAAATAAAAACGCCGTCTTTCCAGCTTGTATAGATATCTGTATCCACCGCGCGGGTCGACAACACGCCGGCGGCCTGATCAAAGACAGATTGATAGCCCGGCGTCACCTGCAGCGAGGCCCCCGTTGCGAGGTCTACGGCAATCCTTCCTTCCACCAGCGTGGTAAGGGTCTGCACTTCGTCGGGATAAGCCGTAACGTTGAACGATGTGCCCAGCACAGAGATGGTCTGGCCCGCGGTGATCACCTTAAAGGGACGCTCTTTATTCCTGGCTACTTCAAAATATGCTTCGCCCGTCAGCTCGACCCATCGTACCGGGCCGGCAAGCGTCGCAGGGTAGCGGATGGTGCTCTCGGCGTTAAGCCACACCCGCGTGCCGTCGGCCAGGGTGAGCTGAAATTCACCTCCGCGTGGAATGATGAGTGTATTGATCTCTTCGGCAGCAGCACCCGCCGCGCCGGCAAAGTATTTCAGACCGGCGTCCGAAGCCTCCGCCTGGATGCCGTGCTGGTGAAGATTGACCGCGCTATCGCCCAGGTGGATCGACTGCCCCGCGCCGGTAATAAGCGTAGCCTTCGCGTGCCCGGGCAGCAGCAGGACCTCGGCCGTCTGCACAGCCGGGGCGTTATAATAATTCCAGAGCAGCGCCGCGGTCGCGGCAAGCAAAAATACCGCGGCGGCACGGTATAATATCGTGATGATATGCGAACGCCGGTCGTGGAGCGGCCGGACAGGTGTAGCATCGATCGTGCCCTTCAACTTCTGCCAGGCTTCGTCGCGCCGTGCATCCGAGATCTTACGGGGCCCCTGCTGAAAACGCTCCAACCGGTCCAGCAATTCCTGATTCTCCGGATCGGCTTCCCGCCATTGATGGAGTGTTTCCTGCTCACGGTCGTCCAGCCGGGTAAAGAGCTTTTTCCAAAGCAGCGTAAAGTCGATGCGTCTTCTGTTCATGTAGGCGGTAAGAGGTCTTCAGTGTATGAGACCTTAAAACACCTTAGTCCGCCAGAAGGGTGACAAGCAAAAGGAATATTTTTAACCGTACTTCCGAGAGGGAAAGTTTCAGGGATGCACGACCGCGCTTGATCTGCGTTTTTACCGTATTTTCCGATACATTCAGGATGTCGGCTGTTTCAGAAACGCTTTTGCCGTGAAAATAACGCAGCTCGATCGTACGCCGCACCTGCTCGGGCAGATCACGAATGCCGCGCTTGAGCTCTTCCAGCAACGCTTCGCCGTCATCGCCATCCTCCCACACATACAGCATGGCTTGTACATAACGCAGGTTGTGAGAGTCGCGTACGTTTTGGTTCCGGATCTCATTCAGGCAACGGTTCCGAACAGCAGTATACAAGTACGCGCGCACCACAAACGCCGGATCTTTCCACAGCGCACGCTGCCAAAGATCGGTAAAGACCGTTTGCACGATATCTTCGGCTGCCGAGGTATCCAGTAAAAAAGAATCGGCAAAGAGCACCAACCGCTGATAATGGGCGTCAAACAATGACTTAAAGGCTCCCTCCTCCAAGTTGCTTCCCTCCTGTATAGTGCCCTGAACGTCCATATACGAAAGATCGGCGGGCCTTGCCACAACCGTCATGGAAAGTAAAGCATTTTTCTGAAAATGTAAAAAATGCCGATGCCATTCTTTGGACGCAAAAATGCACCCGGTGCGAAAAAAGCGTTCCGCACCCGTTTTAGGTCGTTCTGCTTTGTGTTATCGGCTATTTCGCTACCGCCTGACCTGACCGTAGTTTTTCGCGGATCTCATTCAGCAACGAGCCCAGCGGATCGTTTTCGTCAACGTTCAGGTCATCGTCGAATACACCATTCGCCAGCTGCGATGCATACTCGAGGTTCAGCGTCAGCTTGTTTGTAATTTCTTCCACGGCCACAATGTTCCGCGCATTTTCACGCGTCCGTCTATTGAGATCGTGCGCCCAGAGGCAGCAGATGAAAAGAATAATGACGGCCAGAAAGCAATGAATAATAAAGGTGGTCAGGTCCATGAACTCGAGCTGCGAGAAATACACCACATTTTCGGTCCCCGTCGTAGCGCTTTGCCATTGCAGGTAGCCGAATATCGCGTGGTGAATAACGATCACAAGCGTCAACGGTATCTGCGCTTTCCAGTTCTGATACGTGATCATCAACGTAGCGCCGATAAAAGCAAAGAAGTGCATCTCAAACATGCCGTGCATCTGGTAGATGAACTGTCCCATGAAAACGCCCACCGCGGCGCTCGCAACGTATTGGATCACGGTGCCTCCCGGAAATAATTTCTTCGTGATAAAATAGAGTGCAAGCATCAACCCTCCCACGGAGATCGCGACAAACCAGGTGTCGTAATACGACGCGATCACCAACCCGAAAATAAAATAACCGATGAGGAACAGATCGATTATCTTGTTCGATCGTTCGCGGATCTTCTCGATAAAACGGTTTGCGTAAGCTTGATCTTTGTTCTTTAAAATGTTCGTGGCAGGCGTCATGTCCTTTACTGGTTAAATAAATTTGAAAGGAGGAATTCTCCATCCGGGGTATCAGACGGTAATTCACATCCGTAAGGCAGCGTGAGCTCGTGTTGGACAAAGACCGGCAGCGGCCTATGCGCCACCAGGCTATCCAACGCGATATCGACAAATCGTGTTTGTTTATGGGTACAGAATCGTGATTTATTATAATTACCTTTAAAATAGATCCGCGAAGCATCATTCAAGATCACGGCTTGTGGCGTAGCATAGATCCCACACATATCGGAGATCCGGCCATCCCTGTCGGCGATCACCGGCACGTCCAGTGCATATTTCGCGTTGAACTCATCCCGTGCATCGTCATCGTCCGTTTGAAGGATCACAAAAAAGTCAACCTGCTCATTATACTCCCGTACCAGCGCCCTGAATTCGTTCATATTAAATTTCGAGCACGGACAACGCGGATTGAAAAAATGAAGGAGCGTCGATCTGTCAGAGGAGATGCCCCAGGCCGCAAGATCGATCTCCGCACCGAGCGGCACGTCGACAAACCCGTCGGGAACCGGCGTTGGCGTAGCGTACCTGAGCTCGTGTTGCCAGAATATAAAGCCGACCGATAACATCACGATCAGGATGATAAAGGCCAATAACATCGTCTTACGAAACTTCATTTCTCTGCAAACGGGAGCTCTTTCTGATAGCGTTCTTTTATAGACAGGCTGATGGTCCGAACAATCTCGGGATTAAGAACAGTTTCATCCGTAAATTTTGATGGAGTCACATTATGCTTGATAAAAACCTTCATGTTTTGCATGACAATGATCTGCCAGCTCAGGGGTGGAAGATTTTGATTGACCCAATCGACAATCACCTTGGCGGGGACATCCATTACTACCGGTTGTTTCATAAAATAAAAATGTAAAATACGAATATTATACCCGCATCAGGAACAGAAAAACAGACACGTGTGTAATATTTACCTCCTAAAGGTATTGAATTGATAACATCGCAACACCAGGCTGTCAGATATATAATTACACATATAACGGTATCAATCTATGACACTTATTTTTATTCTTGTTTTTCAGTAGTACGAAGGGCATTCTATTCCCCTATGCCATCGATCGATTTTGATCCGATAGTTTACCATGATCTCGTGTGTACTGTTTGAATAACGCCGTAGCGCAGACGTGGTAAAATCACTGGCATACCCCACGTGAAAGTTCTCATTGAGTTGTAATTCAAATAAACCTACAACCGAATCATCCAGGCGATACGATGCCCCCAGCCCGACGACATTGTAAAACACCGTCGTCAGGTTAAGATCAAAGCTCAGCGGTGCCTTCTCCTGGAAGCGGATCAGCGCTGAGGGTGTTACCTTGACATTTGTCGAAACCTTTTGCGTGAACCCGGCGGTAAGGTAATAATACCGATACTGGCGCGCGGAACTCGAAAACACCTTCGCATTGATCACCCTGTTGTTCAGGACGTACGGAACCGACAACCCCGCATAGAACGCATGATGCTTTAAGAACAAACCGCCACCAAAATTCCAGGTCATGTTCCGGTCCACGACCCCATAGTATGGATCCGTCTGATCCCGCGGCGTGAGCTTGCCAAAATCGGATTTCAATTCGTTGAATCCCCCCTGCAAGCCAAACGACAGATACGACTTCGAATTGAATCTCGATATCGGCAACTTATAAGAGTACAGAAGATACAACGTATTTTCCGTGTGTATCCCGATCTGGTCGTTGCCGGCCAGTATACCCAGTCCTACCCGGTTTTGTTTAAAGCCGGAGCTGGCGCTGAAGGTAAATGTCTTCGGCGCGCCGGGAAAGTTCACCCATTGGTTCCTATAAATGGCGGTTGCGCTCAGCTGCACCTGCGTGCCCGCGTACGCCGGATTGATCACCAAAGGATCAAACATGTACAGTGAATTGATAGGGCGTTGCTGTGCCGATGCCGTCAGCGACATCAACCCGCCGATGATTATGGCTGTGATCTTTTTCATCAGTGTACTAATTCAAGGTACCCGTATACCGGCTTCGAGCCATCGCGTTTGTCGATTATATAGAAATACGTGCCGTCCGGAAGCTCATTTCCAAGCGCGTAAAGTCCTCTTTCACCGATGCCTCTGAACACCACATCGACATTATTATAGCCGTCCGCTTCGTAAACCTTCACCCCCGATCGGTTGAATACCTTTACATTGTTCGACGGGAAATTCTGGATACAATCGATCGTCCAGAAGTCGTTCCGATTGTCGGCGTTAACCGACACCAGGTTGTAGGAAAGGATCTCCGTGCCCACCGCTACGCGTGATTCGCCTTCGCATCCCTCCGAGCTGATGAATTGAGCGATGTAAACACCGGTGAACAGATCATACGTGGCCGGCCCGCTGCCGACCTGTAAACCGCTCTCCTCGTTGAACCACGTAACATCCGCCAGGGTCACTTCGTCTCCGTTCACGAGTCCCAGCAGTACACTTCCCGTGGGTGTCAGGCAGTATGAGGGCGTGCTCGTCAGGTTCACGATCGGTGTCTTTCGCCAATCGGGAACAGTAATCGATGCAGGCAGCGAAACACACCCCGTCACATCGTCGGTGGCGGTGACCGAATACGCGCGAATGTCGCGACCGGTGTAGTCTACACCCGTAAAGTCATGCACCCCCTCGATATACCAATCGAAAGAATAGCCAACCGTTACGCCATCGACATCTACCGTTACCCATCCGTTCGGCGTGATACAGTTTGAGCGGCCCTGCACCAACGACGGATCCGGTGCGGGCGGCGTCACCGTACCATCGGTTATCGCACCGGTAGAATCGGCAAAGCAGAACGTGGTACTGTTGGTAACGCGTACCGTATACGCCCCGGTGGTCTTTCCGATAAGTGTATTAAAATTTGTCAGCACCGGGTCCAGGGCTTCGTCACCCTGATACCAGGCAAAAGAGTATCCTCCCACCTGGCCACCGTCGGCCGTAGCCGTCAGCTGGCCGTTCGCCCGGAGCGGATCGCAATTCGTAAGCGGATTGTCCTGAACGATCGCGATCGTCGGCGGCGTTCGGTCATCCTGGATATGGGTGGAGTCGATCGTCACACAGCCGGTATTGAGATCCGTCAAACGCACCGTATACGCTCCCTCTGCCAACCCCGCGCGCAGGAAGTTGGACGTGTATGTCGGAAACTGCGGATCGTTCGCCATGGGGCCGAGATCCGGATTGTTGATGTCCGCCGGAGGCGCTCCTGCATAGAGATCCGCCTGGTAACTGTACGGGAACGGGTAATTATTGAGCGGGTTCGAAAGGTCAATCGGGAACGGTACGCCGCTGGCGAAGAGCGAGCCGTCGGCAATATCGCATCGCGTCCGCGCGCTGGTGGAGAGCGCCAGCTGCGGCAGGAAAAGCGGCGACGCATCCGGAACAATAAACATCGCCGTACTGCTACAGTTCGTGGTAACATCCAATACCGTCACGGAATAGTGATGCGCCTTCAGGTTGGAGATGGTGGAATTGGCCGGCGCTCCAAAAAGCAACGGAGGCGTACCGTCCAACGACCGATACCATTCAAACCTATAATTCGCATTTGCGCTGGTTTGCCCGTTGTCTACCGTGGCCACCAATCTGGCGGAACCGTCTACCGAGGGCTCGCACTTGACCTGCGGCAGCGTCTGTGTAATGTCCACATCCGGATATACGATGTCGGCAGAGTCGATCACGGCTTCCACCGGCGACGATTCGCAGTTGGTCGTCAGATCGCGCACTGTCACAAAATACCGGTCGGGCAGCTGGTCCGGCAACAAGGCCTGCTGATAGGGAACGTTGCCGGCATCGGCCAGCGGCGTGCCGGGGTATGTTCCCTTGAACCAGCTGTAGTCGAAATCAGCATCCAGCTGTGCGGCATCGCTTATGGTGGTGGTGCCGCCGATGGTAATTTTTACCACTTGTGCCGTTCCCGAAGGGAAGCAATTCACCGGATCGACCACATCGATGTCCACGATATTGGGAAGGCTCATCGACAGGTCGAGCTTCAACTCCATTCCCCTTTCAAAGAAGCATCCCGTCGCGGCATTGTCGATGCGCACCGAATATACTCCTTCCGGTGCACGGTTGAGCGTGCTTACCGGGTTTACATAGTCTTCTGTGGTGGCCGGATCCAGGCCGCCGCCGTTCAAAGTCCAGGTGAAAGCATACACATCCGTCACACCATCCTTGTCGCCATCCAGGCTACCGTCTCGTTCAATCGCGGTGGCGACCAGCTGGCCATTGGGCAACGCGCCCACACAGTTGGATGCCGGTGTAAACGCAAACGACACATCCGGCGCTACGCTCTTATCAAGGATTTCCCGGCGCAGCGGCGCCGATTCACAACCAAAACCGGGACTGCCCAGAATGCGCCTGGCTTTTACATAGTAGGTGCCGGCTTTAATCGTCGGCATCGTCGTCGTATTCAGGTCGAAACGATTGATGCCGCTCGCCGACGCAAGGGTATTTCCCGCCACCGGCGAATCCTTATACCAGGTAAAATCAAACTCGGTAAAGGGACGCGTGTTGTCCGTACCGACGGCCACTTCCGTTACCACTATACGGCCGTCATTCAAACAGACGAGCTGGTCCGTAACCAATGCATCGACCGTTGTGACCGGGATCAGCGACCGCGTAATCGTTGTCGATACATCCGTAAAGCAGCCGCTGACCTCATTGGTCACACGAACCACATAGGTATCGTCGCGGAGCCCGCTGAATTTATCGGCCGCACCATCCTGTCCGGCGTTGACCACCGGCGCAGGGCTGAGGGTAGCGGTACGACTATAGGTGTAGGTCGCCACCGGTGCGGGCGTTGGCATCGCCCCGGGATTATCCACATCGACCGTCAGGGCGCCTTCAAAGAACACCGGGTCACACGACGTGTTTGTCAGCGGCGTCAGCCGGGCCACCGGGTCGAAGCTCATGTCGATAATATCCTTCCGCAACGGCGCCGAAATGCAACCAGACCCCGGGCCGCCCGCCGTACGCCTGGCCGTAACGTAATACCGGTTCGCCAGCAGCTGCGAGTACTCGCCGGCATTCGTTCCCGGCAGTAACGCTCCGCCGGTAATGGCATCGCCCAGATCGTCTTTCAGGGCCGCGGTGCTGGGGTCGGCTTTTGTCCACGTGAACACAAAATCTCCGAAGGCCGCATCGGCCGGCACATAGCTATCCGTTGCACCGACATCGATGCGCGTTACCGTCACGCTTCCGTCGGGATTGCAGATAACCTGGTCCGTCACCTCGGCCGAGGCGATGATGATCGGAACAGACGAGCGCAGAATCCGGGTTGCGGCATTTACAAAACAGCCGCTGGTATTGTTGGTGATGCGCACAGAGTAGTCTCCGTCCTTTAACCCGGTAAAAGATTCCGTATCGGAATATACCGCGCCATCGGCGGGCACAGAAGGTTCTGTGGTCGTCCAGTCATAGGTATAGTTGAGCGGCGCCGGGCCGGAGCCCGCATCGGTCACCTTCACCTGAATGCCGCCTTCAAAACCACCCACCGTCTCACACGACGTGTCGTTTGACGGCGACAAGACCGCGTTCGGGTTCCTGCGCTGATCGCCCACCTCCACGCGCAGCGGCGCAGACTCACATCCCGATCCCGGGGCGCCGACAATTCGTTTCGCTTGTACAAAGTATACACCTACGCCCATGGCCGGGTATTCACCGGCATTCGTTCCGGCCACCAATTGCGGTACCTGGATCCTGGCCGCGGCATCGTCGGTCAGGAACCCCGTTGCCGGCAGCGGGCTGTCCTTAAACCAGGAGTATGAGAAGTTGGTAAAGAACTCGGCATCTGTACCGCGCACAAAGCTCGTGGGGCCTACATCGACCTGTGTCACCGTAACGCTGCCGTCGGCGATACACAAAATCTGCGGTGCCGAAGCGGCGTTTGCGATGATGATCGGAACGAATGCCGGTGTAATGGTAGTCGAACCGGTCGTCGTACAGCCGCTGGCATTGTTTGTCAACTCGAGCGTATACCCGCCGTCGTTCAGGCCGGTAAAATTATCATCCGCGCCTACCCCGTCACCATCAGACGTTGCCGGCGGCGCTATGGCCGTGGCGGCCACCACCCAGTCGTACGTATACGCCGCGCCGGGAAGCGGATTGACCGAACCCGGCGAAGTTACCGTTACGTTAACCGTGCCTTCAAAATTAGTATCACAGGCGGTATTGGAAGTGGGCGCCAGGGTAAAGACCGGCTTGACCGTTTTGTCCATTATATCCACGCGGAACGGCGCGCTAAAACATCCTACACCCCCCGTGGCACCGGCGTTGACTTTATTGGCGACGACGTAGTAAGAGCCCGCTGTTACCTTCGCCGAAGGCAATGGCGCGCCGACGTTGGAGAGTATCTCTCCTCCTTTCGCTGCCGTACTATTTCCGTTGGCGCTCAACACACGCGAGGCGACCGTAAGCCCCGCGTCGGTATACCAGTCAAAACGGTAATCCCCCAGATCATCAGCCGGACCATGGACGATCGCGATCGACCGCACCTCTATCTGTGCATTTGTTTCAAGCGACGCTTCGCAGAACAGCGCATCCCGGCTGACCACATCGCCGTCGACCAGCTCGGCCACGGCCGGCTGATTTGGAATGGAGATCAACCGCTCGGCCACGCAACCGTTGGACGATGTTACCCGAACGGTATATTCCGGCACTTCCGTATCCGGGCGCAAACCGTTGATCGTGGCCGTCTCGGGAGCACCGGCCGTTGGGTCCGGGGCAACATAAGGGCCCGTTAGTACCGTGCCGCCCCAGCCCACCGGTGCCGGCAGCACATCCAGGGAATAGGTAAAGCCCGTGGTCACATCCGCCGGGTTCCGGTTGATCGCAACCTGTGCGGAACCGTCGGCAGCATTGGTATCACAGGAAGTATTGGCCGACAAAGCGCCATTCAGCGTAATGACCGGCGCCAGGGCCTGAGACTTCACTTCCACCACTTCGTACACCGGGCAGTTCGGCGCAAAGCCCTGTCTTACCTCGACGGTATACATGCCCGGCGCGAGCGAAGCATAGGTAATCGGATTCGGATTGCCCGGCGCAGGGCCGATATCCGGTCCGACCTGATTCGCTGCCAACGGATTTTCTCCCGTGTAGAATCGATAGATATAGTCATCGATCGTTTTGCCAACGGCCAGGCTGGTAACCGTCGCTTCCACGGCACCGTTGCCGACATCATACGGACAGATCGTAGACGGGGTCACCACCGGCGTCACGACATGGGCATTCTGGAACGGCAGGAAAATCGTTTCGTAATTACCACATCCGTTTCCTCCGTCCAGGATCACCAGCGTGTAAAGATCGGAATTAAGTCCCGTGATCTGATCAGACGCACCACCGCCGAGGTTTTGATCAAAGGCAGCCGCCGGATTAAAGACCGGAGGATTATTAAAAAAGTTGACGCTGTCATTCAGCGGACCACCCCTGAACCACGCATAGTCAAACGTAGGCCCTTCGCCGCCCGTCAGTGTCGCCGTCATCGCCCCGCCCCCCACAGCGCAGTGCGCGGGCCGCACGTCGATCGAAATGGCCAGGGTTGTTTTTTCGGTATTGTCCGCCACCTGCCGGCTTACCGGCTGGGAAACACAGCGGGTCGCATTGTCTTTCGCTACAACCGTGTAGGTACCGGGAATCAGGCTGAGATATTTACCATCGTCCACGCCGGTGGCATCGGCGTGGTCGATCACATCCTCCGCCACGGTCGTTTGGTTCAACCCTTTCTCATTCAGCCAGTAGAATGTATAACCGTTTTGCACACCGCCCACGTCCGCGAGCGCCGCACCGTTGGGAAAATCACAGCGTGTCACGTCAGCGCTTACCGCCGCCGCAACAACCGGATAGGTAATGACCTCCGGCAGGAAAACCGTCTCCGTATTGACACAACCGGTTAACAACCGAACCACCTCTACCGTGTAGAACAGGTTTCCCTTCAGACGGTTAACCTGCCCGTTGATCGCGGTTGTCGTCGTGACGGCAGTTCCCGGCGTCACGATAGGGTTGCTGCGGTTAAACCAGTTGACGTCGTACAACGATGACGAGCTCTCCGTCGCCGATCCGCCGATGGCGGTCTCATCGACCGTCGCGGTGAGCATGCCGTTGGGATTCAGATCATCACACGATGTTTGGTTAACCGGTGTGACGCTGATCGGTGGCGTAAAGAAATTATTTTTTACCTCTATCGAAACGATCTCCGATGTACAGCCGATCTCATCGATTGTTACACTGGCCGAATAGAACCCGAAGGGCAACGCGCCCATGTTTCCTACGGTCGTCTGCGCCGGTATGTGCGGCGGCAGCGGCGCCCCGGTATATTCACCGTTGAACCATTTGTACACCAGGGTTTGTGCCCCCGTATACGCTCCGCTATACGTCAGCGACAGCTGCTGCACGCTGCCATTCTCCGACACCCCTGCAATGCCGGGGTCACAAATGGTATTCGGCGTTGCCGACAATGTCAGCACGGGTTTAACCTGAGCGTCCGGCAATTCTACCGCAAACGTATTTTTGCAACCGTCGTTGGTATTCGTGACCAGTACATTATAAAATTTACCGATCGCTCCCTGCAGCGTGTCGGCACTCACCGCACCGCCGGCAATAAGCTGCCCCGCTTGCGTCAGACCGCTGCGCCAGGCAAATGTATACCCGCCGAACGGCGACATATTTCCGTCCACCTCGTCAACCTGCACCAGGCCGTTGGCTTTTGCCGGATCGCAGTTCGTAGAAGGCACCGCGCTTGCCGCGATCACGGGCAATACTTGCGCCGGCGTAACCTGCGCAACAACCTCCGGCGATTTACAGCCGGTAGGAACATGCGTGACAACCGCTGTATAAAAGCTGCTGTCGCGTTCGATCAGGTCCGGCCCTGTTACACCGGCGATCACCGCGCCCGTCTCCTGGTCTGTCCATACATACGTGAAGGTTTGAGGAACGCCCACATCCGCCAGGTTGGCGATGGTCGCCGCCACCGTTCCGTTAAAGGGTTTATTGGCAACCGCCGGATCACAAATGGAGTTCGGTGTTGCCGACAGTTGCAGTACCGGAAGCACGCGCGCATCGCCGATCTCCTTCGTATCCGTCATCTGGCAACCGTCCAGCTGGTTGGTGACCAATACCGTGCGGAATACACCGACACCGCCCTGTTGATTGATAATAGAAGGCGCGGTGGCGCCGGCAATAGTACTGCTCAGATCCGCCCCATCATGCCATTGGTATATAAACGGCGCGCCAAGGCCGGATGCAGCGCCGGCCGTCACGCTGTTGATCACCACGCGGCCGTTTCCGCCTACCGGCGGGCAGTTGGTGGAAGGATCGGCATCGGCATCGATCACGATCGGTACCTTCGCGGGTATCACGTCGATGTTTGCCGGCGCCGAAACGCACCCTGTAGGCTGATGCGTAACAACGCCTGTGTAGCTGCCATTGTTGAGAAGTGAGATCGTGGCGTCGGTGTCGGCTATGGCCGATCCGGCCGTGGTGTTGGTCCATGCAAAGACAAAGGTAGGGTCGACAAACTGACTTTCAGCCGCGTTGGTAATAGTCGCCCGTACTTCGCCGTTGAATTCACGACGGGGAACCGTAAGGGTCGGATCGCAGATCGTATTCGGATCTGCCTCCAACGCTAAAATCGGCAAAAGCCTGTTGTCGGAAACGAGCTGTGTGTTCGTACTTCGGCAGCCATCATTCGTATTGGTCACGCGCACCGTGCGGAACACGCCTATACCGCCTTGTATGCCGTCCAGGCGCGCGCCCGTCGCTCCTGGTATCGGCGTTGTTTCGTCAACGCCGTTAAACCACGCAAATACAAAAGGAGAACCCGTGCCGGAGGTGGCGCCGGAGGTTACATTCGTAACAACCATCGATCCATTCGGTGCCGTGGTACAGTTCGTTGACGGTACCGGGTTGGCCGTGATCGTTGGAATAATCCGTTCATCGTCCACGAGGCCTGTCTCCGGCGCGGCCGTACATTTCAAATCCGTCCGGCTCACCACCACGGTATAAAAACCGCTGTCAAGCCCGGCCAAAGAATTTCCGACCTCGGGCCTCGGCGCGCCTACGGCCGACGTGCCGGTATACCAGGTAAAGCTGTAGTTCGTAAAATCGGTCACAGGGCTGCCGCCAAACGTAACAGACGCAGACACCGCGCCCGAAAACGCCTTGCCGGCCAGCACCTCGTCACAAATGCCGTTGGGCGTAAGCGCCAGGATGACCTCGGGAATGTTGATGATCTCCTGAACGACCGTATCCGCCACGGCGGTACATTGAAACGCCGATGTAATCCTGACCGTGTACGACTGTCCGCCGCCTTTAACGCTCTCGGCTATGCTTCCATTCGTTCCTGAAACAGTTTTATGTGCGTTCTGAGGCAGTGTATTTTGTCCCTCGAACCATTGGAACGTAAAGTCGGAAGCGCTTTGAGGAACGCCGCCGATCAGCGCTACCGCTTGCAATCTTCCGTTCGGTGCTTTCGGATCGCACGACGTTTGAGGCGCCAGCTGCGAGAGCGCGACAGAGGGCACCACGGTTTCGTTTTTAACCTCGGCTACAAAAGGAACCGATTTACATTGCGTAGCCTTATTGATGGTTTCCACCTCGTAGAATCCGGCCGCCAACCCCGTTCGGGTGGGGCCCGTTCCGTTTGCCGGCGGAAGTATACTTCCGCGGGAGCCGTCGGCGATGTTATGGAAATACCAGTTGAACGTAAAATCCGCCGCGTTTTGAAGAACGCCCTGCAGGAGTGCCTGTGCGGTAACCGATCCGCTGCCCAGGTTCGCGCAATTCACGACAGGCGTAGACGTCGCCGTGACCGTGGGCTCGAAGGCCAGGTCGTTCACCACGGCCGATGCGGTGGTCATACAACCGTTTCGTGTCACCACAACCGTATAGTTGTTACCGATCAGGTTCGACGCCGTAGCCGTCGAGACACCCAGCGACGCCGCGTTGCTGTACCATTCAAAACTAAAGCCTGTGTTTCCACCGGTTACGACCGCTTCCAGCGCGCCGTTCGGAGGGGTACAGGTAGTCTGATGCGACATTACATTGATGGTTACCGCCGGCAACGTAATGCCCAGATCGATGTGCATACTCACCAACGTAGTCTTACATCCCTTCGACAGGTTGGTTGCCACAAAAGAATAATCGCCTTCCGGCAAGCCCGATATCGTATAGTTGTTGCCGCCCAGCGTTGCCGGCACCGGATTAGACGTATCCAATCCATAATACCACTGGAATGTATAATCGCTATAGTCGACAATCTCGTCGGTACCCGCCGTCGCCGATTTGTAGATCCGCGCGCGTAATTCGCCGACGTTCGGATCGGCCGCCACGCACTTGAGATTGTCGCGTATCTTCTCTATCCCCGCGGTAAACGGGCTCGGCGCCACCGTCACCTTGTACATGTTGTTCTCGATCTTACATTCCTTCGCAGAACCACCGGTCAGGACGACCGGCAACACCGCGCCGTTATTATAGATGACGATGTACAGATCGAACAAGGTACCCGGACCGTTGAACGTAACCGTCGGTGTTTTGAAAGTCTGATTGACCTGTAGATTCGAAATGGTGAACGTCGTACTGTTCAGGAGCTTCGCGGCGGGATTGGTCGTCGGATCACCGTTGAAGAAGCTCACCGGAACCACATCCGAGATCGGCAGGTCACCCGAATTGATGATATTGAAATACACCTGAATGCCCAGGTTACCGCAGATGGGCGGAATCACGACCACGGCGGGATCATACACGCCGTCGCCGTCAGAGTCACACCCCGGCAGCGTGGGATCGTCATTACACAGCAGGTTGGGCACATCGCCGGTAAAGGCCAGATCAGGCGCAGGAAACACCGGGCAGCCCTCAGCGCTTAGAAAGGGTATCTGATTCAAAAAAACGTTCAGCGGCGTCTGAGGTCCCGGCAGCCCGTTGGCACACGGGTTGTTGCCGAACACCATGCCCGGATCGAGCTGCGGAAAAGGCAGCGTCAGGTCGTCGTTGATATTGACGACATGATACCCGGGCTGATTCCACACTTTCCGTGTCGGCAGCCATTCGTTCCCCTTGGAAAAATAGAGACGCACTTCTCCCAGGGCCTGCTGCTGAATGTCGTCGCAGATGTCAAAGGAATTGCTTCGATTACAGGGCACGCAGATATCCGTGGCGCCGTCGCCGTTCACGTCGGCGATGATGGGGCCCTCGGTATAGGTGTGCGACTGGCAGATCGATGACCAGTATTTTGTGGTGCCGGTCGCGCCGTCGATCACAACCACTTCCTGCGAGTCGCGGTAGATCATTTCCGGCTTGCCGTTGTTATCGAAATCGTAAAGGGTCACCGTTAACACACCCGAGCGCGAGTCGTTGATCGTACGCGGATTGGACCATAACGGAACAATGTTCGTTCCCGGAGCATCGGTGGTAACACAGTATAAATGACTTCCGGCGATGAATGAAAAATCCAGCTTACCGTCGCCGTTGGCGTCACCGATATTGACACGGCCCGTTCCCCAAATCCAGCCGTTTTGATAATTCGTATAGCTGAGCCCCGAAGGACATTTGCCGGCCGGCTCCGTTCCCGGCGCTATCCCCAGGTCGGCAGCGCTCAGCGTCATAAATCCGCTCACCGTATTTTTCTGCACGTTCCAATAAAAGACGGTCGTTCTTCCCAGCGATGAATTTAACGCGCCGGTTACCACCACATCCATATACCCGTCCTTGTCGACATCGGCAATACTCGTACTGCTATGGCTGTCCACACCGTATTCCACCGGGTCGTTCATCAGCTTGACATAATACTTGTCAGGCGCACCGTCTTTGTTGATGTCGAAGCTGATCGAATTCATGTCGCGCCACAACGTCAGGGCCGCGGGACTGGCGGGATTGCGGTTTGTCAGAGACGGAACTTTATATATTCTCGGCCCCACGACAAGCTCCATTACATTTCCATCAGCCCCCGCCGACTTGATATCGACCGTTACCGGCGCGGCCGTTACATCGACGTCCCACAGCGCCGTATTGGTCATGTCCTTGCCGCCTTCGCTGGCCAGCAATTTTCCGTTTTCCGCCGCGAAGATCCGGTCGCGCAGATAAATCTCGGCTTTGTTGTCACCATCCATGTCGGCGATGCCGAAAATACCCGGGCGGTTCGTGCCTAAATAAACAGGATAACCCGGAATCAGGGTCATCCCCTGCGCTCCGTAGCTCTTCAGTTGTAAACCCACGAGAAAAAAACACGTGGGTGGGCTTTTGGGACTTCCCGCACGGTTGCTGACTACTGCAAATACTTCCGAACGGCCATCGCCATCGATGTCTGCCGTCAACACTTCATATTCAAATACCAGGTTGGCGGTGGTACCACAACCGATGTTGTTAAACCGATTGGAAATAGCCGCGCCCGAAAGTCGAAAATCGGCAATGACGTCTCCCGGCGCAAACGTACCGCCACCCAGCGCCGCCACACCGGTTTGTGCCGTCGATGCAATGAGGCGCACCTCTGCATTCCATTTGGAGGTAATCAAAATATCGGGCATCCCGTTTCCATCCACATCGGCAGCCGCTACTTTTGATTGTGTATCAGCCGTATTCTGACCCGACACGGCCGGCGGTCCCACCAGGTCAAAAGGAGTGCTGGCACCGGGAGGTGTAATACTGCAATCCGAGCCCTCGCCCACGAAAGTCAGTCCGTAATAGGTAGCGCAATTCGAATCTGCCTGATCTGCTTTACCGTCGCCATCGTTATCGACCGTATCAAAACATTCGCACCCCAGCTCCTTTCCGTCGGCAGGAATGGGCTTGCAGTACGGATCCGCGCAGTTGACACTTTTGCTGCAGTCCAGTATTTGCGCGAAGGCAGAGCCCCCCGTAAGAATTAGCAGCAGGCAACAAGCAAACCTGAGAGATCGCCCCGTAAAAAATGTAGTGGGTGGTATTACGTACTTCATCTGAATCTTACTTGACGATTAAAACTGAACCGGTCATCGGCTTTCGATCCGGGCAGGTTAGAATATAAAAGTATACGCCGTCGGGAAGCGCCTTTCCGTTATAGGTACCATCCCAACCGTTGATATCGTATCCGTTTTTGTCCCATAGTTTTACGCCCCGGTCGTCGAACACTTTCATCGTGCAGTCCGGCACGCTGTCAATGCCGCGAATCTCCCAGCGATCATTCTGCGCGTCGCCATTGGGAGAAAACATGTTCGGCACGACAATCACCACCGTAGAACAATCGGCAGAGCGATCTATTACAACGTCACTCCTCCCCGCGCATCCGTTGGTGTTTTGCACGGCTACAGCATACGAACCGGGCTCGGTAATGTCAACGGTCGGCGAGGTGCCGATGCTTGCGCTCCCCGAAAACCACTCGATGGATGTATACATGGCGGTCAGCGACAGCGTCACCGTTTTACCCGGACAGATGTCGGGCGCGCTGGCTATAATTTCGGGTGCCTCGGGAGCCAGCACGGTAATGGCCTTCGAAATGGTAGACGTGCACGTTGGCAGCCCGGTATAATTTACGGTAAGAGAAGGATCTTGAGCCGGTGAGTCAGCGTAGGGATGCGTCGGCGAGAAGTCTGTGCTGGTTCCGCCATCGCCAAAGCTCCAGGTGTAGGCCACGCCCGGCAGACCGTCAACGGTCGAGGTATTGGTAAACGCAATCTCTTCATTCATGCACGCGGTGCCAACGGTAAAATTGGCAACAGGCTTTTTCCGGATGACGACGGTCGTCGGTGACGTTTCTTCCGAGCACCCGCCAAAGGTTATACGTGTCTGGTAGCTCCCGGCAGACGCCGGTGCAGCATTTGTCAACATGAGTGTAGTGGTTGTTTGCCCGCCAACGTCTGCCCCATCCTTTATCCACTGATACGACCGGCCTGGCGCCGAACCGACCGATAGCGTGAGGTTCTCACCTTCGCACAGCGTTTGCGAAGGATTGCTGCTACTGATTGTAAAGCTCCCTACATCGGCCACGATGGCCTCTTCTGCGTCTTCATCGCCGGTACACCCGCCCATCTTCAGCCTGAGCGAATAGATCCCGGCCTGTGCCGGTGTGACCGACGAAATGACCAGTTGATTGTCTGTCTCTTCCACGGCAAAACCGTTCGGCCCTTGCCAGCTGTATGTTGCGCCGGGCACCGCGTTGGCGGTAATCGTCAGGTTGCCGCCCGCACATGCCTGCGCTATCGGAGCAATCGCCGCATCCGCCGGCACGGCGCCCGTTCCCGAACCGACAACAAGCGGAGCAGACGTAACAGCACACGCGCCACCCTCACCGGTTGCCTTTACGGTGTACGATCCCGCGCTGGTAATGTAAACAAACGGATCGATGCCGGCCGGCTTTACCGTTGCGCCATCTTTGATCCACTCGAACGTCACATTAGGTATAGGAATGGACTTGAGCCGAATGGTTTGCCCGGGGCAAATGGCCAGCGGCGGCTCGTTCAAAATTACAGGCTTGTGACAGTTCTGATTGCGCAGCATCGTAATGGTATTGGAAGCGCCAATCCCCACGGCGCTCGTAAACACGATGTCGGGCTTAGCATCGCCGTCAAAGTCTGCTACTCTGCTAAACCACCCCTGTTTTGAAGGCGTTGCAATAGTCGATGAGGTAAACGTTGGAGAGGTAGAATTTCCGTTGTGCAGAAAAACCGAGATGTACGACACTTGCCGGTTGTGTACGACGATGTCGGCAAAACCGTCGCCGTTGATGTCGGCACATTCTACGCCGAAAGGCCCGGTGCCGGTTGCTGCCGGAATTTGCGAAGAAAATGATACCGTTCCACCGCTGGTCTGATTGAGCAGCAAAAACACCTGCCCGCCAAAAACACTCGTCACAACAAGATCCAACTTGCCGTCGTGATTGAAGTCGGCAGAGCCGATGTCGTTAATCGTACCGACGACGCTAATAGTTTGCGCGGCCGCAAAATTCACCGATGCGGTGCTCGTGTTCTTCAGGAAAAATAAATTAGCACCCTGGTTTTGAGAAGCCATGATGTCCGTCTTCCCATCATTGTCAAAGTCTTGCAACTCCAGCGCCAGTGTATTGGGCGCACCCGCAACCGAAAACTTCAACGGTGTTGGATTGATACTCAATGCACCGCCCGCGCTCTGGTTCACGAACACATAAAGGTTACTGGTGTTGGCGGAGTTGGCCACAATAATCTCAGGCTTGCCATCGCCATTCAGGTCATGGATAGCGACCTGGCGGGCCAGGTTACCGATGTCCAGAAAGAGCTCGATCGCACCGGCAAAACCCGGCGCCGCGCCGCTGGTGTTCCGGAACACAAAGATGCTGTTGGCCGTCGGTCCCGCGCGCGACGCAACAACGTCAGGCTTGCCGTCCATGTTCAGATCGCCGCACGCGATGTGCTGTGTAGGCTGCGTGAGGTTGAGCACCGGTAGATTGCTCTTGTCATATTTCGTGTAGCTCACCGCGCCGACGGCGCTCTTGTTGTGAAGCACCACCAGGTCGGTGCCGCCGTCGTTTCGGGTTCCGATCAAATCGGGCTTCCCATCGCCATCCAGGTCGGCGGAACAAAGATCAAATACGGAGGGGCTATTAGTAGAAAGGTCAACAGACTGAAATTTCGCAGGATCGAAGCTCGTACCACTGAAAGAAGATAAGAATTTCAATGGCGACTTCGCCGAGAGGCGTGTCGTTAAATTGATAACCTCAACGTTGTGATACCGCGCTTGCGCGGGCACCGCAACGAGTATCGAGAACTCCGATGCGCTTACGACCCGCCCCTTTACATGATCGAACCATACCTGCACGGACGCAGGCACGTCAAAGCCCGAACCCGTTATCAGCACGGTATCTAACGGATACGTGCGCATCGGGGCGATGTTCGTGATTACCGGCTGCTGAGCCTGTACGGCAAAGAAGCCCATAATGCACATACAGGCAAGGTAAAGGTGTTTCATTTTCTTCGAAGGGGTCTTTAGAAACCGTGCATCACCACCTCTCTAGCCCTACATACCGACCAGTCTCAATTGGTAATTGGCAATGTGCTTTTTGGACTAAAGGATGCATCCCAAAAAACTTATCCGTAAAGTGCTTTGAGCATCCGGCAACGTAAGCCATGTAAGTGTCGACATTCTTGAGCGACTGGTTCGTTGCGGTAACAAAGGAACGTCTATGTGAATGTGAGTTTTTTTGAAAAAACTCACAAATCCCAAGTCACAAAAAAAGTAAACAACGTGTACCGAACATCGGTGAACAATCCTTTGCTTCCACGTGTAAGATAGCGGTTACCAATCGCCGCTTAGAGTAACTAATAAAGCAGTATGTTTGTTCGATCAGATCACCGGATGACACTTCTCAAATTCACACTTATCATCATTACATTTCTCTGTGCCATGACTGTAAAATATACACTCAAAGCGCAGGAATTTTCACTCGGGCTGAAGGCAGGTCCACTGCTGTCCCGATCGGTCATAGCCGACAAATTCGATCGCAAAGATTTTTCACAGCGCAACAAACCGGGCTTCATGGCCGCGGGGCTGATCATCTTCCCGTTAAAAAACAACTATTCCTTCGAAACAGAAGTCGGATACTCACAGCGCGGGCGCAAGATCCTCTCCAATGCAGATACGTGGACGAATGTCGCTACCTATAATTATGCCGACGCCTCCATGCTTTTGCGAAAATCTTTTCAAATACGAATCATAAAAAATGTTCCCACGCAGTGGTTCGTCAACCTGGGCCCTAACATCAGCTATTGGATCGGCGGCCGCGGCGAGATCGGATCAGGCAGCCTTCAGTCCTATGATATAGTATTCGGTCCCATGCCCCAGGAGCCGCCACAGCCGGACTTCGACAAGATGTATTTCACCGATGTAAACCGATGGCTGTTCGGAATAAATATCGGCGCGGGTTTGATCACCCCGCTGCGGCGGTCACACCGGCTGCTGACCGAGTTACGCTTCACTTCGGGCCATACCTTTTACGGTAAACCCGCCAGCGCCAGCTGGCGCACACTCGGCTTCTCCGACAATCTGCGCGCAAACGAAAAGGTACTCAGCCTTACCGTTGCCTACCTGTTCGACATCGACCTGAAAGAATCCCGGAAAGGAAAAAGCACGCAGGACAAAGACGTTCACCGGAAACCCATCCGGAAAAAACATTAGCATAGCACGAAATCTCAGGAGTAGGTTGCTATACGGCGGGGTTGTATCTTACACCGGATTTCCGCTGCATAAACAACGCACATGAAAGATTTCTTCAACGAGCTGTTTCACTATAACCACTCCTCCAATCAAAAACTGTGGGATGCCTTTCAGGCCAATGCCGGAAAGACGTCAGAAAAGGCGTTAGCATTATTCAGCCACATTGTAAACGCGCACCAGATCTGGAACAACAGGATTGACAAAAAACTCACAGCCTTCGGCGTGTGGGACGTACACACCCTCGAGGCGTGCCAGGATATTGACCGGGCGAACTACGAACACACGAAACAGATCCTCGACATACTCGATCCGAACATCATCGTGAACTTCACCATGCGGGGAAAGGCCTGCAGCAAAAAGGCTTCCGATCTCTTATTTCATGTCATCAATCATTCCACCTACCACAGGGCGCAAATTGCCACCGACTTCCGGCAAAGCGGAATTGAGCCGTTGAATACCGATTTTATTCTGTATGAACAAAGGTAACGCAACGATCTCCGGCAGCGAACCGGCAAAGAGAAAAGAAGCCGTATTTAAATACCCTTGACACCACGCCGGGCGATGAGGGTAAGTATAGCCATCGTCAGGAAATATCCAGGAATAGCGACAGCGCTCAACAATCCGCTCACTTTCCTGACCTCCGTCGCCACCATTACATCAGCCGCTACCCGCATCATCCAGGAGCCGTGCAGGAGCAACAACCAAAAGTAAAGAATCCTGCTGAACGGCGTTACCGCCAGGCCCATAATGCCGGGTAAGATCAGGGGGCCGTGCGCGAAGATCATTGAAAAAACAAAGCCGATAAAAAAGCTGTGGACGATGACATCGTAGTTCAACCACTGCTCGGACAGCACACAAAAAAATACGCCTGCTAATAATAATGCCATATACCCGGCCAGCAGGCTGACAGCCATATACCGATGCAGGCCCTTCTTTTTGATAGTAATAGCAATCAGGTCGTTCCGCATCAGCCAAACCGAGGCCGCCATAAGCGAGCCGCCGCAGATCAGGTTTCCCCAACCGTGAAAAGAAAAAAGTGCACCGCCGACAAAACACAGGAGAATACCCGTAAACACCGTCTTTTCAACGCGGGAAACCGGCAGGAACTTCATCAGCTCGAGACGCTCGGCCGCGATGATCATGAGCCCAAACGCAGCCCACCAGGGAAAAGCCAGCGGATAAAATAATTTCGTAAGCAGCAGCAGGTTTCCCGTCAGCCAGCAGGCTGCCCCCAGGAACATCAGGACATAGATCCTATCACGGCGCAACCTGAAGTAATACAAAAACACCAGCGCCAGCCCGGCACTCGAGATAATCAACGCATAGATTCCGAGTCTTACCTGTCCGGTGAAGAAAAATACAACGCTACCGGCGCTCAAAACGGGTATGCCATAGAGGATCTTCTTTTTTAAAGGAATTATCTTTTCAAGACTTATCAACGTACCCAGAAATCCACCAACCATTATGGCGCCATGGTGCGCGGCAACCGGCAGGACGGCAAGGCTCCATCCTATCCTGTTTAGCCCCGCCCAAAGCCCGCAGACCAGGCAAAACATGGCCAGAGCAACGATTGAAAGACGCTCCTTTTTTATCATTGTTTTTTTTATAAACCTACCATTCAACGTTTGCACACGTCCTGACAGTTGCTCTCTTTTCCAATGACTTTCGTCAGTCCGAACGGTTACGTCGGAGGTCCCGGGTAGCCGGCGCTGAATATTCTACCTTCTTTCCCCCGGAAAGAGTATATTGACCGCCACATTACTCGACATGTTTCGGCAGGGAAAACCAAGGGCATTTATTCACAACCTCCGGTTAGCATCGATGCTCTCCTTTGTTGCCGGTGTCGTGAATATATCCGGTGTCTTGTCCATTCACACCCTCACCACCAACGTCACAGGGCACTTTGCCTTCTTTTCAGAATACTTTGTACAAGGCCATTATCAGGTTGCGCTGGACTTTGTCAGCTACATTGCCGCGTTCCTGTTGGGAGCATTCTGCTGCGGCTTTCTGGTGGAAGTGCTCTTACGAAAGAAGCCGGCTATATCGCACACCATTCCCATGTTGCTGGAGACGGCCATCCTGATCATCGCAGCCTTTGCAAATGCATCCATTCCCACGGAGTGGCTCGCCCGCGTGCTGCTGTTCTCCATGGGGTTACAGAATGCCCTGGTAACGAAAATATCACAGGCAACGGTACGTACCACGCACCTGACAGGGCTTTTTACAGACCTGGGCATCGAGCTGTCACAGCTGTTCTTTTACCGGAATACACCATCCACAAAAAAATTATCCCGAAGCATCTACCTGCGACTCGCCATTATAGCATTCTTCTTTTTGGGTGGTGTGATCGGCGGATTTCTGTATACCGAAATACGACTCTATACCCTCCTCCTGGCAGCGGGCGCACTATTGACCGCGCTGGCGTATGACAACCTTCGCTTCGGCTTCCATTATTACGTTCGGAAAATGCGATCGAAGGCATAAGCCTATACCATTGCAGGTAACAAAATCCGTGACGCATCATGTGTATAAAAGCGAATAGGTTCCGAAACGTACAATTTTTTATTACCGGAAAAGCCTTTCTTTGATGTATATAGTATCCCCTACACACCATACCATCCTTCCTGCCATGAACCGTTATATAGTTTTAAAAAACAGATTCTTAGCATTAAGCCTTT
The DNA here is from genome assembly GCF_018598185.1 of Dawidia soli. GTDB lineage: Bacteria > Bacteroidota > Bacteroidia > Cytophagales > Cyclobacteriaceae > Ohtaekwangia > Ohtaekwangia soli. The sequence continues at coordinate 31,414 of NZ_JAHESC010000036.1, forward strand.
TCCTGATCGTGGCGTATACTCCCGTCGGCGCACAGCAGTGGACGGTCTATCCCCAGACCGGCGCCGGCCTCCCGATCACGTTTAAGCGCCCCGGTATATTCGAAAAAAATGTACTGGCGATAGACAAGGAAAACACCGTATGGATGAACTTCAGCGCAAAGGTAGTGCGCTATTCCCCGGCGTCCGGCGCGTGGCAGGAAATGATCCCGGCCGGCGTCTCTGCGATCTTTGCCGACCTGGAAGGGAACATCCACGTAAAACAGGGCAACCAGATCCTGCGCTATGACGGAGCCGGTTTTACCGGGCTCTTTACCGAGCCGATCAATTCCATCTACGACTTTGCGGCCGACAGCGACGGCAACCTGTGGTACACCCCCGGTAAAAGCGGCCCGGTCGTGAAGAAATTCGATGGGACGGCACTGACGGAATTCGCCTTGCCGGTGGTGATCCATCCCTGTTGTGTGAACATGGCCGTTCCGTTGGGACGCGAGAGTAATAATACCCTCTGGACCGTGATCACCGACCTGGATGCGATCGACAAGCTTGTCGAAGTGAACGGCACCCGGGTCTATGACAATACGCATAGCGAGATCTTTAACTATCCCATTTTCTCCCTCGAAGTTTTAAGGAACAATACGATCTGGGTGGGCACGTTCCCGTTTGACCGTATACCGCCGCGCGGGGTGGCTTACCTGGACCGCCCGTCGGACACCTGGACACTGTATAACAAAAGCAACTCCCCGTTGCCGGGCGATACCGTCTTGTATGTGAAAGGCGATTACCAAAACCGCGTCTGGATCTCCACCAGTCGGGGCCTGGCCCGCTTCGATGGCACCGCCTGGAAAACGTTCGACTCCGGCAACTCCCCTCTGCCCAGCGACACGAGCACCGCGATCGCCATCGACACGCTGGGCGCCAAGTGGTTTGCCACACCCCGGGGATTGGCACGGTTCAACGAGATCGCCCCCGCGTACGACGTCAAACACTGTGGACTGTCGGTAACATTCGCCGACCGGTCTGAAAGCATCGACGGCGATGTCGTAGCCCGGCACTGGGACTTTGCAGGACTGAGCGCTTCCACATCACCTTCGCCTACCTTTGTCTTTCCCGGGCCGGGCAGCTACCCGGTCAGCCTGTGGGTACGAGACGAGAAAGGGAACCGCAATATCATGACACAAACCATCGAAGTACGCGAACCCGCCGAAGTCCTCTCCCTGGGCCCGGATATCAACGCGTGCACCCCCTCCGTACCCCTGGCGTCCAATATCACAAACGCCGACTCCTATACCTGGCAAACGCCCGACGGCACGGTCACGGCCCACGCCATAACAGCCACCGTTCCCGGCCGGTATATCCTGGCGGTGGATACGCAAGGCTGCCTGCAGAAAGACACGATCCAGGTACTGCTGAACAGCTTTACGGCCGGTAGTTTTGACATGACAGTGGGAAATGCCGCATGGCCGCTCACCGGGGGCATCGTTCTGACGCAGGTGGAAATAAGCTTTACGAACACGACGGGCTCCGGTGAGAACTTCACCTGGAGTTTCGGCGAAGGTACTACTGTCACCGGACAATCCGCGAAACATGCCTATGCCAACCCGGGCGATTATCAGGTAACGCTGGCAGGCAACGACGATCGGGACTGCCCCATCATCGTAGAGAAAACGATCCACGTAGAGGACATCGGGATCACGAATGCCATCAGCCCGGACGGTGATGGAAAAAACGACAAGTTGTTCATTGAACCTTTCTTGTATGAAGCCGAGCTGACGGTGCTTAACCGGTGGGGACAACCGGTGTATGAATCCGCCCCCTACCAGGACGATTTTACAGGAGCAAGCCTGGAGAGTGGCGTATACTACTATGAGCTCTATTTCAAGGCGATCGATAAGCGATACAAGGGTTACGTGCACATCCTGAAACAGTAAACCCGCCGCGTGGCCCCTCCCATTGTAAGAATTATAGACCAGTTTTCCCCATGAGCAGATCTTTACCGATCATTCTACTGATCCTTATCGTCACCGGTGCAAACGCCCAGCAGCAGCCCGTGCTGAGCCAGTACATGTTCCATAATCATTATTTCAACCCTGCGTATACAGGCAGTGCGCTGTATGATTTCTCCCTCATCCACCGGGCACAGTGGTCGGGTTATGAAGATTACACCGGTGGAAAAGGGGCGCCCGTCACGCAGGCGTTTACCGCGACCCTGAACCTCGACAGCACCGGCCACGGCCTGGGCCTCACGCTCTCCCGTGACAAGACCGGACTATTAAATACTTTTCGTGCCGGCATTTCGTATGCGTACCGGGTCCCGATGACAAAGAAAAGCACGCTGGCGGTAGGGGTTCGCGGAGGTATCGAAAGCCGGTCTGTCGACGGCTCCGGGTATATTGTACGGCATCCGGACGACCCGTATATCCGTGCAGGAGATCAACGGGAATCCAAACCCGACATTACCCTGGGCGTGTGGCTCGATCACGAGAAATACTACGTCGGTGTTTCCTCCGGCAGCCTGGTAACCCGCCCGGATTACAAAACGCTGGGAACCCAAAATGAAGAGAACTTCATGGTCACCGCGGGATATCACTTTATTTTATCAGGCCTGTTAAAGCTGACACCGTCCGCGCAGGTGATCACCAATACCGATCGCACGCTTGTCCAGGGCGGCATGATGCTTTTGTATGATGACTTTTTGTGGGCAGGGCTCTACTACCGGCACGAAGAGTCCGCCAGCATGCTGGCAGGGTTCAGCTTTCTGGAAAAAAAATTCCGGCTTGGCTATGCGTTTGACTACATTGTCCGCAACAAAGCGTTAAAAACAGGAACCTCCCATGAGATCATGCTCCAGTACCAGGTCGGAACGTTGTCCCGGGCTAGGCGCACGAAGTAGTACAGAGCCTGCGGCACAATTTTAATCCATCACTTCTATTTACCACAGCGCACAAATCGCCACCGATTTCCGGCAAAGCTGTGTCGAACCGTTGAATACCGACTTTATTTTGTATAAAAAAAGGGATAACGTGATCAATATTAATTCTTATACCATCACGAGTAAACCGTAAGAATAACTAAGGCTACCGTTGGTAGTCTCGTTTTTTTCTTACAAAACGGTATCCGTTGTGTTATTAGATGATAGCAGCAAGGAAACTTTCTAAGATTGGGAATCATCCGTCCCAGAATTAAAAAAGTCTGATATTGTCAGCCTTTTATTTCCCAAATAAGGATAGCCGTGCTGTACCTTGGGGTATTTTGAATATAATATTGCGTAGGCAGTTGTGAAGTGTCTTTTTCACTATATTTGTGCCGCCATTTTAGGCTTTAATCGGTTCCCAACCACTATCTCGCACTATAATAACATGAAGCTGTATGACTATTTCGTGTAGCCATAGAGATATGTGTGTATGCCGTTGAGTGCCCTGGAATGATTTAGAAACATGTATAAGACCTACCATGAAAATATTCACCTGGCTGGTATGCCTGATGATGCCCGCATGCCTGTATGCGCAAAATAGAGTAATAATCGTCGGCCCGTTAAACCCACTTGGAGGCAGAGCGCCTGAAACCTATAGTGGTGAATTTTATCTAAACGATTCCGAAGTCGGCTCGCCGGATTCCGGCTTGGGAACGTGGACCCTTACCGGGGTTGGAACAAAGGTGGAAGAAAACCACTTGCATTGCAAAATTCAATGGCCCGTTACGGGAGGGACAGCCACACTCGCCTATACCCACCGAAACGGAGGAATTCCCACCATGTCGGCAAATCCAATTACCATCATCGTTAAAATTCCAATCCAAATCCAGGCAACCAATAATGGCATGCTGCCGCTGGCTGGCCAAGTGGATCTTTCCGCTTCGAATAATTATGCCTATCAATCATATGAATGGCGAAAAGATGATGGCACAACGGTCCTATCGAGATCACCGATATTCACTGTCCGTGAGCCGGGCAAATACAACTTGAAGGTTGTGCTTACAGATGGCACAGTAGTGACAGTTCCTCCCTATACCGTTACTCGGATCAAGCTGGGCAACAACTATGTGCTCATGCAGACGTTGCAAACGCCTGAACCAGGAACCGGAATCCCCGAGACACTTCCCAATACACAAGTGCAACGGCAGATTGAGTATTACGACGGCTTGGGCCGGCCGTTACAGTCCGTGGCCATGCACGCCTCGCCGGACAAAACGGATATAGTAACACCCCGGCAATACGATGCATATGATCGCGAATCGATCACCTACTTGCCGTATGCTTCCACCGAAGCCACCGGGCAATATAAATCAGATGCAGTTAATTCAGTAAGCGGTTATATGGGCTCTGCCCAATACAGTTTTTATACGCAAAGTAGCACAACTGTAGCGCGTAGTACCAATCCCTATGCCGAAACAATATTCCGTCCCGCCCCGACAAGAGAGGTGATCAAGCAGGGAGCGCCGGGTGAGGTCTGGCAGCCAAAGCCTGACCAATCCCAGGACAAATCGACCGAGAACTTTCGCGAAGTAAACGATGACAACGAAGTACTGTACTTTCAATACGATGCGAACAACGGCGAACTACGTTGGCCAAATAATAGTCAATTGGAGTATTACGCCAAAAACCAGCTACATGCCACGCGCACGCGCGACGAAGATGATAACGAGACGATAGTATATACCGATAAAGAGGGGAAAATACTGCTCCGGCGAACACAATACGAACAAACATCGGATGGTACAAGGCACTATACCGACACCTACTATGTCTATGACGATGGCGGCAATTTGGTATATGTGCTTCCTCCGGAGGCCGTTCGATCTCTGACAAGGACTAATGAATAAAAGATCTATCGCGCGTATAAAAATATTGTCCCAGTACATAGTGTATGTTGAAAAAGATAATAGACACATTTGCAACAAAGATGCGTAAGACTGCCACCTTCGCTGCAGCGATGACCGTCCAGATTATTGTTGTCGCGCAATCGGGCTTACCTGCGCCACCGGCTTCCGAGTATCTGCCGCCGGCCCCCACAGCGGCGGGCTTTCAGAAATATGTAGATACACCCGTAAACCTCTCGACTGGAACGCCAGAGATCAGCGTTCCACTGTATGAAATCGCCGTCGGCGATTTCAAATTGCCCATTACGCTGAACTATCACGCCGGCGGTCACTTGGTGCAGGACGGTGCCTCGTGGGTAGGCCTCGGATGGAGCCTGAGTATTCCGGGCACTATCACACGTTCCATTCGAGGTCGTGAAGATGACGGTAGCTACCCTAACTTCTTTGGCGATTGGGACCAAGAAATGCTCGACGCATCGAATGCCGCGGACTATGCCAGGCTTTCTACACTGACGCAAGGTATCATTGACGGCCTGCCGGATTTATATTCTTATAACGTTCCGGGCTACAGTGGTAGATTTATGTTTCCAGACGGTGCGAACGCAGTCTTGATGCCCGTCCAACCAATGCGGATCAACGGGGCCCCAGGCTCGGTGGCAAGTATTGTTGCGGACGACGGTACTTTGTTCGCATTTGAAAAATTAGAAATTTCCAGCACGCGCTCTTCGACAACAGCCTCCCGACCAGTCACGAGCTATTATCTGACAAAGATTACAACGGCCGCAGGCAAAGTCATCGATTTTGAATACGACAAACGAACCAACTTCCAGCAGAACGTCAACATGTCGTATTCTGAGACATACAAACGCATATCCACAGGCAAGTATATGCTGGAAAGTACAAATAATGACTCCTTTGTCACAAATGTTGAAGGCCATTGTTTGACGGCCATCAAATTTCCAGGAGGAAAAGTGGTTTTCAACTCAGATAACATTCGTCGTGACGTCATCAAAAAGCAAGATACGGAGGGCGACTACCGGTTAACATCCATGGAGGTGCAAGATGAGGTAGGGACAGTCACTAAAAAAATATATTTCAATACGGATTATTTCAATTCGGGAAGCCAAGACCCCAATACATTGCGGCTTAAACTAACCGGACTGGAGATCGGCAATGGCAATGAGTATCCGCAGACATATTCCTTTACCTATAACGAGCAATACAATCTACCGTCTCGTATGTCCTATGCACGGGATCATTGGGGATATGCCAATGCTCGCGACCAACGTCTGCCTGATTTTGATCCGAACAGCGGCGTAGTCGACGCCTCTGCAAAAAATGCAGATCCTGCACGGGGGCAATCGAACATTCTAACCCGTATAACCTATCCTACCGGCGGGCATACCGAATATCTTTATGAACCGCATGACTACTACGATCCGTCTGAGTCGACATTTTATGTAAAGCGTGAAGTAATTGTCGAGGCGCCACACAACCGCCCACCGGTAGAAGGCGACCCCTATGATCCAACCATTAATGGTTCCGGGCCGATCAGCATTAAACCCGGCTCTCGTAAGGTAAACTTGTACACCTACATGGAAAAGCCATACTGGTCGAATCCCCATGGCTCGATGTATATCAAGTTGTATACCTTCGGAGCACAAGGCGAGACGATATACGCGGATGCTACCTTGTCGCAAAATGGAAATCACGATGTCTATACAACCGGCAGTGCCGTTGATAACTTCTATATATATGCCGAGGCGTCAGTACAAGACAGCTGGGTACGCGCCATCCTCACATGGGAAGAGCCCGTGCGCAGCGTCGTCTTGAATCCCATTTGCGGCGGTATTCGTATCAAAAAGATCGTACAATACGATGGCATCGATCACGCGCATGATATCATCAAAAATTACACCTATCGACAATTGGCCGATCCAGAGTACTCCAGTGGCACGCTTCTGATGCTGCCTGACTACACCGAAGATGTACATTATTTTGACAATTGTATCGGAGAGCTGGGCGTTGCCTGTGAGGAACACACCGCAAAAAGAATCACAGCACAGAGTACAGTACCCCTGGGTACGGGAAGTCATATTTCATACTCGGATGTGACTGTGACATATGGAGATCAGGGACAGAATGGAAAAACGACATACACGTTTACATACGCCCCGAATCCCAGCAAAGAAAACTCCGATACAAACTGGCGCCGAGGCATGTTACTGAGTCAGACCGATTGGGATGCAAACGGTAACCCACTGCAAAGCACCACGAACACCTATAAAGTCAAACCATCGAGCTATCAGCGTTTTTATGGGTCTATTGTTGCCGACCTGGGCAAGCACAAGGCAGCGTCCTCTACTATGCCGTCAGATGCATTTCCCCGGTATTTCGGTCAGCACCCTGCGGTGATTGAAACAGAGTTCCAGTATGTGGCTACACAGGAAGAAATCACGTATAATCCTGCCGACAGGACCAAGTATGTGCGCCAGTTTCGGGAGTTCGCGTACGAGAGCCCCGCGCACGTATACACCACGCAACAAACCATGCTGAGCAGCGTGCCAGGCGAAAAGATCTATACCAGGTTCCTGTATCCCCAGGACTATCCGGAGGGAACACCGTTTATCGATGACATGAAATCCGACTTTATTGTCCGGAAACCGATCGAAACAGTGACATATAAAACGACGCCTACAGGCTCGACCGTACTCTCGGGAAATGTTACCGTGTTCCGGACCGGCGGTCTGCCCGCGGAACAGTGGCAACTGGAGTCCTATCCACTACCGCCATTGCCGCAGTTTAGATTCTCCAACCAAAGTGTGGCAGGTATAATATCCGATGGTATCGGTGACGCTATGTTCTCAAAAGACATCCGGTATAAGATCAAGCGAAGCTATGACCTGTACGACAATAACAACAACTTGTTGCAATATACCGAGGCTTCCGTCCCAACAGCCCTTCGCTGGGGACTCCAGGGTACCGTAGTGATCGCGGTGGCAAGCTTTGCCCGCAGCGAGCAAATCTTTTATACATCGTTTGAAGAGAGTGGAGTAGTCGACGCAAATGCCAAGGCCGGATTAAAGAGCATGAACACTCCCTACAACTTCGTTCCTCCTGCCGAATTGATAATCAGTGCGGATACCGAGCTTTCTTACTGGACCTTCAAAAGCGGTTCATGGGAATTAAAGCGTCAGCCCTATACAGGTGGGGTCGTCAATATCAATGACGGCACAAAGATCGACGAACTGCGGGTCAGTCCCCGGAATGCGCAGATGTCAACGTATGCGCACAAGCCGCTCATAGGGATAAGTGGAATATTGGACTCCAATCAGCAAGCGACCTATTACGACTACAACGACGTGGGACAATTGACCCACATCCGGGATCAGAAAGGGCGCATCGTAAAAGCTTTCTCTTACCATTATAATAGCCAATAATGAGAACTTCTCCCGATGAACGTATGTCTGAATTTAAATGACGATGACGTTACCTATGAATACAATCTTACGAACGGTCACGTACCATTTAATTGACGATACTTCTGCGAATAATGTATCGTTCGTTCAGTTTATTATCACGATATAGACTTCGATCAATCTTCAGTATGACAAGACATCTCATGATACTCATTCTTGCGCTTCCGGCGATCAATCTGCACGCACAAAACATCGCTTCCACAACACTTACCTGGAAAGCAGATGCCTATCTTGACATAAATACCGGCATGGCGCGGGCCACGTCCGATCAGCTGGTTTCTTATAGCAACCAACGCATCGAGTGGCACGACGAAGCCGGCAACGTAAAAGCGACGTACTCGATCATCGAAATCAACGGACAATGGACAAACGTCATGAACAATGGCACCATACTTTATGAAGTCCGGTCCGAGGGCCGACAGGGCACAATTCAATTCAGCCGTGCAAGCGGCATACTGTCTATTCAAATCGTATTGCTAAAACCCGACGAAAATCCCGACATGTTTCGGTTTTCGGTATCAACAGTCACCCCCCTCTAGCCAGCAGCTGCATGAACACTTTCATACGTTCTCTTATCGTCTTTTCGTGGGTGGTCGGCAGCCTGGGTGCTACACCTGCCGCCCATGCCCGGCATTCCGCCGCCACCGATGCCGTCCCCGACGCCGTGGAATTTGCAGTATTAAAGTCTTTGTACGACGACCTGTCCGGCAGCACGTGGACGACAAAGACCAACTGGCCGGCTAGCGGCAGCTGGCCGGCAGCTGCCACTAGCGCCCAGTTCGGCACATGGTTCGGCGTGACCGTGGCCGACGGCGATATCGTCAAGCTCGAGCTTCCCACCAACAAGCTCCTGGGTGTGCTGCCCGAAACCCTCGGCAACTTGAGCAAGCTGACGATCCTCGACTTGTCCAACAACCAGCTCTCCGGGGCGATCCCGTCGTCGATCACCACGCTGACCGAGCTGCAGTCGCTGCGCCTGACCAATAACAAGCTCACGGGGTCCATTCCGGCAACGTTGGGAGCCCTGACGAAGCTGACGTTCCTCAGCCTGTCGCAGAACCAGCTTACCGGCGCGATTCCTACCTCGCTCAGCAATCTCACCAACCTCACGACATTGTCGTTTTTCGAAAACCAGCTGTCGGGAAACATCCCCGCCTCGATCGGCAACCTGGTCAAGCTTCAGTCCCTCACGCTGGCCAGCAATAAGCTCACGGGCAGCATTCCCGCAAGCTTCGGCCAACTGATAAAACTCCTCACCGTCAACCTGTCGGCCAACCAGCTAACGGGCAACATTCCTTCTTCCTTAGGGGCATTGACGTCGGCGACCTTTTTGAACCTGGGCAAGAACGGTCTCACCGGATCCATTCCGCCAACACTCGGCACCATGTCGGCGATGTCAGAGCTGTACCTCCACGATAATAAGCTGACCGGCGCGATTCCCGCATCGCTGGGAGATCTCTCAAAACTGCGTACCCTGTTCCTCTATACGAACCAACTTTCCGGCACGGTTCCACCGGCGCTGCGCAATCTTTCGCGCATGGAGACCTTCTACGTCTACAACAATTACCTGGAAGGTGCGCTGCCACCGGACCTGTTCAGCACCTGGACAAACCTGACGGTGGTCGATATCTCCAACAACCAGTTGACCGGCGCCTTCCCGTCTGTGTTTGACAAGATAAAATTAGTGCGCATCGTCGCAGACCGCAACCCGATGGACGCCCTGCCGGACGACATCCTCGGCCTGCCCGTCCTGGCGTCGCTCTCCATGAAAGAGACCGAGCTCAGAACGATCCCGCGGTTCTGCGACCAGGTCAACAAAGCGAATCTTACTGTTGCCCTGGCAAACAACCGGCTGGATTTCCCATCCCTCGAAAAACTGAAATGCACCGGCCTGAAGGCCGCAACCTTCATCCCCCAGCGTCCGCTGAACGATGTCACGTCGATTTCCGCCGTGGTCGGGCAACCCCTTGTAATACCGGCCGGAGCTTCCGGTGGCGGTATAACGACCATTGTATGGGAAAAACAACTGCCCGATGGCGGCTGGCAAAGCGTGGACGCCCAAAACCAGGATGCAACAAGCGGCTTTAAACGGAATGCCTACACGGCCGCTGATGAAGGCATCTACCGTTGGCGCATGACCAGCAGCATCGTGACGGAAGTGCCCCTGGAGAGCGGCCCGGTTACGGTAAAGACCGCGGTGAAGTTTGTGCTGGACAACTTCGCCTTCCAGTACAAATACGACCACCGTCGCCGCATGACGCATAAAAAAGTGCCCGGGGCGGACTGGGTATACATGGTGTACGACAACCGCGACCGGCTGGTCATGACCCAGGACGGAGAGCAGCGCAAGACAAACAGCTGGCTCTTTACCAGGTATGACGCCTTCAACCGGCCGATCATGACAGGCCTCTATCAGCACCCCACGGCGCTGGACCAGGCCGGCATGAGCGCCCTGATCAGTACGACCACCTTCTATGAAACTTATACCGGCAGCGGCACGCATCATGGTTATACCGATACGGTCTTCCCGGCAACGAGCTTCGCGGCAGACGGTTTTGATATTCAGACGGTGACGTATTACGACAACTATGACTTCAGCGCAGGCTGGGGCTACAACTACGCGTATGCCGCCGGGCAGATCCCGGCCCAGACACACGCCGGTTATGAGTACACACAAGACGCGCAACACTTCACCCGCGTGGTGGGACAGGTAACGGGCACTAAAACAAAGACCACGGGCAGCGCGCCCTATTGGCTGTATACAGTAAACTATTACGACGACAAATACCGCGTCATTCAACAGGTAAGCGATAACTACAGGGGCGGCACCGACCGGACTACGACCGTGTATGATTTCGTCGGAAAGGTATTGGCATCTAAAACCGAACATACAGTCAGCAAGCTGACCTGGCAAAACCTGACGCTGGTTGTGTCGGACGTCGACTTCATCTACAAGAACTCGGTGAGCGCGAACTGGAATGCGGGGGCTTCTTCGTCTGAGATGATCCCGGCCGGCTCAACGACCGCCAGCAACGGCTGGGTAGAAACGACCGTAGGCGAGTCGACAGGCAATCGGATGCTAGGGCTTTCGGCACAGGATCTAAATGTGTCCCATACGTCCATCGATTACGCGTTTTACGTCCGAAACCGTGAGCTGCATATTTATCAGTCGGGGACGAACGTATATACCGTTCCGGGAGGCGTGGTAGTTGGCGACCGGCTGCGGATCGAGCGCCTGGGCGGTTACATCGCATACTACCGCAACGGCATCAAGGTATACCCGGCCACGGCGACAGCCTTGCCGTGCACGACGGCTCTGCTGACGGACGTCTCGATTTACTCCGGCCGGACACCCGTCTTCTGCAACACGCAGATGTCGGCCACCCAGGTAAGCAAACAGACCGTCCTGCGGAAGTTTGCTTACGATCATGCGGGGCGTCTGTTGACCGTGCGACATACCGTCAATACCGGACCGGAGATGCTGCTGGTGAAAAACGAATACAACGCGCTGGGACAGCTCATTACCAAAAAGCTCCATTCGGAAGATAACGGCAACACCTTCAAACAGCACGAAGACTATCGCTACAACATCCGCGGCTGGCTGTCGCGCATCAACCAAAGCGACCTGACCCCCGAGCAAACCGGCGACCCGCAGGACCTCTTCGGCATGAACCTGTCCTACAACGAGATAGTCCCCACGTTGTCGAACGAGCCGCAGTTCAACGGCAACATCTCGGCCATGACCTGGAACAACGGCACCGGCCAGGGCGAAGCCAAACAAAATGGCTATCGCTACACCTACGACGCCATGAACCGAATCAAGAGCGCAGACTACCGCCAGAAAAAGACCGACTGGGGCCACCCCACCCACCTGGACAACGAAGGCGCCCCCCAAACATCCGATGCCTTCTCCGAAACCGGCTACCAATACGACCTCAACGGCAACCTGAAACGCCTGGTCCGCAAAGGTGCCAACGGCCTCAACATGGACGAGCTGACCTACAGCTATGGCACCGGCAGCCAGCAAAGCAACCGCCTGCTGGCCGTAGCCGATGCCGGCGACAAACACCAGGGCTTCAACGACGGCAACACCACCGGTGATGACTATGCCTACGACAACAACGGCAGCATGACAGTCGACAAAAACAAAAACATCGCCTCGATCACCTACAACCACCTCAACCTGCCCATCAAGGTGGTAAAGACCACCGGCGAATACATCCGCTACATCTACGACGCCGGCGGCCGCAAACACAGCCAGCAGGTATACGATGCCACCAACGCACTGACCAAGCGGTCGGACTACGTTGGCGAGCTGTTCTACGAAAACGACACCCTGCAATTCATCCACCACGAAGAGGGCCGCATCGTCATGACCGGCACCGCGCCCGAGTACCAATACCACCTCAAAGACCACCTGGGCAACGTCCGGGTGACCTTCACCTCCAAGGACGAGACCGAAACCGCCACGGCCACGCTGGAGGACGCCAACGCGCCGACCGAGCAAGGTCAGTTTCTCAACTACGAGGAAGCCGTCACCCTAAATGAACGCATGTTCGACCATACCCACCACGTACCCGGCAACCAGGGCAACACCACGTTCCGCTCTACGCGTTTGCTGGGTGGCAGTGACCCGGCCGCGGTATATGGTCTGGCAAAGTCCCTCAGTGTCATGCCCGGTGACAAGATCACGGCGAAGGTGTACGCCAAATACGTCGACTCCGACGACCCTCAAGTGGAACAGGCGTTGCGTAACTTCCTGCTCTCCCTCGGTACGGGCAGCGGCAGCGGGCCGCTCATCGACGGCGGCGGCCCCGGTAGCCTGGGCGGCAGTGTATTCCCATATGTAGACTACCTGGAACGCCAAAACGACACTGGCACAGGCCCCAAAGCCTACCTCAACTACCTGATCTTCGACCGTGAGTTTAACTACCTCAACGGCGGCTTTAAACGCCTGACAACCAGTGGCCGAGAGACGGGCGTCCTCCTGCCGGAAGGCTCTGGATACGACGAGCTTGCCTTCGGGGAAGGTGAGATCAAGATCACTGAGCCAGGATTTGTGTATATTTACCTTAGCAACGAGAACGAAAGTCGCGTTGAGGTGTTCTTTGATGATTTTGAGGTGACGCATACGAAATCTCCGGTTGTTTGCATGGATGATTATTATCCGTTTGGTTTAACTTTTAACTCTTATCAGCGTGAAAGCAGCGTTGAAAATAAATTCAAGTTTCAAGGTCAGGAACACATTGACGATCTGGATTTAGGTTGGGACTCTTTCAAATGGAGAAATCATCAACCAGATATTGGAAGATTCTTTAATATTGACCCCCTTGCTGAGAAGTATGTTTACAACAGCCCTTATGCTTTTAGTGAGAATAAGGTTACTTCGTTCATAGAATTGGAAGGTTTAGAGGCTGCACCTATTCCAACACCTGGTGTTAGAACTGCTCGATTTGCTGCGCGCCATCCTTTAGCTGCTTTGGGGATAGGAAGTGTGTCTCCCGGAACTGTTAATATATCAACAAACGCAGTTAGATTTTCAACCAGAGGTAGCGGGCCTGAATCAAGAAACTCAGTACTTGATGAGCCGCGAGGAATGGGTAATGAAGGAACACAAGTAAATGCAATGCGACATACCTTATGGCAGGCTAGTATTACGACTATTTTTGGTGAAGGCACTGCAAATGAAATAGGGCAAGCTCATGAAAACAACCCGAACGCCATTGATGGAGGTTTGGCACAGGGAGCCAACTTTGCTACTCGTGGATTGGCTGATGAATCTGTCGATCTTGCAAATAATGTGATCGGTCGAGAAATTGGAAATGCAAATCCAGAGATGGGAATGAAGGATTTGGCTTTACAAGTTTTAGAGACATTTAAGACTGACGGGCTTTGGACAGCAACACGACAGGAGGATGGAACTTTCTCCGTAAGCAGGACAAAGATTACTGATGAACAATACAAAACTTTGAAGACCGTATTTAAAAAACTAGATAACAATGGAATGACTAACGAAGAGCGTAAGCAACACTACGACAAGTACAAGACATCAAATCCAAATGTAAGGTAAGTATCAACGAGATGAAAACACGATATATTCGCTCTCTTATGGTTTGCTTCGTGGTCATTATTATGATCTCATGTGGTGAAAAAAAGTTCGAGAAAACAGGATGGACTGCTAAAACTGATAGCAATTTTCCACCCAATAAAAGAGGGGAAATGCTCAGTGATCTATTGTCTAGTCGCAAGTTGGTTGGGTTGAAATATGCAGACGTTATTGCTTTATTGGGTACTCCTGATGGTATCGATAGTAGTTCAGTGTCTTATGAAATTGAAATTGATTATGGCTCGGATATCGATCCGATTTACAGAAAAGACTTGTATTTATTTACCACCAGAGATTCAATAATAAGCTCATACGAAATTAAAGAATGGAAAAAGGAATGAAGAAATTTACTCCTACCAAAACCCAGCCACGCGCTGGTTTTTTTATGACACAAGAATTTTATTAACGTTAAGATAGATGTTACCAGTCTCGGAAGCATGACGCCTTTTTCTGTAGAGCAGATCATCCAAGCTAATGCGTTCAGTAAGGATGGCGTTCAAGTCCATGCCATCCATTAAGATCAGGCAGCGAAGATCGGAGCTAGTAGTTTGCAAACACTCCGTTGAAAAGCCATCCATCGATACGAACAGCCCGAGCGTATTTTTTCTTTTGCCGTTGATCTTGCCAGCGAAGCTGTAAAGATCGGATGCGTTAATGGGTTGCTTTACCCATCGAGCTTCCAGGAGAAAGTCATCATCCTTGAAAGTGAATGCACCGTCAATCTGCTCACCGATGATTTTGAAGGAGGCCTTCGGGTCGAGATCAAAGAGAGTAAACAGTTCGTTCAAAAGCTTTTCCAGACCATAACCGCGCTTCTGTGCATCGGAAGAAATGGCGATGTCCATAAACTTTTGGTTCAGTTCATCCAGCTTGGTTTTAAGAGCCGTGGTGTTTTTAACTTTTTCCTGAACTACTTTTTTACGCTCTTCCGTTTTCTTTTTTTCTTCCACTACCTCAAAGTATCCCTTCGCTTGTTTACGCAGAGCTTCAACAGCATCTTTCGCCCGTTGAATTTTTACATCAGGGTCATCCCAGCGTTTAAGATGTGAGAAGTCGTTGAAGTTTACGGCTTGTTCAAAGAGAGCAAAGAGATCATTCCTGTAGATGTCCTGACGGGAACACATCCTATCAATTAGATTGGAAGCAATCTCGTATTTTTTTGGCGTGACCCAGTCGATGGTATTAACAATGGCTTTATTGGTAATGGTGTTGTAGACAAATCTTTTTAGATCGTCTTTAGTCCAATAGATATGCGTGAGAGCATCTTTAAGCGCATTGATTGCGGCAGGTGATATAGTCTTGCTTGAAACGTTCATGGAGGGATTTACGAGGCATGCGCTTTTTTAATTTTTACATCACGAATTACCAGATCAATGTAGTCGAAGATCTTTTCCTTCTCCTTTTCCGGCAACGCCTCGATATCTTCTATACGCTTCATCAGTTTTTTATCCAGCACCATTTTATCAGAACCGCCGAGTAAGTAGTCAACCGTTACGCTGAGTTCATCAGCAATCTTTTTAGCGATCTCAATAGAGGGCTTGATCTCATTGCGTTCATAGCGGCCGATGATGGGGGCAGAAGTGCCGATCTTCTTCGCTAGTTCTTCTTGTGACCATTTAAGCTGCTTGCGTATTAGGGTGATCCGCTCTCCAAAAGTCATATAAAAGTGCTTTAAATACCTCAAAAATGAGGATAGGGCAAATTTATGCCACCAATAAGTACTAAACAAACTTACGGGAGCCTGCCGCAGCTACTTTGAAAATCTGAAACAGTGGCTTACAGCGAAGAGCAGAACAACCTTTACCAATCGTGAAGCAAGACAGACGCTGCGCATCAATGCAAGCAATCAGAAGCGTTATATGCTTGAGCTTACGGCTAACTATCACATCCGTGTAGCCAACGGTAAAAGAGCCAGAGGCTACGAATACGAGATCGTGAGTTATGAAGAATACGAGAAGTTGAAACAAGGCATTGAAACCGTTTTGGATGAAATCCTAGACAACCTCAAGCAGTTCAATGGTTCACCAGTGGTTCAAAAACAAAATGAACCACTGAAGGAAAAGAAGGTCAGCAAGTTAGTGGAGTAGTTCACTCCGAACAGGAAACATCAACCGAGCAAATTTTACGACTATGAAACAGTTACAGCTTAGTAACGCATCATTCCGTTACCTGGAGCAGAGCTTTAAAGAATGGCTCGACATTATGGGCTATGCCGCGATCAGCGTGTATAACATGCCGCTGCAAGTGCGGGAGCTATTGTACTACCTCGAAGGTCAGGGCATCACAAATATCAAGGAACTTAATAACAAGCACATCCAGAAGTATTACAACAAACTGAAAGAACGTGCGAATCAAAGACGTGCCGGTGGACTTAGCAACAACCATCTAAACAAACACATCCAGGCACTGCGGAAATTTATTGACTACCTCAGACAAGTCGGCAGACTGGAAATCCCTGAACTGAATTTAAAGAACGAAGAAGCAGATCCGAAGTCTATTGATGTACTGACAGAAGAAGAAATACAACTACTCTTTAAGGCCACACAGAAAAAGCCATCGAGAAATCCCAACTGCATGAGCGATGCGCAGATGGAAGCACTTCAGGCAAGAGATCGCGCAATGCTGGCAATCTTTTATGGTTGTGGTCTGAGAAGAAATGAAGGCGTAAGTGTGAATGTATGTGATGTGAATTTTGATCGTGCCATGCTACATGTACGCAAGGGAAAGAACTATAAGGAACGTTTTGTTCCAGTCAGTAAGTCATCACTGAAATACCTGCAAGACTACGTTTATGATCACCGGCCGGAACTACTGCAAGGAAGTAAATCAGAATCGTTTTTTGTTAGCCAGAGAGGCGGCAGGGTACAAGGCCAGACATTGCTTCTGCGATTGAAATACCTGCAACATCAGAGCGAAGATGAAAACCTGATCGAGAAAGAAATCGGACTACATACGCTACGCCACAGCATCGCTACGCACTTACTGCAAGCAGGAATTAAACTGGATTACATCGCACGATTTTTAGGTCATGGTTCACTTGAATCAACACAGATATACACACACCTGGCCGGAGTGGATGGAGATCAGCCACAGCCATTTAGAAATATCCCACGCTACGAAAAGACACAACTACATGAAGACGAGCTTTATTGAATACATCAAAAGAAGAAGCCTGACACCGCGCACGATCAGTAGCTTTGATCGAGTGATCGTTATCTTTTTGAAATGGCTTGAGAAAGAACAAATGAAAGTTGAGCAAGTCAGCTATCGGGATATTTTATCGTTCATGAAATCTTGCCAGAAGCAAGTGAGTCAGCGCACAGTCCAGCTATACTTGAATGTTATCAGACACTACTATGATCACTTGATCGAGGAAAATAAAATCGAAATCAATCCGGTAGCAGGGATCAAAGTACAAGGAGTAAAACGCAAAGCCTTGTATCACATCTTTGAACCTCATGAGCTGCATGCGATCTACAACAGCTATCAGGATGAGACGTTGAAAGGAAAACGAAACAAGATCATGTTAAGTCTGCTGGTGTATCAAGGCGTGAAAACGGAAGAACTGATAAAACTCGAAGTGCAGGACGTAAAGCTGAGAGAAGGAAAAATAGAAATCCCCGGAGGCGCGAAAAGTGAAAGAAGACTTTTGCAACTGGAATCACATCAGGTCTTGGAGTTTTACGACTACATCAACAATACACGAAAGGAGATAATGACGAACTCTGGCCAGAAGACAGATAAACTTTTTGTGAGCATCGAAGGCGGTGATAGTCTCGACAGCTGCATGCACCGGCTCATGTTCTGGGTGAGAAGAAAAAATAAGTTAGTGGTAAATGCAAAACAGTTGAGAGCAAGTGTTATTGTGAAGTGGCTGAAAATGTACAACCTGAGAAAAGTACAATACTTAGCCGGACATCGTTACATCAGTTCAACAGAATCTTATCAGCAAAGTGAAATGCAGGGACTGACTGAAGAAGTGAACAAGTTCCACCCACTCGGATAGCCCACCGCACAAGTCCGCCCCTGGACACACATGCTAACGCGCTTAGCCTTCGTGCCTCAGGCTTCAAGGTAGAAGCGGAGTGCTGCGCACAAGTTGTTCAGGCCTCGGAACACAGGTCACGCCAAAAGCTTCACTACAGCACTAAAAAAAATACGCGCATGGCAGAGAGCCAATGCTAAGCAGTTGAAATAAATCAGCGGAGCTTTTGCATCGGCTCACAGCCATTTTTGCCGACACGCATTCCATTATTTTTTTAACCGCTTCCGTTCCGCTTATTGTCATGCCTTGTGTACCTCGGACGTTCCATTCCTTCGTGCCTCAGTCATTGCGCTCACTTCACAACTTGTACTTGCACGGCATCAGGCCGGCCGGAAATGTTTTGCGGGGGGAAAGTGGTGGCCGGCCTGTGCCTGTTGTTCGTGCTCGCCTTGTGCCTCGCCAGCTCCCCCCGCAACCCCCGTACGCTGGCTCGGGCTCGCGTAGTACTCACCTTGATCAGCGTTGTAGTTCAGTTCATCTGACCTTGATAGTGTGCTGCCTGACCTTGTGAAGGAGAAATACTGACCTTGTCATCACCTTAATCTGCGTGGAATCGAAAGCTTGTGCAAATACCGCTGCTTAGCGCGCCATGCCGGATGAGAATCCAGATCATAAAGAGCAGTTGGGCTTGCATCATTTTTTTCAAGGCCAAATGCCGCGCAATCCCGCCCACATCCAAAGCACTTGCCCTTGAAAAAAACGACTGACTTTTAACTCATCTCACTGAATAGAAAGGGCTAGAAATCGCAGTTAGCAAGATGTATTTTTGTCCACGAAAATCGATGCTAGAGGGGCATCAGCAAGATGTACGTTTGTCCGCAAAAATGCCTCGGAGCTCGGCATTGAGACTGCGAAAAATATCAGTCTAACTGCAGGTAAATCCAGTGAGACTGAACTCCAAAAACCCCGTCTTAGGAAAGTTTTTAAACTTCCCAGACCTTCGAGCGGGGAGCGGATTTGAAGTTTTTTACGGCTGAATCCGTTCCCGAATATCACGTAGTGCCGAATTTACAATAGTGTGAAAACACCATCGTATTTTTGCAGAGGCCAGCCGCGATTGAGAGAACGGATAAGCAAATTTTAAGACTTAATCCGTTGAACATGAGCATCGAAATACAATCAATCACAATCAGCCTTCCCTGGTGGCTTATCCTTACAATCAGCCTCGCGGTAATCAGCAAAATAAAGCCAAAGCGAATTTTGAGGTTAATCAAGGACTGGATAAAAGATGATTGATCCTACCGCTGGAACAGGTGGATTTAATTATGGCAAATCCTCCGTATCTTGCCGCTACGTTCTTTGAAAAAGTTGCTGCGATTACCGGGGAATGGCCTAGTGAAAAATCGGGTTCGCTTGAAAATGGCTTTGGGGAAAATGAAAAGCCGGGTCGAAAAAATGCGATAACTATTATCCGTTCGGTCTCGCCTTTAACTCGTATTCTAGAGAGAATAGCACGCCTCAGAATTACAAATTCAATGGGAAAGAAGAACAAGCTGAATTTAGTTTAGGATGGCTTGACTACGGAGCCAGAATGTATATGCCTGAGATTGGACGGTGGGGAGTGGTGGATCCATTGGCGGGGAAGTACCGAAGATGGAGTCCGTATAACTATTGTATGGATAATCCTTTGCGGTTTATTGATCCTGACGGCATGAGGGTAGAGTTTGCTAATGATGAATCGAAAACGAAAAAAGAAAATCGTGAAGCCAAGAGGGAATTTATGAAAAGCCAAAGAGAGCTAAATCGAAAATCCGAGACGGCACGAGATAATTGGAAAGCTTTAAAGAGATCAGACAATGTTCATACCGTCCATGTCAATCAAAAAGGCACCGATGGAAAGATTATTGACAATAAAGTAACGCCTAAAGAAGGTTACAGCCAAAAAACCGGAGGCGGAACAGATATTTATATAAATACCCAAAGCACAACAATTGAAGGCAAGGATTTGGACACCAATATTATTGGAATAGCTCATGAAGAGGGACATGCTACTCGTTTTGATCAGGGGCTTGTGGCAGAACGGACTATGCAGGACAATTTGAATGATCCCAAAGCGTTTGTGAAGAGTCTTCTGGAGCTTGACAAAATTAAAGTCACCGAAGAGGTAGGAGCTAGTCGAATCGAAAATAAGGTCCGGTCCGAGGTAGGTATTCCGTTAAGGGAAAAGTATAGCAATATACCACAGCATGTGGATCCCGTTACTCATCAAATAAGGGTTTTCACTATAGATGCAAAAATCGAATAAGAGATGATCAAGGATATGAAAAGTAGTAGAATGGGGATTGTTCTTGTTGCGTGCGGAGCCATTTTAAGTTTTTGTGGTTCTAGCCGTAGTATTACTACGGTCTCACATAATTGCAATTTTATTCAACAAGAATTTGAAATTGATGAAAATGGTTTCAAACAATTTAATTCAGAGCTGGCGGACTTTCTGAAAGCCCATCAGGATTTTGATGCAATGATTATTGAAATGAAAGGCGGAGAACATGAGCCTTCGTATTTGAAAAGATGGACTGTAATCAATGGCGAGTTATTTAAGACGGAGATGGTTCAGGCTTCTAGAAGCGTTAAAAAAATGAGCTCAATTGATCTTGACGAGCTAGTTGCTAAGTACAGTGACAAGATGAGTCCGGGGAGTTATATGCAAATCTGTCCGTATTCTTCAGATAGCAACTTGTTGCTGTTCTTAATTAGAAATAAAAATGGCATTTTCTTTAAATATTCGGCTGCTGAAAGTTATAGCTCGCTAGAAGGAAAGTATTTGAAACAAATAAAAGATGCTGTTTCCATATTTGACTTATTGCAAAGTCGCTGATAGTGGAAATTTATAACAGAAATTCCTTCATATCAGAAAGGACGTTCGAAAGAGCGTCCTTTAATTTTTTGTACCTATGAAACAGAAAAAATTATGATGATACTCACAAGAAGACTGGCAATTAATACCCTGTTTTTTTTGGTGCTTGTTATTAATGCCAGTTGCCAACATAACAATAATAATACAGCCACACCTGGCTTTCCCGGTGGAAAAGTGAAACTGGAGCAGTTTATTAAAAAAAACCTGCAATGGAGGCAAGGCCAACTTACAGTTGAGGGCACCGTATTTGTCTCTTTTATCGTAGACTCACTTGGGAAAATCAATGACATTAAGGTCATAAAAAGTTTATGCGAAAGCTGTGATCAAGAAGCTGTACGAATCGTTAAGGCTATGCCAGATTGGATTCCTGCAAAAAGGAATGGAGAGCCCTTCAGTTCTCAGGCAATGGTTTCAATCCCGTTTAAATTATCAGCAGATAAATAAGGCATAAAACAGAACGATGACCATTATCATCCCCTGAATCACGTAACCTGCAACCAGGGGCAACACAACGTTCCGCTCCACGCGCTTGCTGGGCGGCAGCGACCCGGCCGCTGTATACGGTCTGGCAAAATCACTCAGCGTCATGCCTGGCGACAAGATCGCGGCGAAGGTATACGCGAAATATGTCGATTCTAACGACCCCAGGTAGAACAGGCGCTTCGTAACTTCTTGCTGTCCCTCGGTATGGGCAACAACGGCGGCCCGCTGGTCGACGGAGGCAGCCCCGGCAGCCTGGGCGGTAGTGCCTTCCCTTTCCCCACTTTCTTCAACCACCAAAACGAACCCGGCACCGGTCCCAAAGCCTACCTCAACTACCTGATCTTCGACCGCGACTTTAACTACCTTGACGGTGGCTTTGAACGTTTGACAGCCGACGGTCGCGAAACCGGCGCCCTCCTGCCAGAAGGCTCCGGATTCGACGAGCTCAGCTTCGCAGAAGGAGATATCAAGATCATGGAGCCAGGATTTGTGTATATTTACTTCAGCAACGAGAATGACAATCGCGTTGAAGTGTTCTTTGATGATTTTACTGTGACGCATACAAAATCACCGGTGGTGCAGGTCGATGATTATTACCCGTACGGGTTGACCTTTAACTCGTATCAACGGGAAAATGGTCTTAGCCAAAAGTATCTTTTTAACGGAAAGGAGTTTTTGGATGAAATGAATATTGACTGGCATGACTATCAAGCCAGACAGTACGACTCAAAAATTGGACGCTTCTTATCAGTAGATCCTGCGACCGAGGCTATGAGGAAATTCTCAGTTTACAGCTATGCGTTTGGTAATCCGATAAGATTTATCGATCCGGATGGCATGATGCCTGAAGAAGTTATTGATCCTACAAAGCAAAAGAATGAAAAAAACATACAGCAGAAGGTAGATAGAGTCTATGAGCAACCGCTACGCAATACTCCGTTGCCTGGTCAAGGAGCGAGTGTCGAACTATCAGGGTCAGTATCCATAGGGTTACAAGGCGGATTTAGTGTTAAGGTCCTGGGCGAGAACATGTCAGTCTTTGTGAATTTTGGAAGTTTTGACCTTGTAACGGCAAGCACTAGTGAAGGAGTCAAGTCTGGAGATGGCAATGTTAAAGAAGGAGCCGAACTCGGAATCGGCCCTGTCGGAGTTAGTAAGGAGATAGAAACTTCAAAAGAGGGAGAAAACGGCAACTTTACGGTTACTTCCACAGAAAAGACCACTTTCAATTTTTTTAACATTGAAGGATCTGGAACAAGCCAGACGGATGTAAAAAATCCCGAGTCGACTAATCCCCAGACGACGCGCATGACGAGCACCTCACTTGGTGCGTCACAATCCGCGAAAGCTGGCCTAGGCATTGTGATAAGCGGAGGTGTGAGCGGCAGTATTACTCCAGGAAGAGTTACTGGTGTAGGCGACCTGAATCCGAAGTATGTAGCCTCAGACGCCACGCGCGTGTCTATAAATAAATTACCTCCAAAAAAATAATAGCAATCATGACAATGACACTTATCAGCTTTGTGTTCTTTTCCTATTTGACTAAATTCATATTACATTTTATTTATCTAAAAAGAAATCTGATATATGTTAAATCAACCAATACGGGAAATTTGAGCAAAAAGATTGATGAACTGTTCGAAAAATACAGATTGTTTTTTCTAGCATCTATTATGTTCCCAATCATTAAGAGAAAAAATGACCGTAGGTTAAAATTAATTATTAATGCACTAGTTGCTATTTTCTACATAAGTCTGGCGCTGTTTTTAATCTACTCTTAATCAGTCAATCAAAATCCAAATGAAACAAATACTCATTACTTCTCTAATCTTATGGTCATTCAACTCGGAGGCGCAAGATACACCTCAAAAATTCGTGGATCGTTTTTTTGTCTTGTACCAAACAAAAGGAGCCAATGAGGCAATAGATTATATTTTTTCAACCAACAATTGGATGAATGAATCGAAAGACCAAGTGGAAAATGTAAAATTCAAACTCAACAGCACATTAAAACTGCTGGGAAAATATGAAGGTTACGATTTGATAACAAAAAAGAGTATTGGCGAACATCTTTCATTGTATACATTCTTAATAAGATATGACAGACAACCACTCAGATTCACTATGACGTTCTATAATCCATCAAAGGATTGGAGATTATATAACTTTAGTTATGACGATTCCCTTGATGAAGAACTTAAGGAAGCAGGAAAGGCATATCGACTGAAAGAAAATCTAGATTACTAACACTAATCATATTCCGCAAATCTACACAAAGTTGCTTCGGGGCTGTTGTCGAATCCCCGTACAAGTTTATCATAACTGATACATTTTAAGACAGAAACTATTGGCGGGCCCACTATACACAGGGGAAACTTTTCAAATAACTCGTAAATGACAGATTTCCAATACCGGACAGGAAGGAACGCCTACTGAACAACAGACAGCATTTTATAATTCTATGTCTGCAGTTACAAGTTTGGAAGGAAGTGCAGTTAAAGCCGGACTCGTTGAGGGCACTCCGGAAGTAATTGTTGGAAGCTATGAGCTAGGTCAATTAGATGTTGATGACATGCTTCCATTCGGAGACGGCCCTGTTGCATCAGCAGCTGGAACGCTGATACGAAGACTATGATAGCCTCTCATATGAGAAAACACTAAACAGCATAAAAATCGTTGAAGGGTGATAATTTAAAAATACTAGCTCGGCACCGGGTAATATGGAAGTTTCCGCCCTGCCCCTGCATGCCATGACTTTTTTTGAAGAGTTAATTGAGGCGTCCAATCATTCCACAATACAGATGATAATTTTTGATGAAAGTAAAGTGTCTCAGATAGGCAAAGTGCTTGAGGATTTAAAATGTTTCGTGGGAGGGAAGTCATCTTAAGAATCTTATTGCTGTAGATGTTCCTCCAAATGTCTCCTATAAGGTTATTAAAGAATACCTTGATAAAGGCGAAAAAGAAAGTCGTTGGAGTTATAAGGAGGCCTGCTTGGGACAGTAGCCCAGGTGGCGGCAAATTCAGATTAGATTTTCATAGCTTTAGTACAAGAGGATCGACATTACATTTTCCATACTAACAACAGAGGCAATTCAATTAGTCTCCACAGAAGTTTAAAGTCCACTGAGATTTTGGCAACCAATCAAATAAAAATAAAAAAAGTAAAAGAATAACAGATAGCCTAACCAGGTCGTTTTTATTAATTTTGATTTTTACGAAAGCCAAGATGATCGCGTTTTATTGAAAGAAATTCTCAAGTCCTTTTTACTCTTTGAGATCGCCTGTTTTTTTTCTTTTCGTAGAGAGGAAAACTTAACGGATGACAATGAGCTACTGAAATTAAGGAAACGAGTTCCACTCACTTTTGAGAAATAGGCGATCTTCCACTGCAACATATTCAATAGACTCTTATAGGAATTTGACAAACGTTCATTTCAACACACAGCAAAATCTTACAGACCATGATTAATCCACGTAACATATTGATTTTGACGTTGACACTTTTTTCTCTTAATCAGGATGCAAAAGGCCAGACGGATTACATTTTTTACGACTTGCCAGAAAAGGTAACATTAAAAGCAAAAGAGTATATAGATCAATATACTAATCGAAATGGCAAGATTGGTTTTATTGCTCAGCTTGACAAAAATGTTGATGACAACTATTTACTCTTCATTATCATAGATGATTTCGCAAAACAAGAACCCCCAAATCTCCTGTACGAAGCTGTGATAAAAAAAACCAATAGGATGATTAGGTTAGATGATGATAATCTTCTTCCCCTAATTACAGGTGAAGATGTGCATTTTGCATATCTTGGGGACGCACCGCCTCGCAAACCTGGTGGCCCAAAGGGAAAAAAAAAGGTGGTATTTAATCATGAATCGTATTCTATAACTTTTGATTTAACGGGGAAGATTTATTAATAATGAAAGCCCAGCCTCGCCGGTTTTTATTGCTGAAAGAGATCGCCCTGATCACTACGATTATCACCGCGCCTGTGAATGTCACGTACGTTTGGAATATTGAGAATTATACAGCGGAAAAATCTGACGATGACTGGTGTTTTTTTCTAAATATTAAGAACACTGTCTAGGAACTCAACTATTCTGTTTTTTGGAGTACCTTGCTTTACGGGATAGTGATAACACAAATAAAAACAATGCACCCTACAAAAACATTATTTTTCTTATCGTTATCCAGTGTAATGCTCTCGTGCTCCAGACCCAACAATTGTCTGTCGCCAATCCAATTTGCGCCAGGCGACCAGCCATACGTATACATCCAACACCCACATCCCTCGGGTCAACCATGTACTTATTCCGTAGCAACGCAATTCCAAACTGATGAAGGGGCCGTTACTTCGAATGGCTTTCTTGTATTTGAAGACCTTAAATTTAAAATTAAGCTGGACTCGGCAAAAGGGAAACCAATAACATTTTTTTATTTCTCAAAGCATGTAGGCAAAATCTATCATCTTCCAATTGAAATTGGTGGGCGTAAAAAAGTACTGAACATGCGCCTTGAAAATATAATTGATACGCCTTCCCCAAACAAAGTTCATCAATTCAGGCTCATCGGTGGATTCGCACCCCCCGGTATTAAAGATGACGTGGTTTTTTTTGTTGACATGAAAAGAGGTGTAATTGGGTCCTACATTTCCGCCTTCGAAAATACTCAAGAGGTCATTATTGCGCCACGGGGGAATATTCTTCGAGATTCATTGGACTATTCGAACAAACGGTTTAAACATTGGCTATAAACAACTTGTTAAGGATCTGTCTGAAAGGTGTAAATTGCATGCTATGGACCGGAATACACTCCTTCATCAAATTCAATCCAATATTAATATACACGGGTACCACATCACGTCAGTTGCAGGGACATTACTCCCCAGATTTGTCTATACCATCGGTTGCACAGATCTCTTTGGAGCAGATCTCGTGTTTTGCGGAGGCGAAGCATATTCCCAAGACGACATGATTCGGATCATCAAGGAAATGGTCGGAGCATTAAAAAACGGTGCACAATGGAA
This sequence comes from Dawidia soli, assembly GCF_018598185.1. Classification (GTDB taxonomy): domain Bacteria; phylum Bacteroidota; class Bacteroidia; order Cytophagales; family Cyclobacteriaceae; genus Ohtaekwangia; species Ohtaekwangia soli. Next base: position 58,234 of record NZ_JAHESC010000036.1, read on the forward strand.
GAATTTGACCTTGCAAGTTGATAATCTTGGTTCATTTTCTCTTTCTGAGGTTGATAATTCCTGGAGCAAATTGATAACACTTGGGATTTTTGATTATTACAAGAAAAACGATATCCGGGTGCTTCAAATCTCACCGGGTCAGGACCGTTTGACTTTAGACATTCCGGATATGACGAAACCGTTCAACGTTGAGTCAGAGCCGGTCTGGCAATGGCTTATAAAGGAATGGAACTACCCGCTTCCGCCGACATCTACTGCGATCATAAATGTAGAAGTCCTTTACGGTGAGAAAGCAACACAAATAATACGATGGGAACACGAGGAATGGGAAATTTTCTCAAAGCCAGTGGACAATGTTCCAAAAGACGATATGCGTGCAATGCCGTTAGCCATACTTTTAGGTATTGATGAATCACTACAAGCTGTAATTCATTTACAAACAGGAGATGGACTTTGGCGCGACAAGGGTGAGCTCCCATGGAATGAGTGGTAGTGATTTGTTGCATTCGTACTCCCGAGGTCCATCTAGGCATGGAGATTCTTTCGAGAGTGTGATGGAACTGCATTAATCAACCCAGTATGAAGAAACAAAATATCTACTCTCTTATAATTTTCCTTGTGTTCATTACTATGGTGATGGCGTGTAATGAAAAGAAGTTCGATAAAAGACGATGGACCGCCAAAACTGATGCGAATTTTCGACCTAATGAAAGAGGGCAAATGATCAATGACCTTTTATCCAATCATAAATTAGTTGGCTTAAAATATGTGGACATAATCACCCTATTGGGTGCTCCTGACGGCATCGACAGCAGCTCTGTGTTTTATGAAATAGAAATTGATTATGGTTCCGATATCGACCCGGTTTACAAAAAGGATCTATATTTATTCACAACCGAAGATTCAATAATAACTCATACGAGATTAAAGAATGGAAGAGAACATACTGAAGGTCGCACTTGAAATTTCAATTCTTTTTGTACAAAACACAATACTTGCGCTGTGCTTGATCGCGCTAAACGTTGCTCTTCTCTTTTTTTTAAATGTGAGTCCTGAAATTAACATCCCTGTGAGTCGCAAGACGCTTACAACTATTCTTCAGTTTACCATAGTGATCATCTCGATCATTGTTATTGCAAATCCAGGCAAATATCTTTTTCCATCCGCCGCGTCGCTCCCATGGTTTGGACTACTGGCAATGAGACATTTTATATACAAGATTTTGGCAGCCGACTTTGAACAGGATAAAAATATCACCAAATTCATTCGAAGATTTTTTGAAATTTACATATTTCCATTCTTTGCCTTTTTCATCAGTTTATATCAATGTATTTACATATTCATCTGGTCGCATCCATAAAAACAAGTCAAAAAATTTCTCAGGTTGAGTGAAAGATCTTAATTAACGATAACAAAAAAAGTAGTTTACAGATGATCGTTTTAGTTATTGGAATTTTGATGTCTACTCTGGGAATATTGATTTTAATTTATCTATTCAACAACGATTCATTCAATAAAAGGCCGATAAATGGCGGAATCGTACATACGACGTTTGCAGCGCTGGGATTGATTATATATGGCATCTGTCTAATATTTTCATAATTAGTAATAGCTAATCGCCTTACAAAAGGGCTTTAGAAGAAAAGTAATGAACGCAATAAAATCATTTGTTCTCGTAAATCTCCTTCTGTTAGGCTATGTAATAGTTTTAGTTGTTTTAAGCATGTTTGACGTTTCGATCGCCGATTTAAGAATACATTTTGCTGTTAATTTTAACTATTACTATTTAATATTTATCGCCACGCCACTACTAACACTCACCCTTCCGGCTGCAACCATAAGAAGCAGGCTTCTCGTTTTGGGAATCTCGGTTATAGGGATTTTCGTTTTATATACAGGCCACAGCACTATCGTACCGTGGTAATAATAATTTATTAAGAATCTCCGCCCATCGACCCCGAAACGTGCTTCCTGAGGCAGGATTCCAGGCACGCTTCCCTTGCGGATTCACCCTTGGGGTTCTGGCCGATATGGGCAAAAAAGGAGGTGAACGGAGAATTGTATTGAGAGAAAAGATTACCTATTTGCATACAAACCAGACGCAACATGTTGTTATAGTGGCGCCGTATGGGGAGAAATCGTCGTAACATTACTCTGAAATTTGCAGGCCCAACTATTAAAAAAATCAGCCGGACATGCCAGGGAAAAATCGTACCTTCACGCCGCCATGCGCGTTGTATTTTCCCTGCTTCTGAGTTTCTGTACATTGGCTTCATACGGCCAAACCGATAGCCTGTTAACACGTCCGCAGCAGGCCCTCGACAGCCTGGCTCGAAAGCCCCTGCACCCGGGGCTGGATTCTGTGCAACATGACTTTTATGCCTCGTCGGATAGCCTGAAAAATGCTTTCCGGGGCAAATTTGCTGGCCTGGACTCGGCGCAGGCCGGTACCCAGCACATCCTGGACAGCTTGCAGGCCTTGCAGTTGCCCCACGAAGAATATGTTCAAAAGCTCGATAGCATCCGCCAAAAGCGGGAGTCGGAGATCCAATCGCTGAACCAGAAAATGGAAGGGCTGAAGTCGAAGGCCACCGGGCGGATCAACAGCCTGGAGCTGCCGCCACAGGCCCAGGAGCAGGCAACGGCCCTGACGAGCCAGATCGACGGCTTTCAGCTGCCCGTGAAAGACCTGAACCTGGACGCCGTGGGGGTGGACAGCCCGTTCGGGAGTCTGAACGGCCTGACCAGCGCCGTGGACTCGCGCGTGGGCAAGATCGGCGCGCTCGGCGGCATGCCGGAGTTTCCCGGCGAGCTGGGACAGGTGAAAGATGTGACCGGCCAACTGGGCGGCTATCAGCAGGACATCAAAAACATAGCCGGCGGCAACCTGCAGGACGTCAAGCAGGTGCCGGGTGCGCTGGAAGGAAAGGCCGCCGAAGCGACGGGCCTGGGCGAGGTGACCAAACAAGCCGAGGCATTGAACCCGATGCTGGATGCGGCGAAGAACCCCGACGCGATGAAGCAGCAAGCGATCAAACAGGTGCAGCAGCAGGCCGTCAACCACTTTGCCGGCAAGGAGCAGGTGCTGCAGCAGGCGATGGAAAAGATGTCGAAGTTGAAAAGCAAATACGCGAGCCTGAACAGCCTGAAAGATATACCGAAGCGCAAGCCGAACGAAATGCGCGGCAAGCCGCTGCGGGAGCGCCTGCTGCCGGGCATCGCGTTGCAGATCCAGAAGAAGGGCGACGACGTGCTGGTGGACTTCAATCCCTATATAGGCTACAGGTTGTCGGGCCGCCTGACCAGCGGAGCGGGATGGAACCACCGTGCAAGCTATAATACCGACCGCAACGGCCTGACGATGGCGCCGCGGATCTATGGGCCGCGCGCGTACGGTGAGTTTAAGCTAGGCAAAGGATTTTCGCCGCGTGCGGAGTTCGAGTATATGAATACCTACGTGCCGCCGCAGCTGCAAACGCCCGCCACCGACCCCGGTGTGCGCGAGTGGGTGCCGGGCGCGTTTGTGGGCATGAAGAAAGACTATCGTTTTATCCGGTCCGTGAAAGGTACGGCAATGATCATGCTGCGGGTATTTAACGTCGATCATAAAAGCCCGTATGCCGATGTGCTGAATGTGCGCTTCGGGTTTGAGTTCCCGCAGAAAAAGAAAAGCAAGAAGGAGAAGCAGACGGACGCTGATAAGAAATAACCAGCTTTGTACGAATGAAAAGCCATCCTACCGCGAAATCCATCGTCCCCCACCAGACATTGGAACAGCTGGAGAGCGACTTTTGGGGCGAACCTCCCGTGGGGGTATCAAGCCTCGTCTCGAAGTGTTACGAGCTCCGCAGAAAAAGAATCAACGATTTCGAGGCTGGCGACTTCAGAATATTAATTGGCCAGCAAATCGGTCTGCCTTTTCTGGTCCCCTTCGCCATAAACCTACTCGATGACAACGCCTTTATAGAGGGAGACTACTACGAAGGAGATCTGTTAAAAAGCGTATTAACGATCAACCCGGAATTCTGGAAAGCAAACCCGGAATTAAAAGAAAATATCACCCGGATCTTCGAAAGAAATAAAGATACGCTGACGCACGAGGCTCCCATCGATCAGAAGATCAAAGCAGAACTGATCGAAGCATATAGCAATCTGTTGAGCCTACGCTAATTCGCGTTCCTGTTGCAATGATTGATTCCTATCATTCATAAAGTCATCCGAAAAACCAGACAGACTATCGTAAAAATTCTGCCAGGGATTATGAAACGGTATGATATAAACTACACTTCCTATTTTCTCCAAACGGATATCCTCCCCGTCGGTCTGAGGATATGGAAATGTCGCAAATTCGTCAGTTCAATTGTCTTCAATGAAAATCGTATAACTGCTACGTTTTCTGTTCAACATTTACAGTAGCGGTCGGTTCTTCTTCAACAATGTTAATCAACGTTACATCGAGAACATCTTCAAGTTTCGAAATTGTTTCGAGCGTGAGGTTTTCCGACCCGCGAAGTATTCTTGATACGTATTGTCGCGAAACATTCATCAACTGTGCCAGCTCCGTTTGCGTCATTTTTTTTTCATCCAACACGTCGAGAACACGAAGTGATATGTCCGCGGACCGCTTCATCCAGGCCCGATTTTCCTGCTTGTATGCCGGGAGGTCCATCCAACCCGATGGCCGATCGGTTGTGGTTATCTTTTTGAGTTTGCCGTTTTCCATTCTGTGCTTCATCCTGACGTGCCTTACAGCGTTTTTTACAGACTTATTTGGCTCACGTTGTTCCAAATCACGTCTGGCTCGTAGACGACGGCATAGACCTTGTCAGAAAACTTCTCATGTATCTGCCTAACGCGCATTGTCAACGTATAGATTAACAAAAATCAGCCTGAATAAAGTCCCTTGCAATATTTTTTAAGTAAAAATTTTCAGGAAAACTGCTTTTTTTGAATCTATCGCACTATTTATCAAACATTTACATCAAAAATTCAGCCTCGCACATACCGGGCCTCCTTCGGCACGCTGATTTACCCCATCGCCAGCACCTTCGCCGCCCCTACCCGCCGGGCCTGCTGTACCGTGCCGTCTCCGAGGAACATGCCATACCGGATCCCTACCGAGAGCATCAGGCTGAACTCGGCCGCTGACGGTCGCCGGGGCAGGCTGACCGCCAACGTTGTCGCATCGGCCCGCACGCCCGATGGCAGCCATGCCGTGGAAACCATCACGGGCGCATACATCGTATCAAACCAGGGCGAAACGACATACTTTTCCTGCTGCTCATCATAGGCGGCGTCCGGCACGATGCCCAGCACGGCCGTGACACTATACATGGGTTGGTCCTCGAGCGGATGAAAGTTGATCCCGGGGAGCAGCTCCGGAACATCGAGGTGCGCGGACAGGGCTTCGCGATCGATGCGCGCGGTAATCGCGCTTCGGATGGTCGACTCGAAAAGCGAGATCTTCTTGCTCAGCGAAAAGCCCGCGAGCAGCTGGGGCATTTGCGAAAGGCGGATGGAACGCCGGCCGAGCTCGTGGGTGGTATCCAGACGTTGTACGGGCAACAGATATTGATTCAGCACGGGACATAGATTCTGGTCTGCCAGGGCACGGTGTGGACCGAACATGATACGAATGGCTTTGCCCAGCACCGAGCAGCCTCCCAATTCCGTCCCATAGCGACGCAGCACGTCGAACCTCGCGTCGTTCTTGATCCGTGACCGCGAAGCGCCGCCCTTCCGGCGCAAAATGATCTTGTCGCTGCCTTTCATGGTATAAGCTGTAACGTCGCCCAGGCCGCCGATAAATTTGATACCTTTCAGATATGCCATAATGTTCGTTAAGATGTTTTCCCATTTGCGACAGCCGGATGAAGCGCGGTAGTCCAACCGGACAACCACTGGCAAAGCATAGATAAAGCATAGATAAAGCAACGGCCCCAATAGTGCCTTAACAGTGCTTCATCTATGCTTTATCATTGCTTTATCCATGCTATATACGTGGCTTTGCCCCGGCTTACCCTCACTTTTTCACACCCTCAACACCACCCCGCGTAACCCGCCGTATACGAGCCTATCCGTCATTCATATATACCCAAATACCGCGCTACATCCTCTTCGTGTAAACCGGTGTAGCGACAATATTCCTGGATCGAAACCGGCTGACGGGGCTGCTTGCCCAACTTTTTGCGTACGGCCACCAGGATCCGCCGGGACTGGCGCTCACTCCGGCCTGTCAGACGCTGGATATCTTTTATACTCAGAATAATTCTACGCAGGCTCATGGCTTGACTATACGATTTATCTATAGCAAAGGTATCGTTGTTACACGACGTTAGCACCGGTAATAACCGGACATTAGCGGCCATTTCGGTCACAAGCGGCCATGCTCTTTTTTATACTCGAAAATTTCCTTGCTCTTTCGTCCCGTTGTTGCAACGACGGCTTAACCCGACTGTGCCTGACACGAGGGACCAACAAAACAAAAATTATACTACACATGGCAAGACAAGACAGCATCATCAAATTCAAAGGTCAGATGGGCGGCATCTCGTTTTACAAGTCCGCGCAGGACGGGCACCTGGCCCGGCAAAAGGGCGGCGTCGATGCAAAACGCATCCAGACCGATCCGGCTTTTGCCCGCACGCGTGAGAACGGCAGCGAGTTCGGCCGCGCCGGCAGCAACGGCAAGCTGCTGCGCACGGCGTTCCGCTCGCAGCTGCTCAACACCGGCGACAGCCGCATGGCAAACCGTCTCAGCGCGCTGCTCAACGCGGTGCTCAAGACGGACCAGGTCAGCCTGCGCGGCCAGCGCAACGTCGCCAACGGCGACCTGAACCTGCTGCGCGGCTTCGACTTCAACGACGAGGGCAAGCTTACCCACACCTTCTTCGCGCCCTATGCCGCGGACGTGGACCGTGTCACCGGTACGGTAACGATCGACGTGCCGGCATTCGTGCCGACGGATATGATCGCGTACCCCGACGGCGCCACGCACTTCCGGCTGGTGGCGGCGGCCGCCGAGGTGGACTTTGCCGAAAACGCCTACAACGTGCAGGCGCTGGAGACGGACGAGCTTGTGCTCGGCGCGCTGCCCGCGGCACCGGTCAACCTGGCGCTGACGATGAGCCCCGGCAACACCGATCCGTTGTTCGTCGTGCTCGGCATCGAGTTCGCGCAGCTGGTCAACGGCCAGATGTATACGCTCAACAACGGTGCGTATAACGCCTTGTCGCTGGTGGCCATCGAACCCGGAGCGTAGTCAGGATGGAGCTGGCACTGATCAGGACCCTATACCCTGACGGAACCAATGGGGAGCTCACGTATGAAGGCCGTCTGGTTTGCCATACGATCGAGCTCCCCTGGCTCCAGAACAGGCGCAACGTATCGTGTATCCCCGCGGGGCGCTACCGGCTCCTGTCGCGGTATACGCGCAAGCACGGGCTTCACCTGTGCGTGGCCGACGTGCCGGGCCGCAGCGGCATCCTCCTGCATCCGGCCAACGACGCGACGCGCGAGCTGCAGGGGTGCATCGCGCCCGTACTGGAACTGACCGGCCCCGGCAGGGGCCGGCAGTCACGGCTGGCGAACGAGGTGCTGAAGAGCCTGGTACTCCCGGTGATCCACAGCGAAGAAGTGTGGCTGACCCTTACTGTAAAAACACGTGAAACGTAAACCCACAAACACATGAACATCCTTGAACGGGCGACAGCGCCCACCCCGAAGTTCTTCCGCGTGCTGCGCACGATAGGCCTGGCGTTGGTCGCCGCGGGGGCCGCCCTGGTGGCCGGACCGATCGCCGTGCCCGCCGCGGTCGTGACCGTGGCCGGCTACCTCACCGTGGCCGGCGGCGTGCTGGCCGCTGTAAGCCAAATAACCGTAGCCGGCGCCACGGCCTGCCCACCCCCGGCCGACGATCTGCCGGATGCCGACGCACCCGAAGACGACGATCCCGACGACGACGTCGATTAATGCAAAAGGCCGTTCCTCCGGGGACGGCCTTTTTTATTGCCGCTTGTCCGTTGCCGATTCGTCAAAGGCCAGGAGGTTCATCTGCTCCCGGAGCCGCGAGCGCACGCGGTCGCCGTACATCGTTTGCAAGGTGCCGGCCGACAGGTTGGTCGTGATGTGTGTGATCATGCCCTGGCTGACGTACAGGTCGTGCCGGCTCAGCAGGATCTCGCCCATGACGTTGCAGTCGTTGCCAAAATACTTCAGGTTGCGCTCCGCACCCAGGTCATCGAAGCAATAGATCTTCGGCCGGGCGCCGTTGTAGGCAAACTTGCTATACCGGCCGATCACCTCATAGCCGTCTTGTATAAATTCAAAGCTCACGTCACGGCAGGGTCGCAGGATATAATTGCGGCCGGGGCCGGGTATATAGCTCATCAGCGTCATCAGCGACGTCTTGCCGCAGCCGACCGGCCCGGATAACAGGATGCCCTTGGTCAGGTCGATGCCGAGCTCCAGGGCTTCACCCTTCAGCTGCAGGAAATATACCAGCAGCCTCCGGATGACGGGATGGTCACCCTGCCGGATCTGAAACGACGGACCGAAGGTCTTTTTGCCATGCCGCTCCAGGAACGACACGCACCAGGGAAAATCGAAAGGTTTCATGTAGGAGAAGTTGAAAGGTTGTGGATGAGCGTGACCCGATGGCGATCGGGTCACGCTGTTTTTCATAAAGGCTCTGCGTGGTTCTGCGGCCCGGGAGAGGCCAGCGAGCCGGGGGTCGGCCCGTTGTGCGCCTGGAACCGCACGGCGTTCAGCACCCAGTTGCGGGCGGCGGCGCGCCAGTCGCGCATCGGCGACCGCCCCCCTACTTTCCAGCCGTTCGAGGTGAAGTAGTGGAAGAATTTTTCGGCTTCGACGCGCGTGCTCCGGAGGATGGCGAAGAACGGGTAGACGTGGTCGAGGCTGGCGGGAATGGCTTCTGCGCCGGCGCCGCCCCCGGCCCCCCGGACGTTACTTTTTTCTTCGCCGCCGGGCGTTTCGGCCGGAGGGGTAAGATCGTTACCGAAATCTGAAAGTGGATGGGCTTGCTCATCAGCGTTTACATCGTTTTGAATGGTTGGATCGTTTATACTGTTTATATACTGTGTTCTGCCGTCTGTCCGCGTCGTTGTACCGGATGGGGTCCGTGTCCTGGTCGCGGACGTGGTCCCGGCCGTTGTCCCGTTTTCAGGACCCGTGGCGGGTTCGTTCCCGGCCTCCGCGACAGGTTCCAGTGGATACCAGGATGTCTCTACCCGTGTGTGCGGAGCCCCATCGAACCGGCGCATCGCCACCAGGCAGGGTTCGAAACGGCGTGTCGACGGGTCGTAGGTGAAGTAGCCCCATGCGGCCAGCTCACGCATACATTTCGCGTAGACCGTGCGTGTACGGATCTTGGCGCGCGCCATGATCTCGTCGCGGTAGATCCGCATGGGGTTCTGAAACCGGTGCTCGTTCCAGGTCTGGAACAGCGCCCAGTATAAGCTTACATGGTATACCTCGATGCGGCTGTCGGCTTCCAGCTTGTACATCACCGCGCGAATGTGTCTGACGAAATTTACCATGGTGTGCGCGGGTTAGCGTTATCGAGATCACATGCTTCCACGCGCAGCGCAGGAGACGGTGACGTGGTCGGGCGCGGCGCTTCGCGGAGTGCCCGCAGCGCATCGGTTGTTACAGGGTATAATGACATATCTGTTGGATTTAATATGTCACTAAACTACGGTCGGTCTATACCGCCGCGCCAGACCCCAGGGGGACCCCAAAAACCGGAGTCCCCCGGGAGTCCCCCGCTAAAAATGACGGAATGAAGCCTTTTGAACGCCGGTATAGTATATCTTCTAGGATCTTTTTTTCGAATCCTTTAAGATCTTTTTGCCGCTGCGGATCTCGGCGATCAGCTGGAGCATCTTTTTACACAGCTCCTCGGCAAAACGAAGGGCCACGTCGGACGGATCGGAGAACGCCTTCCTGACGTTTCCAAAGACAGGCTCGGTCGAGCTTCCGGTCGAAAATCCAAAGGCGATAAAACGGGATATAGTGGCAAACACCGTCTCGCGAAAGAACCCGCATTCGAGTAACAACCGGAAAAACCCGGCCAGCTCCTTGAGCGATGCCGTGGTTCGCACGCGTTGCCAACCCGCCGGCCCCTTGCGCCGCGTCGATACGTCTTGCTCTCCAAATTCGCCAGGGTTCTCCACCGCCCCCTGGTAATAGGCCTGGATCCGATCCATCCAGCGCATCAGCCGTGTATGAAGCGCGTCGTGCCCCGGCCACAGGCCGACGTGCGCCGCCGTGGGATAGACTGCGTCGATCAGGTTGCGGTAACGCAGCACCCGGGCCAGCTGTTCCTCGTTCGTAGGCTCATTGTCGCTCACCTGCGCCGCGATGTAGTGCGTGCAGTATTCCAGGTACTGATCTTTGTTGAAGTTGTGATGCACCAGCAGGCACAGCAGGGCTTCTTCGGCATCCGTCACCTCGTTCTTCGCCAGCTGCTCGAGCTCGGTCAAAAGTTTGGAGAGATATTTCCACTCGCGGTGCGAAACCAGCGGCAGCCCGGCCGGCGCCAGTATTTCGCAGAACGGCTCCGATACGATGTCCCACAGGGATCCGGACAATCCCTGCTCCCGGAACCACGGGCTGATCACCGACAATTGCCGGTGGATCCGGAGCTGCCATATTTCACGCTGACCATCGCACAACGGGATCTCATGGTCGAACTGCCCGGGATAGCCATGCTCGATATAGGCCAGCAGCCCCTCCAGCCCTTTGAACAGGAGGCCGACCACCGAACGAGTATATCCCGGTGATGCTTCGATCTCTGCCGCGCCGCCTTCCGCCACCACCAGGTCGATCAATTCCATCAGGTCTTGCTGGGCCACGCGCACCTGGTACCGGCATTCGTCCGTTCTTTTAATCCGCAGGCGCATCAGCGCACGCTTGACACGCTCCGCCTCCCGGTGAAACGTATCCCTGACCTCGCGCAGGCCTCCGCCGGAGCCCGCGGTGGCCGGGCTGCGTTGTATATACTTATGCACCAGCACGATCAACGGAGTGAGTAATGGCGCGGGTGTAGCGTTGTCAAAATCTTCCATACAAACAATACATTAGTATCCGGAAGAAAAGCTCGTTCTCCCGTTTACGATAAAACAATAGGATACAGACACGATCGAACCGCTCGACCGATTGAAACAGAAAAAAGCCTTCTATAAAATCAGGATCAGCCTGTCGCTATACTATGGCAGGGAACATCCGGAGGAGAAAGGTCTTGCGTGTAACGATACAATTGATACATCTTCTATAGTTTAGGATTTGGGGTAACAACTACTATAGGGGTCTTCCGTTTTTTACTATATCAATTATACCCCAAAATTTACATACATACCAGATATATGTATGTTTTATGATGTTTTTATAGTGTCATCGGTATATTTTCAGGGTAAATAGACCAGGCAGTCGGAGATCGGCCCTGCCGTCGTACGGAATATCGCGGCGATTTTACCGCCGTACGCGCTGAAGCTCGGCGATCACCTCAAATTCTTCTTTCAGCTTTACGCTGAGCCGCTCAAAAACCTGGAAGTACTGACCATAGGTGGCATGATCGTGCTCGCGCGGCTGGAGGGTTTCCCGGTAGGCGGTGCTTCCCGCGGCCTCCTCGAAATTCGGGTAGAGCCCCATGTCGATGGCGCTGAGCAAAAATGCGCCGCGGCTGGCGCTGTTGGAATTTGTCACCATGTTCACGGGTTTGTTGAAGATATCGGCCATGAGCTGCGCGCAGAACGGAATGGTGGCAAAGCTGCCGTTCACCGACAGGCTTTTGATGGTGCGATGTTCTTGTAGTATCTTCCCGATGCTGTATACCTCGTACAGGATGCCCTCGATGGTGGCCCGGATAAAATGCTGTCGTTCATGCTTGATATTCAACCCGAAATACGATCCGCGGGCATTGGCATTCCAGATCGGTGCACGTTCGCCGAGCAGGTACGGCAGGAACAGCAAGCCGTCCGATCCCGGCCGGACGTGGGCTGCTTCGTGGATCAGGTTCTCCATGATCTGCTCGGTGTCGAACGGGGCACTGAAGTCTCCGAACTGTTTGGCAAACCATTCAAACACCACCCCACCGTTGTTTGTCGGGCCGCCCGAGATATAATAATCCTCGGCCAGCAGGTAGTTAAAGAACCGCTGGCGGTCGTCATGCAACACCTGCCTGCCCACCACGCGTACGGCGCCGCTATCCTCGATCGTCACGGTGGCTTTGTCTTCGCGCCAGGCGCCTGCCCCCAGGGTTGCCATGCAGCCGTCGCTGGAACCTACCATGACCTTCGTATTCGCCCGTAAGCCCAAGAGCTTCTGATATTCCTTGCGCAGTTTCCCGGGCACGCCAAACACCGACATCAATTCCGGCAGCTGCGCCGGGCGGATGCCGGCAAACGCCAGCGCATCGGCTTCCCACTGCACCGTGTGGATGTTCAGCAGGCCCGTGGCGGATGCCAGACTGAAGTCGATCACATATTCTCCGGTAAGCTGCTGAAGAATATAGCTCTTAATGGAGAGGAACTTTGATGCTTGCGTAAACCGCTCTTTGTCGTTGTTCTTCAGCCATGCGATCTTCACCAGGGGTGACATGGGGTGGAGCGGCGTGCCGGTGGCATGATACAGTGCTTTTCCGAGATCGGAATCTTTCAGCTCCTGTGCTTCCCGCTTGCCGCGGTTGTCGGCCCAGGTGATTGCGTTTCCGATCGGCGCTCCCTGTTTATCGATCGTCAGCAGGCTGTGCATGGACGCGATAAAGCAGATCGACTGGACGGCATACTTTTGAGGTTGCAGCTTTTCCGTGATCAGGTTCTTTAATACATACAACATGGTAATAAAGATCTGCTCGGGGTCCTGCTCGCTATGATCCGGCTGGACGTGGAATGTCGGATAGGAGCCTTTCGCGGACGCCACCACGTTTCCGTTCAGATCAAAGGCAAAGATACGTACCGCGTTCGTTCCAAGCTCGACGGTAATGACACATTCCATTTCAATATCTGTTTAGTTTATTATTTCTTCTTCCTGAACTCCACGGGGGTATAGCCCGTCAGTTTCTTAAACGTCGTTGAAAAATGCTGGGATGAATAAAATCCCGTTTCCAACGCAATCTCCGTTACATTGATCTCCTGTTTTTTCAACAGCTTGATGGCTTCCGAGATCCGGATATTAATGAGATAGTTCAGCGGTGAAAAGCCGGTATAGTTTTTCACCTTCTCGGAGAACGCGGTCGTTCCCAGACCGATCAGCGCGGCCATCTCCTCTACCGTCCATTGATGGGACAGGTTCTGGCGCAACGCTTCTTCCAGTTTTGTGAACGTCTCCGGAAAGTCCCGGCGCAGATTCGTCTGGTGACTGGATTGCCGCGCAATAAAGATCAGGAGGTCGTCGATCAGGTGATTGACCCGCGTGCCGTACCCGATCTCCTGCTGGCACAACTCGTCTTTGATCGCCTGGAGGATACCAAACGCTTCTTTCACTTTCGACAAGACCGCGATGTTGTTCAGGTGCAAGACCTTGCTGATCGTAATACTATCGCTTTCCGACAAGCCGCTCCAATCGCCCAGCACCATTTTGCGGCTGTCGACCTGCTTCACCCCGATACAGATCCAACACAACGTGCCGATATCGACAAAGCCCCGGCTTCCGGCAAAAGGCTGACCGGGTAAGATCACGGCAAGATCGCCCGGGAACAGGATATGATCCCGGCCATTGATGAACCATTCAAACTTTCCATCGAGGATATAGTAGATCCGGATATCGTCGGTCGTGGTCGGGCAAAGGGAGTTGAGCTGAATGCTGGTATTCTTTCGAATACCCATCTCGTGAATATGACCAAACGCCTCCAGCTCCTTTGAAACACCATGATGTAAAAAAAACTGGTTCATTGCGAGACGAGATCAAGAATACCAAGCCGTATTGTGATAAACCCGCATGAGGCTGCAAACACCCATGTCAGACAAATCTGAAAAAAAAGAGCCGGATATACCAATACCCGAACATCAAAATTCAGGATTTATATCGACCCGGCTACGGTGTTTAAAATTCTACGGTGGCGTTTATTAGAAGTTTGTCTTCACCGGAATCACCAGCTTACAGGCTGATGGTAAGGTTTTGCGAAGACTGAACGACCCCGACACGACACATCTTATGAAGAAATGGCTGATCCGGAGGGTGAACAAGGCATTGTATACTTGTCTCTTGTTATTCCCTGCGCTCATGGGCACAGACTGTACGGATAAAAAAGAAGACGTAACGCTTCCCTTCCTGGACACGGCGCTGAGCATCGATCAACGGGTTGACGACCTGGTGGCGCGCATGACGTTGGCGGAGAAGATCGGCCAGATGGTGCACGATGCGCCGGCGATCGAACGTCTCCATATACCACGGTATAATTGGTGGTCGGAAGGATTGCACGGCGTGGCCCGCGCGGGGCTCGCCACGGTGTTTCCGCAAGCCATCGGCCTGGGGGCCACGTGGGACCCCGCGCTGATGCATGCGGTGTCCACGGCCATTGCCGACGAAGCCCGCGCCAAACACCACCATTTCGCACGAAGGGATAAACGGTTCATTTACCAGGGCCTTACGTTGTGGTCGCCGAACATCAACATCTTCCGCGATCCGCGCTGGGGCCGCGGCCAGGAGACCTATGGCGAAGATCCCTTTCTCACGGGGACGTTAGCGGTTGAATTCATCCGGGGCTTGCAGGGCGACGATCCTCATTATCTGAAAACCGTTGCCACGGTAAAGCACTTTGCCGTACACAGCGGACCGGAGCCCGAACGCCATACGTTCAATGCTACGACCCACGAGCGCGACCTGCGCGAAATGTATCTCCCCCATTTCGAAATGACCGTCAGGCTCGGCAAACCTTACTCCGTCATGTGCGCGTACAACCGGTATAACGGCGAACCTTGCTGCGGAAGCCCGGGCCTGCTGAACGATATTCTGCGAAAGGAATGGGGCTTCGAGGGGTACGTTGTTTCCGATTGTGAGGCGATCACCGACATCTACAAGCACCATAAGTTTGTGGCGGGACCCGAAGAAGCAGCCAGTGTAGCCGTCCGGGCGGGAACGGACCTGGAATGCGGGAGCGTCTACACGAATCTCAAAGAAGCCGTCAACCGGAAGCTCATCGACGAGGAAGCTATAAACACGGCGGTAAAGAGACTTTTTAAAGCACGGTTCAAACTGGGCATGTTCGATCCTATCGAAAACGTAAACTATGCGCAGACACCCTATTCCGTCGTCGATAGCAAAGAACACCGGGCGTTGGCGCTGGAGGCTGCCCGGAAGTCGATCGTGCTGTTAAAGAATGAAAACAATCTCCTTCCGCTAAAAAAAGATGCCGGTACGATCGCGGTCATCGGTCCCAACGCGGATCAGTGGCTCATGCTTCTCGGCAACTATAATGGCGTACCCTCCCGGGCCATTACACCGCTGCAGGGCATCCGGGAAAAGGTTACACCACACACCCGGGTGCTGTTTGCGCAAGGATCTGAATTAGCAGACGGTATGCCGATGTTCTACACGATCCCGGCGGACATGCTCTCTACCGGTGAAAACACACCGGGACTAACCGCTGCATACTATAACAACATCACGCTGACGGGCCAGCCGCTGTACACCGCCGTAAGTCCGACACTGGATGCCAACTGGTCGGACAAGGCCCCGCGCGAAGACATGGATGACGACAATTTCAGCGTGCGGTGGCAGGGCGAGATCAAACCGCAGCATTCGGGTACGTACCGGTTAGGCTTTATCTCGACGTGCAATACCCGGCTATATATCGACGACAGCCTGGTCGCGAAAACCGTGTATCATTTCCGCGACGAATACGGCGATCCCCGCCTGCGGAAAACCACGCCGATGCGACTCGAGGCGGGCCGGAAGTATAAAGTTGTGGTCGAGGCCATTGAAACATTTGCCGACGCCCAGGTCCAGCTGGTCTGGGCCGCGCCGAAACCAGACCTTCTGCGCGACGCCATAGCGATCGCCCGCCAGGCCGATGTGGTCGTGCTGTGCATGGGTCTGACCGCCCGTATGGAGGGCGAAGAGATGGACGTGCAGATCGCGGGATTCCGCGGCGGCGACAGGACGCGCATCGACCTGCCGGAGACACAGCAAAGGCTCATCAGGAACATGCACGCGTTGGGTAAACCCGTCGTGCTGGTCTTACTGAACGGCAGCGCGTTGGCGGTGAACTGGGAGAACGATCACCTGCCCGCGATCGTCGAAGCGTGGTATCCGGGCCAGGCGGCCGGGCAGGCCATCGCCGATGTACTGTTTGGCGACTACAATCCCGCCGGCAGGCTGCCGGTAACGTTTTACCGATCGGCAGACGACCTGCCCCGCTTTGACGACTATACTATATCCAACCAAACATACCGCTACTTCCAGGGAAAACCGCTATATTCTTTCGGACATGGATTGAGCTACTCGTCGTTCGTGTATGCGGACCTGCAGGCAACACGCAAAACCGGCACGGACAGCCTGGCGCTTTCAGCGCGTTTGCAAAACACCGGAAAATTCGACGGCGACGAGGTGGTCCAGGTATATGCTTCGTCGCCCCAGGTCGCGGGTACGATCCGGCATCCGATCCGTTCGTTGATCTCATACACGAGGATCCACCTGAAAGCCGGTGAAACGCGGGAGATCCGGCTGACGGCGAAGATCCCGCCGGGCATCTCCGGCCAGCTGGAGGTGAGCGTCGGTGGCGGCCAGCCCGATACCGGCGTACCGACGACGTCTAATGTCCTGAAAACGTTATTACCTATACCCTAAACGCCTATACCATGAAACTCTATAAAACACCCCGGGGAATTATCATCGAGCACCAGCACGATCATTTTTTATCGAACGAAACGGACTGGAACAAATTCATCAATCGCCCCGGGCTTCATGCGAAGATCCTGGCCGAGCTTGCGCAGCTCAAGGCGGAGCCAACGCTCGCCGCGCGTTGCCAGACCAGTGCCCTGGCTCCCGTAGAGGACCAGGAAGTGTGGGCGTCGGGCGTTACCTACCTGCGAAGCCGCGAAGCCCGCATGGAGGAATCAAAAGACGCGGGCGGCGGCGACTTCTACGCCAGAGTATACGAAGCCGACCGGCCCGAGCTTTTTTTTAAAGCGCCGGCGTATCGCACGGTGGGTCCGCGCCAGGCGGTGCGCATTCGAAAAGATTCGCGGTGGAATGTTCCGGAGCCCGAGCTTACCCTGTTCGTCTGTACGGCCGGAAGCATCGAAGGTTATACCGTGGGCAACGATATGTCTTCCCGGGACATCGAAGGAGAAAATCCGCTTTACCTGCCGCAGGCGAAGTCGTACGACGGCGCCACGGCCCTCGGGCCCTGTCTGTTCGTACCCGAAAGACCGATCGCGGCGGACACAACGATTAGTATCGTTATACAGCGTCAGGGGAAAACTGTTTTCTCCAACGAGATCTCGATCGACCGGATGAAACGAAAACATACGGAGCTGGTGGAATACCTGTTCCGCGAGGTCAGCTTTCCGTATGGTACATTTTTAATGACCGGTACGGGGATCGTTCCGCCGGATGATTTTACGCTGCAGGCGAACGATGTGATCCGGATCACGATCGACGGCATCGGTACACTCGAAAACACCGTCGCCTGACGGTCCCGCCTATGACACCCATCGAAGGAAATCAACTGATCGGCTCGGAACAAAGCGCAAAAGGCGCCGAGTTCTTTCAATCGTACAATCCCGCCACGGGCACACCGTTGCCTTTCCATTTCGCAACGGCCACGGCCGGCGAAGTATCCCTGGCGTGCGCGAAAGCGGCTGAGGCTTTTCAGCACTACCGCCGGCTATCGGGAACAGAAAGGGCATCGTTCCTGGAAGCGATCGCGGACGAGCTAAAAACGCTGGGCGATCATCTGATCGGGATCTGCATGCAAGAGACAGCGCTGCCGAAACCGCGGATCGAAGGCGAGCGCGACCGTACAGTCAATCAGTTGCGCATGTTTGCCGACCTGCTGCGCGAAGGCTCCTGGGTGGATGCGCGGATCGACACCGCGAACCCCGCGCGTATACCGTTACCCAAACCGGACCTGCGCTATATGCTCATGGCCCTGGGGCCGGTGGCTGTTTTTGGCGCCAGTAATTTTCCGCTGGCATTTTCGGTTGCCGGGGGCGATACGGCCTCGGCGCTGGCGGCCGGATGCCCGGTTGTCGTCAAAGCGCATGAAGCGCATCCGGCCACATCGGAGCTGGTGGGAAGGGCCATTCAGCGGGCCGCCCGGACCACGCAGATGCCCGAAGGTGTATTCTCACTCCTGCAGGGTGACGGACGTATAGTAGGCATTCCGTTGGTAACCGATCACCATATTACGGCGGTCGGGTTCACCGGATCTTTTGCCGCGGGAAAGGCGCTGTTCGATGCCGCCGTGCGACGCGACAAACCCATTCCCGTCTATGCGGAAATGGGCAGCACCAACCCGGTATTTGTCCTGCCGGAAGCGATGCAGGCCCATATGCAGACGATCGCGCAGGGATTCGCGGCCTCCGTCACACTCGGCACGGGACAGTTCTGTACCAACCCGGGGTTATTGATCCACGCGGAAAGTATCTCGACGCCGGCGTTTGAGCAGCACCTCCGGGCGGCGTTTGAAACGACCTCGGGCGGTCCGATGCTGACAAAGAACATGCTCCTCGCCTATTCAACCGGAATTGACAGGCATGCCGCACAACCCCCTGTCGACGTGCTCGCCCGGGGAAAACAAAACGAGGCCACCCGCTGCGCAAGCCCCGTGCTCTTCAAGACCACCGGCGCGGCATTCACCGCGCATCCGGCGCTGGCGGACGCAGTATTCGGCCCTGCCAGCATGGTCGTTACCACGACGTCAAAAAATGAGATGCTGACGATCGCCCGGAACCTGACGGGACACCTTACCGCGACGGTGCACGGCACCGATCATGACCTGGCGGCATACCGGGACTTGCTGGAGATCCTGGAGCAACGCGTGGGCCGCCTGGTGATCAACGGATTTCCCACCGGCGTGGAAGTCTGCCACGCGATGATGCACGGCGGCCCCTATCCCGCCACCACCGATGGAAGAAGTACTTCGGTGGGAACGGCGGCCATCCTTCGGTTCACGCGGGCGGTGTGCTATCAGCAGATGCCGCAGGCGTTATTGCCGGCCGCGCTGCAGAACGAAAATCCGCTGGGGATCTGGCGCCTCGTCAACGGTCATCGCACAAAGGAAATAATCCCCGTAAAAAACTAAGCACAAGGATATGAGCTACAGAAGTTCGGAATGGTTCGGGAAGAAGGACAAAATGGGATTCATCTACAGAAGCTGGATGAAGAACCAGGGCATCCCCGAAGATCTGTTCGATGGCCGCCCGGTCATCGGCATTTGCAATACCTGGTCGGAGCTGACGCCGTGTAACGCGCACTTGCGGGATATTGCCGAGTGGGTAAAGCGCGGCGTGTACGAAGCCGGCGGGTTTCCGCTGGAGTTCCCCATCATGTCGCTCGGAGAAACGCTGCTGAAGCCTACGGCGATGTTGTTCCGGAACCTGGCCAGCATGGATGCCGAGGAGTCTATCCGCGGCAACCCGCTGGACGGAATTGTGTTACTCACCGGATGTGACAAAACCACGCCGTCGACCCTGATGGGCGCGGCCAGCGTGGACCTGCCAACGCTGGTGGTACCCGGCGGGCCGATGCTCAACGGCAAATACCAGGGCCGGGATATAGGCTCGGGTACGGCGGTGTGGCAACTGACGGACGAGCTCAAGGTCGGTAAAATATCGTACGACGAATACGCGCATGCCGAGAGCTGTATGTCGCGTAGTCCCGGACACTGCATGACCATGGGCACCGCGTCTACCATGGCGTGCATGGCCGAATCGCTCGGCATGACACTGCCCGGCGGCGCGGCCATACCCGCGGTCGATTCGCGCCGGAAAGTATTGGCGCAACTCTCCGGCCGGCGGATCGTGCAGATGGTTCGGGAAGACCTGAAGATGTCGAAGATCCTGACGCGCGAAGCCTTTGAGAACGCCATCATGGTCAACGCCGCCATCGGCGGTTCCTCTAATTTTATTATTCACCTCACGGCCATTGCCGGCCGCATCGGCGTGGCCTTGAACCTGGAGGACTTCGACACGGTCGGCAGTAAAGTCCCCTTGCTGCTCAACCTGATGCCATCCGGCAAATTCCTGATGGAAGACTTCTATTATGCGGGAGGCTTGCCCGTTATACTTCAGGAATTACAGTCCGTTCTCCACCTGGACGCCCTGACGGTGAACGGCAAGACACACCGGGAAAATATAGCGGAGCGCGTGGTATGTCATAACACGCAGGTGATCGCGGAATACGACAATCCGATCATCCGGGAGGCAGGCATCGTGGTGCTGAAAGGCAACCTGGCCTTGAACGGCGCCGTCATAAAACCGTCGGCGGCTACACCGGCGCTGATGAAACACAGGGGCCGGGCGGTGGTCTTTGAAAATATAGAGGACTATCATCATCGGATCGACGACCCCGATCTCGACATCGACGAAAGCTGTGTCATGGTTTTAAAAAGCGTTGGGCCGGTAGGCTACCCGGGCATGCCGGAAGTCGGCAACATGGTGCTGCCCAAGAAGCTCCTCGACAAAGGCATTACCGACATGGTGCGGATCTCCGACGGGCGGATGAGCGGCACTGCCTACGGTACGGTGGTGTTGCACGTATCGCCCGAGTCGGCCATCGGCGGCAACCTGGCGCTGGTGGAAAATGGCGACCTGGTGGAGCTGGATGTCGAAGCAAAGAAGATCCACCTGGATGTTTCCGAGGAAGAGCTTTCACGGCGCAGAGCACACTGGAAACGATCGGCGCCGGCGGCCACGCGCGGGTATGTCAATCTCTATGTCAATCATGTGCAACAGGCTGACAAAGGCGCGGACCTCGATTTCCTGGTGGGGAAATCCGGTTCGCGTGTTCTGCGGGATTCTCATTAGCGGCAAGCTCCGGTCATGACATTATTTATTCTGATCGCCTGCGTCGGCTGCCTGGTCTTGCTGATCACCTGGGCAAAGATCAACCCCTTCCTGGCGTTCCTCGGGGTATCGATACTTTCGGGGCTTTGGTTGGGAATGCCGCTGGAAAACATTTCAAAAGCTGTCACCAAGGGCATCGGCGATACGCTGGGGTCGCTGGCGATCGTCATCGTACTGGGCGCCATGCTGGGCAAGCTCGTGGCCGAAAGCGGCGCTGCGCAGCGCATTGCCGGCGTGATGCAACAGGTATTCGGAACGCGGTACCTGGTGTGGGCGATGACCTTCACCGGGTTTGCGGTCGGGATCCCGCTTTATTATAATGTTGGCTTCGTACTGCTGGTGCCGATCATCTTCTCCGTGGCATACCGGTACAACCTGCCCCTGGTATACATCGGTCTGCCGATGCTCGCGTCGCTTTCCGTCATGCACGGCTTTCTTCCCCCGCATCCTTCGCCGATCGCCCTGGTCATGCAATTCGATGCCGATATGGCCACCACGTTTGGCTATGGGATGATCATCGCCATCCCGGCCATCGTCGTGGCTGGTCCGTTGTTTGCGCAGTCCCTGAAACGCATGCCATCGGCCACGTCGGTCGTCGACCTTTGCCCGGACAAGCATGAAGACGATCTCCCGGGCGTGCTCAACAGTTTCGCATCGTCGCTGCTGCCGGTCATTGTCATCGGCGTCACCACCCTGCTCGAAAAGTTCTGGATCACGTCCGGCCCTGCGCAGCGGATGCTGTCGTTCCTGGCCGAACCAAACGTGGCCATGTCGCTGACCCTGGTCATCAGCACCTGCACGCTGGGACTATACACGGGCAAAAAGCTGTCGCACATCATGGCGATCTATACCGATGCGGTCAAGGACATCGCCATGATCCTGCTCATCATCGGCAGCGCGGGCATCCTGAAACAGATCTTTATCGACAGCGGCGTAAGCAACGACCTGGCCACGGGTCTTAAAAGCTGGCCCCTGCCGCCGCTCCTCCTGGCCTGGCTGGTAACGGCGGGCCTGCGGCTGGCCCTCGGTTCGGCGACGATCGCCGGTCTGACGGCGGCGGGGATCATTTCTCCGCTCGTGCAGCAGACGGGGATCGATCCCAACCTGATGGTCCTTGCCATCGGCGCGGGAAGCCTCTTCTGCTCGCACGTGAACGACACGGCGTTCTGGCTGTTCAAAGAGTATTTCGGCCTGACCATACAGGACACGCTCCGCTCCTGGACGCTGATGGAATCGCTGGTATCGGTGCTTGGGCTGCTGGGTGTTCTGTGCATCGACTACCTGCTCTGAGGATTGAACATCATTTTTCTATACCCTTACAAAAAACAAGCGGAGTATACCAGGCTCACCCGGTATACTCCGCTTGTCGTATCATCGCGACGCGTCGGACCGATCGCGCAGGACAATGTTTATGGATTATCCCAAAATACCCGGGTAGTCAGATTGTCACCGCCGATCGCGATGGCAGCCGCCTGGTAGCTGGTTTCGTTCTCCGAGCTTTCGTCATCCGGGTATGCCATCCGCCGGACGAATCCACCACCGCTCAGCCCGCCGTTAGCCGGGTTAGGTGTCAGCGCCGGATATCCGCTTCTCCGGAAGTTGGCAAACGCCTCGGCGCCGTTCACCACGTTTGCGATCCAGTATTGGGTATTGATCTGCTCCAGCGCGTCCGTTGTGTTAAAGGCAACATCGGGCTGTGCCAGGTACGCGTCCTGCTCTTCCGCGCTGATGGCAACGTCGGGCGTGTTGGGGTAAAGAGACCACTCGTCCATGCTGGCCCGAACGCCCTCCTCATAATATTATTTCTCTTATACACATATGAC
>NZ_JAHESC010000037.1 GCF_018598185.1 Dawidia soli
TTGGCGGCGTTCACGGCCGAGCGCCGTGAGAAGGAAATCGGCATCCGCAAGGTGCTGGGCTCGGGCAATGCCAACATTGTGTGGCTGCTCTCCGCCGACTTCGCGCGGATGGTGCTGATCGCCGTGCTCGTGGCCATTCCTGTCAGCTATGTCGCGGCCCGGCAGTGGCTGAGCGGCTTTGCCTACAGCACTTCCCTGGACTGGTGGCTCTTTGCGGGTGCGGGCGTACTGGCACTGCTGGTAGCACTGCTTACCGTAGCCTTGCAAACCGTCCGCGCCGCACGGGTGAGTCCCGTGCGGTCTTTGACGAAAGAATAGGTACATCGGCTCTGCACGGTGCCGTGCAATATGTATCTTCGTTCACATCAACGGATATGCAGGGCCTTCTTCTATACGCGACCTTGACCTGGGGACAGGTAGGCAACATTCTCCATACCCCGGATTCCGTACGCCCGCTGGATACGGCTGCCTATCAGGCGGTGTGCCATATGTTACGCACCGAAGATCAACCGCATGTGGTGCTCGATGTTCAGGGCCGCATAGATTGCCATCGGATCAACCGCCACACGTCCGCAAGCCTCAACTTCCAGGCATTGAAGGCGCTGGCAAACGACTCGCGTATCGTAGAGGTGGCAGTAGACAATCACTATCTATACCGCGATATAATGGACTCCATACGACATGGTAATCTCGGCGCCGTTTATACCAACGAGCTCACGGACGCGACACGATACATGGTGCAATACACGCCTTCGCAATTGAAGAGCATGGGCTTCCGCGACGAGATCCGGGCCAGCGGCCCCTCAGGCATTACGCTGTTACCGGGCGGCGAACGGGATACAACAGGCGATGGCAAAGGGTCAGTCAATGGACACGTTGTCGTCATGATCTCCCGTGACCTGAACGAACGCGATGCGGCGCGCAAGCTGGCGCACGAAGCCAATGGTCATGCGTTGTTTTTTATAATGCATCAGGATCCCAATCATGCCGAAGACAAGACCCGGGGTGGAAATCCGGCGTTGGAGGATCAAATCCGAAACTGCGTTGCGGAAACCGAGCAGAACTACGACAACGCCAAACGTTCCCGTTCAGGAACGACAAAGCATCGTTATTAAGGGATCCTGCGACAGTACGGCCGGCACAACCTGTGACAGGTCGGGAGTTGATTGTCTACCATAATAATAGACAAAGTATTCTATTCTATTTTTCTTTCGTAATTTTTTAGCGCAGTTTTATGCCGGCAACGGGAAATTTTCGGTTAAGTATCTTTAAATAAGGTATTTAGGTTAAATACCCCTAATTTTCGGAGATTTATTCTGCTTATCTCTACTTCCCTATGGGTATTATAGATAACTTTGTAAAACATTCAAAAGTCATCTCTCAAATTCCTAATCTATGCTTTCGAAAAAATGTCAGTATGCGCTGCACGCTTTGACGTACCTGTCTACGGTCAAAGAAGGCGGCTCGGTTACGATCGGCGAGATTGCCGAAGAAAAGAACATTCCGAAGAAGTTTCTCGAGACCATTCTGCTGGACATGAAGAATGCCGGCATTCTGGGGAGTAAGAAAGGTAAAAGCGGCGGGTATTACCTGCGCAAAAAGACTGACCAGATCTCCATCCTCGAGGTGATCCGTCTCATCGACGGCGCCGTGGCGATGTTGCCGTGCGTGTCCCTGCACTTCTACAACTCCTGCGGTATGTGCGCCAACGAGGAGGAGTGCTCGATCAACCGCATCTTTGGCCAGGTGCGCGACGAAACGCTGAAGATCCTTTCGTCGAACACGGTCTCCGACCTGGCGATCAAGACGGAACTGGCGGCCAAAGTATTGTAAAAAAATGTACGCGTGAGCATGCGGGTTTGCCCGCATGCTCACGTTTACTCTGAGCGCCTATAGCGCCCTGTCAGACCGTTATTCTATAAATTGCAGGTCCTTGCCAAAGGTCTCTTTCATTTTCCACAGCGCCAGCGCGGCGATCAACAGGCTCGCGCCGCCTACCGCCCAGGCACTGAAGATCATGGAGTGGTGCAGGCGCAGCCATTCGAACGCCAATGTAAGCGGCACGACCGTGCCGCGCACAAAATTGGGAACCGTTGTCGCGACCGTTGCGCGAATGTTCGTACCAAACTGCTCGGCAGCGATCGTTACAAACAGTGCCCAGTAGCCTATGGCAAAACCCAGGAAAAAACACCGGGTATAGAACGCTGCTGCAGAAAGCCCGGCGGCTGTGAGGTACACTGCCATGGCGCCCGCCGTAAAAAACAGAAAGATCAGCACAACCTTCTTCCGGCTCTTCAGCACCTGGCTCAGCACGCCCGACGACAGATCGCCCAGCGATAACCCGATGTAGCAGCACATCACTGCCTTACCGGCATCGATGGCCTCGGGCAGATTCATACTGACGGCAAACTCAGGCGAGAACGTTACCAGGATGCCGATCACAAACCAGATGGGCAGGCCGATCAGGATACACCGCAGGTAATTGGCCAATAGCGGCCCGCGTGAAAGGAGCATAAAGAAGTTGCCGCGCGCGACCTTCTTTTCACGCACCTCGGCAAACATGCCCGACTCGGCCACGCTGTAACGCAGCAACAACAGGCAGAGTCCGAGGCCGCCGCCGATCCAATAGGCTACCTGCCAATCGGTAAACTCGGCTACGATGTACGCCAGCACGGCACCAAAAAGCCCCACCGATGCGACCAGGGTTGTGCCATAGCCGCGGATATGCTTCGGCAAGATCTCGGCCACGAGCGTAATGCCTGCCCCGAGCTCGCCCGCCAGGCCTACGCCGGCAATAAAACGCAGGACCGCGTACTGGGGCACCGTGGTGACGAAGCCATTGGCCAGGTTTGCCAAGGAGTATAGCAGGATGGAACCGAACAGTACGGACAGGCGCCCCCGCTTGTCGCCAAGTATACCCCACAGTATACCGCCGGTCAGCAAACCGGCCATCTGGATATTGATGAGAAAAATACCGTCGTGCAGCAGTGCTTCTCCGCTTTTGCCCAGGGCCTGAAGGCTGGGCACACGCACGATGCTGAAGAGCAGCAGGTCGTATATGTCGACAAAGTACCCGAGCGCCGCGATGATGACCGGCGGCCGCAGGATCTGTTTAACTGTATTCATAGCTATTAAAAAAACCGGCCCGCCACGCCTTACCCTTTGTGGCGAGCACGGTGTACAGGAAAGACGTTAAGGATGGGTATAGAGCTGTTGCAACACTTCGCGGCGTGTCGTGCGGCCGGGCGTAAAGGTCAGCGTCTTGCCGGAAGCTTTTTCCCACAGGGCCACGGTTTCCGCGTCGGCTATGTCGGCCAGGCGGGCTTTCCACTCCGGCAGGTACCCTTGCAGACCGAGCGTCTGCACCATGACAAAGTCGGCATCGGTGGGTTTTACGTCCTGGTAATAGATCAGCGTCGCCTGCCGGGCCACGAGCGATCGCTGCAGCTCCTCCACCGGTACATGGCGCACCTTTACCTGCCGGTCGATGGCGAGCGACGCGGCCACGCCGGCGGCCTGGCCCAGCGCCATCCAGCACGGTTCCATGCGCAGCGTCGAAAACCCGATGTGGCTACCCGACACCGGCACGGGCAATAATAAGTTATCGATGTCCTTCGGCACCATGACACCATACGGCACGGTATATACCTGCGAGGGATAACTCAAAAAACCGTCGAGGTGTACACGCCCCGGCTCGCGTTTTCGCACGGCGTGCGAGTCGAGCGCGTAGTGGCTGGCGGTGATGCTGGCGCCGTGAATAACCGGGCGCTGGCCGGGTATACGGGCCGTGGCGTCCTGGGCGGTGAAGAAGTACAGCCCCTCGAAGCGACGGCCCTCGCGCACATATACCTGGCGCGGAAAGTTGCCGTTGTCGGTATATTCGTCTTTGGCAAATCCCCACGCACGGGCGGCCTTGCGGAAATGCTCGGGCAGCTCCTTGTCGTTCTGTGCAAACCACAGCAACCCTTCGATATACGACCGCAGCCGCTGCGCAAAGGCATCGCGCCATGCCCAACCCGACGTTGGCCAGGGCCAGTTTTCTTCGGGCAGGTCGGTGGAAATAAAGGCCATGTGCTGGTTATTGGCGTCGGTCTTGGCGTTGGGCAATGTTACCATGTTGCTGATGCGGGCAATGCCCCACACGTCGCCGGGGATCTTCGAGGGGTTTCCCTGCGCGATGTGTTTACGGTTCTCTTCCAGCATGGCAGCGGTGACTTTTTCCATTTGCGCGCCGGTGTGGCGGCCGGTCCACACGTCTTCGATCAGCGATGTATACTCGGCGCGGTTGTACACGGCAGGCTTTTGTAGCGCTACGCGGTTGGCGGGGTTGTTGGTCAGACACAGGCGGTAGTTATACGACTGCACGGCGTTGTCGCCCTGGAAGGTACTGCCGGCACCTTCTGCCCCATGCCAGTATTTATATACCACACCGGCGCCCGGTTCGTTAAACTCGTCCTTGCCTTCGCGGCCCAGGCGGAAGGGCACACGGGCGGCAGCGCCCAGGTCTCCTTCGTAGGTCGCGTCTACAAAGATACGGCCGCGGTACGCCTCGGTGTTGCGCCGCTCGCGGTTCAGCACCGTGATCTGTTCGATGCGGTCGTTCTTCAGCACGATGTTTTCGTTCTCCACATCAAACTGCCGCATCTTCAGCACCGTGATCTTCGCCGACTGTTCGGCCAGCATCTGTTCCAGTACCTTTTCCGCTACGGACGGTTCAAAGTGAAATCCGTCGGAACAGTCTTTCACCTGCTGCGATGTTTCGCCGTAGCGGGTTACATAGTGTTGCCGTACGTGGCCGATGAACTCGGCAAACAATCCCGTCGTGGCGCCGCGTGTAGCAATGTCCGTTGCACCCAGGCCGTTGGCGGGCAAGCCGCCGATGTGCGCCGTGCGTTCCAGGATCACCGAGGTTTTTCCTTCGCGGGCGGCGGCGATCGCCGTCATAATTCCGCCCGGTGTGCCGCCTACAATGACCAGGTCGTACTGTTGCGCATAGGCTGCGGTGGTCCAGCAGAGTATAAGAGTGACTATCGTTATATAGCGTAATCTCATGTATGATTCTTTTTTTTAGTAGTACTATTCGGCGGTGTTCGATCACTCGGCCTGGCCGTCGGGCACCCACAGCACGGCATCGGCTACGACACTGCCCGTGCCGGCGCGTGGCGTGGATACTTCCACGTAGCCCTTGTTGCCCTTCGGCAGTGTATATTTTCCCAACGAAACCCACTCGCCCGATGTTTGCCCTTCCACGATCACCTCCGCGGGTTTTACAGTGATGTCCTTCTTTGTTTTCCCGTCGTATACCGTCACGCGGAAACTATTGGCAGCGTCGGTAACCTTCGGCATATAGAGGTATGCCGTATAGGCCTGCTGTTTGGGTACCGCGGGGGTAAACCGCAGGCTTGCCTCCTCTCCTGCCGCGGCTTTCAAAAACGAAGGACCATACCCCCCGCGCTTCACGGATTCCCACGTACCGGTGCGGGTAGCGGTAGCGTCTTCGTTATCCACCAGGATGTCGCCCGGGCGGCCGTCGGCCAAGGGATTGTTTTTGAGCGACGCCTGCACCGCGGCTACATCCACCTGTTGTACGCCTTTCTTTGCCTGAATGGCCTGTACCGCCGCCACGGCCGACGACTGTGCCAGCACCATAAAGACCGGCTCCATGCGGATCGATCCATAGGCGATGTGCGTGGCCGACAAACAAACCGGCACCAGCAGATTGGTACACTCCGCGGCCTTGGGTGTCAATGCCCCATAGCCGATGGGATACGGGCCAAAGCCACCGATCTCGACGTTGCCTTCATTCTTCACATGGCCGTTCACCACCAGGCGCTGACAGTTGTGCGAGTCCATGGTATACGCGGCCATGCCGATGCCGTCACGCACCACTTCACGCCCTTCGCAATTCGCCTGCCGCATGACGTACGCACCCACCAACCTGCGTGCTTCGCGCACGTACAGCTGCGGCGACCAGTGACCGTTGTCGGTATATTCATCGCGGGGGTATCCGTAGGTCAACATCTCGTCGCGCAGGGCTTGGGGCACGCGTGGGTCGTGGCCGTAGAAGTATAACAGTCCTTTGGTGTATCGTTCGTGATCTTCGATGATGCTGGCGCGTTGCGCATAGGTACCGTCGGGGTAGCCGTGGTTCATGCCGATCATGTCTGACGAGAAGCCGCCTCGGTTGTTGATGTCGGTTTTGTTGTTGGGCATCCGGCTGATGATAAAGTAGTCGTTGAGCTTGCGCTTCGCGGGGTTGGCGGCAAACAGGCGCAGCAGCAGCTCGTAGTGTGTGGAGTCGTATCCTGGAGGACGGGTGATCGGCACCTGGTTCTTCGGATCTGTGCTCAGGCAAATACGGTAGTTATAGGCCTGCACGCTGCGATCGCCCGTACCGTTGGGCGCCAGCTTCGCCTGGCTGATGCCCCACAGCAGACCGCTGTTGGGGTCTCCCGGCGTTTTATACGGGTCGATGCCGTCGGGCATCTGGTGGCCATCCATCAGCTGCACACCGTCGATAGTCTCCTGGTAGTCGGCGTTGTCTTCACGTCCCACGGCATACGACACACCTGCCTTCGCCATCAGGTCGCCTTCATACCCACAGTCGATGAACATGGCCGCGCGCACGACTCTGTCCGCGCGTGCGGGTGTGGCCGCGCTTTCCAGTACCACTTCCGTGATGCGGCCGTTTTGTTTGCGCACTTCCTTGACGCGGTATTCATACACCACCTGGAAGCCGCCTTGTTTGACGTATTGTTGAAATACTTCCTCCGCTACGTGCGGCTCGAACGTCCATTGCTCGAACTTACCATAGTGCCGGCCGATGCGCCGGTAAAAGTCGCGGGCCAACCCGGTAATGGCATACTTGTTACCAATGTCGGTATAGCCCAACCCGCCGGAGCTCATGCCGCCCAGGTGGCGGCCCGGTTCAATGAGTATGGCCTTCTTGCCCAGCTTCTGCGCGGTGTATGCGCCGATCACGCCGGCGGATGTGCCGCCATACAAACATATATCCGCCTCCATCACGGCCTGGCCAAACGCCCGCGAGCCAACCAGGAGCATAAGCAATGTTATCGTTCCAAATATCTTTTTCGTACAGATCATAATTTCCTGTTCAATAAGAGTGACAAAATCAGAAGGAAAAGGCACCAGGGAAATCCACCCGGTGCCCTTCGATGGATCAATACCCTGGATTCTGGTCGGTCAGGGGATCGAGCGCTTCGTTGTAGAGCATCTCGGAATCGGGTATAGGCCAGAAGAGATGTTTCTCGACCACGTCGATATTCTTCACTTCTTTGATCCGCTGCACGGCAATGCCGAGGCGTTTCAGGTCCAGCCAGCGTTTGCCTTCATACATCGTCTCAAAGCCACGCTCCTCTACGACCTGATCGATAAATTCCTGCAACGTGTAGTCAGCGATATCGAAGTCCACGGGCGACGGCGTATTGGACGGGTAACCATACGCACGGCGATGTACCTGGTTCAAACTCTCCATCGCTTCAGGTGTAGGTGCTTCCGCCGCACGTGCGGCAGCCTCCGCGTGGAACAGCAACAGGTCTGCATAGCGATACCAAGGGTAGTCGTTACCGGCGCCACCGACGCCGGCGGTCACCGCCACGGCCAGCGGGTCGCGATATTTGCGATACAACACCGTGGTCGGCCCTTTGTCAAATACATCGGGATATAACATGTGCTCCCGACGCAGGTCGGCAGGATCCCAGTTCTTGATGATGGGATTATTCACGGTGTCGGTATATTGCGCGTATACTCCGCCTGGGCCGTAATATTGCTTCGTTCGGTGCGCATAGCTTACCAGACCGAAGCCTTGCTGACGGGAGTATTTCAGATAAAAGATTTCTTCACGCGTAGACACGACTTCGGGGCCGAAAATTTTCTGAAAGTCCTCGGAAGTCCGCACTTCAACCAACGCAAACTCGCCCGAGCTCATCACTTCCTGTGCTTTGTCGCGTGCTAATGTCCATTCTGCTTTTACGGCGATTTTCGACTCGAAATCATCCGGCGTGCTCGCCCGGGTCATGTAAACTTCCGCCAGCAAGGTCTTGGCCGCCCATTTGTTAGGCCTGCCTGCGGCTGTTGGCTTTTCGTCGAAAGGCGTCTCTTCCGGCAACCCTGCTTCCGCCACCAGCGCATCGGCCAGGATAAGGTTATATACGTCTTCAATCGAGGCACGCGGCAGAGCGAGCTCCTCCATGTTCGCTTCGGTTCGCAGCGGCACACCTTTCCAGTTGCGCACCAACGCAAAGTAGAGCAGCGCACGCAGGTATTTTGCTTCCGCCATCAACGCCGTGGCATCTGCTTCCGACACCTGGCGGGCGTTGGGAATGTTGGCGATCACCAGGTTGGCATTGCGGATCGATTGGTATATATTCTCCCACACCGACTGCACGCGCGATACGTTTTGCGGCAACAAGCCCTTATATCCGCTGACATCGGTCTGACTGCCGCGGGAATAACCATAGTCGGCCATACCTTCCAGCTGTGCCGGGTAGTTGATCCCGAACCCACCGTCCGTCCGGATCGGCACATAAATGGCATTTACCGCCGCCACGAGCTCGTCTTTGGTTTGGTAAAAGTTCTCTACCGCCAGCGACTTCGGTTTCTCTTCCAGCATGTCGCTGCAGGCCCCCAGGGTCGCCAGGATCGTTATCGCGAAGAATATCTGTTTCATAGTCGTAATACGTTTAATCATGTGACGATCAGAATCCAAGGTTTACGCCAACGGTAAAGGTCTTCGCCGTGGGATAACCGTAGTGGTCGATCCCCTGACGGTAGGAGTTTACTCCTCCATAGGAGTTTATTTCCGGATCGTACCAGGAGTAGTCCGTTATCGTGATCAGGTTTTGCGCGCTGACATACACCTTGGCGCGCGACAGCCAGGTGATGTTCAGATTTGTCACGGGCACATTATACCCCAACTGGATGTTCTTAAAGCGCAGGTACGAGCCATCCTCCACAAACCGGTCGGATAGCTGCACTTTTACGTCTTTGTCCATCTTAGGGTAAGCGGCATTGGGATTTTGCTCTGTCCAGGTATTCTGATAGACATCCCGCGGCATGTTCAACCCCTGTCCATAGTCATACGCCTGGTTGATGCGGCTCAGGTTGAGGATGTCGTTACCTTGCGAGCCCTGAATGAATATGCCCAACTCGAAGTTCTTAAAAGACATATTGGAGTTGAAGCCATATATAAAGTTGGGATTAGGGTCGCCGATGATCCGTTTGTCGCCGACATCATAGTTTTTGCTGTCGTTGTAGTCATAGTACGCAGGGTTACCGTTGGCATCATACCCGCTTTCAACATACCCAAAGAAGATTCCCATGGGCTCGCCTTCGCGTAAAATGTTGGTCACGTCGTTGATCACCGCAATGCCGATCACATCGCCGTATATGTCTTTACCGCCGTATAGGCTTATCACCTTGTTTCGGTTAAAGGACATGTTACCCGATACATTCCATTTAAAATTACCCTCCAGCACGGCAGCATTCGCCCCGATCTCAAAGCCTTTGTTCTGCACCTTGCCTATATTCTGAATGGTATTGGCATACCCCGTTGACGCCGGGCGGGTAACGGTATTGAGCAGGTCGCGCGTGTTTTTGACGTAGTAGTCGAGTGTAATGCCAAAGCGGTTCTGCAGCAGCCCCAGGTCGATGCCGACGTTGGTCTGCGCCGTGGTCTCCCACTTGAGCGGCCCTGCCTGGCGTGTACCGGGTGCGTAGCTGGTAAAAATAGCGTCGTTAAATACGGTGCGGCCAGACGTCAGCAAGTTCAACGTATAGTACGCGTCGATGGCGGTGCTGCCCGTTTCGCCATAGCCGGCACGCAGCTTCAGGTCAGAGATTGCCGCTACGCTCTGCATAAATGGTTCTTCGCTGATGCGCCAGGCAAGCGATGCCGACGGGAAATTACCCCACTTCTGGCCTTCGCTGTAACGCGACGAACCGTCTGTGCGAAAACTGGCGGTGGCCAGATACTTGCCCTTGTAAGAGTAGTTCACACGGGCCAGGTATGAAACCAGGGTCCATTCCTGAAACGATGACTTGCTGCTGCCCTGGGCAGCCGACTGGATGTCGTACGTTTCGGGTGTGTCGCTGATGAATCCCGCGCCGTTGGCGTCCAGCGTGGTAGCCTGGTAATTCTGATACGTGATCCCTGCCACGGCGGAGATGTTGTGCGCGCCAAACTCCTTGGTATAGGTAACGGTGTTTTCGTTCAGCACACTCATGTTTTGTGCTGTCTGAACCTGCGCGGAACCCGTCGAGTTAAAGAATTTTTTATTGCGATAGATGTCGGTACGGTCGTTTGTATTTTCAATACCTCCCGAGATCTTGATGGCCAGGCCCGGCACAGGCGTATAGGTAATGGCGCCGTTGGCCAACACTTTGTTGGAGCGGATGTGATCGCTTTCGTTTTCAATAAAGTCAAGCGGATTGATGAGCACGTTGGACGCCCAGGTATATTGACGCAGATCGGTCAGGGCGCCGGTCTCGGTGCGGGCGGGCAATGTGGGATACGCCGTGAGAATAGACGAAATAAGTGAGCCGCCCCGGTTGCCTTGTCCGGAGTTCTTGCGATCGGAGTCGATGCGGCTGAGAATGGCATTCAGATCGAACTTGAACTTTTCGCTCACATCGGTGGTGATGTTTGCACGCACCGAGTTCCGTACGTAATTGCTGCCTTTGATGATCCCGTCCTGGTCGAAGTTGCTGCCCGAGAGCAGAAAGCGTGTCTTTTCAGTGCCTCCTTTCACACTGATCGCATGATTTTGAATGGGCGCCGTTTGAAAGACCTCGTCTTGCCAGTCCGTTCCTTTTCCAAACGCGTCTACCTCCTCTTGTGTAAACTTCGGTGTGATACCGTCGTTGAGATCGCGCTGGCGAATGGTGGCGGCGTATTCATGCGCATCCATCAGGTCGAGCTTTTTGCGAATGGATTGAAAGCCATAGTAACCATCATACTCCACGACGGTCTTCCCGGCCTTGCCGCGCTTGGTCGTGATCAGCACCACGCCGTTGGCGCCACGCGAGCCATAGATGGCAGTAGCCGACGCATCTTTTAAGATATCGATGGATTCGATGTCGGCACTGTTCAGCAACGTAGGGTTGCCGGAATACGGAAAGCCGTCGACCACATACAGCGGCTCATTATTCCCCTGAATCGAGTTTGCACCACGCACCCGTACACTGATGGCACTGCCCGGCGCACCGGTATTGGGCGAGATCTGCACCCCGGCGGCACGGCCGCTAAGCGCCTGCATCACGTTGGTGGTTGGAAACGCATTCAGCTCTTCCGACCGGACCGAAGCCACAGACCCCGTCAGGTCCGACTTCTTTACTTCTCCATACCCCACGACCACGATTTCGCTCAGCGAGGTGATGTCGGGTTGCAGCGTTACGTTGATCTGCGTCTGTGTGCCGACGCTGACCTCCTGCTGCATAAACCCGATGAAGGAGAACAGCAGCACGGCCGTTTCGTCGGGCACGGTCAGCGAATATTTACCTTCGGCGTCTGTTGTTGTACCCGTCGTCGTACCTTTCAGCAGCACGTTCACCCCCGGCAACGCTGCGCCTGTATCGTCTATGACGAGGCCGGTGACGGTGATCGCGCCGACAGGCCCCACTACCTTTTCGGGCAGTGTCTCTACGGGAATAGCATTGATGCGGCTGCGCGTCAGGATGATCTGGTTGCCATCGGCTTCGTAGGCGATGTGGCGGGGCGCCAGGATCCTTTCCAGGACGTCGGCCAGCCGCTCGTCGGTCACGCGCAGCGAGATGCGCTCGGTGGATGCAACCAGGTTAGATTGGTAGAGGAACTTGGCCTGGGTGGCCTCCTCCAGTCTTTCCAGGGCTTTGCGAAGCGTGACCTCATCCAATTCCAGGCTGATCTTGGTGTCCAGCACCTGGGCGGCCGTTTCGTGCGCCTGGGCTACACTGATAAAAAGAAGGGTGGCGAAGAAATGAACAAGGGATACCTTCATAATGAACAATACATGTCCACGAACCTGTAGTTCTTTTTTCATACTTTTGAAGTGTTTTGTCTTGATGTGTTGAAGCGGATAGACAAACGCCTCTTTTCGTCCTTGGCGGGACGATAGGGCATTCCAGACCGGCGGTGTTGGCGCACTGCCGGTCTCTGTGTTTCTGGAGTTATCGTGTATTCTGCTGCATAGTCATTGTTTTTAGGTTTAGGGTTGGGTTTTAATCGATGCTTGTGTTACGGCGTACAGCCCCTACTGGTAATGACGATATGAGAATCGATCACCTCATAAGTGCCTTGAATACCCTTGCAGATCAGCTTTAGCTGTTCGTCCAGCGGCACCTCGGTGAGCGTGGCGTGCAGGAGACAGCGGGCCAGTGATTCTTCGTCGTATACGATCTGTATACCATAGGCCTTCTCCAACGTTTCGAAGACTTCGCTTACCGGTACATCGTTGAACTCGAAGCTATAGCCGGCAAAGGGTTGCAACACCTCCGGTTTTTCCACGAGCGATTTAGTCAGCTTTTTCCCGGCGCGTTCATAGACCACCTGTTGGTTTGGCGTCAGCACCACAGCCTCCTGTCCTGCGGGGGCTTCAGTCACCTTGGATACCGACACCCGGCCGGTCTTTACCTGGACCGTGGTACGCGCCTCGCGCGCAAAGCTGCGCACGCGAAAGCTCGTTCCCAGCACGCGTGTCACCAGGTCCTGCGCGTGTACCAGAAAAGGCCGGTGCGGGTCTTTCTTTACTTCAAAGAACGCCTCGCCGGTGAGGTATACATCGCGCATCTGCGGCGTAAAGTGTGCCGGGTATTGCAACACACTGTGCGGTTGCAACACCACCGAGCTGCCGTCTTCCAGTACAATGGTCCTGGCCTGGTTGCTGTCGTTGCTGCGCCGCTCCAGCCCCGCCGGTATCTGCACCGCTACGGTGCCGGGATCTCCGTCAAAGGGCGCCCGCCACAGCAGCCAGACACCCCCGAAGAGTATCACCAGGATCGCGGCCTTGCTATACCACTGCTGCCACGGGCGCAGGGGTACCGGTTGCTGGTTGGGCAGCTCCAGCGTGGTCTTGATCTTCTGCCACACCTCCTGTTGCTTGGTGGCGTCGGGAATGTGCTGCGGCTCTTCCACCACCGCCAGAATCATCATGCGCGCTTCTTCGATCTCCTCGGCCTTGGCGGGATTGGCGCGGATCCAGCTCTTCCAGAAAATGTCCCGCGAAGAGCCCGGGTGCGGATGGCGCACCCACTTGATAAAATCATCGTCCGCGGCAAAGTCTTCTGCCGCAAAATCTACGTAGTTCTTCATATCGGTATGCGAGCTGTTTTGGCTACTTCAAACGTTATATCTGCTTAAAGCAACGTTTTCGGGATTTAACTCACTTTTCGGAAGAAAAACTTTTCACACCGAAAAAGCGGAATAAAAAAGTCAAATTTAATTGACATTAAAGTCAAATTTTGTTTACCTTTAAAAAGTTATCTGCTAGAAACGATGTTGTACTTATTCTCTGTTGTCTCCATGGCTAAATGCAGTGAAATCCTTCGGTTGCTGTTTGGCGGTGGCTGGTTTACGACCCGTCAAAAAGGCTCTCATATGATTTTGAAACACCCGGATCGGGAAGATTTTATTGTCTTTCCCAACCATGGGTCAGATGAAATAGCCCCCGGTACCCTGCGGGCGATCAGGAAGCAAGCGGGTAAACACTATGGAAAAGAATCCAAACGACGGTAGTTGGAAAAGAATAAAGATTAGAGGAGTATGCAAAAAGTGAAAGTAAAAGTAGAAAAAACAGAGACCGGGTTTTCTGCCTATGCAGAAAAGTACGCGGCGTTCACGACCGCGCCCACCATGGCCGAAACTATCAGCAATATGGCCGAAGCGCTTACGCTCTACTTTGAGGAAGCCGGTAAAGCACGCGCCATAACCGTAGAAGACATTTCCTACGAATTGGAAATGACCAGCATCTTCGAAGTATTCCCGGAGATCAACGTACGGGCGCTTGCTGCGCGTCTGGGAATGAACCATACCCTGTTGTCGCAATATGCCAGCGGAAAAAAAAAAGCATCGGTGCGTCAAACTGAAAAGATCCTGCGGGGCATCCGCCAATTCGGCCGTGAACTGACGGACCTCAGCCTGTTAGCATAAGCAAATGCGTAAAATGCATGACGGAGAGACGTTCAAGTCTCTGTCGTACACCTCGGCGGCACCGCATGGCAGTGCACGTTATAGCGACCTTTCAGCGACCTTACAGTGACCTTATAGCGACCTTATAGCGATATTCAGCCATATCAAAGGCATCCTTAAGCCATATCAAAGGCATCCGTGAGCCATACTATAAGTATACGAGAGATATTCCCACGCTCCTCAGACCATATAGATGGCTGTTAATCCCGTACAGCCCCCCGTTGGACCGTTACACACAACCTTATCGGCCGGAAACCGATATACTTTCGAAAATCACTTCACAAACACCTTATGAGCAAAATACTCCTATCGTTACTTTTCCTCGGCGCTACCACAGCAACCTTCGCACAATCTGCCGACGAGACCGCCATTAAGAACGTCATCACCAGCGCCTATATAGAGGGCATCCAGAACCGCGGCAGTATAGACGATATCCGCAAAGGGTTTCATCCCTCGTTTAGGATGCTGCGGGTGATCGATAACGAGGTCAAGCCCCTGCCGATCGAAGAATGGATCACCAACCTGGAAAAGGCACGAAAAGACAACCCCGCCACGACGACGCGTACCGAGGGAACATTTCTGAGCGTTGATGTTACCGGCACAGCAGCCGTGGTAAAGCTTGAATTGACCCGCGCGGGTAAAAAGACCTTTACCGATTACCTGGTGCTGGCGAAGTTCACCGAAGGATGGCGGATCATCAGCAAGAGCTTTTACCGGTATCCGTAGACCTTTTTGGTCATCGTACACCTATACCGCATGGAAATGGGGCCGCCTTTGCACAGATCCGGGCGGCCCGTTCTTTTCAGCAGGATAGTCGGGCATCTCACCATAAAGTAAAGACTGTCATGATACATACTGCTAAACATCTTCTCACAGTGCTGTTGTGCCTGGCCTGCATCCTGGCTGTGCACGCGCAGAACACCTACCTGGTACGCTACGAACACAAGGCATCGCGGCAGGCAGAAAAGGAGAGTCGCTACTTTTACCTGCAAGAGGTTGAGGCGGGGGCAGATCCTGCACAGGCCAATATTCTAACCCTCGATCATGCACTGTATCGCCTGTACTATTTCCGCTTCCACGAAGCATCACCGTCGTCTTACTTCGGTTGCAGCAAGTACGGCGATCAGGCGGCAGGCGAAGAGCTGAGCCTGCACGACCTGCTTTCAGATTCGGTGCTTTATGCCTGCCAGCAAACGCAGCTAGCCATCGACGCACAATGTGACGCGCTTTTTGAAAATCGTGGCCGCCCCAATTCGCTGCTCGTGGTAGAGATCAACGACCAGGAGCGCATCAAGATGCTGAAGATCCACGTGGACGTATGTGTATGTAAGGTGAGCCAAAACAAATTCTCTGCTCTGTCCGATACGTTGGCAATGCCGCGCAAGGTTGTCGAAACCTACACATTCACGCCTGCCGAGAAGTCGTACTGGCAGCAACGCGCTCACCACATTCCCGAAAATGCGTTGGTAAAAAGCTGCTTCCCTCCTGCCGATCCGTTCGCACAACTGTACCAGGTGGGACAGAAATAAGGACACTAGCAGGTAAACAAGATCGCCAGAAACGAAAGCACGTACTTTACATACTGCCGCAGCTGTGTCAGGCCGCGTTGCACGAGGTTGCGTGCAGATTGTTCGTTGACGTTCAATACCGCCGCGATCTCTTCAAAATCCATTTCATCGTAAAAGCGCAGCACCATCGCCTCGTATTGGCGGGGTGAGAGATCGTTCAATAATTTGCGAAGGCGGTTGATGCGCTGATGGCCGCTCTCTTCGTCGATCAGTTTCTGTTCGGACGACGGCGTGGGTGTCAGCCATACATCTTCAATAACAAAATCGTCGAGCGTAAAAAAGGCTTTGCGTGATTCGTTGCGCAACAGCTTGCGACGCAACGAACGGTACAGGTAAAATCGCACCGATGTGGTAGGCGATAACTTTTCGCGAAAGCGCCAAAGGTCCACAAACAGATCGTGGATGGCATCTTCCAGCACCGCATTCATGCCCCCGATCTTGCGCCCATAATTGTACAACAACTTAAAGTAACGGTCGTACAACGCTGCAAAAGCTTGCTGGTCACTTTGCCGTAGGGCATCCCATAGCTGCAGCTCGGTCTGGATATCGGCTTGTTTCTGCATGTGCGGGGTTAATGCGGTCAAGTAACATAATAATTTACAAAAGGCAAAATTCATGCACTAAATCGATTGAATTGTCGTCGCAACGGCCCGATCCGCTCTTCGTCGTTATACCCGGACCGAAAGCGTTTTTTGCATTGGTAAACCGATTTTCCACACGTGTTGTCGTGTGTTATCCCGGGCCCGCCACGCGTAAAATTTTATCCTCCTTTCCGGTATCGCTACCCGCCGCGTCTGGGTCATTCTCCGTACAGGACTGTCGACACAAACTATACCCGCCCGTCAGGTCGCGGAAGCCCTTGCAAAGCCGGTGCGAAAGTACACGTTCGAAATAGTGGGGAGCCGGCTCCCCATATTGCCAACTGAAATGTGCGGTGGATGTTGCGCAGACAGTGGCAGGTATATAGCATCGGTTATGTACATAGGGAGATATCCCGATCCCGCAATGGCGTACGATACGTCATACAGATCAGTTGAATGCTCCCGGAAACGTAAATTTTTATCCGTTAAACGTAAACGACCCGGCCGGCAGTTTCTCGAACTTTCTTTTGAGTACGCCCGACACTATACAACGAGGTCTTTTAAGTGTACATCTCGTACCGGCACACGTGTGCTGACGCACACGGCATATCCCTGGAGTGCCAGCGGCGTGAGGTGCCAGGGTTGTGGATCTTCGCCGATGGTTGCTTGCAGGCCGTGCAACGCGACCGACGCCAGGGGTACCTGCAAGCCGCGCCCGTCGGCCTTCAGTACACTCTCCTTTTGCGTCCAACGGTGCAACAAAGCTTCGGAGGGGCTGGGGGCATTCGCCACGGCACGCCACTCCTGCTGCGAAAAGGCCTGCTGATAGACCGGCCAGACGAGTGGGCGCAGGTACTCGATGTCAATGCCCACGGGGCCGTGCTGCAGTGTCGCGCATACAATCAGGTCATGGCTATGGGAAAGACTGAAGGCCGGGGCGGCGGGTATATAGGGCTTGCCATACAGACCGGTGCGAATGTCGGCTACCGTTGCGGGCACCCGCAAGTCTCGCAAGACCATGAGGAT
The DNA here is from genome assembly GCF_018598185.1 of Dawidia soli. Lineage (GTDB taxonomy): Bacteria > Bacteroidota > Bacteroidia > Cytophagales > Cyclobacteriaceae > Ohtaekwangia > Ohtaekwangia soli. The sequence goes on from NZ_JAHESC010000037.1 coordinate 17,358, forward strand.
CAACCACCGGCCCAATACGTAGCGCGCATAGTGTAAGGGGTCGGCCTCGGATTGTAATGCATCCGCCAAACCAAGCCGTTGCGCCAACGCGTGGATCGTCTCGGGCGACGCCGAAGTGCGGTTTACACAGGTAACAGTAAGCATGATCGATCGCTATATATAGTGTATGTTCTACGGCACTTTAGGTATATCCGATGGTGCGGGAAAGTTGAATTAGTTTATCGGTAAGCGCTGTGCGCGTAAGGCAGTTGTTAATAAAGACCCCTCAACACCTATTAACAAACTCCGTCTGTATGAAAGATGCGTCTGAAAATTTTGTACCACGTCAACCCGTGGCCATTGTGGGCCTGTCGTGCCGATTCCCGGGAGCCCCTACCCCTGAAGCCTTCTGGGAGCTGTTACGTCACGGCCGGGATGCCGTACAAGAGATCCCCGCCGACCGCTGGGCGGTGGACGATTATTACGACGCCGATCCCGCCACGCCTGACAAGACGCACCAACGCCACGCGGCGTTGCTTGACAATATCCATACGTTCGATCCGCTGTTCTTCTCGATATCGCCGGCAGAAGCAGCCGAAATGAATCCCTCGCAAAAGCTGGCGCTGGAGCTGGTGTGGGAGGCCATTGAACGCTCGGCCATGCCGCACGCCACCGTGCAGGGCGCGCATGCCGGCGTATACGTAGGCAACATCTGGAGTGACTTCGAGCATTATCGCAAACACCGGCACGCACGCGTCACACCGCATTCGGCCGTGGGACAATCGGCTAACATCATTGCCAACCGTGTGTCCTTTGCCTTTGGCTTTACCGGCCCCAGCATGGTGATCGACACCGGCTGCTCGTCGTCGCTGGTGGCCTTACACCTGGCGTGCCAGGCGCTGTGGGACGGCAGCATTTCCCTGGGGGTGGTTGCCGGCGTGAACCACCTGCTCGACCCCGATCAATATATACTCCTGTCCAAATTCGGCGGCCTGTCGGTAAAAGGCCGGTGTAGTACGTTCGATGCCGATGCCGACGGCTTCGTGCGCGGCGAAGGCGGCGGTGTACTGCTGGTCAAAACCCTGGCGCAGGCCGAACGCGACGGCGACCGCATTTACGCCGTCATACGCGGCACGGCCATGAACAACAACGGCTATAACGAAACGCTGCCCGCCACCAGCGTCGCCGGACAGCGACAGCTGCTCGCCGAGGCCTACGCGCACAGCGGCCTTCTGCCGCATATGATCCAGTATGTAGAAGCTCACGGCACGGGCACGCGCCGCGGCGATCCAACCGAGGCGCAGGCGCTCGGCGAGTTCTTCCGCACGGGCCGCACGCGGCCGCTGCACATCGGCTCGGTGAAAACCAACATCGGCCACCTGGAAGCCGCCGCCGGCATGGCCGGCCTCATCAAGGTCGTATTGTCCATGCAGCACCGTGAGCTCCCTCCAAGTCTGCACTTCCGCCGGCCGAATCCCAACATACCCTTCGATGCGCTCAAGCTGCACGTACAACAAGCCGCCGGCCCCTGGCCTGCCGCCACGGGCGAACCGCTGCGCGCGGGTATAAATTCCTTTGGCTGGGGGGGCACCAATGCGCACACCGTGCTCGAAGAATACCGGCCCGTGGTTCCGCCCCGTCCGGCACGCTCCGCGCCGGCGCATTACTGCCTGCCGTTGTCGGCCGCCTCCGACAGCGCGTTGCGCGCGTATGTCGCCGCCTATCGCGACACACTCGCCGGCGCCTCGCCCGAAACGCTGGCCGATGTGTGCATCGCCACCGCGCTGCGGAAACCGGCCTTGGCGTGCCGCGCGCTCTTTGCCGCCGCCGACCGCGACGGCCTGCTGCGGGCGCTCGACCAATACCTGCAACAAGACACTACCAGCACACCCCCGGCACCGGCCACGGCCCGCGTGGTGATGGTGTTTCCCGGGCAGGGTGGCCAATGGCTGGGCATGGGCACGGAACTATACCGACGCGAGCCGGTGTTCCGCCGCGCCATCGACGCGTGCGCAGCCGCCTATGCGCCCTATGTCGACTGGTCGCTAACGGACCAGCTAGAGGCTACGCCCGACACCAGCCGCCTCGCGGAGATCCAGGTCGTGCAACCGGTACTCTGTGCTATCCAGATCGCGTTGGCGCGGCTGTGGATGTCGTGGGGCATCGTCGTGCACGGTGTCGTTGGCCACAGCATGGGTGAAGTGGCCGCGGCGCATATCGCCGGCAGTCTCACGCTGGAAGACGCCGCACGCATTATCTGTACACGCAGCCGCCTGATGAAGATCATCAGCGGCCAGGGCGCCATGGCCGTCACCGACCTGTCGCCCGTGGAAGCGGAAACATGGATTCAACAATATCCCGACCTGACCCTGGCGGTCAGCAACAGCCCCACCTCCACCGTGCTCGCCGGCGACCGCCTGGCGATGACCACGCTGGTGCAGGCGCTGGAGCAGGCGCAGCGTTTTGTGCGTCCGGTCAATGTGGACGTGGCCTCGCACAGCCGCCAGGTAGACCCGCTGCAAGAACCCCTGCGGCACGCCCTGCGCGCCTTAAAACCGTCAAAGGCCGCCATGGCGTTTTACTCTACCGTGCGCGGCCGCAAGGTCGATGGCACGACGCTCGACGCCGCCTATTGGGCCGACAACCTGCGCAACACCGTACAGTTCGCCACCGTCGTGCGCAGCCTGTTATCAGAAGCGCCTACCCTGTTCCTCGAAGTAGGGCCGCACCCCGTGCTGATCAACGCCATTCACGAAAACGCCGCGGCCTGTCCCGGCGCGGCCTACAGCACGCTGTCGTCCGGCTACCGCGACACGCCCGAGCACGATACGCTCTATCAATCGCTGGCGGGGTTATACCAGCAAGGGTGCGATATACCCTGGCATCGGTTTTACCAGGGCCACGAGGCGCCCCCCATCCAACTACCCTCCTATCCTTTTCAACGCAACCTGTATACGCTGCAGCAACGCACAGCCCCGCGTACCGCGCACCGCGCCGCCACGCGCGCACCGCTGCTGGGCCAGCGCATACCGCTGGCGGGCATCGACACGCTCTTCTACTGGGACACGACCGTAAGCCTCGATGCATTTCCGTACCTGCAAGACCACCGCGCCCACGGCGACGTTGTGCTGCCGGGCGCGGCCTATATAGAACTGGTGCTGGAAGCCATCGCTTCGCTCGCGCTGCCGGGCACGCCGGTGCTGTCGGCCTTACAATTCTTACAACCGGTGGTATTGGTGCGCGGGGAGGATGTGCGGCTGCAGCTGCGCATCCAATGCGATCGTGAGCACTATACATTTCAGTGTTCGCGTGCGCAGGAAGATTCCGATGGCCTCACGTGGCATCCCGTGGCCGAAGGGCTGCTGCAATTGCCGGCGCGCCCGGAAACGGCGGCACCGCCGCTGTCGGTATATCCGTTCCACGTACAGCCCGGGGCGACGTATTACGATGCGCTGACCACGCTGGGGCTACCGTATGGCCCGGCCTTCCGCCAGCTGCAGGAATTGCAAAGCAACGAGGTACACAGCACCGTTCACTTCAGCGTACGCGCCGCCGACGTGGTGCAGGCTACCGCCGGACGTTACCGCATCCATCCGGCGTTACTCGACGCTTGCTTCCAGCCGCTTTTCTACCGCGTGCTGGCCGAGCCGGGCCACGGCTTCCACGGCGCCGCCACCTACCTCACCGGCGTCGACCTGCTGCAAGTCCTGGCGCCAACTCCCGCGGCCGACCAACTGCTCGAAGGCACCGCCGTGCTCCACACACCCGAAGTCGACGAAGCACGGGGACGCATTACCGTCACGGCCGATATCTTTGTACACACCGGCGACGGCACCTTGTTTTTATACCTGCGCGGCCTCGAGGGCGTCGTGCTCGACACCGGTCGTGAAACGCGCCGGCGCGAAGCATTGCGGCAATGGTTCTATACCGTGCAGTGGGAAAAGTTACAGACACACTCCACGCCGGGGGCGGCGCTGCACGGCACGTGGCTGGTGCTGGGCGACCCGTGTGGCCTGAGCGACCTGGTGGTCGAAAAGATGGAACAAGCAGGCCTTCGCTGCATCCACGCAGCACCCGACGATGCATTCACCCGCGTCGGTATACGGCAATATACCCTCGACTATACATCGGCCCACGGCTATACCCAACTGCTGCAGGCCATCGATGCAGCACCCGGCGAATCGCTCACGGGCATCGTATTGATGGCCAGCCTGAGCTATACGTGGAAGGACCCCTCGCTGACGGCCGAGAGCCTGGATGAATACCAGGTATATGGCAGCGCCAGTTTACTACACCTGGTACAGGCGCTGCAGCGCCGGCAGACCACGTCTCCTCCGCAACTGGTGGTGGTGACCAACGGCATCTATGCCGTGGGCCGCGCCGACGATGTCGCCCAACCGCTGCACAGCCCCCTGGCGGGTCTCACGCGCGTGCTGGGCAACGAGCTGCCGCAGTACCGCGCCCGTTGCATAGACCTGAGCGCCAACCCCTCGTACGACGAGCTCTATAGCGTCGCAGACGCCCTGTACCCCACGGCCGAGCAGGTGGTCGCTTTCCGCGGCGGCGACCGCTATGTGCCGCGGCTTCGCCAGCCGGCCATCAACCCGCCGCCGATTACCGACACCGTCTTTCGCGAGACGGCCACGTATCTGGTGACCGGCTTCCGCGGCATCGCATTCCCGTTCGTGGAGTGGATGGTGCGGCGCGGTGCGCGCAACATTGCCCTGGTGAGCCGCAGCGCCGACGTACCGGCGGCGCTGGAAGCCCGGTTTGCCGCACTCGAAGCGCAGGGCTGCCGCATGCGGTTGTTTGCCGCCGACTGCGGCGACTATGCCGCCCTGCAGGCGGTCGTCTCGCACGTGGATACGACCATGCCGCCGTTGCGCGGCGTCGTACACGCCGCGGGCATCATTCACGCCCAGCCACTGACCGAGATCTCGGCCAGCGACCTGCGCGACACCTTGCACCCGAAAATGAAGGGTGCCTGGAACCTGCACCTGCTGACGCAACACCGGTCGCTGGATTGTTTCATACTGTTCTCCTCGGCCGCCGCGCTTATCGGCCTGAGCGGCCAGGGCAGCTACGTCGCCGCCAACACCTTTCTCGATACGCTGGCACACAGCCGCCGTTGCATGGGCCTGCCCGGCATGAGCCTGAACTGGGGCGTGATGCTCGACAGCGGCATGGTGGCGGATACCGACGGGCTTGAAGCGTACGCCCGCGCAGAGGGATTTATACCCGCCACGATGGAGGAAGCCCTCCGCGCGTTCGACGCCCTGTATCCCGACAACCCCGTGCAAGCAGGGCTGCTACGCCTCGACGCGGCCGCCATGGCGCAATATTATACCACCCTCGCGCAAACGCCGTACTTCCGCGGCCTGCTCACCGCCGCGCCGCCGCCGGCAGTCGTCAGCCCGGGTCTCGCCATACCGACTGAACCCGAAGCCCGCACGGCCTATTTACTCCAACGTGTCGTGCACCACACCGCCGCCATTGCCCACGTACCCGTGGCACAGATCACTCCCACCATGACGTTCCGCCGCCTCGGCCTCGATTCCATCATGGCGGTACAGCTGCGCAACCTGCTCGAAGCCGAGACGGGCGCTACCCTGTCCGTCGCCATGTTCTGGGCGCATCCCTCCCTGCAAGCCTTCGCGGCGTTCCTGAGTCAATCCATCGCGGGCGCCGCGACGCCGGCGGCTATACCGCCGGCCGCCGACCCAACCTGTTGGTTCACTATACCGCGGCCGGCGCCGACGGCGGCGTTGCGTCTGTTCTGCCTGCACGATGCCGGCGGCGATGCCGCGTTGTTCCAGGGTTGGGAGATGCTGCTCGGCGCCAACATCGAGCTGGTGCTGATCGAGCTTCCCGGCCGGGGCCGCTGCCTGGAAGCGCCGTCTTATGAAACCATCGACACACTGCTTCGCGACCTGGTACACGCGCTCCTGCCCAAGCTCGATCGTCCCTATCTCCTCTTCGGCCACAGCCTGGGCGGGTTGCTGGCGTTCGAGCTGGTGCGCGCGCTGCGGCGTGGCAAACACCCGCTGCCGCAGCGGCTGTTTGTGTCGTCCACACCTGCCTTGACCACGTACAACGCACAGGAATATGATCCGGCCATGTCCGACGCGGCGCTGACCGCGGCGTTCCCGCACCTGGGCCACGCCACGGGCGACGCCGCCTGGCAACAGTATAAGCGCCGGCTGTTGCGGCAAGACCTGCAGCTGGTATACCACTACAAACATCACCGCGAGGCGCCCCTGGACATTCCCGTCACGGTGCTCTTTGGTACCGACGACCCGCGCGTCAGCGCGCAGCAAGCCGCCGCGTGGGAACCCGAAACGACATCATCGTGCAACATCCTGCCGCGCCCCGGCGGCCACCGGTTTGTAGACCAGGATGCTGCCTATATCACTTCGTTGGTGCTGGCAGAAGTGCCAGCCGTACCGGCCTCTATACTCCCTAACCGCTAACACCTATGCCCGACATCATTGGCTCCCGCATCATTGGTACCTGGAAGCTCGTCTCCTGGATCTACACCGACGACCTGGGCAACACCGTGCCCTACCTGGGCGATGGCGCGCAAGGTATATTGATGTACGATCGTCACGGGTACATGAATGCACAGTTGATGCGCGCGGGACGCACGCCCTTTGCGAAGCCCGGTTTTGCCGACGGTACACCCCACGAAACATGGCTGGCTTTCAATTCCTACCTGGCCTACTACGGCCGTTATCATGAAGCAGAACCGGGTGAGATGGTACATGACGTCGAAGGCAGTCTTTTTCCGAACTGGGTCGGTCATAGAGAAGTAAGGTATGCTACCGTAATAGGCGACCGGTTGACCCTTCACACCTTGCCAATGGTTGTCCAGGAGCGTAAAATTGTGTTTTATATAACCTGGCAACGCCTGTGATGTCCTGAGTCGGATGTAAGATATTATGCGTTTTTCATCTGGATTTTAGGGATAATCGGCCTAACTTGATTGGCATTCTTCAAAACCCAGAACCGAATGACATGTTTTTAGCAAGCGCTGAATGTTTAGCCGGAAATCCGTATTTGCCCTCACAACCCAAGACCCAACCCAAACACAACAGTTATGGAGATGCTTTTCAGTGCTAAGAATATCGAGATCAGTTTTGATACGACGCACCGTTTTTTGTATTGCAATTGGATCGGTTTTCAAAACAAGGAATCAATCTTCAATTCAGGGGCGCGAATGATCGAGCTCCTGCATAAACTTCAGATTCACAAGGTACTGAACGATAACACCCTGGTGACGGGGCCGTGGCAGGAGTCGGCCGATTGGACCAACAGCATCTGGTTTCCGCAAATGGTCGAGGCAGGGCTTACACACTTTGCGTGGATCTCGTCGGGCAATATTTTCGCCAACCTTTCCGCCCGGCGTGCGATGCCGACCACCAATGTAACGGTGCGCATCTTTGCGTCGTATCCGGAAGCGTACACCTGGCTGATCAATCAATCGGAAAAAAATTAAGAGGCGTATACAAAAAGGCATACCCCACACGTTTTAACAATAACACCTGATCTCTAACCTACGCCCGCATAAGTGTTAATCATACATGATTTTTCCGGTATGACCGGAGGTATGATTTTTTAACGAGGTGTATTTACACACCTCACGCGATCGGCAAACGTTACGACAAACCTGACGGGGAGCGATTTCCCCACGCAGCCGACAAATCGTTTTAAAATGCTTTTGATTGCAACACAGATTATTGGTAAACATTTTTTCTTTTTCTATTTTCAAGCTTTAACAACGTGCTTTCATAGCACACCGTCAACTGTTCTGGAAACAGGCAGACTTTTTAGAAAGAGAAGTACAATTGCGTGTTGATCGTTGTGCCGCCATAGGCTGCGAATTGTAACAAGGATGTACTACATAGACTTTTACAAGACCCTCTTATCGATAAATGCAATTTTGTGAACATGTAAAGTATGAACTCAAAAAACAGGGAGTATTTCAACAGTCAGTTGAAGGTATCGGTGCAAGGCCACGGCCGGGCGCTGCTTCAGCCGTTACAATGTGACGAAGACGGTCTCACCGTCGTTGCCGCGGGGCCTTATGGCAACCTGGTCTTCCGCGAGATCCTGTGCGAGGACTATACGTTGTTGCACAACACGTATAGCTGTCGCGAGGATATGACCGTATCGTATTCCGTACCGGGTCCGTTTCTGGGATTTCACTTCGCCGTACGGAACGATATTAACTACACCACTCCGGGTTTGCCCGGCGGTGTCATCTTCCGCAACCAGTACAACATGTTTTACCTGCCGGAGATGGAGTCCACCCGCACGTTCCGTGGCGAGCAGGAGTATGAGTCCTTTATCATTCACTTTACGCCCGCCTATCTCAAGCGTTGGGAAGAGCCGTTCCCGCTGCTCTCGGCATTCCTGGACAGCCTGGGGTCGACACCGGCCCAGATCAACCGCGCCAACATGTCGGCTACACCCGAAATGATGGCCATCATCCAGCACATCCTGCAATGCACGTACACCGGCAAGATCCGTCGCATGTTCCTGCAGGCCAAGGTACTGGAGCTGCTGATGCTGGCGCTGCAGAACATCACACCCGAGGGTAACTTTGTGCGTCCGCTGCGTCGTCATTCAGACATCGAACGCATCGAAGAAGCGCGCCAATACCTGGTGGCCAACCTGGAAGAGCCCTGTACGCTCGACGAGCTGGCACAGAAGGTGGGCATCAACGTGTTTAAACTGAAAGTCGGTTTCAAGCAGGTATACGGCACGACCGTCTTTGCGCTGCTGACCGAAGAACGCATGCAACGCGCCATCCACCTGCTGCGCGACACAGACAAACTGGTTGTGGAAGTATCCGAGGCGGTAGGCTACAAGAACCTGCCGAACTTTACTTCCGCCTTCAAGCGTCGGTTCGGCTTCACGCCGAGTGCCGTCAAACAAGGGCAATGACACCCCACCCGAACAAACAACTCAACCTACAAAAACTCAAAAAGCCATGCACCCGCATGGCTTTCTTTATTTAACCGGGGCGAAGCCTGCTCAGGGAAAGTACTTCGTCAGGATCTCGATAAATTCCTTGTGATCGCGGATGTTGCGCAGGTCCTCGTCGTTGCGGATCTTCTCTTCGTCATTAAAGCCCTTCTTGAGGGCCAGCTCAAAATAATACAATGCTTCCCTGTCCTGGTTGATGATGGAATAAAAACAGGCCAGGTTAAAGTGCAGGGCCGGGTCGTTGGGTGCAACCTCCAGGGCCTGGTGGGTGATGCGTATAGCCTCTTCGTACGACTCGGCCGTCACCACTTCCAGTGCCTTCCAATATGCCTCCATCGCCTTTTCATACAAGGCGCGCGACCGCTCGATCGAGTCGCGGATCTGCTCGCAGGCTTCCTGCGACTTGGGGTCATACCGTTGGTACAGGTTGATATATAACAGCGACAGATCGAAACGCGACATCTCCAGGTAGCAAAAGCTGAGCTGCAGAAAGATGTCGGCAAACACGCGGATCTGCGGGGAATGCAGCTGATGCACGATCAGCAAGCTCCGCTCGAACCACTTTACCGCCTTATAATAATCGGCGTCTTCTTCGTACCATTGGCCGATGAGGTGGTAAAGTGTGACCAGCGCGTTGTAGGCGTCCTCCATGTACTCCGTGGCGGGATGGCGCAGCAGGCGCATTTCGTATTGCCGCATAAATTCTTCGGCCCGCTCCCGCCGGGTTTCGGAAGGGGTGTTGATGATTTCGTTTATCCGCTCGGGCAGGTTGTAGGGCTTGAAGTCAAAGTAGTCCCAAACGGCGTAGCTGCACTCGATGTTGTTGTACCGCGCCTTGTCGTCGGGATGGGGGTCGAGATAGCCGGCGATATCCTGTTCGATGTCGGCCCAGGTCTGCCCGGGGTAAATGTATATCTGTTTTTCGGCGGCATCCCAGCGGGCGTATAATTCCAGGAGCGGCAGCCAGATGAGACGGCGGTCTGTGGTTTCGTCACGCAGCATGGCCAGCTCATAGGCCGTCGTGCAATACACGCCGCGCAGGTGGCGGTAGGGATCTTCGCCCGGCGTGCGGCCCGGACAAATCAGGTCGGGCTGATGTTCCACCAGCACGCTGATGAGCCGGATGTCGGCAGCCTGCGGCAATACGACCTTTTGGTCGCGTATGATGAACGTGCGTTCGGCTACGAGGCTTTCTTTCAGTGAACGTGGCAGCTCATACTTTTTGATAAACCCTTCCTGCCCCTCATAATATCCCTCGCGTTGCTTTTCGTAGGCCATCATGACCGCTTCCTTCAATGCCTCTTTCTCGCTGAGACATACGCGGTTAGTGACTTTTCCAAGCGTTCCTACGCTCCCTTCCGTAATGGTGATCGTACTTGAGCTGTTAAGCACCTCTATCTGCCAGAACCGGTTAAACTCGTCGCTTAAATACAAAAAGAACTTTCTCATTATGCTGGTTCTTTGATAGACGCAGATCTACTTAAAAACATATCTATCAGGCAGTCAGATTGGGCTTCTTTGGTATAATATAGCTTCCGGCGGAACGTGACGGCGATCGGCAGGACCATAACTATGAGTATTAATTTCGGAAGTATGTTCGAACTCATGAAATTTAACGGAAAATATTTTTATTATTACCAAAAGTATTTTCAAGGCTATCGCCACCCTGTACGGAAAAAGGAAAAGACCGGAAGGGTGTTGTACCACATTTTAGCTTTTTTTTAGATAACCTCGATACCGCTGGATTGTTCACGTAACTTTCTGGCACTCTCTTTCTATTTATCTACCGGTCGCTGTGTGAGTATGGGCATAGGGTTGAGTCAGAGGAAACCACCTATCGTACCCCCTACCCTCACACGGGTATGGGCAAAAGTAAAGGTAATAAAAAAGCCCTCAGCGCCGTAACCGTCGCGCCTCGGGCTTTTCCTCCTGAACCTGTTCTATCAACAATAACATGACCAGTGCTGTACGAATCGGTGACCTCAGGTGCCGGTAGCGTTGCATAACTCTTTTTCAACCTAAATCGTATGATGAATCCTAAAATAAAAACAAGAATCCGCATACCGGCCCTGAATGTCATCCTGAGAGAGGGTTTTTAACCACAACGGAAATTTTCTTTGTATAACGTGTTCTTTATTATACCTGCTGAGCCACAGGTATGCGTCAGTTTCCCGACGCTAGCTTTTCGGGTATCGCGTGTGCTCGTCCGGCCGTCTGCCGGAAGCGACGCAAACCTTCTTCTAAAAATTGTCCGAAGCTCGAGGCGTCATAGTCTGCCCCCCGGGCGTTGACCAGCAGCGCACCGGTGCCATCGGCCAGCACATAGTAGGGCTGTGCATTGGTATTAAATACTGACGCCTGTAAATCACTCCACTTATTTCCCAGCGTTTCCAACACGCGGCCGCTATAGGGCGAAACCGTCGGTTCGGTTTGCAGCGCCGTGCGGTCGTCGACGTACAACTGGATCAATACATATTCTTCCCGCAGCTTCTGCAGCACGTCCGGCTCCGTCCACACGGTCATTTCCATTTTGCGGCAGTTCACACAGGCATGGCCGGTGAAGTCGATCATCACGGGCTTATTCACCCGCCGCGCATACGCCAGGCCTTCTTCATAATCGAAGAATGCATTCAGATTATGGGGCGCGTGAAAGATGTCGTCGTACTTTTTACGCGCCTGTTCGGTGGGTGCCGCGGCGACCAGGCGGCTGGTATACAGATCAAAGTCCTGCGTCTGCTGGGGCGGCAGAAAGGCGGCGATCGCCTTGAGCGGTGCCCCCCAGAGGCCGGGCACCATGTACAGGGCAAACGCCAGCGACAACAGCGCCAGGAACAGCCGCCCGGGCGCGAGGCGCTCGACCGCCGCGTCGTGCAGCAGGCGCAGCTTGCCCAGCAGGTAAAAGCCCAGGGCCCCGAACAGGATGATCCACAGCACCAGGAACACTTCGCGGTCAAACCAGTTCCAGTGATAAGCCAGGTCGACGTTCGAAAGGAACTTCAGGGCCAGCGCCAGCTCCAGAAAACCCAATACCACCTTGACGCTGTTCAGCCAGCCCCCCGAGCGGGGCAGGGCCCTCAGCCAGGACGGAAACATGGCAAACAGGGTGAACGGCAATGCCAGGGCGAGCGAAAAGCCGGTCATGCCCAGGATGGGGCCCAGCGTCAGACCGCCGCCGATCGATACCGCCTCGACCAGCAATGTGCCGATGATCGGGCCTGTGCACGAGAACGATACCAGCGCCAGCGTGGCGGCCATAAAGAATATACCCGTCAGGCCGCTGCGGTCGGCTTGCGCGTCCGCACGGTTTATCCAGGCGTGCGGCAGCCGGATCTCAAAGGCTCCGAGGAAGGAAGCGCCGAAGAGTGCCAGCAGCACAAAGAAGATAAAATTAAAGATGCCGTTGGTCGACAGGTTGTTCAGGGCGTCGCTGCCAAAGGCCAGCGTAATGCCGATGCCGGCGGCAACATAGATCACGATGATGGAAACGCCATACAGGATCGCGGTGCGCACAGCGCCCTTCCGGCCGGCGCTGCGCTTGGTAAAATACCCCACCGTAAACGGCAGCATCGGAAAGATGCACGGCATGAAGATGGCAGCCAGGCCGCCCAGGAAACCCGCGATGAAGATGCCCCAGGGAGAGGATGCCGTTGACGGCTCCGTGGCTGGCACGGCGCCTGCAGCTGCATCTGCCACCGGTGGAGCATCAACCGGTGTGGCAAGGTCTTTTGTATGATTTGTCGGGACCAGCGGCGGAAACGCCGGCTCCTGCCGCGGGTCGGGCGCGGCCGTATAGGCGGTTTCCACCGGGGTCATCGCCGGAGGTTCTGCATTGTCGTGGTGCGTGGGCGCCTGGGCCGGCGCCGTACTTTCCGTCTGTCCGATCTCCCGCGTTGCGCCGCGCTTCTCGGGCTTATCGGCCTTCGTCTCGAGGTTAAAGCTGACCACTTCGGGCGGCAGACACATCTCGTCGGTACAGACCATAAACTCTACCTTGCCCTGAATGATCGTCAGCGGCGCATGCAGCTTTACCTTCTGCGAGAATACAACGCTGCGGGCATACCACACGATGTCCATCATAAAGGTCTTGTCGTAGCTCTTGACAGCGACGCCTTCTTCTTTTACTTTATCGACGAGGGTATATTCGGGAGAAGGCGTGAACGAAATGGTCGTGGGCAGCGGGCCGCCTTCATCGAGGAACTGCGAGTATATATGCCAGCCGTCTTCCAGCGTGGCCGTGATCATGAGCGTCGCTTCGCTGCCTTTACCCGGCACAGACACAAAGCCCCACTTCACAGGCTTGTGTACTTGCGCACCGGCAAACGCCAGCGGCATCAATACAAACATCAGCGAGACCATACCTCGCACCGCAAAGATCAATCGACTCATAGGCTCTGGTTTGTCCGGCCACCGGGTGTACATATTGATGATATCTTTCCTCATTGTACGCCCTGCCGTCACTAAGCATAAGACTCAGCGCTTTGCACATGGTATAAGAAGAACGGGTGTTTATTTTGGGATTTACGGGGTTTTCAGGACAGGAAAAAGTGTGCGTTTTGGGGAAACATTTTCAAAAAACGTAAAAAATGCTCCCGAATACGTAAACGGTCTCTATGAGGATATCGCAAAATTTATGGTAACCGTAACATTTAACCCCAAACCGTATGTGGTTCAACCGTTTAGATTATCCCGTTCTGCTCCCCAGTGATGAGAACCCCAATCCCCACCGCGAAGATTTTGTATTCGAAGACCCGGAGGGAAATTTTGTCCTGAAAGGTCTGATCGAGCACCGCATCGAGCACTGTACCATCACCTATTCGTGCGAGCAGCCGGAACAGCCCGCCAACCTGGTGATGAGCGAGAACCGTCCGTGCCTGGTGCTATACTTCAACATCGACGATCACCTGCAGTATAACATCACCGGCTTTCCGGCGGGCACCCTGCGCCGCAACCAGTATAACATGGTCTACGTACCGTCGCTGCGCTGCTCGTACTTCATGCCGCCGGGTAAATACCGCTCGCTGAGCTTTCAGTTCACCCCCGGCTACCTGCACCAGTTCGAAGACATCTTCCCGCCGCTCAAATTGTTCATGCAGCATGTGGGCAAGGGCATCCCCTGCTCGCTCAGCACGCGCCACCTGCACACGCTGCCCGAGATGCACAAGATCCTGTGGGACATCCTCACCAACATGCTCACCGGCGACACGCGCGAGGAGTTCCTGCGCGGTAAGATCCTCACGTTGCTGCTGCTTTGCCTGCAGCACAGCAATACCTCCAGCCAGAACCCACGCAACCTCAGCCTGCGCCAAAGCGAAATTGAAAAGCTGCACAAGGCGCACGAGTATATCCTCGACCACGTCAGCAACAGCTTTACCATCGGGCTCATCGCCACGCAGGTGGACATGGATCCGATCAAGCTGGCGCGTGGCTTCAAGACGTTGTTCGGCATTCCGCTGTACTCGTTCGTGATCGAAGAGCGGCTCAAGAAAGCCCTCGAGCTGCTGCGCACCACCGAGCAGACCATGCAGGAGATCGCGCACGGCATCGGCTATAAAAAGCTGGCCAACTTCTCGGAGGCATTTAAAGATCGCTATGGCTACCCGCCCACGCAGGTGCGCAAGATGAAGCTCAGCGACGCCGACCTGCAAGACAGCCGGCACCGCAAGCGTGTGATCTGAGAGAAATGTGTACCTTGGGGTCATTCGCAACCACGACCGTATGACCTTGTTTGTTCTGTATCCCGGGCGCCGCGTGCGCCCGCTTTTCTTCGCAACCCTGGCGCTGCTGGCAGCATGCCGTTCCAACCATGCCGTAACAGATACCCCGGCCGCCACCGCCGCGCCGCGTGCCACCTTCCGTAATCCCCTCCTGCCCTCGGGTGCCGACCCCTGGGTGGTGCAGCACAACGGCTGGTATTATGTCACCCATACCACCGGCAGCAACATCCGCCTGTACCGCACACGCACCATGAGCACGCTGTCACAGGCCGAGTACAAGACCATCTGGACACCGCCCGCCACCGGTGACCATGCCAAAGAACTGTGGGCGCCCGAGGTACATTTCGCCAACGGCCGCTGGTACTGCTACTATGCCGCCGACGATGGCAACAACCATCATCACCGCATGTGGGTGCTGGAAAATACCTCCGACGATCCTTTTACCGGCACGTGGACCGACCAGGGCAAGGTTGGCCTCGCCGACGACAGGTGGGCCATCGACGGCACACTGCTTCAGCATCGCGGCAAGCTATACTTTGCATGGTCCGGTTGGGAAGGCGACCGGAACATAAGCCAGGACATCTATATAACCCGCATGCGCGACCCGCTTACGCCCGAAGGCCCCCGCGTGCGCATCTCGCGGCCGGAGCAGCCGTGGGAGGTACATGGCTTTGCCGCCGGCAACACCCCCACCGTCAACGAAGGGCCTCAGTTCCTGACGCACGGTAACAAGGTACATATCGTCTATTCCGCCAGCGGCTGCTGGACCGACCACTATGCGCTGGGACTGCTGACCGCCGATGCCAACGCCGACCTGCTCGACCCGGCCTCCTGGAAAAAGACGCGCGAGCCGGTCTTCTCGACCGATGCCGACGCACAGGCCTTTGGCCCCGGCCACTGTAGCTTCTTTACGTCGCCGGACGGCAAAGAGCATTGGTTGTTCTACCACGCCAATCCCGGTGCGGGGCAAGGCTGCGGCGGCCGCCGCTCTGCACGCATCCAGCCTTTTACCTGGGCGGGTGATATACCCGTGTTCGGAAAACCCGCAGCATTAAGTATACCACTGGCAAAGCCTTCGGGAGAGCAAAGCAATCAGCGCGCGCAGCGCGCAAAAAAGTGACCTCTGGTTCGAGTCTTAGCTCCGCCTCGGAGCGGAGACTCGGACCCAGCATGGGGGCAGTCTCCCGACTGCCCAACGGTAACGTCGTAACCTGCGCAACCATACACCACTCCACGGTCGCCCCACCCCCTATCCCGCCGCCAGAAAGTATAGAAACAGAGGAATCATACTCGCCGATCCAGGCAAACGCCCCATCAACTAAAAAATTAGTTAACTCCCTTGCTTCTCATCAACTAAACTATTAGTTTTACAACTAATTACTTAGTACTACAAACAACCGCCCGCTATACCGGGTGACATTTTCATCTATTGTTCATTGCGCGCTATGAAAGACATAAAGGAATTGACAAAAGCGGAAGACCAGGTCATGCAGATCCTGTGGAAGCTGGAGAAAGCTTTTGTAAAAGATCTTGTCGAAGCCATGCCTGAGCCGAAGCCGGCGTATAACACGGTGTCGACCATCGTGCGTATTCTGGAGACTAAAGGTTTTGTCGATCATACGGCCTATGGCAAAACACACGAGTATTATCCGCTTATCACGAAAGAGAAGTATACCAAGTTCTACCTCAACAACCTGCTCAAAGGATACTTTGATGGTTCCTTTCAAAACCTGGTGTCTTTTTTTGCGCGCGAAAACAAACTGAGCGCGACCGACGTACAAAAATTACTGGCCGAAGTAAAAGACGCTAAAAAAGGAAAACCATGACTCCCTGGCTCAACTACTTCCTGGAGGCGAACCTCTGCCTGTGTTTTTTGCTATTGTTATACCGGCTGTTCCTGTGGCGGCAGACCGCTTTTACGTCGCAGCGGTGCATCCTGCTGGGCGCCACGCTGGTGTCGATCGTTATACCGCTTTGGCACACCGCGGCTCCGGGCACAGACCTCTCCGTAGAGCAAGTCATGCCCACGGCCTGGCTGGACGTGATCACGGTCGGCCCTCAAAACACACCCTCCGCGGCGGCGGATGGATGGTGGTATATGCGTTGGTTCTATGGCGCCGGTATAACCTTCTTTGCCATACGCCTGCTCTTCCGCTTGTGGCAGCTGGCCCGGCTGGCGCGGCGGCACCGTGCCACGGATTCTTACCACGGTATACCCGTGGCGGTGCTACCCGCTCCGCATTGCACGTTCTCCTTCTTCGGCCGGATCTTCCTCGGCAGCGAGGGGACGCTGCCGGGCGCACGCACGTGGGTGCTGCGCCATGAGCAGGTGCACGTACGGCAATATCATTCCCTCGACATTCTGTGGATCTATATACTCCAGGCCGTCTTTTGGGTCAACCCCGTCCTGGTGATCTATAAACGATTATTGACGGAACTTCACGAGTTCGAAGCCGATGCGCGCTCGGCGGCGGACAGTGAGGTGCGTGAATACTGCAGCCTGCTGGCGAAGGTTGCTTTAGCGTCGGCCGACGTTCCCATCGCCCATTCGTTTTCTCATTCATTCATCTTAAAACGTATCAACATGATCAAACAACATAAGACCGGCCTCTCCACCGCCCGGGTGGCGATGCTAACGTTCTGTGCCACGGCATTCTGTTATTTTATTGTCAGCAGTGAACAGGTTGCAGCCCAACAAGAACCTGCCCGGGATGTATTTGCCGGGGTCTCTCCCGATGCCGATGCCTCCTTCCGCGCGACCCGCGATGTTTATACCAGCGCCCCCCAGGACGCGGTACTGGAGGTCGTCGACGAGATGCCGGAATATTATCAAAACGGTATGCAGGGTTTGTTGACGTTCCTGAAGGATAACATCAAATACCCCACGGATGAGCGTAAACGCCACGTTGAAGGTACGGTGTTCATCCGCTTCGTGGTAGAAAAAGACGGCAGTGTGTCGGCGGCCAACGTGCAGAAGGGTGTATCCAAAGGGCTTGACGACGAGGCGCTGCGGGTGGCTAAACTCACCCGGTGGACGCCCGGCAAAGCCGGTGGCAAGATCGTACGCACACGCATGGTGTTGCCCATCCAGTATAAACTGGGGTCCTGACAACCCGGCCCGTCGACGGGCCCGGAAGCTTCACGGCCGGTGTTCATCCACACCGGCCGTTCCACGCTTGATCATACAACGTATTCCCGCATTTTTCCGTTATTTGCTTATCTCCAGGGCCATGGTGATATATTGTTTAACACGATTTAAGCGTTGCTATGATTCAACAGTTTACACACTTTTCTTTTTTTGTTTGCCTCTGTTCCCTCTTCGTTTTCCACTCCGCCGGCGCACAGGCGCCGTTTGAGCGCTACGTCGCGGAGAGCTCGCTGCCGGCAGAAGTCCTGCAGGCACCCGACGGAACGTATTTCATCCTCACCGACCCGCTTGCCTATCTCAACCGGCTCGATTCCGAAGGACGCCTGATAAACCGCTGGCAGCTCGAAACAACGCCGGCTTCGACATTCCCCTACCGCGGGCTCGGGCTGACATCCACCCGCGTGTTTGCGGTCGGTGGCGAGCACGGCGGTACGCTGGTGCTTCACTCGACCAACTATGACCTGGCCGACCGTCACCGGAAGACCCTCTATACCGGCGACTTTACCGGCGGCCGGGTGGCCGGCCTGGCCGGCAACGGTGCGGCCGTCGTCATCAGCGTACTCAACGACAACGGCTTCCGCAACCCGCAGTTGTTCCTGACCGACGCCAACCTCAACGTACAAACCACGCGTACCTATACCCTGCCCGGAAACACCGAAGTGTTTTACATCGGCCAGGCTACCAACGGTGACCTGCTGCTCGTGGGCCGCGACGAGAATACCGGCAACGGAGCCCTCGTGCGCACACAGTCCGACGGCACACCGCGGGTGGCCACGCCCAGCGTACCCGCCGTGCTCGACGGCAAAGTATACGGCAACAAGCTCTATCTGCTGGCGGCGACCAACGGCGGCATGACGGCCACGCTATACGTGTTGGGCGACAACTTCCACATCGATCAGCAGCAAGACCTGTTCACACATACGGCGGCACTCTCCGCCGCCAACACCCGCCTGGCGGTGGGCTATAACGGCACCGTTGCGGTGGCTACGCCCGCCGACGGTAAGTCCGGGTTTGACCTGCATACTTTTGCCAGCGGCACCTTCACCCCGACCGGCACTGTCTACCACGACCTGGAGCGCGGCGGATCCACCGTGCCGGTATATGGGTCGGCCGCGGACAACGGCTTTGTATTCCTGGTCCAGACCCGGGACGAAGCCCACGTCTCGTCCGACCTGGCCGTGGTCCTTCGCACGAACGCTACCGGCCAGGGCCCGGAACGTCTCGCGATGGAAAACCTCTCGCCCAACGGACTGGAGGATGTCGATAGCACCGCGTTCATCCAGTGGGCCGACCTCGACAACGACGGCCAACGCGAGGCACTTATCACCAACGACAAGATCAGCGTATACCGCTACGACGCCACCGCCGGTAAATTCGTGCGCATCAATACACCTTTTCCCGGCCCGCGCGAGCACTTTCAGAGCCTGAGCACCGCCGATATAGACAACGACGGCGACCTGGACGTATATATCAACCGCCATCACCCCAACTATACGGGCGTGTCGCTGCAGCCGCTGCCCAATATACTCTATCGCAACAACGGCAATGGCTCCTATACCGCCGAGGGCGGTACGATCTGCCCCGACGGCATGGCCACGCGCCAAAGCTTCTGGATCGACCTGAACAACGACCAGTGGCTGGACCTGTACCTGTCGGGGTATAACCACGACCGCGCGTACCTCAACCACGGCGACGGCGTTACTTTTACGGAGCTGGACCTCACCTTCCTGCCGGGTAAACACAACATCGAAGATGTGCCCGACGGCATGCTGTGGGACGACCTGAACGGCGACGGCTATATCGACGCCATCAACCAGGCGGAAGAAGAGGACATGTATATCCTGCTGAATCAGCACGGTACGGGCTTTACACGGGTACCGCTGCAACAGCATATTACGCTGTTCGGTCCGCCCTTCCAGATGCCGCATGCGCAAGACTTTACCCTGGGCTATGTAAACGGCACGCGAACCCTGGTCATGTCCGACTTCAACTACCTGCGTTACTTCGAGCACGACGGCACCCGCTATGTAGAAAAGCCCCGGCCGTCGCAGCTGGTCTTCACGCAAACCAAGCTCACGTAGTTTGTCTATGCCGACAACGACGGGGGGCTGGACGTCCTGAGGGCGGGTGGATTCTCCGGCCATAACTGGGTCAACATCCACCAGGACGACCACAACCACGCCCTGGCACTCGATGCAAAAAACTTCTCGGTATTCTCCTGGTATGATTTCGACAACAACGGCACGAACGACCTGCTGAGCCGATCTTCCGTGCTGAAGAACAACGCCACCGGCGGTTGGCTGAAAGTACGCCTGCGGGGCAACACGTCGCCCGCCGCCGGTACCGGGGCCGTGGTGTCGGTCAACGTCAACGGTGTCTGGCAACGTCGCACCATCACCACCCATGCCGGCGCGCTGGGCCTGGTGGGCGACGAAGCTTTCTTTGGTCTGGGCGATGCCACGACCGCCGACGAGGTATCCATCCAATGGCCCTCCGGTTGCACGAGCCAGTATACCGATGTAGCGGGCAATCAGCTGCACACGTTCGAAGAAACCTGCGCGGACACCGCTCCGACCGTTGCCGTCACCGGCAGCGGCTGTCTGGGCGATCCCCAAACGGTCACGCTGGGCGGCGGTACGGCGTTTGCCTGGTATCGAACGCAAGCCGAAGAAGATGCCTTCCTGGTCAGCGGCACCAGCGTTGTGTTCGATACACTCACGATGACCCAAACGCTATATGTCGCCAACACGAGCGGCGACCGCCCGTCACGCCGCATGCCGGTCTCCCTGTCGGCCGGCACGCGTCCCGTATTTAACGTGTCGATGTCGCATACCGGTACCGGTTATCAGTTTACGGCAACCTCTACCGACCCGGCCGTCACAACGTATCAGTGGTATCTCAACGACGCACCCGTGGCCACTGGCAATACGTATACGGCCACCGGCCTGGAAGCGGGTGAGCAATGGGTATGCGCCGGCGTAGTGAGCAACGGCTGTCATGCACGCAATTGCGTGGAGTTTATCGTGACGGGCGTGGAAGCGTCGATCCTGGCAGATTATACCGTGTTTCCGAACCCGGTAAAAGGCAAGCTCCAGGTAGCCCATAAAGGCGGCAAGCCGTTCGCCCTGGAGCTGATCCACATTACCGGCGCCCGAGCCTGCCAGGCCGGCGGCCATACGTCGTATGAAGTCGATACGGAGGGATACGCCCCCGGCCTGTACATCCTGCGGATCAACGGCCAGGGAGCGATGAAGATCATCAAACAATAGTATCCAATAACATTTGCCGGTGGCTTAGTCCACCGGCATCATTTGGCTGCTTTCGATGTAGTGCTTGAAGTTTTTCAGATCGTCTTCGACGATGCGTTCCAGCAGCGGGTTCAGCAGGCGCGCCGCCCCTTCGCCCACCAGTCCCATCGGGGCGCGATAGGTGATCACCGCCCGGATCTCCGTACGCCCTACGCCTGCATCGCGGAATTCCACTTTACCGGCATTATCGATCTGCGACCCCGGCAGCGCCGCCCAGCTCAACAGCTCGTTCGGCTCATCCAAAATGATCGACGCATACCACTGCACCGGCTCCGGCACACCCGGCAGCTTGGCCGTCCACTGCGACTGCCCGTCTTCCGCTTCCTGCACCGACACCAGGTGTTTCATAAACAGCGGCAGCTGCTCCAGCTTCCGCCAGAAGGCGTACACTTCGTTGCGCGGTTTTTCAACGGTCACACACGTGCGTACATTGACGTTGCGTGCATGCAGCTCCGGATCGCGCGTCAGCGCATTCGCCACCGGGCAGTGGCCGGAGATGGCGCGGTATAGCAGGTAGGCACCGGCAGCGCCCTTCAGCAGCCCGCCGCTGGCAAACGCCGAGCGCACCATCCAGGCGCCCGCAATGCCCGAGATCACCCGTTCCGGCGTGCTCACGTTGCGGTCGGGGTTGTACGATTGAAGATTTTCGAGAAGGTTCATGGTCGTTATGTCTTTGCTGGAAGAAGCTGTAATTAATTGTGCCATCACCCGGGATGTTACCGGCGCCCACCCGTTCATATCGTTGGGGACGCAATTCCCCCGAACGTATTTCTCCGGGAGATAAAGCCCCGTCTACCCAGAAATCACTCACAAACAACAACTTACAAACTAACAATTTCTTAAAGACAAGTATTTTGACTAATATTACAAGACGCTCGATTCCACGACATGATACAAACGGTAACAATCGATATAATTAACGAAAAAGCCCTGAGGCTTTTAAAAGAACTTGAATACCTGGAGCTTATTCGCCTGCATCAGGAAAAAGGTGAAATTGCTACCGTTAAGTGGGCCGAAAAATATAAAGGTGCCATGACGAAACAATCTCCTTCAGAAATTGACAACCAGTTACGCGAATTAAGAGAAGGATGGGAATAAAGCATCTCTGGGACACTAACACTTGCATCTATTATCTTCAACGCCAACTTCCTGTTGCTGCCGAAAAATACATTGACACGCTATTAACGGAATCACCTCCTTGCATCTCTGCTATCACCGAGATTGAATTACTTTGCTGGAAAAATGCATCTGAACAAGACACAGCAATCCTCCATCATTTTATTCACGACTCTTTTGTGATTGAATTAGAGCGCGCCATCAAGCTTAAGACAGCAGATATTCGAAAACAATATAAAATCAAATTGCCTGATGCGATTATAGCTGCTACCGCTGTGATCTATGATCTTACACTCGTCACGCACAATGTTAGGGATTTTACAAGCATCCCAGGGTTAATCGTAGAGGATCCCTGGACAAAGTAACTGTTCTTACCACGGCCCGTTGGCCAAACACCGGTGATTGTTTACATTTATCCCCTGTCCAACTTACCGGCTGATGGAACTTCTCTCGCCCAATCCTACGCAGGTCGCCCTCGCGGCGATCGCTTACAGCGCGCCTCCGATCGCGTATATAGTACTATTCCTTCGGGCGATGCGTCCGCCGGGCATCGAGCGCCTGCGTCGCTTCACGGCGTTTACCATGGTGCTGGGTGCCGCGCTGCCGATACTCAACATCCTGGCGGTCCTGTCGGGACTGACTATACTTCCCATCGACCTCACGGACCTGTCGCCGATCCCGGCCAGCCGGTTGCACGGCTACGTGCAGCACCTGCCCTTTGTTTTCTTTATGATCTCGGCCATCCTGCTGCTCCACCCCAAGGCTCCGCGCTATGCGCTGCAGGTCGAGCTGACGTGGGGTGTCGTGCTGCTCATCAACCTGGCGCTGTTCCTGCTGGTCGCCTACCAGGTGATTACCTGGACACCGCCGCCACCGCCACCCGCGGTAAACCCGCAGCATGCGCAGAACAGTCATTTCGACCCTGCGGAGATCATCCTCCAGCATACGGTACACATGACGCGCGAACGCATCGCCTTGTCGCTGATCTTACCGGCGCTCTGGACCGTCATGTCGTCCCTCGCGTTGTACAAAGCGTTTACCGGCCGGCGGCGACAGCGCACCGCGCCACCGTCGTAAGGGCCGCTGACACACGTACTAAAAATGTGTATCTTACCACCCCTTAACCCACAGACACTATGGCTGCAGCGCGCAACTGGCAAAAAGAGATCCAACCGTTATTAAAAAAGTATAAAGGCAAGAAGTTTCCCCTGGACTACGGCAATACCTACGAGCTCGTCGTCATGGTGATCCTCGCTGCACAAGATTCCGACGCGCACATCAACAAAGTGGCGCCGGATCTCTTCAAAGCTTTCCCCAACATGAAGGCCCTTGCCAAGGCCACGGAAGATACGCTGCACCCGCTCATCAGCAAAGTGCGCAACTTCGGCAACAAGACCAAGTGGCTCATGAGCCGGGCCCAAACCGTCAAAGACGACAAGAACATTCCCCTGACGATGGATGCGCTCACGGCCCTGCCCGGCATCGGCCGTAAGTCGGCGAACGTCATCATGCGCGAGTCCGGCGTGCCGGCCGAAGGCATCATCGTCGACCTGCACGTGGTGCGCGTAGCCCCCCGGTTAGGCATCGCCACCGG
Source organism: Dawidia soli (assembly GCF_018598185.1). Lineage (GTDB taxonomy): Bacteria > Bacteroidota > Bacteroidia > Cytophagales > Cyclobacteriaceae > Ohtaekwangia > Ohtaekwangia soli. The sequence goes on from NZ_JAHESC010000037.1 coordinate 41,205, forward strand.
CACGGACCCCAAGAAGATCGAAAAGCAGATCATGGAAGTGATCGAGCCCAAGGACTGGGGCGAAGCGGGCATGGCCATCTCCTTCCTCGGCCGCGAAACCTGCCGCCCGACCAACCCCAAACACGCGGAATGCGTCATGAAAACCTCCTGCGCGTATTATAAGTCGCTGCAGTAGGCGTGTGTCAGCCGGTCCGGAAAAAAATCTTTCGCCGGCTTGTCCAATCCGCGGCGTCCCGCGCATTATGGCAGAAAACAAACGCATGACAACTGCCAACACTTCCGAAAAGCTCCACAAAGTCACTTATTGGACCGTCACCCTCCTGCTGTGCACCGGCATGTTCGCCGGTGGCGTCGCCCAGGCCGTACACGCACCCTGGAATGCCCAGGGCTTTATCCACCTCGGCTATCCTCTGTATGTCATGACCCTGATCGGCCTTTGGAAGATCGCCGGCGTCGTGGTGTTATTGGCACCGGGCTGGCCTTTGGTAAAAGAATGGGCCTATGCGGGATTTTTCTTTGTCATGACCGGCGCCGTGGTCTCACACCTGGCCAGCGGCGACGGTATCAGCGGTGTCGTATGGCAAACTATCTTTGTGATCCTGATTATACTCTCCTGGTACCTGCGTCCGGCGTCCCGCAGGCTGAAGCGAACGGATATAATACAGGCTTGACGACACAAAAGGACCAGGCGCAACCTGGTCCTTTTGTTTATACCATCGTCTCATGATTATTATTCCTACGTTACCAAAATCCGTTTCGCATACGTCACTACTACAATTTCGTAACATTCTATACTCCTAACGTAAACTTTTGTCAACATCAAGGAAACTATAAGCGGTACATTCGATACATGATCACGCCCAATAGTCTGTAGCGCCGCCTGCATTGACAAAGCAGTGCCGGCACTTATCAACATGTGTATGTAGTCGTTTTAAGGAAATTGTTGTGGACACAAAGATGGTAAAAAAGGCAACGAATATCAGTAAGACTGAGCAGGCCCCCTATGTCTCGCCAGACCGCCAGTTGGAAGACCTGGCCGCTTCCCTCGCCAGAATACTCAATCGAACGCGCCGCGCCGCGCTGGAGCACGATGGTTACCCGCTGCGCGTATATGTGCTCATCCGCAAGTTGTATTCGCTCGCCCAGGACCGGTGGAACGATCAGCAGCGCGGCATCCGGTATATCTCCGTCGACTGCTCCAACATCGACCGGGCACGCCTGGCCAAGATCGCCCAGTATATCCTCGCCCACATCGACCAGCCTCCCACGCTCACCGAGCTGGCCTACGAGGCGGGCGTGAGCCTGTCAAAGCTCAAGCAGGATTTTAAGAAAGCCTTCGGCATTACCGTGCACCAGTTCTACGCGCGCGAGTTCATCAGGCAAGCGCAGCAGATCTTACTGGACGAAGAGCGGCTGCCGATCAAGACCGTGGCCTACAAGCTCGGGTATAGTGTTACGGGGTTTATCAAGATCTTTAAAAGGGAAACGGGCATGAGCCCCAAGCAGTTCCGGCAGAAATACATGTAATGCGGGTCACTGTGCCGGCACCTTGATACTGATCATCCAGGTGATGCCGTATTGATCCTCTACCATGCCGAACGTGTCACCCCAGAATTGCTTGCCCAGCTTTGCCTGGATACGGCCGCCGTCGCTCAGCTTATGGAAATATTCCGTCAACAACGCTTCGTCCGTGCCTTCTATGGACAACGCGAACTGGCCGTCGTTCCGGGGATGGATCAGCTCGGGGTTGTCGCTGGCCAGGATCCTGACGGGCCCGTTCAGGCTGGCGTGCATGATCTTGTCTTTCATGGCGTCGGAGTTCGCCGCGGGACTGCTGTGGGCATCCGCCGGGCTCTCGCCAAAGGTGGATATCATCAGCTCGCCGCCGAAAATGCTTTTATAGAATTGCATGGCTTCCCGGCAGCTGCCGCCGAAAAACAGGTACGGATGGATCTGGAGGTTTGCCGCCATAGTGGTGATATATTTTTGGCAAGTACGTAAATTTTTGTGCCCGTACCACGGCCATCACCCGGTGCGGCAGGGACGCCAGCCACCAAACGTCAAACCATGTCTGCAAAAGCACCAAAAAAACGTATCTTGTTACGATCACCTGCACGTATAAACCGAATGGCCATTTTGACCTACCCGCAAGTACTGGACGAGATAGAAAAGAGCGGTCCGCGCACCGACACAAACCTGTTGGTGGGAAACGGGTTCAGCCGGGCGTTCGCCGATGCTATATTTGACTACAGGTCGCTGTATCAGAAAGCCCGGGAGAAAGGACTGACACGCGAGGCTATCGCTGTTTTTGAAAAGCTGGGTGAAACAAATTTTGAACGGGTACTGAAGGCCTACGACGAGTGTCTTTGGATCGCGGAGAATTACAACCAGAAGCTGGATGAAACGATCCCGGCAGACAGAGATGCCATCCGCAAGATCCTCGTCGGCGTAATTTCGGAGAACCACCCTGAAAACCAAGATTTCATGGACGATGCGACAACGAAAAACGCGCACGCGTTCATGGAAGGCTTCACCAACCTGTTCACCACAAATTATGACCTGATCTTATATTGGCTCATCATGAGCGGTGACGAAAAATGGGACGACGGTTTCCGGAGAGTAGAGGGTGACCTGTGCTTCACCGGTTTTCAGGGGCCGTCCCGGATCTATTTTCTCCACGGCGCGTTGCATATTGTACGCCAGGGCAAATCGTTGATCAAGCTTTCCTGGAATGGTAAAAAGGGCAAGCTCAAGCAACTTATCAAAGCATCGATCGAAAAAGGCCAGTATCCCATCTTCGTGGCCGAGGGTGATTCGAGTAAAAAGAAATACCAGATCGATAGCAATCGCTATTTGCGCAAGTGTTTGCAAGCGCTGCAGAACACAGAAGGTGTGTTGGTTATTTTCGGTCTTTCGCTGGACCCCGCGTTCGACAAACATATCATCGATGCCATCCATGCCGCCAAGGGCCTGACACGAATTTACTTTGGTGTTTATGGCGATGATCATGAAATGAACAATGCCGAGTTTCTGAAGTATGCACGATCTATCGGCCTGTTTCCAAAGTTGACATTTTTTCAGTCTAAGTCGGTCACATTATAGAGTTGTGAGTGGCGTGGGGGGTATGTAGTTATATAGATGACGACGTGACCGTTGGGTAGCTGTTACGCCCTTTCAGGGCTTGGGTATCGCTGTGTTGTCTGTTCCCAGGCCTCCGCTACCGCTCTAGCCTGGGCTATTGTATTGCGCCCCTTCGGGGCTGGAAACGGAAGGCAACGAATCATCTATCTGCACCGGAAAAATAAGGTACTACCCGCCCGAAGCGTTTCGCGTAAGAACCTCACAGATTGCATGATAGCCATCACATATTACCCATACTATATCTTCAAAAAATCATAACAAAAAAAATATTACTAATCGATCATTCCCTGCAAGCAATATACTTTATATTGACACCGTTATTGAAACGTTATTTTATACCACAAACAAAAACATTATGCACAATGTAAAATTTCCCCTCGGGAAGATCCTTTCCCTGCTTGCTATCCTGTCCATGCTTTTCGGATCTTGTCAGCAAGACAATGACGTACAGCCCACTGGATCCCAAACATCAGCCAACGACATCGCCGTGTTGAAATCGTTTTTATCAGAGACGACAGGCACGCCGTTAAATGACATCACCTTTGCAGACGACACCTTCCTCATCGATGGAGACATGGTCATGCCGCTGCAAAATGCCCGTGACCACTACGTGAAGTCACAAACAGAAAAAAGCGCCGCCGGTCGTACGGAGCAGCGGCAGTATATGTACCTGTTAACGCCCGCGGTAGCCGCCAACATCACGGTCTATATCAACACCGACGTGCCTGCCGTGTGGGTGACGGCCATCAACCAGGCCATCTCCAACTGGAATACCGGCGCGGACTCGAAGATCCACGCCTCGGTCACGACCACCGCGGCCGGCGCGAGCATCACCGTTTCCATGAATGCCGCGATCGAACCGGGCGTCATCGCACGGGCTTTGCTCCCCGATGCCGCCGGCAACGCGGGCTCTACCGTTCAGATAAATCCCGCGTACACCAGCTCGCTTCCTGCCAGCCAGAAGCAATTCGCTATGACCCACGAGTTCGGGCACAACTTCGGCTTTCGGCATACCGACCAGACCAACGGCACCCTGATTACCGACACTCCGGTGACGGATGCGAACTCCGTCATGAACTCCGTCGTGCTCAACTGGAATGGCTTCACCTTCTACGACTTCATCGCATTCGGCGTGGTCTACCCCCATCAGCCCGGCACACGCCGTTTACTACGATACTATAGCAGCGCCAACACCGACCACTTCTACACCATCCACACCAACGAAATAGGCCCGACCGGCAACGGCTGGGCGTTCGAAGGCGGTTCCGGCTATGTCTACGCTACCCCTACGCCCGGCACGGTTCCGCTCTACCGCTATTACGATGCCGTTACCATGGACCACTTCTACACCATGAACTTTGGCGAGGTATCGTGGACGTACGAAGGCGTCGCCTGCTACGTCTCCGCCACGCAAGTTGCCGGCACCCGGCCGCTCTACCGCTATTTCAACACCGTCACCAAGGACCACTTCTACACGCTCCACCTGGGCGAAGTATCCGGGCCATCCTGGACGTATGAAGGCATTGCCTGTTACGTCTGGCAACCGTAACCGGTAACACCCCACACAACAGCCCGTCCGTCTGTTCTCCCGCGCCGGAGGATCGATGGATGGGCCTGTCCTAACGCATGGAGCGCGCGCTTGTGTTGTAACATTGTTTGCCTTGTACCTTTCGGCGTTCCTTTTTATTCAAAAGCCCGTTGCATCTTACAACAGTTCTATAAACCCGGGTAATGCATTTTTCGCGCAGAAACAACGGCGTATACTTGTTGGGTAATCCGCCGAAGGCCAATGCACCTCTCTATCCATCGCTTACACATCGCCGGTAAAAACGCCGTCCTGGCTGTCGCTATGCTGCTGCTGCCGGTCCTGGCCACCGCGCAGAAGAACACCAATGCCGAACGGGCCGCCGCCCTGCGCGCCAGGTTCAAGGACGCCAAGCTGGCTTCGTACGGCTACCGGTCGGAGTACACCTTCGACATTCGCAACAGCACCCTGCAGGCCACGCTCAAAGAGCAGCTCGACATCATCTCCCTCGACGGCAGCGTGACCTACAACCGCCCGGTGTTCTACAACGACAACATCACCGTGGGCGACACCGAGGTGAATTACGCCTCCGGCAAAAGTGTACCGGTGTCGAAGACCTGCGGTAACTACGAGGTCGAAGACGTCTTCTATTCGGACGCCAAGGTCTGTGCCTACAAGTTTTTCCTGCTCTCGCCGGGTACGGAGGTGACGTTCACCTCCCGCGAGACCTACACCGACACGCGGTATCTTACCAAGATCTTCTTCCACGACGAGCTCCCGGTCGAAGAGCGCACGATCACCTTCAGCATTCCCAACAGCGCCACCGTGGAATTCATCGAAAAGAATTTCGAGGGCTACGGCATCACCCGCACCGTGACGCCCGACGGCTCGCGCAAGCTATACCGCTACACGGCTAAAGACCTGAAAGCGATGAAAGGCGAGCCGCACTCGCTGGGCCCGCTGCACAACTACCCCCACCTGGTGGTGATCAGCAAAGACTTCACGGCCAGTAATGTAAAGACCAACGTCATCGCGTCGGTGGACGATCTGTACAAGTGGTACGCCAGCCTCGTCAAGGAGGTGAAGAACGATCAGGCCCCCCTGAAAGCCGAGGTGGCCCGCCTCACGGCCACGGCCAAAACGCCCGAAGAGAAGATCAAGGCCATCTACTACTGGGTGCAGGACAACATCAAATACATCGCGTTTGAAGACGGTATCGCCGGCCTCAAGCCCGACGCCGCCCAGAATGTGTACAACAACCGCTACGGCGACTGCAAGGGCATGGCCAACCTCACCAAGGAAATGCTGAAGATCGCCGGGTTCGATGCCCGCATCACCTGGATCGGCACCAACCGCATTCCCTATGGCTACGAGGTGCCTTCGCTGGCCGTCGACAACCACATGATCTGCACGGTCGCCGTCGGCGATAAACAGTACATTCTCGACGCCACGGAAAAATACATCGCCCTCGGCATGCACGGCGAACGCATCCAGGGAAAGGAAATGCTGATCGAGAACGGCGACAAGTTCATCGTCAAAAAAGTGCCCGTGGCGGGCGCCGACCAGAACCTCATCTTACAAGAGGAAAGCCTTGTGCTGGAGGGCGACCTCCTGCGGGGCCAGGGCGCGATGACCATCCACGGCGAATCGAAAAAGAACATCCTGTACATGTCCACCAACATCCGCCAGGAGGACCAACACAAGCTGTTCGACAACCTGGTGGTGCCCGACTATACCAATGCAGACCAGGTAAAGGTCACCAACACGCCGCCCGTCGACCGCGAAAAAGCCATGGAGATAAAATATACGTATGGACTCACCAACAAGGTGACGCGGTTCGACTCCGAGCTGTACATCGATGTGGACTGGAACAAGGCGTTCAAGAACCTGAAGATGGAGGACGAGCGTCAGTCCGATTATTATTTCAATCGCAAGATCAACACCAAGGTCACCAAAAAGCTGACGTTGCCCAAGGGCTATGCGGTCACGCATCTTCCCAAGGGTCTGCGTAAAAACAGCGACGACTTCTCCATCCTGGTAAGCTTTGAGCAAAAGGGCTCGGAGCTGCTGTATACAAACCAGGTCATCATCCATCACGGCCGTATTAAGAAATCTGACTTTGCCACCTGGAATGCCGCCATCCAGGAATTGAATGAAGTCTACAACGACCAGGTCGTATTAACCAAACAGAACTAACATCTTTTATGAATGCTATCCTTCGCGTCGCGACATGCCTGCTGATCTGCTTTGTCACCACTGCTTCCCTACTGGCGGCCGACCGCGCGGATGAGCTGAAACAGGAAATGTGGGGCTCTTCCGATAAAGACTTCAAGGTCGTGGCGGTCCCCGATAAATGGAAAGACCGCTCGGCGGTCATCATCGCCCGGCTGAACCGGTTCGAGTACCGCAAGCAGGCCATGGCCGCGCTGCTCAACATCAACCAGTACAATCACTACCGCGTCAAGCTGAACGATAAGAACGCGGTCAACGAATATGCTGAGATCAGCTTCAAGTCCGGCGACAAGGGGCGTGTGCGCGTCTATGTGGGGTTTAAGGTCATCAAACCCAATGGCCGGGAAATTATCGTAGACCCTGCCACGGCGGTCAAGATGGAACGGAGGGGTTCGGACGGCTATGCCTATAAAAAGATCGCCATTCCCAACCTGGAGCCAGGCGATATCCTGGACTACTACCTCTGCGAGGAAGAGGAACGGATCATCACGTCGCTGATCGAGTTCTTCGATCCGATCATTCACAACCTGCGCCAGGAGTACCCGGTCATGAAGCAAAAGCTGCAATTCAAGGTACAGCGTCGTTGCTATATCAACCTGCGCTCGATCAACGGCGCACCCGAGCTGAAGCTGGTGACAGACGAAGAAAAAGACGAACAGTATTACAGCCTGGAAGACGGCGACCGCGACGGCATTGCCGACATGAAATGGCTGTATCCCAACCGCGACGTGCCGACGGTTAAATTCCGCGCTGCCTATGCGTCCAACAAGGGTGTGAACAGCTACGACGTTTTGCTGGACGAGCAGGGCGTCGTAAAAAACAAGGTCACGGCCGACGAGCTGGCCGAGGTGTCTAACACCATGATGAAGATGGTGCTCTACGCCGGGAACACGGCCAACAAGTATCTTAAAAAGAACTACAACGGCCCTACGGATAATTTCTCGGTGGCCAGGGCCGGCTACTATTACAACCGCCATGAGCTGCTGAACCAAAGCGAAACGCTCACCCTGCAAAACAAGGACCTTCCCTCCGAGCGCGAAATGACTTTTATCGCGTCGTTCTCCAACTTTCTGAAAGAGGAAGACATTCCGCACGACATTGTCGTGGCGGTAGCCCGCCGCATCTCCAGCATCGACGATGTTATTTTTGAAAGCGAGCTGGATTATCTCATCCGTGTGCGCCAGGGCAAAGAATTCCTGTACTTCTCGCCTTACTCGATTTACACCGTGCCCGGCGCGATACCGTCTGCGTTGCAGGGTGCCGACGCCTATGCGTTCGACGGCCTTACCAAATCCACCCGCTGGGTACCCCAGCGTACGACGTTGCCGGCGCTTACCAAGGACGACAACGTCTCGGCCACGAGCATGACGGTAAAATTGTCGACCGACCTGCAGAAGGCTACCCTCAACGTACAGCGAAACATCCGCGGCGTGGAGAAGCCCTACCACCAATACCGGTTGCTCGACGTCTACGATGCCATCGACGAGGACAACAAAGCCTACGCGCCCTACGAATACGTCTACCCGCACAAGGCCAAAAAAGAATATACAGCCCTGCAGCAGGCCTACCAGCAAAACCGCAGCAAGAGCAAAACCGACGCGTTGAAAGACATGATCGCCGACGACTACGAGTTCAAGGCGGACGATCCGACCGACCTAAAAATCACACAGACGGGCCGCAGCGACAAAGACCCGGCCATGGTCTATTCGTTCACCTTCGGCACCGACGAGCTGGTGAAAAAAACGGGGCCGAATTACCTGGTGGACATCGGCAAGCTCATCGAAGGCCAGGTCAGCATCAGGGCCGACGAGATGGACCGCGACCAGAACATCTACTTCGACAACGCCCGCTCGTTCCGCTACACGGTGACGCTGGATATACCCGCAGGTTACCAGGTGCAGGGCCTCGACAAGCTCAACAGCCGCGTAGAAAACGCCGTGGGCGGATTCACGAGCACGGCCAAGGAAGAGAACGGCAAGCTGGTGATCGAAACCTATAAACATTACGGCGTTACCTTCGCTTCTAAAAGCGAATGGCCCAACGTCGTGGCATTCGTCAACGCGGCGCATACCTTCACGGGGCAGAAGATCCTGTTGAAGAAGAAGTAACTCTTTTGAGTTTTTGAAGTTCAGGCAGGCTACTGAAACGTAAAATTTCAGAAGGCTTCTTTGTAAGAAGCCTTCTGAACTACCGACATAGCCTGGTAATCATTGAGGACAAACCGCATAAAACTTTTTAAAGATCCTCAGCCCGGGCACAGAAGCGCCTATAGCACCGCCTAACGCCCAGGAGCCAACACTTTTCCAATTTACCTTTCCGGTATTCCACCAGCTGTCCAGGCCCGCTCCTATTGCGCCGCCCAGCGCGCCGGCCGCGTCCGCCACGAGGATCCCCGGGAGCGCCGCCACCCGGCCCGACGGGTCCGAGCCCTCATATTCATGCCAGTACGTCAAACTGGCATCGGCAACGTTCAGCGTATAGGCTGAGACATCCCCTTCATGGAGCGCTGTATTGAAACCCTGTTGATTCCATACCTCTTTCAGATTGGCAACACGATCCTTCATGGCAGGGTAACCGATCTCTTCATTTTTATATTGTTCCAGCGACACAAACAGATCATGAATGATCGTCCGCTCGGCATCGTTGATCAGAACAGAGGTGTTTGGCTGAAGCACTAGCTGATCCGCAATGGCCGTGATATCAAAATTCGTACAGATGGTGCTTTTTTGATAACTGATCGGAAAGATCCCGTTTCGCCAGGGATATGACGCCGCTACTATACTTTCAGACACATCGATCTCGTTGGCATTGAAATACTGCAACTCATAGCCCGCCGCGTAATGATCGGCCTCCTCCAACGAAGACGGGTCAACGCCACCCGCCGCGAACTGTGATTGAATCGCGGCAAGTGTGTTGTTATGAATGGCCCCGACATTGTCCGGCGTGATACCGGTTAACCCGGCCCCGCCCCTGGCGGCCTCTTCCGTGGAGAGTGTTTTCCCCGGACCACTGCTTTCAGATTCCTTGTTCAACGGGTCTGAACAACCTATAGCCAATAAGAACAAAATGGCCATACTGCCTCGTACGAAATAACGTTTTTTCATAATCTGTTGGTTTATAGTGTAATTAATGTTAGCCACCGAAAATAACACACCTATATACCTGCTAAATCCGTCGCGCTTTACAACCTTCCTGCAGACCTGAACGACCTATATCAAATGTGTCACAAGAGAATGACGAACAAGTGATCTTCAATAACTGCGCACGCGAATCTAACAACTGAATGTAAAAATTGCAACAACAGGATATACCGGAGGGCACTTGCCAGAGCAACAAATAACTTCATGTACAATACCGAAAATATACCCGGATAAATCAGGTATTTCGTTTGCAGCGATGATGTAACCATTTCACATCTTGGCTCGGACCTGCGGCCATCCTTTATCTTTTGCTAAAGAAATATTTGATCATATATCAGAAAGCGCTGGCACCTAAAAAACTATTTCATTCTTAATTATCCACTGCCTGCTGGCCTTCTGCACTGCAACGGTTCAAACATGCCGGCCACACGGGCAGACAGCCCTGCGGCGACTGCTACACCCCGCCTGATTTCCTGTAGTACGCTAGCAAGCTTTTCATAGTACCGCGAATTTGAATGATCGCCCCTACGCTGAACGAATCCTTAAGATCCACTAATTCCTTGAAATACAGAAGATATAATCTTAAATTGGACAGCAGCGTATACGATATCATTGCAAACAGGCATAATGAGATCAACACATGCTCACGTAAAAGGTCGTCAAAAGTGAACTCCAAAAAAATATATTGCAACTTTGCTTTGTAAAGGATCGCAAGCGAAGACAATAGCGGTAGGATATAAATAAGAACCAAAAACAATACCCAAACGCTGGTATGCATAATACTTCCACTCAACCTTGGAATATAAGCTATTATTTTGAAAGGTAGCCTTACTGTATATCTTATTTTCGTCAATAGGCTTGAATCCCCAGGTACATCCAGTGAAAAGGAAAAATCACTCTTTGACAAATACCTCTTTACAATCCACTTGGAAAACTGAAGCTGCAAACTCCCGATTCCCTCCGAGTAAAATCCCAGGTCCTCCTTTTGAAAAGGCCTCGCTGACGGATTCTTGGACAGAATAGCATTTGTATTGTCATGTAACAGCATGATGATATTGGCAATGCTCTGAACACAATTATTAACAAGAAAATATGGAATTAATTGGATCAGGGGTAAAATGATCAGTACTTGCTCACTGCTCAGGTTAATCTCAACTCCAAAAACGGAAGTGTCTTTCAGTATATTGAAATAAGCGAGGGCAAATACAAAAGCTACCGAAAATGCGTACAACAGATTCTTATTGAGATCCTGATAGTTGGATGTAAGCTTTGTCAGAAGCCGCCCTTCATGCGATAGCAAATAGTCCTCAATGTCTTTCATGGAATTTTGTTTGTCTTCGTAAGAATCTCTGGGCCTGGATGCAAAATCACCTTGAATCTATCGGACTAGCGAAACCACCGTCCTCGTCAACCAATTCATGGCCCTCGACGAAAATCTGCACGTTACATATCTTCAATTTCCATCGCCGCCTTTTTCGTTCTCATTTTCACCTTCATTTTTTTAACGGCTATTTCAAAGCCCCTCTCTTCACCGTACTCCCCTTCGCTGTATTCGCCTTTCTCCTCATCGTCTTCGGATTCATTTTTTACCTTACCGGTCGTCAATTTTACTTTAACCTCAACCTTCGTCAGTACCGGTTTAATCCTTTCACCCAGCATCCTCGATGCCGCCAGGACTGGCCCTTTAAAAGCGATTTGATGGACAAAATTCAAGTCCTCTTGTTCTGTTAGCGCAAAAGTGTACATCCCAGAGTCGCCCCCGCTGTCTGCTCCGTCGATATACTGCTGAAATTCGGGATGCCCTGACTGGTGGAGAAATCGAGCCAGCATACCGGGATCGTTTTTCAATAATTGTTGCATGGCCGATAGGGCCTCGGCATTCACAATTTCACGTACTACAATAGTGGGCGTAGCTTCTTCAATATCCCACCATCCTTTGTATCCGGTGGTTCCGTCATCCGTATTGTAGTTGAGCAAAGCAGCTTTTATACAGCCCTTTAATACAATATCGGCAGTCGCATCAACGCGCTTGACGTCATCTCCATCCCGATAAAAGACTGGATTCGTGACGATCGTTTTAACGTCAACCCGATCAAGTACCATCTTCTTTCCTTGCTTCCTGACAAAAACCGTCATATCCACCTCTCCGTTCATTGCCATAGGTGCGACACTTTGATAGGCAAGCCTTGAATTTTCATCAGGAATTCTTACCGCAGCAGATTTACCGTTAATCACGACATAATTTTGGGCTATCGCCTCCACGAAGTTATCGTGCAGATCGGAAGAAAATATATCACGTTTCCATCGCCTGGCAATACCTGCCGCTTTCTGTGAATGAATGCCTCCTGCAACAAATAAAAAAGGACCGTCCTGAACTAATTCGTTCCTATAATGACCGCAAAAGCGATGAAATTTTTCCTGATCCTCCCTGGGAATTCTTTGAAGAACATCGCCACCCCCCGTGAGCCTTCCGGTCCCCGCCACATCCGGTAGTATTGTCGGATTGTTGTTGGCAAGTGCCTGAAGCCGTCTCATCTGAAGCGCTTCGGGCCGGTTGTCAACGATTCTGAAAGTCGATGCCGACTCACGAAAGCTTCGGGCTTCATTTTCCGGTTTCCGATTTATTGATCTTTTCATCCCTTATACCCTCCTATCATCTATAAACCGCTGAAGGATCTTCGCCGAAGGATAACTCGACATGGAAGCAATTCCATTCGCCAACTCTATTGGAAACAACGCCCCTTCAAACTTATGACTTATAATTTTGGGCAACGTAGCCAGTATTTTCGAGATCCCGATTAAATCCTCCTTACCGGGAAAGCTCACATCGTCCTGGTATTCGCCCGTAGGAACGTTCAAAACCAGGGCAGTACCCGGTTCAATTTTAACATATACCTTCTCACCCCAGTTTGTCCGCTTTCCGTAGGAGTTTGCCAGATCCGGCGACCGGTAAACTTCCTTGCGTACATATTCGTGCGAAAGCGTGGCGAAGTGCAGCGGCTCTTCCTTCGTTTTAGGCGAAACCTGCATCACAAACGACGCCAGGTGATCAAAAAATGCACCACTCTTCTCCTGCCCGATTACATGAATCGGCCGCCCTTGTTTTTTTGCAAATTCCAGAAACGACCGGATATTCGGAACAAGCTTCGAGTACTGACTCCGTAATGTCAACGGCCCGTCCTTTATGAAGAGCGTATCCGACACCAGGCTTTTGTCGGTATGATTCCACAACAATCGTATGGCGGTAAAAATCATCAGGTGTTCCATCACGAGCATGTAGGCCGAGGCGACAGAATCAGGGGCACCGTCTTCATCCATGTCGAGATGAAACCCGATCATGTCACTCAGAAGTATACCATTGCCACAGTCCGAACACGTTCCTTCATCGCTGTCGAACGGCAACCCCTCGACCTTAAAATGACAATGCGGGCATTCAAACGACGGGCTCGTCTGCCGGCTGTCCGCACGCCATTTTTGATAGGCAATCCATTTAAGGGTTTCGAAAAACATGCCCTCCTCGTCTATTTTTAAAGAGTCATGAATAATATGCCTGACGGCATCATAGTTCGATCCCAACGACGTTCTTACATTTTTCATAGGAAATACCGTGGCATGAAAAATGGCGCTGTCCCGAAGAACGTCCTGTATAAGCAATGGGTGTGGATGATCCTTGTCGATTTTGTCAAGGCGGGTTCTGTCTATCGTCAGTAACGCAGTCTTGACAAACGCCATTTCTTTTGGCGGCTTCCCGCTGGAGGTAACACGAACATAAGACCCATCCGTAGCCCAAATATTTCTAAGCGGCGGCGTTGTGGTGTCCTCAAAGGGATGCCAAACCGTATGAAGCTCTCCTTCTTTGATTTCCGCCTGTTCAAAGTCTGCAAGAAGAGACTTCACCCATTTACTATTGACGACAGACAAGTGCCCCAGCTTGGATGCACTTTCCCCCGGCAATCGTGCCCCCTGATCGTACGCCATACATTCGGTAGTTTATTGACCTGCTTTTGCTTCAAACTTGTACGCCTGCATCGGGATGATAAACCGGTGCGACATCGTCAACATCCGCACATAGCCGGGAGTCTTCGACCGAAGAATGTCCTCTTCAATACCCTGGAAGGCAATTTGAACCCTCGACAAGGCACGCGTCTCGTCCTGGCTGGAAAGATGCCCCACAAAAAAATTCTCCGTCTGCGCCAGCAGCTCTTTGTTGATGGTCGAGGGCGACTGCGTGGAGTATACCATGCCGATGTGAAATTTTGCACCTTCCTTGGCAAACCGGGCATATACACCCGTCAGGTCCTTGCTGTCGGGGGGGAAAAGATTGTGAGCCTCTTCAAAATAGAGCTGTACATACTGGTTACCCAGCTGGTTGTCGACAAACTTTTTCTCCTGCCGGCTAAAAACAGCCCGCGATAACATGTCGGCAAAATACCGCCGGATGTTGTCCGTAGCATTGCCGAGATCCAGAATGACGGTCCTGCCTTTGTCCAACAGCGCGAGTATTTCGTCGATAAAATTTCCGGCATTCGGGGCGTGATAGCGCTCATAGGGTCTGAGAATAGAAGTGCCGGAGCCGCTGGCAGGAACTAAAAATTCCAGCATCGCAGCATCGTCGGCATCGAACATAGGCTTCGAGCCACTTTGGAGAGCCTGATTAGTGGGATCACTTCTTCTAAACAAGGCCATGACTTCAAGCTCACTCACCAGCGCGGCAAGCGAATCGGGCTCGCGCGGAGGTGCCAGACTTCGTATGGTCTGATAGGCCGCCGTACGAAGATCGACATTAAAATGCGGATCAAAATGCTTCGCATTCCGGCTTACAAGGCCTTTCGCTTTTAGTCGCGCTTCGTCAGCCGGGAAGCCGGCTTTGCTAAGAATAGCCCAAAACAGTTGTATTTTCCGAATGGCCCTGACTTTGTCGCCCTCCGGCAAACTTGTCACGGACTCGATAGACGGCAGCTTCACGCTGGAAAAGCTCCTGACATAGTTCGACATCTTATTGTCCTGCTCCAGCATCGAGGCAATTATCTCGATCGTCGATTCCGGCTGCTCATAAAAATTTAACCGAAGAGGCTTGGAGGGAGTTGCCGTCCGTGCGGTCAACGCATATACCTCACATCGCTCGGCATTGGCCGACCGGATGGATTTGTTTCCGTCTTGTGGATTGTCGTTGGCATATTCACCGTTTATATCGAAGATCAGTTGGCCCACGCTGTTGTCACTTTTCGTACTGTCAAACATTCCCTGGGCAATCAACTTTACGACGTTGGATTTCCCCAGTCGGGTTTTTCCAAACATCGCCGTCCGTGTGCCTTTAAAATTCGCCATGGAAATCCTTACCGCAATGTTTGTGATCCCGCCGTCGCTTGACAACCCGCACTCCATCGTGCGAAGCAACCCGATTTCGAACCGGCTCTCCTCCCGCACCATCCCGTTTACAATCAGCTTCAACAACGCTTCGTCCGGCGCATAGACCTTGTACCGATGGGCACTGACAACGTTATTCACATCGCCCGAATAGGCCAGCTTCCGCGTGTCCAACGGATCGGCATAAAACATCCCCAAAACATCACAATTCAACGCGCCCCATTGCAGCTCGCCCTGCGTCCACACATCCAGCTCAGGCATGGCCTTTTTGTGCAGCTCAAAGTAGGTCTGTTGCACCTGGCTACTCAGGGGAGTGGGAGAAACGCCGGTAACCCGTAGTAACGTAAAATGCAACGGGGTGTTCCTGGCGTTTATCGGCGTCATGATCAGGAAGCTACCCCTTGGAATTCCCCCGACGGCCAGTTTGTAAGGATCGCTGGTAATGATTTTTGCTGAATCGTAGCCCAGCTCGAGCACATACCCCACAAATCGCATTTTGTCGATCTGCTTGGCCGTCTCCATCCGCGTTTCGTTTTCTAAGAACAGGCGCAGCGATTCAATGGGGTTTCCCTGAATGGACGATGTGTTGATTAAGTCCCCTAACGTTTGAGTAGCCATTGGAATCCATGGTTTATGTAGAAATAATAACTAACTCTTCAAATTGCCGGCGACTTTCAGGCGAAGCAGAAATGGACGAAAATCTCGAAACGGTTTCCAAAACAAAGTGCCGGGTTTCATACAGCTCGCGCACCGAAGCATGGTTTGCATTCGTGGCGATAATCGTTGCCCCCCTTTTTTTTGCCCGTAGCAGCGCCCGGGATAATCGAATCTGGTCTTCCCAGGAAAACAACACTTCGTTGTATTTTACAAAGCCGTTGCGGTTATGCCGTACGGTATAAGGTGGGTCGGCAAAGACAAAGTCGCCCTCCTGGGCGTTGTCGATGAGCGTCTCGAAATCACACAGGTATATACTCGCATGCTGCAGTGCCATTGAGACAGCTTCAAAATCGTCGGTGTCTAACAACACCGAATCTTTGCTGCCCTTCGGCACATTAAAGTCCCCGTTGGCATTAACCCGGTAAATACCGTTAAAACACGTCCGGTTTAAGTAGATCATCCTGGACGCTTGCCTCAACACATCCTGCGGAACAGCGTCCCGCACCTTGTAGTAATATTCATCGCAGTGATTTCGCTGGTGATGCTGCAGGCTCCGTTTTATATACCGCCAGTTATTCTTAAGCCCTAAATAAACCGATAGAATATCAGGGTTGATGTCGCCGAGCAACGCCGCTTCAGGTTGTAAGTGAAAAAAGACAGATCCGCCACCCAAAAAAGGCTCGATGTAACGGTTATAGGTTGTAGGCAACAGGTGGGAATAATGACGTACAAACCATCGCTTTCCGCCGGGCCATTTGAGAAACGGTATAATGCTAGACTCTTCCAACGCAAATTATAGGTATAGGGCCGCCGGTCGGCCGATGATCCTTTCGGAACCAGGTGCCCCAGAAACCGGTTGTGAAAATATAGCTTTATCGGGTCAATAGCAACCACCTGTTCCCATTACTTTCCCAACAGTTCCTTATAGTTTCCATTTCGTCCCACCGACACGGCCCGTCGCAACGCCCTGTAGCGCGCCCGGGATACTCCCTACCGAAGCCCTATCAAAAGCATACAAAAACGATCCTGGAGCGCAGCCGATTTCGTACCGTCAGGACTAATAGGATTAACCGACTCAAATCCTTATCTTACCCCCCTCGAAACCCGTTTTCAGCATGACAACCCCACAAAACGAACCCAACGTAAAGTTCGTTCAAAACGCGAATGTTGTTTTCTTTTTTACGGTGATCGGTGGGTTAGCCTCCCTCGTTTCAATCTACGGTGGGTACCTATATTTCTCTCCTCCTGCCCAAACATACTCGGCCTCCGGCTTTATTATCGACGCTAACGGTCAGCGTATACCCCGAGCACATTTTTCCTATTCCATCGACCGGAAAACCTATATACCCGACTCATCCGATGCATCCGGTGGCTATAAAATTCAAATGCAGGCGCGCGAGATTGTTCCGGTCCATTTTATATGCCGTCATGGTAAGGAATCCATTGACACCAGCATTAAACTCGTAAATCCTGATAATATCTTCCAGAATATTGTCCTGGTAAGATCCAACAACGGTCGAAAGAAGACAATCGATCATACCTCCCAGGAACGGAAAAATAAAAAGCCGGAAATCCAAGATGAGGGTACTACGCAGGAAAACCTGACCACCGAGACAAAGGCACCGCAAATCAGTGAAATGCCCGACGCAACGGCAGCAACATCTCCACCCCTTCCCGAGTATGTGTTGATCCCCACAAATAACGGAACCGAAATCCCCTATTACTCTGATAACATCACTATCAATAGCCGGGTCAGTCCGGCAGGCTTCTTAGATCACCAAACCCCTCTCACTACATTATTTATTCCAACGGAGTCGGATACAAGAAGCATTTTATTTTCGTTTTTCAGTAAGGATCTTAACAGACCTGCTAAAGGATGGATAAAGCTGGAAAATCTTAGCCCCAGAACGCATAAATCAAGTCCATGAATCTACGCCATGTTACACTCCTCTTCGTGCTGCTTGCTGGTAGCACCGATGTATTTGCACAACCTCAAAAAGTTACGGTCACTTGCGGAAAAAAAATATCGCTGGAATTTACTTCCCGCAACGAAGTGCATGAGATTAAAATCAGGATGGACGCCGGCGACAAATTACAGTTTAAGGTAACACCCACCGGCGACTATCTCAACGTTCGTGCTGAAATAACAGACCCCGCAGGAGGACACATATACCCTACCGGCGACGGATTTAACGAGCCTATGTTTGAGGAAAAATTAAGGTTCTTGGAAGTAACTACGGGCCAATTATCCGCCAGGGGTGAATATACCATCAAACTTT
Source organism: Dawidia soli (assembly GCF_018598185.1). Lineage (GTDB taxonomy): Bacteria > Bacteroidota > Bacteroidia > Cytophagales > Cyclobacteriaceae > Ohtaekwangia > Ohtaekwangia soli. The sequence goes on from NZ_JAHESC010000037.1 coordinate 59,546, forward strand.
TTAATTGCCCCAGCCTTTATCCAAGCTATTCGAAAGCTGGAGAATATAGCTTTGTCGCCACCTGTTTCAAGAAAGACGGCACGGTGGTTGGGAACTAAGTAACAACTGCATAACAACAAGTCTCAAAATTCCCTATATTCACCCGCATAGTATACATACACCCTCTCTGTGATTGCCCGAACCCTAAACCAATCATAGACGCCATGAGGCCATTTTTTAATTATTTCGCTATTCCCGCTCGTTACTATTCTTATGTTCCATCGCGCATAGCCCCTTCGCTATTGCAGTAGCCCTGTACGTTTATCCGGCTCACTCGCTGGTGGTTAGACCGGTGGGTCGCCGTTGTTTAAATCTACCGTTAATTGTCACCACACCATGGAACATTTTATACGACGCGCCGGCGGCCCGCTACCGGCCTTGAGACAGGTCATTGAAACCGATGTTGGCAAGTCGATATTTTACCAGGTCACACAGCAGGACGCTGCCGCGGATGCATCCTTGCTGGACACCGTAACGGAAGGCCTGGGCGAGTTCTTCGACCACCTCTTTCCCGCGCTCCACCGGGCGTACCACGAGCAACCCGACGAACCTGCACAGCGCCGCTACCTGGCCGAATGCCAGCGTACGCTGCTCAGGCTGGCCGGCCACCTGCTGCAGTACACGCAACCGGTCCACCTGTATGCCACGCTTTCGCGGCGCGGTTTCCGGGACGTGTGTTGCCACCAGATCTACCGGGCGCTGGACCGGCTGCTGCGCTACACGGTCGAGCTCGCCGACGGCCAGATCGATCCAACGTTACCACTGCTGGACGCCACCCGCACGGTCTTGCAAGGCCACCTTGTCAGCGACCTGGTTGCGCTGCGCGAGCACCTGGCCCGGCGCCATGTCAGCCCGAAACTGATCGGGATCGTGCTGGCTCCGTTCGAAGCCCTGCCGCGCACGGCCACCGTTACGTTTTATATGCTCTACTACCTGCGCACATTGAAAGAGGCGCTGCTGCACGGCCCGTTACCGGGTCACGAAACCACGGGCGACGAGAGCGTGCTGGAGCTACTGGCGGCGTATAACTTCAATGCGCCCGAACTGATCGCCTATTGCCGCCGCATAGTCAACAACCAGTTGGAAACCTGTCGCTCATACGAAGCCCGCCTGGCGCAACTCTACGACTACCAGGTCGCCCTGGCCACCCTGCCGCGTCTTACGCCCCCGGGCATGGTTGCCGCGCCAACCCAGCGTGCACGAACAGCTCACGGACTGGCTGACGCGCCTGCAAAACGCACCGGCGCCCGCGCGTCGAGCAAACGATGGCAGGAATCTGCCCGACCTGGCCGGAGATGAGAGCGATGCCGATGCCCTGCCCAACGGAACCTCCACAGACAACCTGATCTTCCTGCTCCCTCCCGCGGTGGCTGCCGCGATTGGGGATGCCGCCCATGAGACGGGATGCATCCGCCTGGGGAAAACCAAAGGGCAGCGGGCCGGGCTGCTGGCGCAGGTCCCGTCTACCCTCGGCCGGCTCGCCGCTACGTCCTTGCTCCGCGCCTTAACGACCCGGAAGCACAACGCAAGGCCCTGCTGTCTCTGAAAAAGATCTGCCAGTACCTGAGCGACGCCATCAGCCAACGTGAAAATTCTTTACGTTGACCCTGGTTCATTATACCGGTGTATACCCTCGCCAGGCTCATCCCCCGATATTGGGGAAAATCCCCCAGGTTGGACATGGACTTTTAAAACGTTGTACGATTGCTTTGGCGGTATAATAAATTATACACCTATGTCACGTTACATCACCCTGCAAGACCTGGAGGTCTCCCAACGGAGCCTCCTGGCCAACATCAAGAAGCTGTTGCTCGAAAGCGCCGGCCAGCAGCTCACGCTCGAGTACGTCCGCGCCAACGAAGCCTGCCGCATGCTACGCATCTCCGAAAACACGCTGCGGTCGCTGCGCCGGCGCAACGCCATTCCCTTTGTCAAGGCCGGTAACGCGGTGTATTACCGCGTCACCGACCTGCACCGTTTCCTGGAGTCCAACAACACCTCAACCCTTAAAAACCGCTAAGCCATGGATGTCAATTTTGTTACGCACAGTCGCGGCGCGTTCGAAGTCTTCGCCACCGACGACCGCTTTACCCCGCACCACATCAGCCTGTACATGGCACTTTTTGCCGTCTGGAACCTCACGCGGTGGGAGCCGCACATGCGCATCGCGCGCGAAGAGATCATGCTGCGCGCACGTTTCGGATCGGTCAACACCTACTACCGCTGTCTGCAAGACCTGCACGCCTGGGGGTATATCGTCTGGAAACGCGCCGCACGGGCGCACCGGCCCAGCACGGTGGCGGTAAAACGTCTCGACCAGGGGCTGCACGACGTCACGCACGTTCTCATTTCCGAGACTGGCGATGAAACGGAGGTGGGACCCTCTATAGTAAACCCTTCCAAACCCCGTAAACGTCCAAACCGAACGGGAGCGAAACAGCAAACGCCTTCTCCCGCGCCCACGGGTGATGCGATGGATGATTTTTTTTCAGACACCCGCGGCGGTGAAAATGCCGGGGCGCCCCGGGGGCCGGCGGGCGCGCGGCCGGCCGACCTGAAAGAAGCCGTGGATTTTTTCCACGCGCAAAAGTCCACTGCCCGCGAAGCCGAGAAGTTCCATAGCTACTACCAGGCCAACGGCTGGCGGCAGGGCGGGCGCGCACCGATGGAAGACTGGCAGGCTGCCGCCCGGAGCTGGATCCTGAAGGTCGATTACTTCGAGGCGACGGGTGCCGGCGGTAAGACCGGCCCGAAACCCAATCACCTCGACACCGACGACGACAAAGATTACGACAAGCCCCTCTAACCGACGAACCCCCGCCGGCACCGGTGCGCCGGGCTCTTCCCGCCCGGCCACCGGTCGCTACCGGCGGTATTTCTACATGCTAACTTCTACCTACTGCTTATGGACAAATTCGATTTTAACTGGTGCCTGGCCTATTTTCAGAAACACGGGCGTGCGCTTTTCGGTCCGCGCTTTACGATCCACCCCGGGGACCATGCTATACTTTACAAACTTGTCGTCTACTTCATTCGCCACCAGGCCGAAGCCGACCGCCTGGGCATCGACCTGCGCAAGGGCATCCTGCTGACCGGCCCCGTGGGCTGCGGCAAGTCGAGCCTGATGACGCTGATGCGTACGGTGCCCATGCCGCCTTATCAGTTTACGGTACGATCCTGCCGGGAGGTGGGCTTCGAATTTCGCGAGGAAGGTTACGGCGTGATCGGCCGGTATAGCAAGCTCTCGTATCGCGGCGCTGCGCCGCGCGCTTACTGTTTTGATGATCTCGGCGCTGAGCAGAACCTGAAGTATTTCGGAAATGAATGTAATGTGCTGGCGGAGATCTTACTGAGCCGTTACGACCGGTTTGTCAGCGAAGGGATGGTGACGCATATCACGACGAATTTGTCAGCCGAGGAGATCGAGCAGCATTACGGCAAACGCGTTCGATCGAGGCTGCGCGAGCAGATGAACCTGGTGGCGTTTTCGCGGCGATGTGGCGATAAGCGCGGATAGGACGAGCGGTCGCCAGTCCAGGCTGGCGACCGAAGTCCGTGCGATCGTCTCTATACTCCTTATGATTCGCCGTGCCTGCACCGTTGCTGGTACATCTGATAGTATTTGAGCTGATGCGTGTTTGCCAGGACCATCCGTACTTTGTTATACTCCAGGCGGAAGGTCTCGTCGGATTCTTCCACCTGGTCGTTTATGGGCCGCACGTCACATGACTTGTGATCCACACCCGTTATTCTTGCAAAAATGCATTCATACTGCCTTTTGCAAAAAATAGCTACCAGCTCTCCGGTTTGATGAAAATGGGTGAAGAGGGCCTGGTCGCTGTCGAGATCGGGCAGCGGCGCGGGGGCGAGCGGTTTTTCGGCCAGCGATAAGAGAACGTTTGCTGCATAGTATACATCTACGTTCACTTCGGCCACGATGCAGCGGCTGCGGATGTATATGAAGCCATCCATGAGATAGTTGTGGGGGATAAAATGATCCAAGTCCCAGATCTTACCGGTGGCGATGCGAACGCCGTGGACTTCGGCTCTGTAGCCCTGAATCTTGAGATTGCGGTATTGGCCGAGCTCCGCGCGGGTGGTTGGGGGCTTTATGGCCCAGTCTTTTAAGGTTGTCATTGCTTTGCTGATTTTATTGTGATATCACGGTGGGGAGTACTTCGGTTGTACTCCCCTTTTTTTAGCCTGTTACTCTTCCAGCTTTTCGACGGCGGTTTGGGCCACGGCTGTCGCTACCGTGCCAGCTACTGCGAGGTAGCCGGCCAGGGAGACAACGACGGCCGGAAGGGTGACGGGGGCGGCCAGGATCGCACCGCTTGCGGCGGCGAGGATCAGGCCGATCGTGCGCAGGACCCGGAAGAACTTTGGGGTGGGTTCCTGCATGCGTTGTAAGACACTCATTTTTTGCTTGATCTAATGGTGAGGTATACTTCTTCTTTTCGTTCAAAGGCTGCTAAGACTGTGGCTTGCAGCCGTTCCGTGGCGCTGCGGGAATGGATGCCGCGGCCCGGGCCTGTCAAGGTGGTTACGGGGGCTATGCACCCCCGTAACTCCTCGATCGCGTAGTTTGCCGGATGAATGAGGATGTTAGCCTTCGCGGTTTACGGCCACAATGGCGAGCGCGTTAAAGCTGCCGTTGTTCAAGGGGTATTGCTGACCGTTGACGAGCTGCGAGTATTCGATGCCGAACGCCAGCAGCAGCGTATCCCCGCCGGTAATGCCCGCCAGGTTACTGACCAGCTGCGCCTGTACGTTGGCGACGCTGTTGACCTGGATCTGCTCCGACGCCGTCTGGCCCAACGCGTAGTCTCCCGTCTCGAAATTTACGCGTGCCATGCCGGCGATCAGCCGGAAGTGTGTTGCGCCTTCGGGTGCTATTACCATTTTCGTCGGGGAGAATTCCTGGACGGCGATGGTCGCGGTGCCCGCCGCACGGTCGATGGCCGGGGCGATCAGGGGATAAAACGTGCTGCCCAGGGTGGCTTTGTTGTTGAAGTTAAAGCCGTTGAGCAGTCCGACCTCTCCGTCTGTTGCCGTTCGCTGTCCGCGGAGGTTCACTGCATCCGTTCGGATGATGCGTGAAAACTCTTTCGTCAGGCGACTGGTCATGCGGTAGGCTTTGGCGTTTACGATCAGTGAGCGCAGCGCGCTGCTGACGACCTTTGCCGCCTGGCCCGCGCGGGCGAACTCTGACATATTCTCGCGCACGCGCGCAAAGGCCGGGTCGGTCTTGATGCGCTCGCCGCTGTGTGACGTCTTTTCGCGCGCCAGGTAACCGTCCTGGGTTTTGTAGAAGGAGATATCGCCGATCTCGCCTTCCAGCTTGATGATACTTTTTTGTCTTGCCATAATTTTAAAATTCAATTTTACTTTACCCGGCCCGTTGCAGGCCGGCCGGTGCGCCTTGTTGCTGCAGCGAGACAAACATAGTGGGTGGCCCGGGCGTGGGAAATTGTGTGTTCCCAAGTTTCCCTATATGTTCCTATGTTTTCCCTTCTTTTACCTTTTCTTCCTATTTGTTCCCATCAGGCTCAAGGGGCCGCAGGTGAACGCAATGGCGGGCAATGTGAGTGTGGTGTGAAATGGGTTTTGTAGCTTCGGTGGATTTCCCCAAAACTCACATGGCATAGCCTTGGTATAGGGGTGGTATAGGGGTGGTATAGGTTTAAGACCCGGGTGGTCTGGGGATGGAAACGGGATCAATAACAATTCAGTAAACTATGTATGAGAAGCTTGTTATTTTAACGCCGAAGGATATTCAACGAATAACGGGGTACTGTTACAAAACTTCGGTTAAGATGCACCGGCGGATACGAGAAAATGTCGGGAAGCGGATGGGGCAGTTTGTGACGATCGATGATTTTTGCGCGTATACGGGGTTGACTCGGGAGGATGCCAAGGTACTTGATGAAGCGTCGAGCGCTTGATGGGGCACTATTCTCTGGCCCTTTATTCATTTATTTTATCTATCTGTTTTATTCAGATATACGAAATTTAAATAACAGAGCAGCCCTCAAACTGGTTCTCCTCAAAACAGGCATGCTCAACAGCCATGTCCATTATATATAAAACTAAATCTCCAATTGAAATAAATAATAAAACTTAAAATTATGAAAACAAAATATGTAATCTTTAAGCTTCTCTCAGTAATCATTGCGGCAGGTGGTGCTTTAGCCTCTACCAACGCCTCTCCTGCCCCCGGACAGGCACACATTAGTTACTCCACAGTAGGTGGAGCAGCATTCTGCAGTACGATATGTAACAATCCATGCACTACAAGCGGACCCGTTGTCTGCAAAGTACAGATTTCAATAAATGGCACCCCAACCGTTGTGACTGCCTGGAACCATCGAAGCACGCCCGGCGCATGCCTCGTTAGATGGACCCAGCCAAGCCCTAACACATGGCAGTGCCCCGGAAACAAGACGATCCCTAATCTATCGACAATTCATTAATAGAACGATTTAACAACGTCGATCATGAAAATCGACAATCCCCAGTGGTCAGTAATCAAACAATAAAACTCTAAAAACTATGAAAATCAAAAATGTACTTTTCAGATCTCTTGCTGTAATCATTGCAGTAGGCGGTGCCGTAGCTTCCACTAATGCAACGCTCACTCCTGGATCACCGCACCTTAGTTATGTGACAGTTGGCGATACAGGATTTTGCAGCACGATATGCACCATTAATCGATGCGTTACGGGAACGCAAATTTGCCGAATGCAGATTTTAATTAACGGTGCGCCTACAATCGTGACTGCCTGGGAACATAGAAGTACGCCAGGGCGATGTCTGGTTAGATATACTCACCAAACCCCCATTCCATTGACGACGTGCTCGACGATTAACAAGACAATCCCCCCAGGGTCCGTAATACAATACTAACAACGTGGATTTGAGAGGATGCAATAGGCACCGCCTCGCTGGCTTCCATTAATGTATTTCTTTCCCAGTCAGGCGCGTGCCACAGCAGTTCTTCGGTCCCCAATCTACCTACAATTCCAAACTAACGAAACGATTTTTTAAACACGTCGATACTGAAGATCATCTCCGTTTCCGCTTATCCAAAATATTTACCGTTTCGAGTGCCCGCAATCCAAATCCCCTGTACTGACACTTTTTTTTCGAAACCCACGCTGTCACTGTTGATTGAAAATACGCAAACCCGATTACTTCTGCCCTCTCTACCAGCGAACTCTTTGAAGACAATCCGATTCCTGGCGTCCGGCGTCATACGTCACTGAAGTAAATAAAAAATCCCACAACAACCTGATAGTCTGACACATACCCAGCGCCTTAATATCATTAGCAGAAATTGGAAGATAAAAGGCTTATACCTACCGGATATTCTGAGTCATATGTATAACGGAAAACCGAATAAAACACGTGCTTGGGCTTCCCTCTCGAGATACCTAAACATGTCGCTGGTTACAAAAATATGACATTTAAAAGCCTATCCAGTGGTCTAACTGCTGCCACCATCAGCCAATACGTTACAGCCGCCAATTTTTTACAGCGCTTGTGTACCACGGTCGCTTTGTTCTTTAAAAGAGCAAGATTACTCATTGTGCTGGCTTCTGCCAGCACGTTGGGGGCTACAATATGTTCCGCTCAAGATCTTATTAAATCTGACGATCCGAATTTGATCCATTCAACCCTGCCGAATGGATTCTCCTACTATCTTAAAAATGACAGCAGCAAATCTGAAGGTAAGCTCCACATTAGGTTCGTAGTTCGCGCAGGAACAGATTTTGAAAAGCAAGATCAACAAGGTATCGCTCATTTGCTGGAGCATGTCCTTATGAGAGGTTCTGTCAATTTCCCTGATCTAAAGCGATATCTTGATTCTGAAGGGTTGGTATTCGGTCGCGAATATAACGCTGGAACTGGCTTAAAAAAAACTATATATGAGTTTGATATCCCAAACAATAATCGACAATTACTGGTGAATTGCCTAAGAGTTATACGAGACTGGGCACAAGGAGGTGCCTTATTAGACACGGCATCTGTAAATGCTGAAAGGAAGATGGTTTTGCAAGAAGCGGAAATGAAGTACTCTCCTGATGAAAACGGCAAACGCGAATCGGTAGCTGCTGTTATATCAAAATACATTAGTAATAAGTATGTATTCAATGATGATCGTGACAACGTTCGGCACTGTAAACACAGTTCCGTTCTCAGTTTTTATAATGATTGGTACACAGTCGACAACGCGGCTATCATTATAGTAGGCAAGATTAACGTAAATGATATCAGCGAGTTAGTCATTAAAATATTTTCCGACATAAAATCCAACAATGCAAAAACACATTTTTCCAGGGTTAGGTCACTGAAATTAAATGGCGATAATCGATATTTTAAATTCGCAAGACAAAATTCAAGTCGACCAAAAGTTGAGGTATTATTTAAGTTGCCTTATCGGTGCATTAGAACCAGTGACGATTTCAATGAGCAAATTAGAAGAGATCTGCTGAGTATGGGCCTTGCGGATAGACTTAATAATCTACAAGCTCCTGTAAAAAGAAATATCTCGGACTTGGATGTGAGATTTGACCCCATATTCGGTGCCGGATATGGCCCCCCATTCAGCGCTTTACAGGTAAATTTCTCGTCGGACGCGTCGACTTTAAACGCTTCATTTAGAACAATCATGTCGGAAATATTCTATATCAATAAGAATGGCTTTAACGAATCAGAATTTCGCGATATAACGAAGAAATACTACGAGCATCAAACATATAAGAATGGATGGTCTCAATCTGTCGAAAATTGCATTAATAACTTTGTTCAGGGAGATGCCATTATAACAGATAAGCACAGACTGTCAATGTTGGATCAGTTTTTTCACGAAGTAAGTGCTATTCAGTACAATACATGGCTTAGGAGCCTCTCTTTTGACATCGACAGAGATGTGATAATTCACTATTCTCAATCAGACGCCTCTCGAATTCCGGACGACAAGGAAATGACTAGAATTGTACACCGGGCAGCTACAGATACCCATTCTATGCGAGACACATACAATGTTATCAGTTCGATGCCTGATCTTGTAAACGGAGAAGAACAAGACTCGCTTAAGCAATGTGCTCTTGGAGTCAAATGCCGTTTCGACTCCGTTAAAGGGATTGGCATCGTCGACTTAAAACTATCAAACGGCGTTCGTGTGGTGACAAAAAAAACGAGCGACCTTACGAATCAAATTGAAGTTAGACTTTTTAGGCCCTGTTCCGTTTACAATGCTCTGAGCTCTGATTCCTTGATCGCTCCATCTGTGGTTGACATTGTCTTTAGCAATGGGCTCGGCCCGTATAATAAGTTAGATTTTGAGAAATACAAGAAGCAACAAAATTTTAGTCTCGTGCCGGTGACCAAAATTGATCATGTGGGTATCTCAGCATCCGGTGAAAGTAGACAGTTAGAACCAATTCTCCAGGCGATGTATCTAGCCTTTGTTCGGCCAAGAGTCGATTCCGGCTCTCTAGTTGAGTGGGTTCGAAGGCGAAAAGAAAGATTCTCCGATAACAAATCGTTTGTAGACGGATCCGTCGAATATCAGAACGCAATGTACAGCGAGTTTTCAAATTTTTGTAAGAATGTTATCACAAGCGATGTTCTTATTAATCTTACGCCCGATCGGGTTCTTGACAATTACCGCAAGATGTTTGTCAATGACGGAAATTTGACCGTTGTGATCACCGGCGACTTTAACGATAACGAAATAGGCACATTGATTTCCCAGTATCTCGGCACACTGCCTAAAACCGACACCGCTAATATTGAAAAAAAAGAACAGCCGGTTAGAGCACTTCGACGGGCTGTCTTTCTAAATGACACAGACGCTAGCGGGGTATCTTATATTAAGATAGGATTCTCCGGTATCCCCTCTCTCAATTATGAAACTTCTTTTAGAGTTGAGATCCTTAGGGCTGAACTTCTTACACTGGCAGTTGCCAGGCTAAGGGCTAAGGAAAGCATTTCGTATGCACAATCTGCGTACGCACTTCGCCAGAACTACGTCGGAGAGAGGAAGTACATTGTTGGCGCTTCTTTTGACTGTATCCCAGGTCATGAAAATGAAGCAATTACTTATATGAAGGAAGAGATGGAAAGCTTAAAAAGACAAGAAATTCAGGAAATCTTATTTGAAGGTGCAAAAAAACAAGTACTACATGATTTTGAAATCAACCTTCAGTCGAAAAATTTCTGGTCTGAATATTTGATGTCTTCTATTCTAAATAACGAAGACCCGATTGCAATAACTAATGTATCAAGTATTATAGATCGAACAACGGCTAAAGAATTAGCTGAAATGGCTCGGACCTTTGATACTAACAATATGTTGCTTTTCATTCTACAAGCGAGACATAAATCACCTTAAGTTGAATCATTCCAACGGTATCTATTCAAGTATCGGTACTGTGGATACGCAGTACCAAATGCATTATACCCCAACGAAAATCTAATTCGAACTATTCAGGCGCCGAATTTTCGTCATCTAGTTTCTTTGCAACCGGTTCCTAATTCAATCGCCAAACATTGTCAATATGAATCTCGACTTACGTCGGCACCGTCTTTAGCAAATTATTGAGCAATATGTTTTACTACCCTGATACAGATCAGGCTGGAATCCGCTAGCATTACATTAACTATATCAATTTGTATCCAAAAATGGATATATTTCTCTGTCGCAAAACACGAATCAATCAACACTAACTCGATGGCCACTGAATCTACCAATTCCATGACTTCATCGAATCCAACGAATACATCCAAGCCTACAATGTGCACCATAAGCATCGGTGCTGAGCACCCACATCGCTGATATGAGTTGTGACCTCTAGTTTAGAATTGTAGATCCGGCAGGGATCACCTTATTTACAAGTATAGGAGTAACTGTGGCATTTGGCCGATCATATCTCGTGATGCAAACGCCCGATGAGCCCCTATGGCGCCAGTTTGTTACTACCGTTGCCACACCATTCACTCCGATCTGTACCCTACAAATCTGAGACCCCGCGACGGTACACGGATTAGGGGCAATAGTCGTACAGAATCCCGTTCCGCCTATCGTTACATAGCTCAGGTGAGCATCATTGATGCCCAAAGACGCACTGACAGAAGCTACGACTCCGCCCACAGCAAAAATTACTGCAAGGAGTCTAAAAATTACGTTCTTCACTTTCATAGTAAAATTTTTATTATGGATTATGCCTACTTTGGATTATTCAGGTGTTCAGCATTTTCCTGATTCCTCCAGAGTTCTTTGTTGAACATGACGAGATTTCTAACTCTTAAATGCCTTTAAAATCTGACATCCCAATTTAACTCTCAATAAAGTTATATCCGTGGTCTTTGACGATTGGATAGAATTACATTCCAATCGGCCATAAAACGATCAAAAATCTGGCCTTTTTCAGTTTTTTTTAAGTATCCAAGACCTTCAAACAGCGGAAGTTCAGCGATGGAAGTTTTGATAACTTTGGCGGCTTCTAATCCATGTGTGCTTTTACACAAATAAAATCTGCATGCTCTTATACCTACTACCTAATTTTGTATCTTATTATAATAGGTACATTCAATTATTTAAATACCATGTTACGAAATTTGTTAGTCATCTTTTCAGTTATCTTGATTGAATTGATCGGTGCAAAACCATCCTGCGGTCAGCATATTCCAACTATAGGAAGCCCACTACCAGATTTTGAACTTTCAGATGTTCGCGACTATTCGACACACAAGATTTCAAATGAATCTTTTAAAGAAAAATGGTTGTTCCTGGATTTTTGGTTTAAAGGATGCTCTTCGTGTATCAAGTCACTGCCAAAGATAAATCGGTTGCAAACAGAGTTTAAAGATGAAATTGTCTTTATGATGGTGGGAAAAAACGATATTAGATATAACCATGGTATTGAAGACTTGTATGATCGGCTTAGAGCAAAACAAGACCTAAATATCCCACACGTTTTTGACTCCGTATTGGTTAAGAAGTGGGGGATTAAAGCAATGCCCCATGTTGTAATAGTTGATCCTACCGGCGTAGTGTATGCAATAACAGATGGACGAGACTTCACCTCCGAGAAAATAAGAGATCTGCTCGCAGGAAAAAAAATTTCCTTTTTCTCACATGATGATTTGGATAGCTCAAAATATACTGGCGACAGCACTCCCATTGTTAAGTCTGAACTGCGTAAGTGGTCCGGTGGGCGGCAATTGATACAAGATATTCCGGAATATGTCAATTCGCTGAAAGACGATCAAAAAAAAACAATGCCTCTACAGGTATCAATGGCCTCACTTGATATGCTTTACAAAATGGCTTACGTTGGTCGATTTATCTGGAGTAGAGATAGTAATGATAGTATCTATTACAAATTTTATCCGAATCCAATATTGGAAATAGCTGACTCTTCCTTGTTCGAATATGACTTTAAATTTAATGTTGGAAAAGGCACTTATGACTATTCTTTAATTATGCCTGTCTCCTTTATAACAAAGGAACGGATCATGGAGACGATGCAGACGGATCTACGAAATGCATTTGGTTACGATGTGACGGTGGCGGTTAGAAACGTTGAAGTGTGGGAGCTGGTTGTCAGTTCCGAGAAATTGCTAAAAAAAAGCAAATCAAAAGGCGGGCAAACCATTGTTTCTGAAAATTTTGCGGGCGGATTTTTTGCGAAAAATCTGCCGTTCAGACGGTTGATTGAGTTTATTACTTATTATATCAGCGATGGAGAGCCTCCCTTTTTTGATGCCACAAAGTTGGTACACAACATCGATATTAAACTAGATGTTGATATGACTAATAGACACCTTATAAAATCCGCACTGCACAAATATGGGCTCGATCTAGTGAAGACTCGCAGACCCATGCAAGTTTTAATTATTGGGGATGGTAAGTTATAAATAGAAGAAGAAATCCGTTTAAACGTTTCCGCTGTAATAATGCGGCAGAAAATAAGTCATGTCTGCCGCTAGTTCTGGATTACGGATCCGGCAGGGATTGTCTTATTTATAAAAATAGGAATAACTACGGCGTTAAAATGAGTATATCGTATTAAGCAAGCACCCGGTGTGGCTCTATGCTGCCAGGCCGTTACAATCGTCGGCACATTATTAACTCTAATATCTACTCGACAAATCTGAGGACCGGGCCCAGCACATGGGTTGGGTCCGATAGTCGTGCATAATCCCGATCCACTTGCTGTTATATAGCTCAGGTGAGCATCATTGACACCCAAAGAGGCATTGGCAGAAGCCACGGCTCCGCCTAAAGCAAAAATTACTGCAAGGAGTCTAAAAATCCCGTTTTTGGTTCTCATATTAAATTTAAATATAGATTGTACCTACTTTGAATTATTAAGATGTTCGGCGTTTCCCTGATCCATCCTAGTTTGGTTTGTAACTCTCCATTCGATCGCGATACTTCGTTAATATGAATTGCTTTTGTATCGGTACCGCCTTTAACAAATATTGAGTAATATGTTTTAGGAGTTTGACATAGATCCTATGGCAATTACTGATGGTATTGCATTAACTATATCAATTTGCCTACAAAACAATATATTTCCCATTCACTAACACGAATCGATCACCACCAACTCGACAATCACTAAATCTGCCGACTCCATACCTTCATCGAATCCAACGGATGCATTCAATCCGACAATATGCACCATAAGTATCGGTGCTGTGTATACACAGCACCGATATGAGTTATGCTCTGCTAGTTTAGGATTGTAGCTCCTGGAGGAATTACTTTATTTACAAGTATAGGAGTGACTGTGGCATTCGGTCGAGTATATCTCACATCGCAAGCACCGGCTGTTGTTTTATGCTGCCAGCCCGTCACAACCGTCGGCACATTATTAACTCTAATATCTACTCGACAAATCTGACTACCCGACACGGTACATGGATTGGGGGCAATAGTCGAGCAGAATCCCGTTCCTCCAATCGTTACATAACTCAGGTGAACATCATTGATGCCCAAAGATGCATTAACAGAAGCCACGGCTCCGCCCACAGCAAAAATTACTGCAAGGAGTCTAAAAATTACATTTTTCGCTTTCATATTAAATTTTTATTATGGATTGTGCCTACTTTGGATTATTCAGGTGTTCGGCATTTCCTGATTCCTCTAGAGTTTCTTTACGAACGACGTTCGATCACCTGTCGATGATTCAATATGCGATTCATGAATCGAACCCATTTGTTTTTTTGATTATTATTAAATTTGCTACAATGTCGCATATAAAACTTTTGCTAAGTTATATTTATATTATTTGACGATTGGATGGAATTATATCCCAATCGGTCATTTCCTAAGCTCCCAATGTGATTATCTATCGACGGCTTACTGCCGGCAAACTCCTAAAAAAAACGAACTATATTTTAGGAAACAGACAATAGCATCGCCAGTAATGTGACAAATACGTAGCCATTAAAGAATAGTATTACACCGTGTCATTAGCAACTGTTATGATGTTCGAATATTGAAAACTGGCTCGGATAAATACGGAGGAGAGTTTTCCTCCTTTAACATCTTATTCCGTTGGCCATTAATTCACATATTCTAACCCTTTGTATCATTTAGATATTCGAAATTTAAATAACAGAGCAGCTATTCAAATCAGCTGTCACCCTAAAAACCGCTCAACAACACAAACAAAAAAATTCAGTCTGCAGATCACGAATAACGAATTACCAACACCTCTAACAAAATTAAAAAATCATGAAATCAAAAACAATAATCTTTAAGTCTCTTGCCATAGTCGTAGCACTATTGGGGACTGTCCTCTCTATTAATGCATCTCTTGCTCCGGGCCAAGCTCACCTGAGCTATGTAACGATTGGAGGAACAGGATTCTGCACTACACTTTGCAACAACCCATATACTGTACCCGGTCCAGCAATTTGCAAAGTACGAATTTCAGTAAATGGTGTACCAACAGTCGTAACTGTATGGAACCATAGAGCCACAGCCGGCGCTTGTCTGACTAGAATTACTCAGCCAACGGATGTAATACGGGAGTGCCTTGTAAACAAAACAATACCACCAGAGGCGAAAATTATAAACTAACAGAACGAATTACCAATACCCCTGGCTAGATATCAAGATAGCATCTGACTAAGGCCGACTGAGCTGGATTCATCATTCTCACAAATGTGATCATTCAACACCTAACAAAATGTCTGATAGTAAATCATCTTCCAGTGAGCCATTATGAAACAACAAAATTAACAGTTATGAAAACAAAAAACTTAATCTTTAAATTTCTTGCCGTAATCATTGCAGTAGGTGGTGCTGTCGTATCCATTAACGCCTCATTCGCCCCCGGCTTGCCACACCTTAGTTACGTCACAGTAGGTGGATCAGGATTCTGTACTACAATATGCAGCACCAATCCACGCGTAGCAGGATCACATATCTGCAAAATACGGGTTTTAATAAACAGCGTACCAACTGTCATAACTGCGTGGGATCATAGAAGTACGCCCGGCCCATGTCTGGTTAGATTTACTCATCAAACCCCCACCGTATTGACATGTATGCCGGGCGGTAAGACGATTCCTGCAGGATCAACAATTCTTAACTAACTGCAGATAAAAATAAAAAGATGAAAATAAAAAACTGTTAGTTTCCAACAACGCATCTCTTCTCCACAACCGGGCACACCCTTAGCTACACCAAACGTATCACTTCATACATTACATCTCCAATTATTCTGGCCATTTGTGCATCTATTCCGACCTTTTGTATCATCTAGCGGAGCGACCTTAGTCTCTGAGACACAAGTTACCTACTAAAAATACGACAAAAATGCTTGCAAAAGTTAAAAACGATACCCGTGCAGAGTCCTCATTCGACTACGCTACAGCATTGCGCCTACGAAATCAAAAATACAAAACCGTAGAAGAACACTATCTCCAGGTCGGTACGATCAAGAAAACGGAAGGATGGATTCTGCATCTTTCCGCCATAAACAGTCAAATTTCCGCACTAATTCAGGCAGTGCTTCCCATATTGATCCGGGATAAAATTGCATTCAAACTTATATCCAATGCCCGAACAGCAGACCTGCTTCTAAACGGAAAATTAGGAGCATTCCAAATTGGAAAAATCTTCCGCATCTACCCAGAAACTGATACCATTGCTCATGCGCTTTCGCGAAAACTGATCGAAGCAACTGCTGAAATTAAAGGCCCTGCCGTTCCAACGGATGCTCATTTAGGTGGAGCGCTTTATGCCCGCTATGGCAGTTTTAACCCAGTCCTGATGCCGGATGCCGCCGGACAACTGCAACGCTATATCCACGACTCCAGCGGAAATTTGATACCCGATCTATATAACGTCCCTTTTGCCCTACCTTTGGGAAGATCATGGCCTTTCTCCAACGGCCTGGTTCCAAAGCCCTCACCGTTACCCGTCCTAAATAACACCTACTTGATAACCTCAGAACTAAAAACCGACGTTAAAGGGCGTGTTTTAAAAACGATCCAGGTCAAAGGTTTAACCATCAGACGCGCCGTTGTAAAAGAGGCGCGTCATCACATCGGGACAGATAATTTTGGAAGGGATATTATAGACAGGCTCCGCTGGCAATTCGAGCTACAAAATAAATTACGGAATAAGGTTTCAATACCAAAAGTTTATGATTTCTTCAGCGAAGCGGGAAACCAATATCTCGCCATGGAGCTGATCAAGGGAAAGGCATTGGATAAGATCATTCTCGAAACGATTGACGGCATGATCTGGAAAGATGTCAAGTCCCAGGACAAGATCACATTAATAAACTACTTATCTCAGGTAATCGAAAACATAAAAGCTTTGCATGCGTTGGGTTACGTGCATCGCGACATCACACCCGTCAACTTTATCCTGGATCGCAACAAAAAAATAATCCTGATAGACCTTGAAGGAACCTACTCTCTAACAGAAGGGCTCCCCACTCCCCCTTTTGATATTGGCACACTCGGTTTCATGCCGCCTGAACACGATAGTATTCGACCGGCCAATACACCCGAAGACATCTACAGCCTGGGGGCTTTAATGTTCGTCTTTGCTACCGGGTTAAAGCCCGCTAAATTTTTACCTGGCAACAGTGAGCGAATCGAAAATACACTATCTACGGTATGGATAGACGATACGCTGTATGACGTTATTCGTCAATGCACCCGGCTAAATCCACTCGAGCGACCTGGCATAAAGGATTTATCTATACAAATTCATGAATATTGTTCTGCCATAAAATCAAACACATTAACATACAACAAACAAAGAAACGCTACCCCCACGAAAGATCTTGTAAAAAAAACCATCATTGATACCCTTCATGCCTTCGCCGGCAAGAATATGTTGAGCGAAGAAGGTCTCTGGCATAGCATTGACTTAAAAGAAGACCACCTCCTGAGTGCCAGGGATGCAACCAAAACTTACACTCCGGGCCTCTACGAGGGGGTAGGATCGGCCATCTATGTTGCCTCCATAGCCAAACGACTAAACTACCCGATAAACGCATTAAAAAGCCCGCTCTCAACCGCCTTCAGGTTCATTAACAGCAGCTCCATGTCGAAACTCCCCAACATCCATCCGGGGTTTTATCACGGAACAGCTGGCCAGGCAATGGCGATGACATTAGCGATAAGAAATCAGCTTTTACCGGAGTCGCCCTCGCTTCGTGAATCATTAACGACGTGCCTGAGCCTACCAACATCCGACCTGACGATGGCACAGGGAATAGCGGGGCAATGCATGGCGATGCTCCAATGTTATCCGGAAAGATCCCAAAATAGCGTTATTGAAAAGCGACTATCAACATTAATCGATAATATTTTAAGTAAACAACAGCGAAATGGATCCTGGCAAACAACACAGGAACACCCTACCGGAATTAGCTATGGAGTTTCCGGCATCACCATGGCGTTGATCGGATATCACTCCACACGGACAAATTCGGAAGTCAAACAGGCTATAAGAAAAGCTATAAGCTGGCTCGAAACAAAGACAATTAAAAAAGAAGGAACAACACTTTGGATAACAGGCGGCTCCAAACGAAAAATTGACCCCTGGTTCGGGAACGGAGTGCTGGGAATAATTCTGACCTACATGCATGCATATGACATCCTAGAAGATCCCATACTCAAAAAACGCGTACACGACTCCTTAACTTATTTATCCCATCATCTAACGCAAAACGACTTCTCCCTTGCCAACGGACTATGTGGGATAGGTGAAATATATTTAGAAGCCGCCAGAATATTCAAGACTCAGGAATACCAGCCATATATAGATAGGGTTTTGAATTTGGTGCTATGTGCCCGTCATGAAAACGCATCCGGGACACATTGGATCGCCAACAACGAACGCATACCCTATGTCGGCCTCGGCAACGGAAACGGAGGAATTCTCCATTTTCTAATGAGATACGAAAATCCTGACAATATCAAATTTCCTCTATTTGGAATAAAGTAATAAAAACACAAAATAAAATGAAAACAAAAACAATAACAGATGCCATTAACATCCTCTTCATACTCCTGTTCATTTATGCATCGGTTTCCAAGCTTATGGAGTATGAAGTATTTAAAGCACAAATCGGGCGCTCGCCATTCATCATGAAATACACGGATGTTATAGCCTGGCTGATCCCCGCGCTGGAGATACTAATAGCCATCTTGTTATTCTTCCCCAAATTGTCACTATTGGGGCTATATGGATCTTTTTCGATAATGCTCCTATTTACCCTATACATTGTGATCATCTTAAAATTAAGCCCGTATGTACCCTGCTCCTGCGGTGGCATACTCAATGATATGGGATGGGGAGAGCACCTGGTCTTCAACATAGCCTTTACCATCCTGGCGCTCGTCGGCATCATGCTCCAGGTAAAAGACGCGAAAAGAAAATTAACCTTAACCAACGCAATATGAATCTCTACAAAAAACATATAGTCTTAACCGTTCTATGTACGCTGGTAACGCTACTAGCACTATTCGTAATTTACATATCATCGCCAATCAGTTCCGAGCTACAGCCATCCACCTTTCAGCGAAATTTTGCCAAGGAAATTGTCGGGCTTCTTAAAATCGAGTCACTTGGTCGCCCCTCAAACTATATTGCCGGGTTTGACGAAAAAAGAATATGGTTTGGAAATTACGATCGACCTTCTAAGCTAAAAAGTATGGATTTGTCACTGCAGGATCAACAAGAAGTAGAGATAAAACTCGAAAAGGTGGATAGTATAGTAGAGCCGGGGAGATTTCGAACGATCGTAAACCGTGATCGCTTCTTTCTAACAAATGGTATTATGCCCATAATCCTCACGGGTGACAAAAAAAATTGGACGGCCAGGGAAATTAAATTCAGCAAGTATTTTTATTTCAATAGCGCTTTTCCGATTAACGACACAACTTTCGTTCTACAGGCATACAACACCGAAAAGAAAGGTCTTCAGCTAGGGTTGCTTGTATTGGCAGACAGCCCGAAATTTAAATTCAATGACAATCTTCTAACACCGCAACAAGAGGGAATATTCTCTGTCCAGGGGCAAACTGATTACAATAATGAAACAAATACATTAACATATCTATACACGTACAGAAATCAATACCTAGTGATCGACAACGACCTAAACTTAAAAGGAACAGGAAACACGATAGACACCTTCCGGACTGCCCCAATCACCGTAAGAGAAGTGGACAACGATGGAACGTCCATGCTGAGCTCTCCACCCTTTGCAACAAATCCTTGCAGCACCCTATCCGGCGATTTTCTCTACGTTCGATCCAATCTTTTAGCAAAAAATGAAAATAAAGGAAAATTTCTAATATCCTCCACCATAGACGTGTATAATATAAACACGAAAGAATACGTGCTATCATTTCATATCCCCAATCTTACAAATAAATCGATCACAGAGTTCAAAATAATTGATGACAAAATATACGCTCTTTTTGATGACACCGTGGGGCTTTTTGAGCTAAAAGCGTTAAAAGATCTCCAAAGTAAATCCATTTCAAAAAAATAAAATTGGTACCGTTATCCAACCATGCGGGGCTTAAAAAAACAGGAAATGCAATTTACGTATTCCGTTAAAACACCTGAATCGGGTTCTTTTATCGACAATGATAAAAACCAAAAATGACAGTGCCCAGCAAAGTGTGTAAGCGTCTAACGAACTGCGTAAAGGGACTATATTTTGCATCTCTCTCCGAAGAT
>NZ_JAHESC010000038.1 GCF_018598185.1 Dawidia soli
AGTCTGGTGGGCTCGGAGAGGCGTAAAAGAGACAGGGCCCGTGCAGGATCACAACGTCCACAGCGGCCCTGGAAAGCGGCAGCCGCCGCGCTTCCCCCAGCACACAGTCGAACGAACGCCGCGCGCGGGCGGCCTTGCGGCGGGCCTGCACCAGGTGGCGCGGCACGGGGTCGATCAGGGTGACGGTGTGGCCCAGCGAGGCCAGCCAGTGGGCATAGTGCCCGGTGCCGCCGCCCACGTCGGCAATACGGCAGGGGTAGTCGGGCAGGTAGCGGACGATCAGGTCCTTATTGCGTTCCAGCTCCAGCGGACCCAGGCCTACCTGGAGGCGGGTGTCTTCGGAGTGTTGGGTATAAAAATCAAGAATGGATTTGTCGATAAGCGACATAGTAGATCAGTAAAAATATACACATGAATTTTCGGGCTCACGGCGGGAAAATGCCGCGAGAAAAGGCCGCTGCCGGAATGGTGCAACGGCCGGGTATATTTTTATCAGGCTCTGTTGATGCGACAAGAATACAAAAAGTTCACCACATGCGGAATAGTAAAAGCAACGTGCGCGCAGCGCGCAAAAGCAACGACTGGTTCAAGTCTTCCGACCGAAGGGAGGGCGTACCGATAGCCATCGGGACGGCCCCAGCATGGCGGGGGGCTCCGACCCCCAACGGTAACGGCGTAACCTGGGCAACCATACAACTCCCCAGCTAAGCAACAAACCAATCTTCAAACTCCCACAACCCGAAAAGCCGCTACACATTCTTATACTTATTAAAATAACTCGCAATAAATCCCCCGATAGCACTACTGAAAAAGATCTTATCAATCCCCTGGATCTGATCCGGCGTCAGCCAGAAGCACTGCTCCGGCAATGCCAGGTGCAACATCCGCACCAAAAAAATGCACATCAGGGTAACCGCGGCAACATAGATGAAGGATTTGAACGTGACATGCAGGGTATTCTTGATCTCCTCGTCCCGCTTATTATCCGAAAACTTCTTCCTTACTTCCAGGTTGGTGACATCATCGTGGGCAACAACATCAGTAGCCAGTTTTTCGCCAACCTTTTCAAGATCAATGTGGCGAGTCATAGGTGCTGTTGCGCGGGTTGTTTTCTTCTCCCTTCTGGCGGTAAAACGTAGCGATCAGATCGTTGGGAATAAACGTAGAGGCCTGATGCTTTCCACCGTTTTTATTCCAGGTAATGTCCCAGGGCGAGCCGGCCTCGTGTGTAAGCGTGGACAGCTGCGGACCAGAATATCCCTTATACACATCCCAGATCCTGTTCAGAAATTTGGCCATCTCGGCATCCTCGACGGTGGGAACAGCCATGCTCCGCCCATCGAGATCAGATTCAAGGGACATGATCTGCCGGTCTCCATATTTCTTAAAAACATGGTAGATCGACATCACCACCGGGCCATATTTCCAGGCCTGCACGGCCTCGGTCAATAACGGCCTTCCGGCCAGCCCCAGGTACCACCCATGCGCGATATACAAAAGCTTGACCAGCTTCATGGGGGTTAGCTCTACTCCGGTTTCCAATGATTTTTCAATAAAGAAATTCGCAACTGCCAGCGGCTTATACATACATCGATTCGTTAAGATCAACTATTACAAACAATACGTGAATGTCACACAAAAAATATATAACCAACAAAATTGATCCGGTATAATATACTTACTTCCAAAGGATAATTTAGAACCCATGCTCCCCGCATTTCCAATCCTCCTCCCTCCTACACGCACGCTCGTCTGATCCCCTGTGTCTACTCACACCCCGATCCATACAGTTCCAGCTCGCCTTTCTGGCGTGTGCGCTGTTCCAGCTGCGGCAGCAGCGTCTGGAGGGTTTTCAGAATGTGTTGCAGGTTTACCTGGTCGTCCTGGAAGACGGCTTTTACGTCGCAGTGTTTTACGCCGGCGGCCACGGTGATCCGGGTTTGGAAGCGGGCTTCGAGCAGGCGCGCGACGCTGTCCAGCGTGATGCCGTCGAAGACGAGCATGTCGTCGGTCCAACGCTGCGCGTAGGCGGGGTCGATCGTGGTCACCATGGCGCGGTGGGTGCGCGTGTCGACGATCAGCTGCTGGCCGGCCGTGATCTCGCCGTGTACGTATTGGTCGCTGCTTACGCGCACGCGACCGCGGGCCACGGTCACGACCACGCTGGGCCGGCCCGTAAAGGCTTCTACGTTGAACGCCGTGCCGAGCACCTGGATCGTGACGCCCTGGGTATGGATGACGAACGGACGCGTGGCGTCGTGGGCGATGTCGAAATACGCTTCGCCCTCCAGCACCACCTCGCGGGCGTAGCCCTGCGTAAAGTTCGGGCCGTAGCACAGGCGCGTCTGGTTGTTGAGGGTGACGGCGCTGTGGTCGGGCAGCCGTAGGAATTGTTTGTCCTGGTAGACTTCGGCGCCGGCATCGCACGTGCGGATTACGGGCGTATACACGGGGCTGGAGTGCCATAGGTTGAAGAGCCACGAGGCCATCAGCAATAAGCCGGCCACCGCCGCAGCGATCATAAGACCCTGCGAGCGGTTGAGCGGCAATGGTTGGGGCTCCATAATATTTTTCCAGACACGGTCGCGGCGCCGCGCCGAACGGCGCGCTTCCTGGGGTGTCAGCAATTGTATAGGCGGGTTGTCCAGCGTGGCCATCACCTCGCGGTAAAAGGCCGCGCCGATGACCTCGTCGCCGGAACGTACATCGTCGGGGTCGCCGCCCGCCAGGATGCTATAGACCTGGTCGCGCTCGGCGGCGGTATTGTTTTCCGGAAAACGATCGACGACGTCGTCCGTCAGCGTGCGCCCGGCCTTCATGCGGTCCCACACACGCGCGCGGGCGGTGGCCGCCTGGCGTGCTTCCATGGGTGGCACCGGCGGCGCAACGGTAGCCTGCGGGTTTTCAATGCGGTACCGGGCCTCGCGGTAGAGCTCTTCGCCCATGACCTGGTCGGCCGTGCCGGATGCCAGCAGGATATATACCCGGTCGCGCTCGGCGGGCGTGGCGGTGTCGTCCAGGAAACGACGCACCAAGTCTTCCATCGATATATTTTCCATAAACGCAGGACTTTTCCAGGCGCCCTGTCAACCTCGTTTTTTTGCTATACTTCGGTCGTTCTAAATTTCTGACGCAGATCAGAAACACCTCTACACCCAACGATCAGGGAAATGATCCTGTAGTGCACACCGTTCGGCCTCAGCCCGTTCTTCATTAATAACACAGGCAAAATGTAACTATTTTTCGATATTTCAAACGTGGTATATATATAAATATCAGGGAAATGCAGCGGACATTTCCCCGTTAACGGACAGGATACGGGATCGAGGGCCTTTTCAATACTAATACTGACGGCACGCACTGTGCAACACAACGCTTTTGTGCACCGCGTCGTGTGTATACCCTTTTTTACGGGCGTTTGTAGTATACAATTTCATGATCGCCGTCAGCACCTGGTCCAGGTCGTCTGACGGATAGAAGGCTGCCGTAAACGGCTCGCATTGTTTCAGCCCCTCGTGATCGAACGCGATGTGTACCGAAAACCGCTCTTCGAGCATCCGCGCCGCCGACTCCATCTTGACATTATTAAAGACCACCAGGTGCTGCCGCCACACGGCGGAGTTGTGGTCGATGGCCTGCTTCCGGGCCGTGTTCGTCTCCAGGTCGACTACCAGCAATTCGCCCGGCGCTACTTTACCAAACGATTTTCCCTCCACGACATGGTGCACCTCTACCAGGCCGCGGGTTACCGCAACTTCTGCCTGGCGATGATCGCGGAATGTGCGCACATTAAAGGAGGTACCCAGCACGCGCGTGGCGATGGTGGCCGTCTGCACGATAAAGGGATGGGCCGCGTCGTGGTGAATATCGAAGAAGGCCTCGCCGTCGAGCTTTACGACACGTTCTTTTTTGCCAAAGTCCGCGGCGTTGAACTGCAGCTCGCTGCCGGGTTTTAAGACCACAATGCTGCCGTCGGGCAGGTAGATGGGCTGTTTGCCCTGGTAAACCTTGAGCTCGGTCAGCAGCGGACCGGGCAGCACGTTGGTATGGCTGGATTTGCGGAAGATCCAGCTGCCCGTCACCAGCAGCGTAATGATACAGGCCGCGGCCACCTGCAGGTGCCAGAGCTCGAGCCAGCGGCGTTTGGCGGCCGGCCGCATGATCTTTTTATAGACGCGCCGCCGCGCATGGTCGCCGCGGCGCCGCTCGTCGGCGGAGAGTGGCAGGGTTGCCGGGTCGTCGAAATACCCCATAAAGCGGCGGTCGAGCTCCATCCGCAGGATCTCCTCCACGTTTCCCGCGCCGGTGCGCAGCATGGCCATTACCCCCTGCCGTTCGGCGGGATCGAGCGTATTGTCCAGGAAACGCCGTACCAGATCTACTTTTGCTGCCTCATCCATATCCATTTGTTACAGGGAATTGCGGGCCCCTGCCCCAGGTTAACGATTAGATTCCTTCCATCCGTACGAGAAACCGTCTGCAGAGCGTGCTGTACGCACGCAACCAAACTCACGTAGCCGTGAGCGTTCTTTGATAGAGACACTCGTACAGGCGCATGGTATAAGAAGAATACGGGAGTATTTTCGGCTCGTTCGACAGACGGCTGATTTTCCCGTATTTCCGCCACGCGCGGAGAAGTATAGTAACCTAAATCTATACTTTCTGCCGGCCATTTTCAAGTCTTATACCATTTTCGGAAGCGTGGCGCGGCCAATGGATGGCAGAGCAAAGCCTGGCCGTTTTTTAAGCAAAACGGGCTTTTTGTCATACCAGAAACCGGCGTTTTTAGTGAAATGCTCCCGCCAACGTAAACTTTCGTCAACATTCAGGAAACAATACTGAGTATCTTTATCGTATGGTTAGCCCTGCCGCGGGCGGCGGCAGTAAAGCGAAGCCTACCGGTGATACTCGTACAACCGGATGAAAATGTTTGGTTAGAAGTCCCTTACCCTTTTGATTGATCGTAACTACAATGTGGCTTTACTCCTAACCAACCAGCAGGCAAATGCAGGGATCCGTAGGACTGAACGATGTGCTCGTTGAAATTAGAAATGCTCAGGAATACGGATCCCCTTTTGCTTGCATCAGCCTGTACGGGGTCCGGACTAAATAGACAAACAAACAGACCCCCTGGTATGAAAAAGAACGCCATTCTCCCGACGCTGGCTTTCGCGATTGCCGTCGCCGGCAGCCTGTACGCCTCCACCCTTCCCAACATCACCGGCTATGCACGCAAGCCCGACGGCACCATCCTGGAAGTTTCGATCACCGATGAATGTCGCCTGAACGAGCCCGTCTGGTGCGTGGCGTTCGTAGGGGGTAACGCCTATCAATACATTTACCGTACCTATTCGGCTGCGGTGGCACAAGATGGCTCGCAGCAGCTCACCCATCATTGACGCCATAAACCCATTTCTATAGACTTATCCCTTAACCTAAACTAACCCCTGCCTGGCCGTCCTTCCCGAATACGGGAGGGCGGCTTGCGGGGTGAGGGTTATTGGACAGCACCTCAAGGATTGTCGCTTCCGTTGCACTGGCCCTTAAGTGTTATACTCCTGCCGTCTGCAGAGAAACTATATTCCATGCCCTGGTTCGTTACCATCCTCAGATCGGTCAGCACTTTCGTTAATTTCAGTCCATTCTTATAGAACGCTGCATGAACGCGACACTCCCTAACCGAAGCTTCAGCCACAATTTCGATATCAAACTCCTTCCCCAATATTAAGGCTACCTCGGCCAACGTGACGTTATCAAACTGCAGAGTAGGTACCTCGCCACGTTCTATAACTTTGATTTCATCGATATCCAGATAATATTCGGCCTTTTCTCCCGTCTCAACGCGCCCACGAACTGTACGCGATTCGTCAAATACTATCACTTCGCCACGCTCGGTCACCACAATCTTCATCGACTCGAAGGCATTTCGGGCCGAGACTTTATCCATCACAACGGTTAGCATCGTGCCATTTTGGCTGCGAATGATCAGCGGCGTAGTTACATTCGAAGGAATCGCAAAAGACGCTTCGCCGCTTAGGAATACCTCGCCACAACCTTCAAATCCCGCCGCGATATAGCGAATTATGCTTCCTTTCGGTAAGGTAACTTTCGTACCATTGGGAAGCTTGCACGTAGCATACCCGCGAAGAACGGTAAACTCATTCTCCCTTTCCGGCAGCATGATCACAAGCGTTGCTTCGGGCGTGCCGGTAACCAAAAGGAATGTTATGATCACATGCACACCCCAGATCGCGGCGGAACGACGACGTCTCGGTACTGCACCACGAACTTTCGCTTCCTTTCCGGAGAGTTTCACCTCAACATCTCTCCCGCTATTCTTCACTTGTGTCGAATGATTGACAAAGGAGCCATTACCACTATTATTGCCATTGTTATTACCATGGCTAAAAAGACTGAATAGTGAAATAATGCGATAATAGTTCACCACCGGACGCTCATTGTTGTCGTCAGGGCTATTAGAGTCTTTGTTTCCCATGAAGGTTAACCTTTTTTAGAATATATCTTATTCCAAACGTCATAGATAAACATGAACGCCATTCGAGACTTCGAACGGGATCATTCAAGATCATCTCATAGATAAGAGTCCTAAAAAGGGCGACGGTATAATGTTTTGTACAGTTTTATAAAGAATATTTCTAAATACAAGCAACGGGGTTACAAGAACTGTAAACCCTTCACAATATATAGAGTATAAAAATACAGACAGGTATACCCTATACAGAGTATTATATTTTCTTTACGCAGTAGCAAAAACAATACGAGCACCGTTCTGTGCATCGACAATCCCAACAAAGCCGTCGACCTCTTCTTTTGTAAAACGCTCACCACCATCACCAAAGCGCGCCTTGAGCCGCTCGAAGACATACTCGGTAAACACGCCAAGCGGCACCGGGCATACCTCGCCGGTGGTCCACGTGAGCTCGACGATCCGCGCGCCCTGCTCATCCTGGTCGGTACCGTGCCCGGTCTCCATGTTTACCAACGACACGCCGATATTCAGCCCATCCTCCTCCAGCACATCCGCAAAGTCATGAATAGCCTCTTCGGACGAACCCATCGCCTTAATTTGATACGATCTCATATGTGAATAGATTATGGGAACAGGCCTCTTCAACTACGGAAGAATACCCCGGAGAACTACAAGCCAGACAGTGCCTGCAGCGCTGTTACTCTCCTATAAGAGCTTAAGGCGATGCGTTGGTACAAGTAAATTAAATACATTTCTTCCACGGATGTATATCCGGAAGCAAAATGCTCCCGCTAACGTAAAATTTTGTCCGTTTTCGGGAAGAATACGGTATATTCCTGATGGAAACTATGCTGCGTCTTGGCGTTGCTCCCGAATTGATTCTAGCCTCACCTAAACCTTACTTATATGAAAAATCTCATGTTAGTGACCACGGCGCTTATCGTCTCCATTGCCTCCATCTTGTGCTCACAATCGGAGGCCTTCCCGCCACCTTTTCTCTATGGGACTAACCCCGATACAGGACTGTGTGAGCGGGGAGAGCCCGTGGGGCCTTGCGGGGGGCAATCAAACGTACGCTGCTTAGTGGATATTGACGATAACATAGTCTTTGCATTTGAACACAAGGTAGCGACCGTTTGCGCAAGACCGGCGTTTCGTCCGAATTAGCCGCAAAGCCCTTCTTGGTTTGCCGGGATGCCTGATCCATACCGTGGGTCAGGCATTTTTTATACCTAATTATTTCCCTAATTCTCGCAGTTATCGACCTAGTTTTCCACAAAATACATGAGGTTTTGTCCGTTTTAAGGAAAAAATGCTCCCGATAAGCTAAAAGATTGTCAACATTGGGGAAACTCTTATCACCACCTTTGGGTACCCTTGGAGCCCCACCGGGGTATTGTTAAAACAGTTATACACATAAACCCCTGATAATTATGAGACTATCTAATCTCCTGATCACTTCATCGGCCTTTTCGTTGGCCGTTGCCGGCTCTGTGATGAGTCAAAGGCAAGAAAACAGCGCCATTCTGACCCTCTATGCACTCGACTCGAGTGGTCTTTGCATCCGGGCAGACGAAACCTTTGAGCCAAACTGCGCCCTGACGAACGCCGGCCCGCAATGCACCGTATGGCTAGACCCGGACGGCGAAGATTTTGAGATCGCCCGGGCGTACGTTACACCGCTAAGCTTACCGCTTTGTATTTTAGCCATCCGGCGCCCGTAAGTTTAGTATAAAGCTGTATATTCAGCATCACATTTCCAGGCCTATGATGAGTCGTTACAAGTTAATTGATCTTACCGTTTTTTTGGTTATCATCCTTTTTACCTATGCTGCGCTCAGTAAGCTGCTGGAGTATGACAAGTTTACCGTCCAACTGTCACAGTCTCCCCTCCTTACGGCGTTTGCCGGCACCGTAGCCTGGGCCATTCCGACATTAGAGATCGTACTGGCCGCGATGATTTCGATTCCCCGTTGGCGCCTGTACGGTCTCTATGGTTCCTATACCTTAATGGTCATTTTCACTGCGTATATCATTGCCATCACCCGTTTCAGCGAATATATTCCCTGTTCCTGCGGCGGAGTGCTTCAGAAACTGGGATGGACCGAACACCTGATCTTCAATTTGTTCTTTGTTGCGCTTTGCGGCATCGCCATTGTGCTGCAGGTGCACAAAGAACATACTCCTGCCGCACCACCACCCACCCCACAGCCCGCCGAAGGATAAGGCCCTCCCTTCGAAACTGACATGAAAAAAACAGATCCCTGCGGGCCATGCCGAAAACCCGACAACCGAGTAGGCGCTTTACTCATCTAACCAACTAATTGTATGAAGAACTCCAATTTCCTTCTTCCCGCAGCAGGCTTTGTCATTGCCATCGGGTGCGCGTTAGCCCCGCGGCCGGATCTACCAATTCCATTTTACGGTATAAACCCTGACACGGGTCAATGTGAGGAGGGTACCCTGCAGGGCACTTGCGGCGGCACGTCGACAACGCGATGCACAATCCTTGTAGGCAAATCCCTGGTGCCCGGATTTGATAATCGGGTCGGAACTACCTGCACGACCCCGGTATATCGCCCCACTGGCACGGAACCACCCCCCATTGATCCCAGTCCCAACCAGTAATACATGCGCCTAATGTTCGTCAACTCACCTGTGCGGAAAGCATGGGTTACCCTGGCAGCACTGACCCTCGCCGGAACACTGAGTGTCATCATTTTATATTTTATAGCCGACCACGCCAACCGGCGTGACAACGGTTTTGTCCGGCTGTTTCCGCCTCACCCCGTGCTTCCCGGCAACGTGCTGCCAGTGGGTTATAACACCTATTACTTTGCCGGCCATGCCGCCGACACCGTCTATCTTGGCAACATCAGCGCGCCATTTCACCTCCTGGCAGTACCTGCTACGCTGGCAGACACGCAACACATTAAACTGAAGCTGCAGTATCCGCTCGAAATGCTCAAACGTATCACCGTCGTCATCGACACGCCTTATTTCTACATGCTGGACGGCATCGCCCCGGCCCTGTTCCGCGGGAACATATACGACTGGCGCGCCGGTAAATTTATGTATGACAGCGCCTATTTTACCGAAGCGGTACCCATCGGGCCCTCGTCCCTGGCGATCCGCTCCGTCATGGCCAATCGCGAATATGCCCTGGGCCGCGAGCGCTCTGCCGCGCAGCCCGTACAGTTCGACACCACCATTTTACAAAAACAAATAGATGGTCTGTTCTGCACCGACGGCATGCTGCAATACAATAACACCACCCACGAACTCATCTATCTCTATCACTACCGCAATGCGTATATCCGCATGGATACAACCTTACGGGTATTGGAGCAAGGCCGTACGATCGACACAACCGCACATGCGCAAATCAAGGTAGGCTCTTACGCAAAAGGTTCCACGATCACGCTCGCATCGCCTCCGATGACCGTCAATCACGGCAGCGCCGTGGCCGGCCCCTATCTGTTTGTACATTCGGGCCTTCGCGCCAGCAACGAGAGCGAAGAGATGTTTAACCTGGGGGGAGTTGTCGATGTATACGATCTCACACAAAAAGAACGCGACCGGTACCGGTTTAGCTTCTATTTAACCAATCATGGAAACGAAAAGGTGAAAAGTTTTCGTGTATACGGCCGCACGCTGTATGCATTATACGATCATTATCTGATCGCCTATCAGCTCAACGATCGGTACTTTCCACCCGATCGCTTATAACCAGCACCTCCACGGTGCGGTCCGCCCATTGTATAGACAGGCCGTGTGGCAAGAGCGCGCGGCGAAGGCTTTCAACATCGTAAACATTGGTAACGAGTTGAATCCCTCCAATCCTTCCGTGGAAATTTGTTTCGTCTACCAGGGGGTATGGACCGGCTCCGTATAAGGTAAGGTCTTCGAGGCATTGGATAAGGTCGGATACGGTAACGTTGTTTACCTGAAAATCCGCATCGTTTATGAGCAAGGCACGACGTCCCTCTTTATACCCCATCCTGGCGGTGTCGGTTACGCTAAATACCAAACACCGTTTTATTTGCTTTTGCCACTGCACCTGGTAGGGAAATTGTCCTTGCAGATCATATCGCATCCGCGCCTGCAAGGCTGGTAAGTCTGTGGGGCGACCGGACACCAGCTCATAGCAAAATCGGTTCTCCGTATCCACGACAGTACCGCTATTCGCCCGGCAACGAACGGAGTCGCGCGTCGCGAGCTGTACCTTGCTTCGCGGCGTAAAGCGCAGATAACCATATCGATCGGTTTGGCGGCTATACGCATAGTTGTACAGGTCGCTTATCGAAAGATTTATGGCGCGTAGTAAATACCCTGTCTCCGGCCGGGCAAACGCATCCACCGTCATGCCCATCGTAGATCGATAGGCGGAAAACGTGCTTTGCCACAAGACATGATCGTCTGGCGTCGTGGGCAAAGCGGATAGCTCTCCGTGATACTCCTTCTGCCGCATGGTAACCGGCGCTCCCGCCAGCATCGACCGGATGTTGGCCGCGTTCAGCTCGGTACCGAAGGAGATCGACCGGATCACCCCGCCCGCGTCGATCCACACGACGTGCGGCACGCTTTCCACCCGGAACAGTTGCAATAAATTGCTGTCCTGGCAGACCGAGGGCAATGTCAGATCCACCACCCCCACCGCCCGTCGCCGCTCGATGAGGGGCTGCACAACTGTTTTGTTCTGCCACGGATTGATCAGGAGTATCTGGATCTTTCCAGCAAACTCCTGCTGGAGACGCTCCAGCTTCGGCCAGGATTCCACACACGCCGTACAACCGGTAGCCCAGAAATCCAGCAACAATAGCTTGCCCCGAAAATCGGATGTGCGCACAGTAGGTGAAGGATATTGGATCAGGTTGATAAAGGTATATTCCGGCATCTTGTCCCCCACTTTCAGCGGACGTCCGGCACTGCCCGCCATCACCGTCGCGTGCAGTAGGATTCCCATTAGGGCAATCCCCCGGAACCGGGTGATGTCAATAGCCATCGTTTTGAGGTTCCAGGTTCGGGTTGTTCTTGATCTCGGATTCCGGCACGGGATATAACGCGTCCGTATCCTGCCAATCTTTCCCATCCAACACCTCCAAAACAGCCTTCGCCTGGCCCGTCCGTAGCAAATCGAACCAACGATGACCCTCTGTGAACAGCTCGCGTCTCCGCTCGGCAAGGATACTGTCAAGCACGAGCGGCTGTGTCCAGGCCGTACCGTTATCCTGCAAGTGCTCAATGCCCGCCCGGTCGCGGATAGCATCGACATCGGCCAGGGCACCTTCTAGGTTTTCTTGCTGCGCCCGCGCTTCTGCCCGGATCAGGTATTGCTCGGCTAGGCGAAATTCGATGTGATATTCCATAGGTTCGTACGGCGACGTGTATTTATAGGGATATACCAACGTATCGCCATCGGGTGTTACGGTGTATTGTCGCCATTGGCGACGGGA
Source organism: Dawidia soli (assembly GCF_018598185.1). GTDB lineage: Bacteria > Bacteroidota > Bacteroidia > Cytophagales > Cyclobacteriaceae > Ohtaekwangia > Ohtaekwangia soli. The sequence goes on from NZ_JAHESC010000038.1 coordinate 11,947, forward strand.
GTCGTTCTCGCCATGAATCCGCAGCATATCGGTACGAAGCGATACGTCGCTGTAGAAGGCCCCCTCGGGAATAAGAAAATGCGTCGCCTCGAAAGCCCCCGCCGGCCACGGTTTTAACTGCCAAATAGCTTCCGGGGAAGAAAATAGAAACGCCTCGGCTACGGGCGGCAAAGAAAACAGCCCACCACTGGCCTCCAGTAAGCGCGTAGCCTCAGCCTCTGCTTCGGCCCAGCGTTGACGATAAAGGTAAAGACGTGCCAGCAACGCGCTCGCCGCCCAGGTCGTAGCGCGGATACGCTCTCCCTTTCCCGCCGAAAAATCGGAGGGCAGGTATGCACGGGCGATCAATAGATCCTGTTCGATCAAGGCATACACCTCGTCCTGCGGCACACGCGGCAAAAATTCGTTGATCCGGAAATCTGTCGTATTGACCAACGGAAGCGGTCCAAACAGATTCGTGAGATGAAAATTGCAAAAGGCCCGGATAAAATATGCCTCGCCCGTCAGCAGGCTATCCACCCGCGGCGAAATGGCGGTATTGTCGCGAAGGCCCTCGATCACCGCATTGGCATAGTATATATATTTATACGCCGGCAACCAGAAATCGCTGCGAAGCCTCGCAACACCCGGTGTCAGGCTGTTTTGTTCGAACCCCCGGAATTCGTCGTAGTACGCCACGAATTCATCGCTCGACAATCCCGTGAACATCGCCAGGGAGACAGAAGTAAAGACAGGTGAACTGGCCATCTCGGAATAGATCCCGAGTACGGCCGCCGTGGCCGTGGCATCATCCTGGTATACCACGCGACTGGTAACTTCTGTTCGCGGATTGCCCACCTGTACGAAATCGACACAAGCCGACAGTACGACGATCACCGCCAACATCAGTATGCGGGAAAGCGGCTTTACCTGGGAGCAACGTGTTTCGGTCTTCATCGTTATTCGGTTTAAAAGGTTACTTGTAGGCCGCCGGCGATAGAGCGCAGCGGAGGAAGTACGGTTGCCGTCGCGTTTTCGGGATCAAACCCGATGTAGTCGGTAGCGGTGAACAAATTCTGTCCCTGCACATAGACCCGCAGTTTTTGAAGCCGCAGGCGATTCAGCAATGGCGTGGCCAGGTTATACGAAAGCGACACTGTTTTGAGTCGCACGAACGAGCCGTCGACAATGTTTTGATCAGAATCGCCCTGCAAGCGGTGGATCTCCGCCAGCAACGGGTTCTGTGAAAATCGCTGCACGGATGCAATGTCACCATCGTTTTGCCAACGATCCATCACCTGTACGGGTTGGTTCGACACACGACTGCCGGGCATGTTATAAAACGAGCGCAGGTAGCCAAACACCGTCTGATTTACGAACTGAAATAAAAAGTCGAGCTGGAAAGAACCATACGTAACGGTATTTTGCCATCCTCCGAAATAACGGATGCCCAGCCGTTTTTGCGCAACAAGGTCCGTTAATTCATATTCGCTTGTGCCTGGTTCAATGCCTTCAAACTGATATAGCCCGTTAGCGGGATTTACACCCAGCGATTTAAATCGGGGGGCTATGTCAAGCGATTTGCCCAGCACATACTTACTCCGGAAATCGACATATTTCTCCAAATCCTCAAATTCCAGTAGTTTACTGGAGGGAAAGGATATGTTAAACGACGTGGACCAGGACAGCTCCTCGCGCTCCAGCAACTTGGCATAACCCTGCAGCTCAACCCCCCTGTTCTCTACAGTGGCCGGCAGGTTGTAGCGAACGCTGGCAAAGCCGGTAATGTCGGGTAACGGGCGCCCTACCAGCTGCCGCGAAGAACGGTTCCTGTACCACGAGGCATCGAACGTCACCCGGTTTTTCAGGAACCCCAGGTTCAGGCCTGTTTCCAGTTTTCGGTTGTTCTCCCAGGAATACTCAGGGTTTGCCAGCCGTGACGGAATGATGGAAGGCTGACCATTATACAAGTAGAACGTGGGACTGTACGAATCCATGAATTCATAATCCGGCATCTGGTCATTTCCAGCTATCCCGTAGGAAACCCGCAGTTTACCAAAGCTAAGCCAGGTCAAATTGTCGCCGATCAGGGGTTCCTGCGTAAAGATCCAGCCCACACCGGCGGCACCGAAATTGGCAAATTGCCGCTCCGGCCCAAAACGGCTCGAGCCGTCGCGCCGGGCGGTTAAATTGATTATATATTTTCTGTCCCAGATATAGTTCAAACGACCGAAAAGGGCGTTGTACCGATAATCTTCATATACCGGCTCGTACACCGCCAATTCCGGAGCAACCGCAAGGTTCATGATGAGCGCATCGCTGGTATACCCGCCTGCAAAAAGCGTGGTGCTCTCTGTTACGGTTTTTTGGAAGGTCGCCCCGATGAGTGCCTCCAGCTTACCCTTTCCGATAGAGCCCCGGTATTCCAGCTGGGGCTCTAGGTTCCATGTGGTGATCTGCGGACGAGCCGTAAAATTTGCTCCGGTCACAAGCGCGTTTGCCGGGTTGTAGGACCGGATCGGGGTCAACAATACCTCTTCCCGGTTGATCGCCGTGTAGCCCATATCAGCTTTGAGCGAAAAGCCTTTCCACACGCGATAAGACACCGTGGCGCTTGACAACAACGATTTGGTGAGCGCCGAATAGGTCCGTAACAAGTACGAATAGGGATTGATCCACGTAGAATTCTGCCAATTCAGCTTACCCAAGCTGTCGTATACCGGCGGGGCTACTGGCGCCAGCGTGATGGCCTGGACCGTGAGGTCTGTACTGGGAAGCTCATTTTTTTCGTTGATATAGTTTACAGAAAACACGACGTTAAAACGGTCGTTCTCGGAATGATGCGATAAATTCACCAGCCCCGACACACGATTATACCCGAAATCTCCCGGAAATACGGAGCCTTCTTTATAGTAGGTGCCCCCAAACAAAAAGCGCGTATTTTTTACGCCGCCGCTCAGCGACAGAGTGCCGCTGGTAACGCGGGCGCGACCACCGATAAGCTCCTTTTGCCAATCGGTATACCGGGTCGTATCCCACACCAGCAGATCGCGGGCATTGCTTTTGGTCATCGTTGCGTTGTCATTGACAAAAGCCTCTTTTCGCATCTCGATCCACTGTTTCGAGTTCAACAGATCCATGAAATGCGGCACCTCACTGAAGCCCTGGTAGACATTCATATCGATGGAGGTCTCCCGGGGCGACGCGCGACGCGTCTTGATCAGTACCACACCGTTTGCTCCGCGTGAGCCGTAGATCGTCGTAGCATCGGCATCCTTTAATACATCGATGCGTTCAATGGCCGCAGGATTGATAGAGGCCAGCGGACTGGGCTTAGGTCCCAGCACATCGCCGCTCACGGAAACGGAGGAATACGGCTGATTTGGATACGGCACACCGTCGATAATGTAAAGCGGTTCGTTGCCATCATCGCGCAAACTGTTACGACCGCGCACACGGATGGTATACCCCGCCCCCGGCAACCCCGAGGTCTGTTCGATGTATACGCCGGCCATGCGCCCTTGCATCGCCTGTAATGGATTGGTTACCGTTTGATTGGCGATCGCTTCTTCCGTCATGCTGGAAATGTTGCCCACCTGGTACTGCGTCGGTATTTGATAGTACCCCGCATTGATCAACACCTCGCCCAACTGCTGCGGCTCCAGCGTTACGTCAAATTCCGTGGCATTGTTTACTTTGATCTCACGCGACACACGTGCCGTAAACGAAAAAAGCAGCACGTCGTCGCTCAGGGCCTCGAGCGTAAACCGGCCATCCTCGTCTGTATACGTGCCGCGGTCTGTATCTTTTACCGCTACACTCACGCCCGGCAAGGGTTCTCCGGATTCCCGCTCGGTCACCCTTCCCCTAACCTTCAGCAACACCGGCTTCTTAAACACAATAATATTCCGGTTGCTCTCCGTAAAGTCCAGATACGTGCCTACCAACACGCTATCCAACGCCTGCGCCACCGTAAACCTTCCCTCTGGCACCTGCACATCCTTGTACACATCCACCAGCCCCGGCTGGTACACAAACAGCAGCCCGGTCTTCTGCTGGATCTGCCGGAAGGCCTGCGCCAGCGGCATCCGGCGGGCCGTGAGGGTGACATAGGTGGTGTGAAGGGCGTCCTGCCCGCGGGTGGGCGTGACGGGGGCGATCATCAGGGTACACCAGGCGAGGGCCGTAACAACAGTAAAGAAGCGCATAGGGGTAATTGCGTTTTTTACCACCGGGCCATACGCCCGGTGCAGGTTAGATCAAACTACAAACAAAAAGCCGTGGTTGGATAGAGAAGAGAGGGCACCAGCGGACCGGCGGCTGCAACCGCAAAAAAAGAGCAGGAAAGGGATACCGGACTATCGGCAGCTGCCATCCTCCAGTGTTACTTTCTTACCGTCGTCGCTGATCTGGTAGTGCATGCCGTACGCTTGCGCTACCGCGCGAATGACGTCTTCGAGCGGTGCTTCGTCAGAGAAGGTGGCCGTCAGCGGGCAGTCTTTCAACGACTGCTGCCGCAACACGACTTCGGCGCCGTAAAGATCATGGATGTTGCGCAGCACTTCTTCCAGACGGGTGTCTTCAAAGATCATAAAGCGCTTGCGCCAGTCTTCGGTCTGGTCGAGGTTCGCTTCCTGCACGAGGAACTCGTGGGTATCGAGCGCGATGTCGATCTGCTCGTGCGGGCGTACCAGACTATATACTTCCTGTTCGCTGCCGACCTGTACCAGGCCGCGCATCACGGTAACGTTCACTTTGTTGGCACCGGGGTAGGCGCGCACGTTGAACGCGGTGCCGAGCACTTTTACAGTGATGCCGTTGGCGTGGATGATGAAAGGTTTCGTGGCGTCGTGATGTACATCGAAGTACGCTTCGCCGCGCAGCACCACCTCGCGGGCTTCGGTGCCGAAGGTATGGGCCACCTGCAGCTCCGTGTCTTTGTTGAGCGTGACGGCGGTCTTGTCTGACAGGCGCACAAAGTGCTTGCCCGTATAGAGCGTGAACTGGGCGGTGGTCTTTTCGGCATCCGACGACGCCGGCACGATGTGCTGGGCGGTGCGGTCGCTGCCGTTGTGCTGGGTCAGCCACCAGAAGGCGACGGCCATGACCAGCGCGGCCACGGCGGCGGCGGCCAGGTAAATGCGTTTAAATTCGGGCTGAGGACGAAAATGAATGATCTCCTCGATGATGTCGTTCTCGGCCTGGGCGGTTTGCTGGTCGTGCGCCGGCAGGCGGCCGTCGAGGATCTCTTCGGGACCGTGGCGCTCGCGGGCGGCCATCACTTCGCCGGGTGCCACGCCGCTGGTGCGGTACAGCCCGAACGGATTATCGAGATTCTTGCGTTGCAAGCGATACAGCTCCTTCTGCATGATCTCATCGATCACATCGGTTTCCAGTAACCGGTAAACCTCTTCTCGTTCGCGGGGGGTGGCGGTACCCTCCAGGAAGCGTTTAACCAACTCGTGTAGTCGTTTCTGCATAAGACGCAGACTTATATTGCGGGAGTCTGCAGCCGTGGTTTATTCTATCATACAATTCCAATTAACCTGTCACCCAATCTCATCTCGCACACACGTTCCTAACTGCCAAATGGACGGATACCATCGATCCATTGATAAGACCCCGGCGGGGTATACTGGTATAAGGAAATTTAGGAAAAAATTCCGTCTTTTTGCAAACAGCTCTAAAATGTCGGGAAAACCATGAAAAAAATCGGCCTATAGTATATTTGTGTGCGTTCGCACAGCAAAATTATCTCCCTGAAACGTAACGATTTTGAGTTTTAAGGAAATATACCTTTACTCAAGATCACGTTATGACGGCGTCACGACCGGTTTTGTTTTCCGGGTCGTTTTCTTCGAAAAAAGGGCTGCAAGCCAGTTCTTCTTCGGCGCCGGTGGCGGCGTGTCCTTGTGCAGCGTCCGCCAGCCGCTCAATTCGAACAATACCGCCGCGTCGCGCGAGGCCCACACCGGGTTCTCGAGGTTGCGGTAAAAAGTATAGATGAAGTTATGGCCCTTGCGCTGCACCGTGTCCTGGCCCTTGCGGGTATACAAGATCACGTGGTCGTGCTGCCTGACATCGCACGGCTGGAACCAGTGGGTCTGCAGCACGTGGTTGGAAATATATTTCTCGTGCCGGTAGCTCGAGTCCGATACCAGGAAATACATCAGGTTGCAATCCTCCAGCACCGTAAACTCGATGCGCTCGGTTTCCAGCCCGGGGTCGGTGATATAGTCCATCTTCATTTTCATAGCTACGCCAGTTTACAGTCCTTCCAAAGTTAACCTTTTTTTCCTTCGATGTTGGGCAACAGGCCGGTGACAATGCCGATCAGCGGCAGGTAGGCGCAGATCCGGAACACATAGCCGATGCTGGTCAGGTCGGCCAGCTTGCCCAGCACCGCCGAGCCCAGACCGCCCATGCCAAAGGCAAAGCCAAAGAACAGGCCGGCGATCATGCCCACCTTGCCCGGCATCAGCTCCTGCGCATAGACCAGGATGGCCGAAAAGGCCGATGCGATGATAAACCCGACGATGACCGACAGCACGGCCGTCCAGAACAGCGACGTATACGGCAGCGCCAGCGTAAACGGCGCCGCCCCCAGGATCGAGATCCAGATGATATACTTGCGGCCGAAGCGGTCGCCCAGCGGCCCGCCCAGCAGCGTTCCCGCGGCCACCGCGGCCAGGAAGATGAACAGGTAGACCTGCGACTGCTGCACCGACAGCCTGAACTTGTCGATCAGGAAGAAGGTGAAGTAGTTGGTCATGCTGGCCATGTAGAAATACTTCGAGAAGATCAGTACCAGCAAAATGCCGATGGCAACGTACACCTGGCGCCGCGACAGCCCCGGCGCCAGGTCGCCCCCGGCCGCCGCCGTCTTTTTGGCACGCATGAACAGGTGTCCCTTGTACCAGTCCCCTACCTTCCAGAGGATGACCATGGCCAGCAACGCCGCCACCGAAAACCACAGCACGTGCACCTGCCCGTGCGGCACGACGATGAGCGCCGCCAGCAGGGGCCCCAGGGCGCTGCCGGCGTTGCCGCCCAGCTGGAAGACCGACTGGGCCAGCCCCCGGCGCCCGCCGGAGGCCAGATGCGCCACCCGCGACGACTCGGGGTGGAACACCGACGAGCCCATGCCGATCAGCGCTACTGCCACCAGCACCCAGCCAAAGCTGGACGCAAACGCCAGCGCCACCAGCCCCACCAGCGTAAAGCCCATACCGATGGACAGCGAGTAGGGCCGCGGCGAGCGGTCTGTATAAAAGCCCACGAACGGCTGTAACAGCGACGCCGTCAGCTGAAATGTAAGCGTGATCAAACCGATCTGCGTGAAGGACAGCCGGAAGCTGTCCTTCATGAGCGGGTACACCGCCGGGATCACCGCCTGCATCATGTCGTTGAGCAGGTGGGAAAAGCTGATCGTAAAAAGAATTGAAAAAACTGTCTGTTGGGCTGCCCCCGCACTGCCTGCTGGCGCTGCCGCTGTAGAAATCTCTGCCGTCCGTTCCATACCGGGGGCAAAAATACACGTTTCGGCCGGTTAGCCCTCAATTTCCGATTCTTCCTTTTTGACCAGGATGCGCTCCTTCTTCAGGTCGATCCGGATCATGGCATACAAGCTCATGTACACGTTGGCAATCCACACCAGCGCAAAACCTGCCAGCAGATACCCCCGCCAGTCCGCCAGCAATAAGTGGAACTGCGTTAGGAACAACGCCCCGATCGTTACATAGTGACTAAAACAATATTCGCAGGTGAAGAGGTAAAAGAACTTGCGCGTGAGCAGTAACTTACTCTCCTTACTGCGCTGCACGCAGTACTCGTGCGGCTCGCGAAAGACCTCCTCGTGCGTGACGGTCCAGGCCACGCAGGCGATGGGAATGGGTAGGACAAAAAGCCAGACGAGTTGCGTATACAGATCCATGACCGAAGCATTTTAAACTTACAACGGGGTAAAAAACTCTGCCACAGCCACTAGGGCGTAACAATTCGAGGCACGCCCGTCGCCGATCTTGTTACGCCCTTCAGGGCTGCGTCTTCTTTCGTTCGGTGAACCCAGGCCTTCAGCCTGGGCTGATGGGTTACGCCCTTTCAGGGCTATATATTCGTTTATACCGGCGCTGACCGCCTTCCACACCCTAATCCCACACCTCCTGTCTCATCAAGCTGGCACGCAGCAAAGCTGCTCCAACGCCCGCACGGCCTGGTCCACATCCTCTGCCGTATTAAACCGGCTGAACGAAAACCGCACCGAGGCCCCTTTACACGACGGGTACAATGCCTTCAGCACATGCGATCCTCCCACGGCACCGCTCGAACAGGCGCTTCCCCCGGACGCAGAGATGCCCTGCTGGTCCAGGTTAAACAGCAGTTGCCCGCTTTCATCGCACTCCGGGAGACAGACATTCAGGATGGTATACAAACTGCGACGCAGATCCTCGGAGTCGCCATGGAACGTCACCCCCGGGATCGCTTCACGCAGCTGCGTGATCATCCGGGATTTTAACGCCCGGATATGCCGCGCGTGCGCATCCATGTCGCGATACGCCAGCTCCAGCGCTTTTGCCATGCCGACCACGCCGTAAACATTCTCGGTTCCGCCGCGCATGTTGCGCTCCTGCGCGCCGCCGTGAATGAACGGCTCGATGCGTTTCTTCTTCCGCACGAACATAAAGCCCGCTCCTTTCGGCCCATGGAACTTATGCGCGCCCGCGGTGATGCCGTCTACTTTCAGCCGGCGCAGGTCGTGGCGAAGATGCCCGATGGTCTGCACCGTGTCGGAGTGGAACCACGCCTGGTAATAATCACAAAGATCGCCGACGCGCTCCATGTCAAGCAGGTTGCCGATCTCGTTGTTGGCGTGCATGAGGGAGACGACGGCGTGCGGATTTTCCTTGAGCAATGTTTCAAGATCGTCGAAGTTGATGTGGCCTTTTTCGTCGAGGGTGACGTGGTGCAGCTTGAACCACCCCTGGCGTGCAAGCACCTCCAGCGTATGGCTGACCGCGTGATGCTCGAGGGGGGATGTGATGACGTGCTGCACGCTGTGTACCTGTATGGCGCCGCACAGCAGGGCGTTGTCGGCTTCGGTGCCCCCCGAGGTGAAGACGATCTCGCCGGGTTCGGCGCCGAGCAGCGCGGCGATTTGCTGCCGTGCGGCTTCGAGCGCCGCGCGCGTTTTGCGGCCATGGCTGTGCGTAGACGACGGGTTGCCGAAGTCGTGGAGCATATAGGGCTTCATGGCCTCGAATACCTCGGGGTCGAGCGGCGTGGTGGCCGCATTATCCAAGTAGATCATAGACAGTTTTTTGGGTTAATGAGTGTGCTAAAATTACACGCGGCGTGGCAGCGCAACGGGCGTTGTACGGAACTTTATTTTACCACGGTATATCATTTGGTATTCACGCAGGTAAAGAAATTTTCGTCGCTTGCCTAACGAACGATCAAATTTTATACGGGTATTTTTTGCGATGCCGTCATACCGGATTAGTTGTACAGGCAACACGTTTACGGCCACAGACCGTGCCGTTTAATAACTCCGGCCTGCCACTCAATAATCGCTTTTCACATTTGCCCCGGGGATGCCGAGCATTGCGCCATAGCTGGTCTTGATCGACCCGATGGTTATCGGGTGTGTTCTCTCGTCTCAACCAAAAAAACACACTATGAAGTATCCTTTTACAAAATTGACGGCGGTATGTGTCCTGCTCGCGGGAATGTATACCGCGGGCGCCCAGGATAAGATATCGCTGGGCACAGTATCCGAACTGAAGAGATCGTTGGTGCCCGGCGCCGGCCAGCGGGGCGCTGCATCGCTGCAAACCGCCCTGCCCGGCCGTGCAGGGGTGCAGCTCAACATCAACCACCGCAGCCAGCCGAACACCGGCGATGTGATGATCGTCGGCAGCGTACAGGATCTGCAGAACAGCTCGTTCTTCCTGCACGTGCAGAACAACACGCTGCGCGGCAACATCATCCTGAAAGACCAGCGTGTAGCCTACGAGTATATTTCCGACGCCGCGGGCAACGCCTACCTGCAGGCCAAAGACATCGACCAGGTATTGTGCCTGGACTATACGCGTCCCACCAAGCCGGAAGCCCGCGCCGCGGCCGCCGAGCCGGGTCCGGTAGTGATGGCGTTGAACAATCTGCAGAGCTTGCCGGGCGCCAACGCCGTGGTGTTCCTCGACTTCGACGGCTACAACATGCCGGCCGGTACCGGCTGGAACAACGGTAACCCCATCAACGCCGCGCCGTCGGGCATGAGCGATGCCGCTGTACAAGAGGCCTGGGAAGTGATCAGCGAAGACTTCCGCCCCTACAACATCAACATCACCACCAACGAAGCGGTCTATAACTCCTATGCGGTGAACCGCCGCCAGCGCTGCGTGTTCACGCCCACCAACACGGCCGCGCCCGGCGCCGGTGGCGTGGCATTCGTAGGCGGCTTCGGCTACCAGGACTGGCCGTGCTGGGTATTTGTGCTCAGCGGCAAAGGTGCCGGTGAGGCCGGTGCCCACGAGATCGGCCACACCGTCGGCCTCGGCCACGACGGCCGCACCAACCCCAACGAAGGCTACTTTGCCGGCCACGGCGACTGGGCCCCGATCATGGGCGTAGGCTACTATGAGCCCATCACACAGTGGAGCAAAGGCGAATACAACGCCGCCAATAACAAGGAAGACGACCTGACCGTGATGACGCGCTTCATCCAGTTCCGCAATGACGACCACGGCAACGCGTCCAACGCCGCCAGCGTACTGGCCGCCGATGCCACCGGGAACCTGTCCGCCCGCACGGGCGTGATCGAGCGCACCGCCGACGTCGACTTCTTCTCTTTCAACACCGGCACGGGCTCCATCTCGATGGACATCAACACCGTATCGCGCCACGGCGACCTCGACGTGCTCGTACGCCTCTACGAAGGTAAATCGGGCGCACAGATCGGCACCTTCAACGGCAGCGGCCTGCAAACGCACCTGGATGCCTACCTCGACGCCGGCGTATACTATATCGCGGTCGACGGCACCGGCGCCGGCGACCCCGCCACCAACGGCTACTCCGACTACGCATCGCTGGGCAGCTATACCGTCACGGGCCGCATCGTTCCCCCGACCGGCAACAACGGCGTGGCAACCTTCTACAAAGATTGTAACTACGGCGGCTATGCCGTCGCCCTGCCCGAAGGCAACTACCTCGTAACCGACCTGCAAGCCCGCGGCATCGTCAATGACGACGTGTCGTCGCTGCGCGTACAAGCCGGCTACCAGGTAACGCTGTACCTCGACAACAACTACACCGGCACGACCGTGGTGAAGACCGGCGACGACGCCTGTCTGGTGGACGACAACTTCAACGACCTGACCAGCTCGATCCGCATCGCGCGGACCACCGCGGCCAGCACGGTGATCGAAGCCGAAAGCTTTACGTCCATGTCGGGTGTCCAGACCGAGGCCTGCACGGAAGGCGGCCAGAACGTAGGCTATATCGAAACCGGTGACTGGATAGCCTACAGCGGCATCACCTTCCCGACAACCGGTACCTATACCATTGAATATCGTGTGGCGAGCGAATCCACCGGCGGACAGCTGTCGGTTGACATCAACGCCGGCGCTACCGTGCTGGGCTACCGCGACATTCCCGCCACCGGCGGCTGGCAGACCTGGACCACCGTATCGCACACGGTAACCGTCCCGGCCGGCACGCACAGCCTGGGCCTCTATGCACAGACGGGTGGCTGGAACATCAACTGGATCCGCATCACCAGCGCCGGTGCCGCGGCACCGACCTTCGAGGCCGCCGCCCCGTCGGGCACGTCCGCAGCGCTGGAACTGTCGTCGCTGAACGTATACCCCAATCCGGTACGCAACGTCCTGACCGTAACGGCCTGGGACGGCGGCGACCAGGGCAAGGCCCGCGTGATCGACCAGAACGGTAAAACCGTCGAGCTGCAGCTCCAGAACAACTCCGCCGACGTCTCGGCACTGAAGCCCGGACTTTACATTCTCCAGCTGCAGAACGGCGCAAAACGCGCGGTGAAGAAGTTCATCAAAGAATAAATTACCTGCCGGCCAACGGCAGGCCCTAAACCCCAAAACCTGAGCCGGCGCCCCTGATCGGGGTGCCGGCTTCCCTTACGTGCCTCCCAGCAGGCAGGCAAGCTAAACAACCAGTCGCCCTTCTTGTATCCTGGCTCCCCTTCGATTGCTCCCTCATTCGACGCCAGGACGCAAGCGGGTGCTGGAGTTTAACAGCGTGACCCGATATCCATCGGGTGTGAGAGCGAGAGCGAAGAATGGATACGTGGGATCCGTCATTCTGTGGCAAAAACATACCTCGTCCCTACGCGCAGCCCGAAAAGGCCTGTTTTCGTCCCTATCTTTCCTGCCATGAACCAATCGTCTAAAATTGCTTTCTTCTGGGTCCTCATCGGCATGTGCTATGTCTTGCACGGCTACTACGAGCTGACGGCCATCCGCTACGGCGCCCCGGTTCTCTCTCCCGGCCACGAAGCCACCGGTGTCATCCCCCTCAACCTCCACGTCATGCGCATCGTGCTGGAGATCGGCTCCCTGCTGATCGGCACGCTTACGGTGCTGAGCTTCAACCGCCCGTTCCAGTGGTTCTCATTTGTGTGGGCGATCTTCCTGGGCGTGCTGAACGGCGCGCACCTGGCCATGACCGTAGCCCGGAATTATACCGATTACACCCAACTTGCCCTTCTGACCTTTATCTTCTTCGTCAACGTCCTCCTCGCACTCGAGCTGCGCGTCGGCAAAAGCCAGGATCAGGCACGGTAGTGGCGGCATCAACCCACCTTCCGGCCACCGTTGAAGCAGCGATATAGCAGCGCCCCTATAGCTGCTTCAACTGTGCGACAACACTGCCGGAACAGTGCTACATCTCTGCTATATCCCCGGCGTTGGCCGGCCTTTGGGCGCTAAACACCGGCGCCAGATACCGAGCCCGATACCGAGGGGAGTCGTAACCTGGGGCTTGCCCGCCATAGCTTCAGCGACGGCGGGCCACCAAAGCCTTTCCCCAAATATCCTCCCACCGGTAAAACTGAAACGTCTTATCATCGCTCATCGCCACAAACATCCCCTGCGGAAATCCCGGTAACGGCATACTCGTTACGTCGCTACCGTCGCTCTCTACCGTCGAAGTATTTACAATCCGCAGCAATGGGTGCTCATGCGGATTTCCCGCCGTCCCTTCACGAGCGAAGATCTGAAAGCGGTGCGCTTGCTGATCGGAGACCAGAATATACCCCTTCCCTCCCTCCTGCTTGTAGATCGAAATGCCTTCATGGTTATCCGCAAAGCCTGAGGTCGCAAAGAGCGCCAGCTCGCGCGTAGTACTGTCCGGGTGTGCATAATACTTCCGCACCCCTACCCCTTCATCCGAGCAATACAGATAGCCGAGCTCATTGTCTACCGCGATCGATTCGATCTCGTTTTTGCCGCTATAGACGCCAACCTTCCGCACCAGCGTGCCCTTTACAACACCCTGGCCGTTGTCCTCCAACAGGTATTGCCACAGGTATGTGCCGTCGGTCGGGCCGGTCTTGCGTCCCACGATGGCATAGATCGCGCCCGTGGCCGGTTCGGTATACAACGCCACACCCATGGGCGCGCGCAGGGAGTCGCCTTCGAAGACCGGAATGCCGCCGCCGTCGATCGCTTGCAGCGCGGGCACGCTGAACACGCGGATAGAATTGGTATTGCGCTCGGTACAAACAGCGATGTCCGTCTTTTGTCCGGCCACGGTCAGGCCGTAGGCCACGTCCACGTTGTTGGGCCGGCGAATGCCGTGCACGGTCTTGCCGGCCACCTCGTGGCCTTGCAGGTCGAAGACATACAGGGCGCCGTCACCCGCGTCGCCGCCCTTGTCGGTGCCGAGGATGAGGCTTTGGGCCGGGTCGGCGGGGTTGATCCAGAGGGCCGGGTCATCGCTGTCGTGCCGCACCGGGTCAGAGGCAAAGACCGGCTTTACCACGGCCAGGGTATCGGCTTCTGCAGGCGAGAGGGCCCTCTTAGGCTGGCAAGCCAGCCCAAGAAGGCAAAGGGATAGGATCAGGTAGTGCGTGTAGTATCTCATGCTGGGTTAGTCTTTCTCAAAAGTAAAGGTTACACCGTTGTCGTCGCGGAAGAGCTCCTCGCCTTCGGCAAAATTGTCTTCGTCCACCAGGGAAAAGAAACGGATCGAAAGGGTTTCGCCGGCTTCGTCCTGTGTATATTCGGCTTCCGCCAGGAAGTCCAGCTCGTCTTCCACCAGGCCATTGTCGCCGATAATGGGATGGCTGCCTTCGAACTCCAGCTCGCCGTCGTCGGCATCGTATTCCGCTTCGATCTCGATCACTTTGTTTTCCGTCTCGGTTTCAGACGCGCCGTCTTCGCAGGTCGTGACCTCTTCCGTTTCGGCCAGCTCCAGGATGAACTTCATCTCCTCGAACTCGAACCCGGCGGTGACCTTGCCGGTGATGTCTTCGAACGAAAGCGCGTCCAGGCCGGGATTCACCGGGCCGAACAGTTGCTTGAACTGCTCGAATTCTTCTTCCGTGGCGATCTCCAATTCCCATTCACCGGCAACGTCGTTGTCGAGCACCTCGTAGGCAAACGCGCGCGGCGAGCCGAGCAGTACCGGCTCCGTGGTCGTGAGGTTGGAGAACACAACGGTAAAACCGCCCTCGGTGTCGTCGGCGCCGGGCAAGGTAAACACCACCTCGAACGACTCGGGCACCGTGCCCAGGTCGGCGTCGGGCGCGATCGTGATCGTACCGCGCAGGCCGTCGGCCGAAGCCGTAAAGTCCAGCTCCCGTTCATAGGTGCAGTCGTCGAGCTCCACTTCGTATACTACCTTGTCGACCGCCACGGCACCTTCCATCGTGCCGTCGAGGTCTTCGATACTATACTCCAGCGTCAGCGTCGTGGCCGGCAGGGATGTGCCGGGCAGGTGGTCGGCAAATTTGATCTCCACGCCATAGTCTTCGGCATCGGCCAGGTCCGCGCCTTCTTCGGCGTCGAGCACGAGCTGCAGCGGGAAGTTGTCATCGTTGGGCGTTTCTTCCAGCGAGTTGTCAACGCACGCCGCGAACGTCAGGGCGAGGGCGAAGAGCGAAGCGTTACGAATATATTTTTTCATGGTCACTGTCATTGTGGATTAAAGATCGAATTTCACACCGGCACGCGTCCACCACGAGTAGAACTCGCGTTGGATGTAGTGCGATTCGTTGCCCTGGTATACCTCGAACGGCTGGTTGGTGAGGTTCAGGAACTCGGTAAAGAAGCGCAGGCGCGGCGTGAGCGTAATCGTGGCCGTGGCGTCCAGCTGCAGGCGGTCCTTTACATACAGGTCCTCACGGGCGTCGCCGCCGATCTCGCTGATATACTCGCCGTTGAAGTTCGCCGACAGGCGCACGTTCACGCGGCCCAGCTCGTAGCCCAGCGACAGGTTGCCCACGTGGCGTGCCTGGCCCGGCAGGCGGATCTCCTCTTCATCGTCGGGGTTCTCGCGCGACTGGATGCGCGCGTTGGACGAGGTCATGGTATAGTTCGCATACACGCTCATACCCTTCAGAATGCCCGGCAGGAAGGTAAGGTTCTGCTGGTAGGCCACCTCAAAACCAAAGAGGTCGGCGCTTTCGCCGTTCTGCGCCTGTGTAAGACGGATCGTCTCACCCTGCGAGCCCGGATATATATCGGAGTCGAAGTTGCGGCTGAAAATAAAGTCTCCTAATTTCTTATAGAACACACCTCCCGACAGGATCCCGACGGTGCCAAAGTATTTCTCCGCCAGCACGTCGACGTTCGTGGCCGATATGGGCTTCAGTCGCGCATTGCCGATCGTGCCTTCGCCCTCGTTGATATTGATCTCCTGCGCCGGCACGATGTCGCTGAAATTGGGACGGGCGTAGCTGCGTGTAACCGCCGCCCGCAGGTTCAGGTCTTCGTTCAGCTTATACTTCACATGCAGCTGCGGCAGCAGGAAGCCATAGTTGCGTCCGCCTTTCCCGGGAAGGATCTCCGTTTCGTTGATAACATTGTAGGACGTATACGCCACATCGGTATATTCATAGCGAACACCGCCGAGCAGCATGAGCTTGTCGCGCTGAATACGCGTCATGACATATCCGGCATACACATCTTCGCTGGCCGTATAGGCTTCGGCCGCTTCGGTGGCCAGCTTGTCTTCCACCGACAGCTCGAAGTCCTCGCGATGGGTGTTGAAGAATCGCACGAACTTCTCGGCGTCCGCGTGCGGGTTCATGCTATACCGGTCGTTCAGGAAGTGTTTGTTGTAGTCGCCGCCCGCATACTGATCGAGCGTGAGGTCGTTCGCGCCGGTGTAGCCAAAGACGTTCTCCGTAATATCATACGACTTTTCTTTCAGGCGAACCTTGCCGCCGAACTTCAGCAGACCGTCGCTCTCGCCCGCCTTATAGGGTACACCGATGTTGAACTTCGCCGTTTTGTTACGGTCCCTGGCATAGGTCTTGCCCATTGTCACCTCGTCAAATTCGTATCGGGAATTGTCGAGGTAGGCATTGGTACGTTGTGCATTCGGTTGGTCGTCGAGGGTGATCGTCGGAAAATCGGGGTCGCTGTCGAAGTCGATGGACAGCTGGTCCACTTCGCTGGTGCTGCCCACCTCGATGTCGAACGGCGTATCCTGGACGGCTTCCGAAAAGGATGCTTCATAGTCCAGGTTGAAACCGCCGAAGGTGTGCTTTGCGCCGAGGTTATAGCTGATCACATATTGTTTTTCAAGACGGTTCTTGGTCAGGCGCTCGACGGTGTTGTCCTCGAACGGCGAGTCGTCCACATGGGGCACAAAGACATAGCGGCCGCGGACCTCGCGGTCCGTAAACCGGTTGTAGAGTGTGCGGAAGTACAGGCTGTGCTGTTCGCTGAGCTTGTAGTCGATCGTGCTGCTCAAACCGGTGCGGGTGCGCGACAGGGCGTAGTCCCGCAGCTCCAGGTCGTTGTCGTCGCGCTCCCAGTCTTCCGAGCCGCGCTCGGTGGCGTAGTAGCTGCCGTTGAGCATGATGCCGAGCTTGTTGGCGAACAGGCGGCGGCTCAGTTCCAGCGACCCCTGAAAGTTGGTCTTGCCGCTGATGTTGTTATACCCCGCCAGGGCCGACGAGCTGATGTTGAGCTGCTCCGACTGCGCCGTGCGCGTGACCAGGTTGACCGAACCGCCGATGGCGTCGCCGTCCATGTCGGGCGTAATGGCCTTGCTGACTTCGATCGACGCCAGCTGATCGGCGGGCACGGCATCCAGCGCCACATAACGCACACCGGCCTCGGGCGACGGGATCTGCTCACCGTTGATGCTGATGTTGGTGAACTGCGGCGCCAGGCCGCGCACCAGCACGTAGCGGCCTTCGCCCTGGTCGCGCTCGATGTTGACCGCGGGCACGCGTTGCAACGCCTCCGCTACGTTCGGGTCGGGGAAACGACCGATCTGGTCGGCGCTCACCACGTTGCGAATGTTGTCGGCTGTTTTCTGCTGGTTCAGCGCACGCTGCTGTCCCTGCAGTACACCGGTAACGGTAATGAACTGCAACTGCGTGATGTCGCTCACCATGTTAAAGTCGACCTGCACAGCGCCATCCTCCGGCACGGCGACCATTTCGGAATACGTGCGGTAGCCGATGTAGGTCACCTCTATTTCCGCCTCGCCGGCCGGCACGCGCAGCGTGAACTCGCCGTTCACATCGGTCGTCGTACCGTTGCTAGTCCCCTTCTGATACACCGTCGCGCCCGGCAACACCGTCTTGAGCTGGTCGTCCACTACGCGGCCGCGCACCACGCCCACCCGTGCCGCGCGGGGCGCCACGATGGGAGCGGCTTTCACCAGCAGCTGTTCGTCGAGCTGTTTGATCTGCAGGTTTGCCTGTGCCGCCACCGCTTCCAGCAGCACGCCCAGGTTTTGGTAGGCCCCCGACAAGGTCAGCCGTCGCGCCAGGTTGATCTTGCGGCTGCTATACGTAAAGGTAAAATCGGTGCGGTCTTCAATGATCGTAAAGAGCTCTTTCAACGAAGTGTTCTGTACCGCTACCTGGATGCGGACCTGGTAGATGTCCTGCGCCGCGGCCGCCCCGGCGGGCAGCGCGTGGACGCTGAGCCACGACAGCAGTAGCCCGGCCAATACCGGTCGCAGCCATCGCAGGACCGCGTGTCGCAAAGTGAGTAAACGTGTAGCCATAAAGTATTTGGTTAGATATAGTATAAGATCAGTCACAACCCTTGCCGGTTACGGTGACGGTGTTGTCGCGCAGGGTATAGCGTATGCCGATGGTATAGGCCATGGCCTTCAGTACTTTTTCCAGGGGTTGGTTGGTATAGCGGCCGGTGATGACACACCGCCGCAGCGCGGCATTTTCCAATACCACGCGCACACCGTAGGCGGCCTGCAATTTTTTCGCCGCTTCCTCCAGCGACAGGTCGTCAAACACCAGCACGCGCTGCATCCACGCAAGCTCCGCCACGAGGTTGACCTTGCCCGTGCGCGCGGTACGGCGTCGTACATCGTACACCAGCTGATCGTCGGGCAGCAGGATGTGCGCTTTGTCGCCGTGGCGCACCTGCACCTTGCCCGTGGCAACGCTCACGGTCACCGCATCCGCCCCGCTGCGCACATCGAAAGAGGTGCCCAGCACCTGCGTGGTGAGCGCGCCCGTATGAATGATAAAGGGATGGGCTTCGTCGCGGGCCACCGAAAAGAATGCCTCTCCTTCGAGGTATACTTCGCGCGTAGCGCCGTCAAACGTAGTGGGATACCGCAACAGCGCGTGGGCGTTCAGCGTCACGACCGAACCATCGGCCAGGGTAACGGTCTGTTGCACGCCCGCCGTGCGGTGAACCGCATACGCCACGTCCACCGGCTGAGCGGTTGGATGCGTTGAATAATAATATATACCCAGGCCGGCGGCAATGAACAGCGCCACCGAGGCAGCCACCTTCCACCATGTGAGGGATATCGTACGTACCTCCGCGGGCTCCGTCAATACCGGGTCGTATGCATCGATGCGGCGGTTGAGCTTCGCCAACGCCGGCGAAAGATGAAAGGCCTCATTATAAGGAAGCTTCTGCTCCCACGCCGTCACCCACTCATGAAACAATTGCTGGTGCCGCTCATCCGCGGCCACCCAGTCAAACAAAGCCTCTTGTTCAGCCGGCGTAGCCTCACGCGACAGGTAACGAACGATGAGGTGTTCAGGCACAGAATGTTCCATAGGCATGGCAAGTCGATACTATACCCGGAAGAGTAGTTTTTGCCGCTACCCCCACTACGCGTCCATATTATGAAAACATTAAGCGTGTATTAACTGGCTACAACGTCAAAAAGACCCCCGCCAACTCCGTCGACATCACAATAACCACCAACCCATACTGCCGGATCGCCGTCCGCAGCAACCCCAGCGCCTTCACTAATTGATTCTCCACCGTCTTCTCCGAGATTCCCAGCACCTCGCTGATCTCCCGATACGTAAGTGCCTCCATCCGGCTCATCAAAAAGATCTGCCGGCACCGCGGCGGCAACGTATCCACGGCCGCATCGATATGCTGGCGCAATTCATCATACGCCAGGGCGCTTTCCGGATCGCGTGTATCCGCCAGGGTTTCCACCAGCCCGCTGTCGTCCGCATCTTCCAGCGCCGGCCTGCGCGCGCGCAGCACCGCGAGCGCCGCATGGCGCACCGACGTGTACAGATACGCCTTCAGGTTCTTATCGATGGAAAGCTGGTGGCGGTGGCGCCACAGGGTAAAAAATACATCGGAAACAGCCTCTTCGGCCTCGTCGGTGTTTCGAAGGTAGGTGTACGCAAAACCGCAAAGCTTCTGATAATATTGCGCGAACAGCGCGTTCAGGGCCACACGATCGTCGGCGCGGATGCGTTGAAAAAGCGCAATATCGTGTTCGGGAGACTGCACGGGCGGGTGCTGGCAAAGGTCATATGCCGGCGTACCGTGCCCAAACTCAGCGTATTATGAAATCATCAAATTTTTCGGTGGACACAAGCCGCCGGGGTGTTATTTTTGCGTCATGTCGCTTTTTACCGCTTCCCTCAATTCCGGCAGCAACGGAAACTGCTACTACGTAGGCAACGCGGAGGAAGCGGTGCTGATCGACGCCGGCATCTCCTGCCGCGAAGTGGAGCGACGCATGACCCGCCTGGGCCTGTCGATGCGCAGCGTCAAAGCGATCTTCATTTCGCACGAACACTCCGACCACATCCACGGCGTTCACAAGCTGTCGGCGCGTTATCGCCTGCCGGTGTACGTCACCCCGCGCACACGCCTGGAAGGACGCCTCACGCTGCAGGAAGAATACGTGCAGGCATTTCAGGCTTTTATGCCCGTGACGATCGGCAACCTCTCCATCACCGCGTTTCCCAAGCTGCACGATGCCTGCGACCCACACAGCTTCATCATCCGCTGCGGCGACGTGACCGTGGGCGTGTTCACCGACCTGGGACTGCCCTGCGAACACCTCATCCATTATTTCCAGCAATGCCACGCCGCATTCCTGGAAGCCAACTACGACGAGGAGATGCTGGAGCGGGGTAAGTATCCGTATTTTTTAAAGAACCGCATCCGCGGCGGCCTCGGCCATCTTTCCAACACCCAGGCCCTGCGGTTGTTCACCGAATACCGGCCGCCGTTCATGAGCCATTTGTTCTTATCGCACTTATCGAAAGACAACAACCGCCCCGACCTGGTGCACGAGCTCTTCCGCCGCGAAGCGGGTGCGACGGAGATCGTCGTGGCGTCGCGGTATATCGAGACACCGGTATATCACATCACGAGCACCGGGCCGGTAAATTATACCCCCGTGGCCATGCGCATCCCGCCGCCGGCCAAACCACAACAGCTGTCGCTTTTCTGAGCGCACGCTATATACTTTATGGCCGGCACGCAACGGCGTGAACGCACGCTATCGGGTCTAGGAAGTTTTGCGGTAGTGTACGATCGCCCAGGTATTTAACACAAGCGCCATGGCCGCCACGATCCCGGCCGCGGGAAGTACATCGTGCAGCGTACTGCCCTTCAGGATGATCATGCGCATGACCGCAATGAGATGCGTCACGGGGCTGCAATAGGCCACCGCCCGGGCCCACGCGGGCATGCTGTCGAGGGGCGTGAAAAGTCCCCCCAGCAGGATGAAGACCATCATAAAAAAGAATGTAATGAGCATCGCCTGCTGCTGCGTTTCACAATACGTGGAGATGAGCAAGCCCAGTCCCAGGATCGCCAACAGGTACAGCGTCACAAATCCATACAGCAGCGGCATACTTCCCATCGGCACGATGCCATACACCACGCGCGCGACCAGCAGCCCCAGCGTAAAGACCACGTTGCCGAGCACCCAGAACGGCAGCAGCTTGCCCAGGATAAAATAATGTTTCCGCACCGGCGACACATTGATCTGCTCGATCGTGCCGACCTCCTTTTCCTGTACGATGTTGAGCGCCGATAAAAAGCCGCCGATCATCGTCACGAGCACGGCCAGGACGCCCGGCACCATGAACACGCGGTAGTTGAGGAAGGGATTATACCAGTATACCGGCGCCACCTTCAGCACGGGCGTGGCGGGAAACCGGTCCGGCTGGACCCATTGCACACGCACGGCGTTGTTATAGGTTTGCAGGATCGTGGTGATATACGCCGCGCCCAATCCGGCCTTCACACCGTTGATGGCGTTGACGGCCAGCGACAGCGTTTGCCCGCCGTCGCGCATCAGCCCGCGCTCGAAGTCTTGCGGTAAGGTCAGCACGACGTCGGCGCGATCAGCCTCCAGCAGCGCCAGCGCTTCCGGGTACGAGGCCGTATAGCCGGTCAGCCGGAAATAGCCCGAGGCGGTAAGCTGTTGGGTCAACCGCTGTGCCTCGGGCGAGCGGTCGTTGTCGACGATGCACAGGTTGATATTCTTGACTTCGTAGTCCGCGGCCAGCGGCAGCACGATCAGCTGGATGAGGGGCATGACCAGTACCACCGCCAGGATGGTGCGGTTGCGAAAGATCTGCCTGAACTCTTTTTGCAATAAGAAATAAAGCATGCTCATGCGAGGCGAATGTTAAAGCGTTTGACACTGATGAAGAGCCAGCCGGCCGTCATGCCGGCGAGGACGAGGGTTTCTTTCCAGACCGCGGCGATGCCGAGGCCTTTGATCATAATGGCCTTGACAATGATGTAATACCATTTCGCAGGCACCGCGTGGGCGATCACCTGCAGCGGCACCGGCATGTTTTCGATGGGGAACATAAAACCGCTGAACAGGATCGTCGGCAGCAGCATGCCCATCAGGGAGATCAGCATGGCCACCTGCTGCGAGCTGGTCTGCACGGAGATAAAGATGCCGAGCGCCAAACAGGTGGTGATGAACAATATACTTTCCGCCAGCAGCAGCAGCACGTTGCCCTGCACGGGCACGTGAAGCACCGTGGTGCTGAGCACGAGAATGGTGCCGACGTTGACCAGCGAGAGGATCAGGTACGGCACGGCCTTGGCCACGATCACCAGCACCGGGCGGAACGGCGATACGAGCAGCACCTCCAGCGTACCCGTCTCTTTTTCGCGCACGATCGAGACGGCGGTCATCATCACACACACCAGCATCAGCACCAGCGCCATCACGCCCGGCACATAGTTCGGCGCACCTTCCAGCTGCGGGTTGTACAGCATGCGCGTTTCGACGCGAAGGCCGTACGGCAGCGCCTGGGCTTCCCGTTGCTCCGTGGCATGGTCGTAGACAATGGCGGATACATACTGCGTGAGCGTCGTGGCGGTATTGGGGTCCGACGCATCGGCAATGACCTGTACGGCCACGTCGCGGCCGTGCTGCCACTGCTCGTAGAACCGGGCCGGAAACACCACCGCCACCTTTACCTCGCCCCGGCGGAACGTCGCTTCCAGGGCCGGCGGCGACAGCGCCACCTGCTCTACCTCGAAATACCGGCTGGCATCCAGCCGCGCGATCAGGGCCGCCGTGGCGAGGTCGCGACCGTGATCGACCACCACCAGCCGGGCGTTCTTTACTTCGTTGCTCAGCGCAAATCCAAAGATGAGGATCTGCATGACGGGCATGCCGAACAGGATCAGCAGCGTGCGGCGGTCGCGCAGCACGTGTATAAATTCTTTGCGGATGAAGAGTGCCAGTTGTTGCATGTCGGTAACCGTGTTTGTGTTATTCACCCCGTTGCGCACCGCGCGCCAGGGTATAAAAGACATCGTCCATGGACGCCGCGCCGTACGTTTCCTTCAGGCGCCGCGGGGTATCGAGCGCGGCCATGCGCCCGTCGACCATGATCGAGACGCGGTGGCAATATTCGGCTTCGTCCATATAGTGCGTCGTGACGAACACCGTGATGCCCTGCCCCGCCGCGCTGTACAGCAGGTTCCAGAATTGCCGCCGCGTGAACGGATCCACACCGCCGGTGGGCTCGTCCAGGAACACGATCTTGGGATCGTGCAGGATCGCCACCGAAAATGCCAGCTTCTGCTTCCACCCCAGCGGCAGCGAGCCCACCCGCTTGTCCGCGGCATGCTCCAGCTCCAGTCGCGCCAGCAGCTGCTCCCGCTTGTCGCGCAACACCGGGTTGCGCAGCCCGTAGATGCCGCCAAAGAACGTGATGTTCTCCGCCACGGTGAGGTTCTCGTAAAGCGAAAACTTCTGGCTCATATACCCGATGTTCTGCTTTACGTCTTCGGGATGCGTGGCAACGTCGAACCCTGCTACGTGCGCGCGGCCCGACGACGGCGTGGACAACCCGCAGAGCATGCGCATGGCCGTCGTCTTGCCGGCGCCGTTCGCGCCGAGGAAACCGAAGATCTCGCCCCGGGCCACGTCAAAGGTGATCGCATCGGTGGCGACAAAGTCGCCGAAACGTTTGGTAAGCTTATCGGCTTGTATGATGGGCTGCTCCATATCAGTTCCGTTTCATGAGGTCCATAAAGCAATCTTCGATCGTCGCATCGGTCGGTTGTACCGAGGCCGCGGCCAGGCCCGCATCGCGGAGATAGCCTTGCAGCGCCGCCGCGCCCGGGTCTGCCGTAAACGCCGCGTGCGCCCACTCCCCGAAGGCGTAGCTGCTGACCGCCTGCGGGTGATGCGCCAGTTGCTGCAGCAGGGCCGGCATGGGCGCGCCGCCCACGGCGTAGAGCGGGTGCGGATAGCCCGCGCGTAATCCCGCCGGCGTGTCGACCGACAGGATCCGTCCTTGCTGGATCAGCGCGATCCGGTCGCACCGGGCGGCTTCGTCCATATAGGGCGTCGAGACCAGGATCGTGATCCCCTCGGCCCGCAGCCGGCCCAGCATGTCCCAGAACTCTTTGCGCGACACGGGGTCGACACCGGTCGTGGGCTCGTCGAGGAACAGGGCCGTCGGCCGGTGGATCAACGCGCAGCACAACGCCAGCTTTTGTTTCATCCCGCCCGACAACTTGCCCGCACGCCGGTCCTTGAACGGTTTTATCTGCTCGTACAGGTCGCGGATAAGTGCGTAATGATCCGACACTTTGGTATTGAAGACCGAGGCAAAGAAATGCAGGTTCTCCTCCACGGTCAGATCGGTATACAGCGAGAACTTGCCGGGCATATAGCCCACCGTGCTGCGGATCTTTTGATAGTCGCGCACGACGTCATGCCCACCGACGCTGGCATGCCCTGCGTCCGGCAACAGTAAGGTGATGAGGATGCGGAAGAGCGTGGTTTTGCCCGCGCCATCGGGTCCGATCAACCCGAACAGCTCACCCTCCCCTACGGTAAACGATACGCCGTCCACAGCCGGGGCCTGGCCTTTGCCAAACGCCCTGGTGATATTTTCTACGCGGATGGCATCCATGATCACAGCGTTACTTCACCGTACATACCGATCTTGAGATACCCGTCGTTCCGGACGCGGATCTTGACCGCATATACCAGGTTGGCACGTTCGGCTTTGGTCTGGATGGTCTTGGGGGTGAACTCCGCCTGGTCGCTGATCCACGTCACCACGCCGGGATACGTGCGCGTCACGCCGTCGGGGGCGTCCACCACGACCGTTACGGGCTGCTGCAGGCGAAGTACCGTCAGCTGGTCGCCCGTGATGTAGGCGCGCAGTGTAAGCGTGGTCAGGTCGGCGACTTTGTAGAGCGGCTTGCCGGCCACGGCCATTTCGTGCGGCTCGGCATAGGTCGTGAGCACCGTGCCTTTCACCGCGTTGATGATCCGGCACCGGGTGAGCTGATCCTCCACCTGCTGTACTTGCACGATGAGCGGCGCGGTCTGCGCCGCCAGGCTGCTGTTCGTGACCGACAGCGTTGACTGCTGGGCCTCCAGCTGCCGGCGCAGGACTTCCGTCTGCGCGGCGGCATCGTCGTATTGCTTCTGCGTGGCCGCGCCAGCCTGCACAAGCGACGACAACCGCTGCTGCTCACGCTCGGCGTGGCGCAGCTGCTCGCGCACCGCCGCCAGCTGGCGGGCTACGTCGGGGCGGTTGGCCAGCACCGACTGTACCTGCGCCTCGAGCTGTTTCTTCTTGAGATATAACGGAATGCTATCGATCACGCCGACGAGCTCACCGGCGCGCAACGTGTCGCCTTCGTCCGGCTGGAACACCAGCAGCGTGCCGGTCACCTCGGCGGAGACGATGGTTTCAACAGCCTCGAATGTGCCCGAGGCATCGTAGGACGGTCCGCCGCGGCGGCAAGCGCCCAGCACGACAAGGACGAATAAACAGTAAGCGATGTGTTTCATGACAGTGAATAGGATTATGGTCTTCCGGTAGTGGTCTGTAATACATAGTGCGCCATCAGGCCCTGCAGGGCATGCAGGTTGCGCGCCTGGCGTGCCTGGTCTTCGGCATGTACCTCGCGCAGGTAGTCGTGCGCATCCAGGACGCCGTTTGCCAGCTGCGCGGCCGCCGTCTGCTTGACCGACGCGCGCAAGGCAATGATGGCATCGTCGGTTTCCAGCAAGGCCGTATACTTTTGTACGTCGGCCAATTGACGGGCCTGGGTGACGCGCGTCTGGAGTAAAAAGGTCTCCTCCTGTACGGTCAGCTGCTGGCGGGCAATGCCGATCAGGGCCGCATCGTTGCGCGCCGTATACCAGCCGCTCAGTTGCCATTGCAACCGCAGACCGCCGATATAGTACCCCCGCACATCGTTGCTCAGCATGTTCAACGCAGGGCGCCCCAGGCCGCCCTGAAAGAACAGGCTGACGCGCGGGCGGTTACGGACGGCGAGTGACTTCTCCTGTACGTCGAACACCGCGGTTTGCAACTTGAACTGTTGCAGCTCCGGACGGTATAGATCCGTCGCCACGGCCGTGGGAACGGGCGGCTCGGCAAACACAACACCGGGAGCGATAGGCTGGCCGATGAATAACGCCAGCATGGCGATATAGCTTTCGCGGGTAGACTGCAGCTCCACAGCCTGCTGCGCGGCCTGGAGTAACTCCGAACGCAGTATATCCGCCTGGCTGCGAAGCGCCGTGCCCAGCCGCACCGCGGCCTCTATCTTCTCCAGCGCCGCCTGGATGTCCTGCTGCAGGATGGCATTCTGCGCGCGCTGCCGGTCGATGATCAGGACACCAAAAAAAAGCGGATTGATCCGTTCTTCCAGGGCATAGAGGGTCACCTCCACGTTCTGCTGGTCGGCCTGGCGTTGGGTCTTTGTCAACGCGCGTTGCTGATGAATCACACCCCCGTCATAGAGCGTTTGCTGCACCTCTCCATAGAGCTTATACTGATCCTTCGACAACACCGGGATCTCCTGCCCCGGGACGCTGATCGGCACTTGCGTCACCTCCGATTGATAGGTAGCCTGCCCATAGATCCCCACTTGCGGCAAATACCCGCGGGCAGCGTTTTCAAGTGTATAGTCTGCACTTTGCTGCAACAGCGTTCGCTGCTTTGCCTGCGGAGCATGCTGGCGCGCCAGCGCATAACACTGCTGCAGTGTCAAACTATCGCCGCCCGGTAAGCCACCGGCCGCCAGCGCAGGCCTTCCCACAAACGCCAGCAGCATCAAGGTTAAATACAAATTAAGACGCATGGTCATATAGTTTAAATATTCGATTTAATCATTTGATTAACACTACAGCAAAAAAAATCAGCGCACCCCCAGCATCGCATCGATCCATTTCGGGATCAGCTTCTTCCGTTCCTCCATCAGCGCTTCAAACTCCTTCTGCCCCAAGCCGGCACCATGCTGGAACATCGGCCGGCCGACAAACGGAAAGAGCGTCATCCCCAGCAGATTCATGATAAAATGAAGGGGGTGTATATTCTTTTTCCGCTCGCGCAGCTGCTTTACCAGGACAGATTCGCGCAACAGCTTCCCCACCTGCAGCCTGCGTGCGAGGTCTTCGGGCTGGTAGCGGATCTCGCTCAGCACGAACAGCGGCAGGTCCGGGTTCTTCATCAACATGTCCAGGTAGTTGTGGACCAGGCGCTCTATTTTTTCCTCCAGGCTGCTTTCTTCATCGTTCAGCACCGGGGCGATCACACCGAACAACGCCTGCACCTTCTCCATCATCACGATCTCGAAAAGCTTTTCCTTACTGCGGAAATAATAGTTCAGCAGTGCCAGGTTCAGCCCCGCGGCTTCGGCAATATCGCGGGTGCGTGTAGCGGCATATCCCTTTTTGGTAAAGACCTGCCGGGCAGCTTCTTTGATCCTCTCCTCCGTCGATACGTCTTTGGACTCCTGTTTCTCTGATTTCTTCTTTCCCATTGTGCACCTGTAAGTACGCGACAAAGATGGTGGATGTTTCGGAATTAGTCAAGTATTTTAATCAAATGATTAAAAATTAACAGGACACCTGCTGTAGCCACGTCTGGGCCTCCTCCAGCGAGTCGAATAGCCGGATCTGAACACTGGTCTGTTGCACACGATACGAAATGGCCTCGACCGCGAGGGCATTGAAGTAATTGCTGGGACGTACGAGCGCGATGGCGCGAAAGCCGCGTTCGATGGCACGGGGAAGGAAGTTGAACTTCACGTAGTTCTGATCCTCCTGGCCGATCAGGGTCATTGTCTTGATATCGGCCAGTACTTTGTGCGCCCCGTGCTCCACCAGCAGTTTCAGCATGTATTCGGTGCCTTCCCGGAACTGGGCGCTGGTGGCATAGCCGTTCCAGTCCATACGGACATATCCTTGTGCGGCATCGTAGTAGATCTGATAGACGGGAGGAGGTACGGCGGCCATAGCGTGCGGGATTTCGTACTACAAAGAACCGAAAAACGAGGAACGATACAACGCATAGCAAAAAAAATGAGCCGGTTTGACCGGCTCACTTTATATTGCTTACAGGAGGTAAGACTGCCTTACGGCTGTACTTTGATGTCGATCTTCATCCAGTCATCGCTGCCGTTGCCCGGAGCAATGTCGTCTATGCGGATCAGACCTTTTTTGCCGTACTGGGTCTGGAAGGCAACCACGTCGCCAACTTCCAGGAACGATACCGTCTGGGCCGATTGGTTGGAAACGGCCAGGTTTGCCAGGTCATCCGATTCGTCTACCGCATCGAAATCCTCAGAGGACATCGTCGTGGTAGCGAAGTATGTTTTGTTGAGCTCCTCTTTCGTGGTGCTCGCCACCACCGGGATGTTCACCACTTCCGTGAGGTAATCGTATGAAGAGGTCAGCGTAGCATGTTTGTCCTCACCCATGAGGTATACATAACCGAAGTCCCAGTACGAAACGAATTCGACGCCCTGGTCAATTCTGTAGATCTCACCGTCCAGCAGTGATACGAACGTTTCTGAGCTACCGTCACCCAGGGGCGCCGCCAGCGTCAGGTCGTTGTAGGTCTTCACATCTGCCTCTTCGTTTGTACCGCTGCCATATACCAGTGTAATGGTCGCAGGGCCAACGGCCAGGCGCTGATTAACATCACGGAAGTCGCCGTTGCCGGTAGTTGTCCAGAACTTGTATACCACGGTACCTGCTGTGATGCCGGAAGGTACAGGCAACTCGAACTGAAATTCGAAATCTTCGTCGTTCTTGCCGGTGAGATCGATGGAACCATCGGCTTTGAGGTCGATGTCCTCCTTGGGTTCATAGATCTCTTCACCCTGCCCGCCGACGTTTTCAGTGATGTACAAACGCTTCATGCTCTTGTCTGTAGAGGTGAAGTGTACCTTTGCCGTGATGCTGCCCTGGCTCGAAGTTACGGTAACGTCTTCATTCGTCTCAGACGGAACATCCAGCACTACATCGAATTCCGCATTTGGATCTACTGCGATCTCGTCGTTGTCGTCGCAAGCAGCAGCCAGCATGCCAACTACCGTCAGGGAGAGCATGACTCTCCGGTAACTGTCGAATTTTCTCATACCTTTTTTTCTTCTATTATGTTAAAAAATTTATTGAACCGGGCGATATAGCCCGGCCGTGGAAAATTACAAAAACTACGCCACGCCGTGCAACCCCTGGCACAGCACTACCAGGTGAGGACAAAGCACTACGGGTTGCTGATTTTCGGAATCATTTATTTTCGTTACACCATCTTTTTCAATAGTACATGTCGACACGATCCGCGCGATAGATTTCCGACTTGTTTACTGGGGGAATTGTTACCACACTCATGCACAACAACTTGTAACGTATACGCCACACTTGTTTTTATATAGACGATTACAGGTAGTGGTTTATCCGGAGCGACTGCCGGAAAGTAGACGGTATAAATGCGCGCTTAAACGATTTTCTATGGAGAAAACGCTACAAAAAAGTACACCCGGGTTGGCCCGGGTGCATATTGATAAAAATATAAAAATATTTTTACGGGGTTACCTTCGAAAGTTGCAACACAACGCTGGTCCTGGATGTCGAAAGCTGTGGATTGATGCCCACTTTCATCAGGAAGTCGCCGGAATATACAGCATCGCTCCGCAACGGCGAACTGGTGCCGGGCAACAGGTTGATCTCCCGGACGGTGTACCGGGCAGCTGGGTCCAATCCCTTGAGCTTCACCGGATATGGTGTACCCTCGCCATAGCGATTGTTGACCAAGTAGTTGAACATCACACCCGTGGCGCGCGCAGGGTCTACATATACCAGCGACGCAAAGCTGCCCTGGCGTGGGTCTGCCAGGCGGTACTGATCACCTTGCCAGATGACCTGCTTCACGTCGTTGTAATGACGCAATGCCTGCTGACAAAAGGCCAGCTCCTGCGCTTCCAGCTCGTCCACCACAATATCGAACCCGAGCTTTCCCATCATGGCGACATCGACCTTGAACTTCAGTGGTTGTTTGCCCCATGCCGTCACGTGGTTGGACGTGGCCAGGGCCGGGTAAAAGTAGGAATACTCCCACTGCATAAAGATCCGCTCCAGCGGGTCGGTGTTATCGCTCGGCCAGAACTCGGTGAAGTACTGTAGCGCGGCATAGTCTACGCGGCCTCCTCCGCCGGAGCACAACATCATTGGCACCTTCGGATATTTCTGCCGGATCTTCGCCAATACGTTGTATAATCCGCGTACGTACTCGATGTACAGGTGCGACTGGTTCCTGAGGTGTGCCGAATAGGCGTTGTATACCACGGCGTTACAGTCCCACTTGATATAGGCGAGCGACGGATTTTCGGTGAACAGCTTGTCGACCACCTGGAAAACGAATTGCTGCACGGCGGGGTTGCTGAGGTCGAGCACCAGCTGGTTGCGGAAGTAATGTTCCTCGCGCGCGGGTTGGCGAATGACCCAATCGGGGTGCTTCTCGTAAAGCTCGCTTTTGGGGTTCACCATTTCCGGCTCGATCCAGATCCCGAACTTCACGTCGTTGTTGGCAGCTTCCTTGACCAGGGAGCTGACGCCGTTGGGCAGCTTCGTGCGGTTGACTTCCCAGTCGCCCAGCCCGGCTGTGTCGCCGTTGCGGGGATATTTATTGGCGAACCAGCCGTCGTCCAGCAGGAAGAGGTCTACGCCCAAACGCTTGGTGTCTTTCAGCAAGCCGAACAGTTTCTGTTCGTTGAAGTCGAAATAGGTGGCCTCCCAGTTGTTGAGCAACGTGAGGCGCGTGCCGTGGCCGTCCAGCAGCTTGTAGTTCCGGGCCCAAGTATGCAGCTTGCGGCTGGCCTCGCCTTTACCGTGGTGCGACAGCAAAAAGACAAACGCGGGCGTGGCAAAGGTCTCTTTGGGCTTAAGCGTATAGGCCGAGGCGAAGTTGTTCATGCCGGCCACGATGCGCAGGTTGTCCTGGTAATCCAGCTCGAGGTCGATGCGGAAGTTACCGCTCCACTCCATCGCGCCATACAGTACGGTACCCTCGTCTTCGGTCGCCGGTTTGCCCGGAGATACCATAAACACCGACGGCTGGAACAGGTTGGCGCGGGTGCCGAGCTTGGAGTCCAGCGTTTTGATGCCGTGCGTGATGCGCGAGGTCTCCGGCTGCATCTCCTTGGCCCAGTCGCCATGGTACTGCGTCAGCCAGAACTCCGGCGCCTTCAGGTGCAGGTTCGCCGAGGCGAACTTGTTCAGCACCACCGGACCTTTCTCCTGGTGGCTGATCTCGCTCCATTGCTCGATGACGTCTTCCTGGCTGTATACTTTGTAAAACAGTTTTACCGTAAACGGATATACCGGGTCCTGCAACGTGACCGTGTACAGCGCCACCTGGGGTGTTACCTCCTGCCGGGTGTGCGTGATGTAGCGCAGGTCGAGCGACGTGTTGCCGTCGGCGTGGACGACCGTGATGGCCGGCTCGGCCAGGTTACGCGATCCCGCGGGCGTATAGGCCGAGGCCAATACGCCGGAATAATCGTCGGTCTGGCGGTAGGCCTGCGGCACCTGCGCATAGCTCCCCGCGTCGGCCAGCTTCTCGCCGTAGTAGACGATCCGGAGGTTTTTCTTGTCGTCGGCCTGCAACACCAGCGCGGTGCTGCGGGTCTCGAGCGGAATCGTGGTCTGGGCATACCCCAGCGTGCTCCCCAGGGCGGCCATGAGCCAGGCTGCCAGGGTCTTACGTGTACAGGTTGTTATCATGCAAAAGAAATTATAAAAAAATCCCGGGGGCGGTCAGCGCTTTTTTACAGGCACCTCGCCGAGCACACCGTTCACCCGCGCGCGGGTCGTGCCGCCAGTGGGTGAGCTGATGGTATAAGACGTTACCAGGCCATCCTTCCACGCGATATCGACGGTATAATTACCGCGTGCCTTCAGGCCTTTGACCGTGCCGCCCGGCTTCCATACATCGGGCAGCGCCGGCAGCAGGTCGATAAAGCCATCGTGGCTTTGGATCAACATCTCGGCGATGCCCGCCGTGGCGCCGAAGTTACCATCGATCTGGAACGGCGGTCCGGCCGACAGCAGGTTGGGATATACGCCCCCACCCGCGCCGTAGTTGATGTGGGTTTGTACCGTCGGCTTGAGGATCTCGGACAATAATTTATATGAACGGTTGCCGTCTTGTAAGCGGGCCCAGAACAACAGCTTATAGGCAATGGTCCAGCTCGGTCCGTCGTCGCCGCGTACTTCCAGCGTTTTACGAGCGGCAGTGGCCAGCGCCGGCGTGGCGGTAGGCGTGATGAGCGACGCGGGATACAATCCGTACAGATGCGATATGTGCCGGTGCTGAAGATCGGTTTCTTTATACTCCTGCAACCACTCCATGATACGGCCGTCCGAGCTTACACGCCCCGCGGGCGGCACCTTGGCCAGTTTCTCTTCCAGCTGCCGGCGGAAGTCCGCGTCGACGTTGAGCGTCTTCGCCGCCGCGATCACGTTGGTGAACAGCTCACGCACGATCTGGTTGTCGATCGTCGGCCCCATGCAGATGCTGGCATGTTTACCGTTGGGCAGGTAGAAGGTATTTTCCGGCGAGACCGACGGCGCCGTCACCAGCCACCCCGTGGCAGGGTCCTGCATCAGTACGCTGCTATAGAACTGGGCGGATCCTTTCAGGATCGGATAAATGCTTTGGAGGTATTGGCGGTCGCCCGTAAAGTCATAGTGCTGCCACAGGTTGTTACACAACCATCCCGAGCCGGCATTGGCCGCGCCCCACGAGGCGCTTTCGCCCGGCTCGGTAAAGCCCCATACATTGGTGATGACGTGCGCCACCCAGCCTTCCGCCTGGTAGTACGCCTGGGCTGTACGTTGGCCGGGTTCCACCAGGCCGCGCACCAGCTCCGCCAGCGGCAGGTTCAGCTCCGACAAGTTTACCACCTCTACCGGCCAGTGGTTCATCTGCACGTTCACATCCAGGTGATAGTCGCCGTTCCAGGGCGTGCGGATCTCTTTGGCCCAGAGGCCCTGCAGGTTGGGCGGCAGCAGCCCCACGCGCGTGCTGCAGATCGTGAGATACCGGCCGAACTGGAAGAACAGCACCGGCAACCCGTTGTCGGACGTGCGGTCTTTCAGGAACTTCTCCAGCCGCACGTCGGTCGTCTCCGTGCGCTGCGGACCGTCGAGCGCCAACGTAACGCGGTTATAGAGCTTCTGGTAGGCGGCGATGTGGTTTTTCTTTTGCTGCGCGTACGGGCGCTTGACGGCCGTTTCCAACTGTTGCTGTACTCGCCATTCAAATCCTGCGGCGTCGCGGAAATCCGTGCCCGCGGAGATGAACAGCGTGATCTCCGAAGCCCCCTCGATGCTGAGGTCGTGGCCTGCGGTGCGTTGCTTCCCTCCTTTCGCGACGGCTTTTACCAGGGCTTTATAACGCATGCCTTTACCATCTGTGCCGTTGTCCAGCTGGCCGGTCATCTGCAACGTGGTGGCGTCCAGGGCCGTCGTGGCAGACCGCTCGGCACGGTTCAGACCGACGGTACACGAGAGCTGCCCGGGCTTGCTGGCCGTTAGACGGACAATGGCGACGTCGTCGCCAAAGCTCGTAAAGTATTCGCGGGTATAGGTCACACCGTGGAGCTGGAACGTGCTGGTGGCCACGGCGTCTTGCAGGGACAACTGGCGGGTGTAGGCCGTGGGTTGGACCTCGCCACCCGCCGCGTTGCCGTACCGAAACTTCAACACGAGATCACCCAACGTTTGGAAACATCCAAAGGGCTCGGCACCGGAACCTTTGCCGGTACACACAAAGTCGCTGTTGACCAGGGCCTGCGCCTCGTCGTTGCGCCCTTCGAGGATCAGCCGACGAATGTCGGGCAGCTTTTTATGCGCCTGGTAGTTGTTCGCGTCCTGCGGCGCACCCGACCATAACGTAATATCGTTGAGGACGATCTTCTCCTCGGCCACGCCCCCGTCGGGGGTCATGCCCAGCCGACCATTGCCCAGCGGCAGGGTCTCCTCCCACTGGCGCGCGGGTTTGTCAAACCACAGGCGCAGCGGCGCCTGCTGGCCGAAGGCCGTTACGTGGAACGCCAGCACCACAAAGGCCGGCACAAAAAAACGCAGGAACATGGACGGATCAGATTGTTTTGTATGGATAATAGGCGTTCGGAATTTATTTCTACTCTTTTTCATCATGCAAATGTTTGCGGAAATACGGAACATACAGAAGGACAATGGCTTACGTTATTTTCGCCAGAACGTGAGCTCACTCATGTTGCTATAGTACGTATCGTTGGTCGTTACATGGAGGACGCGGATGCGGATGTAGCGTACCGGAGGGGCTCCTTCCAGCAGGTCGACCTTGAAAGGTGCCTTGCCATCGTCGCTTCGCGTCACGTCTTGCAGCAAGGTCCACCCTTTGGCTAGTGCTTCATCCTTCCACCCCGGATCGTTCCCCGGCAGCGTCGTTTCAGCACCGGTCAGATCATCGATACCCCACACTTCGAAACGGTCGGGGTTATTACAGCAATCACGACCGGTCTCCTCCAGCTGCGCGATGTTCTCAACAACCTGCCCGAGGTCAAAGGTGAAGTGATGCGGAATGGCCGTATTGCCGTCGCTGTGGTAAATGTTGGGATACCCCTGCGGCCCCACGCTGCCATCCCACAGCTTGCTCACACGCGTGTCGCTCTGGTAAACATTCACATCGTTCGGCAACTGTACTTCTGCGAACAACGCCTTGTTCAGCGGCGTCAGAATGGGCGGAAAGGTGTCGTAACGCGCCACGAAGAAGGTGTCGATGGCATGGCGCTCGGGGATGTACGACGACCGGTAGCGCACCAGGCTGCCGGCCTGATAGTCGTCCAGCGTGACGGACAGCGCCTCGCCTTCCAACGGTTTCTCGACGCGCTCGCCGGCCAGGTTCGTGTACTCGATGGTCGTGGCGATGTGAATGGTATCGCCCGGTACGAAGTGCAGCGTCGGCATGTTGTTCCCGTCCAGCGTGTAGGGCTCGCTGTCGGGCCGGCGGTTAAAGAGGCTGGCTTCGTAGAGCGGCCCGTAGGCACGGGCATTCTTTATCTCCAGCGGCACCGACCGGTTGCCCTTGGCGTCGTAGGCATGCACGGTAAAGCTATAGACATATTCCTGCAGCCCCGGGATGATCACCGCCAGGGTGTCGGCCGGATCGTGCGTGCTGGCTTCCACCGCCAGCGAGTCGCGGTGGTTGTTCCAGTAGATCATATACCGGGTGATGCTCGGATCGGGGCTCGGTTGCCACGCCAGCGCCACACGCTGATTGCCGGGATAATAAAAGACATGGATCGGTACCCCGGGGTACACGATCTCGCCGTCGCGCAGGAAGGTCTCGAAGTCGGTGTCGAGCGACTCGCACGCGACCAGGGCGGCGACGAACAGGGCGATGATAAGGTTTATGCGTATCGTCATGATAGTATCGTTATCCAGGTTCAGGCATTATTCGGGTTTACCGTAGAACGTGAGCTCCATGGCATGGGCAAAGTCACCGTTGGACCACGTGTCGGACACGGAGAAACGTATGAACTTCACGGCCGGGCTGTTGATCGGCACATCGAAGTTGATCCCCGCCAGCACAAAGGCGGCATCCTGCACGTTGGTCGCGCCGGGCGGCAAGCCCGACGGCGGATCGGGAAAGCGATAGCTGCCCAGGTTCACCCAGTCACCCACAACGGTGCCGGCGGGCGAATACCGCGGTAGTTCGGCGTCTTGCGGCGAATCGACGGACGACCCCCAGATCGAGAACCGACGCGGATTACCGTGGCTGTACGTAAACTCCGCCGTACGCTCGTAGAGCACAAACCGGCTCAGCTGGAACGTACCGCCCAGGCCAAAGGTGCAGATGATGGGGAGCGGACCGCCGGGCGCCGTGTGCCAGCCTTGCGAGTAGGCATCCACTTTGTTATCCCACAGATACCGCAGCTCCCAGCCATACGCGATCTCGCCGTCACTGGGCAACTGGTACACAAAGAAATTCTGTTTGTTCAGCACTTGCTCGAACAGCGGCGTAAGGTCCTGCCGCAGCGTATCCGATATGTTGCCAAACTCGTCGGTGACATAGATGCCGAACGAGCGGGGTATGTCGCGATAGCCGCGTACAGCATGCCGGATCGTATCATCGTCGGTATAGTGCTGGTCCACGATCTCCTGCTGCCGTGTGACCGAGTCGTACGTCACCACCACCACACCGACGGTCTCCTCCAGCGGGTTCAGGGCGCGGATGCTCAGTCCGCCGAAGTCGGGTGTGACGTCGAGCGTCGGCCGCACCATCAGGTACGGCGGCGTATCGGGGTGTACTTTCACCACGACAGGATCGGACTTGACGTTGGCCCGGGTGACGGCGTATAATGTCACGTCGTAGTCCTGACTTTTGGCAAAGCCGCGCACGGTGATGGTGTCGGAGTAGTAGCTCGACTTGGTCTGCCGCGTTTTGACATCGTTGATGGCATACTCGGCCTGTACATACAACAGGTTTTCAGAGTTCGGCAGGGTGTACGTGATGTGCGCGCCGCCGTTGAAGTTGTGCACTTCGATGTTCGAGACGGGCAGCGGCTTTGACGTATCCTCCGACACCGGGTCTACGTACCGGCCGCCCTCTTCGCAGGCGGTCAGCGCCAGCACGAACAAAGCCGCCCGATAGAATATAGCGATAGTATTCCGTTTCATAAGCTGTAAGGTTACCAGTAAGGATTTTGAACCAGGTTGGGATTCACCACGAGGGCATTTTGTTTGAGGGGCCACAGGTAGTCGCGCTGACTGAACACCGGCACCAGCACCGTGGTCGGCTGATAATACCGCGCGGGTTCCGTTTCATATACGCTCCACCCCTGCATGGGGCGGCTCAGCACCTGCTGCAGCTCCTTCCACCGCCGCAGATCCCACCCGCTTTGTGCCTCGAAACAAAGCTCGATGCGACGCTCCTGGTGTATGATCTGACGCAGACCGGCCTGGTTCAGGTATTTATTGGGAGTATTGGAATAGGTCGACCACGCGGCCTGCACCGTGGGCAGACCCGCCCGCAGGCGCACGGCGTTGATATAGGTATATACTTCTTCGCTGGGACCGTTCAGCTCGTTCAGCGCCTCTGCGTACAGCAGGTATAATCCGGCCAGGCGCATCATCGGCAGGCGGAAGTGTACCGGCTGAAAACCGTTGTCGTATACCGACAGGTAATGCGCGAGCTTTTTCGGCCAGTACCCCGTGATGTTGATGGTATTGCGGTCTTTCGGGCCGGCAAGTCCGGAGGTACCGCGGGCCTGCACGTAGTATGCTTTGTCGGGATCCAGCTGGCCGTTGCCATACCAGATGCCGCCGTCAAACGCCAGGTTGGCATAAAAGCGCGGCTCGCGGCCGAAGTGGCCCCGGATCGTCTGGTAACCCGCCTGTACATAGTAACGGGTATCGGCCGTGCCCGTCTGGATCTGAAAGCGATTGGTATAGTCCCACGACACATCTTCGGTGATCGGCACACCGTGCTCGGTATAAAAGAGATCCGCCGTGGAGATCGGCACGGCAAATGTCGACGGGTTGGAGAAGATGTTCACCGCAGACTCTTTGGTCATGCGGGGTGTGGCATATCCCTGGTAGCCGAACTCGGGGTTGAGCGCCCAGATCAGCTCGGCGTTCAGGTCCCAGCGCTCGGTAACGGCATTTTGAATGGTCAGCACCTGGCGCAAGCTCTCGGGCAGGTTCGAAATGGTGGCAGGCTGGATAAACGTATACAACCGCAGGCCCTCCGCCTCGCAGGCCTGGATCGCCTCGCGGCAGGCGTCTGCCGCACGGGCCCATTTGCCCGCATCGTATGCTTGCGGGAACAATACCGTGCCGTCTTTATCCCGGTAGTCGGCATAGTCGGGGTTGCCGTTGAACAACGGACTGGCTGCGGCGACCAATACCTCGGCCTTCAGCGACAGGGCGATGAGACGTGTGGCACGACCCAACTCGCGCGCCTGGTTGGTGATGGTCACAGGCAGGTCGGCCGCAGCCTCGTCCAACAAACGCACCACGTAATTAAAACCGGAATCGAGCGGCGCGCGCTTCACACGCACCTCGTCAATGCTGGCCGAGATCGGCAGGTTCTTATCGACAATGGGCACGGGTCCATACTTGCGCAGGAGCTCGTAGTGGTAGTAGGCTTTCAGGAACTTCACTTCGGCGATCCACCGTGTTTTTTCTGCGGCCGTGAGATCGACCGGCTCGTCGATGTTCTCCAGCAGGGTATTGCAAATGCGGATCGAGCGGAACTGGCTGTAGTTTCCGTTGTCGCCGTCCCAGCTGTTCAGCGCCGGCGACCCTGCATTCTGCAAACCGCGGATCAGGTTAAACCCGACCTCGTTGATGGGCCGCTGTGACAGGTTGTTGGGGTAGATGATTTCAGACGACAGCGTAAAGCCCGCGTTGGTGACGGCATCGGCACCGCGTTGCAGGTAGGCATAGCACGAGAAAAGATAGTTCTCGGCTTCGTTCCGGTTTCGAAACGCGTATTCGAGCGTGCCGACGTTCTGCGGCGTGACGTCGAGGTAGTCGGAGCACGACACGCCCAGCAGCATGGCCGCGAGCGTATAAAGAAAGACGGATAATCGTTTCATAGAGATGATGCGATCAGATGTTGATGTTTATGCCCAGGTTGTATACTTTCTGGATGGGATAGTTGAAGCCCTGACCGGCTTGCTCGGGATCCCACATTTTGAACTTGCTGAACGTTACCAGGTTCAGACCACTGAAGTAGATGCGGCAGTTGGAGACCTTGTAGCGGGTAACGAACGCACGCGGCAGCGTATAGCCCACCTCGACAGACTTTAACCGCATAAAGCTGCCGTCGCGCATCCACCAGGTGCTGCGTTGTAAGTTGTTCGCGATCTCCGGCTTGGTAATGCCCAGGCGTGGATATAATGCATACAGATCCTGGTTCTCTTCCGACCAGTGGCTGTCTGCCCACGCTTTCAGCAACTGGGTGCTGCCCGCGATATACGGATCGGGGCTGGGAATGAACGGGCTCGTCCGCTCCGGGTCCACAAAGAACGAGACACGGGCCTGCCCCTGGAAGAAGGCCGACAGATCGAAGTTGCCATAGCCGGCGGAGAAGCCAAAGCCATACACCACTTCCGGGGTGGTGGGAAAACCGATGAAGGTCATGTCTGCACCGTCGATGACACCGTCGTTGTTCAGGTCGCGGTATTTTATGTCGCCGCCTTTGGGCGCCAATCCGAAGATCTGTGCCGGCGAGTTGGCCGCCTCTTTGTCGTCTACAAACAACCGCTCGGCAATGTAGCCATACTCGCGGTTGATCGGCTGGCCCGACCGGTAACGATAGGCCTCCTTATATTCCGGTTCTTCGTATTTCACATATTTGTTGCGCGCATAGGTGAGGTTGGCCCGTGCGCTTAAGAAGCCGTTGCCGGCAAAGGTCTTCTTATAGTCCAGCGACAGGTCGAGCCCCCGGGAGCGTGCCGCGCCGATGTTGGCGCTCGGCCAGGCATCGTTCAATACTTCCAGCCCCATCGTGCTGGGAATGTCCGCACGGCTCATCAGGATATTATATCGGTACTGATTATACACCTCCGCGACGAGGCTGAGGTTCTGGAAGAACGTCGCCTCGAGCGCGACGTTTATCTGGCGCGACGTTTCCCACGTTACGTTGGGGTTTTCGTAGTTGCGGATAAACACCCCGTCGCGTGTATAGTTGTTGGTGAGACCGAAGGTGGCATAGTTGCCGCCGCCATTCAGGTTTACATCCGACAGGTAAAAGAATCGCTGGTTGCCGATGGCATCGTTGCCCACCAGACCGTAGCTGGTGCGCAGCTTGAGGTAGTTGACAACGTCGGCAGCACCTTTATAGAACTCCTCGCCGGAGATCACCCAGCCTGCGCCGATGGTGGGAAAAAATCCAAACCGGTGATTGGAGGAAAAGCGTTCCGAACCATTGTA
Source organism: Dawidia soli (assembly GCF_018598185.1). GTDB lineage: Bacteria > Bacteroidota > Bacteroidia > Cytophagales > Cyclobacteriaceae > Ohtaekwangia > Ohtaekwangia soli. Next base: position 52,111 of record NZ_JAHESC010000038.1, read on the forward strand.
GCCAAAGTTGAACTCGGCAAAGTAGCGCGACTTATACGAATACGTGGCCCGGCCCGCCAGCGTGAGGTTGCGATACGGCAGCGAATACTGCAGGCTGGCTTCTTTGGTTTTCGGATCGATGGCGTTGGAATTGAGGATCTGCTGCCGCGTGCCGATGAGCGTGCCGCTGACCGTATGATCGCCGAGCGCCTTGGAATAGTCTAACGCACCCTGAAAGTAAATATAGGTGCTGAGGTCCGGCCGGCCCGGACTGTAGCTCAGGTATTCGGTCGCCACATTGTAACCGGTAGGGTTCGGGTTCAACCATACCAGGCTGTAGTCTCCGGAAGACTTGTCGTAGGTGGCGATGTTATAGTAGAATGGCGAGTAGGCCATCTGCGAATCGAAATACGAATAGCGGTTCGTGCTGAACATACCGCGGAACGACAGGCCCTCGGTGATGAAGTCAAAATCCTGGTTCACCTCCAGCTGGGCGGACATACGCGACTGCGATGAGTTCTTGTGGCCCCGCAACATCGACGCATACGGATTGTTGTAGTCGATGCTGTTGTTGGTGCCCAGGCGCGATACGTTTCCGAACAGGATGTGTTTGGTGTTGAGATTGGCCTCATCAGGCTCGTAATAGGCAGGGAACAATACCGGGCTGGTATGCACGGCATAGTTGTACAGATCGGTCGAGAAAGAGCCGTCGGCGGAGAGCGGCCCGTTATACTCGTTGAACGTGCCCGACAGGCGCACGATCAACTCGGTGGTCTTGGTCACATCGATGTTGATGTTCGAGCGCAGCTGGTAGTTCTGGAACTTGATGTTGTTGTCGGCATTGTTGCGGGTATCGGTTTGTAAGATCCCGTGATCGACGTTGTAGGAGGTGCCGATATAATACCGGGCCACACCGCCACCGCCGCTCACGCTGAGGTTGGCGCGCTGCGTGGATGTGCGTTTCTTAAATAGCAGGCCGAGCCAGTCCACCGCGGGGTATACATAGGGGTTGCTGCCCGGCGCACCGGCGAGGGTGGCTTGCGTATTGATGATCTTGTTGTGGTCAAACTCGGGCGCCTGCTTCGGGTCGCGTGTGGTCAGACCCTCGTTATACAAATTCATATAGGTGATCGGGTCCGCCAGCTCCAATGTCTGCGCCGACTGCGAGAAGGAGTTCTCCAACCGGAAATTGATCTTGGCGGTACCTTCCTTACCTTGTTTGGTCGTGACAAGGATCACGCCGTTCGCACCGCGCGCGCCGTAAAGCGCCGTGGCGCTGGCGTCTTTCAGGATCGAGAAGCTGGCGATATCATCCACCTGCAAGCGTGCCAGGTCGGACGGCGTGAGCTCGACGTTATCGATGAGTATGAGCGGGTTCTGACGATAACCGAAAGTGGTGACACCACGGATAAAGAACGTGGCATTGTCCTGCCCCGGCTGCCCGCTGCGCTGGTACGCGATCACCCCCGCGATCTGCCCCGCCATGGCCGTGGTAAGGTTACTCGCGGGGATCTTGAGCTCCGTCGGTTGCACGGTCGTGACCGAGCCTACGACCGCTTCCTTTCGTTGCTTTTCACCGTACGCCACGACAACGACTTCTGTCAGGCTCGAGATGTCGGGCTCGATCACGATGCTGAGCGACCGGCGCGTGCCGACCGCTTCTTCCAGCACTTTATAGCCAACGAACGAGAATACCAGCACACTGTTCTCATCGGGCACGGCGATGGTAAAAGCACCGTCGGCGTCGGTGGTGGTTCCTTCGGTCGTGCCTTTGATGACGACGTTCACGCCGGGCATGGTTTCGCCCGATTCGTCGCGCACGACGCCTTTGACGGTGAGGGTCTGCCCCACCCCCGGCAGGCTCACCAGCAGCCATAGCGCTGCCAGTAACCCCAGTTTAGAGTAAAATCCATTCATAGAGTATTAGGTTAAGATTTGATCACATTACCGTTGCCGCAACCGTTTACTTAACAATAATACTGCAATTAGGGCTTATGTCCTAATTGAACGGTGACTTTCTTATAAAAGACTATCGTAAGGCTGCGCTGAGCCCCGGTTCCTGCGGAACCTGGTAAAAACCGCCGGTGACGCGGGCGGGATGTACAAAATGGTCGCGCAGGTGTGGTATATATTCCAGGAACAACGCTTCGTGGCCTACACGGATATGATTAAAGAGCACCAGGTGCTGGTGTATCTGGCCCATGTCGCCCACGTGCGGCACCATCGGTATATTAAATTTCCGGGACAGTAAACTGATGGCGATATACTCGGCTACGCCGCCGACGCGCACCGCATCGGCCTGGTTAAAGCTCATGGCACCGGTTTGCAGATAATTCTTAAAGAGTACGCGGTTGGGCACATGCTCGCCCAGCGCGATGCGCAGCGGGGCGATCGCATCGGCCAGCGTGCGGTGTGCCTGCACATCGTCGGGATGGGTGGGTTCTTCGATCCAATACGGGTTCATGGGCTGTAACGCGCTGCAAATGCGTATGGCGTCGGGCAGGCTCCACTGCTGGTTGGCATCGAGCATGATTGTGGCCGTGTCGCCGGCGACCTCGCGCACCAGCATCGCGCGTCGGATGTCGCGGCCTGCGTCTTTCGAGCCCACCTTGAGCTTCATGGCCGTAAAGCCGGCGTCCATGGCGCGCCGCACGTTGTCGCGGATCTGCCCGTCGGAATATTCGAACCACCCTACCGAGGTATCGTAGCCGCGGTAGCCTGTGCGCAGGATCTGCTCGGCATCTTTTCGCGTGGCGTCGCGCTGCGTGAGGATCCCGAGCGCTTCCGCGCGGGGCAGTACATCTTCGAGGTAGCTGATATCGATGGCGTCGAGGAGCGCTTCGGGCGACAGATCGTTTAACAGCTTCCACAGGGGCACCTGGTGAGCCTTGGCCCACAGGTCGAAACAGGCATTGGTGATGGCCGCCAGGGCCAGGTGCACCACGCCTTTGTGCGGGCCGAGCCACCGGTACGCGGCGTCGTCCGCCAACGTGCGGAATATACGGCCGAAGCCGGCCATCAACGCATGGATCTCCTGCCCCACAAGCTTGCCCGCGAGGTGCCGGATGGCTTCACACACCAGGGGATTGCCCGTGCCCAGCGTAAATGCCAGGCCCACGCCTTCCTCGCTCCGATCGGTGCGCAGCACGCAAACGGCATAGCCATACGTAGGGGCCGTGTGCACGGCATCCGAGCCCGCGCCCGGCGGCAGTACATAACGTTTGTCTTGCGACACAACTTCTCGTATAACGATAGACGGGTGCATAATCGCCGCTTATAAAGGTTCAGATCCAAAAAAAACGTGTCCAGCCCGGGACTTAACCAAATATGATCATTTTAGGCCCATTGTCCTAACCGTTTAAAAAAGTATGCGCTAAAGGGATCAACTAATTTTCTCTATTTTGCATCCCACTGGGAGGCGGTGCGGATGCGCACGGGTTAGGAGACAGACCGCCAGTGTGCGGACACGGTATTATTCAGTTATGACGACAAAAGAAAAGATAATCTTCAAAGCGATCGATCTCTACAATGAGCATGGTTTTGCCAACGTGACCAGCCGCGATATAGCGAAAGAACTAAAGATCAGCCACGGAAACCTCGAATACCACTATCAGAATAAGGAAACGTTGCTCTCGGCTATTTATATGTGCATGAAGGACGAAGTGTCTTCGTACTTCTCTGAAATTGACCGGTCGCAGGACCCGTTCGTGCAGTTCGATACGTATTTACGCCGCCTGGAGCCGTTCCAGACAAAATACCTGTTCTTCAACCTGGACGTGCTGGAGATCTCGCGCAAGTACCCCGCGATCAAAGAAAAACTGGACGCCACCATCCAGCTACGCAAAGAGCAGATGACGCACTTCTTTAATCTCTTTGACGAAAGCGGCTATCTGCTGCCCGAGCCCAGTTATGAATTTTATACCCGCCTGCAACACAAGATCCGCGTGCTGATCACCTTCTGGGTCTCCCAGGACGCCGTACTACAGAATTTCAACCAGGGCCAGCATATTTCCATGACGCAGTCGATCTGGGATCTACTTTTACCCCATCTCACCGAAAAAGGTAAGCGGCAGTATAAAAACGTCTCACAAGCACTGACCCCTGTCTTAAAATAAGCATGCAGCATGCCACACGCACCTGCATAGACAGCAAAGGTCACCGCCCGCCCGCAGCATATCCCCTATACACCACCACACTCAAAGCCCCCACCGTAATATTCTCAGCCGAAAGCGCCGCCACCGGCGCCTGCAGCCCCCCCGTGACCTCCTCTTGCCATCCCGGTTCATGAGAGTCCAGCAGCTTCCGCCAGGCGAGCCCCTCGCCCGGTATACATACCGTAGCAGGCTGAGGCGAAAAATTCAACAAACAGAGCCACGATCCCTGCTGGCTCCCGCGTCCGTATAACATTATACCGGCCTCGCCGAACGTAAGCACCTGCGTCACCCCCCGCGTGAAGCTGTCGGGAGTAATGCACATACGGCGGAGATCGAGCAATGCCCGGTGCCAGCGCAACATCACGGCGTGTCTTCCCTCCTGCCGGCGGTGCCATTGCAGCACGGATTTCCGGAATGTGGCTTCGGCGGCGGGATCTTCAGGCTCTCCCCCGGCCAGAAAACGGCCAAGCTCTTCTTTCCGCCCGCGGCGCACCGCCTGGAGAAGGGTCGGATCACGGAAACTTACGAAATAAAGAAAGGGCGTCTCGTCGGCATATTCTTCACCCATGAACAACATCGGGACATAGGGTGCCAAAAGGATCGCCGCCGCGGCCAGCTTGAGCCGGCTGTGATCCAACAGCACGCTGAGGCGCTCGCCGCGGACACGGTTCCCTACCTGGTCGTGATTCATGGTAAATACTACAAAGCGATTGCCGGGGATGCCGGCGGAAGAAGCGCCATACTTTCGCTTCCGGAAGATCGCATAGTCGCCCGTCAGGACGAACCCTTCCGCATATGCCTTGGCCAGGGGCGCGATGCCGCCGCAGTAATCTTCGTATCGCATTTTTCCGTCGGCGTGCAACAGCGCATACAGCGCGTGGTGAAAGTCGTCCAGCCACTGTCCGTCGAATCCATACCCGGCGGCGGCCGGCGCCGTCACCACCTTGGGGCTGTTCAGATCGCTCTCCGCGACTAGGTGCAACGGCCGCCCCACATGCTGGCTCAGCCGTTTCACCGCCTCCTGCAACGCCTGCCACAGGTGCACACAGCTGGTATCAAACACCATGTGGATCGCGTCGAGCCGCAGGCCGTCGATGTGAAAGTGATGAAACCAATACAGCGCGTTGTTGATAAAGTATTCCCGCACGCCATCAGACCAGGCCTGGTCGAAGTTGACCGCATCGCCCCAGGGCACGCGGTAGGCATCCGTAAAGTACGGCGCATACGCGCGGAAATAATTCCCTTCCGGCCCCAGGTGATTATATACTACATCCAGGAATACGGCGATACCACGTTGATGACAGGCATCCACCAAACGCTTGAGTCCGTCCGGTCCGCCGTACGAATGCTGTACGGCATAGGGATATACGCCATCATAGCCCCAGTTGCGGGTGCCGGCAAACTGCGCCACCGGCATCAGCTCCAGCGCATTGATCCCGGTCGCCGCCAGGTCGTCCAACCGCGGGATGATGGCGTCGAAGGTACCCTCGGGTGTGAAGGTGCCGACGTGAAGCTCGTAGAGCACGAGGGATTCCATCGGCAATCCATGCCAGTGGTGGTCCTGCCAGACAAAGGCATCGTGGTCTACGACATACGATGCACCGTGTACATCGTCCGGCTGGTACTGCGACGCCACGTCGGGCGTGTCATGGCCCCCGTCGGGCCGGAAAAAATAGCGTGTCCCGGGGGGCACGTCGGGTACTGTAACATGGAAATATCCGGTCATGTCCGGCACCATTTCAACCTCGCGCTCGTTCGGCGCCACAAGGTGTAACACCATGCGTTTTTTTTCGGGAGCCCACACCGTGAACCGGCACGTGCCATGGGCGTATGCGGCGCCGGGTAACGATATCATCATAACAAACGCTAGGAGTCTAATTTTACGACGATACCTTCATCACCTTCCAGTGGCATCAATGCTTCCAGCGTGCGATCATCCGCCCCCGCCACAGTAGATAACACCACCGTGCCCATCAGGCCTCGCTCACCGGCGCGGAAGAGCGCCGTACGGTGCGTTAAGTTCAGCACCACCAGGAACCGCCTGCCACCGACCTCTTCGCGGATATACGACACCAGCTGGTGATCGCCATATACCGGGGTATAATTTCCGACCGTGAAGGCCCGTTCCGCATTGCGCAGCTGCAGCAGCCGGCGATACAGCGAAAGCATCGACCCCGGATCGTTGCGCTGCAGCGATACGTTGCGCTGCGCGGCCTGGCGTTCGATGGGCAGCCAAGGCTGTACGGCCGAGAAGCCCGCATGGACCATCGTATCCCATTGCATGGGGGTGCGGGACGGGTCCCGGCTCAGGTTTTTGTCGGGCATCTGGAGACCTTGCGGATCCTGTATCTGGTTCCACGGTACGGGTACATCGCGCATGCCGATCTCGTCGCCGTAATACAACGTGGGTGTGCCACGCAGCGTTAACAACAACATGGCCGCGACCCGCGCCTGCTCGGAGCCGATGCGGCTGGCAATACGCGGCTGGTCGTGATTGCTCAACACCCAGTTGGGCCAGCCATCCAGAGGCAGCGCCCCTTCGTATTCATTTACGGCGGCGGCCACCGACGGCGCATTCCAGGGAAGCGTGATCAGTTGAAAATTGAATGGCAGGTGCGCACCGGTATTGTCCACACCATAGTAGGTGACGAGCTTGTGGATCGGCAGGTATATTTCGCCGATCATGACCCGATCGGTATAACCATCCAGCAGCGAACGCATGCGACGTACGATGTCGTGCACTTCGGGTTGGTCTGTGGAGTATACAGGTAATAACTGATCATAGGTGGCCATGTGCGGCTTATAGTCGGGGTTGGGCGGGTTGTCGCGCCATTGCCCGTCTTTGATCATATGCCACATGACGTCCACGCGAAATCCGTCGACGCCGCGGTCGAGCCAGCATTTCATAACGCCGAGCATGGCCTCCTGCACCTCGGGGTTGCGCCAGTTCAGATCGGGCTGTTCCTTCAGGAAGGCGTGATAATAATATTGCTTCGTAGCCTCGTCCCACTCCCACGCGGGACCACCGAAAGCAGCCAGCCAGTTGTTGGGCATCGTGCCATCTTCTTTCGCATCACGCCACAGATACCAATTGCGTTTCGGGCTCTGCCGCGACGAACGCGATTCGATGAACCAGGGATGCTGATCGGAGGTGTGGTTGGGCACCAGGTCGAGGATGAGCTTCATACCCCGCGCGTGGACGTCTGCAAGCAGCCCGTCGAAGTCGGCCAGGGTGCCAAAGAGCGGGTGTACATCCGTGTAGTTGGAAATATCGTATCCAAAGTCCGCCATGGGCGATGGATAGATGGGCGAAATCCACACGGCCTTTACGCCGAGCCATTGAAGATAATCCAGACGCTGCTGGATGCCGCGAAGATCGCCGATGCCATCGCCATTGGCGTCCTGAAAAGAGCGCGGGTAGAGCTGATAGATCACGCCGCTTTTCCACCACAACGGTGTTTCTGTAGAAGCTTCTTTCATTTTCCGTAGTAATGCATCGCGTGACAAAAAAAGCATGCCTTTGCCGGCAGCATCGCAACACCGGGGCTGGTGATGTTTTTCTACAGCCGCGCGCGGTGCAGTTTTTGTATCGATCTCTCCACAACCCGGCCTCGTATGAAAGAAATTATCGCCCGCATCAACCAATACCTGTTGCTCGCCATCCTGACAACGATCGTTTTATTTTATGGGAAAGTAGTGCTGGTGCCGGTCCTCTTTGCCGCCCTGCTGGCAATGTTGATGGCGCCGGTGTGCCGCTGGCTCGATGCCCGCGGCCTGTCGCGGCCGCTGTCCACGGCGATCTGCATCCTGATCCTGTTGATTTCGTTGCTGGCCGTTCTGGGCGTCGTGGTCGCAGAGATCTCCACCTTCGCGGGCGAAGCCGAAGCCATCGAAAAAAAAGCGAATGAGCTGCTCGCGACGCTGCAAAGATTTATTCAACAGAATGTTGGCGTGGAGCCGGAGAAGCAGATGACGATGGCAAAGGAGCAGGTGAAGAATATGGGAAAGTCAGCGGGCTCTTTTGCAGGGGCGTTCATCGGTGGTATTACCAATACCATTGCGGGGCTGCTGATCACGCTGGTGTTCACCTTTCTTTTTCTGTTCAACAAGGAACGTTATGAGTCGTTCTTCTTAAAATTATACAAGGACGAAGATACGGCCAGGGTAAAAGCGATCGTCAACCAGATCACCACCGTGGCCCAAAAATATCTCACCGGCCGCGTGATGTCCATTTTAACGCTCGCAACGCTCTATTCCATCGGTTTGTTGATCGTCGGCATCAAGAATGCCGTTTTGCTGGCAGGTATTGCGGCGCTGCTCACCGTCGTGCCGTATATCGGTTCAGTGATCGGCGGTATGTTTCCTTTTTTTATGGCACTTGTTACCGAAGACTCGCTGCAGCCGGCGGTTATGGTGGTGGTCGTGATCGTTGCCATCCAGATGATCGACAATTACTTTATTGAGCCGAACATGGTGGGGGGAGAAGTGAGCCTGAGTGCGTTTGCCTCTATTCTGGCGATCCTCGTGGGCGGTGTCGTCTGGGGGGTGGCGGGGATGGTGCTGTTCATACCGTTGTTGGGGATTGTAAAGATCGTGTGCGACCACGTGGAACCGCTGAAACCCCTGGGCTATGTGATGGGTGACCCCGACGGGAATAAGCCGTCGAAGATTAAGATTTGGATTCAAAAGAAGTTGGGGATAAAGGATAGGCGGAAGAAACGGCAACAGTAGGCATTTGCGAAAGCGGCGCTTTTTTGCACGCACACGGTCTCATCAGGTAGGTACCTGACGGCCAGATACAGAAATATTTTTATTTTTAGCCGTTCACCTTAGTCTATCGACCATGTTTATACCTGTTTTCTCACGGCGCGCGATCATTGGCGCATGTTTACTGCTGACAAGTCTTTCATCTGCCTGGGCGCAGCAGGCCTTTTATGCTACGGCGCTCAAGACCGAGCATCTCCAGGATCCCCTGGGGCTGGATGCTGCGGCACCGCGGTTTTCGTGGCGTATGGAAGATCCCCAGCCGGAGGCACGGCAGACCGCGTACCGGATCCTGGTGGATACCGATTCTGTCGCCGTGGCCGGCGGGCAGGGCACGATATGGAATTCAGATTGGGTCAATTCCAGCGAAACCTTGGCTACCTTTGGTGGAGCCGCGCTGAAACCTTTTACAAAATATTACTGGCGTGTAGACCTGGCGGATCACCGGCGGAAGCGTACCGTCACCGGCAGCGTGGCGCACTTCGAGACGGGTATGATGCAACCGCAAAATTGGAAAGGCGCGTGGATCACCGACAACCATAACATTGATTTCAAACCGGCGCCGTACTTCCGCCGCGTGTTTCGGACCTCGAAAAAGATCGTGTCGGCCCGGGCGTACGTAGCCGCCGCGGGACTTTTTGAATTGTATGTCAATGGCCGGAAGGTTGGCAACCACCGGCTGGACCCGATGTATACGCGCTTTGACAAACGCAACCTCTATGTGACGCACGATGTGACGGCGTTGATACAGTCGGGTGGCAATGCGATCGGCGTACTCCTGGGAAATGGATGGTATAATCATCAGTCTACGGCCGTGTGGGATTTCCATAAGGCGCACTGGCGTGCGCGCCCGGCGTTTTGCCTGGATCTGCGCATTACCTATGCCGATGGTACAACGGAGGTTATCGGCTCGGGCGCCGATTGGAAAACATCGCTTAGCCCGGTCGTGTTCAACAGCATCTATACCGCCGAGCATTATGACGCCCGCCGCGAGCAGCCCGGATGGGATACGGCCGGCTTCGACGACACATCCTGGACAAACGCCAGGACGCGTCAGGCACCGTCGGGAAACATCGTGGCGCAGGTGTTGCATCCGATCCGGAATGTGGAAGAGATCACCGCGAGCATGCGCAAGTTCAATGATACCACCTATGTGTTCGACCTTGGACGCAACATCGCCGGTGTCAGCAAACTGACCGTAACGGGTGCCGCGGGCACCGTGGTGCGGCTCAAACATGGCGAACGGCTTTATGCCAACGGGCATGTCGATCTCTCCAACATCGACGTGCACTACCGGCCCAAAGACAACACCGATCCTTTTCAGACCGACATCGTCATCCTGAGTGGCAAGCCGGAGGAAACGTTTATGCCCCACTTTAACTACAAAGGATTTCAATACGTAGAGGTGACCAGCTCCGCGCCGGTGACATTGCAAGCAAAAAGCCTGGTGGGATATTTTATGCATAGCGATGTGCCAACGGTCGGCAGCCTGAAAACGTCGGAGCCGCTGGTGAATACCATCCTGCAAGCCACCAACAACTCGTACCTGTCCAATCTTTTCGGTTATCCGACAGATTGCCCGCAACGCGAAAAGAACGGCTGGACAGGCGACGCCGCCATTGCAATTGAGACCGGGCTCTATAGCTTTGACGGGATCACGATCTATGAAAAGTGGCTGGCCGATCACCGCGATGAACAACGACCCAACGGCGTACTGCCGTCGATCATTCCGACAGACGGGTGGGGCTACGAATGGGGCAACGGCCCGGATTGGACCAGCACGATCGCGATCATTCCCTGGAACCTGTATCTCTTCTACGGAGACAGCAAGCCGTTGGCAGATTGCTACGCCAACATCAAGCGGTATGTCGACCACATCGATAGCATCAGCCCGACGGGGCTGACAACGTGGGGACTGGGCGATTGGGTGCCCGTAAAATCCAAATCACCCGTGGAGCTGACATCGACTTGCTACTATTATGCCGACGCCGTGATCCTGGCAAAAGCGGCCAGGCTGTTTGGTCATACAGCCGATCACGCAAAGTATACCGCATTGGCGGAGAAGATCCGGACTGCCTTTAACACCAAGTACCTGAACCGGCAGACAGGTATCTATAACACCGGCCTGCAGACGGAATTAAGCGCACCCTTGTTTTGGGGATTAGTACCCGACGATATAAAGGGCCGCGTCGCCGCCAATCTCGCCAAACGCGTCGCCGCCGACGGATTTCATTTGGATGTAGGCCTGCTGGGACAAAAGGCTATTTTGAATGCCTTGAGCGAAAATGGCTACGCCGATATAGCCTACAAGGTAGCAGCACAACGAACGTATCCGTCCTGGGGCTGGTGGGTCGTGAACGGCGCGACGACGTTATATGAAAACTGGAACATTCAGGCGGCAAACGATATTTCGCTCAACCACATTATGTTCGGCGAGATCGGAGCCTGGCTATATAAGTCGCTGGGCGGTATAAAGCCCGACGCCACGCAGCCCGGGTTTAAGCACGTACTGTTGCAGCCGCACCCGGTAAAAGAACTCGGCGAAGCCGACGTCACACACACCGGCCCGCAAGGAACCGTTCGATCACATTGGTGGTGGGAAAATGGAAAACTGCGCTACAACGTCGTTGTCCCCGCCAACGCAACCGCCACGATCACGTTGCCCATAGTAGCCGGAACACGCGTGTACCGCGGCGCGAAACCCGTCACACGGCCTCAGGTAACCGTCGGCGCCGGCGAGCATACCTTCATCTGGAAATGACGTTCCGGACGTAGGGCGGTCTCCCGACCGCCCCACCGGTAACGTCGTACCCCAGGACATTCGCAAACAACCTCCGCCAAAGCCGAGTCCCAACCCGACCAACACACAGCATACCACGCCCCAGCCCGGTATAATTGCCCAAAAATCAAGTATCTTTGGAGCATGCTACGGCCCGTCCCCTCGCCTGTCCTGCGCATCCCGCTGTGTTTGTATCTGCTTGTGCTTGTCAGCATAGGGATCACGTCCGTGGCTTACAGCCAGCTCCCCGCCATCACATTTGAAACGATCTCATCAAAAGACGGCCTGCCCGGAAATACCGTACTGTCCGCCGTGCGCGACAAGGCTGGATTTATGTGGTTCGGAACCCGGCAGCATGTAGTACGTTACGACGGCGCCACATTCAAGAGCTTTACAGAACCGGAGACGAGCTTTGTCACCGGCCTGGCCGCGGATGCCAACAACGACGTCTGGTTATCGTCGGACCGCAACGGGCTTTGCGTGATCCGCCACGATACACAGGCGATGGAGTGTTTCCCGCAGACACCGCAGCTCACAGACCTCGAGACCACGGGATACTTTTTTCTGGATCGCCACCGGCAGGGCTGGTTCAGCGACCGCGACGGTGTGAACCGCATCGATCTGGCTACCGGCAAACGCAGGCACTATACGCTGCGCAAGTCCACGTATGTGTGGATGAAGGCGATCTTTACGGAAGATTCCGACGGCAACCTGTGGGTCGTAGGCCGTGACAATGGATTGTTTCGCTTTGACCGTGGGCGCGATACATTGACCTGCGTGCTGGGGGCCGACTGTACGCAGGCACCCGGCAACGAGCCCATGCTGTTCGCCTCCGCGTGTGCCGGCGCAGACGGCATGCTGTGGCTGGGATCTTACAACAATGGGCTGATCCGCTACGACACCCGCCGCAACACCTGGCGCCAGTTCTTTACCGGCCGGCGCAGCAACCAGGTGAACAGCGTGGCGTGCGGCAGCGACGAGAACGGTCGCCCCATCGTATGGGTGGGCGACAACCAGGGGCTTGGCGTCTTCCGCCAGGACCAGGAAAAGTTTTATTTCTTCCCCGGCATATTACCCCATGCATACGAGGTGAACTATATCTACCGCGACCCGGAAAACGGTATCGTGTGGACGTGTACGTCGGAGGGCATCATCAAATACAACCCCGAGAGCAACCTGGTCCGCACCCTCCTGCTGCCCCCGGGACTTGTCTCCTTTCCCGTCACGATCAACACGGTCGTGACCGATCCGCACGACAGCACCCGCGTCTACCTGGGCCTGTCGCACACCGGAATGATCTGCTGGGACCGGCGAAAGAATGACTTCACGCTGGTGCGCTACCCGGCCGAATCCGCGGACACGCGCTGGATGATCGCGCGGACGGACGGTAGGGTGTGGATCGGTACGAACCGGTGGGATTACCGGCGGCCGGGCATCCTGGTATACGACACGCATCGCAAAAAATTCACGACCACGCCGCTCAGTCAGCAGGCCAACCGTTATTACTCGGTGCCCTTTTTTATGTACGGCGAGTTCGACACCCGGCACCGCCTGTGGATCGGCAACTCCGACGAAGGTATCCACGGCGTGGACAGCCGAACGCTTCAGGACATCACGCCCTGGGACACGGCCAGCCAACGCGCGTTGCTCCACAACAACAACCTCATCAACGATCTGTGCTTCGGCCCGGACGGACGCCTCTGGCTGGGTACCATGCAGGGTATATACTATGGCGACACCGTGTCGCAGACATTCGTACCGGCAGACCCGGCCGGTATTGCGGCGCGGATACACGATCTGTCGGTCAACACGCTGCTGCACGACCGCCAGGGCAACCTGTGGGCTGCCCGCTGGGGTAGTTTAACCTGTCTTTCCCCCGCAGGGGCCATGGTGACCGTGCTCACGACGCGCGACGGTTTTGTCGACCGCCAGATCGAAGGCCTCGCCGAAGACCACGCCGGCAACATCTGGGCGGGTAACTATGAAGGCTTGTATTGCTACCACGCCGCCTCGGGAAATCTCAAACGCTTTACCACCAACGACGGGCTGATCAGCAACAACACCCTGGGGCACGTGTTCACCAGCCCCAGCGGCCGGGAGCTCTATATCGGCCAGCAGAATGGCGTCAACCTGATCGACGCCAGTCACCTGCTGCGGCCCACGGCACAAGCGACCCTGGGCATCAGCAGTTTCAAGGTGCACGAACAGGAGCGCGCCGTGGACCTGCAGCAGGCCATCCGGCTCCAGCCCGAAGAGAATGCCTTCAGCGTCGACTTCATCGCGCTGAATTACCGCAAGCAACACGACAACGTCTACGCATACTATCTGGAAGGTTTTGAAAAGGATTGGAATCACAGCGGCGCGCAGCACCTGGCATACTATACCAACCTGAGCCCCGGCCGCTATACCTTGCGCCTCAAGGCCGGCGACGTTCTGGGACATTGGAGCTCAGCGGTATCCTCCATTCAAATCGAAGTCCTGCCCGCCTACTACGAAACGGCATGGTTCCGCACGCTGGTGGTGCTGGCGGTTAGCGGCCTGTTGTATGGATTATACCGCTATCGCATCAACCAGCTGCTGCGCCTGCAGCACGTGCGCAACCGTATTTCGGCAGACCTGCACGACGAGCTGGGATCATCGCTCAGCGGCATCAGCATTATGGGCGCGCTGGCGAAAAAGGACCTGCCGGAATCACACCCCTCGGCCTCGTTCGTTGAGCGCATGGTGGAAGAAGTACAGCAGATGAGCAGCTCGCTGGACGACATCGTCTGGAACATCAGCCCGCGCAACGACGCCTTGTCGAGCCTGGTGGCGCGCATGACCCGCTACGCTTCGGAGCTGTTTGAGGCGCGGCAGATCCACTATACCATCACCGTGCCGGAGCATTTTGACAACGTGCGGCTGTCGATGGAGCAACGGCGCAACTTCTACCTGATCTTCAAAGAGTCGGTCAACAACCTGATCAAATACGCGCGCTGCCGGCATGCGACGGTGCACATTGCGGTAGAAAAGAAAAAGCTCTCGATGACGATTGCCGACGACGGCATTGGCTTTGACCCGGCGGCGGCGCACGGGCGGAACGGGCTCCTCAATTTGCGCCAGCGGGCCAATAGTCTCAACGGCACACTTCATATCGCGTCGGCCCGCGGCCAGGGCACCTCGCTGCAGCTGGAGTTTCCGATCGGTTAAAGGACGACTCCCCAAACGGGTTATTGCAAGACCCGCGGTAACGTTTTTGCTTTGTGTTATTAAAAGTGTGACAAACTTCCGCTATTTTCCCGAAGGCTACGACCGGTATATGCAATCGATCCGTGTTTCCATCTATGAAGACAACGCCAAGCTACGCGACCTGCTGGAGCTGCTGATCACCCATGCCGACGGGTTTGTACTGGCAGGCTCCCATCCCGACTGCCGCTCAGTAGAAGGTGAGATCCGCACGGACGCGCCCGACGTAGTGATCATGGACATCGATATGCCCGGCCGTAGCGGCCTGGAGGGTGTCCGCATTGTAAAAGAAACCGACGTGAACATCCGCGTGCTGATGCACACCGTCTTTGACGACGACGACAAGCTGTTCACCTGCCTCACCAACGGTGCCGACGGCTACCTGCTCAAAAAAGATTCTTCCGCGCAGCTGGTGCGCGCCGTACAGGAAGTCTACGAAGGCGGCGCCCCAATGTCGCCCGGCATCGCACACCGCGTGCTGGAAGCATTTCGTCAACCAAAGCCATCAGCAAAAAAAGAGTACAATATCACCGACCGCGAGCAACAGGTGTTAGAGCTGCTTTCGCGCGGATTCTCCTACCGGATGATCGGCCTGGAGATCAGCATCTCACCCGAGACCGTAAAAAAACACCTGAAGAATATCTACCAAAAGCTGCACGTACAGTGCGGCCCCGAAGCGGTAGCTAAGGCCATACGCGAGCGGATTATTTGACACAGCATCTGGCGCGAGGTATTGTCATAAGAAGCCGTGCTGAATTGATAATTCTCTACTCTCCAGACTCCCCCGGTAACGTCGTAAGCTGGATAACCATACACCTGCACGCCCACATCACACAACACATCCCCCAAACGGGTTATTGCCAGACACACACCCAACAATTTGCTTTGCATTAGTAAAGACATCCCTCAAAAGACTTACTATGAAGCGCTACCTCCATAATTCCCCTTCCCTCGTTGCAACTGCCTGCTGGCTGGCCGCCATATTCCTGGCGGCCGGCTGCAGCAGTGACGACGACTCCGGCAATAACAACGACAACGATGACCCGAAACCTACATTTTATGTCGACGGAACGACATTGAAAGACCCCTGTGGCGACGTAGTGATCCTGCGTGGGATCAACAAGATGAGTGTATTCGATGAAGGCGACTCCAACGGCGATACCTATTTACCCGAGATCGCCAAGTCCAACGCCAACTGTGTGCGCATTGTATGGCAGGCGACCTATAGCAACGGGCAGCCTGCGTCCATCCCGCAGCTCGAAACGCTGATACAGAAATGCATCGCGTTAAAAATGATCCCGATGGTAGAAATGCATGATGCCACCTGTAACCTGGACGGTCTGCCGGCCGTGGTCGACTATTGGACGCGGACAGAAATGGTGGCGCTGGTAAAAAAGTATGAGCACGCATTGCTGGTCAACATCGCCAACGAAGCCGGCGATTATGAAGTTACCGCGAATGCATTTGTGGCCGCCTATAAAACAGCGATCACCCGGCTGCGCAACGCCGGCTTTCGCACACCCCTCTTTATCGACGCGCCCGACTGTGGAAAGAACCTGGAAGTGCTGGTGCCGGCAGCCACTGCTTTACAAGCACATGATCCCGACCACAACCTGATGTTTTCCGTGCACACCTATTGGTCGAAGATGGCGGTCGCCAACGCACAGCCTACATTCATCAAAGACCAGCTCGACGCGGCCGCCGCCGCGAATGTACCGCTTATCATCGGAGAACTTTGTGCCTTCGGCGGTTGGGCGGGTATAGATGCACCGGACTACGCCGCGTGCGGCGATCCGGGCGCCGTAGATTACAAGACCGTGTTAGAAGAAGCCTCGCGTCACGATATGGGATACCTGATCTGGGAATGGGGACCAGGAAATGGCTACTACCATTACAACCCTCCCGTGCTTTGCCCCGGGATGGATATGACGACGGATGGAACGTATCAGTCCATCGTCAATATCCCTGTGGGCGATCCGACGAAAGGATGGATCCGCGATGTCGTGATCGATCACGCGAACGGCCTGCGCAAAAGCGCCGGCAAGACCGCTTATATGGAGCGGGGCTTTGCTTGTGAATAAGTGGAACTGAAACCGGCGCACGTCTGAGCGAAGCTGTGATCCCGATAGCCATCGGGAGCGCCTTGAAACTGTAGGCCGTTTGCAACTGCCGCGCTCCCTAGAAAAACGGTATACTATAGATCTGCAAAAAACCATCAGCATCATACCGGTTATACACCAATCGGTCGCCGCGGTGGCTCCATAACGCTCCGCCTACGGGAGCCCGGGCATCATCTGTTCGGACAGTGAGGCGGCGGGGCATGCCGCCGGCGGCGTCGATCACCCAGACACTGTTATCGGCAAGGAAGGAGATCCACCTGCCATCGGGGCTGATGTTATGCTGGCCCTGGACGGCGCACGCCAGATACGTAAGCGGAATGATGTGTCCACCGGTTGTCGGTACGCGGTATACTTGCACCAGGCCGGCGTCATCTTTCATAAGGAAGTAGATCTCCGCTCCGTCGGGTGACGTGCGCAGGCGGAAACGCGGGCCCTGCAGGCCGGGATATTTGCGCTGGGTAGTATCGGTCACGCGACGCTGGTATATACCACGGGGCACCTGCGGGCGCATGTGCGGGGTGCCGGCAAGGGGCAGACCGTCAGCCGGCTGGGTGATGTCGGCGGGCAGGTCGGCTACGAATACTTCGGTGACGACGGCGCCGTCTTCGCGGCGTACATTACCCTGAAACGCTATCGCGCGGGTGTGGTGTTGCCCGTTATCGTCGAGGTACCCGTCCTGACCGATCCAGCATTCGTCAAAGGCCTTTTCGATATCGTCGCTACCGGGGCGTGGATGTTCGGTGACGGTGGCTACCACCACGGTAAAATATTCGCCGGAAAAGTTCTCGCAATCGGTAACGGGTACGGCTACGCGCTGCACCGGCGCCATCACACCGACGGTGCGCAGGTCTTGCTCGAACACCGCGTCGTTATAGGTAAAGCTGATCCACGCGCCATCGCCGCTCCAGGTATGGGCATGTGTGCCGCCACGCAGGGCACCGGGTATAAAAGGCCCTTGCACCGTAC
The DNA here is from genome assembly GCF_018598185.1 of Dawidia soli. Classification (GTDB taxonomy): domain Bacteria; phylum Bacteroidota; class Bacteroidia; order Cytophagales; family Cyclobacteriaceae; genus Ohtaekwangia; species Ohtaekwangia soli. The sequence goes on from NZ_JAHESC010000038.1 coordinate 70,098, forward strand.
GGGCATCGGCATGGCGTATGGCACGGGTGCCGTGTGGCTTGAGCAACGCGCCAAACCGCCGGGTAATGCCATAGGGCTTCACGGCGTCTGCATTTTGCAGGCCATGGATAAAGATGATCTCGTCGCGGCCTGGGTTCCAGGCAACAGCCCCTACACCGGGGCCATGGATGGTTTGTTGGGAAGTAGTATACAGGCGCACAACCTCGCCCGTGGCGATCTGCACCATCTCGATGCCCTCGGTACGGCCGATGTGCGTATCGTCGTTGCGGGTATCGTACACCACCCAGCTGTCGTCAGGTGAAAACACCTGCGTTGCATGGAGCGTATGGCCGTATCTACCGGACGTGTGCTGTTGTTCGGGCATAGGAATATTCGGCCGCAAGCTATTAAAAATTAGTAAAACGATTTCGGTCTCAAAGGTAGCTTAGCGGCGTTCGTCGACAGGGGGTATTTTGTTTATCAATGTATTAAGTTTTCCGGCGGTCTTTTGCAGGTCAAAGGCATCGTAAAGTGTACCCGTGGCGGTAAAGGCTTCGTAGGAAAGCACATCGCCTTCAATGTGTATCACCTGGAACAGCTGCGTGTTACCCGCGCGTCGTTCCATCCACGGGCTGGCGGACAGTCCGTACATCTTCGGACCGCTGACCGACACGACATACATCGTGCCCGACGTACGGTCGCTATAAGCAGCGCCCGTGGGAACATTCCCTACCCGGCCGCGTCCGTAAGCATGATCGTGTCCTTGTAACACCAGGTCTACATGGTGTTTGTCCAGCAGCGGTTTGAGGCGTTCCCGTAGCTTTTCATTGTCGCGGCCTTCGGCGGTCGAGAACACGGGATAGTGCAGGGTGACGACCGTCCACTTGCGTGGATCGTTAGTCAGTACCGAGTCGAGCCACTCCAACTGGCGCTTGCGGCGGCCGAGTACGTGGTCGATCTGTACAGCATCGAGCGAAATGACCTTCAGGTCGGAATAGTTTACAGCATAACACGTCTCTTTTAATCCGGCAGGTCCGTTTTGCGGAAGATTGAATTGCGGCTGCCATTGCGGCGACAACCTGCCGTGGTGGTACTCATGGTTGCCGGGTGTAGCGAGGCTCGGCACCATGGCATGCAGAAAATTACCGGCATAAAACCATTCGCCCCATTCTGCGTCGTTGTCATAATGGTGGATGAGGTCGCCGGCATGCAACATGAAGTCTACCTGCGGGGCGGTTTTAAAGGCCTCCCGGATCACCCGCGACCACATGGATTTGATCTCGTTCTGCGCATCGCCAAAATACAGGAAGGACAGTTTTTGGTGCCGCATATCGGGCAGCCGCAGCTGATACCACTCGCTCCACGCATCCCGGTTACCGACACGGTATACATAGCGCCGGCCGGGCGTCAGCCCCTCTACGTGTGCGGAAAAATAATGGGCAATGACCTTTACGCCATCGTCCTGCTTTACCTGTAACAGCTCGCGGCGGGCGGGCTGGCGATCCACCTGTTCGGCAAACTCGGGGCCGTCGGTCGCCACGGTCCATTCCAGCGTGCCGGTAGCGACGGTGGTGTCGGTTCGCCAGTTGACGGCGAAAGATGTTTCGGGGGTGGCGGTGACGTTCAGTATGACGCGGTCGGGCATGCGCGTCGGAGGCTGTGGCGTCGGCACCTGCGCCAGGGCCGAGGTCCAGCCCGATACCAGTCCGAAAGCCCAGAAGAGTCGTGACAGCGTGTTGAGGATCATCCTACAAGATACCATTTTGAGGACTCGCTTCAACGGTACACGCGCGGCGACCTCCATTTTACCAGGTTGTTACTTCTCACTTATGCGGTAGGATGTAATATTTGGCGATAATTCGGATAGTTATACACCCTCAATTTGCCTTACCTTTCGGCCGTTTTTTATTTCTACCCTGCATGAAGACCGTTAAATTCCTGTCACTGCTGATCGCGTTGTCGGTTGTCGGCGCGCCCCTGTCGGCACAGGATACGCTGAAACACAGACGCCGTAATTTCCAGAACCTCTTTACCGACAACGACAAACCGACGTCGGGCGAATATATGTTGCGCATCGGCGAAGTGCACCAGGCGCTGCACCGCCTGGAAAACGAGATCCCCCTGCGGCCGGAGGTACTGATGCTGGACGGCAAGCTGCGCGAGTGCGACACGGCGCTGGTGCTGGTAGAGCAGAACCTGGAGAAGTACAGCGCGGCCCTGAACCTGCGCAACCTGCAGATGTTCAGCGTTCTTCTGCAAAACGTGCAGCACGACCTCGACCGGTACAGCGTGCGCATCCAGGCAGCAGACACGTCCTTGCAAGGACTGCGCAAGGAGCTGCGCACCCTGCGCCGCGACTCGCTGCTGCGCCAGTTGTATAAAGATACCGTCAACCGTAAACTGCTCCTGCCCCACCTGCGCGAGCTGCGCTCCGCCTGGCGCGCAACGGACAGCCTGCTGCAATACAACCTCAACATCGTCAACACGCTCAAGACCGGTGTTTCCGAGAAATCGATCCGCGCGTCCGACCTGTTCAACCAGATCGAAGAACGGCTTACGCGCTCGGGGATCCAGGCCTTTAGCAAAGAGTATAATTTCCTGTGGGAGCCCGCCCCCGTCGTAACGACCGAATTTAAGGAAGAGCTCGACAACTCGTACCGCTCGGGCCGGAAGGCATTGGATTTTTACTTCCGCGATTCATCGGGGCAGCGTGCCCTGATGTGGCTGCTCGGCCTTGCGTTCTACCTGTGGGTACTGGCCAACCTGCGCACGCTCAAACGCAATAACAAACGCGAGTCGCTGGCAGCCTATGGAGTTACCTATCTGACCACGCAGCCCCTGGCTGCGTCGCTGGCGGTGATGTTAAGCCTGGCGCCGCTGTTTGACCTGAATGCACCCGCGGCTTATGTCGAGTCGGTGCAATTCCTGCTGATGGTAGTAGTGACGCTCGTGCTGCGCAAACACTGGCCGCGCTCGCTGTTTCACTACTGGCTGGCGGCGATCGGGCTGTTCCTCTTGTTCTCGTTTACGAACCTCATCCTGTCGCCCGGACGACTGCAACGTTTGTGGATGATCGGCCTGAACATTGCGGCCATCGTCTTCGGCATCTTGTTCCGCTCCCGGGTGCCCGAGCACATTCAGCTGCGCCGGTTCATTCGCACGGTGATCGTTCTCTTTATCGTACTCAACGCGCTCGCAATCCTCTTCAACCTCTTTGGCCGGTTCTCGCTGGCGCGCATCCTCGGCACCGCCGGAATCTTTGCGCTGACACAGGTAATGGGCCTTTCGGTATTGGTCAAAACGATCATCGAATCGATCCTGCTCCAGATCCAGACGATCCGGGTGAAAGAGAACATCGAACAGCCGTTCGAACCTGCCGGCATCATCAGCGACTTCCGGAAACCCATGATCGTGATCGCCTTGCTGATGTGGCTGACGGTATTAAGCATCAACCTCAATATCTTCGATCCACTCTTCAATGCGTTTCACACGATCGTGAATGCGTCGCATAAGATCGGCAATACTTCCTTTACACTGAGCAGCGTGGGATTGTTCTTTGCGATCATCTGGCTGGCGCATTTGGTCCAACGATACCTGGGCTACTTCTTTGGCGACACCGGCGACCATGATTTTGGTGACAGCCCCGCCAACCGGTCCAAGCTCGTGGTAACGCGCCTGGTATTGCTCGGCGCGGGCTACCTGCTGGCGATTGCCGCCTCGGGATTACCCATCGACAAGATTACCATCGTGCTGGGCGCCCTGGGTGTCGGTATCGGTTTGGGCTTGCAGAATATCGTGAACAACTTTGTGTCGGGTATCATCCTGATCTTCGACCGGCCGCTGAAGATCGGCGACTCGATCGAAGTCGGCGGAAAATCCGGACGGGTAAAAGAGATCGGACTGCGGTCCAGCACACTCTTCACAGCCGACGGCGCCGAAGTGATTATACCCAACGGCGATATGCTCTCCCAGCAGATCGTAAACTGGACGCTCAGCAACAACCACAGACGGATCGAGATCAAAACAACCCTCGAAACCACCGAGAGCAAGGATGTAGTCGTAGCCGAAGTCGTTTCCATCATCAAATCGGGCACCTATATCCTGAAAAAGCGCGAGCCTGTGGTGCTGGTAGAAGATATCTCACAAAGCGAGATCACACTGGTGATCCGGTTCTGGTGCGACGACGTATTTAAAGCGGACCTGGCCGAAAGCGAAGTAAAGTATCTTTTGTATAGCAAACTCAAAGAGAAGGGAATCGCCGTAAAATAAAAGGGCTGTGCCAGACAGTATCTGACGCAGATGCGTCAGATACTGTCATAAAAATCAGCGAGCCCAGGCTCAAACCGCTATCGGTAAACAACAAGTCGTTTATAGACCGCGCCCCGCCCGGTCTGAACACGCAGTATAACGATGCCTGAAGAACCAACAGGCAAGTCGATTCCGATCGTATTCCCATCAACGACCCAACGGCAGTCCGTTGCCTCTCCCGCCACAGTATATACCTGCATGGATTCCACATCTGCCGGTTGCATACCAAAAAGGTACACACGCCCTTGCCACGCAGGATTGGGATATACCGTCAGCTGATCACCCGACGCCTCCGGCAAGCCCGTCACCGTGGTATTCCAACGAGTAGGCAGCGTGGCGATCTCCACAGGATCCAGCGCCGTATTATACAGACGGACCTCGTCGAGGGTACCCTGCAGATAATACTCGCGCTCGCCGGTGGACTTTTGCCCGAACGTCAACGCCTTACCCGTCGTTTGAATAAGCCCCGTATGCGCCAGAAAGGTATCCGGCACGCCGTCGGTATAAAGCTCCAGCGAATAGCCGGTATAGAGCGCTGTAACATGATAAAACTTGTTTAGCAGGATGGGAAACGAGCTGTCAAGATCACGGGTGCCGGTGCTTGTACGGACGGTCCAGCGAATGCGGCGGTCGGGCGTGATGGAAAGCTTCCAGCGTTCTTCCCAGCTGCCGTGGGAAAGGATAAACGACTCCTGCCCTACGGCGTCAATGCGGATCCAGCAAGAAACGGTCAGGTGGTCCTGCACATTCAGCGATGGCCGGTTCGGCACTGTAATGATATCATCACCCGTGGTAAAATGATACGCACTGCCCACGCGGCCGCGGGCATCGGCAGCGGGTTGGGTGCCGGTGGCTTCTCCGTGGTAGGCACTGCCACTATAGTCTTGTGTATCGCCGTCGAGGGGATAGTAGGCAAAAGGTGTCGCCGGCGTGTCGTGAATGACCTTGACCAGCACCGCATAGGTGCCTGACGCTGCCAGGTCATAGCGATTGGACACCGTACAGGTAAGGGTATAGAGGCCGTCGGCTGCGGGCAACGTCCACACCAGCAGCGAGTCGTTAGAGTGGGCGGTTCCTTCGGGTACGTTCCAGGTGTATTGCAAGGGTTCAGTGCCGGCCTGTGTGACCCGGCAAAGGATGCGGGCATCCTGTCCCGTTTCATAATAGCGCTGATCGGCCACGAAGGTTTCGATGACCGGCACCGTGGGGACATGTTCATATACCTGCACGGTGACGCTGTCTTTTACAGTCACGCCCTCCTGCGTGATCGACAACACGATTGTATAGATGCCCTCCTGCCCGGTTGACGTCCACGAGAAAGTTCCGGCCGATGTGCTGACGGGCTGGTCGTTCACCGTCCACTGCCAGGCAGCCTCAGGGCTGACGGGGCTTTCCAGCGTCGCATAGACCGGCACGTCCTGGTCAAACCCCACGTTCGCTTCTGCAACGGCCAGGGACTTGATGCGCAGCGCCGGCGCATAGTCATAACGGTAATGATAATCCACGACAACGTCGCCGGCATACAGCATGCCGTCGCGCGCGGTGGTTTCCGTCCCGGCGGGCAGGTACGTCAGTAATACAGCTTCATCCGCGGCGATGGATATGGTAGCGTTGCCGCTTACCCCCTGCGCGACCACCGTTTCGCGGATGGCATCATAGACGTCGTAGCTGCCATCTCCCAGCCCGAGGGTAACGACATGGGCTTCGTCGTGTGGATTATACAGCAGGTACGAGGCAAACGGGGGATCGCCGGTAAAGTCGGTCTTGTTCACATCGAGCGCGAGTATACCTTCAACATCCGTGGTGGCGACAACAGACGCAAGATAGCCCACGTGAGACGACCCGTACAGGCCCAGGTTGGTTTGCGCCCAGCCGTTGCGTTTGGCATCGCCGGTGCCGTACAGGGCAGTACCCTGCCAGCTCTCCTTGAGTGCTTCGTAGGCAATCACCGACTGTGGGTCGTGGGCGCTGCTCCAGGCATAGTCGTCCTGTTGATCGGCGGGGAGGTATGCGGGATATAACAGGCGGCTGGCATTGGCCAGGTTCAGAATCCATTTCGCAATGGCGCGCGCATAGCGTTTATCATAACGCGTAAGAGGTACCAGGGCCGCGGCTTGCTGGTACCCGTTCATGAGAAAGGCATAGTCGTTGCCCTGGTCGTTGGCTTCGCCGATGAGACCGGATACATCCTGTCCATCCCACGTGCCGACGATCGTGCCCCACCCACGCAGCGGACCGCGGTCAAAGCACCAGTTCAGCATTTTGCCGACGTCGTAGCCAGCACGCTCGTTCGCATTGATGGCGGCGGCAACCTGGACGCCATAAGGTAATTGTAATTCGTAGGAAGGGTTCGCGTTCAAGGCGGCCAGGAAATCCAGCGCCTGCCGCGCACCGTTCAAATATCGTTTGTCATGCGTTGTCCGGTACGCATGGTATAGCAGCCAGGCGATGGCGCCGGCGGCTTCCGGCTCTTTTACGCCGTCGGTATTGCCACGACCTTCCGCCAGGTACCAGCCGCGGTAGTGCATATAGGGTACCGTCCACGGAGCGGACTTCCCTCCCATCGCTTGCACGGCTTCCAGCCAGCGGTCGGCGATGCGTATGTATTGCCCGGCAAAGCCGGGTGTGTCCGGGTACAGCGAATATAGCTGGTAGAAAAACACGTTGGGCATGACATCGTACCACCAATCGTTGCCGCTCAGCGCGGAGTAGCTGTTCAGGTATACATCCTGCCTGTTTTTAGCGTTGTAAAAGTCTTTGATCTTTTCCACCCAGTGGATGCCGTTCTGCTGCGCTTTGTCGATGCCCACCAGGGAGGCGCCTACGATGGCCGGTATGATGTTGATGGCCTCTGCCTGCGCGTGGCTGTTGGTGCCCACGTAGGTGTCGAGCAGGATGGGTTGCAGTGTCGGGTAATTTATACCGGCCGCGGCAAAACCGACCAGGGGCAGGTGCGTACCGGTTTGGGTTTGCGAAAATACAAAGGCATCATACTGACGGGCCACTTCCTTCCAGTCGCGCATGGCATACGGCGCGGGCAGGTTGGGCATTTGCTCCACGCGCGGCACGGAGAGCTGTCCCGGCTGGGCTACGCCGCTTCGGGATCCGAACACCAACGCCACCAGCAAAAAGAAGCTCCGGGTCGTAACAGTATATTTCATAAGGTCTGATCAGTATAATACGTTAAAAAAAAGCGTGCAGCCTTTCGGCCGCACGCTGCACACCAACATACCTGTACCTATGGCTTTTCACGATTGTAAATACTTTCGATCTGGGGACCCGACAACGCGGTTTTATAGATGCGGATTTCGTCGAGATAGCCCCGGAAGTAACCGCCCCACTCCAGCGGAATGATATGATCTTCTTCGAAGTTCTCGGTCGAGGCGGCATACTTGTCCGTCGGGAAGTCTTGCCCGAACACCAGGTTATACGGCTCGCCCGCGATGGACTTGGCCTCGCCCGGCGTGTTGTTCCATTCTTTGATCTTTACCCCGTCTACGTAAAAGATCATGTTGCCATCGCCAAACGTAGCCGCCACGTGATGCCACTCGTTGATGGGCAGGTTCTGCTCGGAGTCGCGGTCGTATGTGTCAGTGGCCGTCGCTATGGTCAGGAA
>NZ_JAHESC010000039.1 GCF_018598185.1 Dawidia soli
TTACGAGAATAATCAGTTGGACTTATTTAACGGCGGGTATTAAAATGCCCCGCGGCTTGCCGCGGGGATTTTTTACTGATCATCGATCGTTATTTATTCAGGGTCAACAGGAGGTCGTCCAGTCTTTCCAGGGTCGAGATCATTCCTTCCTGCATACCCATGTTGATGACTGTTTCCAGCGCTTCGAGCGACTTGTAGGTCACCACGGTTTGCACGAGGGTCTTATCGTTGCCGGCGGGGGTGAATGTTACGACCCACTGGGCACGCGGCAGGTCGGGGTTTATGGCACCGGTTTCATCACTGAAGGCGTCAATTGTTTCGTAGCCGTCGATCGGTGTGATCTTTGTATACTCCGTGCGGCCCCAATATTCCGGTCCTTGCGGGTCGATCATGGCGTATAACCAATAGCCGCCTTCGCGGAAGTCCATGTGTTTTGTCTTTGTTTTGAGGGGTTTGGGCGCGAACCATTGGTTGAGAAGCTCCGCCTTTGTATGGCAATCCCACACCAGTTGACGTCCGGCGGCAAACTCGCGTTTGATGGTGAGTGTGTTTTTTTGTTTGTCAACAATGAAGTCGAATAACAGGTTGTTTTTCATGTTTCGTTCTTTTTAAGGGTGGATAATAAATTGTCTAATTCGTTATATCGGTCCTGCCAGATCTGCCTGAACTGGGCTAACCAGTGGTCTATCTCTTTCATCTTGTCAACTTTCAGCTCGTAGTAGATCTCGCGTCCTTTTTGAGTAGCGGTGATAAGCTCGCATTCATTGAGGACTTGCATGTGTTTAGAGATCGTAGGACGAGCTACGTCAAAGTTGTCAGCAATAGCTCCGGCAGTCATGGTCTGTGACGCCAGCAGCACCAGTATCGCTCTCCGTGTCGGATCGGCAATGGCTTGAAATGGGTCTCTTCGTAGTTTCATTTTTTCAAATGTTTACTGGACGTGTAGCTATGTGGCTACAAATATAACGCAACTTGAAGTTAAATGGCTACATATTTGTTCGATTTTTTCTTAAAACGCAGAAATTGGCTCAAAAGAGGACTTTTTGTCTCTGTAAGGTGCGTCTGCAATGGCTGTTCCCAGGTGAAGGCGCCGGAAGCTCCCGGCAGCAGTAACATAGGGCTTTGATACGGCTTAAGTAAGGCTTTGATACGGGTAATCCTCCCGAAACCCCGGTTTGGGAGCCGCCTGGCGGTGGAGGTAAAGTATTGAATATGTGGTTATTTCTTAGGATAATTGATGCGTGTTACCGCCGCCCGCCTATGTCTGACATTGTTTATCACTATCAAAACCCTTCGGTTCTTAACAAGACTGCCGGGTCGGACGAGCTGTTTTTGTCCAAGTACAGCGAGGTGCAGAAGAAGGATGTGCCTTGCTTCTTTTGGGGTAAACTGAAAGACCCTTATACTACGTCGCGGTGCTTAATTACGCTTTCAAATGTAGTACAGTCATCTTTTAATCTTTCACCGTTTCAGTTGGCGATGCTGAAAGATCCTATTGTGACGGCAGGTAATGAGAAGATCCGGTTTGAGGGCTTTTCGCATTGCGCCGGGGTATATGCTCGCGTAGACATACTGCCGGATGGACACGATGGGGAGTTTCCTGGCAACGGAACGACCAACGTCGATTTTAATCAACCGATGATCTCTGCTTTGAGCAGTGTGAGCAAGGCCGAGAATGTCGTGCTCTCGGTCGGTAAAAAGGAGGTGGCAATTGCGAAGGAGGGGCAGAAGATCGTAGAACGAAAGGTGCCACTTCCCACCAAGTGGATCAAAGGGCTGGCTTCTGTGCAGCTTTTTCTGGCAGATGCCGAGCGGGTTTTTACGTTCAACAGAATTCAGACGCTTCAGCTTTTTCAAAGCCTGCCCAACGGCAAGCCGAGGACCGATTATTACCTGATCATGCGCGGTACGAAGCCATCGTTCTCGCCGGTTAAATCGGGCAATGGCATATGCATTGGCGGTGTGCACCGGCTTCGCCTGCTGGAACCCCTGCTTCCGCTGGCGACAGAACTACGCGTATTCGCGCAGCCGGCGATGCAGTCGGTTACATGGCAATTATATTTCGGTGCTGTACGTTTCAGCTTGTCGATCTCGCGGGATGCCTGGCGCGGTTTCTCGGGTGAAGGAGCCGCGTTAGAATCGCTCATCGAAGATGTGCCCGACAGTTGGATCGATGCAGTCGACAAGTTCAGCTATGCCAACCACGAGTTTAACCCTACGCTGTTATCCATTGAAGAAGGTCTTGACCTGAAGAAGGTGGAGAATATCACGGGCAGGCTGTCGGCCATGGGGTTGCTGGGATATGACCTGGATGAGAATCACTTCTTTTACCGCCGATTGCCATTTAAGCTCAGCCGTATTTTGAGCCTGAACCCCCGTTTGAAGGATGCGGAAAAGTTGCTGGAAGAAGGGAAAGTGGCCATCACGCTGCAGACCGACAATCGTGTGGAGGCGAAAGTGCAGGGCAGCGGGGTGAATCACTTTGTTGTGCTGGAAGGTGAAAATGAAAAGTGTACGTGTACCTGGTTCAGTAAGCATCAAGGAGAGCGTGGGCTGTGTAAACATATTCTGGCGGTAAAAAAGAAACTCATCAGCTAATCAACATGTCATGGTAGTGGAGGAATTTGCCACCATCCTTCGGAAGGAGCGGAGCAGCGACCTGATCTCTTTTTTGAGGTCGCTGGATAAACAGGGGAAAAAGGAGCTGGCCGCAGGATTAAAACCGCTGCAGAAAGAATATCTCGAATACCGTCAGGTGTCGTCCCTGATAGGGCATTCGTCCTTTAAGCAAAAGGCATCGCCTGCTCAGGTAAATATATTGCATGCGGCAGCCTTTGTCTGTTGCAATCGCAAGGAATATCAAAAGATAGATGGTTTTTCTCATTTCCTGAACAATCCCCTGGTCCCGGACATTCTCTCGTGGTATTGTCCGGATTGGTTCAGTGACGTGATCAATGATCTGACAAAGCAAAATTGGCTACCCTGGAACTTTCGCTACAACACGGCGATGGAGTTCGTTGATAAAGGATATCTGCAGCCTACCGATGAACTTCTGGCCCGGTTAATTCCGCAGATCATTTTTGAACTGGACAAAGACCACAAGCAACGTTTCGTTCGTGAGAATGTGGAGCGGTGGCCGATAACGCTCAGCCACCATATCTGGCTCATTTTTCAATTTGAGACGGATATTCATTTAAGCGACCGTTATAGTCACTTCGGAGATTCAAAAAAGGATGTCAAGCATTGGCTGGAAACGCTTAAGCACTATACGGCGCTGGGAGTAATAGACCGTGAGCGTCTGCTTCAGGAGTCGCTGTTGGCGACAGGGCGCAATTTTAATAAAACGCTCTCGGGATGGTTTGTCGAATTGTTCGAGTTCCTGGAGCCTACCGTCCAGGAGCTGATCTCCTTACAATCGCAGTTGATCATCACGCTAAGCTCGCAACACAGTAAGGCCGTGAACGCCGCGCTTAACGGTATGAAGGTCATTGTTGAATCCCCCGAATTTAACGTGAGCGGATTGCTGGAGAATACGCCGGTACTCTTATCGTCGGAAACCAAATCGGTCGTGACGGCAACGCTGACGCTGCTGGAGAAGTTATTGCGCAAGCATCCTGATCAACGGGAAGCTATTACAGTCTCCGTCTGCCATGCATTTATACACAACGACGAGAACATTCAGAACAAGGCGGCCAAGCTTTTATTAAAATATCATGACGCATCGCGGCAGTCGGTGAACGATGAGCTCGGCAGGTATGCCGACTCGATGTTGATGAGCGCGAAGAAGACCCTGGCGGCATTCCTAATCGAAGCAGCGCCGATACCTGATGATATTGTGCCAGGGGCCGCTACACAGCCGGCAGAGGCAGTGGCCCTTCCGGCATTGTCGTCGCTGGATGAGCTTGTGTTCCTGGCCAGCCAGGCATTTGATAACAACGATCCGCTGCATATCGATCTGCTGCCCGCAGCCCTGGTGAATTTACAAGATCAGGTCACTGGCGCGGAACTTCACAAATTTGAACCGGCACTGCAGCGTGCGTACGCCACGGTGATGAACGATTGGACATCAACCATGGGATATTTGGATCATTTGCTGGCGACTTTCTTTATCGACGTTACCCGGTTGTGGATTGAGTGGTTCCCTGCGGAGGGGGCGTCGCTGCAGAAAATTCATGATGCTTTTAAAAAGAAGGACGAAGAGAATAAGGCGAAGTGGTCCTGGTACAAGTCCCGCATTTTGGCATTGCTGCCGTGGCGTGTTGAAAGTGGTGACACGATATACCTGATCCATAAGGCCATTCTCGTCGTGGCCTATGAGAAATTAAAAAAAGGGCGACGGCAACCGATCCTTTCCACCCCTACGCACGCGTGTGGATATGTCGACCCGCTTATCGTTGTTCAGCGGCTGTTGCAATATAGGGCTGCCGACGTACTGCCCGACGGTCACGATTTTCAGATCGCGATCGCACGGATCGCCTCCTTTCATCGTGACGAGGCATTGACGGAAGCCCGGCGTGTGTTAACGGGAGAAACATTAAACTTGCTGGAATTTCTTTTGAATGACGCCGCCCGGCCCATTCCTCCTTTCCATACGCCATACCTGTGGTTTATGGCCGGAATTGCGAAGTCGCCACGGCAACACTATCCAGAGTTCAAGGATTTTTCCTATGCCCAGCTGCCTTCGTCTGTTTATACCGGTGAGGTTCCGTGGCGGTCGTTTGTTGAAAATTATAAAGTCAAAAAATACGACTATGGTAAGAAACGCTACGAAGATGAGCCCGCAGAACGCAATGTTCTTCGACTGACCCTTGATCCGGTGCAATCTCCCGGAGTGACTGTGACAGCTGAAGACAAGGGGTTCTTTTCAAAACTTACACGGCTTGTCACGCCGGGTAAGAAGGACCCGCCGGAGGAGACGCGTATTTTGTATCAGTTTATTTCCTTCAAGGCTAAATATCTGTCGGCCGAGCACAACGATGTCCAGCGGTTTATCTATTTAATGCCTTCCAATCCCAACCCTATTCTGACGTTGGTTACTGCGCGCGCGTTGGAGTACAGCAAGTTTTGGTCGGAGACCGACAAGAAGATGGTAACGAAGACGCTGGAAGCATTGGTGGACTTAACGCTCGTCTATAACGAGGTGACCTATCTCTTTATCGCCACGTGCATGGTGAGCAGCGACAAAACGGTGCGATCATTTGCTGCCGAGTTATGGATCAAGGGCGTTGCCGCCCGCGATTTGGACAGCACTCAAATCGGCCGGATCATTGGCATGCACCTCTCTGGTGAATACGCCCCCATGAAACGATTCACCGATCTGATCTCCGAGAACCTACTCAAAGTCTCTGGGGCTCACAACAAAGCGCTCGAGTTGCTGTTCACCACGATGATCGAATACCTGCCGGATGAGCCGCCTGTCGGTACTAAACGGTACCTGGACCTTTACGCTGAACTATTGGCGTTGAACAAGAGTACGCTGACATCCGAGCCAGCCGGAAAGCGATTGAAAGCCTGGTCTTCCTCTGCCAGTCTGAAGAAGCTGATCTCGTCCTTGGTATAATACGCTTGAATGTAGAACCTATTGAATTTGCGTTTCGGAATTGTCTTTTTTGGTTAGATTGGTTACTGCTATTCTCATATGCTCTATTCATTAGATTCAAATAAAACCATTAATACAATTCCTTATAAAGGCGAATATGATGTCTGGCGAAATCGTTTATCCAAAGCTGAATATGAGCTAATAATTCAGGAACTTACAAATAAAATCAGAGGATCGGACATTCAAACCTCCAGCTGGATGCCGGGAAAGGACTGGACAAACACAGTATTTGCTCCAATATACTCCAAGGCTTGCAAATCCGACTATACTCAAGCTGCAAAATTCTTTGGTTTATTGGTTTGGGAAACATTTCTTAGGCATCCAGATTATTGGGCATTCGGCCGCTATGAACTTGATGGAATACCAATTCAAGGACTAACGTATTTCAGGGTTACACCCCGATAGCAGTTAATTCCAATCGATGCTGGTAGCACAGAAAAGACTGTTCTTGGAAAGAAACATAGCCAAGTCATCCTTCCGATAAACTGCAAGTGCAAAAAGTTTAAAGTTTGTCAAGTCGAGGTGGTTGGATTCGAACCAACGTGCGACCAACTACGGTTCCGACACGGTATAAGCGTGAGCCGATACACCTCGATGGAGTTCATGGTCGGAGAGAGGTGAATCGAACACCCAAGGCCTAAGCACCGCTTTTACAGTCCGCCAGCTGGCGGATCTACTTACGGTCTACTCTCCGGGAAGTATATAAAGTGAGGTAATAGAAACCTCGTGTTTGAGTCAGTGGCCGGATTCGAACCGACGAATATCTGATCTGCAGGCAGACCCCTTAAACCTCTTGGGTACACTGACATATAGGCAAAGTGTTGCCTGGCTTCCATCTACGGCTTACTACCGTCGATGGAAGCGACTAAAAACAAAAAGCCCCAGGCAGATGCCCAGGGCTTTTTGTTAAGTATCTATAGTTTTTGCTATATCATAACAATCCTGTTGGGCGTGACCATACCTTCTGCTGATAGCATATATGCTGATAACAGCGATTGTTTGATATGATATGACCCGTTTTCATTTTTATAGTGCTGATGCAAAGATAAAGTAACTTTTTTCGATAAGACAAAATATTTATTCGAAAAAGTTACTCTACCTTTGTGTCATGATGTCAATACAACGCCATACGCGCAAATAAGGTTACAGGGGTCATGCCTATGCACGTTATTATTTCGCCTGGTGCTATGGAATGTATTAGTTAGATGCTTAATGCATGAAAGAGCCCGGGTAACGTAAATAACCCGGGCTTTTTTTATTCTTAACGTTCATGATATGCAGTTAGTAATGTTTGTTGGAATTCCGGCAAGCGGAAAGAGTACGTTTTATAAAGAGCGATTCTTTCACTCGCACATGCGGATAAGCCTCGATCTCTTTAATACCCGTAATAAAGAAAATAAATTTTTGGAGCTTGCTTTTTCCTTACAGCAGCGAATGGTCGTTGACAATACCAATGTGACAAAGGCGGATCGTATGGTCTACATAGCGCAAGCGAAAACTCATGGGTATGCCGTGATCGGCTATTACTTCGAACCGAATCTTACGGAGTGTCTGGAGCGGAATGAAAGCCGATCAGGAAAGGAAAAGATCAATCGTATTGGTGTTATCACCAAATTCAAGAACCTGGAATCTCCGCGTCGGGACGAGGGGTTTGATGAGCTCTATACGGTACGGCTGGCGGGCAATCAGTTTGTTATTAAACAATGAGACGATGAAGTTTGATGTATTGGATAGGAGAATGCGAGCCTTTGAAGAGAATCTGGACCAGTTTGTGTTGCCGGATGTGTATATCGTCGTGCGGCTCGATGGCCGGGGCTTTACCAGGCTAACGAAGGAATTGTTGCCTTTGGCCCGGCCGTTTGATGAGCGTTTTCGGGACGCCATGATCTGTACGGTCACTCGTCTCATGGATTGCGGCTTTAAAGTAAGTTATGGCTACACGCAAAGTGACGAGATTTCTTTGCTACTGGAAAAGAGTGAAAATACTTTTGGCCGCAAGACCCGGAAGCTGATCTCGATATTGGCCGGGGAAGCCAGTGCGGAGTTTACACAGGCCATGGGAGCACCCGGCGTATTTGATTGCCGGATCATACCCTTGCCGACGGATGACCTTGTTGTCGACTATTTTCGGTGGCGGAGCGAAGATGCTCACCGGAATTCCCTGAGCGCATGGTGTTACTGGACGTTGCGAAAGAATGGATTGTCAGCAGCCGACGCCACGCGGAGCGTGCAGGGCCTTTCGGTAGCCGATAAAAACAATCTGCTTTTTGAGCATGGCATTAACTATAACAACCTGCCGGCATGGCAGAAACGCGGAGTTGGCTTTTGCTATCGCATGGCGCCATCATCGTCTGTCAATCCCGTGACCCGAGAAGCGGTCGATGTGTTGTGCAGGAAGTTGAACGTGGAGATGGTTCTGCCGTTGGGGGTAGAGTACGAGTCGATGCTGAGACATATGCTGATGGGGACGGAAGGTAACGTTACTGCCTGAAAAGAAACCTCCTGCTAATGCGCGGGAGGTTCTTCTTTGCTTGCAGCTGCGATGCGGCGTGCGACCAATTTCTTGTCACCGTGTTGGATGGAGAATGCTGTCAATTTTCCTCCGGTATCACGTTCAAAGTCTATTTCCATGTCGGTGCCCTCAATGTGAAAGTGATCTTTTCGCGTGGGACGGATCGGTGATTTTGGATTCTGTCCGGCGTGAATGATTAACGTTCCATCTTCCAGTGTGATGTCGACGGAGAATTTTGTCGATTCATATTTACCGACATATTCCTGTTGTTGAGGCGGGGTTAATGTGATAAACTTTCTTTCGAAGGGCAATACATAAGACGGGTCTATAAAGATATTGGCAACGTGACTGATAATGCTCTGCAGGGGGTACCGTGTGCCGTTGGAGCAATAGGCCACGGCGAGCGAGTCTTGCGGGTAATAGGCCAGTGTGGCGTGTGAGGCGATGTAGCCACCGCCGTGCCCCCAACCGGGCAAATCGTAATGCGGCATTTTCATGATGCCCAGACCATAGAAACCGTCCGTGGTGATCATCTCGGCCAGTCTTGCGGGAGGGATCAGCCGGCCGGAGAATAGCGCGGTAATAAAAGTTGTCATGTCCGTAGGGGTGGAGACAATGCTGCCTGCCGGGCCGGGAATGTCGGTGCCAAAAGGTCCTTCTTCCATATATTGCCATTGATCGTTGGCAAACTGATAGGCCCGTGCGCTGTTTTGAATAGTATCGGCTACAGCCTTTTTATAAACGGTGTTCTTGAGGCCGAGTGGGTGGAAGATGCGTTTCGATAGTATCTCTGCAAAAGAGGCTTGCTCGATATCTTCGAGGATATAGCCCAGCAGCAGGTAATTGGAATTGCTATAATCAAAGCGTTCGCCGGGTGCAAACTCGGGTCGTTGTGCGGCAATGACCGATATCATTTCCTGACGGGAGTCATTTCGCGGCCGGGCGGTGGAGTCGGTGATTTGCGTGAAGTCGTGAATGCCGCTTTGGTGGGAGAGCATTTGGCGTATCGTAATAGTGGCTGCGTTTGCTATTTTCGGAAAGAACCGGCTGAGCGGAGCGTCCAGGGAGATCTTTCCTTCGTCTGCCAGCTGCAGTGTTATTGTAGCGGTGTATGTTTTTGTGATCGACCATATGTGATATTTTGTATCGATGTTTGCCGGTAGCGGACGGTCGTCGGTGCGCGATCGGAATCCAAAAGCATTGGCATAGATAACCGTTCCACTTTTTGCGACGGCGATGCTGCCCATTCCCTGGGATTGATCGCCAAGCCAGGCGCAAAGCCGGTCGAGCTTTGCCTTTCGGTCGATCTGCGCATGGATCGTGGTGTTAAGACACAGTACGGTCAGGGCAATAAGGCATTGTGCCCCTTGCCGGGCTAGTTTTTTGATTTTCATGGTTGATTGAATGTTGGTTTGTGAAGGGATTTATACCCTTAGCATTTTTTCGACGTCGTGCAGATAACCGCTTCCTATGGGAATTTCGTGTTGGGAGATCCAGAGGGAGCGTTTTTCGATCTTGGTTATTCTGTCTTTTGCTATGATAAATGAGCGGTGTACCCTTATAAAGTCCCTGCCTTGCAGGAGTGCTTCTGCTTCGTTCATGGTCAGGCGTGAGAGGATGCGTTGTTTGTCGGTTACAAAGCGCACATAGTTTCCATCGCTCTCGGCAAACAGGATCTCGTTTGCATCTACTTTTATCTGCTCGTATCCGCTTTTGATAAAGATGGCGTTAGTCCGATCGGAGGCGTGTTTGCGTAGTGTGAGCTGCTGTTGTGCTTTATTGCACGCTTTGAGGAACCGTTCTAACGAAAACGGTTTGAGAAGGTAGTCGATGGCGTCGAGCTCGAAGCTTTGTACGGCGTGTTGGCTGTAGGCGGTCGTGAAAATGACCATCGGCGGATCGGGCAATGTTCGGATGAAGTCGGTGCCTTTCACGTTGGGCATCTCGATGTCCAGGAAGATCAGGTTTATGTTGTTGGGTTGAATGAACGGGACGGCTTCAAAGGGATTGATAAAATATCCTTCTATGCGGAGGAAGGTAACTTTCTCGGCCAGCGACCGGATCACTTCCAGGCCTATGGGCTCGTCGTCTATGGCAATGGCGCGTAACATCAGGCGGCAGTCAGGGGTAAGGTAAGCGAAACTACATATTCGTTGCCACGGATGCCGTATTCCAGCTGGAATTTATCGCCAAACATGAGCGTTAACCGCTCCACCACGTTGGGAATACCAACTCCGGACTTTTCGCGCACGATGTTGTCGGGATGCACGCTGTTCCGTACGTTGAGGTACACATGGTTGCGTTCACATCGTACGGTGACGGCCACCCATGATTTGCCGACGTTGCTGATGCCATGTTTAAATGCATTCTCGACGAATGGGATCAGAATCATGGGCGGAATGTCACCGTCGCATGCATCATCATGGATATCGATCTGTACATCGACGTTTTGCAACAGATGGGTTCGCAGATTTTGGAGCGCGATGAAGTTGCGCATATAGCCCAGCTCCGACTTCAGCGGAATGAAGTCCAGTTGATTTTGGTGTAGCATAAACCGCATCATGTCGCCAAGTTGCTGTATACCGGAGGCGGTGGTGGTGGCTTTTTCCATGAGCGCATTGCCATAGAGTGTATTCAGGCTGTTGAACAAAAAGTGTGGATTGATCTGGTAGCGGAGGCTGTTGAGCTCTTCGCGTGATTTTGTCAGGGCTTGTCCCACTTTCACAATGGCCAGCAACTTATCTTTTCGTTGCTGGAATAAAAGCCAGCTGATGGGCGAGATCACAAACAGGTTGATCAGTACCATGGCGCTATGGATATGGATGATGTTGCCGCGGTTGCCAAACACAATAAAAAAGGGCGCAGGGGTGACAAGCGATGCCGTCAACAACACCGCCAGTATCCACCACCCGGATTTTAGCGAAAGGCGCGGGAATACGTAGTATAGGTTAAAGACGGTCATAAGCAGGGCACTCGGAATAAAGGACAGCGCCATAAACATGAGAGCATGCTTGCCGGGTGTTGAAGGCAGCAGGATTATTAAAGGGAGCAGGCATAGGTATACGCTGATGATAGATGCTATCTGGTTGGCCAGGATCATGCGTGTTTCCTTGCCGGGTGATTCCCGTTCCAGGTAATGGATCACTCCTTCACGCACCGCCAGTAGCGCGGCCAGCATGCCGACCCAGGTCAGGGCACGGTCGAAACCTGTCCAGATATAGGTCATGGGCCGGTCGTTGTATCCAAACCAGGCGAGCACGTCAAAACCGGCACCACCGTAGTTGAATACATGCGGGTGAGCCACCCAGGTGAGGTAGTCGATTCCGCGTGCCAGCATAAATCCGATGCCGGCTAACAACAGCAGGACGATGGGGATGATCCGCAGGGCGTTTCGCTTGAACCGGGCGGCGTATTGCGCGGTATATACCATGACGCCCGATATGGCGAGGTATGCGAGGTAAACGAATACGATCTGGGCGATCTGCGGAAAGAGAATGTTGTGATTGTATGAAAAGCCCGCGATGTTGTGCCCCTGATATTGCAAGGCATGCCATTGTTTCATCTCGTCGGTCAGGCTCTGCCGGATCCACAGGAATTTGATGATGGAGGCGGTTGCCAGTAAAGAGACAAACACGACCTCGTACGTTCTAAAGCGTATTTTCATGGCGTTGTAAAAATTACACAACAAGAATAACGGGTTTGCCGGTGCGCTGCCGTAAAATGGTACGAATGCGGGGAAAAATGTGACTAACTACCGCGTAAAAAGAAAAACCGCGCCGGAACTGTATCCGATGCGGTTTTATTGGACTGCTGCTGTAAACCCTACACGTGCCAGGAGCGTATACTGTTCCATAGAGGGGCAGTTGTAAGGGCTCCTGCCCGGCCTGGCTCGATTTTTTTAGCGGAAGCTGAAAAGGATCGAACAGGCGCCAAAATCGGCATTAATTCATATGAAAGAGAACAGGCTTATCGTCGTAGGGGGCGGTTTCGCCGGAATAAACTTAGCCAAAAAGCTTGCCGGCAAAGATCAGTTTAAAGTCACAATTGTAGACAAAAACAACTATCACTTCTTCCCCCCTTTATTGTACCAGGTTTCCACAGCTTTTATCGAGGCGTCGAACATCAGTTACCCCTTCCGGAAGCTGTTTCAGGAACGGGACAACATCCGGTTTTACATGGGTAATCTGATCAAGGTGAACCCGGAAAACAATACCATTGAATTAGACACCGGGGTTTTGTCGTATGATTACCTGGTGCTGGCGGTAGGCACCGAGACGAACTTCTTTGGAAACCCGAACGTAACGCGGTGTGGCCTGCCGATGAAAACCATCGACGACGCGCTCAATATCCGGAATCATATATTGCTTCGGCTCGAAGAAGCCGTACGGGCCACTGCTCTGGAGGACAAGGCACGGCTCAGCAATATCGTGGTGGCTGGTGGCGGCCCCACGGGGGTGGAAATGGTCGGCATGATGGCCGAGCTTGCGCACAAGATCGCCGCCAAGGACTATCCCGAAGCCGCCTCCAGGATCGGCAGCATATACCTGATCGACGGCTCGCCCACGTTGCTGGGGCCGATGAGCAAAATAGCTCAGGACGAATCGTTTAAGGTGCTTTCCAAGTTCGGTGTGAAGATCATGCTGAATACTCTGGTAAAAGATTACGTGAACGAAACGGTTATCCTTTCCAACGGCGAGTCCATCAAGGCGGCCACACTCATCTGGACCTCGGGCGTGATCGGCCGCGAGGTGCCGGGCCTTGCGCCGGAGGTGGTGGCGCGGGGTCGCCGATTGACGGTGGACGATATAAACCGGGTGAAAGGATATACCAATATTTTTGCCGTAGGCGATATTGCCTACCAGACTTCCGATCCGGACTATCCCAACAGCCATCCGCAGTTGGCCCAGGTGGCCATTCAGCAAGGTACGCTTCTCGCCGAAAACCTGCTGCGGATAGACCGCGGTCAGGCGCCGAAACCTTTCCGGTATAACAACAAGGGCAGCATGGCCATCATCTCTAAGTTTAAGGCGGTAGTAGATCTACCCAAGGGATCTTTTAAGGGGTTCTTTGCCTGGCTGGTGTGGTTGTTCATTCACATCATACCGCTGGTGGGCTTCCGTAACCGGGTAAAGCTGGCATTCAACTGGTTGTTTAGTTTCCTGACGGACGACCCCACATTGCGATTGATCATCCGGCCGAGAAAGAAAGAGGTATCGACGCAGCCGTGCGGTGAAATAAAACAGTAGCTGTCTCCTTTGTGGCGACAGGCAGGCCCAATTTGTACAATTTTAACGAGGCTATATTAATTAATAGAGGGCGCCAGTATGATCGTGCGAGCGATCGTATTCGCGCCCATTTTTTGTTTTGCTGTCAGGCTGCCACCCGGGGGAGCAGTTTTCACTGTTTTGCAAACATTTTGAGTTCGTTAGGGTATTTTAGGGACTACGCAAAAAGGCTGCGCACCATATCCTGAGCTTTGAACCACTATGTTATTCACCATTACAACCACGCATTCTCCCGCTACGGATCTTTGCTATTTACTACATAAACACCCGGCAAAGCTGCAGGCGGTAGAGTTGTCGCAAGGCGTTGCACACATTTTTTATCCGCATGCCGACGATGACAAATGCACGGTGGCGCTACTGCTGGACATCGACCCGGTCGGACTGGTCCGAAAGTCGGGCGAGGGTGGTCCCGACGCCTTTACCCTGGGACACTATGTAAATGACAGGCCGTATGTGTCGTCGTCTTTTATGAGTGTGGCGATCGCCAAGGCTTTTTCGACGGCCATGAATGGCAAATGCGAGAAGCGCCCGGAGCTGGTAGACATTGTCATGCCGTTTGACATAACACTTTCTGTGCTGCCGGCCGCGAAGGGCGGTGAGCTATTGATCAGACGGTTGTTCGAGCCGCTGGGCTACTCCGTTGCGGTGGAGCGATATGCACTTGACGAGCATTTTCCCGAGTGGGGCCCGAGCAAATACTTTACGGTAAACCTGAAGGCCAACCTGAAGTTAAAAGATCTGCTTACGCATGTATATGTATTGATCCCGGTACTGGATAATGAAAAGCACTATTGGGTAAGCCAGCACGAGGTTGAGAAGCTTTTAACGAAAGGAGAGGGGTGGTTGAAAGACCATCCTGCGCGCGAGCAGATCATCCGCCGCTATTTACGGAATATAGGGGGCCTGGCGAAGAACGCATTGGTGCGGTTGACGGAGGACGAGCCCGTGGGACCGGTAGCGCCGGAAGAGGATCACGCGCAGGACATTGCCCGGGAAACACTTCACGACAAGCGGTTAAAGGTTGTGCTCGACGAACTCGTGGCATCCGGTAGCAATACCGTGGTTGACTTAGGGTGCGGTGAGGGCAAGTTGCTGAAGATGCTGCTGCGCGAAAGGCAGTTCAGTGTGATCCTTGGCGTCGATGTTTCACATCGCATATTGGAAAGAGCAGCAGAGCGCCTGCGTTTAGACGAGATGCCGCCGAAACAGAAGGAGCGGATCACCCTCGCGCAAGGCGCGCTTACCTATCGTGATAAACGGCTGGCGGGATTTGATGCGGCCGCTATTGTGGAAGTCATCGAGCATTTGGACGTGAATCGCCTGAAAGCTTTTGAGCGCGTGGTGTTTGAGTTTGCAAAACCGAAGACGGTGGTGCTGACGACACCCAACCGCGAATACAACGAGCTTTTTGAAACGCTGGACGCGGGAACCATGCGGCATAGCGATCACCGGTTTGAATGGGACAGGAACGAATTTGAAACATGGGCGAGCAATGTGGCGGTGAGAAACAAGTACCGAGTAACCTTCAAGCCGGTGGGTGATGTCCATGAACGGGTAGGCGCACCTACGCAGATGGCCATTTTTAAAGCTGATCAGTATGAATAAGCAGGATGATAGCAGGGATAGTGCCGTAAACCTGTTCATGGCTGTTCCGATGTTTCTGATAATGCTGATACTGCTGGCAATGCTTCCGCTGATACTGCTATATTTCTGCATGGGCATCGTTATAAAAGAATTGATTTACAGGTTTAGAAAGAACAGATTCTTCAGACGGAATGCAGGCAAACGAATCCTGTGTGTTACTCACGGGCAGCGGTATCGGGTATTTCAGGCGCGGTATGGGAATCAGCTCCTGTTATTGGGTATTGATGAGATTGTCGTATTTGATGTGTCAAAAAACGACAATCGATATGATGGATTTGTATGGAATAACATGATTGCGAGCCGCGACGGTTTCCCGTTGCTGGTCACCCTACAAGGTAAAACGATGGTGCAGCAAACCTTGCGACACGAGGTTTTTGCGTTTTTAAATAAGGAGATCGACTGGCTGCAGTTAGAGGAGTGTATAAAAAGAAGAGTTGATGGAAACAGTGAGTAAAGAATTAAAGATACCAGCGCTTTCGCTGGTTACGCTGATCGGTGTCAGTGGCTCAGGGAAGTCCACATTTGCGCGAAAACATTTTAAAGAGACGGAAATCGTGTCTTCAGATCGCTGCCGCGCGATCGTATCCGATGATGAGAACAACCAAACGGCTACTGACGACGCGTTTGAATTGTTGCACTACATCGCCGCCAAGCGCTTGAAGAACGGCCTGCTGACGGTGGTCGATGCTACCAATGTTCAACCTGAGTCGCGGGCGTCGTTGGTGCGGTTGGCCCGTGCGTACCACTGTATTCCCGTTGCCATCGTGCTGGATGTTCCTGAGCGTATATGTGAAGCACGAAACGACTTGCGTCCTGACCGTAATTTTGGCGGGCACGTGATCTATCAGCAGCGGTCGCAGCTGAGACGGTCCTTGCGGCATTTGAAGGATGAGGGTTTTCGTCATATATATGTATTAAAATCTGTAGAAGAGATCGAAGCGATTTCCAATATCGCACGTGAAAGGTTGTACAACGACAGGCAAGAGGTTCACGGTCCGTTTGATATCATCGGCGACGTTCACGGATGTTTTGACGAGCTGATAGAGCTGCTGACCAAGTTGGGTTATGTTGTTACCCGGGTAGCGGTTCAACATCGGAACTACGGCTTTCATGTTGTTGCTCCTGTGGGCAGAACGGCGGTTTTCCTGGGCGACCTGGTAGACCGCGGGCCCAACTCACCGGACGTACTGCGTTTGGTCATGAGCATGGTACATGCGGGTACTGCGTTTTGTGTGCCGGGCAACCACGACCTCAAGTTGCAGAAGTACCTCAGCGGCAAGAACGTACAAGTAAAACACGGCCTGGAGAAAACGGTGGAACAGCTTGCGCGGGAAGACGACCGGTTCCGCAGCGACGTCCGCGACTTTTTATACGACCTGGTGAGCCACTACGTGTTTGACGGGGGCAGGCTGGTCGTGGCGCACGCCGGGCTAAAAGAAGACATGCAGGGGCGGGGAAGTGGCGCCGTGCGGACCTTCTGTTTATACGGAGAGACTACCGGTGAGATCGATGAGTTCGGGTTGCCCGTTCGGTATAACTGGGCATCTGAGTATCGCGGCAAGGCCATGGTGGTATATGGGCACACGCCAGTGCCCGATGCGCAGTGGCTGAACCGGACGATCGACATCGACACCGGATGTGTTTTCGGTGGCCGGCTTACGGCCTTGCGGTACCCGGAGGAAGAACTGATTTCTGTACAAGCCGGGCAAGTGTACGAGACGCCTGCCAGGCCCATCGACTTTGAACTTCGTCAGCAGATGCTTACGCACCAGCAAGCGGATGACGACCTGTTGGACATCGAGGATGTTACGGGCAAGCGGATCATTGCTACACGCCTGCGAAACAACGTAACGGTAAAGGAGGAGAATTCTATTGCTGCATTGGAAGTGATGAGCCGGTTTGCGATCAACCCCAAGTGGTTGATCTATCTGCCGCCCACCATGTCGCCTTCTGAAACCTGTGCGCTGGAAGATTACCTGGAGCATCCCGTGGAAGCGCTGGACTACTTCCGCCGTCAGGGGGTGGAGCGGGTAGTATGTGAAGAGAAACACATGGGTTCGCGCGCGGTGTTGATCATAGGGAAAAATGAAGAGGCGATACGCAGCCGATTTGGTATCGAGCAGGAAAGTATCGGCGTGTGCTATACGCGCACCGGCCGGAATTTCTTCAGCGACGCCAGCCTGGAGCAGGAGTTTTTGCAACGCGTCAGCACGGCGCTTACTACCGCGGGGTTCTGGGAAGCCCTCGACACCGATTGGGTCTGTCTGGACGCCGAGCTGATGCCCTGGTCGGTAAAGGCGCAGGCGTTGTTAAAGGATCAATACGCGGCGGTGGGCGCTGCGGCAACGGCGTCGCTCAGCAGTGTAGTGGATGTGCTGACGCAGACGGCTGTCCGTGATATAGAAGGCATCGATCGGTTGCTGTTGAAGTTTCAGCAAAAGCAACAAATGATCGACGACTACAAAACGTCGTACCGGCAGTATTGCTGGCCGGTAAATGCCGTGGCTGATTTGTCTCTGGCGCCTTTTCATATCCTGGCGACGGAAGGTGCCGTGCATACCGACAAGAGTCATGAATGGCACATGAATACCATCCAGTCGATCTGCGATGCGGATCCTGGGCTGTTCCTGGCGACGGCGCACAAGATCGTCAACGTGTTTGATGAGGAGCAGGTCAACGACGTGATTGCGTGGTGGGCGAACCTTACCGGGCAAGGCGGCGAAGGAATGGTGGTCAAGCCTTACGACTTTCTTTCATTTGGTAAGCATGGCCTTGTACAGCCCGCGGTTAAGTGCCGGGGCAAGGAATACCTGCGTATCATCTACGGGCCTGAATATACCGAGGTGGAGAACCTGCGTCGGTTAAAGAACCGGAGTGTCTCGTCCAAACGATCCCTGGCAATGCGTGAGTTTGCTTTGGGCATAGAGGCTTTGGAGCGATTTGTCCGGAAGGATCCGCTGCGCAAGGTGCACGAGTGTGTATTTGGCGTACTGGCGCTGGAAAGTGAGGAAATAGACCCCCGACTATAGCAGAAAAGCAGAGCCCTGGCAATCGTTTACAGGGCTCTCTTTTTTGAAAAACCTTGCGGGCGACGATTAACGCCGTACTTTTGCCGCCGATATGAGCAACTCTCTGAAAAACCAATACGACAGTATAATCTTCGATCTTGACGGGACCCTGTGGGACAGTACCGCGAACGTGGCGCTGGCCTGGCAGGATGCCGTCAACAAGGTTGATTACCTGCAGGTGGACATGACGCAGGCGCTGGTGCGCTCGATCACCGGAATGACCTACGACGCAATCTTTGACAAGCTGTTTCCGGACCTGAACGATGCGCAGCGCACCGAGGTGAAGGCGCATTGCTCGGAAAGTGAGCTGCGGATATTGCACGCCAAAGGGGGTGATCTCTACCCGCGGCTGGAGGAGACGTTGCAGGATCTGAGCACCCGCTACAAACTGTATATCGTCAGCAACTGCCAGTGTGGCTACATCGAGTTGTTTTTAGATTTGAACAACCTGCATGCGTATTTCCTGGGGCATCAATGCTATGGCACGAAGGGCCGCCCGAAGGCCGACAATATCCGTGACGTTGTGGGCGATCATGGATTGAAGGCTCCGGTGTATGTTGGCGATACGATGGGCGATTACCATGCAGCTACACAGGCCGGTGTACCGTTTATCTTTGCCGACTATGGATTCGGCAAAGTGTCTGAGGGCATGGTCGCGACGATCAGCACGATCGCTGATCTGAAAACGTTGTTGTAGCTACTATTAAGAAGACTACGGCGGTTCGGACACGCGGTCCCGTGGTCAGGAAAGCACCGTTATTTTTAGGGAGTCGGTATCGCATCCCTGTTTTCCCGTATTAATTTGACGTTAATTTATCGCTTCATTACGGCCAATCAGGTCTGTTTTACGCCATACGTCCGGTCAAAAAAAGGCCCACGGACGTAAAATAGGATGCTAGCGTAATTCGTCTTATCTTTGGATATCAATTGTGGATATTTTAATTCGCTGCCACCCTCGGATTCGCGGCTTTTTTTAGTCTTTCCTCAGTTTAGTCAGGAATAATGTCGGGTGTTTCTACTGTTAATTTGCCGATCAATTATACAATAACGATTCAATAGTGATGGAGAAAGAAAAGGCACTCACCTTTACGAATACACAGCGCGATTTTGTTACCACGCTGAACAGCCGTGTAAACGAGTACTTCAAGTCAAATAATATCGAAAGGCACGGTAATCGCGAGATGTATATTAAAACGGTGTTTATGTTCACGCTGTATTTTGCGCCGTATGTTCTTTTATTAACGGGAGTTATTTCGGGCATAGCATTCTCTCTTATTGCCGTGTTGGTTATGGGACTTGGACTGGCGGGCGTTGGTCTGTCTGTGATGCATGATGCCAATCATGGTGCCTATTCCCGAAAGACATGGATCAATAGTGTTATGGGATACTCGCTCAACCTGGTCGGGGCGAATGCTTTCAATTGGAAGATCCAGCACAATGTTCTGCATCATTCCTACACGAACGTCCATGACCATGATGAAGACATTAGTCCCCGGGGCGTGTTGCGGCTCTCGCCGTCCTCACCCTGGAAACGCGCGTATCGTTATCAGCACATCTATGCGTGGTTTCTTTATGGCCTTATGACGATTGCCTGGTTGGGATACAAGGATTTTGTAAGAATTGTGCGTTATCATCGATCGGGACTGGCGGCAAAGCAGAAAGCAAACATTGTACGGGAGCGGATTATCTTGATAACGTCAAAGCTGGCATACATCGGCTATATCTTTGTTCTGCCCCTGATCTTTACTTCGCTTGTTTGGTGGCAGGTGCTTATCGGCGTGCTGTTGATGCATTACATCGCCGGGTTCATATTGGCTATCATCTTTCAGCCCGCGCACGTTGTGGAGGGGACCGAGTTTCCGCTGCCGGACGCGACAAATACAATCGAAACAAACTGGGCGGTTCATCAGCTCCTGACCACGACGAATTTTGGAAACAAGAGCCGTTGGTTCTCGTGGTATATCGGCGGGTTAAACTTTCAGATCGAGCACCATCTTTTCCCGAACATCTGCCATGTTCACTACCGGAACATTGCCGGTATTGTGCGTAAAACCGCGCACGACTTTGAGCTGCCCTATAAATCGTTTAATACCTTCGTTGGCGCACTGCACGGGCATATGCGATTGCTCAAGGAACTTGGAAAGCGGCCGGCACACGGCATCGCGTAAGCAAGTACTTTAACAGTCGGCTAAGATTAAGATCCGTGCTGTGGTGCCCGTTACACGGCAGCTTCAGGCCGGGTCCGTATTCACCTGGCTGATATGAAGCGTGAATTGGCGGTCAAGCACAATTTCGTACGCATAAGCGGCCAGGAGCTCCGATCCTTTTTTGGAAAGGAATAACATGTTCAGCAGATCCTGTGCGATTTCGGAGCCTTTGATGTCATTGGTTGCTTTGCTTCCTGCTATGTGCAGGCTGAATCCAAAGCCGCTCTTCTTTTTCTCATCCATCGCCAGAACCTCGTGCGGCATAAATTTATATTGTTGCGGTCCCTGCGCGGCGTCGACCATCATCTTGAGAATGGCTGGCCGGTATTTGTTCCAGAGGGGCGCGTATTTTCGAAGTAGGGGTTCAGTCATAACTATGCTTGTTTGTCGGTCGATGGAAAACAATGATGGTCAACCGGGAGATGGATAAAAGTACCACAAAACGACCGAGATACCTAAAATATCGGCAGCCCGGGAGTGATCATTTTGCGTTAAGCTGCCGTTGAGTGGTTTGGTTGCAGCTTTTGAGATTTAGAATCGATGCCTTTGTCTCAACCTTCGTCTGGCAGCGCGTTGAATGCCTGGCGTTTTTCGTTCATCCAGGCATCGGCGGCTTCAGACGAAGTCATGGCTTTCCGCATTTCATTCATCGCTTCGATGTGTGCGGCGTCTCCTTGTTGCACTTTTTCACGGGCGTGTTTGCTAACCATCATAGCAATCTCGTCGAAGCTGTTGGCGCTGAAGGTTTGGTCGCATGCGCCGCCCAGTTGTCTACAGTTCATTGTCTTCATAAGGCAGATTTTAATGAACGGTAAGATCGAATTTTTTTTCGGACTCACCACCTGAAGCTGGCTGTTTCTCCGTTCGCGTGTGGCATAACACATCAGATCACTTGTTAGTCGTGTTGTATCAGTTTTGGCAGGTTGTTTTAAAACGGATTTCATTTGTTAGCAACAGCATGTTTCGGGAAAATTCCGGGCGGGCGAAGGTTGTCAACGGAACGACGGAAACAGGGCCGGGCAAAGGCCCTTTTCGCCGGGGATCCTTCGAGTCAGGCACAGCGTTCTCGATGGATGTTCCACGGATGAACCTCGGATCATCTACTGTATAATAGGGTAGATCACTCCTGGGCGAAGGATAGATTCCGGTAAGGAGAAGTGAGCTTCAGACTGGCACCCGCCGGCATTGGCGGTCCGACTGCAATCATTTGCAATTCTCAAAGGGAATGAAGACATTAAACCCGGAACGGCCATTGCTCAGTCGACGACGGCTACACTATACCTGCAAATGAACATGTTGATAAGAAAAGTTATTGGCAGTTTGCCATTATTTCTACTGGCCCTAACCGTTGCGGCCTATCCAGGATCGCCCTCCCTGCAAAATGCCAAGCCGGTTGTTATTGCCGGCAAGGTGCTTTCGCCAAAGCCGAACTCTTCCATAACACTCGGTATTAATCTCGTCGGGTTCGAACAGAAAGAGCTGACGGTGCCGGTGGATAGTGCGGGGAGTTTTCTGTTTAGATTTTCCGCGTATGTACCGACCGATGCGTGGATGATCTATGGAAACAATTTTCTGATATTATTTCATCCGGGCGATAGCCTCTATATCGAGTTAAATGGCGCCGCTGAAACCCGGGAAGCACTTTTGGAAACGGTAAAATTCAAAGGCACTGCCGCGACAATAAATCAAAAGGCAGCATTATTTCAAGGACTATACTATGCCAGTGCGCTGTACCGGCAGGATTACCGGAAGAAGGAAGACAAAGTAAAGAGGTCCACGCCGGATGAATTTGTACGACATTGCGATTCTTTGCGCAAAGAAGGGATCAAATTTCAGGAGGCTTTTGTGAAGAGAGAAAAACCCAGCCAGGAAGTATCAACCTGGTCGAGGCTTTTTATAGAGCAGAGCTACTACTCCAACCTTTCATTCTACCCCGGTAATCATCGGGCTGCGCTTGCGCTAAAAAAATCTGAATGGGATGTTCCTGTTCAGTATTTCGACTTTCTGGGTAAGTATTATGATATTAAGCAATCCCTGATCAGCGGAGATGCTATCAGCGCTTATATAGGAAACTATACGTACAAATACATTTTGTCCAGGAATCAGCGGGATATCGCAGCCTTAAATAGATCGGTGAGCCGGCATGAGGAAGAATCTATGTTGCTTCAGAACATTGTGCGATACTCGAAAGATGCTTTGACAAGAGAAATCAGCTTGTGTTTTGCGCTGAATAGTCTTTTAGAGCAATCTGCGGTTGGTACATTTGAGGAGAATCGGGATTTAGTGGATAAGCACATTAAACAGCCCTTTCTGCGGGAACCGCTGTTGAGCAAATATCAGGAGAAAAAGAAGGAGCTGGACCGCGGGACACACATCGTAATTGATCCCCTGCGCAGCGGCGTTTCATTCGTGGATAGTGTGCTCCAGCATAATAAGGGGAAGGTTATTTATATTGATTTCTGGGCGACGTGGTGTGGGCCTTGCAGGCAGGAGTTTCCGTATGCGAAGAAGATGGAGGAAGCTTTTCCGGATGGTGTTGTGTTTTTGTACCTATGCCTGGAGTCGAATAAAGACGCGTATCGGAATTTAATGCAGAAATATGCTCACGGAGGCATTCATAGATTTTTGGATGGCGACCAGAGTAACATGGTGCGGCAGAAGTATGATATCAAAGGGTTGCCGCATTATATGTTGATCGATAAAGAAGGCGCTTTTGTCCCGAATAGTGATATCAGGCCGAGTGAGGATAAAACGGAATCGGTGATACGCGAATTGACCAAACGATGATTTTTTGTACAGTAATCATTACTCCAGTTTCCTTCCAACGATTTCGCGTCCACCCTGGTGTAACGTAACGCTTTCGATCGTGCCGGCGGCGTTTTGGTTGAACGTCAGTTGTGCTGCTACTACCTTATAAAAGAAAATGTTCTGGGCTTTGGCGAACACGGGAAATTTATCCTGGCCGGTCGCCTGGGCGTAGAGTTGCTGCTCTTGTCTCGTTACGGTCAGGATAAAGCCCGGGGCGAGCTCGTATCGTCCGATGTATTTTTCCAATACGGCGGCGTCAACGGGGATTTCTGTTTCCTGGACAACCGGAGGCTTACCATCGGTGATGGGTACATTCGTATCCAGCAGGTGCAGGCCAATGTCATCCACGCCGATTGCCGAATTGGTGAGGACCACGACGCCCTTCCTGCCATTCTTCTGAAAGCCCGCAAAGGAGCGATAGCCGCCGGTGCCGCCGCTATGCATGATCACCTCTACGCCATTGATCCGGGAAACATGCCAGCCAAGCCCGACTTGTGGTATAGCGTTAGCCGCGCGTGTGTTTGTCTGTGCCAACTGCATTGCCGGGTACAGACTGCTTTTGGCCTGACCCATGTTGGCGCGGATATACTTGACCATGTCGACCGCATCGGATCGAATGCCTCCGGCGCCGGCCAGGACGGGCAGATCCCAATTCTCGACGGCCACGCCTTCGCTATAGCCTTGAGCCAGGTTCTTTTTCATAGAGGGTGTTAGCGCTACGCGTGTATTGGGCATACCCAGCGGTGTGGCGATGACATCGATCATCAATTTTTCATAAGTCGTTTTTTTCTGTGTTGCCAGGACATGTCCTAAAAGGCCTACGGCATAATTGGAGTATTCATATTCGGAGCCGATGTCGCGCGGCAGTGAATAGCCTTTTAAGAAATCGTACAGCTGCTTCTCGGTATAATCTGCGTATGGGTTCGCCGGGTTAGCGGGTGTGAAGTTGTCGGGCAGCCGGGGAAGCGACGAGGTGTGGTTGGAAAGATTCACCAACCGGATCGTTGCACCGTTCCGCGTGGGGGCGGTGACGCCTGGCGGGAGGTATTTCTGGAGGGGATCGTCGAGCTTCATGTTTCCGTGTACCACTTCGTTGGCGAGCAAAGTGCCTGTGAAGGTTTTGGAGATCGAGCCGATCTCGAACACGGTGTGCTCGGTGACGGCTTCGGCGGTGGTCAATGACTTAACACCAAATGAATAATACCGCACGTCGTCGCCGTCGATCAGGCCTATGACAATGCCAGGGTTGGTGTGATTGCCGACACGCAGGTTGATTCTATCTTTTACGTCCGGAGGAAGGTCGCTTTGGGAGCAGGCGGAGAGACAGGCGGCGGCAACCAGCAGAAGTGGCAGTATTTTCTTGAGCATATCTTTAATACGTCGGTTTCATATTTTTGTTTTCATACGTAACGATGAGCAAGATCTATAGAACGGACTGCTCAAGGCATGGTGTTGTCAATTCATGTATATAGCCTTTACGGATATATACTTTAATTCCAGGGGATTCATCTGTCGGCTTATTTGACTTGTCGGTTGAAGCGCGGCGCTATGTAATTCCGTATGTACCCGCTCGAGACGATTTCCCTTCATTGTGATCTAACCTGTAGAGGGTATTTTCTTTCTAACGTGGCTACCCGGCATTGAGGGAAACCCGGAAATTTCCGGTGGTTATTTGGAACTATTCTAAACACAACCTAATATCGCACAAAAAATAAAGCCGTACAGCGGCAACTGTACGGCTATCCCGGCGAGCCGGGAGCGATTAAACGGAACATTTAAAAGCAATGCAAAGTAGACAAATTTTGCTCATGGCTTTGCTATGTGTGTGCGGTATTTTTGCGCAAGCACAGACAGGGTCGGTTCGCGGTACTATACTTGACAAAACAGGTGAGCCCGCTATAGGTCTGATGGTCAAAATCCAGGACCTTTCTCTCGGTGCAGTGACAGATCATGCCGGCGCCTTTGTCGTCGAAAAAGTTACGCCGGGTAAACATACACTTCTCGTCACCGGCATTGGGTTTCAGCCTATACAACATACTATACATGTAACGGCCGGCTCGGAGGTCGTTGTTTCGCTCACGGCCGAGTCATCTTCCACGGAACTGGAGGAGGTCATGGTGATGGGGCGGTCCGAGGTGCAGGAGACGAACCGACAAGCCTACAATGTCACGGCTGTCGATGCCAAACAGTTGTATAACACAACGCTCGACCTGGCGGGCGCGCTGGATCGTGTTGCGGGTGTCCGTGTACGGGAATCGGGCGGCGTAGGGTCAAGTTTTAATTTATCCCTGAATGGCTTTTCCGGAAACCATGTGCGGTTTTTTATTGATGGAATACCGATGGATGGATTTGGCTCGTCTTTTCAGATCAATAACATTCCCATCAATTCTGCCGACCGGATCGAAGTATACAAAGGCGTTGTTCCCATATCCCTGGCCTCCGACGCGCTGGGAGGTGCCATCAATATTATCACCAACGATCGTTATCGCAACTATGTGGATGTTTCGTATTCTTATGGCTCCTTCAATACGCATCGGAGTGTGATCAATGCCGCCGCCACATCCGAACGTGGCCTGCAGGTGCAGCTGAGCGCCTACCAGAATTACTCTGACAATGACTATAAAGTGAAGGTAGATGCGGCGGATATCTGGACCGGTGCGTATACGCCGGGCGCCTGGGTGCGCCGTTTTCACGACAAGTATCACAATGAGGCATTGATCGCGCAGGTAGGGGTTGTAAAGAAGAAGTACGCGGACAAATTGCTGGTCGGTATTACGCTTGGGCGCAACTACAAAGAAATTCAGACCGGTGCGAGAATGGTGTCTGTCTTCGGCGGGTGGCACCGTCGTGGTGACGTTGTGACACCGACCTTTAAATACAGGAAGCAGGACCTGATCAAAGGCCTGGATGTTACGCTCAATGCCAACTATAACCTGGGAAGCGAGCAGAACATCGACACGATGAACGTTCGGTATGACTGGTATGGTAACAGTAAGCCCAACGGAACCAGCGGTGAACGGTCCAGGAGCCTCTACAAATATAAAAACAATACCGGTGTCGCGACGGCGATGGCGAGCTATCGCATCAACGAGCGTCACTCCGTGGCGATGAGCGATGTGTTCAATACTTTTGATCGCAAGGGATCGGATAAGTTAAACCCGGACGCAACCAACCCACCGAGTAAAACCCAGAAAAATGTTTTGGGCCTGAGCTATGCCTATAGCAAGGAAGACGCTTTTGGCATCACGTTCATCAGTAAGTTCATCACGCAAAAGAATGTTATATCGGCACAGGAAGCCAGCGCAACGACGGACAAGCTTGGCTATGGTGTTGTCGGAACATATTTTTTCTCGTCTTCATTACAGGTAAAAGCATCGTATGAGCTAACCAATAGAATGCCGGAAGCACAGGAGATCTTCGGCGACGTCGAAAACTTCGAGGGAAATCCGAACCTGTTGCCGGAGCAAAGTGACAACATAAACGTAGGCCTGGCCTATACCTTTGCCATCGATGCCGACAATAAGTTCCTCCTGAATGCAAACGGTGTTTATCGTTACTCCCGGAACTTCATTTACAATCGGTTAAACAACAATCAATCGAGGCTCATCCCCGACAACCGGGAGGGAGTTCGGACCTATGGCGGTGATGCCGAGCTTCGCTATTCACACAAAAGGTTAGTATCCGCGGGGGCGACGCTGACCTATCAGTATTTGCAGAATATGCAGAAGATCGAACCCGGATATACCGGTGTCAGCCCGGTTTACCTGGACCAGATGCCGAACATTCCATACCTGTTTGGTAACGCCGATGTCTCCGTATCGCTTCGGGATGTGGGTGCAAAAGGCAACAACCTGAGCGTTGGTTATAACATGCTGTATGTTCATGCATTTTACCTGTACTGGCCCAGCCGCGGGAGCGATAAGCTTGACATTCCCCAGCAATTGAGTCACGACGTGAACCTTGTGTACAGCCTCAAACAGGGCCGGTATAATGTCGGCCTGGAAGCCCGGAACATTACGGATGTCCTGCTGTACGACAACTTCAGCCTCCAAAAACCGGGGCGCGGATTTTACATAAACGTCCGGGCTTTTTTTCATAAGAACAATACTTAACAATACTCTATCATGAATATCAAAACCAAACTGGCAGCGCTGTTTGTTGCCGCAACCTGTGCCGTGTCCTGTTCTGA
Organism: Dawidia soli; assembly: GCF_018598185.1. Lineage (GTDB taxonomy): Bacteria > Bacteroidota > Bacteroidia > Cytophagales > Cyclobacteriaceae > Ohtaekwangia > Ohtaekwangia soli. The sequence continues at coordinate 27,313 of NZ_JAHESC010000039.1, forward strand.
CGACGACAGCAGTACACCCTCTAATCCTGGCAACTTTATCCTGGCGGTAACGCCCGCGGCGTCGACCGGCGTTGCCGACTACCTGCTGACTGCCAGCAGCCTGGATACCGGCAGCATTTCGACCGCCAGAAATGGTGTGGAGCAAGACGGAACATACCGTTATTATGTAACACACAACGACAAATTCTTCAGCATGCTGTACGGCCAGGGCAACCCGGGTGCTGTAACGGCATACGACATACAGGACGGCGCATTAAACAAGCTCACCAATTTCCAGACGGAGACAGTACAATCTTTTGCTCCGGTGAACGATGATCTGTTGCTTGTCAAGATCTCCCGTAACCTGGCCTCGCCTACATCCACCTGGTACAAAGTTAATACCGAGAGTCTGACCATTACTTCCGAGGGCGCAGTCAACACTCTGGATGTAACCGGTGACCTTGGCGAGCTCGCGCACTTTACCTGGATCAAACAAGTGGGGGACAAGGTGTATGCTCCCTATCAGACTATTAAAGACCGAAGCTTTAACACGGATTATCCGGATCAAGCCTGGATTGCCGTATTCAATTACGCAGACATGTCGCTTGATAAGGTGATCGAAGATGATCGTACCAGCTTCATCGGCCGGTATTTTATGGATGGCCTTTCGATCGCTGAAAACGGCGACATCTATGCCTTCTCTCCTTCGGCGGCAACAACCGACGGTGTGCTTTCTTCTACCAAGCCGTCGGCCGTTACCCGCATCAAGGCAAATACGACGGAATTTGACAAAAGCTATTACTTCGATGTCGAGGAGGCCAGTGGCGGTAATAACATCACTTCATGGCTGTACGTAGGCAACAATAATTACATTGTTCACTCGCAGGCGAAATCGGAGCGAACTTCATTTCCTTCGGGTCGTCGCGTGGCGATCGTAAACGTAGTGGACAAAACATATGATCTTGTTACCGGCCTGCCTGCATTCGAAGATATCCTCAGCCTGACCACCAACAACTACACACCGAAAGACGGACGGACAGGCTATATCGGCGTGAATTTGAAAGATGGCAGCAGCTATGTCTACAAGATCGACGTCGCTACCAAAACAGCAACCGAGGGTTTAAAGGTAGAAGGAGGAACGCTTACGGCCATTCAGCACCTGGATTAATCCAAGTATAGATTCCACAAAACTCGTTAGCGCAGGTGTACAACGCCGGCCTGACGAGTTTTACCATGATAACACACTTTTTATGATTGCCACATTCTTTTTCCTTCAGTTGATCGCTTTTCAAATCTGGTATATCACTTCCGACGAAGTGAAGCCAGTTGATCTGCCGGTCTACGCGCGCGGGTTAGTGCGACATAAAAATGCATCCCGGATGATCGGCGCGGCATTGATGCTACTGGTCACCGCATTGTTTATCGCGCAATGGGGCTGGATGACGGGCATCTGCGCCAGCCTGGTTGGACTCATGGGGGTTGGATCCCTGGTGGTGATGCTTAACCCGTTTCGGTATGTAGACGGAAAAGGAGTTGTTGGGCTTTATGTGTTTTTCCTGGTGCTGGAATTTTTAGTTTGATCTATATGCCTGCCAATAAGAAATATCTTACCAAATCACCCTGGCTGCGACTGGCCAAGATACTCGCCGGCGTTGTTGGCGGCTATACGGTTATGTTTAGCTTTCACATGTTGCTGACGAAGCTCTTTCCGCAAGAGAATGTCATTGCGACGTCTTTTTTTACGGGCTATATTCTATGGGCTGTTCTTTTGCTCGTAGCCTTCCTGGCCCGGAGTGTGTGGAAGGTCTGGGCGGCGTACGCCGTGCTAACCCTTTTGTTTTTGCTTCCTTACCTGATCTCTTAAGCGCCGGCCAATGGATAATCGTAACTACAATATTTACTTCCACACGCATACCATCAGCGGTATTATCATTTGTGCGTTATTGTACGTCATGTTTTTCGCGGGTTCATTCTCTTTTTTTAAGGACGATATTTCGGCGTGGCAGAAAAACGAGTCGATCACAGCACAGCGCGGCGTCACCGAGCGGGACTTTAATCATGTGCTGGATTCGCTCGCGGCGAACCACACGTTGAAAGGGCGCGACATCGAGTTTTCCATGCAGCGGCATGGCATGGGAGCATATGTTTCGATGTCGGCTTCGCACGACAGCACGGTGAAAGCAAAGGTGAAGAAGAAGCCGGAAGAGCAGAAAAAGCGCAGAGGCCGGGGCCGGCGTGGGGGTAACGATGATTCGGCTTTCTTTACGTATAACTTTGGCCAGCAGAGAGAAGTCGATTATCAGGCGGGATATGATATGGGTGAATTTTTGTACCGGCTGCATTTTTTGGCACAGTTGAATGTCGTTCCGATTTATGTAGGTGCCCCGTTCGGTTACTTGCTGGCGGGCATTGTGTCGTTTCTTTTTCTCTTTGCGCTCATCACCGGATTGATGCTGCACTGGGATAAGATCGTCTCGAACTTTTTTACGTTCAGGCCGTGGGCGAAGTGGAAGACCGTGTGGACGGATCTTCATACGGGGCTGGGCGTAATTCAATTCCCCTTTCAGTTCATCTTTGCAGTGACCGGAATTGTATTGATTGCCAATACTTTTCTGATGACCCCTTATGCAACCTACCTGTATAAAGGGGATAGCGAGAAGCTATATAAAGCGCTGGAATATTCGGATAGCTCAGAATTCGAGTATACCTACAAACGGCTAGCAGAGACATTCGACCTTAATGCTTACCTGGCGGGTGTTGAGCAGCGAATAAAGGGCGGTGAGATAAGCCGCGTATCGATTAAGAACTACCAGGATGATAATATGCATGTGATCGTGTTGTCGAAGCCGCTGGCCGACGCGAGCTTTGCGGGTTCGGGAAAGACGATCTACCGGGTGCGCGATCGGAAAGTGCTGTCTGAAACATTGCCGGCGGAGCACGCCAGTTATATCGACAACGTAAAAGCGCTTATCTATCACCTGCATTTCGGTGACTTCGGGGGACGGCCGTTGCGTGTCATGTACTTTGTGTTGGGGGCAATGGGTTGTGTGGTGATCATATCGGGGATATTGATCTGGTTGGTGGCGCGGGATAAAAATAGTGTGCCGAAGCATAAGCGCGTTTTTAATTTCTGGACGGCAAATGTGTTTATGGCCGCTTGTATGTCTATGCTACCCGTCACCGCTTTTACCATGATCGTGTTGTTGTTTTTGAAGGATCCCGGTCAAGCGGACATCTACCATTGGTATTTCTATTCGTGGCTGGTGCTGGGTGTTTATTTTATTGTAAGGAAGGATTTGGCGATCACGAACCGGCAGACTACGCTGCTGTCTGCGGCGACTTGTTTTTTATTGCCGCTGCTGGACGGTATCGTGCGGGATAACTGGTTCTGGAATACATACGCGCGGCGGGCGTATGACATATTGTTTATCGATCTGCTGTTCCTAACGCTGGCTGTGATCAGTGTGGTGGTATGGGTGAAGGTTAGGAAGGCGCAGGCGGCTCAGGAAGTTGAAACAACGGTGCAGGAGAAAAAGGAGAAGGCGCGGATACGGGATGTTGAAGTACCCACGCCCACTCACAACTAAACTGCTATTTCATCAAAAGACCGAACTGCTTCGGCCGGATCATGCTTTCGGTATAAACATTTCCGAACCGGTCGGTGACGTTGATCTCCAGGGTCGTATCGGGCGCACTGGCGGCGACGCGGAACATGTGTGCTGTCTCGGTCGAGACAAATGCATCCGTTGGCGCGGCGCCGGCGTTCAGTCGCAGCGCTTCGTACGAAATGATGTGCAGCGGATCGAGCCCCCTTATCCGGTTCACGGGGAGACTTTTTCCGTTTTCGGTTACTTCGATTTTCCACCGACTATCGTAGCCCCACACATTGATCAGTACTTCGTTGCCGGCCTGTTGCGAGGCATAAGGGCCTGCGAATTCCGCGAGTGCGCTATCCGTTGAGTTCGGGGCGAATGCGGCAGCGGTAATGTGCACGGTGTTCAGGTCGTACGCACGGAACTGGTAGTTCTCCCGGTAACCGATGCCTTTGTATAACCACGCGATGTCGCGGCCGTTCATCTTCCAGATGCCATATCCACCCGGACTGCCGTCCCGGCAAATGTGGTTTCCGGCGTAGCCGTTCTTGCCGGTCCACCACCAGGTGGCGCAGATCGCCGCGATGTTATGCTCCATCAGGGAAGCCTTTTCTTCTACCGTATAGTTGATGTGCGTATGCCCGGTCAATACGTGTACGGTAGAAAACTCGCGAAAGCAGTCGATCAAGGTGCTGCCGTTTGTCATATCGACCTTGTTCACTTGTGTGCCGGCCGCGCCGAGCGAGGGGTTTGCGTACAGGGGCGTGTGCATGGCCAGTACAACCGGTGTGGTTTTATCGGTGATGGTGGCCAGGTCTTTTTTCAACCATTCAATCTGGTCGTTATGTACCTTGTCGCGGTAGCTGCGGTCACCGATCGTTCCCTCGGCGGCACCGTTGTTTACATACTCGACGTTGTCCAGTACCACGTAGTGGATCTTACCTAGGTTGAAGGAATAATAGGTGGGACCGATGATGTCGCGGTATTTTTCTTCGGCGTCCCAGTCGTTGGCGTAGTACGGGTCGTTGTCGTGGTTCCCCATCAGGTTAAAGACCGGGCTCTTCAGCTTATTCATGTAGGGGATATACTCGTTGAGCCCGAACCCATTGCTGTACCAGTACAATTCCCAGGTCATGTCGCCCAGGGTCAATACATATACTTTTGTGTCGTCGGCTGCATATTGCTCGATGGTGGCGTTTACGTCGGGGAGTACTTTGCTGTTGAACTGCTCAAGATCGTTGTTGCGGTTGGCCAGGTGCCAGTCGGCCATGGGTATGACGACGTGCTTCTCATTGTTCACTTTCATCAGTGAAAAATCCTTTTGCTCCACGGCGGTGGTGTTATTGCTCACCCGTTTGAAGAACTGCGGGGCGTTGCCCTGGTTGACGACTTCGTAGTTTGCGGGAATAGAGATAAATACAAAGCCGGTCTTTTTGAGTGACGGGAGATAGTATATACCTTTGCTATCGGTAACGGTCACTTCATATCCGTCAGAGACCACGACGCCGGCGACGCCTTTGCCATCACTGTAGACAATGCCTTTCACGGTCATGCCCGCGAGATCCGGAATGTTTGTATCGGCCACTACATTAAACAGTGCACGTCCCAGCGTGAGGTTGTTTGTCCCTCTGATAACTTTTATGGAATACGTGGCGGTGGTAAGCCCGTCGGGCGCCGGGAAGGTCGCCGAATTGTCCGTGATAGCGGTCACGTTTACGGTGAAAATAGTTCCGTCCGACGCGCGCATCAATTCGATCGTGTCGCCTACCTGAAATCCCAGGCCCTGCAGGGTTATGTCTGCCCCGGCTGTAACGTCCAGGCTGGATGGGATGGAGACTCCCTTGATGCCCAGGCTATTATTTTCGTCTATCGCACTGTTGTCCTGGCAGCCGGCAAAACTGAATCCCAATCCACTCAATCCCGCCAGTGTCGTGACGCTTCCTACCTTTATAAAATGTCTTCTTGTGTGCTTCACTTTCTGCTGTAATATGAATGTTTTAAAAAGTAGCCACAACGCGTTGTGGCTACTGTAGTTCTATTCGATGATTTCGATGTTGATATCATCGATAAAGATGCGGTTTTTGCCCTGCCCCACGCCGGTCAGGTTGTAGTCGCCGCCGAGGAATTTTATTTGGGTATCGGCCGTGGCACCTGTCACGGTGAAGCTATAGGCTCTTTCGGCAGCCCAGATATTGTTCACCACGCCCGCATTGTCTTGCGCTTCTGAGTTGGGCACATTGTCGATCGAAAGTTGCGAGGTACTCGGTGTGCCGGCGCCCAGCGCGTAGATCTTCAGGATCCTGTCGTCTATCGCTCCGCCGGCAGAGATGTATGCCGCTGCCTTGAACGTTACGCGGATATCGACCGTGCCTTCAATGTTGAGCCTGGGCGAAATAAGGTCGCCGCCGAAGCCTGTCTTACCCAGCTTTACAAAACCCTGTCGTGCATAGAGCAGCGGTTGATTGCTGGAGGCGGCTACCGGCGTGCTGAACCAGCCGTGGTTCAACTGATCTTGCGTCCACGTATCGAAGCGTGTTTCGCCGGTGGTATTATAGGGCTTTTCGCTGCCATATGCGAGCCAGCTGAAGTCTTCCCGCAGAATGATGTTGCCCGGCAGCTGCGTGATGACGATGGTCTTGTCGAGCTCGGGGTGCGTGGCCGACCGTACGGTTACGGTGGTGGAACGGTCGGTGCCGCTGTTCTTTTCGGCGCGCAGCCTGATCTTTGTAGCCGACAATTCCAGCTGCGTCAGCCAGGTAGCGTCGTCTTCGAGCGTATAGGTCCAGGCTACGTTGGCGTCTACGTCGATGGTGATATCGCCACCAGCCGCGAGGACCTCGGCGCCGGTCTGTGCACCCGGAAGGTTGATGTAGGGCACATTGGCGGCCTGCTCTACGCGGAAGAGAACAGGTTGCTCTTCTCCCGCTACGATAAAGGAGAAGTTCATCGTGCGGGCATCGAACGTTTCATTCTCGCCTACAATCAATTTAAAGGTTCCGTCTTCGCTTCCCTCTGCCGGAAAGGCCCGTACCCAGCTGTTCTCTTCCTGCGCCACGATCTGCCACGGCCGGTTAGAGCGTACTACATAGCTGACGGTCGAGCCTTCGACACCGGCTGTAAGACCGGTAGGCGCATCGTCAATGGAAAAATAGGGGTCACCTGAAAATTCTTCTTCGTCATCGCTGCAGGAAACCAGGAGCAGCGGCAGGACCGCTACCATCGCCAGTACGATGGCCGCGAAATATCCGGATCTGAAATGTATCGTGCTTTTCATGTTGTGCGTGGTTTGCATTAGTTCGCTTCAATAGCCTGTTTACTCCACCATACCGGCGTCTTCATGGTGTTATCGCCGCCCATCCTTTCGAGGGCCTCCCGCGCGTGCTTTTCGTTGGTGGCCATCGTGGTGTTGGGAAATGCAAAGCGCGTGGGAAGTGTATAGTCGTTGAACACCGTGCCGTTGCCGATCGTCAATGTGGGGTAGCCGGTGCGGCGGTATTCATGATAGGCTTCCATGCCGGTCCAGAAAAGCGCCAGAAATTTTTGGTCGGCGATCAGTACTTCCTTGTCGCCGGCATTGTCCCACGAGGCCAGCTCGGAGTCGAGGAAGGTGGTGATGTCGCTTTCTGAAATGGTTACGGGCGTGGCGCTGAATTGTCCGAAGGGTGCCCACTTTTCCAGCGAAGCGGTTACTGCTTCTGTATAATATTCCCGCGCCGCTGTTTCGCCGCCGGAGATATACCCCTTCCATGCGGCTTCGGCCAGGATGAATTGTACTTCTGCATAGTCCATAAACCAGGCCGGCGCGTCGGCCCGGCAAAACACAGGTGCGTTCAGCCAGGACGTTCCTCTGTCGACGGTGCTTTGCTCTTCGGCGGTACAGCCGGACACGGTGCCGATCCAGATGTTTGCGGGATTGGTCGTAGCATCGGGATTCTTCTTACCGATGATAGCCAGGCGGGGATCTTCGTAGACCTGCGCCCCGCCGCCGTCCGTTACAACGGTCATGCTGATGAGCTGCCGCGTGAGCTTGCGTCCCGAGCTGGTGAACTCTCCCTGACTGGTCAGGGCAAACGGGTTGATGTATGGATCACTTCCTGAAAACTTAACCGTGGCATTGTCGGCGTTCGATGTGAAGACCGGGTAGGAAGCCGGCGTATTCAGGATCTCGGTCATCTTTGCTCCGGCCTGCATTTCGGTGCGCCCGCTGACGCGACAGAGCAGCCGCAAGTAGAGGGAGTTGTTGAATTTGCGCCAGGCTTCCATCGAGCCGCCGTACATGCCGTCCAGTGCGGGCTTTGCAAATACAGGCTCCGAAGCGTAGAGCTCATTGGCTGTTTCGAGGTCGGCGAACATCGCTTTGTAGGCATTCATCTGCGAGTCGAACACCGGCGTGGTAGTACCCCCCGGGTTGCGGGCCGTGAAGGCTTCGGCATAGGGTATATCTCCGAACATATCCGACAGGTTGGACATATACAATACTTTCAGTGTCAGGGCAACGGCCTGCAGCGCCCGGTCTTCCTGCTCGACGCTGAGGTCGTACATGTGTACGGCATTGTTGGCATAGCCGGCGTACAGGTTCCACGTGCTTTGCCAGTTGCCGTCGGCAATGGAGTAGCGGTGCTCCTGGCGTGTCAGCCCACCGGTAAATGCCGTGAACTGGATAAGCTCGTTGTTCCAGAACCAGGTCTGGTTCAGCCAGGCGTTGGCACTACCGTACAGCAACGGCTCGAACATGCCGCTGGCGCGTACATTCCCCACCGTCGTCAGGTTGGGGTTCTTATCTGTCTCTTCAAATTCGGAGGTACAGGCGAGCATGGCAACGGCCATCATGCCTGTTATCAGTATTCTGTTGAATGTTTTCATACCGGTTCGTTTAGAATGAAACCTGAACATTAAAACCATACGTGCGCGTCATGGGGAATGCCATGGATTCGATGCCCGAGTAGATATCCGATCCGTTCAGCATACCTGTTTCCGGATCGAACTGCGGAAAGTCTGTGATGCAAAACACGTTGGTGGCATACATACCCACGGAGGCTTTTTGCAGGAAGCGGGTCTTTGACAGGATCTTCGAAGGGATCTGGTAATCGAGCCGCAGCTCGCGCAGTTTGATGAAGTCCGTGCTGAACGTGTTCATTTCCGTATTGTCGCGGGTCCATACATAGCTGCTGTAGTAGGTCTGGATGTTGCCGGTTACGGTCGTATTCTTGGTATAGGTAACGGTTCCATCGTCGTTGGTCACGGCATTTACACCTTCGTGTACCAGGCCGTCGTTGCGACCGGCGAGCGAGTTGGTGAGCTTGCCCTGGTACGATAGCGAGAAGTTCGTAACGGAATATGCGTGTCCGCCGTATTGCGCGGAGAACGTTGCCGCCAGGGAGAAATTCTTATACTTCAAGCGTTGTACGGTGCCGGCGCGCCAGTTGGGATTTACCTTGCCGATGCGGCGGTCGGGCGACTCGTCGAGCACGGGATATCCGTCGGCATTGACGATGTGCATGCCGGAGGCATCGACCTTGTTGCCATTCTCGTCGAGGTAGAAAGCGCCTTCCGGTGCCCGTTTAAAACCTCGTCCATAAAGCACGTGCATTTCTTCACCCACATAGGAATACACAAAGGTGCGGCTACCGATCGTCGTTCCGTTATCGGTCTGCAGCGGTTGGTTGGGATCCCAGCCGTCCTGTAATTTCACGAGCTTGTTGATATTCCGGGCCCAGTTCACATCAAACGACCAGGTAAAGTCTTTGGTCTTTACCGGCACGAGCGATATGGCGGCTTCCACGCCTTTGTTGGTGATCTCGCCAGCATTTATTCGCATGGAGGTAGCGCCCGTGGCCTGGTCGATGGCCACCGGCACGATCTGGTTTTTGGTAGAGGCGGAGTACAGCGCCAGGTCGAACGATGCGCGGTGGAAGAGCTTACCTTCCAGGCCAACCTCCCAGCTGGCGGTCTTTTCGGGCTTGATCAGCGGGTCGGGGATTACGCCCGGCAAGGTATATCCTCCCGGATACGACGTCGCGCTATAATACTGATCGCGCGAGTAGGCTTCCGTGTCGTTTCCGACGTTGGCCCACGATGCCCGCAGTTTCAGCATGTCCACCCACGACGTGCGGGCGTGGAGGTCCAGTACTTCGTCCAGCAAGACACTGGCGGCCACGGACGGATAGAAATAAGACCAGTTGGACGGCGCCAGGGTGCTTGACCAGTCGTTGCGGCCGGTGATATCGAGGTAGTAAGTATCGTTCCAGCTCAGTGATGCCATGCCGTAAAAGCTGTTGACGATCTTCTTGATGCGGTAGTTATACGGATCGGGATTTATACCGGTGGGCAGGTTCGTGGTATGGTATATCCCCTCTTCACCCAGCTGGCTGAGGGTGATCTTGCTGTTGAAGTTCTCGTATACCCGGTTGTTGCCACCCACCATCAGCGACAGTCCCAGTTGCCCGTTTGCCACGGTATTGTTCTGGTAACGCAGCATAAAGTCGTTGTTGTTCTCCATTTCGCGGATGGTTTGCTCGCGGTAGAAGCCGTTGGTGTAGTCGGTGGTATAGAACGGTCTGCGCTGTGTGCGGAAGTTATTCGACCAGTCCAATCCCGAGCGAAGCATAAACGAAAGGTTCTTCAACAGGTCGGCGGTAACGCTGATGCTGCCGAATACCCGGTCGCGGTCTTCCGAGCTCAGGGCTTCGTATAGTGTGCGGTAGGGGTTATAGCCGGCTGTGCTGGGATACACCAGGCCTTTGCCGTCGGTGCCGCCGGCTGACCAGTTGGCATAGTTATAGCGGCCGCTGAAATATTCGTTCTTCCAGTCGTGGATGCTGTTTACGTTGAACCCCCACACGAGCGAGTACATTGGGCTGCTTTCATCATAGCCGCCGCTCGGCATATTGTCGCTTTGTTTGTGATAATAGTTCACCTTGGCGGCAAGCTTGATCTTTTCCGTTACCGGGGTATTGACCGTGAGCGATACGGTTTGTTTCTTAAAGCCGGTGTTGGGAAGGATCCAGTCGTTGTTGTAGTTGGTGACCGAAAAACGTGTCGAGGTACCCTGGCCGTTGTTTCCGTCGATGGTGATGGTGTTGTTAGTCGTTACGCCGGTTTGGAACAGGCCGGTGTACCAGTCGTCCTGGTATACCCAGGGCAACTTGGTATAGGTGCCGCTGTTCCAGTCTTTGGAGGCGTACAGGTACCGTGTCTTGCTGGCATCGAACTTCTCGCCAAAGGTATAACGCGAATAGTTTCGCGGCTGCGCCACGCCGTCGGATGCCATGCCGGGCGTGATCTCCCACAGGGAATATTCGTTCAGGCCCAGGTCGATGCCGTTGCCGTATTCTTTTTGAAAGTCGGGAAAGTATCCGGCTTTCTCGAAAGTAACAGACGAGTTAATCGTAACGCCAATGCCTTTGGTTTTCTTGCCGGACTTGGTGGTAATGATAATGGCGCCATTGGCAGCACGTGAGCCGTACAGGGCTGCCGCCGCGGGGCCTTTCAGTACCGTAATGTTTTCGATGTCCTCGGGGTTGATGTCGCTTGCACCGTTGCCAAAATCCACCGGGGCGTCTTCCTGGGCATAGTTGCTTACGCTGCGGGTGGCGGTCATGCCCGAGGAGATGGGGACACCGTCGACCACAAACAGCGCCTCATTCTTGCCGTAGTTCAGGGAGCGGTCGCCGCGCAATGTTACACGGATGGATCCACTGGGACCTGTACTGGCTTGTGTATAGATCAGGCCGGCCACCTTGCCCGACATGTTTGTCAGCCAGTTGCCGGAAACAGACCGCGTAAGATCCTCGCCCTCTACTTTGCTGACGGAGTAGCCCAGCGATTTTTCCTCGCGCGTCAGGTTCAACGCGGTCACAACGACTTCATCCATCATGGCGGCATCTTCCTTCATCACGACGTTCACCTGGCTTTGGGTTCCGACCGCTACGGCTTCCGATAACATCCCGATAAAGGAGAAGGTCAACACGCCATCCTCGGGCGCTCCGGCAATGGTATATTCGCCGTTCACATCCGTGACGGTTCCGATCGTCGTACCCTTCAACAGGATGTTGACCCCGACCATCGGCTCTCCCAGCTCGTTCGTTACTTTTCCCCGGATGGGTTTATCGCTGGGTTTGTCCGCGGGCTTTTTTTTCACCGAGATCACACCGTTCGTCAGATTAAAATCGATTGGAAAATGTGCTTGTAATGTGGCCATGATCTCGGTCATCGACTTGTTTGAAATATCCAGCGTAACGGTTTTTTCCAGTTGAGCGATATCCTTCGAATAGGCGACGGCGTAGGAGGTCTGGTCGTCGATCTTTTTCAGGATTTCCGGGAGCGTTGCGTTTGTTACCTTCAGGCTGGTGTTCACCGTGTGGTCCTGGGCATACAGATTCGATATGGCACCGAAAAGACAAAGGAGTAGCCATACCCAACCTTTTTTAGGTTGAATAATTGATAATTGCATTTATTACAATACCTTTAAATCAGTTAATAATTGATCCGTAAAATTCAATTTGACTGCCCGAAATCGACTGGCCTTGATCTCGGGCTTTTTTGTTGTAGGGTTTCTTATAGCATAGGCATGTGGGGTTTTAACAAGGGATTGCTTTCAGACAGATCTCTCCGTTCGCTTCAAGGGAGTATTCAATTCCGTAGATGAACTGAAGGCTTTTCAAAACATCTTCAATACGTTGGTCAGGGTAACTTCCGGTGATCGTGCATTTTTTGTCGAAGGCCGAGGTCAGTACAATGTTGACATTAAATCTCCGGTTGAGTATATGGATGACCTGTTTCAGGTTGGCTTCGTTAAAAACAATACTGCCGTCTTTCCAGCTATAGTAGTCTTTTGCCGCTACGGACTCCTTCATCGCGACACCGTTCTTATAGTAAACCCGCTGGTCCTTTTCCAGGATGGCCAGTGGTTTGTTATCGGGTGTCGTTACGCCTACTTTTCCCGACCGCACCACGACAGATGCGTTCTCGCCGGGGTAGTCCGACACGACGAAACGGGTACCCAGCACGCGCGTCTTTAATGTGCGGCTTTCAACAATAAAAGGTTTTGACGGGTCGTGCTTTACTTCAAAGTAAGCCTCTCCTGAAAGCGTTACGGTCCGCTCGCTGCCGCGCATGCGGCTGGAATAGCCCATGGCGCTGCCGGAATTGAGGTATGCCATGCTGGAGTCAGGGAGTACGACGCGCGTACGCTCGCCCTGCTGTGCGATGATCGTGATCGTGGTTTCGTGGAAGTGAAGGAATACGGGAATAACTGCCGAAAGAATTACCAGCAGTGATGCGGCTGCCATCAGCATGGTCTTTCGCCGCAGACGCTGACGGTAAATGGTTCTTTTAAATACTTTTTCGTCGAGCCGGTCCATCAGAAGCCGATCTTGTACGGCGCGTTCGGGTGTAACGCCACCTTCCTGCATCTTTTCAAAAAATGCTTCTACAACCTGCCGCTCTTTGGCGGAGGCTTTTCCGTCAACGTACTTGTTAAATAAATCCCTGATCTTTTCTTCCATCGAAAATACTATGCGTCGTTTTCAGATACATAGTACTGTCGCCGGGTTCAGCACCTACGCGGTTTTCTTCATTTAACAATTCGATAATAGTGTCGTGCGACTAAACATGAGAGGATTACGAACGGAAAACATTACGTTAACACAACGGCTACTGTACGCCCAGGCCGACGGTGGCAGCCCATAATACAACACCCGCCTGCTGACTGAGGGAGAAGCGAAGGAGTTTGAGTGCCTTGTTGACCTGGTTTTCAACAGTGCTGACGGACAGGCCGAGCTTTTCGGCGATCTCTTTGTTGGTTAGCTGATGATAGAAACGCAGCTCGAACACCTGCCTGCATTTTTCGGGCAGTAGGGAATCAGCTTTGGTGGTGATCTGTTTCATGAGCTCCTCGGTTTCTTCGCGCGAAAGATCGAGCTCGTGCCGGTTGATGATGTCTACCACGGCATCGAGCTGCACGTGGGTGAATTTATTGCGTTTGAAATGCCGGGCGCATTGAAACCGTGCGGCCTGCATGAGGTAGGCCCGGGGCTCGCGGATGTCGAGCTCGTCAAAGCGATCCCATACGTTGATAAAAATGTCCTGGGTGATGTCTTCGGCCCGCGCATGATCGGCGATGATGTTGTGCACATACGAAAACAGCAGGTGCCGGTGCTGCAGGTACAGCTCCCTGAATTCGGCTTCTTTTGTTTCCTTGCTTGGGTGCGACATGGGCGGCACCGCCCTGGATGGACGGTGCCGCAATAATACAACCTGGCGTTTTTTGGAGTGACGCGGGAAGTATTAAGTTATGGTGATGTTTTGGAGCGTTCAGCAACCGCCACCTTTTTGGGACACTAATATTCCGAACGGCGTCACCAGTATACGGTTAAACGGCATGTTGGCCGGAAGGCCGCCGTTTTGGAATGGTCGATTTTCACGCAGTGGACGGAAGATGCCTTTCCAGGGAGCCAGCAACATCGGGGGGCTGGCGGGTGTGATGCGGAAAGTAGGGGGTGGTGTGGGTACAAATACTGAATCGGCCGACGCCCAACCCCATGTGCCGCCGCGATTTTCCGAACGCAGTGTTCCGCGATTCGTGCCGGCAGAGAGGACACCGTCTGCCTCTTCAAAATTATTGATGAGCATATCCCCCGTGAGATGCTTCCACGACGCCCCATTGTTCTCGGAAGCATAGATGCCCTTTTCCGTGCCGGCAAACAATTTGTTTTCCTGCGAGTAAAAGCAACGGACGTTCATATTATCAAGGCCGGTACTCGCTTCTTTCCACGTTTTCCCATTGTCGTGCGACACAAAAATGCCCTTCGCGTGGCTCCCGATAAAAAGCGAGTTTCCATGAACAGTAATGGCTTCGGCGACGATGTCTTTTGGCAGTCCGTTGCCGATCCGATCCCATGATTTCCCATCGAACGATCTGTAGACACCATCCAGGAAGGTAGTGATGAATGCCGCGTTGTTCCGGGCTACTGTCCATGCGCTGATGTTCAGATCGCCCGGGAGCCCCTCGCCGGCAGGTTTCCAGGTTTCACCCTGGTCCGTTGACATAAATACACCTGTTTCGGGTTTTGGCGGCTGGGCAAATGCGTTTACACACACAAGCGCCGCCGAGATAAGCATGATAAGTTTCGCTTTCATATGTTTTGTTTTTGTATAGCCAAACGTATCCAGGCACCCGCTCTTCTTTGCAAAACACATGTAAAATGATGTTAATGAATTGTAAAACCTTCCAAACGCGTCTGTTAAGCCCGTATCTTTGATTTCTTGTTACTCGTTAACAGCATAAAAACACATGGCGTACCCCCGGTCCATCAGACGATATCGTCCTCTCCTCATGATCGCCTTTCTGATATTGGCGGGAGTAATGTTCTTTCAAGTGTTCCAGGTGTTTATGCGGCCCCGGGAGGAAACGCCGTCGCCGATGACCGCTAACCTGGCGCTGCGAAGCATAAGCGATAAACTTCTGACCTTCGCAGGACGCCCCACCCAGCGCATCAGGCCGGTGAAGCAACTTTCGCTCAGCACGTATCGCGTGCAATTAGACGCGCCGATCGCTTACGGTGCCCTGGATTCACTGGTTAAAACCGAATTTGGAACCCACGCTATCGGTGCGCCGTTTGAGCTGGCCGTGTACGACCACCGGTTTGATTCCTTGCTGTTCGGCAATCTCTACGCAGACGGGATCCGCTCGGAAGGCAAGCCGGTTTGCCTGCGACGCGAGCAGATACGTGTGCCCATGGATTTTACGGTCAAGTTCCATGAACACAAGACAAATGCTGCAACAGCCAATACGGGGTGGCTTGTGTTGCTGGGCGGCGCGTTGGCAGGGGTGAGCTATTGTCTTGTGCTGGCTGCAAAAAGAGAAGAGAAGCCTTTGATCGCAGAGGATTCGCAAGTATATGCTTTGGGTTCTCTCGCGTACGATTTTACAAATCAGCAGATCACGTCAAAAAATGGTGTGGTGGAGCTTACGTACAAAGAAGCCAAGCTGCTGAAATTGTTCTGTGTCAATCAGAACCAGGTCATCTCGCGCGACGCCATCCAGAAAGCGATCTGGGAAGATGAAGGTTATTTCGTTGGGCGAAGCATGGACGTGTTTATTTCCAGGCTACGGAAATTATTGCGGGAAGATCCGG
Organism: Dawidia soli; assembly: GCF_018598185.1. Taxonomy (GTDB): domain Bacteria; phylum Bacteroidota; class Bacteroidia; order Cytophagales; family Cyclobacteriaceae; genus Ohtaekwangia; species Ohtaekwangia soli. The sequence continues at coordinate 43,022 of NZ_JAHESC010000039.1, forward strand.
CTGTTTCCATTGTCACCATTCACGGTGTTGGTTATAAGCTTTCGGTCAGCCCGCAGTAAAATTTGCCGTATAAAGTGTAATAGTTATGCGGGCGTATCTACACTTTCCACTTAGAAAATGCTTTCGACGGATCTATTAAGTCAACCAGGCAACATTGCAGAGGAAGATATGTTGCCTTCCGTGGGGAGTATAAATTGGAACGTCGTGCCTTTTCCGGGTTCGCTGGTGACTTCGATCGGAGACTGGTGCAGCTCCAGGATCTTCTTTACAATAGCCAGCCCGATGCCCATCCCTTTTTTGGGTGCATTGTCTTTGTCAATTTGCTTGTAGCGTTCAAACACGTAGGATTGATCTTCCAGGGGAATGCCCACGCCGGTATCGGCCACCCGCACCTTTATACCGGTGGCTGACTGGGCGAACTGTATGGTGATCCTGCCGCCGTCGGGCGTGAATTTAAAGGCGTTGTCCAGCAAGTTTTGAAATACCCGCTCAGTCAGCGCGATGTCGGCAAAGACCGGGCGGAGGTTGTTCGGGGCGTCGAGGCGAAGGTCGATGGAACGCGTTGATGCCGTGAGCTGATAGGCCATCAGGATATCACTGGCGAGCTCCTGAATGAGAAATGGTTCTTTTTGTGGGGTGATAACGTTGGCCTCCAGTTTGGCATATTGAAAAAGCTGCTCCACCAGTCCGGATAACTTTTTCGTGCCGTCGTAGACGACGGTCAGGTATTTTTCTTTTTCGGACGGGGAGAGCGTGTCTTTCTTCATCATCAACGTTTCCACGTATCCCTGCATGATGGACAGCGGCGTGCGCAGGTCGTGGGATACATTGGCGATGAGCTCCTGCCGGAACTTGTCCGTGGCCGTGATCTTCCGGATGTTGTCGACGATCACATCGGCCATTTCGTTAAATGTAGACGTCAGCATGCCCAGGTTGCCTTTTGCGTATCCTTCAATCCTGGCGGAATAATCTCCCTCCTTAAACCGTCTGACGATGCCCGCGATGGTGCAGATGCTGTCGGTGATCAGAAAGAATGTAACGACGCCTACAACAAACGCTGCCACCAGCGCGGCAAAGAAAATATAGGCGCTGAGACGCATGTAAAGGTTTTCGTTCAGCGCGCTGAGTATTTCTTTTTGCTTTTGACTGGACAGGACCGTATATACATATCCCACCAGCCGGCCGTTTTCGTAGGCCGGTGCCGCGGAAAAAATACTGGGCTCGTCGGGTTGTTTGGGATTATCGCCGAGCGGGAATGCACCGTCCGTTGTAGCAAGCCACGCCTGGACGGTGGCGATGTTGACGCGGTTGATCTGGACGGTCGTGTCGGGCACGACGTAGTCTACGATGTGCCCGGTCGTATCGAGCAGGTATACTTCCACGCTGGGGTTGGCCACCATGGTGGAGTGAATGATGTCGTGCGTGACGGTGGTGTCGGGCTTGCCATTTTTAAAGGGCTGTGTAAACGTGGCCAGGTGGTGCGCGATGTTGCCATAGAGCTGCTGATGCGCGGCGGTATAATATGCTTTTGAAAACCGCGATGCGATCCCGACAAAGACCACTCCTAAAATGATCAGTAAGGCCGTGAATGCTGCGGCGATCTTCCAGAACAGGAGGTTGCCATGGATCGTTCTAATCGACATGTTCTTAAATGTTATAGCTCTTCGTTAAACCGGTAGCCTACGCCCCAGGTTGTCAGAATAAATTTCGGGTTGGAGACGTCTTCCTCGATCTTGCTGCGCAGGCGATTGATGTGACTATTGACGGTGTGCTCGTACCCTTCGAAGTCATATCCCCAGATGAGGTTCAGCAGATTCTTGCGGCTATAGCTCTTGCCGGGGTTGCCCGCCAGCAGGGTGATGAGGTCGAATTCTTTTGGCGACAGGTCTACCCGGATGTTGTTGAGCGTTACTTTCCTTTTATCGATGTCGATCTTCAGATCGCCGTAGCGCATGACTGCCGACGTGGCTGCGTTCCCCTCCGTGCTCTGTTGTTCTTCACTACGCCGGAAGATGACTTTCACCCGGGCGATGAACTCGCGGATGCTGAACGGTTTGGTGAGGTAGTCATCGGCGCCCGTTTCGAGGCCCATGACTTTGTCGATCTCTTCCGAACGCGCGGTGAGCATCATGATCGGCGTATGCCGGTCGGTTTGCCTGATCTTCCGGCATACTTCCATGCCGCCGAGTCCGGGGAGCATAATGTCGAGTATGATCAGGTCGAACCGGTCGTTCTTAGAGGCCGCGAGGCCCTGATGCCCGGAGGATGCCGGGGTGACCTCGCAGTCGAGGTCGTGCAGGTGTATCGTGAGCAGCTCCACAATGTCGCTGTCGTCTTCTATAATTAAAACATGCTTGCCTGGCATGTTACAAAGGTGGCCAAAAAAGCGGTAGCAGGCTGTGATACTTTTGTTATAATTCCGCGACAGCGTCGGGATATTGTTTCTGTTGTTTCGGGCATTCAAAAACGAAACCAATAGCTCATGAAACAAAACATGTTAAAATCAGTTGCGGTGCTTGCTGTGGCACTGGTATGGGCATCGTGCAATGACGATGACGATACGCCGATGATGCAATCCAGCACGATCACTATTGAGAATGTGCTCGATAGCAAACCCCTGGTCGAATCGGGTACCTTTAAAGGTACGGGCACACCGCCGGTGATCCTGCCCGGTCAATCGGTGTCTTTTTCCTTTTCTGCCGCCAAGAATCAACGGCTGACATTTGCCACGATGTACGGTTGGAGCAACGATCTTTTCTTTGCGCCCGAGAACCCCGGCATTAAACTATACAATGATGACGGAAGCCCTGTTACCGGCGATGTGTCGTCGCAGGTGAAGCTGTGGGATAACGGCACGCGTGTCAACCAGGCGCCTGGCGCAGCGGTGGTACATCCCGGAATGGCCGAAGCGGCTGCCATGAATATTAAAATGGTGGCCGGCATGGATGACTATGGCAATACATACCTGGCGGCGTCAGACCTGATGGAGGTGTCGCTGGCGTACAATGGCAACTCGCGGTTTACGCTCACGATCATGAACACTTCGGGCGGCACCGAGAATGAAACACCGTTTAGCCCGGGCGTGTGGGCCATCTCGTATGTGGCCGGTGGCAACCTGTTGATGCCGGAGCCGATCTATTCCAATAATAAGCCTTCGGCCAACGGGCTTACGGCCATTGCTGAAGCGGGTGACAATACGGCGATGAGCACGTACCTCATGGATCTGACCGGTATCTTTACGCCGCTGTCGCCGGTGCTGGTCGTGGTGTACAATGGTATGGAGAACCCGTTCTATAGGACGGGCGAGAAAGACCGGGGCATGGGCTTGAAAGAGCTGGCGCAGAAGGGCAATGCCGATATGCTGGCGGCGGCGTTGAAAGATATGAACGGCGTGAAGAATGTATATGTGTTGAAGGACATGGCGAATACCGTGTTGCTACCGCGGATAAACGGTGCAGCTGGAGGCAAGGTGTCGCAGCAGCTTATGGTGGGCGAGGGCGACCGGGTTGCGCTGGCTACCATGTACGGCTTCTCTAACGATTGGTTCTTTGCCACGACCGGCGCTGATCTCGATGCGATGGAGAAGGGCGATGTTACGTCGATGGTCGGATTGTTTGATAACGGTACGGCGATCAATCAATATCCCGGTGCCGGCATTACACAGTTCAACCTGGCGGGTACGCCGCTGGAGGAGAGCAAGGCCATCGAGGCAGTGCCGAACCCGAACGAGTTTACGATGCTGCCGGCGGTTGCCGGTATTGTCAAGGTTACGTTGCAATGATCGTTTTTGCCCAGGGGATTTGACGATTCCCTTGGGCATTCTGCTGGTAGTGTCACGGGAGCATGATTGTATTATTTGATTTGCGTTGAAATACTTACAACCCCGCGCTTTTCCTTTAAAGGGCCGGTATCTTTGCCGGTAAAATTTATTAACCATGCGAAAAATTTTCTGTCTAAGCGTACTCGTGACATTTATGCTCTCGTCTTGTGGTACTACGAAAGTGCCGCCAGGACAGGCTAAAAAAGTCACCAATCCGCCGCCGGGGCAAGTGAAGAAGATGACGGGAAGTAAGTCGGCCGCGCCTTACGCGCCGGGACAACAAAAGAAGGCGGGTAAAAAGAAAGGTTAGGTATTCGTTACTGCATGACATGCGCAGGTTTGTGAAGCGGCATGTCATGCAGTAACATTGTTTATCGATTTGCTTCATGTCGAAATAGCCGGCTTCTAAATCACATCCCCCCGCGCCGGCAGATCAGTGGATCCATCGCGTGTTATCGCCCGGATTTCAGGCCCTCCTTCCATTAATAGTTGCGTTGAAATCCACACTGTAAACACAGTGTGTTAAATCCGCCTTTAAAGTCACAAGGTTTTCTTTAATAAGATTAAGCGACAGGCCAGTAGCTGGTCATAAAGTATAGTGTAAGTCCACGGTTCGCCGGCCTGGTCTCCAACCCCGTCAACTTCACATGAATGGCATTCTTAGAAGTATAGATAAAGCATCAGGTCTGTTCATTTTCGGCCAGTAATTATCAAAAAACGAGCAGTAGGGAAGCGAAAAACGCGAAGATCATGCGTTTTGCGCAACGATTCGAATTTGGTATCACACTTGCATTGATCGCTTACAACGCATGCCGTAGAGCAAAAAGTTCTACTTCGGCGGGTAACTGTATCAAACCAGGATAAACCTATAACACTAAAATACATTGCAGTGAAATTTATATACGCTCTCATTACTATCCTCGTATTAGTTCTATATCCATTCCGTCAATCGGCAGAATCCCTGTCCGTGAAAAATAAATACAAGGAGTGCAAACTTGTACTCAACGGAGTAAACTTTTCCGTTGATCCTCGAATTGAACTGTTCCATACCGTGGAAGTGATCCAGGGAATTCCTTTCGTGAATTTCATTGAGCTTGATTATAAACAAAAAATAGCGAGTCATTTTCAGCACGGTAAAACACATCCGCTATTCGCCTTTCTGGATAAGAATCAGTTGTACGGTAAGCTTTTTACGACGATCGATGCGCCCATTCTGATGATGCTGCATCTCACCAATGACCTGGAATGGCGCAAGGACGTAGAGGTGCCAGAGGCGAGACGTCCTGCGCTTGATTCGTTGCGGGTGTTAATGAAAGACTTTGCCGAAGCATCCAATTATGCCGGGTTCTTCAACAGTAATGTTGACTTGTACAATGTTAGTCTGACCACGCTTACATACAATTTGCCGGGCTTTGATGAAAAGAACCGACTGATGGACTACTGCGGAAATCGGAATCACAAGGGGTATGAGTTCAACGTGATCCTGAACTTTCTGGGATGGGGTAATTTTGGTCCGAGAATATTCAACAAAGACGGTGCACAGCTATACGCCGTGATCGCTCCCGAAAAAACGGCGATCCGGGTGCCGACGTTTGATGTCGGTGCGCTGTACCGGTTGTTGTGGCATGAGTTCGCGCATTCCTTTGCAAACCCTGCAGAAGAAAAGATCGCCGGCGAGTTCGATAAATTTGAGAAGTTGTGGGAGCCTGTGAAAGAATCTATGCGGGCACAGGCGTATCACTCCTGGCAATCGGTGGTTAAGGAGCATCTTACCGAAGCGATTGCCTGCCGGATGGCTGCACTCAAGTTTGGGGAGGATGCCGCAGCGCTGAACTATGTCAGACCTCAAATAGGGAGGCGATGGATCTATTTGAACCCGTTGCTGAAGGCATTGAAATATTACGAAGCAAACCGCGAGGTTTATCCTACCCTGGAGAGCTTTATGCCGAAAATCGCTGAAGCTTTTCAGGCGATCAATCAACATGATATTGACGGTTGGTTGGCGGAAATGGACGCACTGAAGAAACCGAATCTGAAGGCAATGCCGACTGTCGGTGCTATATATGATACAAAGAACATCCTGATCATCGTATCCACGGGCGAGACCGATCGCGAAGCTGACCGGCGATTAAAAGACTTCATTGACAACTACAAGGGCAGGATAAAAACGTTGAAAGATGCGGCGATCATTGCGGACACCGCTGCCCTGGCCATGGACCTGGCGGATTACAACTTGTCTGTCTGGGGTACGCCAAGCGGGAACAAATTTTTGCAAAAGCATTTGTCGCAGATCCCGATCGTTGTCCATAGCGATAAGATCATCGGGGAAAGTGTTTATGAAGGGACAGGCTATGGATTATTGATCGGTTGGGTGAATCCGTTCAACCCGGAAAAAGTGATGGCTGTATACACCGGCCAAAACCCCGCTGACCTGATCGACTTCAACAGGATTATGAATGGAAGCGGCAACTACCACATCTTCAAAAATTTCATTACCATCAAACAGAGCAGTTTTAGTAAAAATGGATCGGTTTGGGTGGCGAAGTAGTGGAGTCAGACCAATGGTAACATCGACACATCTAATTGGTTTCTAATACTGTAAGCGAAACCAATGATCCGCTACGCACGTTCTACAATAGAATCCTAAGAAAAGGCATGAAGATCGGCAGGTTTTTCAAAGTAACAAACAATACTGCTAAAGGGTTGGCATCAACCATGGATGGATCTCTGCGTGCCTTTCCAATTGTAAAAATGCAATATTCTGCGCCCTTAGTCTTTCACCCGTTAGCGTCCTGATCGATGGACGCCAATCCTTCCTTTAGTTTTTTGCAATCGCTTTAACGCAAGAATCGTTGAGGGCTGCTTTATCCTTCCACATAATTCGGAATTTATCATGGGTGAAAGAAAATTTAAGCTCAGCATGCTTGAGTACTCGAAAGTTATTTTGTCAAAGATCAGTTTCGATAAGAGATTATTCAGAAAGGAATACAAGAAAGCATTCCGGTACCTCGATCATGATGATCGCGCCGCCCTGAGACATTGGGTACGTGCTCAGTGGAGCATAATTGCTGTGACGTGAGTGCAGATCACCTGAACGGACAAATGTAAAACGTAAACCGTTAAATACATGACTGAAGAAGCAATGCTCTGGACAAGCTTTAGCGTTTTCGTATTGGGCATGCTGGCCCTGGACCTTGGTGTGTTTCATCGGAAATCACACGAAGTGTCCGTAAAAGAAGCGCTCACGTGGACGGCGGTCTGGATCGGGCTAGCCATGCTGTTCAATCTTTTCGTTTTTTATTATTTCGATAAAGAAACAGCGCTGGAATTCTTCACGGCCTATCTTGTCGAAAAGTCATTGAGCATTGACAACATCTTTGTCATCATCATGATCTTCTCGTATTTCAGCGTACCGGCATCATATCAGCATAAAGTGCTCTTCTGGGGGATTTTGGGAGCGTTGATCATGAGAGTGATCTTCATTTTTGCGGGTATCGAGCTCATTCATACATTCCATTGGCTGATCTACGTGTTCGGTGCATTCCTCGTATTTACCGGCATTCGGATGGTCACCGGCGCTGATAAACCGATGAACCTAGACAACAATCCGCTGGTGGTGTTTGTGCGCAGGATTTTTCCGGTAACTGCTTCGTTCGAGGGTGATAACTTTTTTGTCAAACGTGATAGCCGTTTGTGGGCAACACCCTTGTTTATCGTCGTGATCTTAATTGAGGGAACGGACCTCATTTTCGCTGTCGATTCAATTCCGGCGATCATTTCCATATCGGAAAATCCGTTTATCGTGTATACGTCAAACGTGTTTGCAATTCTCGGGCTCCGTTCTCTCTACTTTGCGCTTGCTGGGATCGAAAAATATTTTGCGTATCTAAAATACGGCCTGGCGACTATATTGGTGTTCGTCGGCCTGAAAATGTCTTTTGCTGATTTCGTTAAAATACCGGTTGAGATCTCGCTCATCGTGATAGCGTTTCTGCTGGCGATTTCGATGATTGCTTCGGTCGTTGTAAAGAGAGAGCGGGCATGACAGCCGGGCTCTCCGCGGCAGGGCAATCGAATTATTGTTCGTGCATGCGGTGGCGTTCGGGTGGCATTTTTTAGGACGTGATTAGCCCGGGGTTAGTCAAAGCGCACTGAATTCGGTTTTTTTTGTGTTTTTTGATCCCGCCCAGCTTCTTTTTTATGGAAAATTGCCTCTTTTGGAATCATGGGTATTGATAACCTACCGTGCCATGAGAGGACTCTGTCTGACATTACTCATTTTACAATCCTTAATCTCGATCCCTGTTTCGGCTCAAGATCTCGTTGAAAGCCGGAGAAGCAGTTACTACACCGTCATCTACAAGGTCAGTAACGAACAGGCTAGAGTCCTGTACAAGGATATTGGGGAGATCGATACCACTTTTCTCCATCATCTCTTCGATCTCTACCCGACCGATTCTACCTATCGAAAGGAATTGCCGGTAGGACATTTTGTCTTCGTAAAGACCGTCAACGGAAGCTTGCACTGCGAGCTTCGATCCGTCAATAACCTCAGCATGAATCTCCTGAACAATCACAGGGACCTGGTGATGGTCTTTAATGACTTGCAAGGGAAAGAGTTACAGGATATACAAGTGGAGGTCCGATCAAAAAGAATTCCCTTCCAGGAGCGCATAAGGGCTTATCGGCTGGGAAAAACCAACAAAAGAGGAATCGTGAGCGCCGCGTACCAGGGGCATGTGTCCTTCTTTGAAATCGAACGGAAGTTTAACAATACGTTCTTTGTGCGGACCGGAAGGAAAATGGCCCAGACGTTCCCGATCAATCACATTATTTCGCCTATCTTCTATATGACGGGGACGGTTCAAAGAATAATAAATGGTGATCGCCTGGTTGCCCCTGGGATCTATCATCGAACGGCGAGGATTTTTAAGCCAAAGCCCCGCAGCGGATATATCGTTCTCAATAAACCCCGTTTCAAACCTTATGACACACTGCGGTTAAAGGGGATCGTAACGACAACGAAAGGAAATCCAGTCGGAGAAACTGTTGACATTTATTTGAATAAGTATTACCCCGATGCGTTCAGTAAAAAAATTGGGACCATAGAATCGTACAGGAAGGGCGCGTATCAATTTGAACTCCTGCTCAGCGATAGCCTGAATTTAAAGCTGGATCAAAGTTATTCAATAGAATTCAGAGGTAAGAAAGGCAACACGCTATTGTCGACTAATTTCAGATACGAGGAATATCAATTGAAGAATAATTCGTATTCGGCGAGAAGTGAACGCAAGACAAAACTCAAACCGGCAGTATTGTATCTGAGGGGAGAAGACTCGAATGAAATGCCTCTTTTTGATGTCAGGGTAGATATTCTCTTACGGCCTAAAGATGTGGTGAAGTATTATCAGCCGAAGGTATTTGTTCCGGACACACTTTGGTTTTATCAGACAAAACTCGATCCTGTGGGAGAAACCCGTATAAGTATACCGGATTCTGTCATGCCGGGCGTATCCTTGCGTTATGAAGCGACCGTTGCGTTCTACAATGCGGAAAATGAGCGGACCGTGAAGATTGTATCACTTGATCACGATTCAAAGCCGTTTCCCCTGGTCATTGACCTGGAGCATGACAGTGTAAAGGTTACGAACCTTGATCCACGAAATCCTGTCGTGACGGAGGTGACCCTTAGCCGTTCCAATCCATCGTATGATTTTGTTGATAAGAAGATCACCTTGCCATACGCGGAGCGGGTTGATCCGTTTGCGGATTGGTATTCGGTAAGTTATTTGTCAGGCACCCAAACAGTGTCCGATGGAATTGACCTGGAAGCGCTGCCCGACAAGCTTCAGGTATCGTCTAATAGAACAGCCGACTCATTGATCATTGTTTCGGAAAATCCCAGAAGGATACCGTTCCGCTATTTCCTGTTTAAGAATGGAACCCTCCTTGAGAGCTCGCAAGGCGAATCCTTGCGCATCAGAAGGCGGGCAAAAGTCTCCGACAGCTATTCGTTATCGGTTCAGTATATATGGGCTGGCAAGTCCGAAACCAGGGACTATGAGATCGCGTTCGACAGGCGAAATCTCGAGATCAGGCTCGATCATCCTGCGATTGTCTATCCCGGGCAAAAGGCCAGCTTTAAGATTGCCGTTCGGGATGCCTTTGGTGAACCGGTGGAGAATGTCGACTTGACTGCGCTTGCCGTCACCCGGAAATTTGAAACGACGTCCGTGCCGTCTGTTCCGTCATTTTCAAGAGGTCATAAAAGCAGAGCCATATTCAACGAATTCAACACGAAGGAGTTCGATCTAAGCGTATCGAAAAGTATTGAATGGGCTTATTGGAAAAAGACACTTGGCCTCGACAGCATCGCATTCTATAAACTATTGTTTCCCGCCGCGGGTTATTTCGAATACCGTACAAAAGCTGAAACGTCACAATTTGCACCTGTCGTGGTCGGGAGGGGAAGTAATCAGCCCATTCAAGTGATCTATGTTGATGGACAGCCTGTCTACTACGCGGGTGTGTCAACGCTGGAGCCATACTCATTTCATATCGCTCCGGGAGAGCACACGATCGCCATTAGGCTCACCAATCGTTTACTTACGATCTCCAACGTAAGGATAGAGGCCAATCAGAAGCTGATCTTTTCTATTGACCGGAATCATTTACCGGCGAACTGCACGGAAATAGAAATGCCTTTTAAATTTTCTGACGAGGAGCTGCGGAAATTGAGTCGGTACTTCATGGTTGTAAATACCCGACAAGCAACAAGTGATGCCTTTCTTCAGCAAGGAAACGTGTACCGCCTGATTGGGGCCAGAGATAACTACTACGGTTACTCGTATTATGAACGCCTTGTCGGCCCATTTTATCCAGGCACGACGACGTATGCCCGAAAGGATGGCGTTCACCATACGTTCGGATATGAGCCGTTCTACTCGTACGATTTTCAGGAAGGTCTGCTTAAAATGCGTGACACAAAAACAGCGAACTACCTGCAGCGCGGATTTCGATGGAAATCGGACATCCCTTCGTTTGAGGATCAGGTCCTGACGCGTAACGCAATCGGGGAATACTGGAAGAACATCGAAACAAATGCACCCATTCCATTCAAACGTTTCCCCGACTTTGAACCGGTTTCAAAACGTATCGGAAGATTGACGTTCGATCACCTTCCAGAAGATGCTGGCAAACTGAGGGTCAGGGCAACCTTTGTTGTTGATCTGAACAATCCCGACAATTATTTCATCACCACCCAGGACGTAAAAAATCTTCCCATTTATCCGGGAAGCTATCAGGCTATGGTCATCTTCAGCAACGAGCAATATCTAAAAGTCGACTCGGTGGACATAAAGCCATATGGGAACAACTATTATGATCTCGAACTGCTCAAGCTTCACGATCCCGATACTTTTAGTGTTCAGGTTCTGAATACAATAAAGAAATGGTCCGTCGATGCTGTCTACAGCACAAAAAGTCGTCAGCAAGAGCTTCAGAACGTAAGACAATTATTTTACCAGGAGTCATCGGCGAATTATTCCTTCGACCATGTTGTGACCGGCAGAATTGTTTCTGAAGACGACGGTGCTCCGCTTCCCGGAGTCAACGTGATGGTAATAGGAACATCGATCGGAACGGTAACGGATATGGACGGGAACTATCAATTAAGATGCCCTCCCAACGGTACGCTTGTCTTTTCGTTCATTGGCATGGTGACGGAGGAAGCTTCCATCAACAGCCGGTCAAGTATAAACGCAATACTACAAAGTGATGTCGCCCACCTGGAAGAGATCGTGGTCACCGGCATGGGTGTTCAAACAGAACGCAGGAATCTCGGATACTCCGTTTCCACCCAACTCTCCGGGCGAGTGGCAGGAACACTGATCAATTCCTCGCGGTACATGTCTGAGCTCGAAGATTCCGTTGCTCTTGTAATACGCGGATATTCTAGTATGCAGACCCAAGCTGAGCCGTTGGTGATACTGGACGGTAGAATTGTGAGGCTTCAGGATATTGATAAAAGTCAGATAACGGAGATGGTAATGATGAGAGATTCGGAGGCCACTGCTATTTATGGCTCGCGTGGAGCCAACGGTATTATTTTGCTGTCGACAAGGCCCGGGATTACAAAAGAAGGTTTGAAGCGGACCAGCAAGTCCGCTATAACGGCTGCCGCAATGGAAAACGTACCGGGTAATTCGCTACGGAAAAATTTCAGAGACTACGCTTTTTGGAAACCCACTTTACGTACTGACCTGAACGGGCATGCGGAGTTTGACGCCACATTTCCCGATGATATCACCGGTTGGGACGCACATGTTTTGGGCGTAGCCAGAAAACTCACGGGCCAAACCAGTTCCGTGATCAAGTCTTTCAAACCGCTGGCGGCGCAGGTCGCGCAACCTCTTTTCTTAATCGAAGGAGATTCCTCTCGTGCGATCGGCAAGATCACTTCCTACGCACAGGACGAAATTGACCTGGAGAGAATAATTAAAATAGACGAACAAGAGATCGACAGGTCATCGTTTAAAGTCAAAGATTCAAGGATCGATACGATCCATCTTACCGCAAAAAACGCTGATACCTTATCCGTTTTATATTCAGTGTCCTATAAGGACTATTCAGACGGTGAGTTGAGGAAAGTTCCGGTGTATCCACAGGGCGTGAAAGAGGTAAGTGGATATTTTGTTTCGTTAACGAACGATACGACGGTGGTGTTGAACTTCAATAATCGACCGGGGAAGATCAGGCTGTATGCACAAGCCGATCTACTGGATGTGCTCACGGATGAAATTCGTTTCTTAAAACATTATCCATACGAGTGCAATGAGCAACAAGCTTCGAGGTTGCTGGCGTTATTGCTTGAAAAGCAAATCTGCGCCTATAACAACGAACGATTCAAAGACGAGCGGGAAATTTCAAGAATGATCCGGAAGCTGGTGGGCCATCAAAACCAGGACGGAAGCTGGGGCTGGTGGGGATCGGGGCAGGGCCATGTTTGGATCACGCTGCATGTGGCAAGAAGTCTTGATCTTGCACAAAAGAACGGCTATCCGGTAGCGATAAACAGGGAGTCTCTCATAAACTACCTTGTGATCAACCTTGCCAACACAGTCGCAACGGGCCGGCTCGATGTGCAAACGTATCTTCTTGAACAAGGGCAGAAATTGCAGATCAAGGAGCTGGTCGACAGTATTCAACGGTCCGCTACCGCATCGTTACACGATAAGCTAAGTGTGCAACGCCTAAAGCAATTATCGGGCGAAAGTCCGGATTGGCACTGGATCGATTCCCTTCGATCGTACACTGTCAAGGGAAACCCTTACTGGGGTGAAGACCGGATGGATCTGTTTGATAACTCGGTTCTCAACACGTTGCTCGTTTATAAAATGATCGAAAAGAAAAGTCCATCAAGCGGGGAGTTAATTAAGCTCCGGAATTATTTCCTGGAGAGTCGAAGACAACATTGGAGAAATACATATGAGTCGTCGTTGATCCTGGAGGCGATACTGCCGGGAATCCTGGCTGAAAAGCGGTCAATATCAAAGCCGGTGCTTCAACTGTCCGGTCTGAGTGATCAAAAGATTGAACGGTTTCCATTTGAGCAAGTGGTGTCGGGAGACGGAACGCTTACCGTTTCAAAGATAGGGCAGCTACCGGTTTATTTTACGGCTTACCAGGAAAGTTGGAACAGCGCCCCGGCAAAGTCAGAGAAGGATTTTATTGTTTCTACCTATTTTGAAGACTCCCTGAAGACGTTGAAAACGGGAAAGCCTGTAAAGCTCATGGTCGATGTAGACGTGAAGGGCGATGCGGAGTACGTTATGATCGAAGTACCTATTCCTGCCGGATGTTATTATGAATCAAAGCCACAGCTCAGGGCGAACGGGGAAGTGCATCGGGAGTATTACAACCATAAGACGAATATTTACTGTCAGTATTTGAGGAAGGGGAGATATACGTATTCGATTTCGTTACTGCCGAGGTACTCGGGAAGCTATTCGATCAATCCGGCAGTGGTCGAATGTATGTACTTTCCAACGATTTATGGGCGGGAAGGGATGAAGAAGACGAGAATTGATTGACCTAGAAGGGGCTACAACGCGAATGGTGTCGCATGATCCCTGAATGATGGGCGAGATTACCGGCGCAGTCACATCCTAAAAGCACATTCAAAACACATTTGAAGCACATTCAACGTATAGATAAAGCATAGATAAAGCAACTCCTCGTATAGTGCCTGAACTGTGCTTTATTTATGCTTTATCTATGCTTTATCCTTGCTGTATCCGTGGCTTTGACCTGCCTTTGAATAAGAATTAGCTATGCCCAGGCGGACAGAAAAGGCTGTAAAAATACCGGTGACTACCGAATGCGCAATTGATTAAATTTCGTCCAGGGAAGCGGCTCTTTCCACTCCTCCGGAGATTCGATCAGCTTTCCGGCTTCATTCCAGGTCCAATTATAATGTGCGCTGGGTACTATTCCATCTGGAATAATCTCATCTCTGACAAAATGGATTTTCAGTACTTTTCCGTCACGGCCGATCTCGGCGTAAAGCGAATTGTGCATGTCGCCCCAGACCGCCGGACCTTTGGTTTGCCAGTAAAATGCTCGCTCGGTCACAAAACCATCTTCATCGTACGCAATCGTTCCTTCCTTAAATTCACGGGAGGCAATTTTCCCAGACTCATGCCAGGTATACGTGGTGTCCTTGCCGAATCGGGATTTTAACTGTCCAGTTTTATAATACTTCTCGTGATAGAGTATCTCCGTTTCCGATCCTCCTGCTTTAGAACCTGGATCGAGTTTACTGGCGGAGCTTGTCGGGTAACTTCTTTCCAGAGACCTTTCGGAAAGTCGCCGGTTGTCATAGCTGCAGAATACCTTTTTATAGGTTGTATCGCCGACGCTGTATTCTGTGAATTGGGACTTTAATGTACCATCTTTAAACCAGTACTCTGTCGAATCATTTCTGGAAAAGAATGATAGTTGCCCGGAAGGATAGAAATCTTTTTTCCAGAGTGGAGACTCTTCATAGTAAAGCTCACTTTCCGGATACTGTTCTATTGATTCGATGCTTCCATCTTTGTAGAAAGTCATCCAAAGGCCTTCTTTGAATCCATAGCGATTCATCCGATTGATTGTATTTCCTTTATATACTTCGCTCGTCGGCTGAGTGGTCTTGTAATGATCGTTCGATAGTTCAATCTTCTTTCCGTGAAAATAGGTTTGGTATTCACTCGCCGGAAGTTGTTCTATCGCAAATTCAATGGAAAAACAACAGGTGCATGCGCAAGAATCTGCTGGATCGCCTTTATAGGCCAATAAAAATAGCTTGTTGCCTTTGAAATCAATTTGCGGATTGAACCGGCTACAGCAGCTTTCGCGGAAGCTAATGGTTAAAAAAGTAGTTTCGCCCTGGGTTCTAATTTCTGTTATGCGGTTTACCAGTCGGTATGGGTCGTATGTGTCGTCACAGGGATTGGCTTTCCAGTCTATCAGCTTTACTTTTTCCTTTGCCGCTGAAAGTTGTTGAAAGGAGATGAAGGTTAGTATACTGATTGCCAGTATCACGCTCAATGCCAGTGCCAATGTTTTTATCATGGATGTTCACAGTTTGTGGATAGAGCAACATTTCTCATGATTAGTTTTTTCCGTAGATCTTTAGAACTACCTGGAAGAACGATTCATTTAATCTATCGTCCAGCTTGAAAGACGATTTGTCGTCGTTGATCTCAAATTTCCCCTTTGCGGCCGCGACAGACTGGCCGTACCGGACGCCCAGGATGAGGCCGCCGGAATGCCCATAGATCAGTCTGTAGTCGAGCTCCACGCCATAGCCGAGGTCGAAGGAGTCCCGGTAGAGTTTTGTGGTGGTGCTGGTTGCGCTTGAGAACAGGTCGCCCACGTCGGTAATGTCGGTTGTGCCTTTTCGTTCCGTCTGGATGTTAAAGCCCTGCAACGCGGCGGTAACCTGCGGGTAAAGATGCAGGCGTTTCAGGTTCAATACGTCATAGCCTATCCACAGCTGCATGTTGGCGCCGTCCGCTTTAACCACGTAGGCGTTGTTTTCGACACTGTTCTTGAGGCCGACGGTTACAAGCCACGCGCCTGCGAACCGCTTCCCGCGGGCCTCGAACCCAAAGGGGATTCCATTAAAGTTTTCGGAAAGCGCACTGAACCCGCTGGACTGGAGGCCGGTATTCAGATCGGTAAGCGAAGCCCTGTCCCGCTGATAACCAACAATGAAGGCGGCGTATCGCGGAGACTCCTGGCGGGACCATACATATTGTCTTAGCTGTGCGAGCGAGTCGGCTCCCGAAGTACGGTATATTGAATCTAACTGCTGGTTGAGCCGGTCGTTGTCGACCTTGGCGGGGTCTATGGAGGAGAAATCGTATACTTTATACGGGTAGGTCTGCTGGCCGTAGGTGCAAACAACGGCGGATTGAAGTAGGAAGGCTAGTAAAAGAATTCTCATGGTTTTATGTTATAGTCTCTGATTAGATGCGGGCAACGGCGAAATTTCATAAAAGTATGCTATTTGTTCCTGTGAATTTCGGTCACTTTGATAACAACGCAGTGGATTTATCTCAAGGAATTTCATGTTCTCTTTTCTCGTTGCAAGAGCCAAAGCAGCCGTAAGAGGAGATATAATGCGTGAAATATGTTGACGCTCCTTGCCCGGGCGGCAGCATGCAGCGAGCAAGACAAGTACCGGGGTGATCAGAAACGTGAAGCGCATAATGATGACGAGCGGGAAAATCGTTCGTCGCATATGTGCATCAGAATGCCAATGTTGTTAAAAAGTCACGAAGACTTCATCCATTCACCTTTTCTTCCCCTCGATCACCATATAATTAGCAATCCACTGGAACGCGATGAATCCGAACAAGAAGATCACCGAAAATGAATTGAACAGTTCCCCGCTCGCCAGACTGCCAAGAACGGCGAGCGCCCCGACAACGCCCATGGCGATGGCATAGATCAGCAGAATATTTTTCTTCTTCGTATGAGAAAACATTGCGCTCAACGGCACCATCATACCGAGACCATATGCACCGACGGCAAGGAACTCATCCTGGCCCTGAATAAAATACAGCACGATCCCTGTGAAGCACACCAGCAAGCTGACGGCGACAAAGTTCGAGCTCATCTTTTCCTGCTTGCTCAACAGAAACTGGCCGTAGCGGTTAAAGCGAAGGAACAGGTTGCTGATCGGTTCGATGATCCAGGTGGAAAAGGCCACCAGGCTCAGCAAGATGATCAAGGGCACCAGGAACGGCTGTAGGCCTGGGTTGGATTCTGCCGCCTTCCGCAAGAACTTGGTGCCAAAGTAAAAACCGATGATTACCCCCCACTGATATTTGGAGGTGAGATTACCCATCCAGAAGGCATATTTCAGAAACAACCTGTAAACCGGGTTGCTTGCTTTGAGCGCCTCCATCATGCCTGCCTGTGCGTACTCGAAGTTGGGATCGTTTTTAAGCGCTTCCCGGAAATGCTCCAGTGCTTTTTTGTGATGGCCTTTTTCCAACAGACCCCAACCATAGTTGGCATGCGTATACGCATCGTTCGGATCTTCGCGCAGGGCGCCTTCGATGGTATCGAAAGACTCCTCACTTCTATTGAGCTTCAGCAACGCAGTACTCCGCGTGTTCAATGCCAGGAGGTTTTCAGAGTCGATCTCCAGCGCCTTGTTGGCGAAGGTCAGGGCCTCTTCGTAGTCCTTCCGCGCCAGTCTGACGTGGGCCAGGATCGCAAAGTACCCGGCTTCGTACGCATCCAGCGCGATCGCCTGGCGGATGTCGCTTTCAGCCTGCTTGTAATCTTCTTCCTGGAGGAAGATTCTCGCTCTGATCGAAAACAGCATCGATGCATCGGGCGACATGCCGATGGCACTGTTTATGATGCTCTTCGCCGCATCCAGCTTATCCTGCTGCAGGTTTATTTCTGCCAGCAGCGCCAGGTAGTGAAGGTTGTTCGCATCGGTGGCAAGCAGGTCTTTGAGAATACGTTCCGCTTCGGCATATTTCTTCTGCTGAATGAGGATGTCAACTTTGGCAATTCGAATGTCTTCCACCGGGCTATTTCTTTATTTTCAGGTAATTCAGGATATCGTCGTATAAGCCAGTATCGTTCGCGAACATGGCAAAGTTCTTGGCCGTCATGAACCACTCCTGGGTGCTGGGCTTATGTTTCTTTACTGCGTTCAGCAAGTCTTTGGTATCTATCGGTTGGGGGATGCCGTCGGCGAACGAGGCTTCCAGCTTGAGCTCAATCGCGATATCGATCATGGCGTCGATGTCGGCGCCGGAGTAATGCTCACTCTTTTTTGCGATCTGGCTGTAGTCGATGGCGGCTGTCGGTTTGTTTTTCAGCTTGAGCTTCAGGATCGACTCGCGTGTCGTGTCATCCGGAGGCGGGACAAACACAATCCGGTCAAACCGGCCCGGACGTCTGAAGGCAGGGTCGAGATTCCAGGGTGTGTTGGTCGCCCCGAGGATCAGCACGCCTTCGTTGTTATTGTCGATTCCGTCCAGCTCTTGCAGAAACTGGTTGATCAGGTGCCGTCCGCTCGACTGTTTCATGTCGCTGCGGCTGGCGCCCAGGGCGTCGATCTCGTCGATGAACAATACGCAGGGAGCGTTGCGCCGGGCAAGATCGAAGATGGCGTGCAGGTTTTTCTCGCTGTTGCCGATCCACATATCCAGTATATCGTTCAACCCAACGTTGATAAATTTAGCATTTACCTGTCCGGCTGTTGCCTTGGCCAGGAATGTCTTGCCACATCCCGGCGGGCCGTAGAGCAGTATGCCGCCGCCGATCTTTTTGCCGTAGGCTTTGTATAGTTCCGGGTGCTGCAATGGCTTGATGATCTTCAGCTCGATCTCCTTTTTAACGGATTCCATACCGCCGACATCCTGGAAGTTCACGGTAGGCTTTTGTAAGAATCGGCTGTCCGGCGCTTCCGTTGTTTCTTCCTGTTGTTCGTAGGTGCCCCGTACGCGAAGCTGACTGTCCAGCTCTTCGTCGAAATAGGTTGGATCGAGTGCCAGTGCTTTTTTATAGATCTCGATGGCTTTGCCGGTCGAATGCTCTTTCAGCAAACCTTTCGCATACAGCGACAGTATCGTTACGTCCTGCCGGCCGCTTTCGATCACTTCTTCCAGGATCACGTTGCAGGCCGAATAATTGCCTTTCTGGAAGTAAGCACGCGCCAGGCCGGTTTTCGCCTTCAGGTCGTTGCCGTCGGCTTTCAGCACCAGGGTGTATTCGGCTTCCGCTTCTTCGAACCGGTTCAGGTTCAACAGGGTATCGGCCAGCAGCATGCGCAAAGGTGTATTGTCCGGAGAATGCTTCAGCGCCTCCCGTAGACTGTCGATGGTACCGTCGTTCATATTCAGGTAGTTGTTTGCCACTAACGTCCCGCCTGTAGGCAGGATTGTATGATTTCCTTCCTCGTGAAACGTGGGGCTAAGATAGGTATTTGGGCGGCGGTTAGCAATTTTGGCTACAGGCCTCCAAATTGTCACCGTCTTCATCCGACGACTCAAGTCCCGTGCTGCTCCACGCGTACAACGATGCCTTCTTTAGATTCTATTGTTAATACATCCGGATCTATCCTGAATAACTGAGGGCGGAAACCCAGGTAATAGTTCCATTGGTTGCTTTCGTCGGCATTCCCCTCATCTCCAAGCAGGAGTCGAACGTCCGGCTTTGTTTTTCCTATCAAGATTTCGCGCTCGATTAAATCTTCGGACAGCTCATACCGCCGTTCTTTGTCCCTCAGCCATTGCTGCTCGCTGAATTTTTTTGACGGATAATAGCTGACGCTAAGGATAATAATCAGGACGATTAAAATATAAAGCAGGGGTGTCAGCAAAATCGTAGCTATCCACGTAACTATTCTCCTCTTACGGTCGGTTGCTATTAGCCGCTTTAGCAGCCATCTCAAAAAGAAATAGACTGGAATGCCGAGAATGATATTAAATAGATAAACTTCAATGCTTATGATGACTGCAGAGTCGGTATCGATCGTAGGTATTATCACACGGTCGTTTCCAGTGCGGAATTTAATAAAGCGGTCGAATACTTAATAATGTAAACAAATGTAAATGGTAATAGGAGAGCAAAAGTCGGGTACCTTGGGTTCCTGCCCTGGGGGTTACTGATGGGCGTGGACTTACATAAAAACTGTTGCCAAGGACGTCATCCAAGAGGTGTCAAACTGGTTCCCTTCTTGTCCGAAACGAAGTTTTACAATATTGAATTGCTTGCCTATTTTAAATAGCGGTGTTTTTTTGGTTATTTACCCAAAAGACTCCGCATTATCCCTGGTATGATTTCGAAACGTCTATTCCCTGACCTTGCACCGTTACTAAATTCAGCCGATGTAATTTGGGTCGCGATGGCCTTGGTAAAGGAGACTGCGTTAAAACAGTTATTAGCAGAAATTAAGAACGAACATGCAAGCGTCAAATTTTTAATTGGCACAGACCTACCCACGGAGCCGAAGGCTTTATACCACATTCAATCGCGGTTGTCCGATAATTTTCTTGCGCGTTTGTTTGAGACATCCAAAACTTTCCATCCGAAGGTCTACTTGCTTCAACACGGACTGAAGTATACTGCCGTGGTTGGCTCTGCGAATATGACGCTTGGAGGTTTTCAGGATAATATTGAATTGGGTGTTTTTGTTGAAAATCAGGATGATTGCATTGAAATTCAAAAATGGTTTACCAAACTATTTCATGCAGGGTTCCCCATCAACAAGGATAACATTGCCCTGTATGAAAATCGGTATAATGAGACCAAAGAGATTGAGGGTATTGTTCGCCGTTCACGGAAGTCCGGCTTTAAGAAACCGGCAACTGGTAATCCTCTGGAGGGAATAGACTTTGGTAACCGTTATTTTAAATACGAGCATCACTGGGCCTTTCGTCCTGTACTATGGGAAGATCGTTCGGCAGCAGCTAACAGGGAACGCAAAGCAGCTTATGATCGCTTCTTTGAACTTCACAGCCAAATCTTCCCCTTATTTGCCCAAAAGAATTTCAGAGAACTGGCGCATCATCATATTGATCGATTTATTGTTTCGCATTTTTCGCACCAGGATGGCTATACATCCAAACAGCTTAAATCGATATGGCTAAGCTATGGCAAGAACAACGAGCTTCTAAATCAATACCGGAATAAATACTCACCGCGTGATGACGATGATTCCGAGAACACACAGAGCTTTATTAATCATGCCAGGCTACAGGTGATTATTCATCAAAACGATATCGGCATTTGGCTATTCTTCGCAAAAGGCAACGGTGGTAGTGAACTTGATCGCCGCCATTTTCGTGATAAGATGAACAGCAGCAAAGTGTATCGTGAGCAATTCTTTAAAGCATGTCAAAAATTAAGAGACCCCTATTTTATATGGCTTGATGAAAACGTGCCATTAAGTTCGTTCGAGGACGAGGATGCGCTTCATACGTTTTGTAAGAGTGATCACAGTTCCAATCATTTTGTCATCGGCAGAGACTTTCGTATTGAAGATCCCGAAGTTTCACTTAAGGAATTTCCAGACACCGTCATGAGGGAATTTGAAAAGCTTTTTCCCCTATACGACATGATGCGTGATAAGGAGTTTGGTTAACAAATTTCAATCGTAGCGTGAATAGTCAGTGTATCGGAAATGGAAAACAGCTTGCGTAAAGAGAGGCAATCGCAAGGAATTAAACTGGCTAAAGCTAAAGGGGTCTATAGGGGTCGCAAGTTAGGTGCCACGACAACAAAGGAATCCCTAATAAAGAAACATCAAGACGTTATTGACCTGATTAGATTAACAACGGCAATTTTTCAATCCGTAGAATATCCAAAATAACAAACCGCTCCGTTAATACTGTGCGAAAACTAAAAATGTTGGTTGAAGCCTAGGCGATGATAAACAAGGTTTTCGGAGATATTTTTGACTGTAATGCATCGAGGATGATTTCCAATTCAACTCTGGCTTGTGCTTGAAGTCCTAAACACGCTGAAATACCTGCTGCGTCTGTACTCATGCGTCTCATTAACCTTAGTTCTTTATAGCAACCATCGGGTTCAACTAGTTGGTACGAATGAAAGTGCATGGCATGTCCAATGCTCGGAGTACGGGAAATGTGGCTAAATGAAAACTCCCTTGACATATACTCCAAAAGGTTATCTTGAAGGACAAGTACGAGGTGTTTAGACAGATGCTCGAAGGTGTCAATCTTGTGATGAAGTTGAACCAGAATAGTTTTGGCGGTCATCTTCCAATTCATTCCGAAATTTGCATTCGGTATATTTAGATCGGGGTCAAGCACACCCATGTCTTGTAGAAAGTGCTGGCGTGTATTCCATAACGTACCGGTAGTATCCAGCGTTTGCAATTCTATCCCAACGAAGTCAACAACCTTCCCATCCCTTGCAGAAACTAAAAAGTAGTCAACGTTTCCTCCGGGTATTGAAAGTTCAGATACAATATGAAGGTCATTTCCTGGTTCATGAAGTGTGAGGAGGTGGATAGAGTCGAGAAATATTCTTTTGTTTTGGAGTAGCCGATGGGGGCAAATGATGATGTTTGAATTCCCATACTGTACCGAACAAGTACCAATTGAAATCGAGGGTTCGCTTTTTCGTACTTTAATGCATTTACGATTCAGATAAAAGCAAGGTTGATCCTCCACGATCTTCCCCCAGTCGAGAGTAGTATCACAGGTGGGAAAATTGAAGAATTCAGAAATCTTGGAACGACTCATTTGATACGTTTTTTTGCCAGTTTCAAGTATTCACCGGAGATGTCAATTCCAATTGACTTTCGATTCGTCTTATATGCGACAACCATACTTGTCCCAGTACCGCAGAAAGGATCAAGTACAATCCCATTCTCCGGACATGTTGCAAGGATCGGAACTCGACATAAATCCTCCGGGTAGGGAGCATAGTGCAATTCTCGTTTCTGGGAGTCTTCGGGCACGACATCCCAGACATCTCCGGGCATCGTGCCATCGGGATGGTAAAAGAGAAAATAGAAGCCGTTCTTCTGCAAGTCTTTTGCACGACCCGAAACCTTTGTAGAATCAGAATGGGTGGTTCGGTGCCTTCCACGGATTATCATTCGAAAATCACTCAATTCACCTTGTCGTATTCTTTCTAAGACCTTATCCAAGGCAACATTGGCATTCTCTTTTTCTTCGGGAGTTAGCGTTGAAAGTTCGATGTGTCTTCGGTAACGAATTCCTGTAACACCGGTAGCAGACACGACATGTCCGTTTCTTATTTGCGATTTCCTAGGGTCATGCCGTATGTCCTTACCGTTGTAATAGTATTTCTTGTTCTTAACAAAATGAAATACGTACTCATGGACGTTGCGTAACTTGTCCTTGCTACTGTCAATCCCTCCTTTGTGTTTATTCCAAACAACGTCATTCCGGAGAATCCAACCCTGTTTGTCAATCATAGCAAAAGCCACTCGCCAAGGAATTCCTTGAAGGGATTTTTCCTTATACGTATCCCCAAGATTAAGCCAGAATGATCCTGACTTCTTGAGTTTAAGTTTGATTACGGCAGTTAATGCAATAAGATTATCTACGTATTCCGTGTACTCGGTCTCTAGTCCGATCCCGCCGTTGTCATATTGCCTATGCCCCCAGTAGGGAGGCGATGTAATTATGCAGTCAATAGAATCATCCGGGAAATGTTGGAGAATTTCTGTTGAGTTCCCGTTGATAAATAGCGGTTCTGTGGCCGGGCCATCAAGATAGGTCAGCACCTCAGAGGAAATTTTTTGGTGCTGTTTCTTGGTTGGTATCATGTAGAAATGGGGGTACTTCGGATGATTTGTCATCCTTCGATGTCATCCTATAAAAAGAAAACCCATTGATACCCAATGGGTTAGCAATCAATCAAGCAGAGGAGGAGGGATTCGAACCCCCGGACCTGTTACGGTCTCCGGTTTTCAAGACCGGTGCAATAAACCGCTCTACCACTCCTCTGTGTGTGTTTATTTCATTTTAGGACTGCAAATGTAGCAGATTCAGTTTTTCTGGCAAAAGAAACGCGCTTTTTATTACAACATTCGCACCCACGAACCTTATTTCTGCTCGTCCGCAAAATCCACAAACGTCTTCTTGAGGTCTCTGTCATCGACTTTCGTCGCACTTTTATGATACGCGTCCAATTCCAGCAGCACAATACGCGGATCACTCAGGATCGCCCGGAGCTTTTCAATCTCCTTATCAAAATCCGGCTTCCGCCGCTCGGACTTCAGCGCAAAACGACGCGCAAACTCGTCCCCAGCCGTCTGAATGCGGTTGCGGATCTCGATGCTCATTTTAATCTTCTCCAGGATGGCATCTTTCGAGCGCCCGATAACCTCTGTGGCTTCCAGCGTACCCATGGTCAACACCGTCGTACCACCCACCGCCGACACAATCTTCGACTGGTCAGGATTATCTACCATCGCCGGGGTAAAGCCCGTTACAGCACCCAGCGAGGCATTGACGATCGAGCGGTGTTTCTTGCCTTTCTTGGCCGATTTATAATCAGCGTTCAATCTCTTCTGATGCTGGTCTAACTGCTGGATCAGGATCATGCAATCGACCAGGTTGGTACGATACTTCTGGAACAGGTGCGCATCCTTCTTAATCAAATTCTCAGTGTCGGCGATCTTGATGCGGATCTTCCGCTGTGTGCGATTGTTCGACTTGTCCAGTACGAAGAAGATCAGCTCCGTTGTAAGCGACACCTGTGCATCGTCAACGAAGTCGTAGCCCGGCGTCCAGGTGAATTCCTGCTGCAGGGCGGTGTTTTCTTTCAGGGCGGCGTTCGGAACGCGTTTGTCGCTGGAGATGAAGCCGACGCTGCGCACGTTGTCGTCGCCGTTGGGGTCGGAGATGTAGATCTTCAGGTTCAGGGTTTCATCTTCTTTGATGGAGAACAGGGTGTCGCCGGGCACCAGCTGGATGTCGGGGGGCAGGTCCTGCTGGGTTTGGGCTACGCGGATGCGGCCGGTGGTTTCGGCTTTGTCGGGTTGGTCCTGGACGATGAACTCGAGGTTGAGGGGGTTGCCGCGCAGGCCGGAAAACTGGCTGCGGGAGGGCGTCCAGGTGAGCTGGCCGAGGGAGGACAAGGCAGAGCCTTCGGGCATTTGCGAGCGGATGGCGCGGAATACGATCGGGTCGCCGTCGGGGTCGTAGACAAACTCGCCGGCAATCTGGTAGGTGTTGAGGTTGCCTTGCTTGACGTAAAATGCCGGTAACTCTTCCACTACCGGCGGGCGGTTGATGTGGCGGACGATGAATGTAACGGTCTTGCGATCGCGCCGGCCGTCGCTATAGGCGCATTGGAAGATGACGGAGAATTCCTTTTGCAGCGATACGCGGTCGACCAGGTCGTAGGACGGTTTCCAGTAGAAATTACCGAGCGAGTCGAACTGGATGCCGAGGCCGTCGGCGCCGTCGATGGTGAAAAATTTGGAGGCCGTAGCGTGCGACTTCACCTGGAAGCGGAGCTCCCGGTTTTCGTCGAGGACGTTCCAGCCGGTGGAGTCGGGAAAGATCAAATGCGAAGACTGACCGAACGCAGCAGCACAGCACAGAGACAGGAAAAAAACAATAGCGGATTGCTTCACAAGAATCTAGTTTGCTTATTTAAAGGTCGTAAAGTTAATAAGATCGGGTTTTGGAGACATGCCACGTATGAAAAAGACGCAATCTACCCCCAATTTCTTCGACGATGTGTATGAAGTGTGCCGTCTGATCCCCGCCGGCCGGGTCACCAGCTACGGCGCAATTGCCCATTATCTGGGGGCGAAATCGGGTGCGAGGATGGTCGGCTGGGCCATGCACGGCTGTCCAAAAGATGTGCCTGCCCACCGCGTGGTGAACAGCAGCGGACTTTTAACAGGTAAGGTACACTTCAAACCACCCTCAGCCATGGCGTCGCGACTCAAGAAGGAGGGCGTGAAGGTGGTGAACGACAAAATTCAACACTTCAACGATGTATACTGGGATCCGTCGACGGAACTCGCCCTCGACAAACCCAAAGCAAGAAAACGCGCTCCCAAAAAGGGATAAAAAATTCCGGCCAACCCACTTTGCACGCTGATTTGAGGCAATTGCCGCGTGGCACAGCGTTCGCATTACCCGTTGTCAAAAGACAATAACTATGAAACCCCTCGTCACAGTTCTTGTTGCCGGCCTTCTCTCTATCGCTGCCCCGGTGCAGCGTACACATGCTAAAGACGCTGTGGTGCCCGCGCCTCCTGCGGCCCGTGAAAACAGCCTCTTCATTCTGAAAGCAGAGAAAAGCTTTGTCGGTGCAACGGTGGAGATATTCCACGTCAGCGGTGATCTGCTGGCTTCGCAGCAACTGCAAAAACGCAAGGTCGTCATCGATTTTGGAAGTGTGCAGTATGGCACGTACATCATACGGCTGACGAAAGGGGATAAGATACAGGAGTATCAGTATACTAAGAAATAACAGCATGCGCGCATCGCCCTCCCGTGGTGGATGCACATGTAAGAAATAGTGGGGTTGGTTTTAATCGGGTTTAGGCTGCTTCGTCCTTGAGGTGGCCTTTTCCTTTTTATATGGGGCTGGTCCGCGACCTGCGGTCGAAAGGCAGTCGGGAGACTGCCACCATACTGGGCACCGGTCGGAGACCGGCGCCAGAATCCAAACCGGCGCCAGGATCTACAGTCTTATATAGTAACGCGAGCTTCTTTGGGTTTTGAGATGAATAACAAGCCCAGGAATGTGAGGATGCCGTTCAATAAGATCACTTCCAGTCCGAATTTATAACCGCCCAGCCACTGCGTGGAGGTCAGCGCGATGAGATACGTCACGGCGGGTGACAATACGCAGACTATAGGCACGAGCTTGCCGCGGACTTGCAGCTTTGTCAGCAGGCCGAAGGAGAACAAGCCTAGTAACGGGCCGTAGGTGTAGCCGGCGATGGTCAGGACGGCGTCGATGACGGACTGTTTGTTGATCTCGTTAAAGATCACGATGATTAATAAAAACAACAACGAGAAGCCTAAGTGCACGATGAACTTCTGCTGCCGCTTTTTCTTTTCGTCTTTGTTCTTGAAGTCGAGGAAGTCGATGCAGAACGAGGTGGTGAGGCCGGCCAGGGCGGAGTCGGCGCTGGCGTAGGAGGAGGCGGTGATGCCTAATAAAAAGAAGATGCTTACGGCGAGGCCCAGCTTGTCGAATGCCAGCATGGGAAAGAGGTGATCGCGCGAGGCGGGCATGGCGATGTCGGGGTTGGCTTCCATGTACAGGTATAGCAATGCGCCGAGCGTCAGGAAGAGCAGGTTCATGGCGACGGACATGAGGCTGAACCAGAACATATTTTTTTGCGCGCCGCCGAGTGTCTTTACCGTCAGGTTCTTTTGCATCAGCTCCTGGTCCATGCCTGTCATGGTGAGGGTGATGAAGACGCCGCCCAGGAACTCTTTCAGGAAAAAGTTGCCGGCCGTGGGATCGTCGGTGTAAAACATTTTGGAGTAGTTGCTGTTGCGGATCGTGTCGACCATGGCGCCGGGCGAAAGACCGAGCTGCGAGGCGATCTGCCATACGGCAATCACCACGGCCGACACGAGGAACAACGTCTGAAAGCTGTCGGTCCACACGATGGTCTTTACGCCGCCTTTAAAGGTATATACCCAGATAAGCAGGATGGTGATGGCTACGGTTACATAGAACGGCACGTTCCACTCGTCGAACAAAAACAGTTGCAGCACGGTGGCCGCCAGGTAGAGGCGGAGCGACGAGCCGATGGTGCGCGACACGACAAAGAAGAAGGCCCCGGTTTTGTAGGCGGCGGTACCCAACCGCTGCTCCAGGTAGGTATAGATGGACACCAGGTTGAGGCGGTAGTACAGCGGCATGAGCACGCCCAGGATGAGCCAATAGCCGACCAGGTTGCCCATGATGACCTGGAAATACCCATAGCCGTAGACGCCTACCTTGCCGGGCACGGAAATAAAGGTGAGACCGGACAGGGATGACCCGATCATGCCGAAGGCCACCAGGTACCAGGGGCTTTGCCGGTTGCCGGTGAAGAACGTGTTGGTGTCGGCGCCGCGGGAGGTGAGGTAGGCTATGAAGATCAGCATGCCGAAATACACGGCCATGATGGTGGCAACCAGGGTTGGAGTCATAGATTTTCGTTCGAATTTGGGAACAAAATCCGCAAAATCCTGTTAAAACCAAATCGGCGGGGCTGTGCTCGCACTTCCGCCGGGAAATCATTACCTTTGTATTTAAATTGATTTGTCATACATGATCCCCGAATATCAGGAAGAAACGTTAACCGATGTATTGGAAGCCGTCGAGACGACCGACCTCATGGACCTGGTCGTGTTCAATGACGATTTTAATACGTTTGAGCACGTGATCCAGACGCTGATCCGTGTGTGTAAGCATACCAACGAGCAAGCCGAGCAGTGCACGTGGCTCATTCATTATAAGGGCAAGTGTGCCGTGAAGAACGGCACGTTCGATTTCCTGCGCCCCATGCGCGAGGCGATCTGCGAGGAAGGCATCGATGCCCGCATTCTGTAAGCAGGCGCACGACCTGCCCGTACCGATTGTTTAACCCGTTCCGTAAGTGCCGTGGAGTATCCGTCGAGATTGATAGAAGAAGCCGTTAACCAGATCGCGAAGCTACCCGGGATAGGAAAAAAAACGGCCCTGCGTCTCGTACTGCACCTCATCAAAGGCAAGGACATCCAAACCTATGCCCTGACCGACGCCCTCAACAACCTGCGCGCCAATATCAAATTCTGCAGCCGCTGCCACACCATCTGCGACGGCGACACCTGCTCCATCTGTGCCAGCCACCGCCGCGACCGCACCATGATCTGCGTGGTGGAGGATGTGAAGGATGTGATGGCGATTGAAAACACCGCCCAATACACAGGCTTGTACCATGTGCTGGGGGGCGTGATCTCGCCCGTAAATGGTATCGGACCGGCCGATCTTAAAATAGAATCGCTGGTGCAGCGACTCAGCACCGGCCAGGGGGCTGACCCTGTGCGGGAAGTGATCCTGGCACTCAGTCCGACCATGGAAGGCGATACGACGGCGTTCTACATCAACCGCCGCATTAAAGACCTCGACCTGCGCATCAGCGTCATTGCCCGGGGCGTGCCGGTAGGGGGCGACCTGGAATACGCCGACGAGATCACCCTCGGCCGAAGCATCACTGGCCGCACGTTGTTCAACTAGCCAGCCTTAGGGCATCCTTATCCCCATCCCTATAGCATCCCTATAGCAAAGCTATCCCTGACTTATAGTAAGCTTATATCGAAGCTATAGTAATGAGTCCGGTTGCATGGGCGTATAGCAAAAACTGACGGCATGTCAGGTGCCTGGAAGGGTTCTGTCCCCGGGCTGCCATAGCACTTCCATAGGAAGTAAGTACGGCTTAAGTAGGGCTTTAGTACGGCTTAACCCGCCTGTATAAATTTCCGTAGGTCTCCGACTTTTTGGCATTTGGCTTGCACTTTTCAGGGTAACATAAATCCCATCCTATGAAACCCTGTATACTTATTGCCGGCCTCTGGCTGGCCGGCTTTGCAGCTGCGGCACAACAACCTATCACATCGTACGGTCATTTTAAAGTCGATGGTCACGAGCTGATCTGGCAACATGTGATCGACACGACACTCCACGCAGAAGATCTCCGCACATTTTACTCTCATCTTTCACGTGTAGCCGATGTAACCATGGACGAAAACACACTGCTGGCCTCCTTCGACCGACTGACGTTCGATGGCCGCTGGTATGGTGGTACCGGCTTTCATTGGATAACTACGAAAGTCCTCTCGGGCAAGCTGAAAGTAGACCTGAAAAGCGACCGCTACCGCATTACACTGTACGATCTGCGCTTTGTAGAGTACGACGAGCATCGGCTAGAGGCAAACCACGTAAATCAGCTGCACTGCCGGTACGAGCCCGCTGCCGACGTTTTCCTGTTGCGTGATGCACTGGCCATTAAGCCGAATTTCGCGACACCTGGCGCGCTGGGGGCATA
>NZ_JAHESC010000003.1 GCF_018598185.1 Dawidia soli
TGGGCGCCCCACCACACCCGCGGCGCGCCCCGCGGGGCAAAAAAAACCGCCGGGCGGGTCCGGGGCCGCGCCGGGCGGGCCCGGCGACTCGGACCTGGCATGGGGGGAGTCTTCAGACTCCCCCACGGTACCGTCGTAACCTGCATAACCATACACCCCCCACGCCCACGTCATCCACCCAACATCACACGAAAGCCCCAAAAAATATAATCCCATACGTGTCACCAACGATACTTCGAATTTATTACCTTCACTCTCCCATGTAGAAGACTATATCCTTCGCGGCCCGCCGCCCTGTATCGATCTCCCGGTATATAGTCGTCCTTTTCTTTCGTCTTTCTGTGCGGTAAGGTTTGTGTTGCAACGAGTTTCGTGTATAGATCATGGCGCTTCGGGTGCCATTGCGCTGGACTGTCTGTAGCCGCTTATACCGGGTTGTTCTTACCCATCCGGAATGCGGTTGTGTTTGAGTATACAAATCCCCAAAACCCCCTCCTGTTATGAAAAAATCCCTGCTCTGGTTGGCGCTTGCTCCCCTCTCCCGCCTGTTCCAAACCTGTTCGCACGACGACGCCGAACAAACAACCCCTGGCAACATCCAGTTCGCATTCCAGGTAGACGGTGCCGCCGATGGCGGCCGCACCGCCGAAGCCCTTGTCATTCCGCCCGGCAGCAACGCGCTGGTCAGCATCAAAAAGCACAACGGTGAGATCGTTTATACCCGTAAGCCCGTAGAGATACTTTCCTTCGGCGACGGCTATATCACCGCCCCCCTGGCCTTGCCCTGGGGCGGATACTACGTAACCGAATTCCTCGTGGCCGACGCGGAGAACACCGTCATCTTCGCCACACCGCGGGCAGGCTCACCCCTGGCAAGCCTGATCGACCACCCCGTGCCGTTCTACTTTGCCATCCAGGCCGACCGCGTTACCCACACCGGCGTGCAAACCATCAGCACCGATTTTCACATGCCCCAGGCCTTCGGCTATGCCACCTTCGATCCCGGACTGGTCTCCCCAGACCTGCTGCTGACCACGTTTGTCACCAACTACGAAGGCGGGCTCAAGGCCGCCACGGCACATGCCTATGTATTGCACGGCACCGACACCGTCTTTGATGCGATGCTCGGCGCGAAGGTCAATACGGTACACTTCGACGGCGTCGCCACGGAAACCTATAAACTGATCATTATCCGTCCCGGTTTTGCACCCTACAACCGCACCTTTGTATTGGAACAGCTGCAGGACGAGCTGGACGGCGACCCGCTCGCGGTCGTGCTCGACCCGGCGCTTACCATGATGGCGCGCGCCACACCGGAAGACCTGCACTTCGAATTTGGGCTTGCCACGTGGGACATCCTCACCCCGAAGACCCTGTACATCGACTGGGGCGACGGCACAACCGACACCCGCGTAATCGAGTATCAGAACGATTACCGGCAAATGCATGACTACGCCACCCCGGGCGAGCACTTCGTGAGCGTGACCGGCGACATCGATATCATCATATCCTTTGGAAATGTGCAGAACCTGAGTGGCGGCGGTAGCCTGCACGTGGAGCACCTGGGTGAGCTGCGCTACCTCAGCATCAACGAAGGTCCCGACCGCGTCGACCTCTCCCACAACAAACACCTGGAGTCCGCCTCCGTACAAACCACCACGCTACGCTACATCGACGTGTCCGACAACCATGCACTGATCGATCTGGGTTTCTATCCCGGCAACACACACTTCGATATTGCCTCCTTCCGAAAAATGATCGACGACATCCATACTTCCGTGGTGGAACATCCCCGCCAGGGCCGGCTGTGGATCTCGCGTGACATCGCCGGAACGGAGTTCCTGCAACCGCTGACGCTCGACGATTGGGAAAAGCTCGTAGCCCTGCGAGACACCTACGGGTGGGTGATCTTCCCCAATCCCGTTAACTAACGTTGCCTGAAAAGCCGGTGGTAAGACCGGCTTTTTTTATCCTCCCCCACAGCACCACATCCCAGCCACAACGAGCTTCAATCGAAAAGCCGGTCATGGCGTCTTTACGAAGACAGGGGCGCTAAAGGAAAAGCGATTTTCTGAATAGACACCTGATCGAAAGCGTCCACCGCAGTCACCGTCAGTATACAGGGATGAGAAAAAGGCATATTCGAAGTGTATACCCAATCGGTGCGATTGATCTGGCGCGCCTGCCCCGACGACAGAACAGCACCGGTAGACGAAGTCAACGTTACATCCACCTGCTTTACCTTGAAGTCCCTCTTAGTAGCCGTCAGTACAATACGAGCCTTGCCTTTCGTAAAGGCCTTGACATCCTTTGCCTCGATGCTTATCCGCAACATATACTCGGAAATGATGACATTATAAGCACAATGCTTCTTCAGCTTGACAGCAAGCTTCCGATAATGCTCTCGCTTGACAGGATCACGAAGGACCGAGCGGGCATACCGTGAAGCCTCCTTGAACCGGTTACAGCTAAGCTGTTGAAGCGGACTATTCTTTTTACGGCTTCGGGAAGGCCTTCGGGTAACAACAGTCTTATCCTTGTATTTCTTAAATACAAGCTCATCAATGGTCCCACTAATATCCTTTAACGGAGAATCTCCTACGACTACAGCCATATCTTTTTGTTGTTATAACCGAATATAGCAAAACCTCCACCATAAATCCATACATCGGTCCACCACAGCACCCCCAACCTTATGGTTAACCTATGGAAAAGCTATAGCAAACATATACCAAAAGTATGCATTCTCCACTCATCCTCCACTGACGCCCCACTCCCAGGCTTAAAAACCCACGTTTTATACTTCAGTAAGATTTTGAATAAAAAGACACACGCCGACGGGCAAGAGTAAAATAATTTATAAACAAATTACCCACAATTGAGATAAGGCATAAGCACACGCCACATAAACAAATTTAAGAATCTACACCTCGTTCTCCAAACGCGCCACCCGGCAGGGCAGCCACACCTGGTCCCGCACCTGGCGCCGGTGTTAGTGCCCAGCGAAGCGCAGGCGCGTCACCGGTGCCTCGTACTTGTCCGACAACTGGCGGATGGTAGCGGTCTCTGACCGCCTGCACTTCTTCAGCCCACTTGCCACCCTACAGGGCACCGGTCTCGCCCCGAAACGGGGCTGAGACCGGCCTTATATTTGTACGATCATTATATCTAAAAAGCTACCGTTATAATACATGGCGTTAATTTATAGCGGCCCTTCCGCTTACCGGATGATCTTCGATGAATAAACACGCTCGTTGGTAGAAACATAGACAACGTAGATACCGGCGCCCAATCGAGCGGTGTCGATCTCATGTGTTTCCTGCAGGGCCGCTACTATTTCATGTTGTACTACTTTGCCGGATAGATCGGTTATGCTTACCTCGTGCACCGGGGCTTTCGAGCGTATCGTCAGCCGGGTGCGGTCGGTATTTTGGTAGATCGATACTTTCGTGCCTTCTTCGCTTTTGCCGATGCTGGTCACTTCGTTTACGTCGCGGATGCGGAGGGCGAGGCCGCCGCCGGACGCGAGGTGGAAAGTCAGCTTGCTTTGGTTGGTGATGGTGATGATCTCGTGCTGGTAGGATTTGGCGTTGGTTTCGGAGGTAGGTGTGTCGCGGTAGACGTCGGCTACGCGGTCTACGCCGGCGGGAAGGAACGAGAAGTCTACTTCCACGTCGCGTGCTTCGTAGTTGGTCATGGCGCCCACGTACCATTCGCCGGCGTGCTGGCGGGCGATGACGGCGTATTTACCTACCTCCGCGGATAACGGCAACGTCTGCTCCCATACGGTCGGTACTTTGGAGAGGAAGTAGAGAATGTCGGCATACTTTCTGTATTCTGTGGGAGCGTCGCAAAGGTAGGCCAGGGGTTGGTCGAACATGACGTACATGGCCACTTCGTGCGTACGTGTGCCGATGGTGTTCGGCACGCCGACGCCGATGGGTTGGAATTCGGAGCGGCGCACGTTGCGCATGGAGCCCGGCGTATAGTCCAACGGTCCGGCCAGCATGCGGATGAAGGGGAACTGCAGGTGATAATCCGGGTTGGGGGTATCGTCCCACTTGGTACACTCGGCGCCGCGTACGGCTTCAAAGTTGACGATGTTGGGGTATTTGCGTTGCAGGCCGGTGGGCTTGGCGCAACCGTGGAAGATGATCATGAGCTGCTGCTGTGCGCAGGCACTTGCCAATTGCTCGAACCAGTTGATGGCCACCTGGTCGTCGCGCTCGATGAGGTCTACCTTTATACCCGCGACCCCATAGCTTTTCAGCTCGGCAATGCGGCCCGGGCTCTCTACCGGAAGATTGATGAAGTCCCATACGAAGATCTTGACGTTCTTGGAGGCCGCGTATTGCACAAGCTCGCGGATGTAGCTGGTGCTCCAGCCGGCGTCCAGCGTGACGTACTCCAGTTTGTTCTGGGCGGCAAAGTCCACGTAGAACTTGTATAGCGCCAGGTTCAGGTTCTTGGTGCCGGAGGGGATCTGCGTTGTTTCCAGGATGGCGTCATGCCACCACTCCCACGCCGACCGGCCCGGCTTGATCCAATCGGTATTCGTAAGCACCGAGGGCGTTGCCAGTTTGTAGATCAGCTCGTTGGTGAGCAATGTTCTGTCGTCGGTTGTTACGATCGCCACCCGCCACGGATACTGGCGTGTGCCCGACGTACGGGCCAGGAACGCTTCGCGTTTGGTTACGCGATGGTATTCATATATGTTGTCGGGGAACGATACTTCCTTGGGGTAGTAGGCCCACTTGCCTTTTACGCTGGTGGCTCCGCTGGGCTGCAGGTACATGCCGGGATAATCCAGCAGGTCCGACTCGGCTACCACCACCCGCATACCCGACGCGGTATACGAAAACATGGCGGGTGTGATCGAGAATCGCTGGGCATTGATCGCACTGATGGAGGCATAGGTATTGTACGATCGCTCCCACGAACGCATTTCGGTATCGGCCTCCGGAAATATCACCTGCGTCGTGCCGGCGAAGTTGAAGTTGGCTTCTTCGGACATGACGTCGACACTGCCGCCGAGCGCCGTCTCAAAGCGGTACGCCACGCCCTCGTCATACGCCCGAACGACGAGCGAATAGTGCTCTTCGAAGTCGATGCGCAGCTGGTTGTAATGATCGCGCAGGTTATCGTTCTTGCCGTAGGGACGTTCGATGGGCTCGTCGACGCTGGCGGTTGCGGTGGATTTTACGGTGGCATTGCTGCCCACCACCAGGCCGGTGCTCAGCGTAAACCCGATGGGCGACGGCGTGATGACCGGCGTTCCATTCTTGGCTACGTCGTACCGGATGTCGGCGGCCACGTTGAGATGGATCCTCAGCGAACCGTCGGGGGAGACGACGTTGTATTCCTGCGCGTGCGCCGCGGACCAAAGGCCGGCGAGCAGGCTCAGGCTAAACAGGATTTGAAAACGGACGTTAACTCTCATACTGATTTTTCATTAATACTTTATTGCGCTTGTGTGCTGAATTTAAATACGATCCACTCCCGGTATTCCTCTCCCGCTGCCAGGGTCGTGTCGGGAAAGTGTGCGTGGTTGGGGCTGTCGGGATAATACTGGCATTCCAGGCAGATGCCGTCAAACGGTTTGTATAACGCCCCGATGTGACCGGGTTGTTCACTCACCAGATAGTCCGCGGTATATACCATCAGGCCGGGATAAGATGTAAAGACGTCCATTTGCCGGCCCGAAGCCGGGTCGTATAATACGGCAACCGGTTCGTTTTCAGGAATAGCTTTGTCGAGTATATAATAGTCATTCAGACCCTCCTGCCGGCCGTCCATAGGAGCCACCTTTTGGCGGACGGTGCTCTGCTGCAGCTGCCGGGTGCCGGCAGCGATGATCTCACCCGTAGGAATATAGGCCGGCGTGGCCGCCAGGATGTGCGACGACCGTACGCTCAGCGTGTGATCCAGCATCGTGCCCTGGGCGGCCAGGTTGAAGTATGCGTGGTTGGTGAAGTTCGCGACAGTCTTTTGATCGGTTACGGCGGTATAGGTGATGGTCAACGCCTGATCGTCGCTCCAGGTATATGCTACCCGCAGTGTAAGCGTGCCCGGGTAACCGCCGTCGCCGGTGGGGCTCGTGTAGGTGAACGATACACCGTTGGAGTGCTGTTCCCAGGCGAATACGCGGGCGTGAAAGCCGGCGCGGCCGCCGTGGTTGGTGTTCACGCCGTCGTTCGCTTCGAGGGGATATACCTTGCCGTCGAGGGCGAAGCGTGCCCGGGCGATGCGGTTGGCATACCGCCCTACCGTCGAACCCAGGTAGCAGCGATCCCGCAAGTAGCCTTCCAGTGACGGGAAGCCCAACACCACAGGCTCTTGCCTGCCTGCCCGGTCGGGCACGACGACGGATACCAGCGTGGCACCATAGTTTGTTACTTCCACGGATGAGCCGTGGGCGTTTGTGAGGCGGAAAAGAAATACGGGCTCGCCCCGGTGTGTGCCCCACGGCGTTTGGGTGATCGTGATCGGGTTTACTTCGCTCATCTCCGTTCTGTTATTCGTGGATGTATACCACTGCGCCGCCACCCGGTGCAAGCACCAGCTCGGTTTTCGAGCGGTTTGTTACTTCCAGCGTTTTGTATGTGTATTGCGTGGCGTCCTGGTGGTCGGCACCGTCGGTATATACTTCCGCCTGATAGGTTTTACCGGAAGGTAAGAAAGAAAAGTCCAGCGGCAACGTGCGGCCGTCCCAATCTGTCATGGCCCCCACAAACCAACGGTTACCCTTGCGTTTGGCGACGGTGACGTACTCGCCCAGCGTGGCGCTCAGTACGCGGGTCTCGTCAAAGGCAGTGGGTACGGCCGACAGGTACTTCATGATGTCGGGGTACTTGCGGTATTCTTCGGGCGAGTCGCACAGCATGGCAAAGGGCTGGTCGTAGAGCACGTACATGGCCAGCTCATGGCAACGGGTGCCCTGGGTAGAGGGCAGGCCCGGGTCGATGGGTTTAAACGTCGCCTGTGTTTCGTTGCGCATACCGCCGGGGGTATAGTCCAACGGGCCGGCGAGCATGCGGATGAAGGGGATCAGCACATGGTGCTCGGGGCTTGCCGTGAGGTCCCACTTCGAGCATTCGGCGCCGCGCACCGCTTCGTAGTTGACGATGTTGGGATACGTGCGCTCCAGGCCGGTAGGTTTGCTGCACCCGTGAAAGTTGATCATAAGCTTATGCCGGGCGGCGGCGGCGGCGATCGTTTCAAACCAACGCATGGCCAGCTGGTCGTCGCGATCGATGAAGTCTACCTTGAAGCCCACGGCCCCCCAACCGGCCACCAGTGCCATGTACTTGTCGGGGTCGTTCATCAACGTGGTGGCTACGCACCACAAGAACACGCCTACGTTCTTAGACTTGCCGTAGCGGATCACTTCCTGCACGTCTACCTTGGGATTGACCTTGCCCAGGTCAAAGATATTGGACCAACCGGCGTCGATCATCAGGTACTCCAGGTGGTTGGCAGCGGCAAAGTCAATGTAGTGTTTATACAGGGCGGTGTTGCGGTGATCCATGCCGGTGGGAATGCCGGCATCCCGTACAATAGCATCGTGCCACCATTCCCACGCCGCCTTGCCGGGTTTGATCCAGTCCTGGCCGTTGCCCAGTACGGACGGGCGCGCCAGTTTATAGACCAGTTTGTTTGCCACCAGGGTGCGGTCGTCGTCTGTAGCGATGATGATGCGCCAGGGAAAACTGCGGGTGCCGCGTGTGTCGGCGATATAGGGTGCGCGTTCTTTTACCACCGACACAAAGTTGCCCCAGCTGCCCAGCTCCGTGCGCGAAGGCACGGGGGCCCACGTCCCCTGCAGCTTGCCGTTGTACTTGCCCACATACATGCCCGGATAGTCGGTCACATCCGCTTCTGCGATCACCACGCGCACAGGGTCGTATGAAAACAATACCGGTGTGAGGGCTTTCTTGCTCTCGGCAATGGTGGATAATGCCGTATAGGGCACGTAGGGCACTTCCCACGAAGTCCATACATCGCTCTCGGGAAAGATGGCGGCGGGATCGCCTGTCAGGTTAAAGCTTGCCCGTTCATTCACGATCTGGATGGTCGCCGGCAGCGTGGTCGAGAACCGGTAGGCTACACCTTCGTTATAGGCACGCAGGATCAAGACATAATTTCCTTCGAACGTTACCTCCAGCTCGTTGTACCGGTCGTCCAGGGTTTCCGTGCTGCTATAGGGCAAAGCAAGCCTGCCTTTATGCTTGCGCGGCGTCGCTTTTATTACCTGTGGTTTGGCGCCCAGCACCCGGTCGGGCAACGCCAGGGCAATGGGCGATGCGTGGACGATCTCCCGGTCTTTAAACGCTACCGTATAAGCCAGGGTATCGCCGGTATGCAGGCGTAATGTCAACCGGCCGTCAGGCGATGTTACCGTCAGCGGCGTGGGTTTGGGGGTCAGGGCTGACAACGTGCCGACCACCGCCAGGGTCAGCATATACAGGATCACTATCTTCTTCATGACTTTATCTTATTCTGCTATTGCGCGGAATACCACGCTTTCAAACTCATCGTACAGGGCGAACCGAACGCCATAGGTCATCAGGAACTCGCCGGTGAACTTCTGTCCTTCCAACAACGAGAACCTCGAATAGCGCGGGTTCTTATTCACTTCTTTCAGGGTATACATCTTAGCGGGGTCCAGCCCGCGCAGGTATAATACCTGGTCGTTGCCATAGATCTCCTTCTTTACCAAATACGAGAAGACCAGGGCCTCTTTGCGATCGGGCAGCACATACATCAGGGCCGTACGTTTGTGCTCGTACGGCGACAACAGGCGATAGAGATCGCCAAACTGTACGATGTGGCGGATGTCTTTATAGGTCTGTATGGCTTGCCGTGAAAACTCCTTCTCGTCGGGGCTCATATCTTTCGGCTGCAGGTCCATGCCCAGCTTGGCGGACATGGCGACGTCGAACCGGAACTTGAGCGGCACCGAACGCTGGGTGATGTGGTTCGGTACGACGGACACGTGACTGGCCAGGCCCATCGGCGGGAAGAAGTGCGTCGTGCCCCATTGGATAAAAATGCGGTCGAAGGCATCGGTGTTGTCGCTGATCCAGTATTCGTCGAAGTACGGCAGGGTGCCGTAGTCGATGCGGCCGCCACCACCGGAGCAGAGCATGATGCGGACATCGGTATATTTCTGGCGCATGCGCTTGAGCACAGCAAACAGGCCTTCGGTGTATTGGATCCAAAGATGCGACTGCCGGTCGGCGGGCAGGTACGACGAGCCGGGGTTGGTTACGTAGCGGTTGCAGTCCCACTTGAGGTAGGCTATGCCGGGATTGCGCGTCAGCAGGTTGTCCATGACGTTGTATACATAGTCCTGCACCCGCGGGTTGGACAAGTCGAGGATCAGCTGGTGGCGGCTCACGTCGACGGCACGGTGGGGCGCGGTGATGACCCAGTCGGGATGCTTTTCATACAGCTCGCTTTTGGGATTGATCATTTCGGGCTCTACCCAGATGCCAAACCTGATCTTCTGGCGGTCGGCCTCGCGCAGCAGCGAGTCGAGGCCGTTGGGCAATTTCTTTTTGTTCACGTCCCAGTCGCCGAGGCCGGCACGGTCGTCGTTGCGGGGATATTTGTTGCCAAACCAGCCGTCATCGAGCAGGAACAGGTCGAAGCCCATGCCGGCAGCATCGCCGATGATCTGTTTGAGGATCTTTTCGTCGAAGTCGAAGTAAGTAGCCTCCCAGTTGTTCAGCAGCGTCATGCGCGGCCGGTCGCCTTTGTAGATGCCATAGGTGCGCGCCCAGGCGTGGAACTTGCGGGTGATCCCGCCTTTGCCTTCGTGGCTGATGGTATAGAGCAGCGCCGGGGTCTTGAATAGTTCTTTCGGTTTTAGTACATACTGGGAAGCATACGGATTTATGCCGGCCAGGATGTGCAGGTTCTTGAGCGGGTCTACTTCAAACGCCAGGCTCCAGCTGCCGGGCCAGGCCAAGGTACCGCCGATCACGGTGCCGCTATTCTCGGCAGCCGGTCCGTCTACGCCCAGTAAAAAGCAGGCGTGGGCAAATTGATCGGTACGTACGCCCAGTTTGGAGTCGATGGTTTTGACACCTTCGGTAAGCTGCTCTTCTTTCATGTTCATCTCCGACGCCCAGTTGCCGTAAAAGCTCGTGAGCCAATACGACGGCGCGCGCAGGGCGAGCTGGGAGGACATGAAGTTATGGAGCGTGATGTCTTTCTTCTCTTCATGCACGATCTCGGTCCACTGTTCGATGATGTCTTGCTGCTGATACGCTTTGAAGCAAAGCGTTACCGACAGGTTGTAGTACCGGTCGCGCAGGCGAATGCGGGTCAGCGCGATGTTTTTGTCTGGTGCCTGTGTTTCGGCGGATACGAACGCCAGCTCGGTCGTCAGGTTGCCGTCGGCGTGTACGGCGCGGAATGCGGGCTCGTTCACATAGGCTTTGCCGTAGGCCGGGTAGGCCTCAAGGGTGGTGAGCTGGATGCCGGCCACGTCTTTGTCGTCGATGGTCTTGCCATAGTAACACTGCCGCAGTACCTGGTCGTTGTCGACTTTATAGACCAGGCTGGTGTTGGCGGTGCGAATGACTACGGTTTTGTTGTTTGCGGACTGCGCTACCGCCAGGTGTATGGCCGCGAGCCAAAATAGTACTGAATATATAGCGTCTCTTCTCCTCATTATATTTTTCCTCTCCCAAAAGGTATATGCACTAAAAGAGGCCTGGTTAAGAGCCTCTTTTAGTGCTATTGTTATTTTTTTCCTGCGAGCATTCACTATTGATTGGAGTATCCTTCGTTTTGATCCTCTTCGTCGATCTCATCGTTTTGTTTGATCTCGTCCAGCGGAATGGGGTACCGACGGTGGTAGTCCTGGATGGCGTTAGCGTCGGCAGTCCACTTGTTGCGGGCCAGGATCAGCTGGCGGAACTTGCCGGAGCGGATCAGGTCCATGCGGCGCCAGCCTTCGAAGCAGAGCTCGCGCATGCGTTCGTCCATGATCTTGTCGCGGAATTCCTCCTGTCCCATGCCGGCGCTCCATTCCTTGTCGGCCGGCAGTACGCCGCCCCAGGCGCGTTGACGCACGGTGTTGACCGTACTCACGGCCTCGCCGGTGCTTCCGAGCTCGTTGAGACATTCGGCATAACACAGCAGAATGTCGGCATACCGCAGGTAGTAGATGTTCTTACCGGAATACCAGAAGCTCTGTGTGCCGTCCAGGCGGATATCTTCATACTTTTTGATGTGGGGATCGAGCTCATCGCCGCCGAAGCCTGCCGCGATCTCGGGGGTCTGGCCGTTGTAGACAAAGTCGTAGCGGATGCTGGCATCCTTGCGGGCATCGCCGTCTTCCCACAGGCCGCCTTCGCTTGCATCGCTATAGCAGAAGGCGGTGGGCAGCAGCAGGTCGTAACCACCGAAGTATGCATATTGATTCAGGTTGGCGATCGACCGCGAGCCGGTCTGCCATTGACACTGGTTGTTGTCGGGCCATACGTTGCTGAACTGGAACGAGAAGATCGACTCGACCGGGTTGGGGCTGTTGGGGTCCCACAGGGTGGCGACGTTGGGCACGAGCTGGTATTTGCCGCTGTTGATCACCGTCTGGAACTGGTCACGCGCTTTTGCATAGTCGCGCGCGCCGGATTCTTCGGGCGCATACAGGTATACCTTTCCGAGCAGGGCCTGTGCGGCACCTTTGGTAGCGCGGCGTTTGTCGGCCTGATCTTCGGGCAGATACTGAATGGCACGCTCGAGGTCGCGGATCACGAGATCGTACACCACCGGCAGCGGTTGGCGCGTGGTGCCGTACTCGGCTGTTTTTGCGAGGTCCAGCACGGGAATCCCGCCCCAATACTGCGCTATTTCAAACGTAACGGCGGCCCGTATAAAGCAGGCTTCGCCCAGCAGCATTTCGCGTTGCGCATCGCCTTGTGTGTTGCCTTCCAGCGAGATGATTGCCGTAGCTGCATCCACGATCACCGGCCAGCGGCTGTTCCATTGCCCCGTCAGGGCGTTGTTGCTGGCGGTCAGTGTCGCATCGTATTTATCCAGCGATGCCTGCTGCGCTTCCGTGCGCACCTGGTAGGCCCCCTGTTGTGTTTCGTCTGTGCCGAGGGAGAATATAAATCCGCCGCGGTCTTTTCGGGTTTCCCGCCACCGGTTGTAGAGACCTGTGATTACCTTGTCCAGTTTTTCTACATCCTTAAAGGCGTCTTCACGCGACAACGCAGTCTGCGGACCCTGGTCGAGGAAGTCTGAGCAAGATGATACCATCAATAGGATGACCGTCAAACCCAGTATTATATTTTTTGTATTCATCGTATCAAAGTTTTTAAACGTATCCACTGTTCACATCATCAGAAACTAATGTTTACACCGGTCACCAGCATACGCGAGTTCGGGAAATCGTCACCGGTCTCAGGATCGTATCCCTTGTATTTGGTTACCAGGAAGACGTTGCTGCCGGTCACATATACACGGAAGGTATTCGCCTTTATTTTCTGTACCAGGCTATTCGGCAGGTTGTAGGCCAGTGTCAATGCAGACAGGCGCAGGAACGATGCATTTTGCACACCGAGATCGACATCGCCGTAGCCATAGCGGTCACCGCCATTGTAGGCGCGGGGAACGTCGGTATTGGTGTTAGTCGGCGTCCAGCGGTTGAGCATGTCTTCGTGCGCGGCATACATGCCGGTGCCGTTCATATACCCCTCGTACAGGCCGCTGATGCGCTTAGAGCCATAGTTATAGTTGAATATGGCATTCAGCGAGAAGCCTTTGTACGACAGGTCGGTTGTGAAACCACCGTAGAACTTAGGATCTTTGCGCCCTACGGCGTAGCGGTCGTCGTCGTCGATGTCGCCGTCACTGTCGCGATCCAAGGGCAAAATGTCGCCCGGGCGCACCTTGCGGCCCAGTTGCATCTCCGACACGCGGGCCATGTCGGACTCCTGCGCGATCTTGTCGAATTTATAGACATAGATCGAGTTGACCGATTCGCCGACGAAGTAATTCCCTTCCCGTTGCATTTCGACCCCGGTGTAGCCACCACGGTTGTAGATCGCATCGACATCACCGTACAGGGCTTTGATTTTGTTGCGGGTAGCCGTAAAGTTTGCCGACACGGACCAACGCAGATCTTGCGTATTGACAATGCTCGCATTTGCCGTCAGTTCCACGCCGTGGTTGTTTAGCACGCCCACGTTGGCGATGGTGCTGGAGAATCCGCTGGTGAGCGGCAGCGTACGACGCATGAGCAGATTGGTGTTGTCGGTGTTGAAGTAGTCTGCCGTAAGGGTGAGACGGTTGTTCAGCACGGCCACGTCCAGGCCCACGTTTA
This sequence comes from Dawidia soli, assembly GCF_018598185.1. Lineage (GTDB taxonomy): Bacteria > Bacteroidota > Bacteroidia > Cytophagales > Cyclobacteriaceae > Ohtaekwangia > Ohtaekwangia soli. The sequence continues at coordinate 13,343 of NZ_JAHESC010000003.1, forward strand.
CTTGTTTCTGGCTCTCCCACCCTACGCTGCTGTTGCCGAGAGTACCTTCGGGTTTGTAGTCCACGTTGGTGCCGGTCACCTGCGCACGGTATAGCGTCAGGTATGCGTAGTTCGGAATATTCTGGTTTCCGACGCGGCCATAACCGGCGCGCAGCTTAAGCTGGTCGAGGTTGAGGCTCTCCAGGAAGGGCTCTTTGGCCATGTTCCAGGCGAGCACGACAGAAGGGAACGTGCCCCATTTATTTCCGGTGCCAAATTTCGACGAGCCGTCGCGCCGCACAGTGACGGTGGCATAATAACGATCGTTATAGGTATAGTTCACACGACCGAGGTACGAGACGATCGTCGTGGTCACAAAGTCGGACGCTACCTGGAACTGATCTTTGTTGAATGCGCCGTTGATGTACTTATACGTAAAATCATTGGAGGCAAAACCTTTGGCGTCGACCTGGTTGTAGTCCCAGTTATTTTTCTGCAAGCTGAACGTCGCCAGGCCGGAAACGACGTGCTTTTCATTGATGATCTTGTCGTAGGTGACGGAGTTATCCCACTGCCAGTTCAACCAATGGTCATTGCGTTGTGAGGCGGTTCCGTCGGTGGAGTTGCGCAGCGACTGGCCGATGTCGTTGGGCGTATACCAGAAGTCACGTTTGTCCATGACGTCGGCGGAAAATGTAGAACGGAGGTTCAATCCCTCGAGCGGGTTCATGGCTACATAGTTGCTGGACATCAGGCGTGTCTGGTAGCTGTCGCCTTTGATGCGCAAGCTGCGCAGCGGATTGTACAGGTTCTGATCCACGATGCCGGCCCACTTCAGGTAGTTGGCTGTATCGGTGATGGCCATCATGGGGTTGGCGCCGTTGGCGATGTTGAACACGCTGCCTTCGGTAAACTGATCTTCGCTGCGTGAGTACGATGTAGCCGTACCGATCTTCAACCACGGTTTGATGTTTTGCTCGCCGTTAAAGCGACCGGTATAGCGTTGGTAGCCGGCATTCTGCACGACACCTTTCTGATCGACGTAGTTGAAGCTGACGTAGATCGAACCGTCGTCATTTCCGCGACTAAAGCCGAGCGTATGGTTTTGCTGACGACCTGTGCGGATGACGCGGTCGAGCCAATCATAGGACTGGTTGTTGCGATAGGCATCAAATTCGTACGGGGCAAACGCTACCGAGTTGTTTTCGTTCAGGATCTGATCGTTTATATACTGCTGACGATTGGCGCCGGGATTGTTGTCCATATAGGCGTTGGCAAAGGCGTCCACACGCAGGTCGAACAAATCTTTGGTACCCAGGCGGGGCATGATGCGGGTCAGTTCCTGTACGCCTATCCAGCCGTCGTAGGTAATGTGCCCCTCTCCTTTTTTACCTTTCTTGGTGGTGATCACCACCACGCCGTTGGAGGCACGCGAGCCATAGAGGGCTGTTGCGGATGCATCTTTCAAAACATCGATCGATGCGATGTCGTTGGGATTGATGAGGTTCAGGCCGCCGTCCATGATCAGACCGTCCACCACTACAATCGGGTTCGTACCGAATTGCAGCGAGTTGTTGCCGCGGATTTGTACGGTTGTTCCATTCGCGCCTGGACGCGGATCGTTTTGTACCAACACACCGGCCATACGCCCCTGCATGGCCTGACTGACGGTGGACACGGGTTGCTGCCGCAGTTGCTCATCGGTGGCGTGGGCCACCGCGCCGGTCAGATCCTGGCGTTTCACCACGGCTCCCACGACGACAATCTCTTCCAGGGTCGTGATGTCGGGTGTGAGCGTAACGTTGATATTCGTCTGCCCACCCACGCGGATCTCTTCGGTGGAATATCCGATAAAGGAGAATACGAGAACGGCGTCGCCGGACGGTACCTCGATGGAATAGCTGCCATCGGTGTCGGTCACGGTGCCGAGCGTGGTGCCTTTGATGGCTACGCTCACACCGGGTATCGTTTCTTCGGTGTTACCATCACTCTGCGAGATCACGCGGCCGGTTACCCGCACGGACTGTGCGGACGCTTCCGTCGCCAAACCTGCCGGCACAAGTACGACCAGCATCAGGTATACGATATAGTATAGAGATTTTTTCATAGGATCGTGACGTTAGGTCGTTCATCGGGTCGAACCGGTACGCACACGGTTGTTGCGCTCGCCGTTGGGCATGGCAAGGCCACAGGAAGTAGATTTTTCCTTCTCATAGGGTAATTGTTTTGTAGTGTTTCGGTAGTGTTTCGGTGTTTCGGGTATTATTTCATAGAAAGCCTTAGTGTCGTATGATCTCCGTCTCAAACTGCTCCAGGGTCTTGCCCTTGGTCTCGGGTATATATTTCAGCAGGATGAAGAAGTATAGCAGGCAGACGCCTGAGAATATAAAGAAGGTCTGGGGCGCATCGAGGGATGCGATCATGACCGGGAAACCGTAGGCGAGCGCAAAGCACGCCGTCCACAGCGCACAGGTTGCCACCGACACGGCGATGCCGCGCACCTTTGTCGGGAAGATCTCGGAGATCAGCACCCACGTGACGGGCGCCAGCGTAGTGGCGTAGGTGGCAATGAAAGCGAGTACAAAGATCGTGAGCCAATAGCCCTGGAAGAGGCCCAGCGCGTAGCACAGTCCTACCAGGAACAGCCACAGCGCCATGAGCGATGCGCCGGCCAGCATCAGTTTTTTGCGGCCCAGCTTGTCGACGAGCTGCATGGCCAGCAAGGTGAAGAGCAGGTTGATGGCACCGATCATGATCTGTTGAAAGAGCTGGTCTTTTACATTCATGCCGGCCTTTTCAAAAATGATGGGTGCATAAAAGAAGATGGCGTTTGCGCCGGAGATCTGCTGGAAGATGGCCATCGTAATGCCGAGCATGACGATAAAGGCGATGCCGGGTTGTACCAGGTCGCGCAGCTTGCCTTTTACCTCGCGGCCCATGCCGGCGCGGATGGTCTGAAGCTCGTTCTCCACCACCGTGGCGCTACCGGCCAGGCGCAGCAACACCCGGCGGGCTTCGTCCGCGCGGCCCTTGCTCAACAGCCAGCGGGGGCTTTCGGGCACGAGGAATACACAAACAAAGAACAACACCGCGGGTATAGCCCCCGATGCGAACATCCAGCGCCAGTTGTTTTCCTGGTCGGCCAGCAGGTAGTTGGAGAGGTACGCCAGAAGTATACCGATGACCACGGTAAGCTGGTTGATCGACACCATGCGGCCGCGGATGGCCGCCGGGCTCACCTCTGCTATATAGAGCGGCGACAACATAGAGGCTGCGCCCACGCCGATGCCGGCCATGATGCGCCACACCACCAGCCAGGTATAGCTCGACGACCAGCCCATCAGGAGCGACGACACCATAAAGATGCCGGCGGCGAAGGTCAGCGGCAGCTTGCGGCCGTAACGGTCGGTGAGGTAGCCCGTCACCAGGGTGCCGACGATACATCCTACATAGAGAGAGCTACCGGTCCAGCCCAGCTGGGCGTCCGTCAGCTGATAATACGGCTGCAGAAAGGGTATCGTACCCGAGAAGATGGCTATATCGAACCCGAACAAAAGCCCTCCGAACGCTGCAATCAGGCTGATCAAAAATACATATGAGCTTTTCCCCATAAAGACCGAAATCGTTTCCTACAAAATTGGCAGAAGTACGCAATCGTTTGAATGGAGAATTAAACGTAATTGATGGATTTTCTTATGATCTTAAAAATCGGGTCAGCCTTTCTTGTTGCGGTATTCCTGGGGCGAAATCCCCATGATCTTGGTAAACATGCGGGAGAAATAATAGGGGTCTTCGATGCCCACCTTTACAGATATCTCATTGATCCTCAATGTGGTGAATTGAAGATACTGACAGGCATGCTGGATCTTGAGATGGTTGAAATACACGACCGGCGAATACCCGGTCTTTTTTCGGAAGATGCTGGAGTAATGGGACACAGATAGATTAATTGCTGATGCCATCTGTTCCAGCGTGAGCGATACGTCCAGGTGATGCTGCATGTATTCAATGGACGTGTCGACGGCATCTTTTTCGAGGGTATGATGCGCCGAGGCAAATTTCTCGGGGAAGCTGAACGATGCCAGCAAATAGGCGAAGCTGATGTTGGAGTAGGTAAGGTTGTCGAGGCTATAGCCGCTTTCGAGTGCTTTGAAGATGGAATCGAAGATCCGGATGCGATCGTCGAGGAAAGGTGAATAGCTGACGAACTCTTTGAACTGGCGGGACAAGAGTGCGCCGAAATACGGTGCCTGCAGGCCTTTGAAATGTACCCAGTGGATGGTCCACGGGCTCTTTTCGTCGGCGCCATATTTATGCGGCATGTCCGCGGGGATGATGAGGAACTCGTTGGGGCTCACATTGTATGTGCCGGTGGGCACTTCCAGCCACCCCTTCCCTTCCGTACAATAGATGAGGATGTTTTGTGAGATGCCATTGGGGCGTTCGCGGTAGTGATAGGCCGCGCGGGGATAAAAGCCGATATCAGTGATATATAATGCATTGACCGGGGGTGTGTAGCCGCAGACCTCCAGTATTTTCTTTGGCAGCACGATGGCCCGCTGCCCTTCGAAACCCTCGCGTTTACGAATTGTTTGCATGGTTGACTGCAATAAGATTGTCCATCAAAAGAGAAAATTAGTCCATCTGAAGACGGTTGCCGGACCGATATTTTTGCAAAAAACAATCGTTTTAGATGAAAATCAAGAGCCAAGTATCGGTCTGGGAGGAAAATGTCGTCATTCCCACATATGGAGTAGGTAAACCAGAAAAAAATCCAATATTTCTTGAAAACCGTGTCTACCAGGGCAGCAGCGGCGTGGTATACCCGCACCCGGTCATCGAAAAGATCCTGGACGAGAAGCACGATCAGACTTACCGGGCGCTCTACCTGGAGAATCACTATATAAAGATCATGATCCTGCCGGAGCTTGGCGGCCGGGTGCAAATGGCGTATGATAAGATCCGGCAGCGGCATTTTGTATACTATAACCAGGTGATCAAACCGGCGCTGGTGGGGCTAACGGGGCCGTGGATCTCGGGCGGTATCGAGTTTAACTGGCCACAGCACCATCGCCCCAGCACGTTCGACCCGATCGATTATACGATCGAAGAGCACGTCGACGGCAGCAAGACCGTATGGGTGAACGAAGTGGAGCGGATGTTCCGCACAAAGGGTATGGCGGGGTTCCGTCTGTATCCCGACAAGGCTTATCTCGAGATCAACGCGCGGCTGTACAACCGTACGCCCTTTCCGCAGACGTTCCTCTGGTGGGCCAACCCGGCAGTGAAAGTGAACGACGATTACCAATCGGTGTTCCCACCGGATGTGCATGCGGTATTCGATCACGGCAAGCGCGACGTGTCGGAATTTCCGATCGCGAAGGGCACGTATTATAAAGTAGACTACTCGGCAGGCGTGGACATCTCGCGCTATAAAAATATACCGGTGCCGACATCATATATGGCCATCACCTCCAAATACGACTTTATGGGGGGATACGAGCACGACTCTCGTGGCGGGTTGCTGCACGTGGCCAACCACCACGTGTCGCCGGGTAAAAAACAATGGACGTGGGGCAACGGCGAGTTCGGTTATGCGTGGGACCGCAACCTGACGGACGAAGACGGTCCCTATATCGAGCTCATGACGGGTGTCTTTACGGACAACCAACCCGACTTCTCGTGGATCCAACCTTTTGAGGAACGTACGTTCACACAGTACTTCATGCCCTACGGCGAGCTGGGTGTCGTGAAGAATGCCACGCGCGACGCGATGGTGAGCCTGGAAGTACAAGGCCAATCGGTTGCGATCAAATTATACGCTACGGCGCTATACGAAGGCGCTTCGCTGGAAGTGTTTTACAACGGTCGCGGGGTGCACCGGGAGGCGATCACGGTGTCGCCCGAGCACATTTATACCGGCGCGGTTAAGCTGGACAGTGTGCCGCAGGCAGAGCACGTGCGCCTGGTGTTGCGCAGCGCTACCGGCAAGGTGCTGGTGGAATATCAACCCGACAAGCCGGAGGTGAAACCTGTGCCCGATGCGGCCCGCCCGGCGTTGGACCCGGCGGCGATCACCAGCATCGAGCAGCTTTTTCTGACGGGTCTGCACATCGAGCAATACCGTCATGCCACGTATCGCGCTACCGACTATTACCAGGAGGCGTTACGGCGCGAGCCCGGCGACGTGCGCAACAACAACGCGCTCGGCCTTTGGTATCTCAAGCGGGGTCAATTCGCAAAAGCGGAGCCTTACCTGCGCGCGGCGATCGCCACGCTGACGCAACGCAACCCCAACCCGTACGACGGCGAGCCGTACTTCAACCTCGGCTTGTGCCTCTCCTACCTGGGCCGGTACGACGAAGCATTTGATGTATTCTATAAAGCCTGTTGGAATGCCGCCTGGCAGGACAGCGCGTATCTGCAGCTGGCCCGCCTAGCTACGCGCAAGGGTTCTTATGAGGAAGCGCTGGACCTGGCAGAGAAATCATTGGCCCGCAACTACCACAGCCACACCGCGCGCCACCTGAAGGCAGTGCTGCTGCGCAAGCTTGGCCGTGCGGCGGAGGCGCAGGCGTGGATCGCTGCTTCGCTGGCGATCGACAATTTCAACTATGGCTGTCTGTTCGAAGCGGCGCTGCTCGAAGCGGATGCGGCCGCCGCGGCTGACAAGATCCGTCAGCTGCAACACCTCATTCGCGGGTATGTTCACAACTACATCGAGTATACATTTGACTACGCGCACGCGGGCTTGTATACCGAGGCCTCGGACTTCCTGAAGCTTGCACGGAAAGAAGGCCAGCCCTCCTACCCCATGGTGCTATACTACCTGGGTTACTTTGCCGGGCTCATGCAAGATGCGGCCGTTGCGGGTCAGTGGCATGCGCAAGCGGCCGCGGCCGCCCCCGACTATTGCTTCCCCAACCGCGTGGAAGATGTGCCCGTGCTACAGGCGGCCTTGGTCGTAAACCCGCGTGACGCCAAGGCTCATTATTACCTCGGAAACTATTGGTATGCCAACCGGCAATATGCCGATGCGATCGCTTGCTGGGAGAAGTCGGTTCAATACGACGCTTCGTTCCCGACGGCGCATCGCAACCTGGCGCTGGCGTATTACAATAAACAACAAGACGCTCAAAAGGCGTTGAAATCGTTGCAGCAGGCGTTTGCGCTTAACCCGACCGATGCACGGGTGCTGATGGAGCTGGATCAACTGTACAAGCAGCTCAACAAGCCACACGCCGAGCGGCTGGCGCTGTTGGAAAAACACCTGGACCTGACGGTGGATCGCGACGATCTATACCTGGAACGTGTGACATTGTATAATTTGCTGGGGCAGTTCCAACAAGCCCGGCAGTTGCTGGCGGCGCGGACCTTCCACCCGTGGGAAGGCGGCGAAGGCAAGGTGGTCGGCCAATACCTGCTGTGCCACCTGGAGCTTGCCAAGGAGGCTATTTTGCAAGGTTCGTATAGTGAAGCGCTCGAACTGTTGGATGCCGCGGAAGTGTATCCGCACAACCTGGGCGAGGGCAAGCTGTATGGCGCCCAGGAAAATGATATCTTCTATTTGAAGGGCTGCTGTTATGAGGCGCTGGGTCAGCCGGCGGAAGCCCAGGCGCATTTCCGGAAGGCCACGCTGGGGCTAAGCGAACCGGCGCAGGCGATCTACTATAACGACCAGCAGCCCGATAAGATCTTCTACCAGGGCCTTGGTTGGAAAAAGCTCGGTACGCCGGCACAGGCAACCGCCATCTTCCAGCGTCTGATCGACTTCGGGGCGGCGCACCGCGAGGACAAGATCCGCATCGATTACTTTGCCGTGTCGCTGCCCGACCTGTTGGTATTCGATCAGGACCTCGATCTGCGCAACCGCATCCACTGCCACTACCTGATGGGGCTGGGCCACCTGGGTTTGGGACAGGCCGCGCAGGCAGAAGAACACTTCCAGGCGGTGCTCGCCGCGAACGCCAATCACCTGGGTGCGTTCTTCCATCGCAAGATGAATCGTATGATACTTCAGCCGTCTGTGGTATAGATAAAATGTGTTGATAGTGTGTAACACATTGGTTTGAGAACGGAAGGCCGGCGTTTGCCGGCCTTTTTGTTTTTGGGGTGTCATTGCCTTGTATTTTAGCATGGAAAGGCCCCAGATTGCCTTGTATTTTGGCACCGGCGAGGCTCATATTGCCTTGTATTTTGGCATGGAATGACCCTAGTCATATAAATAAAAGGAGACCAGTTTTACTAGCCTCCTTATTTTATTTGAATACTTCAATGTCACGTAGAAATTTTTGAGAATCTCCTCCTCTGGCATCAATCATAGTCCGGACGTCTTCCATTTTGCTTTTGAAGTCCGCTTGCTCATCATTCGAAAAAGGCCTATTTCTTATGAAGGCTAACGTTGTAACTAGTTCTTGAAAATTACACGGATGCTCGGTTTCATAGACCACGTTTAACTTATCGTTTCCATCCCTCGAATAAAGTACCAGTTTACTGACCAGCAGGCCACAAGCTTTCCCTAAAGCTAACAAGTTCGCAGGTAAAGCATGATAATTGCGATCGTGAACTTCCATTGATACCATACGTTCCGGTGCTCCTATCCTGCTTCCATTCTCAAATCGATAGTGAACGCCCAGGCGGCTTACGTTAATATTAATACCGATTATGTGGATTTCGATTATATAACCACGATTGTATAACGTTTGAAATAACTCAATGAAGTGCTCGACCGTACCCCCAACGTGGAATCAACCATTATACTCCGTCTTTCCTCAATGGCATCATTCCTCAGCCTGATACTCCAATCCGTTGCATCGGGATTTACTAGATGACCTGCAAATTGATTTGTCCGTTGATCTTCCAACAATGTTGAATATGAAGGATGAATCCACCTAAGTTCGTCTGTATTAATTAGAACTTCTGCCCCCGTCTGAAGACCGACTCGAAGCTTTGTTTTTCCAGACCCTGGTTGGGCTCCCAGGAAATATGCCACAGGAGGAATAGATGAATCCGAAACATCCAGATATGTTCTTTGGATAAATTCCTGGTAGTAATACTGATGATCTTCTTCAGACAACAAATAAGGTCGCTGCCGAATTGTAGCTTGATCTCTGGCACTCATGGGAGTATCAAGCAGCTTTTTCTTCGGCTAATATCTGCTTTAACTCGTCTTCATACTTTCGAATTTCCAATACCTTTTCGGGATAACTCAAAGTATAAAGATTAGTCTTCGCCTTTCCTATTTGATTAAACCGACTCTGATATTGATTGGCCTGGATATGCAGGTGATTTTTCTTGGCCTTTACCGTAAGACGGACGTATCCTCCTGCTAACTGGCTCAACAGCGATACAATCTGTTCATCGATCAGAAATTTCTCAAAGCCTAAACTATCATCGCTAAACTTGTTCATCCTATAAAGATACGAAGCTTTTTACGATTGACTCGGGTCTTTTCCATCTGAAATATTCCGATCTCAGAGAAGCAACAAACCATTAATAATCAGATACTTATATAATCATAAGAAAAAGTTTCACGGCGTTTAAAATCATTGTTTCTGTCCTGTTGCACCAAACCGGGTACGATTTTGAATAGCCTGCAGTTAGCAATAAATTGTACATCGACAAAGTCAACAGATAACCCATGGACAAAAAGAAACTGCAAGATCAGGTTGCGATCGTTACGGGGGCCAGCTCGGGGATCGGGGCGGGCATCGCCAGGGCGCTGGCGCGGGAAGGCGCGCGGGTGGTCGTGAACTATTCCAGCAGCCCCGACAAGGCGGCCGAAGTGTTGAAAGAAATACACGACGGCGGCGGCGAGGGGTTTACGATGAAGGCCAACGTCAGCCGGGAGGAGGATGTGCAGGCCATGTTCGCTGAGACGATCAAGCGCTACGGCACAGTTGACATCCTGATCAACAATGCCGGGCTTCAGAAAGATGCCCGGTTCCATGAGATGACGCTGGAGGAATGGAACCAGGTGATCGGTATCAACCTGACGGGGCAGTTCCTGTGTGCGCGCGAGGCCGTGAAGGAATTTATGCGCCGTGGCCTGGTGCCAGAGCGCTCCAAATCCGTGGGCAAGATCATTTGTATCAGCTCCGTGCACGAGGTGATCCCGTGGGCGGGGCATGCCAACTACGCGGCGTCCAAGGGGGGCGTAATGATGCTGATGAAAACGATCGCGCAGGAGTATGCGCCGCAGAAGATCCGCATCAACAGCATCGGTCCGGGGGCTATCCGCACACCCATTAACTACGCGGCGTGGCAGACGCCGCAGGCGTATAACCAACTGCTCAAGCTCATTCCCGCGAAACGCATCGGCGAAACCGAAGATGTCAACGGCGCTGCGGTGTGGCTGGCGTCCGACGATTCGGAATATGTCAACGGCATCACGCTGTTTGTCGACGGGGGTATGTTGCTATACCCGGGCTTTGAGGACAACGGGTGATACTTCCTTTTTGTCTTTTGGTTATATTTAGCGTATGAACGCTGAAAAGATCCGTCTGCAGGAAGACGTCGCGAAGAAAAAATACTGGCGCAAGTGGGGCCCTTATCTAACGGAACGGCAATGGGCCACGGTACGGGAGGACTACAGCGAGAACGGCAATGCCTGGGAATATCTCACACACGACATGGCCCGCAGCAAGGCCTACCGTTGGGGGGAGGAAGGTATCGGTGGCATTAGCGACGACAAACAATACCTGTGTTTTGCCCTCGGTTTCTGGAACGGCAAGGATCCTATTCTCAAAGAGCGCATGTTCGGGCTGACGGGCTACGAAGGCAACCACGGCGAAGACTGCAAGGAGCAATATTATTACCTGGACAGCACGCCGACGCATTCGTATATGAAGATGCTGTACAAGTATCCGCAGGCGGCGTTCCCGTACGCGGAACTGGTGGAAGAAAACCGCCGCCGCACGAAGGCCGACCCGGAGTACGAGCTTATCGACACCGGGGTATTCGACAACAACCGCTACTTCGATATCTTTCTGGAGTACGCCAAGGCCGACGATCACGACATGCTCATCCGCGTGACCGTACACAACCTGGGCAATGAGGCGGCTACGCTCGATGTGCTGCCCCACGTGTGGTTCCGCAATATCTGGTCGTGGAAAAGCGGCACGCAACAGCCGGAGCTTTTTCACGTAGCCGACGGCGTCGTGCAACTGAACCACGAACGACTCGGTAAATATTATTTCTATGCCGAACAACCCGACGAGATGCTCTTTTGCGAGAATGAGACCAACACACAGCGGTTGTATGGCTATGCGTCGCCCGGCACGTTCAAAGACGGCATCCACGAGTATGTGGTCAACAAAAAAAACAACACGCTCAACGCCAGCCGCCGGGGCACCAAGGGCGCGGCGCGTTACGCTCTGACCGTTGCGCCCGGTGAGAAACGGGTCCTCCGCCTGCGGCTTGCCAATACCTTTCTGATCTCGCCGTTCAAAGACTTCGAAGATGTATTCACCCAACGGCTGCAAGAAGCCGACGCGTTTTACGAGGAGCTGCAGGAGAAGATCCAGGACGAAGACGATCGCAACATTCAGCGGCAAGCCTTTGCCGGCATGCTGTGGAGCAAACAATATTACTACTACGACGTAGGCAAGTGGATCCGCGGCGACGACGGCCAGCCTGCGCCGGCTAGCCGCAAGCATGGCCGCAACCGCGAGTGGATGCACCTGCGCAATTCCGATATCATCTCGATGCCCGATAAGTGGGAGTACCCATGGTATGCTGCGTGGGATCTCGCCTTTCATACCATCCCCCTGGCGGTCGTCGACGGCGACTTCGCCAAGCACCAGCTGTTGCTCTTTACCAAGGAGTGGTACATGCACCCCAACGGGCAGCTGCCGGCCTATGAGTGGGCGCTGGGCGACGTCAATCCGCCGGTACATGCCTGGGCAACGTACCGGGTATATAAGATCGATGAAAAACGGAACGGCAAGAGCGATCGTGTGTTTTTGGAAGAGGTCTTTCACAAGTTGCTGCTCAACTTTACCTGGTGGGTGAATAAAAAGGACAACGAAGGAAATAATATCTTCCAGGGCGGCTTTTTAGGGATGGACAACATCGGTGTATTCGACCGGAACACCAAGCTGCCCGGCGGCGAATATCTCGAGCAGTCCGACGGCACCAGCTGGATGGCCATGTATACCTTGAATATGCTGCGGATCTCGCTGGAGCTTTCCAAGGGAAACCCGGTATACCAAAGCCTCTCGACGAAGTTCTTTGAGCACTTCCTCTACATTGCCGGGGCGATGGCCAACATCGGCGGCGAAGGCATCAACCTCTGGGACGACGAAGACGAGTTCTTTTACGACGTGCTCAACACTTCGGACAATCAATACAGGCGCCTCAAGGTGCGCTCGATGGTCGGGCTCATCCCGCTCTTTGCGGTGGAGATCCTGGACGAGGAGATCTTTGAATCCAACCCGCAGTTCCGCGAGCGGCTGGACTGGTTCCTGCAGCATCGCGCGGACCTGGCCGGTCTTATTTCGCGCTGGGTGGAGCGGGGGCGCAAGGAACGCCACTTGTTGTCGTTGCTGCGCGGCCATCGTATGAAACGGATTCTCAAGCGCATGCTGGACGAGACGGAGTTCCTCTCTCCGTATGGCATCCGGGCGCTGTCAAAAGTATATGATGCCAAACCCTATATCTTCCGCACCAACGACACGGATCTGAACGTAAAATATATACCGGGCGAAAGTGATTCGAACATGTTTGGCGGCAACTCCAACTGGCGGGGCCCGATCTGGTTTCCTGTCAACTATTTGCTGATCGAATCGCTGCAACGTTTCTATCAATATTATGGCGACGACTTCCGGCTGGAGCATCCTACCGGCTCGGGGCGGATGCGCACGCTCCAAGAGATCGCCGACGACCTGAGCGAACGACTTGTGCGCATTTTCCGCAAGGACGCGTCGGGTAAGCGTCCGGTGTATGGCCACCATCCCAGGCTGCAGTCCGACCCTAATTTCAGCGACTACATTTATTTCTATGAGTACTTCCATGGCGACAACGGCCGTGGGATCGGCGCTACCCACCAGACGGGCTGGACGGGGCTTGTTGCCAAGCTGATCCAGCCAAAGGCGTAGCGGTACGCGGGCGGTGTGGCTGGCACTCTATTTTATCGGATGCCGGCATGAGAAAGAATATTGGCAACACCTTGTGGGCGATACCCGAGGGCTATATACCGTCGGGCAGCACGGGGCCGGCGCCGGCGATGACCAGTCACGAAACGGCATGTATCCTGAATGCGGGCGATGAGGACGCCCTGGTACAGTTTACGATCTTCTTCAGCGACCGCGATCCGGTCGGCCCATACCGCGTCACGGTGCCGGCGCGACGTACCAAACATGTTCGGTTCAACGACCTGAAAGACCCGGCGCCCATTCCGTTGGATACGGACTATGCCTGTATCATCGAATCCAACGTGCCTGTTGTCGTGCAACACACGCGCCTGGACAGCCGTCAGGCCGAGAATGCTTTGCTGAGCACGATGGCCTACCCGGTGTAACCCCTGGTATGGTTTTTACACATCCGTTTATACAACTCCAATCTGCGCGTATATGGCTAAAAAGATCGCTCCGCAAAAGGAAGAGCCTAAAAAGCAGGCTCCGAAAAAAGTGACCGATATCTCGGGGCATCCGGCGAAGAGCCCGGATAATAAGCCTCAATTATACGAGTCTAATTATAAGAAGACGCGGCGGTAGGTCGCGTGCCGCGAAAAGGCTATCTGAAGACCGCCCCCCATACGTGGCAATACAATTTATACGTCATGGAAGACTTTCATTCTGATCCTTACATCCCCATCGAGCATTACGGCGTGATCGGTAACTTAAAGACCGTTGCGCTGGTATCGCTTACGGGGTCGATCGACTTCATGTCCTTCCCGACGTTTGATTCGCCAACCGTCTTTGCGCGTCTGCTCGATTCCCAACGGGGTGGATCGTTCTCAATCACGCCCGTGATGCAGGATTATCATAGCAAACAGTTATACCTGCCGGGCACGGCGGTGCTGCTCACCCGCTTCTTTTCCGACGAAGGCATTGCCGAATTGACGGACTTCATGCCCATTTTACAGCACAAGGGTAAAAATCTATGCGCCATTGTGCGGCAGGTGACGGCCGTGCGGGGTGACATTACCTTTCGCCTGGAGTGCACGCCGGCCTTTCATTACGGGCAGGCTACTTCCCAACATAGGATCGCGGACCATGGCATTTTCTTCCAGGCGGAGCACGACGGTGGCGTGGTCTTACGGCTGATCGCCGATATTCCCCTGACGCTGCGCGACGGTCATGGCTATACGGAATTTACAGTGCGGGCATCCGAAACTGTCAATATCGTTTTAGAATCTGTACCGGCGGATGAAGCCGATACGCTCCTGCCCATCGATTATTATACGAACGTGCTATACGGCGAAACCATTGACTTCTGGCGGAAGTGGATCACCCAGTCTACGTACCGTGGGCGGTGGACGGAGATCGTGCACCGGTCGGCCATTACGTTAAAGCTGCTGACCTCGTGCGAGCACGGCTCGACGGTGGCCGCCGCCACGTTTGGGTTACCCGAAACACCCGGCGGCGTGCGCAACTGGGACTACCGTTACACGTGGATCCGCGATGCGGCCTTTACCATGTACGCTTTCCTGGAGCTGGGGTTTACCGAAGAGGCGACGGCTTTTCTAGGCTGGATCCACGCCCGCACGGAGGAGGACAAACTGCACCTGATGTATACCATCGACGGGCGACACGAGCTTACCGAACGCGAACTGCCGCACCTGGAGGGTTACAAAGGCTCACGGCCCGTACGCATCGGCAATGCCGCACAGGAGCAATTTCAACTGGATATCTATGGGGAGCTGATCGACACGATCTATATCTACAACAACCAGCATCATGCCATCACGTATGAATTCTGGCTGTGTATCGTCAAGCAGGTAGACTGCGTCATCGCCGACTGGCACAAGCCCGATCACAGCATTTGGGAGGTGCGCAACGGCAAGCGAGAGTTCCTGCATAGCCGGCTGATGTGCTGGGTGGCGATGGACCGCGCGATCAAGATCGCCGAGCATCGTTCGTTCCCCTACCCGCGCGACGTATGGTATGCTATCCGCGATGAGATCTACCACGATGTGTACGACAATTTCTGGAACCCCCAAGTCGGTGCCTGGGTGCAGTATAAAGGTGCCGACCGTGTCGACGCCAGCGTGTTGCTGATGACCCTCACGCACTTTGTCTCTCCCGACGAGCCCCGGTGGCGGTCGACGCTGAAGGTCGTGGAGAAGACGCTCGGCATGGATGTGTTGTTATACCGGTATCGCGACGATCCGGCGGTCGATGGGTTGCCGGGCGAAGAAGGCACGTTTACGTTGTGCTCGTTCTGGTATGTCGAGGCGCTGGCGAAAAGCGGCGAGGTGATCCACGCACTGGACTGTTTTGAAAAGATGCTGGGGTATGCCAACCATCTCGGGCTGTTCAGCGAGCAGATCAGCAAGAACGCCGCACACCTGGGCAATTTCCCACAGGCCTTTACCCACCTGGCGCTGATCAGCGCCGCGTTGGAGCTCGACAAACAACTGGATCGCCTGGGCTTTCAACGGCAGCACTAACTGTTTGCTATAAAAAAAGGCTGCCTTATGTTAAAAGAAGAAAGGCTACCTTTTTGAGGTAGCCTCTCCTTACAATTTCTCTTTTTAATTCACCTGTAACCTAGTAGCCATCGTTCTGCTCCAGGAAGCCTTCGAACTCCGAAGCGCCGTCGATGGCGGTCTGTGGAATCGGGAAGAGACGCTTGAGCGGATCGCTGTTGGTTTTCTCGGTCCATGCATTTTCATATTTGCCGAAACGGATCATATCGGTACGGCGCTGCATTTCAAAATAAAACTCAAAGCCGCGTTCGCGGAACATGATATCGAGATCGATCGCCTCCAGCGGAGGAATGCCGATCCGGGCAGTACGCGCGGCACGTACGGCGTTGACATCCTGCAGCGCGCCGGCAGCATCGTCCATCCGGAGCTTCGCCTCGGCGCGCATCATATATATATCGGCTAAACGCAGGAGTATGATATCAAATTCACCCTTTGCACGTCCGTCGTCGGACGTCTTGCTGAACTCGTATTTCAACACACGGTAACCCGAGCTATACCCGCTATAAGTTGTATAGTCGACCTCTTCGGTGAAGATCACCGGTTGTGTTGGGTTACCACGGGTATTGTTAAACAGCGGTCCAACGACATAATTCGCTCCGTCTCCGCAACGTTTGAATGGAGTGCCTTTCCGATCTGTCTGCAAACCGTATTGCTGACCGCGCAGGATACCACGGTCGAGCTCAAAATCGGCGGCAGCGATACACGTGACGGCGGGGTCCAGGTTTTTCTTATAGAAACGCATGTCCTTGGTGGCAGGATCTGCGCCGTCATAGGCATCTACCCACGAATGGTAGAACTCCGGTGTAATGCCCGGTCCGTCTGTACCGTTGGCATTTACGAATTGCGGTAACGGAAACTGGTCGCCCGACAATGAAAAGTACGCCATCCGGTTGTTGCCGTTCAGGTTGGCGCGTTGATCGATCGCGAAGATCAGCTCCTTGTTCGTATGATTTTCGTCGTCGAAGATCTCAAAGAACTCGGACGAAAGCGCATAGTTGCCCGCTTCGATCACTTTGTTACAATACTCCACGACCTTCTGCATGTCTTCGCGGCGGAAGTCGTGCGTCTCGGCATACGGACTGCGATACACCGGGGCGTTCAGGTACAGACGTGCCAGCAATCCCTGCGCCGCAGCTTTCGTGATCCGACCGGGACCGTTTGTATTGTCCAGCACCGCTTCAGCGGCCAGCAGGTCCTGCTCGATATAGTTGACAGCTTCGTCGCCACGAAGCACACGTGACCGTACATCGAGTGTGTCCTTGGACATGACGATACCGAAAAGATCCAGGCTTAGCATAGAATAATAAGCGCGCAGACCACGTGCTTCGGCCAGGTATGCGTCTACCTGTTGCCCCTCGCTTTGCAGGGCGCGAACGTTCGAAACGGCAATGACGGAACGCGTGATACCTTGCGAAATGAAATTCCAGGTATTGGTTACCGGGGCGTTCATCGGCGTGTATGTGTGGCGGTGCATATCGATGTAGATATTATTATCACCCCAATCGGTACCACCGCGGTACGGCAGGATGGCTTCGTCCGTGGAGATTTCCTGCAGGGCAAAGTAGCGGGTGTGCAAAAACACCTCCGACAGCGACGCATAGGCCGGTGCCAGGGTACCCGCGATAACATCACCGTTTGTCACATTACCCGTGAGCGACTCGTCCAGCACTTCTTCCTGCAGGTCTGTACAACCTTCTACGAGCATGACGCCCAAAAACAACATCAGTACATATATATTCTTTCTCATACGCTGTGTACAATTAAAATGAAACATTTAAACCGAACACGATCGAACGTGCTTTCGGATAGCTGGCGAAGTCGATACCAAACGAATTGGCATCTTCGATCCGGCGACCTTCTGCATTCACTTCGGGGTCATAGCCCGAGTAATCGGTTATTACAAAGAGGTTCTGACCGGTAACCGACAGACGCAGGGACTTGATCCAGTTACCGATACCCAGTGTCTCGGGACTGAAGTTATAGCCCAGGGAGGCGTTATTCAGACGCAAAAAGGCACCGTTTTCCAAATAGCGTGTCGATACGCTGTTGGCGTTGGTAACATCCTCGTTCGGATATCGGGTGGCCACATCCGTTGTGTTACGGCTCTTGAACAGCTGGGCGCGCGAGAAGTTGAGGTTCGCCGTACCGTTGTAAATCTTGTTGCCGCTCAAGCCGTTGAAATTCAATGACAGGTCGAACCCTTTGTAGGCAGCCCGCAGGTAGAAGTTGTAAAGCTTGTCGGGAAGCGCCGTTCCGGAGATATAGCGGCTTTCGCCGTCTTCCTGGGGTTCGCGATAGGTACTAAAGCCATCTTCGCCGATACCGGTAAATTGTTGGAGGAAGAACGTGCCGATGGGCTCGCCATTTATATAGCCGTTTACGGAAGCCGAGGTCAGGCCGCCACCGGAAATGCTGCCCGAAGGAATCAACGTCGCCGGCGAGTTGCGCACTTCGTTGTTAATGAATGTGATGTTACCGCCTACGTTGAAGGTGAAGTCAGCCCCGGTGTCATACCGGTAGTCGAGTGCCAGCTCCGTACCTTCGTTGACGATCTCCATGTCCTTTACGTTGCGCCAGTAGAACAAGGCCGGCTGAATCGGGTCGGGCACCGTAACCTTCAGCAACACGTTGCTTGTTACCTTCCGGAAATAGTCTACCGAACCTGTGAGCGCGCCGTCCAGAAAGCCAAAGTCGAGTCCGATATCGGTTTGCTTCGAAACTTCCCACTGGAGGTTCGGGTTTGCATAGTTCTGAACGATCGTGCCTTGTGGCGCGGTACCGTCGGGGAAGAACGGGTAGCTGTAGCCCGAACCGGTGGCTGTCAGGTAGCGTGCAAACGAAGCTTTCGGCTCGATCTCCTGGTTGCCGGTCTGGCCCCAACCGGCACGCAGCTTCAGTGTGCTGACCGGAACGGTCGCCATGAAAGGCTCCTCGGAGATGATCCAGCCCGCCGCAAACGAAGGGAAGGTTCCATACTTGTTGTTGTCTCCGAACTTTGACGATCCATCCGTGCGCACGGTGGCCGTCAGCAGGTAGCGATCTTTAAAAGTATAGTTAACACGGCCGAAGAAAGACTGCAGCTCGTTCTTGACCGCTTTTCCCCAGGGGCGGTTGTTGTCTGTAGATCCCGTCAAGTCGATCTCCGAGCCCAGGCCTGCGTTATAGCGCGGCTCGATGCCCGAGATCGGGAAGTTAGAGATACTCCAATAGCGTGTCTTCAGCGTGATCTTCTGGTATGAATGACCTGCCAGCAGTGTGAAGGCGTGAACGCCCTTTGAAAAATTATAGGTCAGGTAGTGTTCGATCAGGCTGTTCGTGTTATTGGTGAAATACGAGTCCAGCCGGCCTTCCTGCGCGGGATATACGCTCGGCATGCGTTGTATATCCTGAATCGCGCTGGTCATATCGATACCGACATTAAGCTTGTATACCAGGCCTTCGATGATCCGGAACGAAGGCGAGATATTACCGATGACGCGGTTCGTTTCGGTGATGTCCTTATAGGTATTGAGCATTGCCAGCGGATTTATCGGGTCTTGCCGCTGGTAAATTCCGCCGACGCTGTCATAGGCAGGCATGGTCGGATTCGCGGTAAGCGCCGTGTTGATCAGGCTCGAAACCTCGGGGCGATCGTTGCGGGTGTGCGACGCGTTAAGGTTCAGGTCCACGGAAAGGCGATCGTTCAATCCTTTTTGGCTGACGTTGATGCGGCCCGTGTACCGTTTCAGGTTGCTGTTCTTCAGGATACCATCCTGGTCCTGCATCCCGACGGATGCGTAATAGTTCATGTTCTCGGCACCTCCGAAAAACGCCACATTGTGATCTTGTGTCGTGCCTGTGCGCGTGATCTGGTCCTGCCAATCTGTATCGCCCTCGAGATCGATCACCTCGGCGCCTGTCTGCGGCACTGCCTGGCGAAACTCGTCAGCGGAAAAAACGTCGATCTTGCGGGCGAGTTTTGATACACCGTAGCTTGCCGAGTAGGTCACACCGGACTGGCCGGTTTTGCCGCGCTTGGTGGTGATCAGCACAACGCCGTTTGCGCCACGCGCACCATAAATAGCTGTCGCGGAAGCGTCTTTCAGCACGTCGATCGAGGCAATGTCCTGCGGGTTGAGGAAGTTCAGCGGATTGGTCGTACCTCCATTGTCAACCCCCATACCGGCAGTGTTGCTGTTGTCCAGCGGCACACCGTCGATAACGTACAACGGCGTGCTTCCGCTGCGTACGGTACCGGGACCCCGAACCGTGATGTTTTGTGCCGCCCCGGGCTCGCCGCTGGCGGATGTGATGTTGACACCCGCAACTTTACCTTGCAGCAGCTGCTCCGGCGAGCTGATGATACCTCTGTTGAAATCGTCGGCCTTGACCGAGCTTACGGCGCCTGTTATGTCGCGCTTGGCTTGCGTACCGTAGCCCACCACGACCACCTCGCCGAGCGTCGATGCATCGGACAACAGCTGGACGTCAATGGTGCTTTGCGTACCCACCACGATCGATTGACTGACCGTGCCGACAAAGGTGAACACCAACACTGCATTGGAAGACCCCACGGTCAGGCGGTAGTCACCGTTGGCGTCTGTCACGGTACCATTGGTGGTGCCTTTCTCCATTACGTTTACACCGGGCAGGGCCGCGCCGGTCTCATCCGTAAGCTTACCTGTCACAGTCAACGATTGTACCTGCTGCTGTAAAACGGCAGCGAACAATGGTCGGGGGCTTGGCCCTGCAAAAACGGCCAGCGCCACCGCTACGATATATTTATCGCAGCGACGCAGTAGACAGCCGCATTTTTGGATGCGTTCATAGATGTTTGCCATAGGCTGATAGTTTAGTTATTATAATTGGAAGTTATGCAAGCTTTACGAGATGCGTAAATATTAGAGGCCTATATTTTGGGGCGCAAAGAAGGTCATTTACTACGGTAGAGAAAAAAACACGTGTTATCGTTTTATGAACAAACTTTTAACCCGCCTTCATATGTTTTTTGAACGTTCATTCAATAAATCATATCAATCGTTCACACAACAGACTCCGAAATCGGATCGCTTTACCCTTCCCGCGTTAATTAACACCCCGTTAATATGAACATCCTGCTGTAGCTGCTATATTGCTGGCTTTTAACCACTCACGCCTCATGAAATACCTTCGTATCGCGCGGCTCAGCTTCTTTCTTTTCCTGTCAACCGTGTGCCGGGCACAACAACATTCCGGTACGGCGCTCATGCATGCACACAACGACTACGTGCATCCCATTCCGTTCCTGAACGCATACTACCAGGAAGCAGCTTCGATCGAAGTGGATATATTCTTGCATCAGGGCCAGCTGTGCGTGGCGCACACCGAGCAGGAAATCGATCCCAGAAAAACACTGGCGGCGCTATACCTCGCCCCCTTACAAGATAAGATCCGCTTTCACGGCGGCAAAGTATACGCCAAAGATAAGCCGCTGAATCTCCTGATCGATCTGAAAACACACGGTGCCACGACGGTACCGGCGCTGGTCAGGGTCTTACAAAAATATCCTGCGCTGACGTCGTGCCCCTCGCTGACCATTACGCTGAGCGGCAGCGTACCCGAGGCGACCACCTGGTCTTCCTACCCCGCGTATATTCACTTTGATGGGCGCCCGGCCGTGAACTACACACCGGAGCAGCTTGCCCGGATCAGCATGATGAGCGACGACTTTTCGCAATACACCGTCTGGAACGGCAAGGGGGTGATCCTGGCGAAAGACCGTCAGAAGATCGAAGACGTCATTCAGTCGGTGCATGCCCGTGGCAAGAAATTCCGTTTCTGGGCGACGCCCGACGTCGTCAATGCGTGGATCACGCTCGGCAAGCTGGGCGTGGACTACATTGGCACCGACAAGGTGGTCGATCTCAGCACGTTTATGAAGGAAACTCCGCATGTAACCTATACCAATGGCGACGTGCACCCGGTGGCTCCTGCCCCGGTGTTGCCCTCCGGCACGACGGTGGCCCGCAACATCATCTTCCTGATCGGCGACGGCATGGGCCTGGCCCAGCAGTACGCAGGGTATACGGCCAACCACGGTGCGCTGAACCTGTTCACCATGCCGGTGGTGGGGCTTTCGATCACGACATCGGCCGACCGTTATATTACAGACTCGGCGGCGGGTGCCACGGCCATGGCGTCGGGCAAAAAGACCAACAACCGCGCGGTGGGCGTGGATTCCCTCGGCCGTTCCATTCCGTCGATCATCGCGCCGCTGCGCCGGCACCGCTTCCGTACGGCGGTCATCTCTACCGGCGACATTACCGATGCTACTCCCGCCGCTTTCTATGGGCACTCCGCCGACCGTTCGTCGAGTGAAGCGATCGCGGCCGATTTCCTGAGCAGCGACATCGATGTGCTGATCGGTGCCGGCAGCGCGCACTTCCTGCAGCGCAAAGACGGCCGCGACCTGCGCGGTGAGTTGCAACAGAAAGGCTATACGGTGGCGACCGATGTTCGCACACTCGACACACTGCGGTCGTCGAAGTTCGTTTTGCTGGACAACAATATGGGCCTGTCGATGAAGCAGGGCCGCGGCCCGCTGCTGGCTACGACGCTGGACAAGACGTTGCAGGCGTTCAGCACGGGCAAGGAGCCGTTCTTTATCATGGCCGAGGGCGCCCAGATCGACTGGGGCGGCCACTCGAACGATATGGAATACGTTGTGCGGGAGATGCTGAATTTCGACCAGGCCGTGGGCCGTGCGATGCAATATGTCGCCAAGCACCCGGAAACCCTGCTGGTCGTTACGGCCGACCATGAAACGGGCGGCCTGACGCTGCTGGACGGCAACCTGAAGACGGGCCAGCTCCGCGGACATTTCAGCACCGACGACCACACCGCTATTCCTGTGATGGTGTATGCGTATGGTGCCGGTGCTTCCAACTTTGCCGGTGTTTATCAGAACATCGAGCTGTATAAAAAGATGCTGAAGGTATTGGGCATTCAGCCCTAGAAGATCTACGCCCCGGGGCGCTGGTTGGCGCGCATGTAGTCGGCTATCTGGCGGGCGGCGCCATCGGTGCTGGCCGACAGCGTTTCGATGATGCGTTGCTGTTCCTGGTCGGTCTTGTTCTGGCTGAGCTTCCTGCTGCCTTGCAGGTCTGTCACGACGATCTCAAAGGGTACTATGCCGTTGAGCATGCGTAGCTTGTAGTCTTGCGGCAGGCCGGCCCATTGCCGGCGATAGGCCTCTTCGTAGGTATCGATCATTTTTTC
Organism: Dawidia soli; assembly: GCF_018598185.1. Classification (GTDB taxonomy): domain Bacteria; phylum Bacteroidota; class Bacteroidia; order Cytophagales; family Cyclobacteriaceae; genus Ohtaekwangia; species Ohtaekwangia soli. The sequence continues at coordinate 36,210 of NZ_JAHESC010000003.1, forward strand.
CAACGCCTCGAATGCCTGGTCCCGGTCGTGGATGATCGTGGCGGCGCCGTAGGCATGTACGGCTACATAATTCCACGTCGGCACACTCTGCTCCTTGTCGTAGTGCGTAGGCGAAATATAGGCGTGTGGCTCGCTGAAGATCACCAGGTTGACGCGGTCTACGATCTGCCGCCACTGGCCGTTGGCTTTTGCGAAGTGCGAGGTGAGAATGACATTGTCTCCGCGGGTGGAGATGGCAAACGGCAGGTGTGTAGCTTGCGGCACGTTGTCTTTCGCCGTAACGATGGTCGCGAAGCTATACTGCTTCATGAATGCCAGCAGCTCGGCGGTATCGGTCGCGGCAAATTGGTTGGGGATATACATATGCGATGTTGAGGCAGTGTGTTATACGAAGCATGCCTGCAAAGGTTTTAGGAACCCGATCGAAAACGCCATGCTCATGTGGGCGGCTGGTCAAAACGTTTTAGCCCGGCCTGGAGCCGGTTTATAGCCCTTGCCAACCGCTCAACCTTTGTTTCTTCTTTTTTGGCGGTATAGATCCAGTCGATATAGGCCTTTTGCTCGGCCTCTGTGAGCGACTGGTAGAATTTCCAGGCGGCGGGTTCGTCACGCAGGCATTGGATCATTTCGCGCGGCGCCTTTACGGGGGTCTCGTCCGGGTATAACAAGATGTGTACCGTGTCACCGGCTTCCTTGCCGATCTGTTTGCGGATCTCCGCTCGTACCGGCAGGAACAGCCGGCCGTCGCGCATGGGCATGAGGTTGTACTGATCGATCGCGTAGCCGTCGATGGTCCCGCGCACCTTTACCATGCCGAAGCGGCGCTTCACGTCGGGTGCCACGCCGGGCAGGCAGACAAAGGTCCAGCCGCCTTTACCCGAGAAACGTTCGAGTGTATATTTCCGGTTAACAAGGGGTTTGGCTTTCATATCGGTCAGCTCACGTGGATGTCCTGCCAAGGTAGACGTTTCCGGTGACGGCCCTATGTCAGGAGCGGGGGTATTTCGTTTCGCTTCTTCCAGGTTCCTCCCAAAGGATATTTTGTTGCGGTGCATGGTCGGGATAAAAATGCCTGTTCTGGAAGAATAAAAAATGGTAGATTTACCAGCACGATGCCGTGCCATTTTTTACACTCCCAAGGCCGGTCCTACGACATGCCGTTACCGGCGATCCTGTCTCTTTTTCGGTGCACTTTTTATGCAATCGATCTCTTTTTTGAACTGGCTGGTCGAAGAGGTGTATATTTTGGGGAAATCGCTCAAAACCAGTTGATTTCGAGGAAAATATCTTATACCTGTGTATGTTTTAAGACTCATTACTAAGTGAAGTGCTGGCAATAATTAGTACCTTACTCGTACGAAAGTTTGGTTGCTCCGGCTCAGTTTCAAACTTACCATTATGCGTAAATGTACAGTTGCTTTCATGCTCGTTAGCGCAGGCCTGCTGCTCGACATCTCCCTGGCATACGGGCAAGGCAACTTGTCACGAAAGAATATTTCGGTTGCGGAAGGCCATATGTCGCTCATGAACATCTTCCGCGAGGTGCAAATGCAAGCCGGGTTCATGTTTGTTTTCCAACCTACCCTGGTCGACCAGTTTGAAAACCTGCCGGTTCCCGGCGGTACGCACACGGTACAGGAATTCCTCGAGATCGTCTTGCGCGATACCCCGGTAGGCTTTGAAGAGAATGGCCGCAACATCATCATCTTTCGCCGCCCCGTCACCTTCAACCTCCGCGGCCGCGTGCTCGACCCGGAGACCAAAGAAGGCCTGCCCGGCGTGACGATCTACATCAAGGATTCCAATAAGGGAACACACTCGGAGCCCGACGGCAGCTTTGCCATTACCGCCACCAAAGACGACATCCTGATCTTCTCGTACGTAGGCCGCCTCACCAAGCAGGTGACGGTGAACGAGCACACCCCGAAACAGATCATGCTGCAGCCGATGACGCTGCCGGAAGTGATGGTGCATACCGGCTATTACGACGTACCGGAGCCCGAGCGGATCGGGAATATTTCGACGGTAACGCATGAGCAGCTCTGGCGAAACCCGGTCGTCAATTCCCTGCAATCGATTCAAGGACGACTGGCGGGTGTCTTTGTGGAGCAGATCTCGGGATTGCATGGTAGTGGGTATAAGATCCGGGTACGGGGACAGAATAGTTTGCGTAGTGAAGGGAATGAGCCGTTATACATTATCGACGGCGTTCCATATCCGTCTGCGTCGATGGTGTATTCTACGACCGGTTACATTTTGCCATTATCCAACTCGCTGAGCCTGGTACCGCTGTCCACAATTGATCGTATTGACGTGCTGAAGGATGCCGACGCTACGGCTATCTATGGATCAAGAGGCGCCAACGGCGTAGTTTTAATTAGTACCAAGCGCCCCCCTACCAAAAGTGGCTCGGGAGCAGAAGTTAACATCAACACCGGTTTTAGCCAGGTCGGACATTATGTCGACTTACTCAACACACAACAATGGCGCATAATGCGACAAGAGGCATATAAGAACGAAAACATTGACATAGAGGACGCCAAGCCAGCGGATTTGTTCCATTGGGACAATACACGTAATACTAATTGGCAAAAAAAGTTGATCGGAGGTGTCGCTCCTGTTACAAACGCTGTCGTCAGTCTCTATGGTGGCGAAGAAAATACGAAGTTCTTTTTCTCCGGAAACTTCTATAAGGAAGGCAGTGTGTTCCCGAAACGCTTCGATTACATACGTGGTGCAGGCCTGTTTAACATGACGCATCAGTCTAAAAACAACCGTTTTCATGCCAACATGATCTTTAATTATACAGGCGACGACAACAATCTCCCTGTTTTCGACATTACTCAACAAGCCTTCTACCTTGCACCCAATGCACCCGCACTATATGACTCTATCGGGCAACTGAATTGGGCCGATAATACCTGGTATAATCCCCTGGCATACTTGGAACAAACCTACCGTGCGCAAACCACCAATTGGTCCGCGCACGCTATGATGGACTATGAGCTGTCACCCGGACTGGTGTTTAAAGCGAACCTTGGACAATCGGTTTTTACGCGAAAAGAAACTACGATAACTCCGCGACGGTATCATGCCCCCTCTATGCGTGCCTACCAAATGGGCGAACACTCGGAATCCAATACCGCCCTAAGAACCCTTATTGCAGAGCCCATTCTTGAATATGGCCGCGACCTCTGGCAAGGTAAATTTAAAGGTCTGATCGGCTCAACCATTCAACACATGGTACAAGATGCACAAAATACCGTAGGAAGCGGCTATGAGAATGATGCATTTATTGACGATCTGGGGGCGGCTCCCACATTAAAAGCCAGTGACCCTGTAACGTGGGTGTACAAATACGCAGCAGTTTTCGGACGCCTGAACTACAACTGGCGCGAGAAATACATCTTCAACGCTACCGTTCGGAGGGACGGTTCCAGTCGATTTGGTTCTGGAAAAAAGTTTTCCAACTTCGGTTCCATTGGAGGAGCTTGGATCTTTACCCAAGAACCGTTTTCGGACAAGCTGACGTTTTTAAGCTTTGGCAAGGTACGCGCTACCTACGGCATTACGGGCAACGACCAGATAAGCGACTACGGTTATTATACTGGCTATGAAGAAACGCTCCCCTATGGTGGTAACAGCGTAACGCCAGTGCAACCTAATAACGCATCGTATTCGTGGGAGACTACCCGCAAAGCCGAGGTGGGACTTGCGTTAGGCTTTTTCCGAAACCGGATCCAGGCCGATGTGTCGTACTACCGAAACCGGTCGTCCAATCAACTCCTGACAACGCAGGTATCTACCGTAACAGGCTTTTCACAGGCCAATCTTAATTTGCCAGTCATTGTACAAAACTCAGGTTTTGAAGTTCTGTTAACCACAACCCAGCTAGACGGGCGACATTTTTCCTGGATTACCAATTTGAACTTCACGCTCCCTTACAACAAGTTGGTGCGTTACGATGGCCTTGCCTCCTCCCCAGATTCCGAGCGCTACATTGTTGGAGAATCCCTCAACAGCAAAAAAGTTTACAAAATTTATGTAAATCCGCAGACCGGTCTATACGACTCTGCAGACCTGAACAGAGACAATGTTAAAGATCGAAACGATCGTTATATCCAAAATCGCGGCGTACGATATTATGGCGGCATAGACAATACCATACGCTTTCACAATTTCCAATTGGACATATTGATTCAATTTGTAAAGCAGACAGCGATAACGTATGAGGCCAATGCCGGCGCACCAGGACTAAAAACAAATAATCACACTCCGGAAGTACTGAATCGCTGGCGGCAACCGGGTGACAACACCAATATCCAGCGGTTTACCATGGGGGAAGGTTATGACGCTTTCGTGAATGCCATGGCTTACGGTGACATCGCTTATGGTGACGCGTCGTACATCCGGTTTAAAAACGTTTCTCTTGCTTATAATCTCGATACATCCCTTATCAAGCGCCTCGCGCTAAAAAGTGCAAAAATCTACATACAGGCTCAAAATTTGCTTACGGTTACCAAGTATGTAGGTGTTGATCCGGAAACTCTTTTGCCGAGTAATCTCCCGCCATTGCGGACCATCGTAGGAGGTGTCCATTTAACTTTTTAAATTTACATGGTCATGCACTATGGAAGTCATCACGGTCAAATCATATAACCCCCAACGATACGTTTTAGTATTTCTGCTGTGTATGGTGGTATTTGGTTGTGATTCACTCGTCGATGTCGACCCTCCTGGCACGCGTCCGCCGCCCGAGTTGATCTTTCAGGACGATTTAACCGCTGTATCAGCGGTGCGCGGTATGTACAGTGAGATGTCTTCCAAACCCTATTTCAACAACGTTGGTATCAGTCTATTATCCAGTCTGTCGGCAGACGACATGCGGGCGCTGCCCGGTCTGGACGCTTCAAAAGATCGCACGCCTTTTGAAACGACCGATATCGATCCTTCCAATCCTTTGCTTAAAGAATACTGTTGGCAGCCGGGGTATCGCTACATCTATGTTGCCAATTCGATCCTGGAGGGACTTGCCGCATCCACGGGAGTATCTGTCGCGTTGAAAAATCAACTGCGCGGGGAAGCCCTTTTCATCCGGGCATTTTCCGACTTTTACTTAACCAATCTATTCGGAGATATTCCGCTACCGACGTCTCCCGACTTTGAAAAAAATCTACACATTGAACGCACTTCATCTGCAAAAGCATATGATGCCATTGTCACTGATCTCCGGGAAGCGCAGGAACTGTTTTTACAAGATAAAGATTCCTTGTTTACAAAAAACGATTTTCCACGCAATCGCGCTAGCTATTGGGCTGCCACTGCGTTACTGGCCCGCGTCTATTTATATCTCGGGAGATGGATGGAGGCTGAACAACAGGCAACAACAGTGCTTGACCAGACATCGCTTTTCACACTGAGTGACAGTCTCAATGGTGTATTTCTGGCTGAGAGCCAGGAAGTGATCTGGCATCTACTCCCTGTAGTGAAGCGCACAGGCACTCACGAAGCCAATCTCTACCTTCGCCAAGTGAATAAAAAGCCCGTTATTCACCTGACAGCATCGTTTCTGGAGACGCTCGAGCCCGGCGACCAACGGGCCATACACTGGATACATACGGCCCGCGTAGAAAACACGGATACTGTTTATCATTTCCCATACAAATACCAACAAACCGAAGCTCAGGATCAATTCCACGTCGAATTGCGCCTGGCAGAGCTGTACCTAATACGTGCAGAAGCGCGTGCCCATTTGGGAAACGCATCAGGCGCGATCGAGGATGTGGATATGATCCGCCGGCGTGCGGGTCTCACATCGTTAAAAGGTCAATCCTTTACCGACGACATTCTATTACAAAAGATTGCACAGGAACGACGCATCGAATTCTTTGCCGAAGGTGGGCACCGTTGGTTAGACCTTAAACGGACACGCAAAGCTTCAACATTATCGCTAGTCGACTATAAGAAATGGGAGGATACAGATGAACTGTATCCTGTCCCCCAATCTGAAATTTCCAGCAACCCAAATCTTGGTCCTCAAAATCCGGGATACTGATCTCTCTCAACTAATTTTTATACATTGTAACTGCGCATGGAGTTCCTCCGTCCGCCTGCCTTCTTATAGTACAGGATGCCCCTTCAATCAACACGGTACATAATTGTGCTCCGCTCGTAACACATCCTGGATTTGAATTCATTACACACCCGCTCGGTGTAACCGCATAATAATTAATAGCCGGATCGCTCACCTGGCTATAGATTGTGCCCGCAACGGCAATGGTGACAGCGGCTGACGCTGTCAGTAAATTTGAAATGTTCATAGGGTTTAAAATGTTTAATGGATAATTGCATTTCGTAGGGGCTCCATCCCTACTTATCCGAATATACTGACAAACATTTAGAAGTTTCCCCAAAAAGTATACTTAAATATAGTTTTTCAGGAAATACCCTAATAGTTACCTATATATTACATGGGTATATTTTTTGTATTGAGGAAATTATATAACGGAATCGTTTTCGAAATCGAGAGTATAGTATCATTTCGGGGAAATTGGTACATATACAATATTTAAGCGCAACTTTCTTATACCAGTTAATTAAATTTGATACATTACAGGAACGGTATTGCTATTACCAGTAGTGTACAGTATATCTATCGGGCCTATCATCAGGAATGAGAATATTCCTAACTATTATTATTGGGAACGCAACGCAGCAGGCCCAGGAGCGCCGATACGATCGTTACGCGGGATAATAAGAAGAAGTATGGAGAAGAATTACGCCCTTTACAAGGTCATTCGTTCCCCGGATGGGTTTTAAGCACCCGATCGCTTGAATAAATCGGCGGGAGTGACCTGATAATACGCACACAATCTTTCCAACTGCGAAATCCGCATTTCGTGCGTTCCGGCTTCGATCGCCGTTAATACCTCGACCTTGATCCTTACGGCTTTGGCAACCGCTGCTATTTCCAACCCTTCCATCTTCCTTAATCGTTTTAAATTCACCCCGATCGTCTTTAAACTCTTATCAAAACCCTTTGCAAATTCTTTGTCGGTCTTTCCCATGGTGTGCAGCTTATAATTGGTTTAATGTCAACGGTGCTATAACCGGTCCTTCATTGCAAAGAAAGGAAGACAACCCCAATCGTGTAACTACATATATGATATTCGCCTCAGCCCCAGGGTGACGCTGATTTATACTAATCAAAATATCTTATACCGTGTGATCGTTTTAGATACACCCGTGCATCGCCCGGGATATACCCGGCCGGGTGTTTTTACTCCTTTCTCCTAGCATCCTTTGTGCCGGTGCGTTCGGGGAAGTTTTCGATGAGCTCGTTGGACTGCTGGTGGAACTGAAGAGGTGAGCAACCTGCAAATTCGCGGAAGGTCCGGATGAAGTGAGACTGATCGGCATAGCCATGTTCAAACGCGATGTCGGAGAGCTTGTCGTACTGCCCGCCGCGCAGGCAGTCGAGCGCGGCCTGGAAGCGCCCGATGCGCGCAAATAATTTGGGGGAAACGCCGATGTGCTCCCGGAAGCGGCGTTCGAGGCTACGCTCGGATATGCCCAGGTCGCGTTGCAGCAACGGCAGGGAGACATCGCCACGGGCGCCGGCGATATACGATGCGATCTGCTGGGTGCGCGCATCGATGCGCAGGTTGTTTCGCTGAATGAGGTGGAAGAGGTACTGCGACAGTACGTCGATCTGTTCTTGCAAGGACCGGGCGCCGAGCAGGCGTTCGGGCAAGTTGAACGGCTCCGGGCGTGACAGCCCACCCAGGTCGGTGCAGCTATCGGTCAGGGCCCCGGCGTCGATGCCAAAGACGGTACGCAGGGCATGTGGTTGAAAGTATACACCGATCTGCCGGAACTGCTGCGGCGTATATAGCTCGCGGTGGCCGGTAGTCTGACCGTATAGAAAACACGCAGGCAGCTTTTTTTCATCTTTGTCGTAGAAGTTGGTGCCGCTCAGTTGCTGGAAGATCAACCCCGGACAGCCGTCGGCAATGGCACTGAAGGTTTTCAGCTGGTCGCCGCGATCGTGGTTCTCCAGCGTCCAATAATAGCGGACGTAGGGCTTGAGGTAATCGGGCGGCGGGATCTGCTGAAAGTGCATATACCTTAAAGATACGGCTTTACCTCTAAAAAGTTATATACACTGCCGGATCGCTACTGAAGCAGCTCCAGCAGCGTGTGCGGCCAGGCGGACGGATCGTTGCCGTCATCGTCGCTGAGGACAATGGCATAATAGCCTGCGTCGCTCATGAGGCGGATGATGGCCTGCGTGTGCACAAAGCCCGTGTTGCATTGCACACGCAGGATACGATCGCTGTCGTCGAGGGCGAAATTGGCTTTGTACTCCGGGAAACGTGCGTGGATGCACGCGAGTAACCAGGCTGCATCGTCTGCATCGGTTACGTTGGTTTTAAAAACTTCTACCGTCATACGGGGTATGGTTTAAAGTGGCTGGTGCCTTGGTTTAAAAGATCTGCTGGTCATCGCCCTGGATGACCACTACCTGCGTATCGTCGAGGGCGAGGGCATTATAGCCTTCGGCCAGCAACTGCTGGTTGGCTTTGGCTGCGCCGACCGCGAAGTCGTCGTTGTCCATGTGGGGCACGATAACGGCTTGTGTCATGCCGAGCCCCTCCCAAACGACCTCCGGTGCCCCGGCAGGGTCGTCCATGGCGTCGAAGGCCCGGAGGGTAGGCCCGGCCATGATGGCACCGGCGCTCCACCCGGCATATACTTTGCCCAGGCGCACCAGCGCGGGAATGATCTCGTCGGCGCCGCTTTCCTTCATGATCCAGCGCAGGTAAAAGGTGTTTCCTCCGCCGACCCAGATCACGTCTTTGTGGATCAGCTTTTCGCGCAATGCGTGCCCCTGGCAATGGCGCAGGTCAATGGTCTCTACGTCAAAACCGTGGTAGGTAAAGGCATCGCGGGTGGCCTTGACCCATCCGGCCGAATCGGGGATCACATCGGCGGCATTTTCAATGGCCGCCAGCTTGATCTCTTTTGGCAATTTGCCGGCTAACCGCGCCAGGGTGGCATAATGTTCGTCGGGCAAGCCCAACGAGTATAAAAAGAGCTTGGGTATTTTAGGCATAACATTGACTTACTCCAAAATTATACCTGCCCGGATCTCATCCCAGAGGGGTATACCGGTCAGGCCGTTTGGCGGTTTGTGTCGCTCAAATATATGTAACTGTACAGTTTCCTATAGATAGGCTACCGTTTTATTTTCCTGTACGTCTTTCAGATTCTGCAGGGTTATTTCCAGGTCCTTGCCCAGGATCTTTTCGAAGTCGATGAACAGCAGCATGATGTTCATGGGGTATTTCATACCGCTCTGAAAGGCCCAGGTAACGATTGTCTGATCCGGGGAAACGCTTTGGAACGTTATGGTCGAGTCGGCTTTTCCTTCAAACGGTTTGATGAAACGCACTTCGAGCGCCACGCGCTCATCGGCCACCAGGTCTTTGATCTCCTGCTCACCCTGCCCTACCTGCTTCATATCACTGTCCCATGCATATACAAAGCCCACGGTGCCGTCCGTGCCGCGGTAGGTCTTCCGGGCATGGGGATCAGCCATCATCCATTTATTAAAGGCTTCCTGGTTCCGGACATGACTTACATAGTCGTATAACACGGCACACGGGCGGTTGATCGTAATAGCGCGCTGCAGGGCGTACTTCTTCCGGACGAACAGGGCAACGATCAAGGGCAGGGCGATGAGGGCCAGGAGGATGCTGAGGAAGGTGGTCATGGTATTGGTTCTGTTAAATCGTAGTTCAAAGATACTGCGTTCTAGGACCGTACCGGGAGGGGTGAATGTGACAATCGCCGGGGTGCGACGGGACAAGTTGGCCGCGATGCGTGTGTGTTTACAAGGCCAGACCGAATTCGGACCGGAGAACTTCCTTTCGGTGCTCTTCGCCGGTGATCTCTGAAATGATGCGCTGCTCGTGGCGTCGCTCGATGAGCCGGTCGTTAAACAGCGTGATGCGGCCCGCATCCGTGGGACGGGTGCAGACAATGTTCCTGACGAAGTACGAGTCGGGGTTTATTTGCTTGTCGTAACAGCTGGGCTCGAAGTCGCTGATGTTTTGTGCGTCGAGGGTAAAGGTATATTTGGGTTGAAAGGTATTGCCGTCGGGCGACATGGCCAATACATACCCGCTGTCGTGCGGGTCGATGCGGAAGTAGTTCCGGCCGTCGTGCTGTTCCTTGCCGGGGGTGATTTCCAACGGTGCGACAAAAAGATCACCAAAGCCCACGTCGAGCAAATAATCGGTACCGGCTTCTACCACAATGGCCATGTGATCGAAGCGCGGACCGGGTGTGCCGTTATCGTCGAAGATGCTGGCCGAGATCATGCGGCCGCGAAAACCCAGACGCTGCAGCAAAGTGAGGAAGAGGCTGTTCAACTCGTAGCAAAAACCGCCGCGACGCTGGGTTACTACCTTGTCGTATACCGCGGCCGTATCGAGCGTAAATCTTTTTTTATAATGTACGTCGAGGTTTTCAAAAGGTACCTGAAAGACATGCTGGCGATGCAGACGCGTAAGCGTGTCTGCGTCGACGGTGGGGGTATGCTCAAAAGCGATCCGGTTCAGGTACTGTGTGATGTTCATGGGAACAATGGTTTCTATCGGCCTGCCTTTCCCGCTAAAATTTCGTTCCATCTTGCTACGCCCACCGGTCACGGATTATCGCAGTGTATACTCGCAAAGTGATAGGAATCGATCCAGGCAGGTACCGGCGGGGCGGGCGGCGCCGTGCCCTGAATAGCAAACAACCCCATATACCGGGGGTTGATGGTGAAGTCGCCGTGCGCTGCTTCTTTAAATGCAAAGCCTTCCATCGACCCGATGGCGAACAAAAAGCGATAGTGATGACCGTGGCGCTCGATCTTCAGGGCGGTGCGCGCCAGGTTGTTTTTCGCGAGTATTTCCTGCTCGGGTTCCAGCGTAAAGAGCGTAACGTGTGCTATTTCCTCGGGTTTACTCAGGTCACCGCTGCCGGATGAGCTCATGGCCTGCAGCATGATCTCGGCAGGTTTGTCATAGCCTCCGAAAAAACTGTTATACCCTATCGACAAGCGTAGCACTTTGCCGGTGAAGGTTTTGTTTTCGGCCAGCAGGATGCCTACCTGCTGCCAGTTGTGCACCGGGAAAAACCCGGTCAGGTGGATCTCTGTCGTGAAACAGCCGGTAGGGATCGTTCTGTACAGCAAGTTGGTGATGCTGGTGGATCCGTTGCCGGTAGACCAATTGTCACCGGGCAAGGTATATAACGCCAGGTGACCGGCCCGGTCGGCCCGCTTTGACCACCAGGCGGTATCCGGGTTTTCCAGGATCCAGCCCCGGCCGCTGAGCGAGTCTGTTTGTACAAATGTAAAATGTTCGGTCACTGTTTTGGTCTCTCCGCGTGTGAACCAGGGGCGCAAGGCCCATACACTTGTGATCAGCAGGAGCAGGATGATCATGCCCGTGACCCAGCGGATCTCGAGGCGCCGGCGCCTATGGCGGGGCAGGCCGGGAAGCGTCGTCTCCGGACTGCCCGCCGTGCTGACCTGGAAGCGGCTTTTGTAGCGGAACCAATACGGGTGGTGACCTTCGTGATCCTTGCGCTGCACCTCATCGGTGTAGGGCGCCCCGAGCACATAGCGCGCCAGCGTGTCGCGTGTTGCCACGGAAGGGTTCTCTTTTTTGCCTTCCTTATGTCCGAGGATATACAGGGAGTAGTTCCGGAGGCTTTTCACGCCGATCGTGAGGCCGGTCTGCTCGTGTATGTCGATGGACAACAGGCGGGCATCGGCCTCTGTGAGCGGCGCATGCGCTACCTGGCCCAGACATTTGGCGCAGGCTTCCCGAAAGAGGGCGTTGAATGCAGCTTCCTGTTGTTCTTTCATTTTTGCCGTAGCGGCTTGTCAGATTTCCGGTGCAATTCCGGAGGTTTCCTGCAGAATTCCAAAGGTGGCGATCCTCGCGCCGGACCTTTGCCCGACACGATCACCAACGTTCAATTTTATGAAATTCCTGCTTTTTTCCATGCTGCTGGCGGCATGTCTGCCGGCGCTTTCGCAAAACCTGCAGCTGCACTACGATTTTCGCCATTCGCTCGATCCGGCGCTGCACCGGCGAAATTTCCCTTCGGTCAGTTTTGAATACTTCAAGCAGCTCGACACGGTCGGCACGGGCTCCTTCCTGCTGAAGGTGCAGGCCGATCTGAACGGAGGGGATCACAACGTGGGGCAGGTGTTCACCCAACTGTCTCAATCGTTACGCTTCTGGAAGCCCAAGGTATACCTCGCGCTTCATTACAGCGGTGGCCTGGGCGCTACCGACGAGGGTTATGGTTTCTATCTCCCCAATGCCTATGGCGCGGGCGTCTCTTATCCTTTTCAATGGAAAGGCGCCTGGCTGGCGGTCAATGCCCTGGTGCGCTGCAACGCCTTTAGGCGGCCGAGCTATGACCCCAGGTGACATTTTATTTTGGGCGCGGCTTTTTCCGGTATAAGGTGTTTGTGGGAGGCAGTATGGTGTGTTGGACCGAGAACCGGGACCGGGGCGAAGCCTATACCGACTCGCTGCGGGGGAAGAAGCTGGCGATGTTCGGCGACCCGCAGGTCTGGGTCAAGGTCTGGAAGGGTATTTCTGTCGGCACCCGGATGAACATTTTTTATCATGTGCTGCGCGACGACAACCGCTGGCAAGTATATCCGACGTTGGGAACGAAGGTGCAATTCTAGCACGCTGCCGGCCGGGCGCCGTACAGCATTATGCCGCCGGGATCGTTTTGATGATCTCAGGGATACCGGGCAGGTTGAGTAAATATATACGCAAAAATGACACCGATCGGCCGGGTGCATCGGTATGTTTCTTTTTTGGAAATGAAATTTCGGCGTGGGATATGGCTGGATTTCGTACCTTCGGTCTACAAAACCCAACTCTCTATGCGGTGGCTTTCCTGCTTTCCGGTATTTTTTATTGTATCTATCGTGTATGGACAAGATGCCGTGCCCGCGCGTGCGCGTCGTCTTGAGCATCAGGTGGCCGAGCAACGCCGCGCGCCACAGACAGGAGACAATCTTCATGCCCTCGCCGGCGAGCTTCGCCGGCTGACGCTGACCGATGCCGACAGCGGCCGTTATTACCTGGGGCTTCTGGGAAATTTATACGACGCTCACCGCCGCGACAACGTGGTGGCTGCACAGTACTTCATTACGGCCGGGCTACACTTTCGTCAGCAGGGTCAGCCCAAGACGGCGCTGCCCTACATGACCTCCGCGCTGGACTACCTGGAGTCCGGCACACCCGACTCTGCCTACGCTGCGCAACTGCTTGTCCTGGGCGACACGTATCAAGCCCTGGGCGACCCCAGCAGCGCCGAAGACTATCATCGCCGCGCGCTGCGGTTATTCGAGGCGCTTGATAACACGCAGGGACTTGCGCTCGGGCTTTACGGCCTTGGCAGCGACCTGCTGGCGCAAGAACAATATCGCCAGGCTGAAAAACACTTTCGCGCCGCCCTCAAGCTGCAGCACGCCTTGCCGGACGCACAGGTGCTCACGGCTGTTCACGCGGGGCTTGCACGCACGTATGCCGGCATGAGCCGTTCGAGCAAGGCAGTAACGCATTACACACAGGCGCTGGCCCTGGCACAGTCCCACCACCATACGGCCGAGGCGCTGGCGCTGATGACCGAGCTCGGCACCTACTACGCGGAGCATCACAACGCGGAAGACGCCAAGAACTATTTATTACAGGCTCTACCCTTGGCATATACGGCGGGCGATACTACCACCCTGGCCCACATCCGGGCGGCGATCGCCACGCTGAATTCCCGGCGCCGGGGAAACCCCGACGAGCGTGCCTTGCTGGACGGCCTGCTGGCCACCACGCAAACCGCTACGCTGCACGACTTTCCGGAAGCCTACTATCGCCTGGCCCAGTGGTATGCGCACCGCCGGCAATTCGACAAGGCTTATACACAACTGCATGCTTACTTGCAATTGAACGACACCGTTCACGGGCAGGAGGCGCGGCAGGCCTTGCAACGCCTCGAAGCGCACTATGCCGGCGCGCAACGGGAGTTCGAGCGCCGCCAGCTGACGGCGGAAAATTATGCGCAGGCCTTGCAGTTGCAGCTGGACGAGCTCGCCGGACAACGCAATCTCTTTATCGGACTGAGCAGCCTGCTTTTTGTGCTATTGGTGGCCGGTGGCGTTTACCACGCCCGTGTGCGGAGGCGGTTTGCACAGGATGCGCTGCTGGAAGTCGAGATGCCCAAGCCGTCGTTCCCCTCGAATTTGCCTCATACCTCCTCTCCCAGCCTGCGGCCGCTGCTGACCGACGTGGACGCCGAAACTCCTTCGGTCGCCACGCTTGAGGCCATGCTGGCCGTGCAAGACGACGACGCCAGCCGGCAGGCTTTGGTGTTGATTGCAACGGATGACGCCGATACCCGCGCGCGCATCACCCATACGTTGCAGGACCATTTCCGTGTCGCGACCGCGACGGATGGGCTGGAAGGTTGGGAGAAAGCTTATACACAAGTGCCGGACCTCGTGCTTTGCGAAACGGTCATGCCCCACCTGAGCGGCAACGCGCTGTGCGAGCGTCTGCGTGATGCGACGGTGACGAGTCACATTCCGGTGATTATGCTTACCTCCAATGCCGACGAGGAAATACGCGTACAGGGGCTGCAAGCGGGGGCTGATGCGTATATACTCAAGCCTTTTGAGCCGACCGAGCTGCGCACGCGTGTACAACAGATCATCGGGCAGCGCGAAGAGCTGCGCGTGCTGCTCAGCCAGCAGGTAGCCCTGCAAACGCAGGACATCTTTCTTTCGGATCCTGAATCCGACTTTATCAACCACGTGACCCAGCTGCTGGACGCGCACGCCACCGATGCCGGGTTTGGTGAAGAGGAGTTTATTACCGCCGTGGGCCTGAGCCGGATGCAGCTGCACCGGAAATTAAAAGCACTGACGGGTAAGTCGACCGGTACGTTCCTGCAAGACTTCCGTTTGACGCGGGCCAAGCAGTTCCTGGCCGAGGACAAAGGCATTCAGATCAGCTAAGCGAAGGATCGATACGTAAACGCCTGGTTGATCCGCGCGATACACTGCAGCGCGCCTCCAGGCGCATCGGTGAGCAAATGAAACTCGGATCGGGAAAATTCTTTCCGAAAGGCCTTTGTATCCATGGCCTTCCAGGTGTCAACCTGCCATAGGTTCAGGATGGTTCGGATCGTCGGAGCCGACAATGCAGCCGCTGGTAAGATCTGGTAATGATAGATCATTTGTGCAGGGCGAATATAGTTGTTTCCGGCTGCTCATTTCCGCCCAGGGCATTGTTCAGATCCGAACAATATTCCGATGGTACCATCGCCTGACCGCTCCATTTCGCCGATTCCCGTTCTGGCACAGTTCTCGTATTCCTACATTTAGGAAAATAACCTGATACGAGAACGACTATGCCTGGGCCTCCCCGTTTATTTGTGCGCTTCTTCCACTGGTTTTGCCAGCCCAGCCTGTTGCCTCATATCGAAGGCGACCTGATGGAACTGTATCATGCGCGGCGGAAGATGCGGGGTAAGCGCGGGGCCGATCTTCGTTTCATACGCGATGTTATACTCTTATTCCGGCCGGGCATTATTCGCCCGGTGTTTGAACGTTCAACGCAAACCCCCTATGGTATGTATACAAGCTATCTGAAAATCGGCTGGAGGAACTTACTCCGCCACAAAGGATATTCTGCCATTAATGTCGGCGGTCTCGCAGCCGGTATGGCCACGGCACTATTAATAGCCCTGTGGATCTACGACGAGCTTTCGTTTAATCGGTACCACGATCACTATGATACGATCGTACAGGTAGAACGCACCGAGCGCTGGGAAGGCACCGGCGAGGTAAGTGAAATTCACACTACGGGGCTGGGCTCGCTGTTGCGCAACGGTACCTATGACGCGTTGTTCGAGCGCGTCGTCATGGTGCGGGCTAACCTCGAAGAGCGCGTGGTGGCCGCCGGCGATCGAAAGTTCACCCAACAGGGATATTTCATGCAGCCCGAGGGCGGCGAGCTACTCAGTTTGCATATGAAGTATGGATCGCGCGACGGATTAAAGGATATGAAGTCCATCCTGTTGTCCGCTTCATTGGCTCAAAAGCTTTTTGGCGACGTCGACCCGGTGAATCAGGTGGTGATGATGGATGCCCGGTCGGAGCTGAAGGTGACGGGGGTATATGAAGACCTGCCGCGGAATACGACCTTTCACGAAGCCAGCTACTTTGCTCCACTCGATCTATACCTGGGGGGTAGTGGTCTGGACGCGTGGGACAATTATCACATGTATGTTTACGCACAGTTGCGCCCTGGTATAAACGCAGCGCAGGCATCCGCCGTCATTCGCGACATTATGCTGCCCCACGTCGATTCGGAACACATAAAACGAAAGCCTGCCGTATTTCTGCACCCTATGCCGCGCTGGCATTTGTATTCGCAGTTTGAAAACGGCGTGAACGTTACCAGCGAGCGACTGCGCACGGTGTGGTATTATGGCATTATCGGCGGCTTTATCCTGCTCCTGGCGTGTATCAATTTTATGAATCTGAGCACGGCGCGGTCGGAGAAACGCGCCCGGGAGGTCGGCATCCGGAAGTCGATCGGATCGCACAGGCTACAGCTCATTCAACAGTTTTATGGCGAATCGTTTTTAACGGCGGGATTAAGCTTTATCGTGTCGCTGGCGTTGTTGTGGTTGGCGCTGCCCGGGTTTAACGCCATTGCCGACAAGGCGCTTGTACTGCCCTGGCGCAGCGGAATTTTCTGGCTTGCCTGTATGGGGTTCACGGTCTTTACTGCGTTCCTGGCCGGGAGCTACCCGGCATTATACTTGTCTTCTTTCAACCCGGTAAAGGTATTGAAGGGAACTTTTAAAGCCGGGCCGGCGGCCTCTCTGCCCCGCCAGGTGCTGGTCGTGGTGCAATTTAGTATTTCGCTGATGCTCATCATTGCTACGGTGGTAGTACACCAGCAGATCCAGTTTGGCAAGACCCGGCCGGCGGGGTATGCGCGCGAAGGGCTTCTTTCCCTGCGCGCAGCGACCCCTGAATATGCAGGACGCTACCAGGTGTTACGCCAGGAGCTGAAGAATACCGGTATGGTAGAAGAGATGGCGGAGGCGAACTACCCGGTGAACAGCACGAAAGGCTGGAACGGTGGATTTTCCTGGAAGGGTCAGACGATCGAGCCTGCGTTCAACACGATCTTCGTCACACACGAGTATGGCCAGACCGTGGGCTGGGAGTTTATAGAAGGACGCGATTTTTCGCGCGACCATGCCAGCGATATACGAGGCATCGTTATAAACGAATCGGCTTCGCGTCTGCTGGGGATGGAGCACCCCGTGGGCGAAAGCCTGGCGTGGCGCGACCGGGGTACATTCAAGATCCTGGGCATTGTGAAAGATATGATCAAGGGTTCTCCGTTCGAGGCTACTTATCCCTCTATCATCTTCTTGTCAGAGAACGATATGAAATGGCTTTACATGCGGCTGAAGCCTACGGTAAACCCGCACCAGGCGATTCCTGCCATCCAGCATGTCTTTGCTACGCTGATCCCTTCCGCGCCGTTCGATTATACTTTCGTAGACGATATCTACGCCGCCAAGTTTGGCGCCGAAGAACGCATTGGGAAACTGGCTACGCTTTTTAGTGTGCTGACGATCGTGATCAGCTGCCTGGGACTTTTTGGATTGGCCTCGTATGTAGCCGAGCAACGCACCAAGGAGATCGGCATTCGTAAGATCCTGGGCGCGTCGGTCACGTCGCTGTGGCAAATGCAATCGCGCGACTTTGTGCGGCTGGTGGTGATCGCTTGCGGTGTGGCCCTGCCGTTGTCGTTCCTGACGATGCAGCGCTGGCTGGAGCACTACGAGTATCACACCACGCTGTCGTGGCCGTTATTTGTTTGTGCCGGCGGCGGGGCGCTGGTGTTATCGCTACTGGTGGTAAGCTACCAGGCGTTGCGGGCGGCCGTGTCCAACCCGGTGAAGAGCCTGCGGTCGGAATAAGACACCACGCTTTCGCTGACGCGGTTACGGAAGGTTCACTATTCCTTCGGGCGAATGGGGATCCATACCTCTTCTTCCGAGTCGGGATGATCGTGTTTGTATTTTGCGCCCAGGATCTCAAAATGGGGCCGGTCGTCGAGGACATAGGCTGACGCCGGCAGCCACTCGTGGAAGATGCGGCGGAAGGTGGGCATAAAGGCACTGGGCGGACCGTGGTGTAGGAAGACGGCATACAGTCCTTCGAGCTGAAACGATTCCATGCCCGCGGGGATGTTCGAGATGTCTGATACTTCGGCGGTTGCCCATCGGTTAAACGGAGTGTGAGGTGTAAAGGATTGTGGAGCCCAACCCCGATTGTAGTCCTGAATGGAGTACAGGTCTGTGCCGACCGCATGGATGATTTCGCGGCGGCGGGGCATAAAGGTGCGCCAAAGGTCGGCTGTACGGTTTTCGGCCAATGTCATTCTCAGGTACATGCCGATCAGTTTTTTGCCGGGTAGCTGTTCGATGCGCGGTTGTGTGCTCATGTGGTGGATGGGGGGTCGCAGTGACAGTTTTTTTCAAAAGTACGCTAAATTGCGCTTTCTGGCAGAATCAAAAATTTTTCTGGTGAGAGATGTCCAATGCTGGCGGGTTCGGTCATTGTCAGTTAAAATTTATCTTTTCAACGCTAAACAAGAAGTGTATGCAAGAATTCGCATTGTTATTTCGCCAACCCAGCTACGACTACAGCCAGTTACCACCGGAAGAAATGAAGGAGCTTACGAAAAAATGGAAAGACTGGGCGGGTGGCGTGGCGGCACAGGGCAGGCTGGTGTCGAACGGTCCGCGATTGGGTGAACCTGCCAAGGTGCTCAAAGCTGGCGGTGTTGTGACAGACGGTCCCTTCGTAGAGATCCGTGAGGTGCTGGGAAGTTTCATCATCGTTAAAGCCGAAAACCTGGAGGACGCTACGACGCTCGCGCACGGTTGTCCAGCATTAGATTCGCAAGGCAGCGTAGAAATACGGCCTATCTGGTGATCTCTTGTCTGTAAGGACCCCGCCTGTTTTCGGCGGGGTTGTTCCTATTTTCCATGATACAAAAACACGACGCCCTTAAACAGCTTTTTCAACGCGAGTTCTCCAAAATGGTGGCCGTTATTGCTCGCCTGTATGGGTTGGAGCATATTGCCCTTGCCGAGGACATCGTGAGCGAAACATTTCTGCAGGCCATGGAAAGCTGGGAACAGCGCGGCGTGCCCGAACATGCCACTGCCTGGCTATATGCCGTGGCGAAACAAAAGACGCTGTATCACTTTCGGCGCACAAAGATCCTGCAAGACAAGGTACTGCCTTTCGTTGCCGCCAGCGCGTCGACGAAGGCCGATGCCGTCGAACCTGACTTTTCACAGCAGGGCATTCGCGATAGCCAACTGCAAATGATGTTTGCCATCTGTACACCGGCCATTGCCAGCGAAGCTCAGATCGGCCTGGCGTTACGTATTTTATGCGGGTTTGGCATAGATGAGATTGCGGAGGCATTTCTGTCTAACAAGGAAACGATCAATAAACGTTTGTTCCGTGCACGGGAGAAGTTACGCACGGAAGGCATTACCATGGAATTCCCACCGGAGCACATGCTTGCGACGCGACTTGACAACGTACTCCATGTGTTATACCTGTTGTTCAACGAAGGGTATTACTCCACCACCCAGGATAAGATTTTGCAGAAAGACATGTGCCTGGAAGCGATGCGGCTCTGCCTGCTCTTAACCGGGTACCCTCCTACCCGCACGCCGAAGACACACGCGTTGCTGGCACTGATGTGTTTTCATGCATCGCGTTTCCACGCCCGTCAGGTGTCGCCTGACGATCTTCCCGTGCTCTACGAACAGCAGGATGAGCAACTGTGGGACCAGGCGCTGATCCATCAGGGGCATCACTTTTTGAACCTCTCCGCCGAAGGCAGCGACCTGAGCTCGTATCATCTGGAAGCACGCATTGCCTCCTGGCATTGTGTCAAAGAAGATACAACCGAAAAATGGGAGGAGATTCTGCAGCTGTATAACGATTTATTGTTCATCAACTATTCGCCCGGTGTTGCCCTCAACCGAACGTTTGCCTTGTATAAAGCGCGTGGCTGGCAGGTGGCGCTCGTGGAAGCAGAGAAGCTCAAATTGGAGAACCATTTTTATTTTCTCCTGCTGGGCGAATTATACCGGCACACCGACACCGGGCAGGCGTTAGTCCATTTCCGCAAGGCGCACACGCTGGCCAAGACGCAGGCCGAAAAGCGCGGTATCCAGGAGAAGATCGACGCCCTCGGTACTTTCTGAGCTATTTTTTCTTTTTGACTTTTGCCTGTTCTTTCTCTTTTGCCTTGTCTTCGTTTTGCAGCGCACGGTATTTTACGATACGGCTGATGAGTGTGAGCGGCAACGGTTCGTCCAGGGGAAACTGTACCGACCCTTTACCGCCTTCATACCGGGCGAGCTCTTTCTTGAATTCTTCAATGCCCTGGGGTGCGGGATAAAAACCTATGTGGTTCTTATGGGCGGCGAAGTGTACCAGGTTGCCATGCAGGTAAAAGGTCGGGATGGCATAGCTGATCTTTTCTTCCGCCCGGGGCGCCGCTTTGTGGATCGTTTCGCGAACTTGCTTGAGCAGCTTCTGAATGGCCGGCGGAAACGCCGCGATGTACTCGTCGATGGTGGTTGCCTCTACGTTTTGCATGATCGAAAAGGTTTATACCCAAATTTACAGGCATTTGTCGCCGCTGACGGAGGGCGATCGTGCCTTTGTGAGGGGGAAAAAGGGGCATTTATGCTTTGCGCGTCAGCTGCCGGATGGCTGCCAGGTGTGAAAAGAGCACAATGGGCACGATACACGTGGGCAACCAGCTGTAGGGAAAATTCAGGATGGCCACGTTGGGCTGGTCAAAGGCAAATTGCTGCAGCGGCGACGGCACCGACAGTGCCGCGTTTATAACGATGTTGAGCAGCAGCCCGAGACATAAAACGTTCCAGGCTAGCAACACCGATCTGTTCAGACGGCCTTTTGTCACGCCGACATACGCCACGAGCGGCGCGGTGATCCCGGCGAGGATATCGAAGTTACGCCCTTCGAAGGTCATCAGCTGCGGAACGGCCTGATGCAGGTAGAGCCAGAACAGAACGATTTCGACGGGGATGCGCACAACGTGCACCCAGGTGAGCGCCGGCAGGGACAAGTTGTCGACAACCTGTCGCCCGGCTTTGGTGACGAATAACAGCACAATCGTTAACAGCGGCGGAAATACACCCAGCATGATAATGCGCGGGGGCATCGCAGTCGTGTCGGTGTTATAGACGCCCTTTAGGGTCAGAAAGGTTTGCAGGGCCAGCCAGACTACAAGGCAGATGATAATCACGTAATGCTGGGCTTTCTGGCTACCGGGATAATGTATGGTGCGACAGAACAGATAGATGGTAAGGATGGTTGTCAGGGCAAAGATCCAGGGAACGTAGGTGGGGATTTGTGGAAGGAACATAAAATAATGGTATTACTGTATACCCTGCGCCTGGATGACCCGGCTTACCGAGGCTTGCTTTAAGTGCAAAACCTGCTCGCGGGTCTTGTCTTGTTTGAAGGCGTCAAGGTCCGCTTGGGTTGGGAAACTCACGAAATGGATCTCATACGGCAACCCGAGCGAACCACTGATGTAGGTCTCGGACGTAGGGCGGATGCGAAGGTGTAGGGTGCCGTTGTATTTCTCGATCAGCGGCATCGCGATGTCTTCAAATTGATGGAAGGCTTGCTCCTGGCCTTCATGCAGGTAGACGAGTTGGGTGATGTAAATCATGGGCCATACGATTCAAGCGTGAAGTTGTATTGGATCCCGTCGATGTCTTTGCCTTCGCGCAGGTTGGCGAGGCGCCGGGTAATGATTTCGATGGCTTCGGCACCGCTGTCGCCGGTGATGCAGGAGCGTTTCATTTTAATGGCCCGGGCGAGCGTGGTGCCGCTGCCGCCGTAGAAGTCGCCGACGAGGTCGTTTTCCCGGGTGGTGATCGACAGGATATATTCGAGCAACTGCTCCGGTTTTTTGGAGTCTTTGAAGTCGATGCCCGCTCCGCCTTCTTTGTAGATGTTCGGAACGATCTCCGTAAAATCGAGGTCGTTGGTGGGCAGCACGGGGCGACCCGCAGTAAGGGTCGATTGAAAGTATACGCCGCTGCTGCGCTTGGCCGTTTGTGTCTGGAACCAGCGGTATCCCAGGCCTTCATTTTCCAACCCCGGTACGCGCACAAGCAGGTTGTCGCCCAGCGGGCGTAAGTAGCTTTCGAAAAATTCTCCCGACCAGTTTGCCGTGGCCAGCTTTCCGGCGATGATATACCGGCGCAGGTTGTGCGCTGCGGGCGCTTCGCGGTGTATCTTATATTGACCCGGTCGGTATATCTCCACTTCCTTGCCCTGAATGATCCGTCGCTCGGGTTGGTCCGTCAGGGTCTCGATGCGATGGTCAAACTTTTCGAGGCGGGGATGTTTCTGGTCGGTATAAAAGCGGGTCTGTTTGTCTTTGCGGTAAAACAGCAAATACTCATAAACGTCGTGATAGGTGGCATTGATCATCAGCTGCCGTTCGCTATGCCGGATCTTGACAGGAAACAGACCGATAAAACATTCGGAGCCGAACACCGTGTCGCAGATGTGTTTGAGATTAAACAGCTCCATCTGGTTGATCGACAGCGCGAGGAATCCCTGCCGGCGGAGCAATTTATAGGTATTGCTTACCACCTCGTGGAGCTGCTCCGACCAGCGGGCGGACCGGTCACGGTAGTGTTTTCGCGAACCGCGTGACCGCCTGGTGTTATAGGGCGGGTCGAGGTAAATAAGTTGAAACGCCTCCGGGTAGTCGGCTATCAGGTGGTGTGTCAGGCTGGCGGCTTCCCGCTGGAAAAGTTTGTAGCGGTTCCCTTCAGTCGGTGGCGCCTCCCGGACTGCCGATCGTTGCTCCTGTATAACGTTGTCAATCACGACTGCTATTGCTGGTTGAGGTGATTGACGAAATTAACAGTTTATTTGTTACCGACAAGCTTTTGCTCAGCCTGTCCGTGGAAGCGACGGTTTGTGTTACTCGTCGCGCAGCGTGTCGACAGGGTTTATACGGGCCAGGTGCCAGGCTTTGTACCCGACGGTCAGCCAGGCGATGAGCAATAGCAAACCGATACCGACCCCATAGGTCACGATGTTCGCCGCCTGGTAATATTTCCAGATCGCGCGCATGATGACGTTGGTCCACGTGGCGCTTGCCAGGCCGCCCAGCAGGGAGGCGACGAGTAAAATTATAGCGAACTCGGTATTTACCATGCGGCTGATGGACATTGTCGAGGCGCCCAGGATCTTACGGATGCCCAGCTCCTTGGTGCGCTTGATGATGTTGAGCGACAGCAGTGTAAACAGGCCGGTGGCGGAAAGAAGCATGGCGACAATGCCCAGGAACGCATACGAGTACATAATGCTGACATTCAGCCGGTCGACTTGCTGCAGGGACGACACAAGCATACGGCCGGGGTAAAGCCGGTGGGGGAATACTTCATTCCACTGGCCGGCCAGGTAGGTGTTAACCTTCGCTACACTGCCGGCGCCGGCACTGACAACAAGTTGTTTATAGTCATCGGCTTTTACGTATCGGATCATCATCGGTTCCATTTCGTGCCACAGGCCGTGCGTGTATACATCTTTCACCACACCGACGACCGTCAGGCGAATGGTGTCGCGCCAGAGGATCTCCTTGCCGATGGGATCCGTCCATTTAAACCGGTCAGCGAATTTACGCGTGATGATAACGGACTCTTTCAGGTCTGTTTGCGAGTCTTTGCGGAAGTCACGCCCCTCCTCCAGCTTCACGTCCATGGCTTGCAGGTAATTGTCGCCTACTTCGATGATGTCGGCTTCTATGGGAAGCGTTTCATGGCGAACCGGCTCGTGCGTGTGTTCGGAGAAGATGCCGGTCCTCGCGCCCGCTATCGCCAGGATGTCTGGGTTTCCCTGCAGCGCATTGCGGTAGGTCTCAAATTCCGACTGGTCATTTACCGGAACCACGATGGCACCGCGCACGTCAAAGCCCAGGTCGTAGGCGCGCTGATACTGCGCGTTTTGCATGAACGCCACCGCGCTGATGACGGCAATGAGTGAAATGGTGAACTGCAGGCCCAGCAAGGTGCGTGTGAAATAGTTCGTGCCGGCAAACCGTAGCTTCCCCTTCAGGATCGTGACGGGCTCGAAGCGGCTGATATAAAATGCCGGATAGCTTCCGGCGACGATGCCGGTTGTCAGCAAGATAGAAACCAGAAAACCAATAAACGCCGGGTTTTGCAGGTAGTGGTTGGTCAGGTGAATGTTGTTATCGGTCATGATGTTCCATCCCTCGATCAACATATCCGTTATGCCCAGGGAAAGCATCAACGCAAGGAAGCATATGCAGGTGGTCTCGCCGATAAATTGTACGATCAGCTGTATGCGTAAGCTGCCCATCACTTTCCGCAATCCGATCTCTTTCAGGCGGCCGGTGGAAATAGCGATCGCAGTATTGGTCAGGTTAAAGCAAGCAATGAGCAGGATCAGGATCGCCATGATCACGGACCCTATGATCGCGGCGAGGGGCGGCGCAGCCCAGGTAGCGGCACGAACCTGTTCGTCGCGGTCGTCGTAGGCCAGCGTTGCGAAGGGATCGAGTACAAATTCGTGGATCCGAAAGTCTTCGCGTACGCGGTTATTGTTTTCCGTATAGGGTTGCAGCTGTTTTTGTACGCCGGCGACGCGGCCCGGGTCTGTGATCTGTACATAGAGGGTGGTTTCGTAGCGCCAATCATCGGCCCGAATGTCTTTGTACTCGTCGCGGAAGCTTTCTGCATTCATGTAGGCAGAGCCGTCGCGGCGGTGAAAGCTGGAGTTGGCGGCAGGCTCGCGAAAGATGCCCGAGATCTTTACTTCTTTGAGCTCGCCGCCGTAGACCTGCGTGATAGTCTTACCAAAGGCTTCCGACGGTGTACGGAACAATCGCACGGCCATGGACTCGCTGATAAAAACGCTGGCCTTGTCGCGTAAATCGGCAGGATGGCCCGCGATAAAGTCGAAGGAGAACATTTCAAAGAAGGCAGGATCGACGTAGGCAAGGTTTGCCGCAAAGAGGTCATTGTCACGTTTGAAGTTAGAGCCCGAGTATAAATAGCGTGTGGTGCGGCTGACATCGGGTATTGTTTTATCGATCACGTCGCCCAGCGGCAGCGGGGCATACCCCACCCGCGTGAGCTCGTTTTCGAAAGTCTGGACGGAGCTGACGCGGTAGATGCTTGTCCGATCCCGATGTATGGCATCAAAGGTGGTGTCGTATTCGAGAGCGAGGAAGGATATAATGCAACAAGCGAGGGCTATACTCAAGCCGCAGACGTTGATGATGATGAATACTTTGTTCTTCATCATGCTGCGGAGGGTTATGAGGAGGTAGGTTTTTATCATGTAGGTGGCCATGACAACAAATATGCCAGTGGACCAATGGCTAATTTAACCAGATTTATCCGCTTTTGCTTACGCAGCTTGTTCGGTGGCGAACGGGGTTGTTCGTCGGTGAACGGGAAAAATAAATTCGTACTTTATAGCACTACACGTCTAATTCCATTCCTATGTACGCTATGATCACCCGCCCGCTTTCCAACGTCCTTTTTGTGTTTACCGTCTTCATGTCCCTGGCCTTTTCCGTACAGGGGCAGGGCCTCCGCCGGCCGTATGCCGGTTATCGCGAGCATCGGCACGAGGGACTGCGGTATGGTCTTTTCATGCCGGCGGGGTACGACGCTTCGAAGCCTTATCCGCTGGTGGTATACCTGCATGGCGCGAACGACACGCTTTCGCGTGAATTAACATTGTATCGCGCGCCGGTCCAGCGTGAGCATCCGTGTTTCATACTGACTCCTAAAAGTTTGAATCCCAACGTAGGATGGGGCGATGCCTGGCACGATGCGCACAGCCCGGATATGGTGAAGGTATTGGCCGTTGTCGATTCCCTTGTGCGTGTTTATCCGATCGACAAGAACCGGCTATACCTCTATGGTATCTCCATGGGCGGGTTTGGAACCTTCTCTGTCTTGTCTAAAGAGCCCGGCAAGTTTGCCGCGGGGTATGCCGTTTGCGGCGGTGCGAGTGTGGAGGCGGCCCCACGTCTTTTACAAACGCCGCTTTGGATCTTTCATGGCACCGACGATGACATTGTGCTGGTGCGTTACTCGCGCGACGTATACCACGCGATGATCAAGCTCGGGGGTAACTATGTGCGCTATACCGAATACCCGGGCGTGAAGCACAACAGCTGGGAAAATGTAGCCCGGGAGAAGAGCTTGCTGAAATGGCTCTTTCTACAGGAGAAGGGCCGTACGCACGGCATCCCCGACGCGGTTCAGAAACTTACCGGTACTTCAACGGCTGCCGGCGTTCAACTGGATTGGCGCGCCAACACGGCGGCTGTGCCGGTGGATAAGGACGTGTGGTTTTATCGCGTGTTTCGCGACGGCGCGCAGATCGACGAAGTGGCCGGCGATGCCACGCGGTACCTGGACACAAAAGCGACTGCCGGACAAAAGCATACCTATCATGTTATAGCCGTCAATTATTTCTTTCAACCCTCGGCGGCGTCGTTGCCCGTAACGGTTGGGAGGTCCAACTGATTTTCCGTAAACTAGCGGCCACATTGACATGATATGTCCTTTCAGATCGACGTACGGCAACACCTTCTTTATGAAGACGAGCACATCCTGGTGTTGTATAAACCCGCAGGCCTGATGGTGGAGCCCGACCGTAACGGCCACCCCAACCTGTTACACCAGGTACGTCGTTATCTAAAAAGCCTTGTTCCGAAAGGCGAACCGGTCTATGCACAGCACCTTCACCGGTTGGACCGCCCCGTGAGCGGCATCGTGCTTTTTGCCAGGCGACGGGAGGTGCTGCATACGCTCAGCGATCAGTTCGCGCAGCGCACGGTGAAGAAATATTATCAGGCGCTGACCTCACACGCACCCACAGAACCTGCGGGTACGCTGGTGCACTGGCACCGAAAGGAAAAGAAAAAAGCGGTGATCGAAAATGTCGAAGCTCCGGGAATGGAACCGGTACGGCTCGACTATTCGGTGAAGCCGTATGGCGATGATCGCTTCTTGTGGGACATCACGCTGCACACCGGCAAGTTTCACCAGATCCGTGCGCAGCTGGCGCATGTCGGCTGCCCTATTATCGGCGACAGCCTCTATGGCGCTGCGCTTGCCTTTAAGCCCGATGCTATCGCGTTACACGCCTGTCGGCTACAATTCACACATCCTGTTACGGGCCTGGCATCGCTCGTCGACTCGCCGCATCCATTTTGATCATTACACCTTCTCAGGCATAAGATCCTTGCGATACTCCGTCGGCGTCTGCCCCGTGAAGCGTTTGAAGATGAGGTTAAATGTCGACTTGGATTTGAACCCCGCTTCCAGCGCCAACCCCAGGAGACTGAGGTTCTGCACATCCGGATCGGCCATGAGCCGTTTGACCTCCTCCACACGGTATTGGTTTACGAAATCATAGAAATTATCGCCGGTACCGTCGTTGATCACCTGCGACAACTGGCTGCGGCTCATGCCGATGTGTTTGGACAGCGTACTGAGCGTCAGGTCCGCATCGAGGTACGGCTTCCGTTCTTGCATGTATGTACGCACGCGGGTTATGAGTGCGGGGTCTGGCTTCAGCGAGGGTGTGGGGCCGGTGGTAGCCACGATGGGTTTCTCCGCGAGAGGCAGCGTATTAAAGATGTCGCGTTGCAGAATGCCTTTAAAGCTCAAGGCAAAGATGGACAGCGAGAATACCCCGGCCGTTGCGCTTTGCAGCCAGCCGCGGCACATATCAAACTGGATAACGGCAAACAGGCTGAAAAGAAAGAACACGTTGATAAGCATGAATACGATCAGGAAGAATCTGACCCATGCGATATTTACATCTTCTGTATTGGACAGCTCCTGGCGCATGAGCTTTTGGTGCGCGAGCCAATGCGTGTGCGTAGCATAGAGGTAGCCGGAGAACTGGATCACTACCAGTAACCAGAAGGCGGTGTGCAACAGGCGATGGTGCCCGGTGGCGATCGTCTTCCAGCCGTCGGGACGAAGCACACCGATTGTCAGCGAGAGTATGACCAGCGCAACAAAGGGTGCGAAATGCAGGAGGCCGGCGGGCGTGAACGCTACACGGCGGCCAGTGAGCTCGATGGCGTAAAACCGCAACAACGGAGCGATGAGGAAAAAAGCAGGGTCGCCGAGGGCGTACACATTGTCGGCCAGGTAGCCGGTGAAACGACCCAGGTAAAGGATCTGGGCAATGCTGAGTGTCATGGCCACCAGGAGGATAGACAGAAAAAGATTGGCGCGGCTCTTCTGCACGCTTTTATGGTTTAGCAACAGCACGACAAAGAGGCCCTGGGCCATGCCGCCATACACGAGGATTACCGAGAGCTGGTGTTTAAATTCTTCCCACATTCTGTTGGGTGCTTACGCTGAGAATATACGGACAAAAATAGTCCAGCGCCGTGTAAATCGCGTCCACAGGGGTATTAATGGACGCTTTTGGACGGCGCGGGGCCTACTTTGGGAGTGTTTTCAGCGTAAGACTTCGACATGAAAATCTTCTTTGTATGTTTTTTATGCCTGGTGGTGCAAGGCGCCCTGGGACAGATATCCGGTACCCTCACTACGTCCGGGGGTGAGCCCGTGGCCTTTGCCACCGTCCTTGTGCTGCACGCCGCCGATAGCACGATGGCAAAAGGCGCGATGACGACGGAATCGGGCGCGTTTGGGATTGCCGGGGTGGCCGAAGGGCGCTATTTTGTAAGGTATAGCGCCATCGGCTACCAACCCGTTGATACGCCACCGTTTATGTTGACGGCGGCAAACCCGGCTTACGACCTGGGCACGCAGGTGCTGGCCGAAGATGCACAAACGCTGGGCGAGGTGGTTGTACAAGGAGAGCAGCCGTTGTTTGAGCAAACGCTGGACCGGACGATCGTAAACGTGCAAAGCAGCGTATTGACGCAGGGCAGCACGGCGCTGCAAGTGCTGGAACGGTCGCCCGGCGTATATGTGGACGGGCGCAATCAAAGTCTTTCGCTGAACGGAAAAAGCAACGTGCTCGTCATGCTAAATGGCAAGCCGTTGCGGGTGCCCGGCGCGCAGGTCATGGCGCTGCTAAACGGCATGAACGGCGGCGACATTGAAAAGATCGAGCTGCTCACCACGCCGCCAGCACAGTACGATGCCGACGGGAGCGGCGGCATGATCAACATTGTCTTGAAAAAACAACAGGACACCGGCACCACGGGTTCGGTATCGGCTTCGGCGGGTTATGGTTGGGGCGAAAAGGGGAACGTCAGCGCAGGCCTCTCCCACCGCACCACGCGTCTGAACGTCTACGGCTCGTACGCTTTTTCGCACGACCGTCGTCAGGATGGTTGGGCCGCGGTAAGCACCGACAACATGCCCACCTTTGGCGGCGAGCTGCTGGTGGATGTTTCCAGTACGGAAGAAGCGACTGCCAACAACCATACGGCTACAGCAGGATTGGACATCGATCTGCCCCGGGGCAAGATGGGCGGAAGTGTTACCTTCAACAGCAGCCGCGTTTCGCGTCATATAACGAACCCCGGCACCTACACGTTGATCGCGTCGGATTCTATACTGGGGATGGATGCCCGCATCGATGGAGAGAACCGCTGGAACAACGTCGTTACAAATCTATATATCGAACGGCCGCTGCGCGCGGGCGAACAAATAAGCGTCGACCTGGACTATCTCTACTACGATCAGAACAGTCCAACGTTCGGTCGTACTACGTTCTATGATCGCGCCGGCAACGAGGGCGTGCCGCCGGGCAGTATCTTTTCCGGGCAGCAACGGGGCACGTCACATTCGCCGATCCACGTGGGGGTGATCAAGACGGACTATACCCGGGCGCTGGGCAAGGACGCGCGCGTAGAATCTGGTATCAAAGGAACGCTCACCCGCACGACCAGCCTTTCGCGTATCGAGACGCTCGTCGATGGCACCTGGACCACCAGCGCCCGGTATCGAAACGATGTGGATATGGTCGAGCGCATCGGTGCAGCCTATACATCCGTACATTGGCAGGCTGCGCCACGGTTGAATCTCGTTACCGGCGTGCGGTATGAATATTCTTATACCCGTGCTGATGCCGACAAGGAAGAGAATACGATACACCGCACCCTGGGCAAGCTCTTTCCGAGTGTGTTCGTATCGCAAAAGCTTACGGAGGACGCCGCCCTGCAATTTTCGTATACGAAACGCATCGGCCGTCCTTCTTACAACGATCTTACTTCTTACCTGCAATATAACGACCCTATGTCGGTATCGACCGGCAATCCTTCCCTGAAACCTACGGTAACACACAATCTTAAAACCGGGTTGACGTGGAAAGATCATTCCCTTTCCCTGACGGCCAGCCGCGATATTCACCCCATCGTCTATAACCAACAAAAGGAGAGCCCCGCACGGGACCTGATGTATCTCGCCCCACAAAACATGGCTTATCAGAATAGTTTGATGTTACAGGCGACACTGCCCTTTACGGTCACTTCGTTCTGGACGATGAACTACAGCCTGAGTAGCGGCTTGCGGCAGTTCAAGCTCGACCATACCCGGGAGAAACTTCGGAAGAATTACGTTGCCTATACACTCCATGGCAACCAGACCTTTTTGTTGCCGTGGAATTTATCCCTGGAAGTCTCGGGGTGGTATAACTCGTTGCAATATGAAGGATCTAAAAGGATCAAGCCGTTTGGTGTTCTGAATACCGGGATAAAGAAAACGCTGGCGGGAAATGGCGGCAGCTTTCAGTTGGCCGTCAGCGATCTGTTTCAATCCATGAAAGTGCGGGGTGCCTTTGGTACGCTGACCGAAGAGGCCTTTGCGCTGCTGGCGAACTATGTGTACCGGGCGGAGTCGGCACGGGCGCGGATCGTAAAGATCTCGTATACGCGGGTGTTTGGTAATATAACGTTGGGACAACGGTCAAGGGCGGTGGTATCAAAGGATGAGCGTGAACGGATCCGAAAGGAGTAAGTTGTCCATTTCGTTACACAATTGTGCATGATTGGGATGTCGTTGGCCTAATTTTTTTACTGTTACCCGGTAGATCAAAGACATCCTGATTATGAAAAAGCTCTTGTTTATATATTTCGTGCTGGCAGCCGGTGTTTTCTCCTGTGCGCCGGCAACGCAGGTGACGGGTTCGTGGAAAAACGATAAAGCCCCGAGTGAAAAGATCCAAAGTATTATGGTGACAGCCCTTACCGGCCGTGCGAATGCCCGACAGACTGTAGAGAACGATCTGGCAAGTGCATTGGAAAAAGATGGTTACAAGGCGGTAAAAAGTTTTGATGTGATCCCTCCTACCTTCACACAGGGAAAGTCGCCTGACAAGGAAGCCTTGCTGGCGAAGATCAAAGGCACCGATGTAGACGCGATCCTGACGGTAGCGCTGATCGACCAGGAGACTGAAAACCGGTATGTGCCGGGCAGCTATGGCTATGCGCCGATGACACGCTTTGGTTATTACGGTCGGTTCTGGGGATATTATAACACCTGGTATCCTACGCTTTATTCCCCGGGGTATTACACCGAAGACAAAATATACTTTCTCGAAACCAACCTCTACGATGCCAGGACCGAAGAGCTGCTGTGGTCGGCTCAATCAGAGACCTATAACCCTGGCAGCCTGACAGAGTTCTCGAAAGAATTTTCGTCGGTCGTGCTCGCGAAAATGGAAAAGGACGGTGCGCTGAAATAACGCGCTACTCCTGATGACGTTCGCGGCGGCGGGTGACGAGCGTCGATGCCAGCATGGAGATGACCAGCACGCCGATGATGATGCCGAGTGATAGTTCTATCGGTATCTTGATAAGATCGACGAAGGCCATTTTCGCACCTACAAATACGAGTATCACGGACAAGCCATATTTCAGGTAAATAAAATATTGCTCAATGCCGGCCAACGCGAAGTATAGCGAGCGCAGACCCAGGATGGCGAAGACATTGGAGGTGTAGACAATGAAGGGATCTTCGGAGATCGCCAGGATGGCGGGGATAGAGTCTACCGCAAAGATCAGATCGGTGGCCTCGATCAATATGACCACCAGGAACAGCGGTGTGATCCAGCGACGGCCCTCTATGCGCACGAAGAAACGGTCACCGACAAACGACGTGGTGACGGGAAAGATGGCGCTGATGATCTTAATAAACCGATTGTTTTCAGGATCGATCTTCGACTCCTTGGCCGTCAGCATGCGAATGCCCGTGAAGATCAGGAAGCCCCCGAATACATACATGAGCCAGTGAAAGCGGTGTATGAGCTCGATGCCGGCAAATATAAAGGCGGCGCGCATGAGCAACGCCCCGATGATCCCATAAAAGAGCACCTTGTGCTGGTATGCTTTTGGCACGTCAAATACGCTGAAGATCATGACCATGACAAAGATGTTGTCGACACTCAAAGACTTCTCCAGGACATATCCGGTAAAGAACTCTACGGCGAGCTCGCGGTCAAAGTGCAGGTAGATAAAGAGGTTGAACAACATGGCAAGCGTAATCCAGACGGCTGTCCAGAGAAGGGCTTCGCGTACACTTACCTCATGCGACTTGCGATTGAATACGCCCAGGTCGAGGGCGAGCATAGCAATGATAAAAACGTGAAAAAGAAGCCAGAGGAGTGTTGACTCGTTCATATAATGACGATCGGGGGGTTTGGGCGAAGATACAAATTTAATGCCGACCTCCGATACGTTCGACACATAGGTCCCACCCTTCTATAGTCGAGAACACCTCCGTCCCGTCACGGCGATATAGATTCGCGGCTTTTACGGGATGTTAGAAAGGGATTAAATTTTAAGGCCATCGCCCGCCGGGCGTACACCCGGCGAAGATCTATCGCCAGGTGTATGGGCCGGCGGTTATAAGGTCTTCATGTCGATGACAAACCGGTAGCGCACATCGCCGCGAAGCATTCGTTCGAACGCGGTGTTGATGTCTTGCATGTCTACAAGCTCAATGTCGGCTACGATATTCTTTTCGGCACAGAAGTCGAGCATCTCCTGTGTTTCGGGCAGTCCGCCGGCGCCCGAGCCGGCCACTACCTTGTTGCCGGCGGCCAGGGTGAACGACGGCACCTGGAACGGTTGCACGGGCATGCCGACATTTACATATACTCCGTTGGTACGAAGGGTTGCCAGGTAGGGATTGATATCGTGGTCGGCTGCCACGGTGTCAATGATAAAATCGAATGTACGCTGTACGGCTTTCATCTGTTCTTCGTCTCGGGTCACTACCAGGCGGCTCGCGCCCAGGCGCCGGGCGGCCTCCGCTTTGTTTGGCGAGGTGCTCAATACCGTTACGTCCGCACCAAAGGCTGCGCCGAACTTTACGGCCATATGCCCCAGGCCCCCCAAGCCGACAACGGCCAGTGTATGCCCCTTGCCGACGTTCCACCGGCGCAGTGGCGAGTACGTGGTAATGCCGGCGCACAGCAGGGGCGCCACGCCGGCCAGGTCGAGCTTTTCCGAGACACGCAGGGCGAAGTCTTCATGCACGACGATGTAATTAGCATAACCGCCGTAGACAGGTTGTCCGTTCTTGTCACGGTTGTTGTACGTCATCACGGGACTTACGCTGCAGAATTGTTCCTGCCCGTTCCGGCAATCGTCGCAGGTGCGGCAGGAGTCAACCATTACCCCCACCCCGGCCAGGTCGCCCGGCGTGTGTTTTTTTACGTGCGCTCCCACCTGCACGATCGTACCGACGATCTCGTGCCCCGGTACCATGGGAAAGATCCCGGGAAACCACTCGTTGCGCGTCTGGTGTACATCCGTGTGGCATACGCCGCAGTAGGCGATCTCGATCAGCACATCGTTTGATCCGACGTCTCTTCTTTCAAAATTCCACGGCGCCAGCGGAGTATCGGCCGCTTGTGCCGCATAGGCTTTCGCTTGAATCATAGGCTTTGCATTTTGTCGGTACAAAGCTCGCGCACGCCCCGGACGGAGACGTTAGCCAATTTGCGGGATCTCGTAGCCAAAATGCGTCGGCGCTTGTATGACACAGGTGATCGCTTCTCCGAACATCCGATCTATGTCTTCCAGCCTGGGAGGTGGAGCGCTGGTGAAAGGGCAAAAAAAATCCCGACAGTTGTTCGCCGTCAGGACTTTTAACAGTTTAAACATTGCTTTCTATGACCGATCTCTGCCCGCCTCGCTAAAATCCCTCTCTACTTACTCGTCATCAACGTGTTACGTAACCTTCCGTGACGAGCCCCCGGGGCTGATTTCGTTCCCGCCGGGGCTGTTAGAGCTGTCCGGCCGGGACTAATGTGGCGCGAAAATAATAGTTTCCGGCAGACTTGTAGCACAAAAAGAGACAGAGATGGCAAAAAAAGTGGTTCAGAGGCCGCTTTTTTGAAATGACGGCCCAATGACGGGCAAACGACGGGTGGAAATCGCCTCTACCGGCCCGCAGGCCACCGTTAAACGCGTAACATTGTGCCGATAACAAAATCGCCATGCAACAACCGGAACTGGGAAGACGTCTGACCGCTTTGCGCAAGGAAAAGAACCTGACGCAAGCCGAATTGGTGGAAAAGAGCCATGTAAGCGTGCGCACCATTCAGCGCATCGAGGCCGGCGAGGTCCTACCCCGAATGTCGACCGTGAAGATCTTGTTGGGCGCACTGGGTGAGGATTATGATTCTTTTTTAACAAAACCCGTCCCGGTTATGGAAACTACCAAAATCGCTTTGCCAACCGCGCACCGTAGCACCTTGCTTATCGCCGCCCTGGCGGGCGCTGTTTACCTGGTGGCCCAGAGCATTCTGGGCGCGATGGACATTGCCTGGATCATCAACCACACCGGTTGGGAAGTGCGGATGAATACGATCTACACGGGCCTTACCGTCGTGATGGTGATCTCGTACACGCTGTTCGCGCGTGGGTTCATCGCGTTGGCGACTGTATTCGAGCATCCGCTGTTAAAGGTGGTCAGCTATGTTCTCATGATCGCTACCGGGCTTAAAGGCATTTTTGACGTCGCTTCGTTGTCGGTCGAAGTTGCCGACACGCTATGGCTACCCTATGCTGTGATGGCCGTGCTTTTCGGCGCGTTGAGTATCCTGTTTGGCATTTGCCTCATTCGCCTGCAAGACGGTATGGGCGAGCTCTGTCGCATGGCCGGAATTTTAGAGATCATGATCGGCTGTACACTCGTAACAGTCGTGCTGTTCTTTGTTACCTACATCATTCTGATACCGGCGGTCGTGCTCGAGATCCTGGTGTTATACCGGGGGTACGAATACCTGTCACGCTCCGAGGCCTCACTGCCTGCCAGTGATTGACCGCCTATACGTTCCTTTTTCCGATTCTATGAAGCTATTCGTCTGGATGGCTGCGGGCTGGGGTGTGATCATGATCGGCAGGGTAGTACTGGGTTTGTTGCAGGGCACCCCCCGGAAATGAGCTTCGGCGTGCGGCCTGCTGGCTTTTTTGCTCATAATTTCTTAATATCGTAGCTGACTCGCCGTGATGGCCTGCAAGATAGGATGTTGATTCGGAGATCTGCCTGTGTACTCTTTTTGATCCTGATGGTGCTCAACACCGTCGGCTACTATTCCTTTCTTGTGCTGGTAAAGGAACAGATGGCGGACCGCCTCTCGCAAAGGATCGCCGCCGGTGTTCCCGAACCGGGCGGAGATATGATCTTAAAAATTCCCCTGGCCCTGCCCTACCCCACCGGCGCCGGAGAGTATAAATCTTCTGAAGGTGAATTTACCTATGAAGGCTCGGTATACCGGGTCTTAAAGCAAAAACATTATCATGACACGCTGTATATCGTGGGGATCCACGATTATCAAGCTACCAAGGTCGCTCACCAGATCAAGGACCTTTCTCATGCTTTTGCCGGCGGAGACAAGCATGCGGGAACGGGTTTAAAACTGATCGACTCGTTATCGAAATATTACTGCATCACCCAGCACGCCA
Source organism: Dawidia soli (assembly GCF_018598185.1). Classification (GTDB taxonomy): domain Bacteria; phylum Bacteroidota; class Bacteroidia; order Cytophagales; family Cyclobacteriaceae; genus Ohtaekwangia; species Ohtaekwangia soli. Next base: position 72,371 of record NZ_JAHESC010000003.1, read on the forward strand.
TTTTACCTTCCAGTGCCGGATGGTCTCTGGAGCATACTTTGTCAGAGCCTTCCCGTCATAGTCCTTGCCGTTTGGCGCAGATCGTCTTTCATCCTCCCGAAGTTACCGTCTGATGCTTTAACCGATAGGCGCCGTGCAACTACACTGCAGGCATAGCCTTATCTTCTCATTTTCATTGCTCTGAGAGCCTGATAAGGCCCATGGCGCATGGAATAATCTTTCAATCGTACCCAATCCTTCACCTCAATAATGAAAAGGTTCATCCTATCTCTCAGCGTGTGCATGCTTGTATGCTCATGCTCAACGTCTGTCGAGTACCGAACGCAGGCCAATAAACCCGATGCCTTGCACCGGTCCGTGAAGAAAATAACGGATATTATCGTTCACGACATTTTCTCTCCCCCCGTGGCAAGCCGCATTTATGCGTACACCACGGTGGCGGCATACGAAGCGGCCCGCCATGAAGATTCTACGCTGGTTTCGCTCGCCGGACAACTGAAAGGTCTCACACCCGTACCCACGCCGCAGCCCGGGATGGAGTATTGCTTCCCGCTGGCGTCCATTCAGGCCATCCTTCAAACTGGCCGGGCCTTTATCTTTTCGGAAGACAAGCTGGACGAGTTCTACCACCAGGTCATGGAGGAATACCGCAGGTCCGGCATGCCGGAAGAAGTTTTTGATCGTTCGGTTGCCTATGGTAAGGCCGTGGCCGAGCATGTCATCGCCTGGTCGTCGAAAGACAACTATAAGCAGACACGGTCCTTTCCCAAGTATTCCATTCAGGACAGTCCGTCGACCTGGAAGCCTACCCCGCCGGCCTATATGGATGCGATTGAGCCGCATTGGAACAAGATCCGGACATTTGTACTCGACTCTGCTTCGCAGTTCCGGGGCCAGCCGCCACCGGCATTTTCCATTGATAAGAACAGTGATTTTTATAAGCTGGCCTACGAAGTTTATGAGACCGGTAAGACCCTGAACAACGAGCAAGAGGAGATCGCGCGTTTCTGGGATTGCAATCCCTTTGTGATGAATGTACGCGGGCACGTCATGTTTGCTACCAAGAAAATATCCCCCGGTGGGCACTGGATGAATATCACGCATGTCTCTTGTGCCAAAGACAATGCCAATGCCTCCCGGTCGGCCGAGGCGTATGTGCGTGTAGCGCTGGCATTGGCCGACGGGTTTATTGCGTGCTGGGATGAAAAATACAGAAGCCTGCTGATCCGGCCGGAGTCTTATATCAATCAATATATCGACGAAAACTGGGCGCCGTTGCTTCAGACACCGCCCTTTCCGGAGTATATCAGTGGTCACAGTGTGATCTCGGCCGCGTCCGCCAGCGCCCTCACAGAAGTTTTCGGAGATAACTTTGCTTTTACCGACTCTACCGAGATCGAGTTTGGTCTTACGGCCAGAAGTTTCCCTTCGTTCTTTGCCGCCGCGAACGAGGCGGCCCTGAGCAGACTTTACGGTGGTATTCATTACCGTCCTGCCAATGAAAATGGGAAAACCATGGGCCTGGCAGTCGGTAGTTTCATCAACGAACGGCTGCACACCCGGAGCAAGAAAGGTATAGCAAAAGTCTAGCGGTTATGGAACCACTTTCATACCGTCTCCATTACATCTTTCGCATCGCCTGCGCCATGTGTTTTATCGGTCATGGCGCCTTCGGTATTATTACCAAGCAGGTATGGTGTAATTACTTTGGCGTTTTCGGCATCGGAGAGGCACTGGCCTACCAACTGATGCCCGTCGTGGGAATTGTCGACATTGCCCTGGGCCTGATCCTTATCGTATACCCCATCCGTGCGGCAGCGGCCTGGCTGGTCTTCTGGGGGCTATTTACCGCGTCGCTACGGCCGCTATCGGGTGAGCCCTTTGCAGAATTCCTGGAACGTGCAGGCAACTGGGGTGCGCCACTGGTCCTGCTGATGCTGTCCGGCCCTGTCGGACCAGGTATACGGCCGTGGTTCAGGAAAATAGAACCTGGCACGCCGGTATCCGAAAACCGCATGCGCGCTGTTGAGCGCTGGCTGACGATCATTGCCTGTACGCTGCTCGTGGGCCATGGCTGGCTAAACCTGATCGGGAAACAGGGATTGATCTACCAGTATACATCCCTGGGAATTCGCGCGCCGGTTTTAGCAGCATACATTGTTGGATGTATAGAAGTAGCCGGAGGTCTTTCATTACTGATCCGGCCTGTAAGGCAGGTGGTGCTGATACTCTTCGTCTGGAAAATGGCGAGCGAGCTGTTCTATCCGGCATGGGAGTTTTTTGAATGGGTTGAACGCGGCGGCAGTTACGCTACCCTCCTGGGATTGTTCATGGCTCTTCGCTATGGATCATCCCGCCACGCCATGAATATGGTGCCTGGCGGCGGCGTTGGATGATTCTGCAGATTCCACCAGTGGAACTTTCGATACCTCTGCGACCGATTTCATCGGTAACAGGCTGTCCGCAAATGTTCAAATAAAAAAGCCCTGGTTTAGGTGTGTTCCTAAACCAGGGCCTGCTATATTCTGAATAGTTAGAAGCTCGAAAGGGAAATGCCTACCGTGAAGGTGCTGAAGTCGACAGGTTTACGGTCTTGCGAGAGGCCGTCCTTAAACAGGTCGGTCATGTTGGCATAACCAAAGACGCTGAAATTTCCAACGCCGACCTTGCCGAACACGCCATAGCGGAAGTTGTTCAGACCGAAGTCCTGCTTGTCTTTGATCTCTTTCACCTCGCCATCTTCTTTGTATTTGATCTTGGCGAAGGAGTCGAACATGTAGCCCACCCGTCCGCCGATGGAGATGCGGAAGCTGCGGGCGGGGTCTTCCGGGTTTGTGCGGAAGCAAAGCTCGAGCGGTACCTCTACGTAGTTGGTGATGAGCATCGACTTTTTCAGGTTTGTGTACCCGGCCGTGGCCGGCGATACCATGAAGACGGAGTCGGCGTTGTAGGCCAGGGTGTACTCGTTTTTGAATTTAAAACGTTCCAGGCTGAAGCCGATGCCGGGAATGAAGCTGAAGCCGGACTTGAGGATGCGGATGTCGTATTGATAATAGACGTTGATGGTCCGGGATCCCCACAGACCCAGGGAGAAGTTGTCGGGAGCACCGGAGGCACGGTTTACCCCCAGCTCGAGGGTGAAATTTCCAGGAATATCCGGATGGCCTTTTCTTTTGGTGGTGGTTTCTTGCCCAAAAGCCTGGGCTCCAAGTGCGACGAACGCAATAACTACCGCAATTCTTCTGATCATGTACCTTTTTTATTCAATAAATACGTTCAAAAATACCCTTAATTGTGGTCCGGGCCAAACCAGATATTTTGTAAAGTGAATTATTTCTCTACATTTGCAGTCCCAAATCACACTGGCACACAAATAACCAGGGTGCGTAGCTCAACTGAATAGAGCATCTCACTACGGATGAGAAGGTTCGGGGTTTGAATCCCTGCGCGCCCACTTCCGGGGATCGATACGAAAACAACGTGTCGATCCCTTTTTTATTTCCAGATGCCCAGGCAGTTAGAATAGTTTTAAAGGGATTTTAACTATCTCATTTTTCTTCAAATTCATTGCGAAATCCGGCAAGGAACACTGTCCGGCACTACGGACCTGCGGGGATTCAAACCCAATAATTTGCTGATAGTCAATCACAAAAAGTCAAAGCACCCGTTTCGTATTAAATTTTTAAACCCTGGCTTATGGATAACACCTGGCGCTTATATCCGTCCAAGGAAGATAATGAGCATATCAGACACGAGACAGATCGTTGAGCAATCCGGAAAGCGATTACACAGATGAAGAGGTCCAACAGATACTGGGCTACCTATATGCGCTTGTCGAGATTCAGCATGAGTATTTACTGAAAAAGGAAGATTTGCGGATTGAGGATCGACCGACGAAGAAGGCCAAGCAACGCAAGAAAAGAGATGCTGAGTAGCCGAGTGGATCGGCGGTGTATTTCCGCCATGCCAGGTTGATTAGTTGTAAAATAGTTGTCACGCGCCGGATCATAGTCTGTTATGTCGGGAGAACAAAAGTCCGCGAATAACATTGGCGAAGACTCCTCGATCATGTCATCGAGGATATTGTTAATGTCATCATGATAATCAACAGAATAATATCCAAAGTACTCCTCATCACCTCCATGAAGTCGAGCCGTGAGTGTGTTTTACTTTAAACATGCAACGGAAAAATATTCGTATATTTTAGAGTTATAGGTAATGGAGGAAATCCTGTACTATTAAAGACAAACTCAAAGGTTTGAGATATGCATGAACAAATAGAAAAACGCAAAGAGAGTAAAAGCAGGGCTGTTGCTAATTCTGTTACTCAAAAAAAGAATAATGTGAAGCAAGGTTTTGGGTTTGTTGATAATCGGCCTACGGCTGTTGCACAAACAAAGCTGAGCGAGATGGCTAATAGTAGTCTTCAAATTTCACGTTTAAGCGCTTTTCAGGAATTAGTTAACGACAGTTCTCAAACAAAACAAGTGGCTCAATTGCAGGAAATGGCTGAACAGTATTCTGCATCTCTAGAACAACATATTCATAAAAATGAGGGACGAAATCTGGATGCGGGATTATCTAAAGGCGACTATCATTATCAAACCTCAAACCAATTAAGTATTCAAAGAATGTTGAGACGAAAGGCGGGAGGCACTGATAGCAACCAGGAAAACCCAGCGCCTGCTGAAAGTGGTAAGGCTGAAAAAACAGCAGCAAAATCTAAATCTAAAGAGGAATTATGGTTTGAAGAAGGAAGTAAAGGCCCTCTATTTATAATTGGCGAAGGCGAGCGCCTTTTTCAAGGATCCAAAGAGCATTTTGATATCACCAATCCTGATTATCGACCTTATGGAATGTATTTAGCTCGAAACCCATACCAAAAAGCGTACAAGTATGATGAAAAAAGCTTGTTCGTAAAAGCTGCTGCAAAATATGTTTTAATTGTAACGGAACCGTTAACGCTAACGCAGGTTAAAACTTATAGCAATGACGATAATAATGATAGGTTACCGAAAATGATGGAAGGTGCCCGTTCCATTGGTAGAGATGGAGTTATGGATAATTTAGGAAAAGAATCACAAATCAATGTTTCCACAGATTCGGTCAAAACAAAATTGAAATTGTCATTATCTCCAGAGATAGATGAACAAATCGCCAAATTAGTTGCAGCGAAAAACGATGGTAAAACCATCGATGAAGACGGTTCTTTCAAAGGGTTAGCAATAAAGGCAGCACGGTTAAATGATACGGAAAAAGTTGATACTGAGGCTGATTTTTCTCATTTCAACCCAGAAACAGGATGGTTTGATACAGATCGGGATGGTTTAGAAAAGCATAGAGCTAAACGAAGAAAACATCAGGAAAAGTTTAGTCATTTCAACCCAGACACAGGATGGCTTGATACAGATTGGAATGGACTTTACGAAGAAAAGCTGAAATACAAAGAGGCAAAAGCAATACCCGAGGATAAAATGATTGAAGAATTTGGAAAAGATTGGAAAAAGTTCAACCAAATCGGTTCTGAAAGCCTAACCGATAAACATGGTTACAAGTGGAACGTGGTACACTTTAATGAATTTACAAGCGAATATTTTTTAGAGCAAGTCCCGAACCGTTAGGCAAGCGGTGGACAATAAGTCGTTAGCTACCCCCTTCTTGCAAAATCATCTTGCCGGCTCCATTATCCAGATATCACCCGTGTTCGGATATCCCTTGTGCTTGCCGTTATAGAGCCACAGCTTATCCTGGAATACCGCACTATATGTACCCGTTTGTTCCCCCCAGGGCGCATGTGCTGTTTGCAGGTGCCAGGTTTTTCCATCGAAGGAGAACCACACGTCGTTGTAGTCTCTGGCGGGCATTCCGCCACGCCCTCCGTACACGAACAGCAGGTTTTCGTAGACCATTACGCCAAAATCGTTGCGGGTCTTCCAGGGCGCTTCCGAGAGCACCGGGATCCAGTTCTTCCCATCCGGGGAGCGCCATACATCGGAGCTTCCGTTTCCACCCAGCATCCACAGCTGATCTTTGTAGACCACGACATGCTGATATTTGCGCGCGGGCCACGGCGCGCGGTCTGTAACCCTGGTCCACTGCACGCCGTCATCGGACGACCAGACATCATTCAGAAAACCTTCCGGTTCGAGATCCTTGTTCACGTTTGTTGCTCCGCCGAAGAGCCACAACTTGTTATCGAATACAATCACATGGTGATCTTTTCTTGGCTGCCACGCGGCATGTTCTTTCACAACATCCCAGTTTTTTCCATCGGAAGACACCCAGATATCATTGCGAAAGCCTTGGTTGATGATCAGTCCTCCGAATATCCAGAGCTTGTTTTTGAAATACACCTGTGCCGTGCTGATGCGCTCGCCCCAATCCTTTTTTGGATAGTTGTTCCAGTGGATGCCATCCGTTGATGACCACGTCATTTTCTGCCCGGTCATCCAGATGTTGTTACCGAAAGCTACAACAGGACGGAGGCCCATCGGCCATTGGCCAGGTTTCCATTCCTCCTGAAAACCACCCGTACCGGGCGGCGCAACCTGCGTCCATTTAAATTCCGGTGAAGGCATCATCCGGGCGTCCGGCGATATGCGACCTCCTTTCTCAGGAGATACCACGTAAGCAACACACGCAATGAATGCTCCTGCTGTTATTAACAATACTTTCATGATTTCTAAAATTTAAATCCTGAATTATCGAGTCTTTGATTTATTGAATCCTGAGCCCTGAATTTATTCATAGCCCGGCACATTTAGCCCAAGGGTAATATCCCGATGTGCTATCTGCATTCCGTTGGTCCCTTTTTGAATTTTGACAATACCCTTGCCACCACGCCCCGGCTGACTGTTTCTTTCTTTGCTGGTAAGGATCGGATCATCGTCAAACAGGTATTCATCGATCCAGTATTCTTTAACACCCGGTTCTTTGATCACGGGATGGATATGCTCAGGATTTTGCCTGCCAGGATACGCCGCCGGTCGCAGTGTATAAAATTTATATTTGCCGTCGGCATTTGTCCTGATCCAGCCGCGAATGTAACCGTGCCGCTTGCCCCATCCCGTCTCATTTCCTTTTTGCGCGTATTCGCCTTGCTGATCGGTATGATAAATATAAAGTATAACATCTTTCGCGGGAGTCTTGCCATCACTCTTAAAAATGGTGCCGCTTACTTCCAGCTTGGGGCCGGGTTCGTGGAAGTCCGGGAGTGTGTCTATCCAGGTAAGTGTTTTGTTTGCATACTCATGCACAGCTTCACACCCTTCGCATCCGTTGCCCACAATACGATCGTTTTTCTGCGCGCAGGCCATAGGCCCAATGCCCGCCAAAAAGAATATAAGGATCACAGCCTTGTTCATAGTTATCTGCTTTATAAGTGAAGTACGTTACGTTTCCGGAGAAAGATCCGGGCTTCTGATGATTGGCGGGATATTCTTGACGAAACGCGGCTGAAAAGCGACAATGGCGTTAGGGCGGACTGTTGAAAACAATTAATTTCCGGTATGGAGCGCTTCTGGAAATATAAGATCGACCATGTGATCTTCTGGATCGGAACGGTGGTGTTCCACATGTTCACCCGTGTTCACCTGATCGCCAAGGCCGGGTTTGCACAGTTTCTGCTGGAGGTGCTGATTCGCAATGCGCTGCTGGGGCTTGCGATCTTCGTTAATATTTTTGTACTCATCCCGCGTTTTGCACAGCAAAAGAAGTGGGCGCTGTATATTCTTTTTTTACTGCTGGATCTGGTCTTTTATGTGATAGCAAAAAATGCACATGATGTCTATCTCTACGGATATGCGATGGGAGACCACGGGCACGTGAATTTCTTTCACAACACTTTTTACAATTTGTCCATCGCCTTGTTTTACATGACCTTCAGCGTGGCGCTGCAGCTGAGCCGGGAGTGGTATGCACAACGCGAGCTGATCCGGAAAATTGAAGTGGAAAAACTGAACACGGAGCTCGATTATCTGAAAGCACAGATCAACCCGCACTTTCTCTTCAATTCGATCAACACCATCTATTTTCAGATCGACAAGCATAATACCCTGGCGCGCGAAACACTTTCTTCTTTCTCCGAGATGCTGCGCTACCAATTATACGAATGCAACGGAAAAGAAATACCCATTGAAAAAGAAGTTGCTTACCTGCGGAATTATGTCGACTTGCAGCGCCATCGGAATGATGAAAATTATCAGATCACCTTTCAGGATCATAACCTCGGAGGGTTTACCATTGCACCGCTGCTGCTGATACCGTTTATCGAAAACGCTTTTAAACACGTATCCCATCGGCCGGAAGGCAACAGGATTGACGTGGATCTGAGCAGGCAGGGGGACACATTCCATATGAATATTTTCAATACGAAAGAGGCCCGCCATCCGGCCCGGGGAGAGCCGAGCGGTATCGGACTGAAAAATGTGCAACGGCGGCTTGAATTACTGTACAAAGATCGCCATGCTTTAAGCATCCAGGAATCGCCTGATCATTTTGAAGTAAAGCTCACGTTAAAAATAAATTGATCATGAAGCTGAACTGCCTTATTGTGGACGATGAGCCGGTAGCGCGTAAGGGCATCGCCGAATATGTGAGCGACGTTGAGTTTTTAAACTTGGCAGGCCAATGCGAGAACGCCTTGAAAGCTTCTGCCCTGCTGAGCCAGCAAACCATCGACCTGATCTTTCTGGATATCCAGATGCCTAAGATCTCTGGTATTGATTTTCTCAAAACCCTGAACCATCCGCCGCTCGTGATCTTCACCACAGCCTATTCCGAATACGCGGTAGAGGGTTATTCGCTCGATGTTGTCGATTACCTGATGAAGCCGATCACGTTTGACCGGTTTCTCAAGGCGGCACAGAAGGCGCTGGAAATATATACACTGAAACGCGCTGCCTCGCTGCATCCGCGGGAAGCACCACACGATTATTTTTTCGTGAAGTGTGACGGCAAATTCGAGAAGGTCTTCTACCATGAGGTTCGGTATATAGAAGCCATGCAGAATTACGCCGTGATCCACACGCTGAACCGTAAACTTATCACGTACATTACCATGAGCAGCCTCGAGCACCAGCTTCCGGGCGATCAGTTCCTGAAAGTGCATAAATCATTTATTGTTTCCATTGCCCGCATCAAGGCGTTGGAGGGAAACGAGATCCTGATGGGAGACACGCGTATTCCCATCAGTCGCAACCTGAAAGATGAAGTGACAAAACACATCCTGGGCAACAAACTTTTTAAACGATAAGTCTTATACTGATCCTGGCAGAAACCAAAGACGAAACTAATTCCGGCTGTTGCTTGTAGCTTGCTGTCGTTCCGGAAAATCATCCTGCCGATCTCCCACAATGATTCCCCGGGATTATTAATCGCATGATTTTGTGGCATACTAAATATTCATCTATATAGCAAGCATTTTCAAAAGTATTAAAATTATTTATCACTTTGCATACTGGCCGCTGTTGGAAACGGAGGTAGTCCTGCCACCATTTCCCCTCCTAAGCAACTCGCTCTTATAATTTTCAGATTTTACCGGCAGTTCACCGACCAAATCCGGAAAAATCCCATACCATGTCCATCAAATTCCAGGATATTCAATAGATATCCAATAGTTCATGAAGTCATTTTCAATATATATTAAACTATAATATAACTATTCAATATCCTTTGTATATAGCTATTTCCTTAAAATTTAATTTATACAATTGATTGAACGAATAAATCCATTGCCTATCTTCGGTTCAGACACCGGGCGTTAACCGCGGCTGTTGGCTAAAATCCTCTCGTTACCTTAACTAATCGACTATGCCTTTTCTCGAAGGACCTTTCGCCTTTACCGGCAAACTGGACATGCTCAGCGCGTATCGCATGCGCGGTGTAGACAAAATTGTTGTCCGGCGCAAGGGCGGCCCCAGCCGCGAAAAAATAAAAACCAGTCCCAGCTTTGAAAATACGCGGCACACCATGTCGGAGTTCGGTGGCTGCTCGCGCCTGGGCAGCTATGTGCGCCTGGCGATGCATGCTATCCGCCAGCTCTCAGACTATAACTTTGGCAGCGACATCAACAGTGTCATGCGCCAGGTGCAGCTCCGCGATGGCACGGGTGAGTGGGGCCGTCGTAAAATTACACTTTCCGAGCACGCACGCATACTCGAGGGGTTTCAGACTACCAAGAAAGCGCCCAGCTTCGACTCGATCGTACGCACCCCGGTATATTATACTATGGATCGGGCCAATCGCTCGGCGCGTGTGGAAATTCCGGAGCTGCTGCGTGATATCAACTACTTTCCGCAAAACAACCATGCGATGTTCCGCCTGACCATCACGCTGGGCATTGTACCCGACTTACGCTACGATATAGCGGAAAAAGAATATCTGCCGGCAAAATGGTATGATCAGGCTTGTTATGCAAAGGCTGTTTCGACAGCGTGGAACCCCTCACTGGAAGGGATGGGAAGCACGACGTTGGAAATAGCGATGAATGTGCTCCCACCGGAAGATGGATGGACATTGATGCTGGCGATCGGAATTCAGTATGGCGCGTTTCGGGAGAACGGGAAGATCGACGAAGTAAAGCGTTTCGGCGCGGCGAAGATCCTGGCGCTGCGCGGGAAGGAAGGTGCTTCTGCAGATGGTGTTGATGACGGTGGAGCCCCGGAGGATGAAGTGGACCTTGTGGATGAGGCTGTGACGGAGGATATCGCCCCGGCGGAGAATGCGGTGGAGCAGCGTGGATATCGGGAGCCGGAAGTGCGGTATGTGTATACGATGAAAGATGTTACGGTCGAAAAGAAGGACGCTGTTGTTTATGGCTATACTATTTCGACTTCTGATAAAAATGTAGCGCCCACAACGGATGCGGTAGTCAACGATCGGCGCCAGCCTGGAAACCTATCTTTGCAGCCTATGGTTTCGTCCACGTCGTGCCGGTTGTCCAACGGCTGCGTACAGGACGTTACCACTATACCGGACATCCGATTACATCACCTTTCACTCTATTCTGAGGATGTAGGAATGAACGCCGGCCGTGATGATCCTGATGGGCCCCTGGAGGGATTGTACTCAGTTTCTCTCTTCTACAAAGACGTCAAACGTATCCCGGAAGCTTCCTTGTCCGCCGCCAAAGGCATTCTTAACGGTGACCCGGTAATCGTGCCGGCCGTCGGACAGCACATATTGCTTTAACGGTTTCAGATAGCCCTGTAGTTCCTGGTAGGTTAAGGTTCGCTCCTGCTTTCCGGTTTCGATGTTTATGATCCGCGCGTCGTCTAAATTCGAAAAGAAGCACAAGAGCTTTCCCTGCTCCAGTTCAACATGAGGGTTGACCTCCTGCCTGGGAAATGCCGTGTCCGATCGCCACCGCTGTGCTCCCGTCCGGGCGTGGAGGGCGTGGAGATAACTCATGTTGTCGTAGTAATACACACTTCCCTTTATCAAAAAAACTTCATCGCCCCGGGCGTCGCATTGGATCTTCCAGATTCCGGCACCGGTGGTCGATTTCCGGCAGAACAGTGAATCGTTCACGAGCTGATAAGCGGTATCATGGGAAAGAACAGGAACCGGCGCCTGAACCTGTGTGCTGCCGATTTGAATGCTCTGTGCGCCTGTCGCGAAGGATATTCTGGCGTAGCCTTCCATTACGGCATCCACCAGCAGGTCGTTATTGATGGGATCGATGCGGTGTCCGCCATAAGATCCGTTCAGTTGGGTTTTCCAGATCTCGTTCCCGTGCTTGTCGAGCTTATAGATATCGCCCAGGTAGCCGCAGTAGTAAATAAAATCGCGGGCAATAACCGGTGGCTGCGCTGCCCAGCTCGTTACCGGCTTAACCCAGTCGACCTTTCCGGTTGCCAGGTTCAGGCAATAGAACAGGTTGGAAGAATCGGTGCGAAGGCCGCTGCAATAAATTTTGTCATCGGAAAATGCCTTGCCCGGGAACGAGTTATTTCTGAAATCGGATACCCAGAAGTCACCTTTCTTATAGGTGATGTCCAGGGGGACATTTTTCTGACAGTTTCCAAATACGGCGATCAGAAACAGCATGCCAATGGTACGAAGCATCGCGGGTAAGTTGTAGGGACAAATAACGTTTAAAATCCCTGCGAATGCACATCAAATAAATCCTGATGTCTTGCGATGTCAGGAATTTTTATTTTAAGCCTCCTTCTCGGGTCGTAGGCGATTACGAGGGGTTCCGCGCACAGGCTAATCCCTGCGGGTGCACGCACGAGGGATCGATACGAAAACGACGTATCGATCCCCCTTTTCCAGATATCCATCCCGTGAGGTTAGTCTTAACGGGATCAGGAAAAATCTGGCTAAAAATTACAAGCATCCCGACGTATTACGTGACCCTAATGTTCGATCCAAACCGTGCGAGTCAGTTCCTGATCGTTTAGCTGGATCTTTACAACATAGTATCCACTCGGGAAATCATCCACGGGTATGGAAATGGCTTTGCTGTTATGTTGTGCTGTATAAACAACTTCGGCTTTGCTATTCAAGAGTCTTACCGCGACAGGACTCGCGCTGAGAGGGTCCGTTACCGCACCTGCCAGTTCGATGTTGATGTGTTGGCTCGTCGGATTGGGATACACGCTTAATGCTGCATCGGGCGCACCGGGCACCCTTTCTATAATGATGCCGCAGCCCGTGTTATTGATCTGCCCGGGGCAGGGTCCTACGCGGATAGGACGCGGACCGATCACCGATGTACCACAGCTGTTTTCCGACGTCAGACTAAGATTAGCAACGCCCTCGCCAATGAACCGCTGCAGCGAGGCTGTCATTATATTATCCCGAGGCGATGAAGAGGTGAACCGGATCCTGGCCACATTGTTGTTCAAAGACCAGGTGTAGGTAGTCGCACCGGTATAGCCGACATTGTACGTGTACAGGATATCACCATCGACCATCATGCCGGGGCCTTCGATAAAAACGCCTCCCTTGGGTGGCCCCGCCCACACATAGTGCTCCGCGGTCGCGCTTCCCGGGCACCCTGGTTTCCCATTCGCTGTTACATAAACCTTCGAACCATACCCCGTCGATGACAGCGACGGAGTACTCACTGTAACATCCGGTGAGTTGGTGATGATCGGATTTGATGCGTTACTGATACTGCCATTGATGTAAATTGTTCCGTCGGAAGACGTATACCATGTATACGATGATGCATGGGCGACCGGCTCTACGGCTATGGTAGCGGCACTATTGCTGCACAACACGCCCGTATTCGTTGGAGAAAAAGCCGGCGTACTCAGTACAGGCGCGGAATATGATACATTCATGGATGCCTGATAACTACCACAGCCCAGATTGGCGGTGACTGTAACCGGCCCGGGAATTGCTCCCGCGTTTGCCGGTGTGGAGAGCGGTGTGAGTGCTATCGAGTTGGTCGTCGTTGTAATGGGACTGACCTGTCCGCCGGCTCGCCAGCCCGGGGGGAAACTCCAGGTATAGCTGGCACACGCGATGTCTGTGGCCGTGAACGTCACAGGATCGGAATCACCACACTGTACGTTATGGCTTGCATTGCCATTCGCCCGGATCACGACGGAAGGGGTTTGGCGCAATGCGATCGGGGTCGTCCATTCGCTGTATTTCAGGCCCGAACAACTGTTGATATAGGCACGTACCTGTATGGTTCCGGCTGCGCATGGCGACGTGGGAGTAATTGTAATCAGTTCTATGTTACTCACTCCCATCCAGTTATTGGGTTCGGATAACTTCCATTCGTAACCGTCGGCATCATAGACGGGAATCGTTGTTAGAAATCCTGTATTGGGCACGGACAGTCTGTCGACACCGAGGTGAAGCGTATTGATGCTGCAAACGGAAAGGGGGCCGCCGTTCTTGATCGCAAGATTTTTAGGGGTCTGATTTTTTAACGAGCGGATGGTATACGATATGGGACCGATGGAGATCGCCCCTCCGCTGCTGCACGTGGCTGTTGCTTTGAGTGTGCCTATCTCGGCGACGTCGTTCCAGTATACATTGACGGATTGCCCCCAATCTGTCTCTTTCGTTTTTTCTGAGTTCGCCCCGTTGAAGGATCCTTTATCAACCGTCCAGGTGATCCGCCCACACCCTGAATGGTTGGGAGCCTCGACGGAGTAGGCAATGGCTTCTGACGGACATACTGTACGATTATTGGGCAATGGAACGATTTGCTGGGCCTGGCAAACCATACTCGCCGAGAGCAGTGGCATCCATACGATCGACAATACTACGTGACAGGAGATTCTGTTTTTCATAACGGTACATCTTAAAGAGTTATAATTTCTGAAAAAGCTGGTTATAAAACGGCTATTTGTTATCTCTGAAATTTTCTATCCTAGTGGGTTGATACAACGCCGGCATAAGGGGGGCAATCGCTTTGCACTGCCCCCCGGCAAAAAATCAGTTCAGCGCTCCGGCAGAATGGCAACGGGGAGCCATGCAGGTTGATGCATCGGGGTTTCTTGCTAATTGCGCCACGACATATCCTTGCGGACCGGGAGGATTGTACGTGCAGATCTTCGTACAAAGATCGTCACATTCCAGCAATGGAATTTCGGTACAGAAGGTTCCATTATAGTAGAAGTTTGGATCCAGGGTGCTTTCGCTCTTCAGCAAGCTGGAGGCGAACGTTCCAAGCACGGCAAACACAAAGGCCGCGCAGCTTAGGGTTAGTCTTAGTTTCATACAATTATGGGATTAGTGGAAAATTATTTTAAAAAACGATTGACTCGGGTTTTGAAAAGTACTTCATATTCAATTCGTTAATTTCAAGGTGGTGGTCATACAATACGATGAGCCTGTCTTCCACTACCCTAAATTCCCTAAAGCTCTTACCCTCGAACTTGGGAACGTAGAAGCTGAATTGATACGTCCCGTTTTCCAGGTCGTATACATCCACTGCCGACTGCCATTTGAAAGCGTTTTCATCCTCGTTTTTTGAGAGCAGGGGTGACTTCACAAATAACAAGCCGTTCGACACACAACTGGTTTCATTTACCGTTACCGGTGGGGTGCTCATGGTGTACGATCCTTCGGAGGAGATCTTTGCGCCTGAAACTTGTGCATGGCTAACGGTATCGATCGTGTTACCACGATACGTTACATTCATACTGGTGTCCATCACGATATATTGATTCCTGTAATAATACAGGTAAATAAGCTTTCCTTCGGCTCGATCATAGTGCAGCATTCCGTCCGTACAGAATTTGCCATCAATTTGTTTCTGCAATATTCCCGGTGTGAATTTGACATAGGGACTGTCGGCTTTGATCCTTCCCAAAATTTGTTCATTCGTAAGACCGCTTATGGATTTAATCGCAAATGATCTGGCACTAACCGGAATGCCGTCGATAAAATAAGCGGCTTTGTCGAACATGAAGCTGTCTGCCTCCCATTCGTTCAATTTACCACGATATAGGCTCGGCATCACACCGTCCATAATATAAAAATATGGCTCCAGGACGCTGATCCTGGGTCTTTTATACGTTAATCTCTCCAGGTTTTTTATCTGCAATGTTATCTCTGTGCTATCGGTTATCGCTATCCCGGTACTATCTTTTTCTTTCGTATTCAAAACAAGAAGATGCAAGGGGGCTGTAACATTTGCCAAATAGACATGGCGTCTGGTGGTTCCGGCAATATAATAGGAATTATACTTGAGGTCCTTTCCACTGATACCATAAAATGCATCTTTCACGATAACCCTCAAAAAGCTATTGTTTTTTCGAATGTAATGGTTCGAAAAACCGTATAGCACCACTACCAGCAGGGAACTTAAAATGGCGCAACCCGACAAAAGAATAATAGGTTTTTTCATCTCACTCAGCTTAAAGCCACGACTACCGGTGCAATCGGTTTTACCTTTTTATAGGATATCAGAACAGCAACCGCTGCCAGTATGATGAACACTATATTAAAGATCAAATGCTCTTTCCACCCGAGCTTCTCCAGCACACCGCCGCATGAACACGGAATGTAAAGGCTCAGGGTCAGGATACACACGATGTATGTCGTAAACATCACCATCAAACTAAAGGCTGCATACAAACCCACCAGCCGCAGTCGCACAAAAACAAGCATGATGGAGATCAAAAATTCTGTTACGGGCACGATCCACGCAATCCACCCTGCAAAAGCTGTCAATAATGGAGATTGGCCTATCTGAATGCGAAATTTTTCATAATCCAGAAGCTTTGTCAGCGCAGCATACACAAATAGGATTATGAACAATGCGCAGATGATTTCGATGATCATGGTCCTTTTCATATCGTCTTAAGATTTATCATCATTTATAGAAAGCACCAGGAATTTGGTGATTTACTATAATCCGAATTGAAAAAAAGATCCCACCGGCACATTTCCGGGTGTCGCTCCTAACCTGGTGGAAATAATTTTATTAATACATCAAGTGTTACACGAACAATATATAGAATATCTATACCTATTGAAACCGATTTTAAGTATTTTTTGTCTGTCTTGTATATTATCGGCCCCGGGCAGCCTGTTTAAGGGGACAAGCGATTAAAGTACCTGAAAAATCAGGTGAGGGCGACTTTGGCGGCTATTTACCGGAGCATTCTGCTCCATTGATACTTTTCTCCCCATGTTATAG
This sequence comes from Dawidia soli, assembly GCF_018598185.1. Taxonomy (GTDB): domain Bacteria; phylum Bacteroidota; class Bacteroidia; order Cytophagales; family Cyclobacteriaceae; genus Ohtaekwangia; species Ohtaekwangia soli. The sequence continues at coordinate 88,986 of NZ_JAHESC010000003.1, forward strand.
TCCTAAAAAAAGGCAAAAGATGGGCTATTGTGCAGAATATGATCTGGCACACTTCGTGCAGTTTCAGTACCAGCGATTATAAAAAATGGGGAAACGTGATCGATAACGAATTATATAAAACAACTCTTAAAAACCTGCCGGCAAGCGGCTCACTCTGCCTTTTAAACCATGTATTGATCTTTCATGCCTACACGTCCGTTTGACGGACGTCCGAATCGATTCCAGGTTTCACTGCTTCCTGATCCTGAAATCAACCCATTTTATCACAATCGTATTAACCTCGGAGTGGCCATGAAGGGAAGAAAGCTGATGAGCGTGTTCAGCTCAAAATTTGGGTCCGTTCAGAATGACAAATACATTCCGGGCTGATCGAATCGGCTTGATCTGTGTTGCCCGTGTTTGGCGATATGAACAAGCTGTTTATTGAAATATAAATACACCTATACTAGTACGATTTCACTATGAGAAAATCCAATGAAAGTCGCCCAAATAAGATGGTAGGAACGTTATTGGTCCTGCTCATCGCTATTTGTTTGCAGGATGCCTGCACCGGCCATCATAACGTGTACTGGACGTTCCTGATGGTTTGCATAATATCAATTCTTTTGCTCTTTAAATATATTGCTGATCCAAAACAGCAAAACGCCGTCGAGGTCGAAAAGGGCGTGCTGAAAAAGACGGACATCGCTTAACCCGCGATGTCCGTCTTTTCAGCTTTTCCATACAGAAACGTAACTATGTGGACAGACACAAGGTATTTTGATTATAACGAAGCCTGGAGCAAAACGGACACCCAAAAAGACAAGACTATAACAATCAATACGTAATCAACTCCCGGCTTTTCTTTCGGGAGCGCTGTCTTCATCGTGTTCAAACCCGTTGATATCCTTAACTTGAATGTCGTTGACAAAATGCAGGTTTCGTATGTTGTTTCCTTGTTCATCGTATATTTTGAAATACCCCACGCGCGATCCGCGGAAGAATTGCCCTTCACTGAGGATTTGACCGTTGGGGTGAAACGACGCATAGCGACCGTGCGAAATTCCACAGTCGTAGTTTTCCTCGATCATCATGGCCCCATTATGGTCATAGTACTCTCTCCAGACACCATGCTTTTTGTTGTTCACATAAGAGCCCTCGGCTATCAGAACACCATGTTTATTGAACTCCTTCCACTTTCCGTTCCTGACCTGATCTATCTTGATGCTTGGCAACTTTATCATGTCGGTAATATTTAGCTTCTCTAACAAAACTCACGACAGTGCCACACCCCCTGTCTTCGACCTGCCAACGTGCACGTGTCTGCCAGGTCACATGTGATGCATAAACCACGTTTTGTATGGGGGTCGTCAGGCACTTGCTCCTGGTCGAGTTGGAACAGCTCACACTGGATTATCGCCCTGGTGGAGGTCTTGCGATAAACGCACGCATCACGATGGATGCACGTTCCGCAAATCGCTCTCAGTTCCCGGGCGATAAGATCTTCGATGATCGTGTTAGTCTGCATTGTGTAGCACTTCCTCCAAGGAGGTGGTTCCAAAATGTGTACCATAAAAAATATCTGATTACCTGACGGTTTCGCAGAAACAGTCAACGGTCGTTGGAGCGAAAATCTTCAGCTGGGGAAAAACGCGCCAGTGCTATCGGTCGGTCTTTTTTAACTTTTCCCGAAGTGTCTTTCGATCAATCCCCAGGATCTGGGCAGTTTGTGAAATATTGTTCTTATTCGCGGCCAATACGTCAATGATATAATCCCTTTCCACTTCGGTCAACCTTCGACTCAGGCTCCGTGACCGGGTCGCCGAAAATCGGAACGATTCGGGAAGGTCAGGGGTATCAATCGTGTTATCATCGGCCATGATGACCAACCGGTGAACCAGGTTTTGTAATTCCCGAACGTTCCCAGGCCACGAGTACTCATTGAGGGATTTCAGCGCCTTTTTTGAAAATTGCATCGGGTCCTTACCCAGCTCACGGACATACTTTTGTAAGAAAAACTCAAGGAGCAACATGATATCTTTCGCGCGTTCACGCAGTGGTGGCAGATCAATGGCTATGATGTTCAATCGGTAATAGAGGTCTTCACGGAACAGGCCTTTTTTAACGAGCTGCATCAGATCGACGTTTGTGGCGGCTACAATCCGAATATTTACGTTAATCGGTTTTTTTGAGCCTACCATGTAAAACTCCTTTTCCTGAAGGACCCGCAAGAGTTTGGCTTGCATGGCCAGGCTCGTGTTGCTGATCTCATCCAAAAAGATGGTGCCGCCATCGGCCGTTTGAAAAAAGCCTGCGCGGGTTTCCGTCGCCCCGGTAAAGGCTCCTTTTACATAACCGAACAACTCACTTTCCAGTAGTGTATCGGGGATCCCTCCACAATTTACCGGTACAAAGGGTGCCGCGGAGGAATTGCTGCCATAATGAAGCGCGCGTGCTACCAGCTCCTTTCCTGTTCCGCTTTCGCCATTTATAAGCACCGTTGCATTTGTATTTTTGGCCTTGTTTATGATCGTGAACACCTTTTGCATTTTCTCAGAATTTCCGATGATACCGAAATTCGTATGAGAACCTGACACGGGCTCTTTTTTGTACCGCGCTGTTTTTGCCAATACGCGTTCAACAGACTTAAACAGCTCGTCGTCCGTAAACGGTTTGACAAGATATTCTTCTGCGCCGATCTTTATGGATTCAACTGCCCCCTGAATGGATGGAAACCCGGTGATGACAAGCGTTCCTACACCTTTACAGTTCTCGGCGACATGTCTTACGAGCTCCATTCCGTTCTCGCCGGGCATTTTCAAATCGGTGATTACCAGGTTGACGTTCACCGTAGCCAGCAGCGTCAGTGCGGACTGAACGTTCGTGGCACTGTAAATTTCATAGCCGACGCTTTCCAGGTTCCGTCTGATAAGCTCTATTGTTTCCGGTGAATCGTCCACCACGAGAACCGTTATCGCATGCCCTTGTTTTGTTTTCATCGTTTTTTACGCTGCTTTACCGGAAGCCTGATCTCAAATTTCGTTCCTTTACCGATGGCTGTATTCACTATTATTTGCCCGTTATGTGACTCGACAATGCCTTGAACCACCGATAAGCCCAGCCCTGTTCCCTGACCAACAGGCTTGGTCGTGAAAAAAGGCTCAAAGATCTTATTCTTAACCGCTGGGGTCATGCCGGTACCGGTATCTTTCACGATAAGGCTTACGGACTGATCCTTACTTTTGGTACTCACGAAAATATTACCTCCTTCCGGCATAGCATAGACCGAATTGGTTATCAGGTTTACCAGTACCTGGCTCATCTGCACCTCGTCTGCCGGAACTTCGGGCAGCGATGGTTCCAGTTCCTTTACAATCCTGATGCCACGACTTTGGAACCGCACATCGATAAAGTATAAGATATTTTCAACGATGTCATTCAGATTGACTTTTGTTATCTGCTGCGGCATTTGCCTTGAAAAGATCATCAGCTTTTTGATGATCTCCCGCGAATAAAGCGAGGCCTTGATGATCCTTTCCAGGTCCTCGGTTTGTTGTTCATTCAGGCTGCCTGCTTTCTTGATCAACTGCGCAAACCCAAGCACGCGCCCCAGGGGCTCGTTTAATTCGTGTGCTATGCCGGCTGACAATTCGCCTACAAACGCCAGTCTTTCTACGTGCTGTAATTGTAGCTGAAGTTTATTTCTTTCCTCTTCGATCGAGGCACGGTGAATGACCAGTGACAATTCGCGGGCAACGGTATTCAGGAGATTTTTTTCTTCCGGAAGAAAGGCTATTCTTTCATGTTTTGACGAAGGGCGTCTGTACCCGATCCTGATGGTTCCGAAATTTTGTCTGTCAAATGACAGGCTTGCTTTCATGACAATTTCCGATCTCTCAAAGCGACGGGTAGAATATGTCTGGGAAGAGACGGAAATGCTCGCTTCTGCCAGGTCAGGATGTTGCATCGCCGCCGGTAGTATCCCGAGTGTCTTTTCGATGATGACGTCCCTATCGTTCTTTGCTTCCCAGGCTATCCGGGATAGCTCGTAAAGACAATTCAATTCTTTGACGCGCTCCTGAAGCTTAGATTCATCCGAATTCATAGGCAACTTTGATATTGACTACGAACATAACTGAAAAACAGGATGTAAAGTTTAAATTTTATTACCGACTGGGGAATTTCGCACCAGTGGGGGATTTGATCCCGGAACAGCTGCCGCCGGGTGATCTCCATGGCCCGCTGCGGCGGGCATTTTTGTGGCACAGAACATGCAGCACTACACGTTCACTTGAAAAGGAGAAGCGATGGAAAAAAGAATAATTGTCACCGTGAACGATCATCAAAGATTGACAGGCTTATTGGAATTTGCGTCCCTGAAAACGACGGAGCTTACACAACGCTTGCAGCATAAGCTCAGCGCCGCCAGGATGTTAAAGCAGGAAGACATTGACGGTAACGTCGTGACGATGAATTCGCGCGTGAAGCTCAAAGACCTGACGAGTAAACGAGAAACGGAGGTAACGATCACCTATCCGCAGGACGCAGCGCCTCGCGAACGGCGTGTGTCTGTCTTTTCGGAAATCGGTTTGGCGTTATTGGGCCGGAAAGAAATGGAGGTTGTTTCCTGGCGGGTTCCGAATGGAACCGGCCTGTTTGAAATCACCAAGGTTACTTATCAGCCGGAAGCAGCGGGGGATTATTATTTGTGATATACTTCTTTGCCGATCAGTCGGCTTCTGCCACTATCTTTTTTTATAGATCTTCCTCAATACATCGGCATCTCCGTCGATCGCCGGCACGCTCAGTCCCAACAACCTGGCGATGAACGGATACACGTGAATGTTTTCGAACGGTGGCAGGGTCGTGCCCGGCTTTATATTGGGGCCGGCTGCATAGAAGATACCTTGCATGCTCTTTTCAGCATGGGGATCAAAACCGTGTGCCCCAAACGTTGTCGGCTGGGGGCCGGCACGCCGGGGTTGGTCCTGGAAATAATAACCGGGCTCTATGACCAGTAACAGATCTCCGGCGCGTGTATGATCGTAATGCCACTGCGCGGGCATTTCCGTTCTCTTGTATACTTTGAAATGTTCCTCCTTTTTCCTGAGGACTTCGTAGAGCGAATCGACTTTGGCTGTGTAGATGTGTGTTTGGGTTCCTCCGTTTACGTATACTACCGAGCTGTCGCGTGTGTCGAAGAGGTTGGGTATGGATACAAACGTTTTGGGGGTGTTGCTCAGCTCCATCATGCCATGGTCGGAGACCACGATCACGTTTACCGGTAAGGCGACCGTTTTGAGCCCTTGTACGAGCTGTCCCAGGAGGCTGTCGGCCTGGAGTACGGTTTTGTGCAGGGCTTGCGAGTAGGGGCCGCTATGGTGGCCTTCGGTGTCGACCAGGGAGAAGTATAGCGAGATGAAGTGAGGCCGCTCCGCGGGGGGTAGTTTGAGCCAGGCTATGGTCTGCCCGACGCGCTTTTCGTTGGGCACCGATTCGTCATAATCAAAATAGTAATCAGGATATGTGCCCTGTATCGGTGCTTCCGATCCTACCCAAAAGAACGACGCGGTCTTCAGGCCTTGCTGCCGGGCCAGTTGCCACAACGGTGTGCCTCCGTAGTAGACGGGATCGTGCACGGCGGCGCGGTCTCTGATGGCGTAGTATCGATGGAGGTCGGGATCGTAGAAGGAATTGTCCACCAGTCCGTGGTGGCCGGGGTAGAGCCCGGTAACGAGCGTATAGTGATTGGGGAAGGTTTTACTGGGAAACGACGGTATCAGGCCTTCGGCGGCAGCGCCTTTGCGGATAAACTCCTGAAAGAAGGGCGGCTTGAACCGTGATACGTAATCATACCGGAATCCATCAAAGGACACCAGCACCACGTAGGGTTTTTCTTTGGGTTGCGCGTAGGAGGCTATGCTTATGAGATAACCGGCAACGAAGAGCAGCACGCTTTTCATCATTCTGACCGAATACATTTAGATTCTCTGCGGCTAAATGTAATTGTCTTTCTGTGTAATTCGCAGCGGGCTGTGTTATTTGAAGATCATTTTTTATGGACGGTGGTCTTACTTTCATAAAGATGCGTCAAAAAAAACGGTTGACAAGGCCTCCCATGGCAGAACCCAGGCTATTAAAGAACCCTTCAAAAAAGCGTACGGCCAGCCTTGTAACGATCTCCTCGTGTTTCCCATCCATTCCGCCGGCTGCACGCCGGGGTCTGGCGTATTGGGGTGGCGTGATCTGATCATAGTAGCGTATGAGAAGCTTCTGGGCCCGTTCACGGTCATTATCGCTATTTTCTTTCTGCATTTTCTTACCGCTGTGTTATGGACTCCTACTCTGTCAAGCAATTCGGCAGACTGCCGCTGAGGATCACTGTATCTTTTTCAATCTTGAATTGCATGGTGGGATCTTTACCGACCCGTGACATGGTACAGAATGAATTCAGGATAAAATCCAACGAGGTATCTTTTGGATAGGCTGCTTCAATCACGCAGCTTTTCATTTCGTCGTTTGTAATTTTCAGGTGGACGTTATACTTTTTTTCCAGGATCGCTGCGGCGTCTTCCAGTCTCACACGTGGAAGAACAATCATGGAGTAGTACCAATCCACATTTGCCGGATTAAAGAGCTCGGGGTTATACCGACCGCTTTCGGTGTAGACTGTCAGTCGTTGTCCCCGTACAAGCTCTCCCAGCTTTTCTCCTTTGTAGCGTACCGCCACACGCCCATGCGCAACCGAGACGGTCAGGAACCCGTCTTTCGGATTAGCATCTACCTGGAAACCGGTGCCGAGTACTTCGATCTCTACATTTTGGGCGGTCTTTACGACGAATGGCAGCTGTGCATTTTTGGCCACGTCCAGGTAGAAGCTACCTTCTGTAACACTGAGCTCGCGACGATTATTGGTAAAGAAGGGCGTCGGTGTGCAATAGCTGGTCCCTTCCCGGATGATAGCCCAGGATCTATCCGGAAATTGCACGTACTGCGCAGGCAGCAGGACGGACTCATCGGAGCAACTTTTGGGTTTAAAATGGATATGTTTGGAAGAAACCGAGATCATGAATGCTACGAAGACGGAGGTACATACCAGCGCGGCGATCTTTCCAACCTTTCCATAGGCGGATCCAGGCTTGTTGTCTGCCGGGGGCGCTGGTGTGTCATTCGTTGACAGGCGTCTGTGAATTCTTACAGCTTCCCGACCGAGTGCCTCTTCGATTATCGATTGGCTCGTGCCGGACAGGGGGGTATCTCGCTGGAGCTCGTAGAGGCATTCCTTCCAGATCTCCAATTGCTGTTGGGTGGCCCCACCTTCGCGCAGGGTGTCCAGGATTCCATCAATGATGGCGACCATGTTGGTGACTTCCTGCTGCATGGAGCCTAGCCTGGCGCGCAGGACGGCCAGGACAATAGCGACACTCTCTTCCGGCGAAAGTCTATAGGCATGAAACTCCCTAAGCACCCGTACCTGACGAACACTTTTCGACCTGCCAGCAGTAAAATCAAACTGCAGGTCATCACTATCTCCTCGCATATGTCGACGAATTAATTAGCTAAAGTTGGGGTGGGCTCCCGGCATCGAACGATAAACATTCGTTAGCCTCTGTATAGTAAAAGAGTCAATATTACATGGAAGGTATAAGAGATTCAGCTAAGATATTGACACTTCATTTCCAACTCCATAAACACCCTTTGTGTGATAGATTTTCTTTTGTCTATGTCTGAATCACACCGGTATTGAATCGCTCTACGGTTGCGTGGTTTGCGGCCTCGATGGCGGCGGAGATCACGTTGCGTGTATCGAGCGGATCGATCACGTTGTCTACCCAGATGCGCGACGCTGCATAGTATGGGCTGAGCTGGTCGTTGTAGCGATCTGTGATCTCTTTCAATACTTTATCCTCTTCTTCTTTCGAGAGCGTCTGCCCTTGTGCCTTCATGGCGCTGACGCGAATCTGCAGCAGCGTCTTGGCGGCCGAGGCCCCGCTCATGACGGCGATCTGTGCGGTGGGCCAGGCGACTATCAACCGCGGGTCATACGCTTTTCCGCACATGGCGTAGTTGCCTGCACCGTACGAGTTACCGACGATGACGGTAAACTTGGGCACGGTAGAGTTCGCCATGGCATTGACCATCTTTGCGCCGTCTTTGATGATGCCGCCGTGTTCGGCTTTACTGCCGACCATAAAGCCGCTCACGTCTTGCAAAAACAGCAGCGGGATCTTGCGTTGGTTGCAGTTCATGATAAAGCGCGCGGCCTTGTCGGCGGAGTCGGAATAGATCACACCGCCCATCTGCATCTCGCCCTTTTTGTTCTTGACCACTTTGCGTTGGTTTGCTACAATGCCTACAGCCCAACCGTCGATGCGCGCGGTGCCGCACAACAGCGACTTGCCGTACAGGGCTTTGTACTCATCAAACTCAGAGTTGTCTACCAGGCGTTTGATCACCTCCAGCATGTCATAGGGCTTGACGCGATCACTCGGGATGATACCATATATTTCGCGTGGATCGAGCCTGGGCTCCCGGGGGGCGATGCGATCAAAGCCGGCCTTGGTGGATGCGCCCAGCTTGTCGAAGATGTTGCGTATATAATTCAGGCAGCTTTTGTCGTCGGGGAACTTGTTGTCGGTTACCCCGGAGATCTCGCAGTGCGTGGTGGCGCCGCCGAGGGTTTCGTTGTCGATGTCTTCGCCGATGGCGGCTTTTACCAGGTATGAGCCGGCCAGGAAGATGGAGCCGGTCTTGTCCACGATCATGGCTTCGTCTGACATGATGGGCAGGTAGGCTCCGCCGGCTACGCAGCTGCCCATGATGGCGGCGATCTGCACAATGCCCAGGGAGGACATCCGGGCGTTGTTCCGGAACTGACGACCGAAGTGCTCTTTATCGGGAAATATTTCATCCTGCATGGGCAGGAATACACCGGCGCTGTCTACAAGGTATACAATCGGCAGGTGGTTCTCCATCGCGATCTCCTGTGCGCGCAGGTTCTTCTTGGCGGTGATGGGAAACCAGGCTCCTGCCTTGACGGTAGCGTCGTTGGCGACGATGACGGCGAGGCGGCCTCTGATGTGGCCCAACCCGGTCACTACTCCACCGGAGGGACAGCCGCCATATTCTTTATACATGCCGTCGCCTGCAAACAGTCCCACCTCTATAAATTCCGACCCTTCGTCGATGAGGTGGGCGATGCGTTCACGCGCCGTGAGCTTTCCTTTCTGATGTTGTTCTTCGATCTTCTTTTCACCTCCGCCCAGCTGTACTTTTTTACCGCGGGCGTGAAGTTGCGTTACGAGCTGCTTGAGCTGGTCTTCGTTGCGGTTGAATTCCAAATCCTGCGCCATGGGGATGATGGGTTAACAGGCACATGTTATCGCTAAAGTTCGTCAATTCCAAATGGCGCCGCGATAATCCCGGGAGGGTGGAGCTGCCGTCAGTGAATAAACGCAACCCACTCGGTATCTTTCCCGCGGCAAAGTTGAAGGCCCTCGGAGAAAGCGGCCATGAGTTCTTGCAGTACTTCGCCGTCGTCAGACTGTTTGTCTTTTTCAGTGAGTTGAATCTTACTCAGTACCGCCAGCAGGTGATCTATTTCCGGTTTCGAATAGTGACTGATGCCGGGGAAATCATTGCTCGGCGGTATGTCAAACACATCCTTCTCGCCCCACATCCTGTCGAGGTTGACTTTCGCGCCGGCATTATCCAGTAATTCATTCAGACGCTTCCAGACCCGGCCGGCGTAAAAGATCTCCTCGTCCGGAGCAACGCGGGTACCGAGCACATCGCAGGTCAGCAGAAGCGCATAACCATATTGGTGCGCCACCTGTGGGTTGAGACCTGTTGACGGCCTGCTTTTAAAGAGGCCCAGAAATCCGTTGTTCCCGGCTTTCCGGTCGGCTGGTTTGATATACCGGAAAACCAGGTCGTCTATAATTTCATCAAAGTCAACTTCACTTTGATCGGCATATGTGTCGTACAGATCGGAGGCCTTTATTTGCTCGGCCAGTTGCTCGTCTTTCGACCCGAGTACGCGCCGTACCTTCTCGAGGTCAACAGCAAATGGCAATGCGTAATATCCCATAGAAATTCTTTATCGCTATCCTGTGGCTGCGCTCCGTGCTGCTGCTCATGAAAGCCCTGCCCTACTGCTTTTTCTTCTCTTCTTCTTTGCGTTGGCGGGCCAGGTCGCGTTCGATGGTCTTGCTGCTTTTACCCAACGGCGCCAGGAAGTGCCGGGGGTTCTTATTGAAGTGTTTCGCGAGCGAGTCGAACGATACCAGGAGTTTGTTGAGGTTCACGTAGAGCGTGTCTTCCGTCAACAGCTTGCTGGCGGTGTTGTCGCCTTTGTTGAGGCGGGCCAGCGTTTCGTTGAGCTTGGCCAGGCTTTGTTGTGCTTTCTTTACCGTATTGTTAAGCTCCATCTGCTTGAGCGAGTCCGACAGGGTGTGGAAGTTGGCGATGGTCGGCTTCAACTCTTCGAGGGTGCCGTTGAGGTTGGCGGCGACGGTTTTGAAGTTTGTGCCCAGGTCGTTGATGTTGCTGTTGGCGGTGCGCAGTGTCTGGTTCAGCAGGCCGGGGGTAGTTTCCAGTCCTCTCAACATGGTATCCAGGCGCCGGCTGTTGCTGGTGAGGCCATCGAGCAGGTGATTTACATTTTTCAGGGTTGTGGTGAGGTTGCTGGCTACCGGCCCGGCATTTTGTGCCAGGAAGTCCATGATGCCTTTGGCTACTTCTGAACGGATGGTGTCGTCGGCTTCGAGCACGCGGCCTCCGGTGCCGTGCATGTCCAGCTGGATGAACCGGCCGCCCAGCAGCTCGCCGTTGAGCATGGCCACCGAGGAGTCTGTCAGCACGATCTCCGAATCGATATCCAACTCTACCACCACGCGGTCGAGGTGCTGCTGGATCTGGATGTCGCTTACGCGGCCCACGGCGTAGCCGTTGAGGAAGACCTGGTTGGATTCGGTCAGCTTGTCTACGTTCTGATAAACGGCGTAGTACTTGTGGTTCGATGAAAAGAAGTCGGTGCCTTTGAGAAAGTTGAAGCCAAAGTACAGCAATGTGAAGGCCACTACCATAAAGAGGCCGACTTTAAATTCCTTCGATAGTTTCATGTGTCTAAAATGCGGTTGCTGTGATGTCTATGGATTCCCTTCCAGGCCGTGTGCCGTTTCCGGTTGTCAATTTAGGGATTTTATGGATTCCACTTCATTTTTGTATTCTTTGAAAGCGCGGTAGATGCCAGAGGCTACCAGCTCCTGGCCCTGTTCGGTGGCCAAAAAGTTCTCTTCGGTGGGATTGGAAAGAAAGCCCGTCTCGATCAGCACGCTGGGCATGGTGGTGCGCCAGAGCACGACAAACCCGGCTTGCTTCACGCCGCGGCTTACCCGGCCTACTTTATTTTTAAATTGTCCCTCTACCTTCTGTGCGAATTTCAGGCTGCTTTCCTGGTAGGCGCTTTGAATGAGTGTAAAGAGTATATACGATTCGGGGCTGTTGGGCTCAAACCCTTCGTAACGGTCCTTATAGTCTTTGTCCATGAGGATCACGGAGTTCTCGCGCTTGGCGACCTCGAGATTTTTTTCGTCCACGTGCATCCCCATGACGAAGGTCTCCGTGCCATAGGCCTTGGCGTTGGGGTTGGCGTTGGCGTGGATACATATAAAGAGATCGGCTTTGGCCTTGTTGGCAATGGCGGCCCGTTCGTCCAGGGGCAGGTAGCGGTCGTCCTTGCGCGTGTAGATCACTTTTACGTCGGGGACATTTTTTTCGATGTACTCCCCTACGAGCAGGGCGATCTTCAGGGCCAGGTCCTTTTCTTTTACTTTCTTGCCCCGGGTGCCGTTGTCTTTGCCGCCGTGCCCGGCGTCGATGACGACGAGATCGACCTTGGAGTCGTGCTGCGCAGAGACGGTCAAAGAATTTAGCAAGGTTATTGCTATCAGAAGCAGGGTTAATCCAATATTCCTCACAGGCCTTACAATGTTCAGTGTATTTGCAATAACTTTACGCAAAAATGTGAATTTTTCACTAAAAGCTAAAAACCTGACCTTTAACCCGGTATTTGTGCGGCATTTTAGTCTTCTTCTTTTTTTGCTCATAAGCACTGTCGCTGCCGCGCAAGTGGAACCCCGTGTTAAGACCCCGCAAGAGGTTATTAGTACTCCGAACGATTCCATTCCTGCTCCGGCCGATTCGATCCCGCCGCCGGGGGCTTTAAAAGACACACTCAAATCCGATACGGTCAAAACTCCGCCGCCCAAGGGCGACATTGAAACTACTATCAATTATTCTGCCAAGGACTCGATCCGGGCTACCCTCGACAACCAGATGGTTTGGTTGTATGGCGACGCCAAGATCAAATACGGCGAGGTCGAGCTGGAGGCCGAAGAGATCATCATCGACTACGCCAACAACACCCTGACGGCCCACGGCCGCCGCGATTCGCTCGGGCAGCGCGTGGGGTACCCGATCTTTAAAAACGGGGCCGAGCTGTACGAGACCAAAGATATTGTCTACAACTTCAAGACCCGTCGTGCGCGGATCAGCGAGGTAGTGACCACGCAGGGCGAGGGCTACGTCAGCTCCCGCGCCGCTTTCAAAAACGAAAAGAACGAGATCCTCAGCCTTCACAACTCTTACACCACCTGTAACCTCGAGCATCCGCACTTCCGCATCATTTCCAGCAAGGCCAAGGCCATCCCGCACGACAAGATCGTGTCGGGGCCTTTTTATTTTGAGTTTAATGAGATCCCTCTTCCCATCGGGTTCCTGTTCGGTATGTTCCCGTCGCCGCGCAAGAGCTCGTCGGGCATCATCTTCCCGTCGTATGGCGAAGAGCGCCGCCGAGGCTTTAACCTGCGCAACGGTGGGTATTTCTTTGATATCAGCGAATACGTCAAGCTGGCGCTGACGGGAGACATTTATTCGAAGGGCGGCCACGCGGTGTATGCCAATTCCAGCTACCTGAAACGGTATGCCTACAGCGGCTCGGTGAACTTTGCCTATTCGCGTAACTCGGACACGGACGAAAAGATCGAGACGAACAATTATACACAAGACTTTCGCCTGACGTGGAGCCACTCGCCTCAGTCAAAAGGCAATGGACGCTTCTCTGCGTCTGTGAATGCCGCTACGTCCACCTTCAACCGGAATAACTTCTTGTCGTACGGAACTCCTGCCGCTCAGTACACCGCGGCACTGAGCAATATCTCCACGAAGCTGAGCTCGAACGTGTCGTATAGCCATCGCTTTGCGGGCACGCCTTTTACCATGGCCATCAATGCCAGTCACAACCAGGATATCGTTACCAAGAACGTGGACCTGGCGCTGCCGACGCTGACGGCGAACATGACCAACATTTATCCGTTCCAAAAGAAATCGGGTGAGACCGGTCCCCTGGACAACTTTTCCATTTCGTATGCCATGACGGCCCAGAACCGCATTACCAACAACCTGGGGCGGCGTACGATCACCTCGACACAAGACAGCATCGCGCCGTTCACCCTGGCCAACTTCAGCCGCTTCTTTGAAAACGGCCGGAAAGGCATTCGGCACTCGATACCGATGTCGTATTCGTTTAAGGCGTTCAAGTATTTTACGATGTCTCCCTCCGTCTCGTTCGAATCAAAATGGTATTGGGAAAAACTTGACTATGAATACAACAGCCGGGGTCAGCTGGTGGTAAAAGATACCATCGAGGGATTCAATACCATCGAGAACTATTCGGTCAGCACCAGCCTTACCACCCGGATGTACGGCACTTATTTCTTTAAGAAAGGAAAGGTCAAGGCCATCCGTCACGTGGTGAACCCTTCGATATCGTTCGGCTATACACCCGACTTCACCACGAACAACGGTTATTTTTTCAAAGCACACCGGGTGGATAGTGTCTACACAGATGCCAACGATCAACTTGTGATGGTAGCGGCGGCCAACAGTGAATATTATAAATCCAGACACGAAGGTTCTGTTTATGGCGGATCGACCACGGGCCGTAGCGGCTCGATCGGCTTTAGCCTGGGTAACAACGTAGAAATGAAGGTACAGGGAGAACAGGACTCTGTAGCACGCAAGGTGATGTTACTCAACAACCTGTCGCTTAACACGAGCTACAACCTGATGGCTGATTCGTTCAACCTGGCTCCGATCGGCATCGCCGCCAACACCAACATTCTGGACAACCTGTTCAACCTGAACGCATCGGCCACCCTGGATCCTTATTCGTACCAGTCCTTTCTGGTTAACCCAGAGACGAACTCCCGCAGAACGATCGAGCGCCGTGTAGACCGGTATGTCTGGCGTGATGGAAAGCTCGGCCGGATCACCAGCGCCACGCTGGCCGTCAGCACGAACTTAAACCCCAAGGCGCGCGACAAGAATAATAGTTCCCGCGAAAAAATTTCCAAATCCGACCTGCCGCAACAAGAGAAAGACTACCTCATTGAAAACCCTGATGCCTACGTGGATTTCGATATACCGTGGAGCCTGAACCTGAGCTATAACGCTGCCTACTCGCACCCGGTCAACAGCGCGGAAAGGATTACGCAGACCGTTACGGCCAACGGCGATTTCGCGCTTTCGAAACAATGGAAGTTTACCTATAGCACGGGTTATCACTTCGAGGATGGTGAGTTTTCCATTACGCAGCTCGGCATTGCCCGTGACCTGCACTGCTGGACCATGAGTGTTAACTGGACGCCGTTTGGCCAGTTCCAGCAGTTCTATTTTGTGATCAATGTGAAGTCCAGTTTGCTTCAGGATCTGAAGCTGGAGAGGAGGAAGCCTTTCTTTGATAATTTGTAAGAAAACAGGCTCTTGTCGAGCCTGTTTTCTGATATGGTGGGTCATCGGTTGCCGACACGGAAGCAGTACTGAACGGGGGCGTAAAATGGACGACGGCGCCTGGAGTTGTTACGCCCTTACAGGGCTTGGATATCGTCTGTATTGGTTTCCCCAGGCCTTACAGCCTGGGCTGATGTGTTACGCCCCTTCAGGGCTCCGCCGTTCTTGCATAAGCCGTCGAAATCGCCGGGTATAGTTGGCACCCGCGCTTTATTTTAGCCAACCCTCCACTTCTTCTTGCGTGGGGTTGGCAATCTCCAGTTTCATTTTTTTGCGTGTGCCGCATACGTCGTTGAAGAGCTTGGAGGCTTTCATTTCCTTCATTTGTGCCAGTGACTGGATGCCCAGTTTTTGCAGTATGGGGATCAGCTCGGGGCGTACGCCGGCGTCTTCAAATTCTTTTGCGTCAAAGCCTGCTACGGGCTTTTCGGGTTTCATTTGGGGGAAGAACAGCACGTCCTGGATCGATGCCGAGTTGGTCATGATCATGGACAGGCGGTCGATGCCGATGCCCAGGCCGGCCGTGGGCGGCATGCCGTATTCCAGTGCGCGCAGGAAGTCTTCGTCCAGCGTCATGGCTTCTTCGTCGCCTCGTTTGCCGAGCTCCAGCTGCTCTTCAAAGCGCTGGCGCTGGTCGATGGGGTCGTTCAGCTCGGAGAACGAGTTGGCGATCTCTTTGCGGTTACAGATGGCTTCGAAGCGCTCTACCAGGCCGGGCTTGTTGCGGTGTTTCTTGGCCAGCGGCGACATTTCTACCGGGTAGTCGGTAATGAAGGTCGGCTGGATGAGGTTGGGCTCGCACTTCTCGCCAAAGATCTGGTCGATGAGCTTGCCTTTGCCCATGGTCTCGTCCATCGGTACGTTCAGCTGGCGGCAGGTGTCGCGCAGCTGTACTTCGTCCATGGCGGAGATGTCGATGCCGGTAAAGTGCTTGATGGATTCGAACATGGTGTAGCGTGTCCACGGGCGCTTGAAGTCGATGATGTTCTCGCCTACGGTCACTTGCGTGGTGCCGTGCAGGTCGAGTGCCACGCGCTCGATCATTTCTTCCACGAGGTCCATCATCCAGTTGTAGTCTTTGTAGGCTACGTACAGCTCGATCTGGGTGAACTCGGGGTTATGGAACCGCGACATGCCTTCGTTGCGGAAGTCTTTCGAGAATTCGTAGACGCCTTTGAAGCCGCCGACGATCAGGCGCTTGAGGTATAGCTCATTGGCGATACGCAGGTACAGGGTCATGTCCAGCGTATTGTGGTGTGTCTTGAACGGGCGGGCCGCTGCACCGCCATAGAGCGGCTGCAGAATAGGGGTTTCCACCTCCAGGTATTCTTTGGCGTTGAGGTATTGCCGCATCGAATTCACCAGCTGTGTGCGCTTCACGAACGTGTCGCGCACCTCGGGGTTTACGATCATGTCGACATACCGCATGCGGTAGCGTTGCTCGGAGTCTGTAAAGGCGTCGTGGCGGTGCGTGACACCTTGCTCGTCTACGGTCTCTTTGGTGATGGGCAGCGGGCGCAGTGCCTTGGTCAACACGGTAAATGCGGTGACGTGTATGGAGGTTTCGCCGGTCTGGGTGACGAAGGCGTAGCCTTTCACACCGATGATGTCGCCGATGTCGAGCAGTTTTTTAAAGACGGTGTTGTAGAGGGTTTTGTCTTCGCCGGGGCACAGGTCGTCGCGGCGCAGGTAGAGCTGTATGCGGCCGGTTTCGTCTTGCAGCTCCACAAACGAAGCGTTGCCCATGACGCGTGTATTCATGATACGGCCAGCGAGGGAGACGTCCTTGAAATTATTTTCGTCCTGTTTGTACTTCTCCAGGATCTCTTTGGCAGAGGTGTTGACTTCAAAAAGATCGGCCGGGTAGGGATCTATCCCTAGTTTCCTGAGCTCATCCAGCTTTTGCCGGCGGATGATCTCCTGTTCGCTGAGTTGCATGAAATAAAATTTTCGCGAAAATACGCGAAAAACGAGAAAAAGCGAGAAAATGAAGACGGCTGTTATGCCGATCTTCTTCGCTGCAGCTCTTTGCGGATCAAAATCAGCTCGCGGCTGCTCTGGCCGGCTACGGACGTATTTTCCTGGGCGCGGCGGAACAGGTAGGGCATGACTGACCGCACCGGACCGTAGGGCATGTATTTGGCCACTTTGTAGCCGGCCTTGGCCAGGTTAAAGGAGATGTTGTCGCTCATGCCGTAGAGCTGGGCAAACCACACGCGGTCGTCGTTGCCGGGTATGCCGTGCTGCTCCATGAGCTGTGTGAGGTACAGGTTGCTTTGTTCGTTGTGGGAGCCGCACATAAAGGCCATCTGGTGCAGATTGGCGATGCTGAACTCCAATGCTTCGTTGAAGGCTTTGTCGGATGCGGCCTTGTCGGGCTGGATGGGGTCTTCGTAGCCCATTTCGGCGGCCCGTGCCCGCTCTTTCTCCATGTACGCGCCGCGCACCAGTTTGGCGCCCAGGTGGTAGCCTTTCGCGGATGCCTCGCGGAAGGCATCTTTCAGGTTTTGCAACGTTGCTTTGCGATACAGCTGGTAGGTATTAAAAACGATGGCTTTCCCGCGGTTGTAGCGGGCCATCATTTCATATGCCAATGCGTCTACCGGTTCCTGGATCCAGGTCTCTTCGGCATCGATCAATACGGGGATGTTGCTGGCGTGGGCCAGCTGACAAATGGTATCTACGCGTTTTTGTACACGCTGGTAGGCTTCGGTCTCGGCGGGGCTCAGCGCGTCCTGGCGCTGGATCTTTTCCAGCAGCTCCATGTCGGCCAGGCCGGTGACTTTAAACACCGAGAACGGTATGCCCTGTGGGTTGCTTTTCGC
Organism: Dawidia soli; assembly: GCF_018598185.1. Taxonomy (GTDB): domain Bacteria; phylum Bacteroidota; class Bacteroidia; order Cytophagales; family Cyclobacteriaceae; genus Ohtaekwangia; species Ohtaekwangia soli. The sequence goes on from NZ_JAHESC010000003.1 coordinate 106,643, forward strand.
TTTGCGAATGGTGCGCAGGGTTTCTTCGAGGGTCTGGTCAAAGCCTGTTTCGGAGGCTTCGCCTTCTACCGAGTAGTCGAGGATGGTGCCGACGCCGTAGCGCGACAGGGTGCGGATCTCATCGTCGCAGTTGTCTATGCTCACCCCGCCGCAGAAGTGGTCGAACGCTGTCTTTTTGATCAGCCCCTCTACCGGCAAGTGTAGCTTCAACGCCAGCCTGGTCGACCCGATGGCGATGGATGAGATCCAGGGGTGGTTGACGAGGGAGAAGATAAAGTTGGCTTTTCGAAGGGCGGCATTGGACTTGTACGAAAATGCCACCGAGGTGTCTTCAAAGGAAATCCTGGGGTGTGCCTGCATACGCTGTTAAAGTGGCGCAAATATACCCGCTTACAGACGTTAGCAAAAACGGGGGGGCCGGAGTTGCCAGGTTTTTAATAACTTTCGAAAAAAAGTTTACGCAAAGACTGATGCTGCCCGATAACATTCTGTTTTCCTCCGATCCTACCAATGATTTATTGGCAATCCTTCAGAAAAAAAATTACAGCCAGGTAGTGGTCCTCACCGACGAGAACTGCCGCCGGCATTGCTACCCCTTGCTGGAGCGGTCGTTGCCACCGCACCGGGTCATCGAGGTGAAGAGCGGCGAGGAGCAGAAAAACCTCGACACCTGCTCGTTCATCTGGCAAGCGATGACGGAGCAGGCGCTGGATCGCCACGCGGTGCTGATCGTGTTGGGTGGCGGCGTGCTGGGGGATATGGGCGGCTTTTGCGCGGCTACGTATAAGCGCGGCATCGACTTCATTCTTGTACCCACTACGTTGCTGGCGCAGGTCGATGCCAGCATCGGCGGTAAGCTGGGAGTGGATTTTCAACACCTGAAAAATCATATCGGAGTCTTCCAGGTGCCGGTGATGACGTTACTGTACAGTGGTTTTCTAAAGACCCTGCCGGCGGGCGAGCTCCGCTCGGGCTATGCCGAGGTGATCAAACACACGTTGATCTCCGACCGCGCCATGTGGGATGTGATCCTGCAAAAGCCTTTTGCCGATCAGGATTGGGATACGCTGGTCCGTCACTCCGTGGCGTTCAAGGCGCGCGTGACGACGGAAGATCCGACCGAAAAAGGGTTGCGCAAAATCCTCAACGCGGGCCACACGATCGGCCATGCGGTGGAGAGCTACCTGCTGGGCGGCAACCGACGTATTTTACATGGCGAGGCTGTAGCACTGGGACTTGTTGCCGAGGGATATATTGCCCAGGTGCGAGGCATGTTGCCGGAGGCGGATTTTCAACAGCTATACCGGTATATTCTTTCGGTGTACGGAAAGGTTGCGTTGACGGAGGAGGATATCGAGTCGGCTACGGCATTGACGTTACAAGACAAGAAAAATAAAGGCAACAGGATCTTGTGCGTTCTCCAGGAAGGGATCGGGAACGCGCGGTGGGATTGCGAGATCAGCCCAGAGGCGGTAAAAGAAGCACTTCGTTTTTACCGTTCACTTCAGATATAATAGATCTCTGAATCGTCGAAAGTCTTTTCGTCTTCTGTCTTCTGAACCTTGCGCAGGTTGACTGTATTACGGGCAACAAATTTTCTGGTTCTGACCTTACGATCGCCTGTAAGTAACCATGCTGCTAACAAGGCCCCGGAGGCCAAGCTCAAGACTGCTATTTTTGAAGATGTTCTCATACTTTGCATAACTTGAATTCATTTGCAAATGTTTCAGCAGATGGGAAAATATCCTGGAACAAGCTGTAATTTGCCCATCCAAATTTTATAGTCCATTGAGCACGACCATTCACCTGAAGCGAACGAGTGTTTTGAAGGGTACCGCTTCACTTCTTCCCGCCTCGAAAAGCATTGCCAACCGGGCGCTTATCATCAACGCCCTCGCAGGTGGCACGTCTGAACTGCACAATCTATCAGACGCCAATGATACGCAGCTCATGCTGCGCCTGGTGGGCTCGCCCGAGCCTGTCATTGACGTAGAAGATGCGGGTACAACCATGCGTTTCCTCACGGCGTATTTTGCTGTTACCAAACAACAGAAAACCCTCACCGGTACATCACGCATGCAGGAGCGTCCCATCGGCATTCTCGTCGATGCGCTGCGCAGCCTGGGCGCCGACATCGCTTACACGGGGCGCGAGGGTTATCCGCCGCTGCGCACGCAGGGCTTCTCCGGCCAACAGCGAAACGCCATCCGCATTCGCGGTGATATCAGCAGCCAGTTTATCTCGGCGCTGATGATGGTCGCACCGATGTTGCCGCAGGGCCTGACATTGGAACTGGAAGGCAAGGTGGGCAGTCGTCCCTATATTGAAATGACGGCTTCGCTGATGAAACATTTCGGCGCTTCTTCTACCCTGCTCGACGATAAGGTCATTATCCCGGCACAGCACTATATACCCGCTCCCTTCACGGTGGAGTCGGACTGGTCTGCCGCCAGCTACTGGTTTGCTTTCACGGCGTTGGCACAGGAGGCTACGGTCACGCTACCGCGCCTCTTTGAGTCGTCGGTACAGGGCGATTCTGTTGTTGTACAGATCATGGATACCCTTGGCGTGCGCGCGGTGTATGCAGGTGGTTTGCTGACACTCACCAAAAAAGAAAGCGCGGCGTCGCTGTCGTGGGACTTTACGCATTGCCCCGACCTGGCCCAAACGGTGGCGGTAGTCTGTGCTGCAAAAGGCATTCGCGGCTCGTTCACGGGGCTGGAGAGCCTGCGCATTAAGGAGACCGACCGTATTGCGGCGCTGCAGCAGGAGCTGCGGAAGATCGGTGCCGACCTGGTGGAAGACTCTACCGAGCATTGGACCCTCGTGCCGTCTCAGCAGCTGCCGGCGTCGGCGTCGTTTGCCACGTATAAAGATCACCGTATGGCGATGGCCTTTGCCCCGCTCGTTACGCTGATGGATGTAACGATCGAGCAACCGGACGTTGTCCGGAAATCATACCCCAACTATTGGAACGACCTGCGGGCGTTTGGCATTACGGCAGCGTAAGGCTGTTGAAATACGCCGGCGCCTGTATGAGCCGGCTGCCATACCACGAAAACATTTCGCCGTCCACGAGTATGCACCGGGTGGCAGGGCACAGTTGCTGCAATTCCGCCACATGTTTCTCCCGGAACGGATATGGCTCTGACGACAACATTATATAGTCCGGCTGTACTGCGGCCAGTGTGGCGGGCGTTAGCACGGGGTAACGCGGTTGCTGTACGGCGTTGATCCAGCCCAGGCGGCCGAGCAGGGTGTCGATGAAAGTACCGGGGCCGGCGGCCATCCAGGGGTCGCGCCAGATGAGGTACACCACCCGCTTTGGCGGCAGGGGGCGGATCGTAGTAAATGCCGTGTCGATGCGGTGTACGATTGCTGCTGCTTCCTGTTGGCGGGCCGTGAGCGCACCGATCCCTTGTATCATCTGTCGGGCATCCTCTAATGTGACGATATCGCTGAGCCACACGGGATATGTCTCTCTTAAGGTTACAATTCCCTCCTCGTAATTTTCTTCTTTGTTACCGATGATCAGGTCGGGCTTCAGGCGGTGGATGGTGTCGATGTGAAAGTTCTTCGTACCACCGATGATCGTTTTGGTTTTACGCCATGACGGCGGATATATACAAAACTTCGTGATACCGACCACCTGTTCTTCGAGGCGCAGGTCGGCGAGCAACTCGGTTTGCGAAGGCACCAGGGATATAATCCGTTTAGGGGTGCCGTTATATGTAGTAACAACGTTTCCTACCTGGTCGGTACACGTCATGCTGGTATAGAGTTATTAACAACGCGACTGTAAATTTAGGGGAAATGTATAGTGTAAGAAAGGTGCACGGCGAAGTAAAAAGGAACGCACAGAGCGCGCAGAGAAAAGACCCTCTCTATAAAAACTCTGCGACCCCGTGCGTGTTTCTTCGCGTGAAAGGCTCATTTGCCTTCCATAAGACCTTAAAAAACGCACAGAGCACACAAAGAAAAGACCCTCTCTATAAAAACTCTGTGACCCCGTGCGTGTATCTTCAGCCAATCCCGATGGACTGGTGTATTTGATTTGGTATTCTGACGTGGAACGTGGTTCCTTGTCCCTGGTTCGAAATTACTTTAACCTCTCCTCCCAACCGCTCCAGTGTGTCTTTAACAATAAACAGGCCGAGGCCGGTTCCTTGCGATCGGTCTGTTGCTCTAAAGAACAGATCGAAGATTTTCTCCTGGTATAAAGGGTCGATGCCGATCCCGTTATCCTCAAAGCTCATGTCACAAAACTCTTCCGTAACTCGCGCTGCAATTTTGATAAATCGGTTTTGCTTTTGCAAGTCCATGTACTTTATAGCGTTCGAAAGTATATTTGTAACGACTGTTTTTACTCTTAAACGGTCGGAATGCCATTCGCAGTCTGCGTGGATGTCCCAAAAAACATCAACGGCGTTGTCGGGGTAGAGGTTTTTAAGATTATCCCATTCTTCGAGCAGGAGCTGCTCGATACTTATTTTTTCGCGTTGTACGGCCAGCTTTTCGTTGCGATAAAAGTCATTCATTTCCTCGATAAAGGAGTCGAGGCGGAGCAGGCTTTTTTTGATCATGCCGATATACTGGTCTTTTTCGCCATCGGGCACCATCTCAGCGATTTTAACCAGTCCCAGCGCTGACATGACGGGGGCTTTGAGGTCGTGGGTGGTTTTATAGATCACCTGGTCGAGCTGGCGGTTGGAGCGGATGAGCTCGTCTTCGCGCAATTTTTTTTCGGTGACGTCGTTAAGCTTGAATATGACGCCCTGAAACTCCTGCCGGTCGAGGAGCTGGGAGGCCGAAACGTCGAAGTATACCATCTGCGCGCCGGTGCCGGGCAGCATGAATTCGTGGGTAAACCTGCCTGTTCCCTCGCGGAGGTGTGTTGTAAGATTTTCAAACTTTTCGCGCTGAATGAACTCGCGGATGTTGCGGCCCAGCAGGGAAACGGGCTCAATGCCGAGGATCTTGGCGACGGAGGAGGAAACGTAGCGGATGGTTAATTCCTTATCGGCGACGATATGGATATCCTCGGAATGCTCTACCAACTCTCTAAAAAGTCCCTCTCCCCAGTCCATCGCTATAGCAACGAATTTTTCCGCTGCTTCGTTCCCTTGGCACTAGATAAGTATTGCCATACTGCTGAGCTGTGTAGATACTTTGAGGTTAGCGGCCCCGACGGTGGCCTGATTGAGCTCAAATTTGAGCTTTCCGTCTACGACCTTGAAGTTGATGCAGCTTCCTTTTTGACCGAGACCGTTCCCATCGGTGATGGTCAGTACGGATTTCCCGGTAATGCTACCTTTAATAGTATCGAAGTCTCTGTTCTTGGATTTTCCGACATATACGACCTGGCAGTCGGCGGCTTCAGCAGGGTTGCCGAGCTTTTTGATGACGTACTTTTTGCTCCCCTTGGGTTTGCCGTCGTACCACTGTTTGAGTGTATTAAAGACGTTATCGTCGCCGATAACACCTACGACAAACTCTCCGGCCTCCCCTTCGTTCGGCCACTGTACATACTTGATAAAGTTGTACAGCATCGCAGAGTGGATCTCGTGCGGCGGGCGTTCCTGTGCTTTGGCACTGATCGCAACGATTACCGTTGCGATGACAAATAAAACAAGGCGTTTCATAGACTAAAGTTTAGGAAAATACTACCAAACAATCTATGAATTAATGAGAAAAAACCCCGGGGAGTAACCCCCGAGGCTTTCCAAACAACCCATTAAATCAATATCGCCATGGAAGAAAGCGAGCCGGAAACTTTCAGGTTTGAGGCTTCTATTGCTTTCTGATTGAGTTCGAATTTAAGTTTGTTATCGACGGTTTTGAAGTTGATGCCACTTCCTTTCTCACCTAAACCGTTCTTGTCGGTGATGACCAGTGTACCTTTGCCTTTTACTTTGGCATTGGCAGCGTCAAACTCTCCGCTCTTGTTCTTGTCTATATAAAGAACATGACAATCGGTAATTTCAGAGGCGGAGTTGAATTTCTTGATCACATACGTTTTTGATCCGCGGGGCTTGCCGCCGTACCAATCCGTGAGGGTTTTGTAAATCTCGTTGCTTCCGACTACACCAATCACAAATTCACCCGAAGCAGCCTGATCGGGCCATTGTACGTAGCGGGTGAAGTTAAAGACCATCATGGAGTATACCTCGTGCATGGGCCTATCTTGAGCAACGGCGCTTCCGCAAGCCAGGAAGGAAGCGAGTGCCAGGATCTGAATCTTTTTAATCATTCTGATAGGTTGTTTGATTTCTACAGTACAAAAATAGGCTCCCCCAGCTGCCTGGAAGAGCCTATTCAGAAGCTTACCTTAGCGATGTAAGTTTTTCGCCCAGGATTACTTAATATACCGGAAATCGTGGCCGGGCTTGAGCTGGAGGAGGAATTCGTAAATCAGGTTGATAACGTTTTCGACGTCGTCTTTATGCACCATCTCGACGGTGGTGTGCATGTACTTCAAAGGTAAGGAAATGAGCGCGGAGGCCACTCCTTCGGCAGAATATGCAAAAGAGTCGGTATCTGTGCCGGTAGAGCGCGATACGGCCTGGCGCTGGAAGGGGATTTTACGCTTCTGGGCGGTCTCGATCACCATCTTCAACACGTTATTCTGCACGGCAGGGCCATAGCACACCACGGGGCCGTTTCCGGCCTTGAGGTTGCCGCTTTCACGCTTATTATACATGGGTGACTGCGTGTCGTGCGTGACGTCGGTACAAATGGCCAGATCGGGTTTCAGGCGGCGGGAGATCATCTCCGCACCCCGCAGACCGATCTCCTCTTGCACTGCATTTACCACGTACAGGCCGTAGGGCAGTTTCTTCTTGTTCTCGTGCAGGCGGCGGGCTACCTCCGCAATCATAAAACCGCCCATGCGGTTGTCCAGCGCGCGGCCTACCAGCCACTGCTTGTTCATTTCCATGAGCTCATCTTCAAAGGTGATGACGCAGCCTACGTGTACGCCGAGGTCTTCTACTTCTTTTTTGTTGGCGGCGCCGATGTCTATAAAGATGTTCTTCAGCGACGGGGCTTCTTCCCGCGCGGCATCGCGCACGTGTATGGCGGGCCAGCCAAATACACCTTTTACCACGCCACGCTCGGTATGGATGTTTACACGCTTCGAGGGTGCGATCTGGTGATCGGAGCCGCCGTTGCGGCGCACGTAGATATAGCCGTCGTCGGTGATGTAGTTTACGAACCAGGAGATCTCGTCGGCGTGCGCCTCGATAACCACCTTGTACGTTGCTTTGGGGTTGATAACTCCTACGGCGGTGCCATATACATCCACGATCTGATCACTGATATAGGGCTTGATATAGTCCAGCCAGATCTGCTGGCCCGAGCTTTCAAAACCCGTGGGGGATGCATTGTTGAGGTACTCGTACAGGAATTCTTTGCTTTTTTTATCCATAGTGAATGTGCTGTTTCGGGCCACAAGGTAATAAATTCGGCTAAAAAGAAAGCCCGCCTGCCGTGCCGGGGGCATGGCGGGCGGGCCTGGCCGCTCGTGTCTCAGGGACCGGCGCGCCGGTTATTCAAACAGTTCTTCGATGGGCTGCCCGGTGCAGCCGCTGGGGAACTTGATGTTGAGCAGCAGCGATACGGTGGGGGCTACGTCGGTGATGGTGTGGTAGCGTGCCGATGTGCCTTTGCGGATGCCGGCTCCGTAGAACAGGATGGGCACGTTCGTATCGTAGGTATAGGGCGAGCCGTGGGTAGTACCCTGGATGGACCCCGACTCGAACCACCCCGGTTGCAGCACGATGGCGATGTCGCCGGATCGACGGGGGTTATAACCACGGATGATCATACCCTTGATGCCTTTCTCGTCGTAGGCGCCCTGGCGCAGCTCCGCCTGGGTATAGTAGTTGGCCACGCCGTCCATCGTCATGAGGTATTTGCCGATCAGCTCGCTGGCGATCATAAGCTCGATGCCCGACGATTTGGGATCTTTCTGAAAGGCGTCGTGGTTGAGGAAGACCTGCTCGTTGTCGATCGCGGCGATGATCTTGCGGCCAGGGAAGTAGCTTTCCAGGTATGTATCCAGCTTCGCTTTTGCGAACTCGTTGCTGAAGTATCCTGCCGGCATCTTGTTATCCTTTAGATATTGAGGCACGTCGGCCACGGCATGGTCGGCTGTTAAGAAGACGGTATACTTGCCGGCGCCCACTTCTTTGTCGAGGGTCTTGAACAGGTCGGCCAGGTTACGGTCCAGGCGCAGGTATATATCTTCCAGTTCTACGGCCTGAGGGCCGACGGCGTGGCCGACGGCGTCGGTTGTTGAATAGGAGATGCAGAGGAAGTCGGTGATGTCGTCTTTGCCGAGGCTCTCGCCGGCCAGGCTGGCCTTGGACATTTCGGTGAGGAAGTCGTTGGCGAAGGGTGTTACGTACAGCAGGTCGTAGCTGGTGCTCTTGCCCCTGAGCGCCGGCAGGTCGTAGGGAAATACGGGCTTGGATTTGCCGCCGATCTTTTTCTCATAGGGCGAGTCGTCGGGGCCGCTTTCGGTATACTGTGCTATGGGCAGCAGGGTATTCCACGTTTGGTTGAGGTACTGCGCGGGCAGGTTAAGGGCGTTGAACCTTGTTACCCATGCCGGCAGTTGGGTCATGTAGTAGTTGCTGGTCATGAAGGTGCCGGTCTTGCCGTCAAACCAGTAGGCGCCGTCGGCCATGTGGCCGGCCGGTAATACCGCGCCCCGGTCTTTGAAGGAAATGCCGATCACTTTCGCGCGTTTCTGCGTGAAGAGCTTTAGCTCGTCGGTGATGGTGGTCGACACCATGCGCCAGGGCGACACGTCGCCGTTGCCGGCTGCGCCGACGGCTCTGCGTGTTGTGTCTTCCACGCAGTTGACGCTTTTGCGCAGGTCCTTGTCGTAGAAGTCGTTGCCGATGATGCCGTGTATGGCGGGTGTCGAGCCGGTATATACCGATGCGTGACCGGGGCCTGTTACTGTAGGAGCGTAGTTATAGTGGGCGTTGCGCAGCATGAAGCCGTCGCCCATCAGGCGCTTAAAGCCACCTTCACCAAATTTTGCATAATAACGAGAGAGGTATTCCTGACGCATCTGGTCGACTACAATACCCACTACCAGTTTGGGTTTTGTCGTCACGCCCGGTTGTGCCCACGCTGTATGAGCCCAGGCAACCAGTACAAGTATAATGATTCTTCGCATGCATGATAAGTTCATGCGGCAAGATAGAGAATCACCCTAATACTGGCATTAAACTTTTATGAACGGATTGTTGCGTCTGATCAAGCTCAGTGTATGCGCAACACCCGATACAATTTATAAAGAATGGGGCAAGACCGTTTAAAAAATCATGATGGCGAGCAGCGCCATAGAGATTACAGAGCTTGCAAACATGAGCACCAGGCCCAGAAAATGATAAACATTAATCTGCTTCATAGCTAGGTAAAAAAGGTTAGGTCTAAAAAATAAATATTACGCGTGCGCGTATGACCAAAGCAGAGACTAAAGACATGAAGTGATCTGGACCGCGGTGCTGCAGCATTTTTCCTGCGCCATGCCTTATAAAGCCGTAAGGTCATACACAGGTTTAAAACACTATCGTTTGCAGCACTTGTCGCAAACCATTGCAAGATAGAAAAAAATCAATATGACACGTTATTTCTTCCCGAAATTTTGAGGAAAAAGAACCCCGTTTTGTGCCTGGCATAAAAAAACCAGGTCAATCTGTCGATTGCATCGCCCGGTGCGGACGGCCAAAGTGGCGTAAAGGGGCGCAGGTACTGGCCATTCTTTCCGAAAAATGCTGCTGGCGGTGAATTTGACGCCCCTCTCCCACATTTATGTAATACGATATGGATGCTTTTTCGACAATGATCATCGACGCCGTGGAGAAGACTAAAAATGCCGTGGTCAAGATCGATGTGTTTAAGCGCGACGCGCAGGGCATACTGCGGGCCGCAGGGTCGGGATCGGGCTTTATCTTTTCGTCGGACGGGCTGGTGTTCACCAACAGCCATGTCGTAGACGGTGCCGAAAAGATCATGGTAAGCCTGCTGAACGAAAATGAGATCGAGGGCTTTTTAATCGGCAAGGATCCCGATACGGACCTGGCCATTCTCAAGATCTATAGTGAAGGATATTCGGTGGCGCACCTGGGCGATGCGCAGCAATTGCAGATCGGCCAGTTGGTGATCGCCATCGGCAATCCGTATGGATACCAGCATACCGTCACCACCGGTGTGGTCAGTGCATTGGGGCGCACGTTGCAGACGCAATCCGGACGGTTGATCGACAATGTTATTCAATCGGATGCCGCGTTGAACCCCGGCAATTCGGGAGGGCCGATGATCACGACGGAGGGCGACGTGATCGGTGTCAACACCGCGGTGATACAAGGTGCGCAAGGACTCAGCTTCTCTGTCGATATCAACACGGCAAAGGAAATAGCCCAGCAGCTATTGCGCGATGGCAAGGTGTTCAAGGCGTACCTGGGTGTGATGTTACAAGAAGTGGCGTTGAATCCTAAAGTGAAACAACACCACAACCTGCGCAATAAGCGTGGTCTGTTCGTTACCCGCATCGAGCCTAACTCGCCGGCGTCACGCTCGCAGTTACAAGAGGGAGATATCCTCATTGCGTTTAACGACCGGGAGATCAACAGCTCGCATGAGCTCTTCAAGGAGCTGAGCCATCGCGCTATCCTGACAACTACAAACGTATCGGTGATCCGGCACACGGAGCTACTGCACTTCAGCGTTTTTCCCGCCGACCGGAAGGCGTAAAAAAACAAAGCGCGCTGTCTTGTGGACAGAGCGCTTTGTTTTATGCAGGATCTATACAGCAGAAGGTTACCACCGCTTCTTTTGACCCGAACGGGGGGCTCCTTTTCCGTAGCCACCTTTTCCATAGCTGCCTCTGCCTTTCTTAAACGGCTTACCGCCGTCACCGCCGCCGGAGGATTCCTTACCGTCAGTCACCTCTACGCGCACGGGGCGGCCTTTATAGGTACCTCCGTTAAGCGCCTCGACCACGCGGTCGGCCTTATCTTTTTCCACCTCAAAGAACGAATATGCTCCCTTGAGATCGATCCGGCCAATGTCTTTTTTGCCCAGGCCGGCGTGCTCGTCTACGAGCTCGATGAGGCGAGCCACATCCAGGCCATCCATCTTGCCGAGGTTGATGAAGAGGCGCGCGCCTGTCATGTATTTCTCTTCGCCGCCCTCTCCTTTTTCGCTTTTAACGTTCAGGTCGGGTGCATTGCGGTAGTAGTCGAGGAAGCGGTTAAACTCGATGGAGGCAAACCGTTTGATGAGCTCTTGTTTGGTGAGGTCATTCAGTTGCTCTTCGATGGCCGGTAAGAATTCGGCGATCTCTTCGTCGTTCACCTTTACTTCGTGCACGCGGTTCATCAGCGCCAGCAGTTGCTTCTGGCAAACCTCTGCGCCGGTGGGGATCATCATGCGCTTAAACGGCGACTTCAGGATCTTTTCGATCTGCTTTACTTTGCCGAGCTCGCGTTTGGAGATCATCGCGATGGATACACCTTTTTTACCGGCGCGTGCGGTACGGCCGCTGCGGTGGGTGTAGAACTCCATCTCGTCGGGGATGTTGAGGTGGATGACGTGCGTGATATCGTCTACGTCGATGCCGCGGGCGGCGACGTCGGTCGCCACCAGGATCTGCAGCGTACGCTGACGGAATTTGATCATGACGCGGTCGCGCTGCTGCTGGGTCAGGTCGCCGTGCAGGGAGTCGGCGTTGTAGCCGTCTTTCATCAGACTCTCGGCGATCTTCTGTGTGTCGATGCGCGTGCGGCAGAAGATGAGGCCGAAGATCTCGGGTGTGTAGTCGAGGATGCGCTTGAGTGCCGCGTAGCGATCCTTTTCCTGTACGATAACGTATTGGTGCTCGATGTTGGCGTTGCCGGTGTTCTGCTCGCCTACGGTCAGCTCAAACGGGTCGGTCATGTAGTTTTTCATGATCGCCCGCACTTCGCGCGGCATGGTGGCGGAGAACAACCACGTCGATTTTTCATCGGGTGTAAACGACAGGATCTTGTCGAGGTCGTCTTTAAAGCCCATGTTGAGCATTTCGTCGGCTTCGTCGAGTACGACGTAGCGTATAGTGCTCAGGTTAATAGCTTTGCGGTCGATCAGGTCGATGAGGCGGCCCGGGGTCGCTACGATGATCTGTGCGCCTTTCTTCACTTTACGGATCTGCTCGCTGATGCTCGAGCCACCGTAAACGGCGACAATATTAAAACGCTTGAATTTTTCGGAGAAGTTTTCGAGGTCGTTGGCGATCTGCAAGCCGAGCTCGCGTGTGGGGGCGAGTACGAGGGCTTGTGTGTCGCGGCTGTTGTCGTCTACCAGGTCGAGCAGCGGCAGGCCGAAGGCGGCGGTTTTGCCGGTTCCCGTTTGGGCAAGCCCTACAAAATCGCGGTTTCCGCTGAGTAGGACGGGAATTGCTTGTTCCTGTATGGGAGTAGGTGTTTCGAAGCCGATTATTTGCACCGATTCTACCAGTCCCCTGGACAGGCCCAGGGATTCAAAAGATTTCATTTATTTTTCTACAGTAAGCAGCAAAGGTACGGCTATTAATTGACAATTCAGGGAAAAGCTGTTTTGTGCAGGTTGCGCTGGCAGTTGCCGAAATAAACGCGGGACGGAACGAGCCGGCACACGTATTTTATTGGGGGTATGGCAAAAAAAAAGAGGTCCTGGGACCTCTTTTCCGTGGAGAATATCGGAGTCGAACCGATGACCTCTTCCATGCCATGGAAGCGCTCTAGCCAGCTGAGCTAATCCCCCGAAACGACGCTTTCCGGAAAAAGCGAGCGCAAATATATTTTAATTTGGCTATCTGCCAAAATGCGCGGGCGTTTATGGTCAGGTTTTCTTTTGGGGTTTCTTCAGCCTACTTGTTTTGGCGGGGGCGGGACTGTCAAATTTGCCTGCCAATACGAACTTCATGGCTTTGCTGTTTGCCTCGCAGGGGCTATTGCGTTCGTATCCCTCCAGCTTTACGCAGAGCACGAACTGTACGGCGTCGGCCGGGGCGGCAAAGGTATGTTTCAACGCTGTCGGGGCGGGTTTGCGGAGCGAGCAGACGGGCAGTGTTTGAAAGTCGGTTGACACTATTTCTTTCCTGTCGTTGAAGTATAGCACCAAGAGGCTAAAGCAATAGCCATCGATGTAGCCAAATTTTTTAAAGTCAGGGTGCCGGGCCGGCAAGTTCAGCGTGTATGTTACTTTGCCGGCCTCGTGCCGGTATGTTGCCCGAAGGGTTGTCAACCTCTCCAGACGAAGGTCGTCGTGCAAGTCGAGGCCGACCAGCCTGCTGTGGTCATATATGCCCTCTTTCACCATTGCTTTGTATACTGTTACCAATCTTGACCACGATTGTCCATAATAGAAGTCCTGCCGGTACGGGTCGACTGCCTGCTTGATCTCACTTGCCATCCGGGCACCTTGCGTCAGTTGTTTGCCGGACTCTTTCATGGCATTGTTTACGGGGCCTGGCTTACGCTTTTTGCGCGTATGCTGGCCGTAGGCTTCGCTCTTGACAATTATTTCGTCGTCGGGGACATCCCGCGGATTGATCTTTTTCTTTGATTTCGCCATAACGTATCGTGACCGGCTTTAACGTTACGAGCAAGATAAATATACTCTTCAGAACGCCTGTTACCGTTTGTCGCTTTTAACGGCCTTCGGCAGTATTCGTGCGTTCCTTGTATTGCGGCCAGTCATTATACTATGTACGGTATAACTTTGCCATGGCTTATCCCTGGCTTCGGTATGGCTTTGGTATGGCTAAATATCGCTATAAGGTCTCTATAAGGTCACTGTAAGGTCGCTAAAAGGTCGCGATAAGGCGGGCAATATGGGATGATCACATCATCTGGTTCCGGTCCGTGAAGTCCTTAAACTGCTTTCGATACGAATCACTCACGGGTAATGTCACGGTGCCAATCTGCACTTCGCCTTTGTGAACGACGTCAATGGCATCGACGGCTACAATATACGAATGATGGATCCGTATAAACTTATCGGCCGGTAATTGTTCTTCCAATGTTTTTAAGCGCTGCAGGGTGACGATCTTTTGCTGGCGGGTGTGGATGGTGACGTAGTCTTTTAGTCCCTCTACGTACAGTATATCTGCCCAGCGTACTTTCACCAGCTTGGTACCGTCTTTTACAAATACAAAGGGTTGCTGCTCGGTGGGCTCGGCGCGCGGTGCTGGTGTCGGGGTTGTGGGCGGCGCGGGCGGGGTTGTGAGGCGCTGGCCGGCTTTTTCGACGGCGCGCAGGAAACGTTCAAATGTGATGGGCTTTAACAAATAATCCACCACATCGAGGTCGTAGCCTTCCAGGGCATACTCGGAGTACGCGGTGGTGAGCACTACCAGGGGGCGTTTCTGCAGGGTGCGCAGCAGGGAGATGCCGGTGATCTCGGGCATCTGGATGTCGAGGAAGAGCAGGTCGACGGGGTTGGCGCGGAGCACTTCGATCGCGGCCAGAGGGCTGGCGCATGCCTGGAGCAACTGCAGCGAGGGCACTTTGCCGACGTAGTCGGTCAGCAGGTTGCGTGCCAGGGGCTCGTCGTCGACGATCAGACAGGTGATCATGCCACATCAATTTTTAGTGTGAGCGCGTAGCGGTCGGCGGTTTGCTCGGTGGTGAGTGTATGGCGACCGGGGTAGCTTAATGCTAATCTACGTTGAACATTCTGCAATCCAATGCCTGACTTGCCCTGTTCGCCGGCGGTGACGGCGTGGTTGCTATTCTCTACCGTATAGATGCATTCTTTGCCGCTGACGCGGATGCTGACTTTGATCCAGGCGTCGGCAGGGTTTGCGCCGATGCCGTGTTTAAAGGCGTTCTCTAAAAACGTGATAAAGATGAGCGGCGTGATGCGTACATCCTGTACGTTTCCCTGTACTTCAAAGCCGATGGGAATCTGGCCGTTCAGGCGGAGGCGTTCCAGGCTGATGTAGTTTTCCATGTATTCGATCTCCTTCATCAGCGGCACGTCGGCATGGTTGGTTTCGTAGATCATGTAGCGCATCATCTGCGAAAGCTTGGCGATAACCTCGGTGGTGTTGGGTGACTGCGAATAGGCCAGGTAATACAGGTTGTTGAGCGTATTGAACAAAAAGTGGGGATTGATCTGCTCTTTGAGGAAGTTGAGCTCGGAGATGAGCTTTTCGTTTTCGATGGCCTTTTTGCGCGACTCGAATTCAAACCATTCCTGTACAAAGCGGAGCATGGCCACGAAGATGACGACGAAGAGACTCGTGGCCGCAACTTGCACCACAAACGTTGTACTGTACAAATAACCGGCTTTGTGTGTATAGCCATCGGCCAGGTAGCGCTGCAGGTGTACGCGTCCGAAGGTGAGGATGGCGAAGGGGACAAAAAATTCCAGTAAGTATTTCCAGGTATTCTTGTGTTTGAGAAACCGTGGCAGAACAATAAAATAGTTGAAGTAGGCGACGGTCATATTAAACGCCACGTGGAAGCCTGAAAGGGTAAAAACTTCCAACATCTCAACTTCGCGCTCGCGGTGGCGAAACGATGAGAACTGGTAAATGAAGAACGACAGGTAGGCGCACCAGAAGGAAAGGTGCAGCAGGAGAACACGGTTGCGTTGAAAGAAGGATTGCATGCTGCGGGTTAACGGAATAAATTTACGGCATCGTACGGCGCGGGCACGGTCTTTTTCACATTTTTCTACCGTTGGCGGAAATTCATCGACCGGTGCGCCGGGTTGTCCGTATTTTTGGGGAAAGTCGAATTTTTACCCGAAATGTCGAAGCAATCAGCCCATTGGTATAATACGTATCGGCAGCCGCTAACAAAAGATTTCCTTTGCCGTTGACCTATTGACAAACGGAATTCCCACATTCTTTTTTAACTATTTACCTGAGAGATTCAATATGAAAAAAGCACTTTTTTTCCTGGTGATCACTATGCTTTATGCCGGTGTATTTGCGCAGGGCCACGGTGGAGGCGGTGTAGCGGTTGGGGCCGGCAAACCTGTTGCCGGCAGCAAGATCACCGGTACTGTGCTGGACGCCGAAACCCAACAGCCGGTCGAATTCGCGACGGTCGCGCTGGCTGCTGCGGGCACTGAAAAACCGCTTGACGGGGCGGTCTGCGACGACAAAGGCAAGTTCACCATCAGCAAAGTAAACCCGGGCACGTATGACGTGATCGTTTCCTTTATCGGTTACGAAACGCAAACGGTCAAGCAGGTGACTGTGCCGGAAAAAAAGGACGAGGTCGACCTGGGTGTGATCAAGCTCAGCACCGGCACCAAGGTGCTGAAGGAAGTGGTCGTGGAAGGTCAAAAGGCGCTGATCGAAGAGCGCGTCGACCGCACGGTATATAATGCTGAAAACGACCAGACCGCCCGTGGCGGCGACGGTACGGATGTGTTGAAACGCGTGCCGATGCTGTCGGTTGACCTGGACGGTAACGTGAGCATGCGGGGCAGCTCGAATGTGCGGGTGCTGATCAACAACAAACCTTCTACCATTATGGCTTCCAGCGTGGGCGATGCGCTGAAACAAATTCCTGCCGACCAGATCAAATCGGTGGAAGTCATCACCTCTCCTTCTGCTAAATATGACGCGGAAGGTTCTGCCGGTATCATCAACATCATTACAAAAAAGAATACGCTGGAAGGTCTGACGCTGGGGGTTGACGCCGGCGTGGGCACGCGTGGCTCCAACCTGGGCCTGAACGGTAACTTCCGTCGCGGCAAGATGGGTTTTTCGCTAGGCGGCTGGGGTCGGGCAAACTATAATGTAAAAGGAAGTTTTGAAAGCGACCAGATCACCCGGTCCGACGAGGGCGCTGTTACCAACCTGCAACGCGCCGACACGCGCAACCGCGGGTTGTTCGGCAACTACAACCTGGGCTGGGACTATGACATCAACGACAAAAACTACATGACGGCGTCGGTACGTTTTGGCGCCCGGAACGGCAACAACTACCAGGACAACCTGTTCAGCCAGATCACCAACAGCCAGGGCGTTACCAGCAGCTTACGCGACGCTACGTCGGAAGACCATTCCAACTCGATCGACGCAAACGTAACGTTTACGCACTTATATGAAAAGCCTCAGCGCGAGCTGAGCATCATGGGGAGCTATGGCATCAACAATCGCACGAACTTCTTTGAAAACATTCTGCGCGAGCAGGATGGTGTCGCTACGCGGTCGGGCTTTAAGAACGACAACGACAGCTATAACGAGGAGATCACTTTCCAGGTAGACTATCAAACTCCGATCAGCACCAATCAAATGCTGGAGTTCGGTGGAAAGGATATCATGCGTAAAGTGTACAGCGACTATACCTACCTGATCGACACCGAAGGCGACGGCACCTACATCCCGTCGGCCAGCGCTTCGCTGTCCAACAACCTGAACTACGATCAGAACGTTGTGTCGGGGTATCTGTCTTACACCTACACGACGCCCAGCAATTATAGTTTCAAGGGCGGCGCCCGCTACGAGTATACCACGATCGACGCCTATACGCAGACCGAGGACAACATCGACATTCCCGCGTATGGCTCGCTGGTGCCCAGCATTAACGTATCGAAGAAATTTGCCAATGGCAAGACGGTCAAGGCGGCCTACAACCGCCGGATCCAGCGGCCGTCGATCCGGTTCCTGAACCCCAACATCCAGGCGTCAAACCCGTACGATATCACGGAGGGTAACCCGGCGCTGGACCCGGAGTATACCAACAACTACGAGTTATCGTATAGCACCTTTATCGGCGGTACGTCGCTTAACTTCTCGACCTTCTGGCGTAACACCAACAACGCTATCCAGGATGTACGCAACGTGATCGGTAATGATCCTTCCGACCCCGATACGGTTCGCACTACGTACCGCAACATCGGTCAGGAAGATGCCGTCGGTCTGAACTTCTTTGCGAACGTAAACATCGGCAAGCTGTCGTTGAACGGTGGCACGGACCTGTTCTATTCCATGTTGAAAAACCGGACCAACGACGCGCAGTCGAATGCTACCAACTCGGGTTGGGTGATGGGCTATCGCTTATTCGGGAGCTATAATCTTTCCAAAGGGTGGGGCTTCCAGTTCTTTGGTTTCTACCGCGGACGTCAGGTACAGCTGCAAGGCACCCAGGGTGGCTTCGGGATCTATAGCCTGGGTATGAAGAAGGAGTTCAACAACAAGAAGGGAAGCGTGGGCTTTGGTGCCGAGAACTTCTTTACGCCGGAGTTTAAGATTCGCAGCGAAGTGCATACACCTACGATCGACCGCAACAGCATGACCAGCATGCGCAACATGAGCTTCCGCGTCAACTTCAGCTACCGCATCGGCAAGATGAGCGTGGATGCGAGACCGAAACGCCGTCGTTCGATCAATAACGACGACCTGAAAGAAGGTGGTGGCGGCGACGGTGGCATGGGTGGTGGCGGCATGCAAGGTGGTGGCGGCGGCGGCCAGGGTGGCGCCCAGCGTGGTGGTGGCAACGTAAGCGCAGCTCCGGCTAAGCCGCTGGCGCCGGTCGATACGGCTGCGAAAGTAGATGCCACGGGTACGTGGAACTATACCGTTGAATCTCCGCAGGGGGGCGAGGGCACGCTGGTGATCAAGAAAGAGGGCGAGGTGTATAGCGGTACGATCAATAACAAACGATTCAATAAAGAGCTGCCGTTGTCTTCGGTGAAGGTGAATGGTAATGAGCTTTCGTTTGAATATGAAGTTTCGTTTGGGGGAAATACGATGATGGTGCTGGTGAAGGCGATCATTAACGGTGATGCTTTTAGCGGGAATATGGCTGTGGGGCAGTTTGGGACTTTTCCGATTCAGGGGAAGAAGAATTAAGCTGCTCGGCTTATCCAATAAAAAAGCGGTGTCGATCTATTCGGCACCGCTTTTTTATTGTTGGCATTTCGGAAGAGACGGCAGTTGCAAACTGCCGACAGTCGCGGCACAAGTTTCCGTCCCGAGACGGGACTCAAACTTGCGCCAGGTGCTATACTTTCTCCGCCAGTGTGCGGAGGTTGCGGACGATTTTGGGGTCGACGGTGCGGAGTTTGAATTCGGAGCCTTCTTCGGAGCCCATGCCGGCAATGGCTTCGTTGCGATATTCCATGGCGCTGCTGGTGTAAGCTACGGCAGCGGAATGGATCTCCTGTGCGCCGGATTTGCGTACGATGTCTTGTACGGTCTCTTCATTTACGCCGGAGCCGGGCATGATGGCTATGCGGCCTACTGCACGTTTTACCAGCTCACCGATGAGGTCCGCGCCCTGCCAGGCCTTGGGTTGCTGGCCCGATGTAAGGATCCGATCGAAGCCTGCTTCGATACAATCTTCGAGCGCCTGAAAAGGATCGCGGGTCATGTCGAATGCACGGTGACATGTTACCTTGAGCGGCCGTGCTTTTTCAATCAGCTCGCGGCAGCGTTTTTTGTCGATGGTGCCGTCGGGGTTCAGGATACCGAATACAACGCCATCGACACTGAGCTTCTGGCATTGGGAGATATCGCGCTTCATGGCGTGGTACTCGTAGCTGTTGTAGTGGAAGTCGCCGCCGCGCGGGCGGATCATGACAAACACGTCGATACTCACGTGCTGGCGTACTACTTCGATGGTTCCGTATGACGGCGTGGTTCCTCCATCGCCCGGGCTGTCGCACAGCTCAATGCGGTCGGCGCCGCCTTCCTGCGCCTTGAGGGCAGAATCAATATTGTATACTACGATCTCGATCTTCATATATGTCGTTTTGCTGGGGTGCGAAAATAGGGAAAAGCGGGCAGGCTGGACAAAAAAATAAGAGTCCCCGGTTACGGAGACTCTCTATAGAACTAGGTTTAGGTAAAACGAAATTTTGACTGGCGCTACTTTCGATGAGCCAGTGTTCGTTTGGTTTCTAACGAACTTTACCAAAGATATTTCTTTTACCGTTACCTTCAAACTCCCGCACCGGATTTTTAAGGCTCCTCGGTTAAAAGTGGCTCTGTCCGTCAAAAAGCTTATTGCCTTCCTGGGTGTGGACGGCGTAGGTGAAGCCTTTTTGCAAACAGTATGCGCCGTATTCGCCTTGCTTGTTCAAGGCGAGAAATCCTACCTGCACCTGTTTTGCCTTCTCGGGATTCTTTTTGAGAATGCGCTCTACGGCCAGGCGGCATGCATCCTGCGGCGAATTGCCTTGCCGCATAAGCTCTACCACCAGGTGACAGCCCACGATGCGGATCACCTCCTCGCCTACGCCCGTGGCGGTAGCAGCACCCACTTCGTTGTCGACGTACAAGCCCGCGCCGATGATGGGCGAGTCGCCCACGCGGCCGTGTAATTTATAGGCCATGCCACTGGTGGTGCAGGCGCCGGACAGGTTGCCGGCGGCGTCCAGGGCGATGATGCCGATGGTATCGTGGTTTTCGATGTTGACTACGGGCTTATATTCTGCTTTTTTCAACCATTCCTTCCACGCTTTTTCCGACTCTTTTGTCAGGAGCTTTTCTTTCTTGAAGCCATTGGCCAGGGCGAACTGCAGCGCGCCTTCACCGACCAGCATGACGTGTGGCGTCTTTTCCATGACCTTGCGCGCAACGGAAATGGGATGCACGATGTGTTCCAGGCCGGCGACAGAACCGCAGTTGCCGTGCTCGTCCATGATGCAGGCGTCGAGTGTTACGTGACCGTCGCGGTCGGGTAATCCACCCAGGCCGACGGAGGTTTCTTTGGGGTCAGCTTCGGGCACCCAGGCGCCGGCCTCTACGGCGTCGAGCGCGCGGCCTCCGGCGGAGAGGATCTTCCAGGCTTCCACGTTGGCGCCCAGGCCGAAGTTCCAGGTCGAGAGTACAATGGGCTTTGCGCCGGCGGTCGGTTGGGCCAGGGCGGTTTTTGCAAACGGCAGGGTGGCTGCCCCGAGGGCCGTCAGTTTAATGAATTTTCTACGTGAGGTCATAGACTCTTGTTTCAGTATAGGATTCGTATGTTCAAAACGACTGACGCCCTGCGGTTATAACCTTACAGCGGTATATTTCCGTGTTTCTTTTTCGGCCGGTTCACGACTTTGTTTTCGAGCATGGCAAATGCGCGGATCAGCTTCTCGCGGGTCTCTTCGGGGTAGATCACTTCGTCTATATACCCGCGGTGCGCTGCGCGGTAGGGATTTGCAAACTTCTGCGTGTACTCTGCCACCTTTTCATCGAGCTTTGCTGCGGGATCTTCTGCTTCGGCAATTTCTTTTTTGAAGATGATCTCTGCCGCGCCCTTGGCGCCCATGACGGCAATCTCGGCCGTGGGCCAGGCGTAGTTCAGATCGGCGCCGATATGTTTGGAGTTCATGACATCGTATGCGCCGCCGTATGCTTTGCGGGTAATGACCGTTACGCGGGGTACGGTGGCTTCGGAGAAGGCGTACAGCAGCTTGGCACCGTTGGTAATGATGGCGTTCCACTCCTGGTCGGTACCGGGCAGGAAGCCGGGCACGTCTTCAAATACCAGCAGCGGTATATTAAAGCAATCACAGAAGCGTACAAAGCGTGCTCCTTTTACACTGGAGTCGATGTCGAGCACACCCGCCAGCGATGCCGGTTGGTTGCCGACAATGCCGATGCTGCGGCCGGCGATGCGGGCAAAGCCCACGACGATATTTTCGGCAAAGTTCTTATGTACTTCGAAGAACGTGCCGTCGTCCACCACGCCGGCAATCACTTCGCGCATGTCGTAGGGCTGGTTGGGGTTGGCGGGTATGAGGTTGTTTAGCGCGGGGCGTTTTTCATTGCCGGGCGTATAGGGAAGGCGCGGCGCGTCGTCCTCGCAGTTCTGCGGAATATAGCTCAGCAGCGTTTTGATATAGGTGATACACTCTACCTCGTTTGCACAGGCGAAGTGGGTCACGCCGCTTTTGGAGCTGTGGGTGAAGGCTCCGCCCAGCTCTTCGGATGTAACGTTTTCGTGGGTCACGGTCTTTACGACGTTGGGACCGGTCACGAACATGAACGACGTCTTTTCGACCATGAGGATAAAGTCGGTAATGGCGGGGGAATACACGGCGCCGCCCGCGCAGGGGCCCATGATGGCGGAGATCTGCGGAATGACGCCGGAGGCCAGCGTGTTGCGGTAAAATATATCGGCATAGCCGCCGAGTGAAACGACGCCTTCCTGAATGCGCGCACCGCCGGAGTCGTTCAGGCCGATGACGGGGGCTCCGTTCTTCATGGCCAGCTCCATGATCTTAACGATCTTTTCGGCGTGGGTTTCGGAAAGCGAGCCGCCGAAGACGGTAAAGTCTTGCGAGAACACATAGATCAGGCGGCCGTTTACGGTGCCGTAACCGGTTACGACGCCGTCGCCGAGGTAATATTCTTTATCGAGGCCAAAGTCCTTGCTGCGGTGCATGACGAATTTCCCCAGTTCCTCAAAAGAGCCTTCGTCTACCAACAGGAGGATGCGTTCGCGTGCGCTGAGCTTTCCTTTGGCGTGTTGTTGCTCGATGCGTTTTTCGCCACCGCCGAGGAGGGCTTCCTGATTTTTGCGTTCGAGCTCGGCAAACTTTTGCTGGAGGGAGGGTTCTTCAATTAGTTGCTTTTGCATGTGCGTAGGTTAATTCCCTTAAAGATAGAAAAAGTAGTGTGTCCAAGCGTATAACCGGAAATTCGTATCTTCACGCGCTTCTAACCAGCCATGTACGCAAAAATTGCGATTATCGATATGGGAACGAACACGTTCCACCTGCTTATGGCGGGGGCGGACGACCGCGGCTACCATATTCTCTCGCGCGACCGGCTGGCCGTGAAGATCGGCATGGGCGGCATCAACGAGGGTTACATTACCGAAGCCGGCATTCACCGCGCCCTGCTCGCCATGCAAAGCTTCAAGAATATTATCGACGAAGCGGGTGTGCAAAAAGTGTATGCCTTTGGCACCAGCGCGTTGCGCAATGCCCGCAACAACCACGAGGTGGTGGCCCGTATCAAAGCGCTGACGGACCTGGACGTAGACATTATTTCCGGCGACCGCGAGGCGGAGTTTATTTACTATGGTGTGAAGTCGGCGCTGCACCTGGAGCGCGAGAAGTCGCTCATTGTTGATATCGGGGGCGGCAGCGTAGAATTTATCATCGGTGACAACGATACGATCTTCTGGAAGAAAAGCCTGGAGATCGGCGCGCAACGCCTGCTGGAGAAGTTTCATCAACACGACCCTATCACTCCTGCCGATATACAAGCGCTCGATGTTTATTTCGACACGATGCTGGCGCCGTTATTTGAAGCCCTGGAGGAATACCCTACCCGCGTGCTCGTCGGATCGTCGGGCACCTTTGACACGTTGAGCGATATTTTCTGCATCCGCCACGAGATCCATAAAACCGCGGAAGAGATTGAAACACCTTTGTCCCTGGAGGGCTTCTGGGAGATCTATGACGAGCTGATCCATAAAGACCGCGCGGCGCGTATGCAGATGCCCGGCATGATCGATATGCGGGTGGATATGATCGTGGTGGCTTGCTGCCTGATTCGCTATTTGCTGGAGCGTCATGACTTTAACCGCATTCGAGTTTCGACGTATTCGTTGAAGGAAGGGGTGCTGGCGTCGTTGATTCAGGAGATGAAACTGTTAGCGTAAGCTATTGCTATCAAACTAAGCTATCTTCTTGATAACATATGTATCAAACCATTGAGGCACTTCGCTTAGAATAGCTCCCAGATATCCATAAGCTATCTTCCCTGCCCGAATTATCAGTGTATTCTTCCGGATTATTAAATGGTTGGCCAATTCAGAAACGTCTTCCTTAAGACTAAATCCCGAGTTTATAATGGATTGCTTGAGTTCAGATGTCGTTATTGTAATCCCATAAGGGTCAAAACTCATTTGTCCCTTTTCCCGAAGCGTCTGCTCGATCACATCGGCGTTGATCAGATTTCCTATATTATATCTCTCAGAAACTAATTTCTCAATACTAGATTTCCCAGATCCGTTCGGGCCTGCAAAAAGGCGTAGTCTTTTTGTCACTACATTTTGATGATTCGTTTTACTACTCGTACTTCGTCAGGAAGCCGAGCTAAACGTTCTTTACGGCCATCGGGGTATATTTTATACACAAACCCTCGTTCTGCTATCGCTACGGGAATATTGTTGTCAGTGGCCTTTTTAATTGCCCATTGACCTGTTTTTGTTGCAAATGTCGCTACATTCTTTTCGCGGATAGCACTGGCAGGCACCTTTCCTTTGTTTTTCCTGGTCTTCCCCCTCATTCTCGCTTTTTTATTTGCCACTTCCATACAACAATCTTTATTATCTCCACTAATTTAACATTATTTCACCAATCTGTCAATGCCAGCTCCTACGGCGTGTGCATCTCGCGCATGGCGAGACGCTTTACCGTGTAGCCCACCAGCAGTCCAAAGGCTGCGAAACCCAGCACGATAAAAAGTATATTCTCTTCAAATGCCTCGGTAGTAAGATTTAAAAAACGGCCCACGAGGTAGCCCACGGTACTCACCGTTGTAGCCCATAATAAGCCGCTCAGGACGCTATATAGCAGGAACTGCGCGGGACGAACGTGGCTCATGCCGATGACGACGGGGATCAACACGCGGAAGCCGTAGAGGAAACGATATGTCAATAAGATCTGGAACTTATGCCGGGCAAAGAATCTCTGTACGGGGGCAAAACGCTCCTGGAGCTTGGGGCGGTGGGCGATGAAGTATTTGCCGTTCAATCTTCCGATCATATAGTATACCCAGTCGCTGATGAAGGAACCGGCAAAACCGAAGAACATGGTATAGGGACCGGCGAAGAGACCTTTGTGAATGAGCGACGAGGCGACGAGTATAGCGGTCTCGCCTTCAAAGAAGGTGCCGATGGTCAGGGCCAGGTATCCGTATTTGTCTAAGAACTCCTCCACGTCAGTCGTCTCCTATGCTCTCCAGCTTACAGAATGTATCGGTGCCGATGTGCATCAACGCATCGCCGGCGTTGATGACGGGTATATTGTTCAGGCCAATGACGTAGCCGGTCTCGATGGCCAGGATCTTTTCCTGGAACTCGCCAAACGGGTCGGTCACGGTTCCTACCCAGTCGCCCTTTTGTACCTGTTGTCCGCAGATGACGTTGGGTTGAAAGAGGCCCGGCGTTTTCGCGCGGATCCATCCGGTGCTCCAGATGACTTTGTTCTCTACTTCGGGGTTCGGCGCCTCGTCGATCATGTTGAGGTGCTTCATCAACCGCAGCGTGCCGGCAATGCCTTCTTTGATGGCATGCTGATCAAACCGCAGCGACTCGCCGCCTTCGTATACAATAATGTTCTTGCCTTTGCGCGAGGCTTCCTTGCGCAGCGAGTTGGGCCGGAACGGTGCGTCGATCGTAAAGGGCGCGCTGAACGCCTGGGCCAGCTCGAAGTTGATCTTGTCTTTCAGCTCGGCGCGTACCTGCGGGTAGTTGGCGCGCATGGCGCCACCGGTATGGAAATCGATACCGTAGTCGATGATCGGCACGACTTCGCGCATCATGTGATAGGCCACGCGGCTGGCCAGGGAACCGTTGCGGCTGCCGGGGAACGACCGGTTTATATCCTTTCCGTCGGGCACTTCGCGCGAGTAGTTCAGGAAGCCGTACATGTTGATGATGGGGATACACACCACGGTGCCACGTTTGGGCTGATGTAAACCGCTTTCCAGCATCCGGCGGACAATCTCCATACCGTTTATCTCGTCACCGTGCATACCGGCCATCAGCGCCAGCACGGGCCCTTCTTCGAGGGCGCGCGATACATAGATGGGCGTGTTGATGACGGTGTGCGACGGAAGCCGGGCGATGTTGATGTTGATGGTCTTTGATTCGCCCGCCGGAATGGTATGGTCTGCTATTGTGATGTCCATCGACCGTAAGATAGCAAATATTAGCGACTCACCCCCCGTTATGGGGCACACGGTCAGGCGTTCACGCGATCTTTCTGGATCTTCTTCTTGAGTGCATTCTTCTCCAGGTAATGAAAGATCTTACCGGCGATGTCTACTTTGGTAGCACCTTCGATGCCTTCCAGTCCGGGTGAAGAGTTCACTTCGATGATGAGCGGCCCCCGGTCGGAGGGCAACAGGTCTACACCGGCTACGCCCAGTCCCATCTTTTTGGCGGCCTTGAGCGCCGCCGATTTCTCGGCGCGTGTGAGCTTTACCACGGTGGCTACACCGCCGCGGTGGAGGTTGGAGCGAAACTCGTCTTTGCGTGTTGCCTGGCGGCGCATGGCCCCTACCACTTCGCCGTCTACGACGAACGCGCGGATATCGATGCCGCGGGCTTCTTTGATGAATTCCTGTACGATGATGCGGGCATGCAAGCCATGGAACGCTTCGATGACCGATTGCGCTGCCTTTTCATTTTCGGCCAGTACAACGCCCAGGCCCTGCGTACCTTCCAGCAGCTTGATCACCACGGGCGCACCGCCCACGGCTTCCAGGATGCCTTCTGTGTCGCGCGAGTAGTCCATGAAGATGGTCTTGGGCAAATCGAGCCCCGCCCGCGAAAGAATCTGCAGGCTGCGCAGTTTATCGCGCGAGCGGATGAGCGCCTGTGACTCCACGGCGGTGAATACTTTCATCATTTCGAAGTGTCGTACAACGGCTGCGCCATAGAATGTCACGGAGGCGCCGATGCGGGGAATGATCGCGTCAAAATAATCGAGGCGGCGCCCCTGGTATAACACCACCGGTTTTTTCTTTTCGATGAACAGCACGCATTTCATGTGGTCGATGATCTCGACTTTGTGCCCGCGTGCTTCCCCGGCCTGTTTGAGGCGTATGGTGGAATACAACTTCGGGTTGCGCGACAATATGGCAATATTCATAGGGGGAATCGGTCTAAAAAAGGAAACTAGTCGTTTTTCTTCTGCTTCAGGGCACGTTGCAATCGCCGCTTTTCACGGTACGAAACATTCTTTTGTTTAACGTCTATCAGAAAGCGGTCGCGCAGGATCTTTCTTCCTATCAAGATCGGAAATTTAAGCGAACCCCGATTGCTCAGGGAGAACTCGGTTGTTATTTCTTCGTTAAAAATTTTAAGCGTTGTAACAATCACAAAACGTCGTTCCAGGTCGCCAAAAGAATTTTTGATGTCACGTTCCTCGAAGTCGGCCATTGAAAATTTCATGCCCGTAAATTCGGGGTGTTCTTCGTCGAGGAGAATAAATTCCAGTCGTCCGTCTACCACGCGTGCCTGGTGACAATGCAGGCAACTGGTATACGCACCGGTGTCGATCTTCGCATGAATGTTGGTCAGTCCTAACAGGGGTAGGTCGACGCGATCATAGCGGCCCAGAATCTTCATGTATAATTGTACTGGCTTAAATATAGCGGGGTTGCCGGATAAAAAAAAAGCCCGGAGCGTGTGCTCCGGGCCGTGAATTTGTCTGGTTGTCGGAAGGGCCGGTGTTAGCCTTTCACTTTTACGGGAACAGCTGTGTTTTCCCACTTCAATACGATCTCGTCCTTGCCTGTGCTGATGTTGAAGGTCTCTACAAAGGCCGGTGTTTTGGTCGGCTTTACTTTTACGCGCAACAGGTCGTCTTTTTCGTTATACTTATACGCTCCCCATTGCTTGGTTTCCTTGTTCAGGATAACGGTCCATTCGTTTTCACCGGGGATGGTGAACAATGCATACTTGCCGGCGGGTACGTCCTTGCCTTCGAATTTTACAGGCTTGTCAAACTCCACGGTAGTTGCCTCGTTCGCACCGGTTCTCCAAACTTCACCATACGGAACAAGACCACCCATAATCTTGCGGTTGCGGGCAGAGGGTTGGCAGTATGTAATTTTTACGGTGGCGGCACCTACCTTACCAGAAGTTTCTGCCTTGGGGCTGGCAGGCTTGTCCTGCGCGCACGCAAGGGACACGACGGAAAGGAAAGTGATCATTAAAAATGCTGCTCGTTTCATAAAGCTGTAGTTTTTGGTGGGTAAAGGGTTTAAAACTCGGTTTCAAATATGTAAAAATGCCCCCGCTAAGCGGAGGCATTTTCTTAACTATTATAGAAATATTACCTGTAAACTATTTTAGAGAACGCGATGTGCGCGTAAAAGTTTCCCTAAGCGGTTAATTTAATATGTTAATTTATGTTAAATCTCCGCGGTCAATGTCTACCGTCCGAATGGATTCAGGGCTGAAAGCGCCCGTTTGCCACCGCCCATTTTGTTCATGGTCTTCATCATTTTGCGCATGTCGCTGAACTGCTTCAGCAACTGGTTGACCTGCTGCACCGATGTGCCGCTGCCCACGGCGATGCGGTTCTTGCGGCTGGCGTTGATGATGTCGGGGTTCTCGCGCTCGCTCAACGTCATGGAGCGGATGATGGCTTCGATGGGTTTAAAGGAATTATCGTCGATGTCGATGTCTTTAATGGCTTTGCCCATGCCCGGGATCATTCCCAGCAGGTCCTTCATATTACCCATTTTCTTAACCTGCTCGAGCTGCGACAGGAAGTCGTTAAAATCGAACTGGTTCTTGCGGATCTTTTTGTTGAGGCGGGCGGCTTCTTCCTGGTCAAAGGCTTGCTGCGCTTTTTCCACGAGGGTCACCACGTCACCCATGCCGAGGATCCGGCTGGCCATACGATCGGGATAGAAGCGGTCGATCGCATCCATCTTTTCACCGGTGCTGATGAACTTGATGGGTTTATCTACCACGCGGCGGATGGACAGGGCGGCTCCCCCGCGGGTATCGCCGTCCAGCTTGGTCAATACCACGCCGTTGAAGTTCAGGCGGTCATTGAAGGCCTTGGCGGTATTTACCGCATCCTGACCCGTCATGGAGTCGACGACGAACAGGGTCTCGGCGGGGTTGAGGGCTTCCTTCAACCGCGCGATCTCATCCATCATCTGCTCGTCTACGGCCAAACGGCCGGCGGTATCGACAATGACTATGCGGTGGTTGTTCTTTTTGGCGTGCTCGATGGCCGCCTTCGCAATTTTCACTGCGTCTTTGTTTTCAGGCTCGGCATACACCTCCACCCCTACCTGCTCGCCCAGCACTTTCAGCTGGTCGATCGCGGCGGGACGATAGATGTCGCAGGCGGTCAGCATGACCGAGCGGCCCTGGCGCTTCAGGTAGCTGGCCAGCTTGCCGGAGAATGTGGTCTTACCCGAACCTTGCAGACCGGCGATCAGGATGATGGCGGGCGAGCCGTCGACCTTGATGTCTTCGCTCTGGCCGCCCATGAGGCCGGTCAGCTCGTCGTTCGTGATCTTCACCAGCAACTGCCCGGGCGACAGCGAGGTCAGCACGTCCTGGCCCATGGCCTTTTCCTTGATCTCGTCTGTTACTTCCTTGGCTACTTTATAGTTAACGTCGGCATCGATCAGGGCCTTGCGGATCTCCTTCACGGTGGCTGCTACGTTGATTTCAGTGATCTGGCCCTGCCCTTTCAGGGTCTGAAAGGCTTTATCGAGTTTGAAACTTAAATTATCAAACATGGAGGTATCGTTTTACAATTAAATCGGGGGGCTAAGGTAAGCAAAATGTTGGGGAGTCCGCATCAGGCGCGAAAAGGCCAATACGGAAATACTTCTCCTGCCTCAAACCGGGTCTGTTCGAGCGGCAGCTCCAGGAAGCCCGTCACGTTCTTGAGGTTGGCAAAGTCGCCCGAGCCGCCACCGGCGTCGGGGTAGGCCATCAGCCGCCCCTGCTC
This sequence comes from Dawidia soli, assembly GCF_018598185.1. GTDB lineage: Bacteria > Bacteroidota > Bacteroidia > Cytophagales > Cyclobacteriaceae > Ohtaekwangia > Ohtaekwangia soli. The sequence goes on from NZ_JAHESC010000003.1 coordinate 136,307, forward strand.
GTTGCGCACGCTCACTTGCAAAAAGTGCGTCAGCCTGGGCGGGAACGAAAACGGCTCTGCCAGCACGGCATAGGCCGGTGCCTCCTGCACTCCGAGGCTTTGCAACAGCCAGGGTCTGACATACCGCTGAAAACACAGAAAGGTCGACACGGGGTTGCCCGGCAACGCAAAGACCGTTTTGCCGCTGGCCGACGCCCCGAACCAGAACGGTTTGCCCGGCCGCTGGCTTACCTGGTGAACATGTTTCACGACGCCCAGCGACCCGAGCACCTCGGGTACAAAGTCGAACTTGCCCTTCGACACGCCACCCGACAAGATCATGACATCGTTCGCCTCCACCATGTCGCGAAGCTTCGTCTGCAACACATCTTTATTGTCGGGCAAATGCGAAAGCGATGCATGTACCCCGAGTGATTCGAGCGCCGCCACCAGCGCATGGCCGTTCGAGCGCCGTACCTGGTGCGGCAGCGGCGTTTCCACTACGTCCACCAGCTCGTCGCCGGTAGAGACCACCGCCGCGCGCGGCGGCGCAAAGACGTTTACAAAAGGCTTTCCCACCGAGGCTAGTACAGCCACTTCTGCGGGTGACAGGACGAGGCCGGGTTCGAGCAAGCACGAATTCTGGCGGGCATCGCTGCCCTGGTAGTGAATGTTCTGTCCGCGTTCCACCGTCGGGGCGTTGATGGTCGCCGTGCCATCCTGAATTGTTATGTCTTCGTAGCGCACCACGGTATCGGTACCGCCGGGCAGCACGGCGCCGGTCATTACTTCCACGGCGTGTGTGGCATTCTGAAGCGCCTGGGGGGGCATGCCGGCAGCCTGCAGGCCGGTTACGGCAAAGGTACGCCGGCCTTCGTACCACGCCTGATAGGTTATGGCAATGCCGTCCATGGTGGCGCGGTCAAATGGCGGCAGGTCGCGGTCGGCCGTGATCTTTTCGGCCAGCACGCGGCCGTTGGCCTGCGCCAGGGGAATGCTTTCGACGCGCGGTGTATACAGTGCCTGCAAAATGCGGGCGGTGGCTTCCTGAACAGTTACCATAGCAATTATCGTTACCTTTGTTTTCGATCCGAAAGTTACATGCCTAAAAAACAATTTACACATATCGATGATGCGGGCAACCCGCAGATGGTTGACGTCAGCGCCAAAGCGGTGACCCGCCGCACCGCCCGTGCCCAGGCCGTGATCACGGTGGGCAGCGCCATTCTCAAACAGATCAGGAACAACGAGCTGATCACCAAGAAGGGGCCGGTGTTCCAGACGGCCATCCTCGCCGGCGTCATGGGCGCCAAGAAGACCTCCGAGCTCATACCTTTCTGTCACCCGCTGGGCCTGGAGGACTGCCAGGTAAAGATCACCACCGCCAGGAACAAGATCGTGATCACGACAGAAGCCACCGTTACCGCCAAGACCGGTGTCGAAATGGAAGCGCTCACCGCGGCGTCGGTAGCGGCGCTTACCGTATACGATATGTGCAAGGCGCTGTCACACGACATGGTCATCGGCGAAGTACAACTGCTCGAAAAAACGGGTGGGAAGAAGGACTTCCGCCGCTGATGCAGAAGTGTCGGTCTTTGCAGGAGAAAACCAGCAAGTCTTTTCGGTGATTTTATAGTAAAAAATGCTCGCCTCCCGGGTGACCTTACGTCTCCTTTCCGGAATGTATGCCGCGACCGTACAACGCCCCTCAAAATTCAGGTCTGCAAAATGCCGCGCCGGAAAACGAAAAAAACATCGTTCGGAAATACTTTTTATCGCATTCGCTAAACAACTATAAATCAGCCACTGATCCACTACGGGATACGTTGCAGCGCTGGGGTATGGCTACCATTGATCGAAACAAGCTATCGGCGTCGCGCACATTTTCAGCAACCCGGGTGCAACATTTCAGAAGGCCGTGATCATGAAAAGAAATATTTATGGGGAATTATTACGCGCCTGGCCGGGATAACTTTTTACCAAACTTTTATCGCGATGCGTACAGTACCTTGGGGCTATAATTTTACTGTGTCATGAAACCGCTTATCAAGCTTAGCATCAATCCGATTCATCGCGACCTGGCCATTGTGCTGCTGGCGAGTTTGCTCGTCGCCGTACTGATGGTATCGATGGCCATTATGATCTTCGGGTAATACCGGGGTAACCTGCCGGTCAGGGATGTGCCGAGATCCACTCTTCGCCGTCTTCCAGCACTTCCTTTTTCCAGATAGGAACGGTCTCTTTCAGGGTATCGATTATATACTCACAGGCAGCAAACGAGTCGGCCCGATGCGGTGTCGACACGGCCACCACGACAGCCGCTTCGCCCGGCTGCAACACGCCCACCCGGTGGCTGATGGCCCATCCTTGTAACGGCCATTTCGCTGCCGCGGCCTCCACGATCTTTTTTATTTCGGCGATCGCCATGGGTTCATATGCTTCGTACTCCAGGCGCAGTACGGCCTTGCCTTTGGCGTTGTCGCGTACGGTGCCCACAAAGACGTTTACCGCGCCGGCTTTTAAACGGGTGGCGGTTTGTATGGCTTGCTGTACATCCAGGGACGTTTCAGAAAGGGTGATCATGTTTCAAAAATGCAAAAAGGTTATGAGAGGGAAATGGGGTGTTGGAATTTTAAGTATCTTTGGTTTGTTAAGGTCATAGAGTAAAAACAAACGTTATATGGAAGCTAATCCGCCGATTGATCCGAACTTTGAACCAAAGGAAGCCGAAATTGATCCCACGAAACTGGAAGGTATCGAGTTGTTCCTTTATCAAACGAGGGAGGCAAATAAGATTGCATCCAAGCTCAGGCATAAGCCAGTAGATCATATAGTTCTACCTACCCCAGAGGAGTGCGAACCTTATCTTTCACCACTCTGAGCAGGGCCATTTTCCTTAAAATTTTACACCTTTCCAGTAATCCTTGAAATCGTTGTTCCAATTTAATCTTACTACCGTTGGCTACTCTTTCGATTATTGCCGGTCCCAATGGGGCTGGAAAATCTACTTATAGCAAAAATCTCCTTGCCGAACTTGGAATTGACGCCTTTGACTTTGACAAAGAGTTCGATCAACGATGGCGTGTCTTCTCGTATGACCCAATCGTAAAACAAGGCATTCGAGACGCTACGCAAGAGTTTTTTATCACGCAAAGAGAAACGGCCCTTTTTACACGGTCCAACTTCGCTTTTGAAACAAATTATCATGCCGAAGCCATTATAGCTACCATTGAAGCTTTTAAGGAGCACGGTTTTAAGACTAAGCTACATTATATCTTTTTGGAAAATATCGACCTCTCCATTCAAAGGGTAAAGCAACGAGTTCTTGAGGGCGGACTGGGCGTAGATAATAACACTATTCGGAAGCGATTTGTAAACGGTTTGCGTTTGTTAAACACAACCTTTCAGTTATTTGATACAGTTTCATTACGCTGCTCTTCCGAAGGTATTCTGAGAAATATCGCTGACATCCAACCGAAAACAAAAAGAGCTATTTTATTTAACGAGATACCCGCAGCGCTCACCCCATTCATTCCAGACCTTTATCAATTTATACATCAGAAATAATCACTGCCCGGATAATATTCTTACCCCCCGCTTACCGGCGGTATCAACGCGATCTCATCCCGCTCCTCGAGCAACACGCCATCCCCGGCGTATTCGCTGTTCACCGCGATCATCAATGACCGCAGTCCGGCCAGCGCGGGATACCGGCTTACCAGGGCCGTGCGAAGGGCAGCCACCGTGTTGCCCGGTAGCTCGATCTCGCACTGCCGTCCGCCCAGGATGTCTTTGGCGATGCCAAACGCCAGTACGGTGTATTTTTTCATATTAGTGTTCTTTTTTATGCTGTTGGACCGTTTCAGATCGTTTTCCAGCCGGATCCCTACTGGAACCGATCGTATCCACAAATTTGTTCGTAATTTGAGCTTTTCTTTTGACATCTGACACTGTACGACAACCATAACAGGCCCCTGACCTACGTACGGCTGGCTGTAACCGACCGGTGCAACCTGCGCTGCTTTTATTGCATGCCGGCAGAGGGAATTCAGTACCTGCCCAAGCGGGAGCTGCTAACGTTTGAGGAGATCAAACGGACCATCGCCCTGCTGGCACGCCTCGGCATCAGCAAGGTGCGCCTGACCGGCGGCGAACCTTTCGTGCGCATGGACCTGATGCGCCTCATCCGCAACCTGGTGGAGATCCCGGGGGTCAACGACCTGCACATCACCACCAACGGGGTGCTGACCGCGCCCCACGTAGCCGAGCTTAAACGCCTCGGTATTGCTTCCGTAAATCTCAGCCTGGATACACTCGATGCGGAGCGGTTTAAGCTCATCACCCGGCGCGCCGAGTTCGGCCCCGTGATGCGCACGCTCGAGCTGCTGCTGAAGCACGACATTCCGACGAAGATCAATGCGGTGGTCATGGAGGGAAAGAACATTGACGACATTCTCCCGCTCGTTCAGCTGACGCAGCAACACGCCGTAGATGTGCGTTTTATTGAAGAGATGCCCTTTAACGGCGAAGGCAGCCACTACCCTACGCTGCACTGGAACTACGCGCGCATCCTGTCATACCTGAAAGAACACCATCCCGGCCTGTACAAGATACCTGACCCCGCCAACGCCACGGCTACGGAATACGCCGTTCCAGGCTATAAAGGTACGGTGGGCATCATCGCGGCGTTCAGTCGTACCTTCTGCGGCACCTGCAACCGCATACGCATTACGGCGCAGGGCACGCTGAAGACCTGCCTGTACGACGAGGGCGTACTCGACATCCGGCAGCTGTTACGGTCGGGCGCGAGCGACGACGTTATTACCGAAAAACTTTTACAGGCCTTTCGCCAGCGCCCCAAAGACGGCTTCGAGGCCGAGGCGTCGCGCAGCAACCACCTGCCCGCGCACGAATCTATGTCAACCATCGGTGGATAGACCGCACCATGGACAGCAACATCCTCGTTCTCACGACTGCTTTTTTTCTCATTGCCCTCATCTATGCCTCCGTCGGCTTTGGCGGTGGCTCCAGTTACCTGGCGCTGCTGGCACAACCGCTTTTTATGCTGACGCCGGAGGTTATACGCCCCACGGCCTTGCTTTGTAATGTCATTGTCGTGACGGGTGGTGCGCTGATCTTTTATCGCGAGAAGCAAATTGTCTGGAAGGAGGTCTGGCCGTTCCTGGTGGCCAGCATCCCCCTGGCCTATCTCGGCGGCGTGTGGAAGTTGAAAGACGACACGTTCTTTATCATCCTGGGCGTCACGCTGTTCATTGCTTCGGTATTATTGTGGATCCAGCCGGAAGAAATACCGACGGACAAACGGAAGCATAACACTACCCCCTCGAATATTCTACTGGGTGGAGGCATCGGCTTTCTTTCGGGGCTGGTCAGTATCGGTGGCGGGATTTTCCTCTCTCCCATTCTCCATTTACTACGGTGGGGCGATGTGCGGCGCATTTCGGCGCTGGCCAGTTTGTTTATCCTCGTCAACTCGGTCAGCGGCCTGGCCGGCCAGTTCTCCCAGGGTGTGCCCGACATCCAGCTGCGCTTTCTCGTTCCTTTGCTGTTGGCCGTGGGCGTGGGCGGGCAGATCGGCTCGCGGCTTGGGGCACAGCGATTCAATCCGATCTATATCAAACGGATCACGGCCGTGCTCATTTTACTCGCCAGCATCAACATCCTGCGCGATCATCTGTAACGCCGCCGGTGCCGGTCTAATAGGTGCCGTCGGAAAAAGGACGTGAGCCTAAGAAGAAGAACGACGCCAGGATATAGCGACGGCCGCGTGTGATGGGGCGGGCGCCATGCAAATAGCCCAACAACCCGGGGTGTACGGACGCATAGCCCACCTGTTCAGGCTTGATCAGTTTTTTATACTTGGGAAAGAACGTTCCGCCGCCGTCGTAGTCGAGGTTCAGCGTCACGATCAGCGATACATAGCTACCATCGTTATGCAGCCCGAGGTGTCCCTGGCGCTCGGCCAGGTACCGTACGATGAAGTTCTGTGACGTGAGGTTTTCCCAGCCTTGTCCGTGTAGGTGGTATTTATGAAACAGCAACGGATGCAGGTATTTGCGGAGGGCCTGGTTGAACACCTCGTCCAGCCCGAACGAGCTTAGCTTGATGTCGATGGGATCGCCGTCTTTTTCGCGGTAGTTAGTCCACTCGCCAAAGTGCTCGGCTTCCTCGATCACCTCCTGGCAAAACGCCGGCGTGAAGAACGGAAAGGCGTAGACGTTGTCGATCGGCTCGTCGCAGATCAGGTCGAACTCGCGGTGCACCAGCTGGGGGTTGACATACCGTTTTACCCAGGCTGCCTCGTGCTCGCCGAACGCCTGGTATAACTGCGGATGCAACGGTATATATCCACCGGCGGCTTGCAGCGATGCGTGCCAGTTGCCGTCCGGCGATATAAAGTTCTTCATCGGCGCCAGCACGTCGAGCCGCCCGGTATACGCTTCCTTCACTTCACGGTCGGGGTGCTGGCCGCTGAGGGCGCTGAACAGTTCGCCCGCGGGTATGATCTGTTCGGCAAAACCTGAAGCGGTCAGGATCTCGAGGCCGCGTCGGTTGAGCCGGTAGGCGAAGGCGCCCTGGCTATACCCCGGACGTACCAGGCCACCGGTGTTGGCCGGTCGGTCGCCGTCGCTGGCATACCGCCCCAGGTACAGCAGGTCTGCTGTCTCGTCGGTGTCTAAAATATGATAGTGCGTGCCGGTGGGCACAAAGTCTTCTTCCAGCACCACGACAGACTGTCTTCCTTCCTGCAACGCCTGGTGCCACACGCGCCAGTGGCCCATGGCCAGACTTACATCTCGCTTGTCGTCGGGATTATACCCTTCCATCAGTTTCAGACCGGCTGCATTCAGTGCGGCCAGGGCATCGATCTCGCGCGGCACCTCCACGACTTCGAGGGGTGTATTTTCCGGCAGTGGCAGCAACCGCAAGCGCTCGGCAAAGAGCTTTTCTTTGTTCGCGTCGTTGCCGGGAAATGCGAGGATATAGACTTTCTCTGTCGTGATCATAACGGGTGTATTATGCCGCTGCACGAACCGAAAACAACCTGTAGGCAAACATAAAGAAGCCTACCATGAAGGCGACGGCACCCAGATACGCCAGAATCTGAAAAGGCACTCCCACCATCGCATACCGCTCATAGTCGTTGTCAAAGAAAAAGACGCCGACGGCAAAAAACAGACCACACACGAGTCGCGCAAAACCACCAAACACCATCAGCCCCGTGGCAATCGACGGTTGCCGGCTGATGGCATACACGGCAGTGCCCAGGATCACCACGTTTGCGAGGGAGCCGATCAGCTGCGGGAGAAGCATAAGAAGTTGATAACTATCCATAATATGTGTTGTTAGAAGGAGGCCCGTTTTCTCAGAGCACCGTATACGAAGAGTAAAAAACCAAAGGCAAACGCCAGCGAGGCCAGGAACGAAATGGCACCGAAGAGCATAAAGTAACGGGTGATATTTTCTGCGGGCATATTTAAATTTATACCCCAGAGATTCCACCACGTCGAGAAAAACACACCCGGCAAGCCCAGCACCGCACCGATCAGCATCAAATAAGCTGGAGCTGTCGGCCGTTTGGAGATACAATATATCGGAACGATCAACATCGCCAGCTGCAGCACGACATTAAAAAGCACCGGCAACATGCTCAACACACCTTCTGAAATAATTTCTTCCATAACGAAATATTGACATTCGGGCGAATATAACGAAAACCCCTAATGTACCCACGACCAATAGGCAAACCCATCCGACGAACCTGTCAACGGGGGCTGGGTTTTTAGCTAATCCTTCCTATTTTGCACCGATAATCCGCCTGCATGAAAAAAATCAACTTCGCCCGGCACGTTCTTCCACATCTCGTTGCCATCGCGGCATTCCTACTGGTTACGGTCGTGTTCTTCAGTCCGTTCTTCTTTGACAACAAGGTCTTGTCGCAATACGACATCCAGCAATGGGAGGGCTCATCCAAAACCCTGCGCGACTATCGCGAAGCCACCGGCCAGGAAGGACTCTGGGCCGACAATATGTTCAGCGGGATGCCGGCATACCTCATCAACCTGCATTGGAGTAACTACGGCATCGGCCTCTTAAAAAGAGTGCTGTCGCTCGGACTGGCGCACCCCTATGCCAACATCTTCATAGCATTCATTTCCTATTACATCATGCTGCTGGCTTTCCGCGTACGGCCCTACCTCGCCATCGGCGCGGCCATTGCGTTCGGGCTTTCATCGTATATGATCGTCGGGCTCGCGGCCGGCCACAACGGCCGCATCGGCGCTATCGCGTTTATGCCCCTGGTCATCGCCGGTATACACCTGGCCTACTCCGGCCGGCGCCTGCTGGGCCTGGGCATCACCACGGCCGCCGTGGCCCTGCAACTGAAAGAGAATCACCTGCAGGTAACATTTTACCTCCTGCTCATTGTGCTGATCTACGGACTGGTTCAATTCATCTACGCCCTGCGTGAAAAGAAAGTAGCGGGCTTCTTTGCCACAACGGCCATGCTCCTCCCCGCGGCCATCATCGGTGCCTGCACTTTTATCGGCCAGCTGTGGGGCGTTACCGAGTATGGCGCGTATACCATTCGCGGTAAGTCAGACCTTGCAGCCCCCTCGCAAGCTGTCAACGGTCTTCCCCGCAGCTATGCGTTCGACGCCAACAACGGCGTCTGGGAACCGTTCATGATGCTGATGCCCAACTTCTACGGAGGCAGTGCCGCAAACTACCTGGTGCGCGATCAAAAGAGCGAAGTATACCAGGCGTTGACCCGCTCGGGAGACGAGCAGACCGCCAATCAACTGGCCCAGTTCACCTCTGCTTACTGGGGGCCGCAGTCGTATACCGTTCCCTATTACGCCGGGGCGACCATCATCTTTTTGTTTGCCGTCGGCCTGGCCTTTGCCGACCGCAAATACATCTGGTGGCTGGTGCCGGCTGCCGCCCTCGGCATTATGCTGAGCTGGGGCGCGAACTTTTCTGCATTCAATTACTTCCTGTTCGACCACGTGCCCGGCTTTAACAAGTTCCGGTCCGTGACCTTCGCATTGATCATCACGCTCTTTACGCTGCCCCTGCTGGGTGTGCTGGGTGTTGAAAAGCTCATGGATACCGGCCTGGACAAAGCGGCCAAAAAGAAACTGCTCATCGTCTTTGGCGCCACGGGGGGGCTGTGCCTGCTATTCCTCCTGTTCGCCGGCGCGTTTGACTTTACCCGCGAGGGCGAAGAACAACTGCCTTCGTGGTTCATCGGCGCGCTGATCGACGACCGCAAGAGCCTGTTCCGCGGCGATGCATTCCGGTCGCTCGCGTTTATTGCCGCGCTCTTTATCATGCTATACTTTGCCGTATGGAAAAAAGTGCCGGCCGGCTTTTATGCGTTCGTCGCCATCATGATCGTGTTTGACGTCAGCCTGGTAGACCGCCGTTATCTCACAAAAGACAACTACGTGCGCAAGCGCGAAACCACAGCTCCCGAAATGACACCGGCCGACCAGGCCATCCGGCAGGACACATCGTATTACCGCGTGTACAACATTCAGCCGGGCGCCTTCACCAGCGAAGCGCGTACCGCCCATTATCATTACTCCGTAGGCGGTTACCACGGCGCCAAGCTGCGCCGCTACCAGGACCTGTACGACTCTTGCTTGTCGCAACAAACCGTCGCGTTGATCCAGGGCATCCGGGCCGGTGATTTGAACTTCCGCCCGTACGGTGTCATCAACATGCTGAACATAAAATATATGATGTACGGCCAACAGGCCAACCAGGTCATACCCAACGGTAGTGCTAATGGGCCGGCATGGTTTGTTCGCGAGGTAAAGAAGACCAGCTCTCCGGCCGAAGAACTGGCGACACTGTGCGATACCGACACCAAGGTTACCGCGGTGGTCAATACCGCGGCCGTTACCGTGCCGGAGTTTGGATACGACAGTGCGGCCACCATTTCCATCGTCACACACAAGCCGCCCTATCTCAAATATCAAAGCCACGCTGCGCAAAACGGCCTGGCCGTATTCTCGGAAATATATTATGCCAAGGGCTGGCGCGCCTTTATCGATGGTAAAGAAGCTCCCATCCTGCCCGTGAACTATGTGCTGCGCGCGCTGGCCGTACCCGCGGGTGATCACACCATCGAATTCCGCTATGAACCCGCTCCTTATGTGGTCGGTAACAAAGTGATGATGGCCTCTACCTGGCTAACGGTATTGATACTGCTCGGCAGTCTGGGCTGGAGCCTGCGCCGCGAAGATGTATAACAGTCATCAGACCGCCGTTTTGTACAACTGAACTCCAAATATGTACAAATGACGTTTTCATTACATACGGCAGGTGAGGTTTGTTAAGACAAAAATATAGCCCTTCACGGGCTATATCTTTGTCCTATAACCAAATAAACACTTTATCCTGTCATGAAAAAATTCTATTCAATCCTCTCTATTGCAATCGCATTCTCTATGCTTGCTCTTACGACTTCGTGTAGCGATGACGATGACAAGGGTGTCAACAAAACAGAGCTCCTAACCGCTAAAAAATGGTCGAAAACAAAACATGAGATCGAACTTCAAGGCCAACGCGAAGATTTTGGCGATATCGACGAATGCGACGAAACCAGCTACAGCACATTCTCGACAGACAAAGTATATACTTTCGTAGACATTTGCTACGGTGATGAAGACAAGATTGTCGGTACATGGGAATGGAAGAACGGCGAGAAAACGCTGTCATGGACTGAAGATTGGGGCGCTGACGGCATCGACACAGAAGAATTCGAGCTGGTTAGTATCACTGCCACAGAGCTTGTGCTGAAGAAACTCAACGAGGATTTCAGCATGGAGATCGACGGAAAAACATATAATGCTTACGACATTTATACGCTCACTGGCAAATAACTCGCTAAGCGATTCTAATCAAAAGGTCCTTGAAAGGGCCTTTTTTTTAGACAATAAAAAAGGAGGCTTGATGACCTCCTTTTTTTTATGACCAATACTGGCAGTATTAGCCCAATTTCTCCAGCACGTCCATCACCTCTTTCACCGCCTTGCGGCTGGCTTCGAGCAATGCTTTTTCTTCGCCGTTCAGGTCGAGCTCGAGAACTTTCTCAACACCGTTCTTACCGAGGATCACCGGTACGCCCAGGTAGCAATCTTTAATGCCATACTCGCCTTCCAGCTTGATACAAACCGGGAATACGCGACGCTGATCTTTTACAATGGCTTCTACCATTTGTGCAGCCGCCGAACCGGGTGCATACCAGGCCGAAGTGCCCATCAGCTTCACCAGCTCGCCACCACCCACTTTTGTGCGCTCCAGGATAGCGTGCAGCTTGTCTTTGTCGATCAGCTCGGTTACCGGAATACCGGCTACGGTAGTATAGCGGGGCAGCGGCACCATGGTATCGCCGTGGCCACCCATCAGGATCGCCTGGATATCTTTCGGCGATACGTTCAGGGCTTCCGCCAGGAAGGCACGATAACGCGCTGTATCCAGGATTCCGGCCATACCGATCACGCGGTTGCGGGGGAATTTCGAGGTGAGGTGTGCCTGGTATGTCATAACGTCCAGCGGGTTGCTGACCACGATAATGATGGCATTGGGTGAATGCTTCACGACATTCTCCGTTACCGACTTCACGATGCCGGCGTTGGTTCCGATAAGGTCGTCGCGGCTCATGCCCGGTTTGCGCGGCAGACCGGAAGTGATCACGACCACGTCCGAGTTAGCCGATTTCGAATAATCGTTGGTGGCGCCGATCGTGCGGCTGTCATACAGGTCGATCGGAGCTTTCTGCCAGATATCCAGGGCCTTGCCTTCGGCAAAACCTTCTTTGATATCTATCAGCACGATCTCGTTAGCCACCTCGCGGTAGGCCAGCACATCGGCACACGTAGCGCCCACATTGCCAGCGCCTACTACTGTTACTTTCATATGAATATAAATTTTAGTGTTGGAAAATCGATGAGATCCACGCCGCTGATCCGGGTGTGAAACGGGGATTGATGAACCAATATCGCTTTGAGGGTCAGCACGTTCAGGGATAAAGGCAGGAATTATGCTCTAAATAAACCGGGGGCGAATTTATCACTCCACGCGCCAAAAGAAAAAGGTTATTCTATAAAATGTGCGGGCGGATCGTAAACGTCAGCACCTGCCGGGTAGCCGTCGTCACTTTAAACCGGTCGTCCAGCCGGTGGCCCGCCACCCAAACGATCTGTCCGCCGGCCTCCAGCACGGTTACATCAGCCTTGTCTGCTCGCGCTACCTTGCGGTCGATCAGAAAGTCGCTGATCTTTTTACCCTGACTCATACCCAACGGATGGAACACGTCGCCGGCCCGCCACCGGCGCCAGGTGATGGGAAACGTTATACGGTCGGCATCCACCGTAGCCTGCCACACTCCACCGGCAAGGAGCTGGCCCGCGTCACGTCTCTCTACGGCCAGTACCCAATCGCCTAATATTACCTGGTCGTGCTCCGTCGCCAATGTTACCGCCTGCCAGTCCGCTGTGCGCGGAAGCAGGATCAGCTCTTCGCGATCGATCATGATCGTATAGCCCGCTGCCAGGAACTGCTTGCCGGGCTGTCCTGTCAATGCCCGCACCATGTCCTCACACTGCCCGTAGTGAAAGCCGAAGGGACGCAGGTAACGCGCCAGGATGGCGGTGGCGTGAGGCGCCGTCGCGAACGTTTTGCGTATAGCGATACGGTTTCCTTTTACGGATGTATACATTTCCTTCCAACGTTCGAGGCCATCCCCGGCCAGTGACAACACTCCCTCCATACCGGCCAACCCGCGCTGCACCGTCTGCTCCAGCGATGGATTTAATTCTTTCAGACGCGGCACTACCTGGTGCCGTATAAAGTTGCGTGCATAATCGTCCGTCTGATTGCTGGCATCCTCGCGCCAGGGAAAGCCTTGGGAGGCAGCATATACTTCTATGGCCGCGCGCGTGGCAAACAACAGCGGCCGGATGACGACACCCTGCCGTACCGGTATACCGGCCAGACCGTCGGGGTTCGCGCTCCGGGTCCAGTTCAGCAAGACCGTTTCCAGGGCGTCGTTCAGGTGATGCGCCGTGGCGATACGGTCAAACCCCTCGCCTCTCCGTACCTCCTCGAACCACGCATACCGCAGCGCCCGGGCGGCCAGCTGGATCGACAGGCCTTCTGCTTCCGCATAGGCGGTCGTGTCCATACGTTTTACAAAACAGGGCACCGCCAGGTCGCGGCACAGGGACTCTACAAATCGCTGGTCACCGTCCGAAGCCTCGCCCCGCAGTTGAAAATTGCAGTGTGCCACGGCCACGGGCTGCCCGGCTTCGTGAAAAAGCCGTAGCATGGCAACCGAGTCAATTCCCCCGCTTACCGCCAGCAAAATGCGATCGGTCGGGCCGCATAGACGGTATTCGTGAATATGGTTCAGAAATTGCTCTAGCATGGAAACTCAAAGGTACGATTATAGTTATTCGTGCCCATATGACAGATCATTTGTAGCTTGCACCCATGAAAAACTCGGAAAGCGTCGCCCGCAGCGGGTCCCGGATCGTCTGGTTACTGATAGCAGGATTCCTGCTGGCCGGCGGACCGCTGCTGGCCCAAAAACGCGTCCACCTCAAACAGGCCGACAAGCTCCGCGGTGGTCGCATGGGCGACGAACGTTTTGACCGTCTGCTGGGCAATGTCATCATGACCCAGAACAACACCACCATCTATTGCGACTCGGCCTACTTCTTCAAGAAACGAAACTTTGTAGAGGCCTTCGGCCGCGTGCGCATCCTGGAAGGCGACTCCGTTACCATCACCGGCCGCAAGCTGGAATACGACGGCAACACCAAGCTGGCGCGCCTGCGCAACAATGTAGTCTTCACGAAGCTGGCAACCGCCACGCTATACACCGAGTACCTCGACTTCGATCGCAACCGGAACCTGGCCTACTACAAAACCGGCGGCCGCCTGGTCGACAGCGTCAACACCCTTACCAGCGTGCGTGGGTATTACAACGTCAGCAACAACCTGGCGTCGTTCAAAAAGAACGTAGACGTTAAGAACCCCGATTATACCATGACGGCGGACAGCCTCCAGTATAATTCGCGAAGCAAGATCATCTACTTCGTCAGCCCCACCAACGTGGTGCGGAGCGACAGCAGCACCATTGTATACGAAAGCGGTTTTTACGAAACCATCACCAAACGCTCGGACCTCAAGCTCGGCCAGGCCGAGACGCAGGACTATACCCTCGATGCCGAAGACTATAAGCTCGACGACTTTCGCAAACGCTACCTCTTCCGGCGCAACGTGGTCATGACCTATAAAAAGGAAAGCCTCGTCATTTACGGGCAGGCCGCCGATTATTATCGAACCAAAGGTATCGCCAAAGTATATAACAACGCCTACCTCGCCAAAGTGGCCGACAACGGCGACACTCTTTTTATGTCAGCCGACACGTTGGTATCGATCGACAGCCCCGATCCTTCCAAAAAAAGACTGCTGGCCTACAACAACGTCAAAATCTACAAGCGCGACATGCAGGGCCTGGCCGACTCGGTCGAGTATCGCTCTATCGATTCTACCCTCTACTTTTATGAAAAGCCGGTACTCTGGTCGGAAGGCAACCAGATGACGGCAGACTCCATCCGCGCATTGATGAAGAACAACACCATCGACCGCATCTACATGGTGGCGAACTCGTTCGTGATCTCGCGCGATACGTTGATAAACTTCAACCAGATCAAGGGGCGGCTCATGACCACGTACTTCCGCAACCAGCAGATCAGTCACGTCTACGTCGAGGGCAATGGCGAAAGTCTTTATTTCCTGCTGGACGAGAAGACCAACAAATCCTCGGGCATGAACAAGATCATCTGCAGTAACATCATGATCCGCTTCAAAGAGGGTAAAGTGAATAATCTCACGTTTTACAAAAAGCCCGAGGCGAGCGTCATTCCGCCCCACGAGCTCAAGATCGAGGACACCAAGCTGAAGGGCTTTCAATGGCGCGGCGACGAGAAGCCTACGCGCGAAGACGTGGTAAAACCACAGGTACCGTCCACCAATAACAAAAAGACGACCAGTGCCAGCAAAAAAGAATGGGTGAAACCCGGAACCGAACGCGACACGACGGGAACAACAGGCAAAAACCCGATGCGCGACGGCATGCTCAAACTCCCGGCAGACTCCGTTGTGAACAAAATAGACGTGATAAAGCCACACTCCCAACCTGACACTACTGCGACGACAGACGACCGAAAACGTTTGTAATTTAAAATTTCGCAAAGCCCAACGAAAAAGTTGTCCGGCTAGTATGAGATTCCCGTATAATGTTTAACTTTTGTAGACGATGCGGGGCCTATGAGAAAATTTCTATTGCTGACGACCTGTGTGCTGCTTGTCCGGTTTGCCGCCGGCCAAAGCTTTGAGGTTGTCGCCCTGCAAGAAACATATCGCGGCCTTATCGGCGAAACCATCAAAGCGCCCATCCGTTTCAAGAACACTTCCGACAAGCCTATTACCCTGATCATCAGAAAGATCGACAGCCAGATCGGCAGCACCCAGAAAAACTTCTTTTGCGTCGGTGAAAACTGCCTCGAACAAAAGGTTGAAGACTACATCATCAAAGTCGAGCCGGGCCAGACCCTTGGCAGCCTGCAGGTTGCGCTGGAAGCCGGACTCGTGCCGGGGATCAGCTCCGTACATTACCTGGCCTTCAGCCGTTCCAACCCCAGCCATACAGTCGAGTTTCGCGTCAACTTCGCCGTAGACGAAAAGCCCGAGAAGCAGGACCTGTATTCATCCCATTTTATCACGATCCATGACGTCTACCCCAATCCCGTTACCGACAACAACGCCTATATCGAGTACAGCCTCGTCAGCGAGCAGGTAAAAGCCAAGATCATCATGCACAACCTGCTGGGCAACCCGGTAGGCAACTACCCCCTCTCCAGCGCAGAGAACCGCCTCCGATTGCGCACCGACGAGCTGAGCGCCGGTATCTACTTCATCACGCTCTACCTGGAAAACGAGAGCGTCATGACCCGCAAGCTGATCGTGAAGAAGTGATCCGGGACAGAGATTACCCGTATCAACCCCCAGGATTACCCGTATCAAAGCCATACCAAAGCCGTACATCACCCGTATCAAAGCCATACTAAAGCCGTACACTATCCCATCTGGCGATTTCTATGGTTTATACAAGGGGATCGGCCAGGGCGTAATACAACAGCCCAGGCTGAAGGCCTGGGGATTCCAGTGCATCCAAAAGCCCAGTCCTGAAGGGGCGTAACAATTCAAGGCGCGCACCGGCGCTGGTCTTATCTGGTCCAAGATGCTGTCATACCCGTATCATACCTATCCCAAAACCGGGGCTGACTTATGGTAGCCTCCTGGTAAAGCCATCCTGATCGCCGCTGAAACATCACAAATCTGTAAAATCGCTTCAAAAAGAACTTTTTCCCGTTTTCCCACATCTTAAAACGGGCGGAAAAGGCGTTTTTCTGTTCTGATCACTTGTATTATATTTGCGGGCTTATGCGAAAACTATCAGTAGCGTCATACTTTCTCGTCATTCTTCTGGCCACTGCGGCATGTAGCAAGTTCCGGAAAATTGAAAAAAGCCCGGACTGGCGGGTGAAGTACGAGGCCGCCATGGTTTATTATGACAAGAAAGAATACTACAGGGCTTCGGTGCTGTACGAACAGATCCTGCCGGTAGTACGGGGTCTACCCGAAGGCGAAAAAGTGCAGTTCTACCTGGCCTATTGCCAGTTTTATGACAAACTGTACCTTCTGGCCTCCGAGCAGTTCAAGACCTTTTACGAGACCTACGGCCGAAGCACGCTGGCGGAAGAGGCGCGATACATGTACGCCTATTCGCAATACGCCTCCTCGCCCGATGCGAACCTGGACCAGACCAGCTCGGTCAACGCCATGGCCGCCATGCAGGAGTTCCTGAACCGGTATCCCAACAGCGCGTTCCGCGACAAGGCCGTAGAGGTGATCTTCACCACGCAGGCCAAGCTGGAAACCAAAGGCTTTAACAACGCGTACCAGTACTACCGCATGCGCAGCTACAAGGCCGCGATCGTGGCACTGAACAACTTTAAAAACAACTTTCCCGATTCGCACTACCTGGAGCAGGCTTCGTTCCTGGTCGTTTCGGCCGAATACAAACTGGCGCAGCAAAGTATCACCTCCAAGCAGGCGGAACGGTACAAGGCCGTGGTCGAGCACTACAAAGAGTATATCGACAAGTATCCCGAGGGCAAATACCTGCGCGATGCCGAAAAGCTCTACACCGACAGCCTCGAAAAACTTAGCAAATTCAAAAATACAAATACGTAATACTATGGCAGTTCAATCATCCATCATTACCCGCGACGTAGAAAAGATCGCTGCACCGACCGGCAACCTGTACGAGTCTGTAGTAGTTATTTCGAAACGCGCCCGTCAGATCGCCATAAACATGAAAGAAGAGCTCAACAACAAGCTTGCTGAGTTTGCGACGACCGTAGACAACCTCGAAGAAGTGTTCGAAAACCGCGAGCAGATCGAGATCTCCAAGTTCTACGAGCGCATGCCGAAGCCGACCAACATCGCTACCGACGAGTTCCTCGATGGCGACCTGAGCTTCCGTCGTCGTGGCAGTGACGCTGACTTGAAACTAGACTAAGCGCGAGCCGTTAATCGTTATCTGTTGATTGTAACACAATAGCAGCCGTTAACGGATAACGGTCAACCTGTAACGAGACCTGGCGCATGCAAGGCAAAAAAATTGTACTCGGCGTGAGCGGCAGCATCGCCGCCTATAAATCGGCGATGCTTACACGCCTGCTGGTGAAGGCCGGCGCAACGGTAAAGGTCGTCATGACCCCAGCCGCCGGCGATTTCATCACCCCCCTGACGCTCTCCACGCTCTCCAAAAACCCCGTTCTCACGAGCTTCGTTCGTGACGAGACCGGTCAGTGGAACAACCACGTCGACCTGGGCCTGTGGGCTGACGCCCTCGTCATCGCCCCCGCCAGCGCCAACACCGCAGCCAAAATGGCCCACGGTATCTGCGACAACCTGCTGCTGGCGGTATACCTCTCCGCACGCTGTCCCGTCTTCCTGGCCCCTGCCATGGACCTGGACATGCTGCAGCACCCCGCTACACAAGGCAACCTCGACAAGCTCCGCTCCTATGGCAATATCATTCTCGCACCGGGCTATGGCGAGCTCGCCAGCGGCCTGACGGGGCACGGCCGCATGGCCGAACCCGAAGAGATCTTCGACGCGCTGCAAAAGTTCTTTCAGGCTACGGGCCGTCTCCATGGCAAATCCGTGCTGATCACTGCCGGCCCGACCCAGGAGGCGCTCGACCCCGTGCGGTTCATCAGCAACCACTCTACCGGTAAAATGGGCTTCTCCCTGGCGGAAGTCTTCGCCCGTGAAGGTGCCCGTGTAAACCTGGTCAGTGGGCCCACCCAGCAACGCGCGCAACATTCCAACATCAACGTAATACCGGTTGTATCGGCAGAAGAGATGTACCAGGCCAGCGCCTCGCTTTTTTCCGAAAGTGACATAGCCGTGCTGGCCGCGGCCGTGGCGGACTACCGTCCCGTAGAGAAGGCTGAACAGAAAATCAAGAAGACCGACGGAAACCTCACCCTCGCCCTGACCAAAACGCGCGATATTGCAGCGTCGCTGGGAAAGGTAAAACGCCCCGGGCAAGTCATGGCCGGTTTTGCGCTGGAAACCGAAAATGAGCAGCAGAACGCTTTGAAAAAGCTCGACGCCAAGAATTTTGACCTCATTGTGTTAAATTCACTCAACGACAAAGGCGCCGGCTTCGGACACGACACGAACAAAGTCACCATTCTCGATCATAAACACGGGGTGCGAACGTTCGAATTGAAGGATAAGAAGGATGTAGCGCGGGACATTGTCAATGCCATTATTGAAAAGCTGCATGATTAAAAAAGCACTCCTGGCAGGTTGTATTCTTTGGGCCGTTGTCGCACAAGGCCAGGAACTGGACTGTACCGTCGCCGTTAACGCCACGCAGATCCAGACCAACGACCGCACCATTTTTCCCGACATGAAAAAAGCGATCGAGCAGTTCATGAACACCCGCAAGTGGACAAACGATACATACAAGAACTACGAACGCATCGCCTGCAACATTCTCATTACGATCACAAAAATGAACTCACCGACCAGCTTCGCAGCCTCGGTACAAGTACAGTCGGCCCGCCCTGTATACAATTCCAACTACTCGTCGCTGGTCTTCAACTTTGCCGACCGCGACTGGGAGTTTGAATACGTCGAGTCGCAGCCCCTGGAATACAACGACAATACCTTTACCAACAACCTCACCTCCATGCTGGCGGTGTATGCATACCTCATCATCGGCATCGACTACGATACCTTTAGCGAGATGGGCGGCACGCCGTTCTTCCAGCAGGCACGCCAGGCCGTGAACAACGCGCAGCAATCCAACCGCCCGGGGTGGGACGCCATGGGCAGCAACCGGAACCGCTACTGGATCGTCGAGAACCTCAACAATCCGCAGATGAACGACCTGCGCAAAGCGGTATACGCCTACCACCGCCTGGCCCTCGACATCTTCGACAAAGACCCTGACAAAAGCCGGGAGATCATTCTCAAAGGGTTAAAAGATATTAAAAAGGTACGCGACGTAAACCCCAC
This sequence comes from Dawidia soli, assembly GCF_018598185.1. Lineage (GTDB taxonomy): Bacteria > Bacteroidota > Bacteroidia > Cytophagales > Cyclobacteriaceae > Ohtaekwangia > Ohtaekwangia soli. Next base: position 155,993 of record NZ_JAHESC010000003.1, read on the forward strand.
GGCCGTGCTGCTGACCAGCTTCTTCGACGCCAAGGGCAAAGAGCTGGTGAACATCTTCTCGTCCGGCAACCTGCCCGTGCGCCGCGAGGCATACGACGTCATCCAAACGCTCGACCCCTCTTCTACACGAGCCGACTACGCCAAGATCATCCAGAACTAAGCCATCCGCGCCGACATCCATGGGGACCAAACAACTTCGCCTGAGCGATCCGGAGCAAATCCGGAAAAGAATCGATGAATTTGTGGGCAAACAAATTAATATTGTGCTGACGGACAGCACGGTTGTATTCGGCACCGTAGAGCACGTAAACGCCACCGGCATCACGCTGCGAAACATGCGCCAGAAGAAGACCACCCATCCGTTTGTTACCCTGACAGAAATCTACTTCGATACGAACGCCTGATGCTGAAGCACCTGACCATTAAAAATTACGCCCTTATCCGCCACCTGGAGCTCGAGCCGTCTGCCCACCTCAACGTGATCACCGGCGAAACCGGCGCGGGCAAGTCCATTATGCTGGGTGCCCTCGGCCTGCTCATGGGCAACCGTGCCGAAAGCAAAGTGCTGTGGGACGAGCAGGAGAAATGCGTGACCGAAGGCGTCTTCGACATCCGCCATTACCGGCTCAAGTCATTTTTCAAAGCCGAAGACCTCGACTACGACGATACCACGGTGATCCGCCGCGAGATCAGCCCCGGCGGCAAGTCCCGGGCATTCATCAACGACACCCCCGTTACGCTCGAAGTCATGAAGAAGCTGGGCGGCCTGCTCATGGACGTGCACTCCCAGCACGAAACCCTGGCGCTGGGCAACCAGGCCTTTCAACTGCGGTTGATCGATGCCTATGCCGAGAACACCACCCTCACCGACAAATACGCCGAGGACTGGTCCGCCTATACCAAAGCAAAAAAAGCATACGAAAACCTGCGCGACGAGGCAGACACCCTGCGCCAGGAAGCCGACTATATCCGCTTCCAGCTGGAAGAGCTGAACAAAGCAGCGCTGGACGAGGACAACGAGCAGGAAAAGCTCGAGTCAGAGCTCAAGATCATGGAGCATGCCGAAGAGATCAAGAGCCGCTTCCAGGGTATCCTGTCCGTGCTCTCGACATCCGAGTATGCCTCGCGCAACGGCCTGCGTGACGCCCGCGGCCACCTGCAGCACATCGCCTCCTACTCCGAGTCGTATAACGCACTGTTGCAACGCCTCGACAGCGTCATCATCGAGCTGGACGACATCTTAAACGAAGTAGAACGCGAAGAGGAGAACATCGAATTCGATCCCGAGCGCTCCGAGCTCATCAAAGAGCGTTTGAGCCTGTTCTATCGCCTGCTCAAAAAGCATGGCGCGGCCGATGTACCGGCGCTCATCGCCTTGCGCAATGGTCTCGAAGAAAAGAACAGCATTACCGGCAACCTCGACGAAGCACTGGCCAAAGCCAAAGCAGCCTTTGAAGCGGCTGAAAAGAACGTGCGGGCTACCGGCGCCAAGCTGAGCGAGTCACGCCAGAAAGTATTCACACCGCTGACAACACAACTTGTCAAGCTGCTCCAGGAGGTCGGCATTCTCAATGCCACGCTCGCCGTAGACCGTCAGCCGGCCGAGCCCACGCCCGCCGGCATGGATAAGATCGAGCTGCTCTTCAGCGCCAACAAAGGCATAGCACCGCGCCCGCTCGCCCAGGTAGCGTCGGGCGGCGAATTCTCGCGCCTCATGTTCTGCATCAAATACGTCATGGCCGAAAAGACGGCCATGCCCACACTGGTGCTCGACGAGATCGACACCGGTATCTCCGGCGAAGTGGCCATCAAGTTGGGCAATCTCATGAAGAGCATGTCCAAGAAACACCAGCTCATCACCATCAGCCACCTGCCCCAGGTAGCCGCCAAGGGCGACGCACATTACTTCGTGTATAAAGATCACTCGGCCGCCAAAACCATGAGCAGCATCCGCGAGCTTAAAGCCCAGGACCGCGTACAAGAGATCGCCAAGATGATCGGTGGTGAAAAGCCTTCTAAGATTGCACTCGAAAACGCCCAGGAGCTGCTAACGCAGTAAAGTATGCTGTTGCTGGCGCAAGTTTAGCACCGATCCGCCAACCGGCGGAGAAGGTGCGTAACCCCGATAGCTATCGCGGGTGCCTGGAACTGTCGGCAGTTTGTAACTGCCGTCGGCTTCCTCTGCCCGCCAGCCACGTCACTGGCCCTTCTTCGCTTCCTCCTCCTGACGAACTTCTTCCTTAATACGTTTACCCATCGTTCCCCGGAAGCGTTTCCAAAAAGACTCCCGCTCCATAATCGAAACAAAGTCGGGCACATACAACGTAGCCGTGTCGATGACCGGCAACGTCTTACCTTCCAGGTCAAGAATCTCCGTCACCACGGGCACCGACTTCACCCCCGGACAATATTTCCGAATAAAGCTCTTCAACATAGCCGACTGAAACGGATCAGTCGCCAGTGCAATCTTCTGAAAACCCATCCCCTTCGCCAGCTTCCATGAATAGTATATATTTTCTGTACTATGCTCAGCTTTCGTCTCCGCAAAAGTGTGCTCTGGCGGAACACCCAGCGAGTCGGCAATCATCTTCATAGCTTTGCCTTCTACAAAGTGGCTGTACACGGCAGACCCCGAAAAGATAATGTTGCGGGTATAGCCGCTGTCGTATAAATGCTTGGCCCAGAAAATGCGCATGTTCATCACGCGCGTCGTGCGCTCCTTCTCATACGGCACACCGGGCACGATCACTACATCAAAGGGTTTCTCTTTGGCCGCTTCCGCATAGAGCTTACGCGCCTGTCGTTTAAAAGAGCAATGCGTCAGCAACATGGTGATACCGAGAAATACCGGTAGTGTTAATGCGATCTTGAGAAGTCTTTTCATGCATTCAAATGTAATCGTTACCGCGCGTGGCGCAGTTTCCAGGCCTCGTCATACACCAGTCTGCCGCCGTCCACCAGTTCGCGCACGATATCGACGAACAGCTCGCGGTCGCGTGGGGCAATGCGCTCTTCCAGCTCTTCCATGCTCATCGGCGCGGCGCGGAGTACGTTCAGAACTTCCTCGTGCAGCTCTTCCACCGCCGAGGCATCCTGCTCCTTGCGCTGTGCCAGGCAGACATCACACAGACCACATACGCCGATAGCTTCTTCACCAAAGTACTCCTGCATGACCACCATGCGGCAACGCTCGGTCTGCTGGGCATAGTGCGTGATGGCCTGCACCTTGTCCAGCGCCAATTTCTTACGCGTCTCTAACCGCCCGAGGTCGAGCGGCAGACGGTCCGCATCCTGGCGCGGCAAAATGAACGTTACCTGCGGCTTATCCTTCAACGGTTGGTATATCACCACCTTCAGCGAATCGAGGTGTTGCAATACCGCCCGTGTATCTCCTTCGCGGGCGCTCATGGCCCGGGCCACGAACGCTTCGGATATACGCACAAAGCCTGTGAACAGCTCGCCGCCGTAAAGCCGCAATAACATCTTGATAAACGGATCAAACCGCGCGTTGGCGATCTGAAACTCATACAACCGCGTCTTATCCATCAGGAAGTGGAGGTGCGACGGGTTGTAAAAGCTCTCCGTAAACTGGATCAACCCCTCCTCTTCCAGCTTTTTCAACGCCACATATACCTCCGCCTGCTGAAATTGAAAGCGGTCTGCAAAGTCGTGCAGGTCAAAGTCATAGCTCTGTCCCTCACCGCTCCCGATCGCCAGCTGGTAATAATTCGCCAGCGCCTGGTATGTACGGCGAAGCACTTCCGGCGGCGGATGGTTCTGCGTCACCTTAAACTGCAAACTCGTCATGTCACCATCCTGGTACAATATGGTGGCGAACGAGCGCTGCCCGTCGCGGCCGGCACGGCCGGCTTCCTGGTAATACGACTCGATGTTCTCCGGCAGGTCCAGGTGCACGACCAGCCGCACGTCGGGCTTGTCAATGCCCATACCAAAGGCGTTGGTCGCCACGATCACCCGCGTACGATTCTTGATCCAATCATCCTGCCGGCGACCGCGCTCCTCAAAGTCCAGCCCGGCATGGTAATACGACGCCGAAATGTTCCGCCGCACCAGCCACTCGCTGATCTCCTGCGTCGCCTTGCGCGAGCGTACGTATAAGATGGCCGGACCCGGCACCTTTCGCAAGATTTCCAACAGCTTCTGCTCTTTGTTTTCTGCCTTCCGCACAACCAGCGACAGGTTGGCCCGGGCAAAGGACTGTTGAAAGACACCCATCGGCTGCCGGAAGGCCAGCTTCTCTACAATGTCCTGCCGCACGATGGGCGTAGCCGTAGCCGTCAGCGCAATGACGGGCACCTGGGGCAACAGCTCCCGCAAACCCGTGATACGCATATATGACGGACGAAAATCATACCCCCACTGCGAAATACAATGGGCCTCGTCCACCGCGATCAGCGAGACCTTCATTTGTTTCACCCGCGCCACGAAAAGCTCGGTATGCAACCGCTCCGGCGAAACATATAAAAATTTGATCTGCCCGTAAATACAGTTATCCAACAATATATCGATCTCCGCCTTCCGCAGGCCCGAGTGAATGGCAACTGCCTGGATCTCGCGCTTCCGCAGCTGCTCCACCTGGTCCTTCATCAACGCGATCAGCGGCGTGATGACAATACAGATGCCGTCGAGTACCAGCGCCGGCACCTGAAAGCAGATAGACTTGCCGCCACCCGTCGGCAAGAGGGCCAGCGTATCGCGTCCCTCCAGCACCGAGGCAATGATCTCCTCCTGCCCCGGGCGAAAACCGGGGTACTGCCAGTACTGTTGTAATATGGAAAGAGCTTGTTCCACCGCAGGAAATATAGCAAATGAGGCGCGTACGCGCTACCAGAGGATCTTCTCCTTGTTCAAAAAGGCGTCGATGCCGCGCCGGCAGTCGGCCGTTGCCCGGGCATCGGCATTGCGTTCCGCCGCAAAGGCCAGGGCCGCCTCCAGGGGCATCTCGGGCACCCGGGCCATCATCTGCTTGGTCAGGGCCATGGCGCTCGCAGAGTTCGTCCGACACAAATGCTGCGCCAGCGCCATCACCTCTCCCGCCAACTGATCGGCCGATGGCACCACCGTTGTCACCAGGCCCACGCGACGCGCCTCTTCGGCACTGATCAGATCACCCCGCAACAACAACTGACGGGCCTGCGCCTCGCCCAGCTTGCGAAGCAGGAACACCATGACGATGGCCGGTATAAATCCTATTTTCACTTCCGTATAACCAAACCTCGCTTCCGGCACGGCATAAACAAAGTCACAGACACCCGCCAGTCCACAGCCACCCGCCAGCGCGTGCCCCTGCACCTGCGCAATGATCACCTTGGGCAAGGTATACATCTGCAGGTATAGTTCCTTCAGGTGTGTGGAGTCGGCCACATTCTCGGCATGTGTGAAGTTCCGCAGCTGTTGCAAATACGCCAGGTCGGCACCCGCGCAAAACGCCTCGCCGGCAGCCCGGAGAATGATGACCTTGACAGCGTCATCACCTTCCGCCTGTCGAAACGAATCCTTTAATTCAGTGATCAGCTCACGGCTTAGCGCATTGCGCTTGTCGGGCCGGTTCAGGGTGATCGTTGCGATACGATCGGCAACCGAGTAGTCTACATACTGCATAAGTATAGAGGTGAGTGGTTTATCCTGTTATCTCCTGAAATGCGCCGCGATGCCACACCGAGTGCACCCGCAACCCGAGCGGCACAGCATCCTGCAGGAGCCTGGCAGCAAAATAATACGTATTGCTGCTGTCCAGCAAGATCTGCCCGGCATCGATATGCGCCGCCAGCAATTTTATATCTTTTATGGCATTATTGGAAATGATCAGGTAATCGACCGACAGGTGCCCCGGCATCCGGAACTCCGGCCCCTTGATCTGCAGGATAGTTTTTTTGCGCCACACCAGCAGCCGCGCACCCGGCACCGCGTCGTTCCGCTCCACAACGTCGGCTACTACCTCGCCTGTCGCCCCACAACGTTGATGATTGGGTTGTATATGGAACCGCCGCTTCCGCTCGTCTAACGCAGCGTCGGCATACAAACGCACACGTCCGTCGGCCGCCAGGTCCCAGGCACTGTGTCCCGGCACCTTGTAAACGGTCATCCGCGCCGGCCGTACTTCGCGAAAGATATAGTGCCAGCGGCTCGCCGAGAACAGCATGGCCAGGCATAGCATCGCCACCCCATAACCATAGTGCCGATGCTGCAGCCACACCGCCCCGAAAATACCCATTGCCAATAACAGCCAGCATTGCAGGGGCGTGAGGTATACATTGTTCCATACGCTGAAAGGAAACGCTGCCACCGTCGTCACGATACCATTCAGCACATGGATACACCCCGTCAGAATATATCCCAGGACGCCGGCCACTCCGGGCACTGCGCTGCACGCCAGCAACACCAGCCCACCCACCAGCACGATCGAAGACCCCGGCACCAGCAGGAGATTCACAAGCAAAAAGTAATTCGGAAATTGATGAAAGTAAAATAATACCACTGCCGTCGTCGCCAGCTGTGCCGCCAGTGTCACGCAGGTCATCTTCCAAAGCTCATCCCACACCCGGCTGGAGGGCTCCCACAGATTGTACAACCAGGGCTGCAGGTATACAATGCCCAGCACCGCCAGGTAGGAAAGCTGAAAGCCAACCGACATGATCAGATACGGATTGTATAACAACAGAAAGAAGGCCGACGCTGCCAGCATATTATATACGTTCCCCTGCCGGTAAAAAGCCTGCCCCACTACCACGAACGAGAACATCGTCACCGCCCGCAGCACCGACGGCGACAATCCCGTCACAAAAGCATACCCCCACAGCACAATCAGGCTCACCGCCGCCAGCACCACGCGCCCATAACGGAATGCCTGTACGGGCTTCAATGCCCACCCGAGAATAAGAAAAAGAATAGAAACGTGCAGTCCCGAAACCGCCAGCACATGCACGACCCCGGTGGCAGAATAGGCGTCGAGCAGATCGCGGTCCAGATCGTCGGTCATACCCAGCACCAGCGCCGAGGCAACCGCTTGTTCCTCCCGGCCGTCGATATAGGTTGCCAGTATGCCGGCCGCCCATCCGCGCACCCGTAAGGCATACGCCCAGACCCATGACGGCGGAGCATGTCCCATGTACATTACCTGTCCCTTTTGTAAAAATTGCTGGAGGTGGATATTCTGAAATTGCAGATACCGCCGATAGTCAAACTCACCGGGATTCGCCGGCGGCGGCACAGCGGCTGGAGTGCCTTTTACCAATAACACATCGCCGTACGTCGGCGTCGCCGGCAGCACATCCGGCCGAAGGTATAACAACACTTTCCCCGTACGGGGGCGCCATACGCCGGTATAGGCCCGGTCCACCTCCACCGTTACTTTCCACGCCCGCTCACGCGGCACGGGCTGGCGCACCACCCGGCATTGATAATATTGCACGGAGTCACCTGCCTGCCACACATGGTCGTCCCGGCGGCTTTCGGTTTTATACCCTACCTGTAAATAGCCCGTCAGAAAGAGCGCCAGCATCGCCAGCACACCCTGCCAGGTGGGGCGAAAGGAAGCGCCGGGCCAATACAGAAAAAGGAGATAGGCAAAGACTACCCCTACCAGGGTTGCCAGGGCAAGGCCGGTAGTGATACAGTCGGGCACATGGATCGCCAGCAAGATACCTACCGACAAAAACACAACCATTCGTACGAATGCATACGGAATCCAACGGTACATGCTGGAAGGTACGCAAAAAATGCGTTACTGCGGCTCGTCGCGGCGATAGGCCTCGATGATGTCGCGCACCAGGCGGTGACGCACCACGTCCTTTTCGTTCAGCTCGAGGATACCGATGCCCTTTACATCCGCCAGGATGCGGGTCGCCTCTTTTAAGCCGGACTTCTGCCTGGACGGCAGGTCGATCTGCGACACGTCGCCGGTAACGATCATCTTCGAATCCGGCCCCATACGCGTCAGGAACATCTTCATCTGCATGGGCGTAGTGTTCTGCGCTTCGTCCAATAGGATAAAAGCGTTGTTCAGGGTCCGGCCGCGCATGTAGGCCAGGGGGGCGATCTCGATGATCTCGCGCTCCATGTAATACCGCAGCTTTTCAAACGGGATCATGTCGTGCAGGGCGTCGTAGATCGGCCGCAGGTAGGGATCGATCTTCTCCTTCAGGTCACCCGGCAAAAAGCCCAGGTTCTCTCCCGCCTCCACCGCCGGCCGCGTGATGATCAACTTTTTGACCTGCTTATTCTTAAGCGCCCGCACCGCCATGGCCACGGAAATATAGGTCTTGCCGGTACCCGCCGGCCCCAGCGCAAAGACCAGGTCATTATCCCTTGCCAGGTCGACCAGTTTCTGCTGGTTGACCGTTTTCGGCTTGATCGGTGCCCCCTTGGTGCCGTACACAATGACGTCGTCCCCATTGCCATTGGCGGAATGTTCCGGAAGCATACGCTCCTGCTCGTGGTCGATATAGTTCTGCACGTTCTCTTCGGTCACCTTGCCGTATTTATGGTAATGCTCGACCAGGGAATTCAGGATATCATCGATCTGCACGATTTCGGAGGTCGTGCCTTTGATATGGATCTGGTTTCCACGCGACACAATACGGCTCTTGGGAAAAGCCGCCGCCAGCGAATCAATGGTTTTGTTCTCTACCCCGAGAAAATCGATCAGGGAAATATTATCAAGAGTTACTGTTTTTTCGATCAAATGAAATCTGGTGTTTAAGTACTAACAATACAGGAATTGTCCGAGCAAAGTTCATTTCCGCGATATGCGGTAAAAATGCTTACTTTGCCTCATCAAATTTAACGAATATCCGCCGCAGCATCAACCATGGCCATCGTCACCCTTCTTACAGATTCAGGCGAAAGTGACCATTACGTGGCGGCGATCAAGGCACGCATTATCAGCGTCAACCCTGGCGTGCGCATCGAAGACATCAGCCATAAGATCAAACCGGCCGACATCGGCCACGCCGCCTTTGTGCTCCGCGCAGTCTTCCGCGATTTCCCCAAAGGCACCGTCCACCTCGTCGGCGTCGACGCTACCGGCAACCGGGGCGACGTTCCCATCGCTCTTCAGCTCGAAGACCACTTCTTCGTCGGGTGTGATAACGGGCTGTTCGGCCTCGTTACCGACAAGTCGCACCAGCAGCTGGTCGAGCTGAACGCGATCAATACTATCAGCACCACCTTTCCCGAGCGCGACATCTTCGCCCCCACCGCCGCCAAACTGGCCAGTGGGGTGTCGATCACCAACCTGGGCAAGCCCCTGGCGGCATTTAAAAGGATGATCGACCGCCAGGTAAAGGCTACCAAAAAGCAGATCTCCGGCAGCGTGATCCGCGTCGATGGCATGGGCAACCTCATTACCAACATCCCGCGCGAGGCCTTCGAGATCCTCAGCCGCGACAAGGTATATACTATCCAGTTCGGCGGTGAAAAATTCCGCCGCATCCACACCCAGTACAACCAGGCCGACGACGGCGAGTGTTTTCTGGTATTCAACAGCCTTGGCCTGCTGGAGATCGGCATTTATAAAGGCAACGCATCCGAGCTGCTCGGCCTGGAGTACGACAGCGCCGTCAACATTATCTTCGAGGAATAACCCCCCAAGCGTCTGCCATGATCATCCGCATTGTCCGCATGCACTTTACGGAAGCCGGCGTCGCCGAGTTTCTGGAAATTTTTAATCAGAACAAGGAAGCCATCCGCCATTTCCCCGGCTGCCGCCACCTCGAGCTGCTCAAAGACGCCACCAGCCCCCACATATTCACCACGTTGAGCCATTGGCAGGAAGCCGCCGACCTGGAGCGATATCGCACCTCCGACCTCTTTGCCAACGTCTGGAGACGGGTAAAACCGTTGTTTTCAGGGCGTACGGAAGCATTTTCACTCGAAAAATTTATCACGGTCTGACAGGTTGCATCCCAGGGAAAGATTCCACATATTTGCAACCCATTTGCCAAAAGGGTGTAGGGAACAGGCATTAAAGTCTAGGCCCATCACGGAATGCCTGAGTGGCGGAATTGGTAGACGCGCTCGACTCAAAATCGAGTGCCGCAAGGCGTGCCGGTTCGAGTCCGGCCTCGGGTACCAAAGGGCTTGTCAGCGACAAGCCCTTTTTTGCTTTTATGGCCTCTGTTTACATCCTCTTTTCCAGAAAGCTGGATCGATTTTATATGGAAAGTTGTAACGATCTCAGTATAGGGTCGAGCAACATCTCCATAAGGAATTTGCTAAAAGCTTTACGGCTCAGGCTGATGACGGGGTGTTATTCTTCTTTGTCGATCATCTGCAGCATGCCCAGGCAAGAGCGATAGAGGAGCATATTAAAAAAATGAAGAGCAGGGTCTACATTCAAAATCTGAAAAAATACCCTGAGATCTTCCAGAAGCTTGTTACGAGATATTTTCTAAGAATTGACATGCGTCCTATTTTACTACTTCATGGAGCACTAGGCTCAAAAAACCAGCTTGATCCGTTGAAAACCGCTTTGGAAGAAAGTGGACACAAGGTTTATGCTCTGAATTTCTCCGGTCATGGTGGTAAGCCCTTCCGTGATCCTTTTGGTATTGAAGGTTTTGCGGAAGATGTTTTGCATTTTCAAAAAGAAAACGGATTAAGGATCACGGAAGTTTTCGGCTACAGCATGGGGGGCTATGTAGCCCTCTGGCATGCGCATAGACATCCGGATAGTGTAGGCAAGATTGTAACGTTAGGTACAAAGTTTGACTGGTCTCCGGGCGCTGCAGAGCGGGAAGTCAAGAAGGTGAATCCGGATAAGATAGAGGAAAAAATACCAGCGTTTGCGCGAGTATTGCAGGACCGTCATGCTCCTAATGACTGGAAAGAGCTCCTCCATAAAACCGCTCAAATGATGACGCAACTGGGGGCCAGACCTTCGCTGACAATTGAGATATTGAAAAACATTCCGCATCAGGTATCTATCCTCCTGGGGGATCTCGATGACACTGCAGACTTGACATTCTCTCAAAGCGTAGCCGAAGCTCTTCCCTACGGAAAATTCTCATTGCTTGAAAAAACTCCTCACCCGCTTGAGAGGGTGGACGTAAAGTTGCTAGAGAAGAGAATACTCGATATTTTTTAATCCCCTTTGGTTTCCTGGTAATGCGCCGGGCTTTACCCTTTCTTTCTTCAAGGGTCGTGATGTCGTCCGTGATTAATACATTTACCGCATCGCTCACGCCCTGAATGGTCTGTCCGGTCAGAGGTATGATTGTCGTCTTTCACGCGCCCGAATAATTTTGGATACTATCCGCAAAAAAGGTCATTGAGTTTTCTGTTTGATCCGGGCGCAGTCTTTAGAAACGGCACGGTGATCCTGGGACAGTTTATGCCTCCTAAAGAATTGGTCCAACGCCAGGAGCCTTTCAGGCACATCGAAGCCCAGGTTCCAGCATAACTTCATATGACATTCCGAGCACAGGCGGTTCGGGCGCCCATCGGACTCCGACAGACTATTCGATCCATTCATCACACAAATGGCATGAGTGCAATGCTGACAGGAGAACATATGACCGATCTCGTGCGAGGAGGTCTTGATCAAACGCTCGAGGCATACAGGATACGTCATTGAATCCATCACCGTATCCGTAAATCGATAAATAGACGACACCCCTACCCGTTTCTTCGTTGAAGCCTGACCAAATACAAAATTCCAGGAATCGGACGGGTAAAGGTCTTTTGCTGTCACAGCCATCACCACGATAGCATCTGACGGTATGTTTTTCTCCAATATATCGTATAGAATATAGCTGGTGAGCAGTTGCTCCCCTGTTTCCCGGTCCCGGCGTGCACGTGCCGGTATGACGCTGTCGCTTATCGGTTCGGCAATGATCGTTTTCAGTCCAAAGAAGATCTGCAGGTATTCGGCGGTATATCGCAACACCTCCTCCTGTATAGGTGTCAGCGCACCGATGGGCTGGAGATAAATATACCTGCGGGTTCCATCCGGCGACACCGGCTTGGATTGCCTGTAGGCCTCAAATGTCTGACCCGGTTCAGGATGCTCAAAAAGCCACTCACCGGATCGGGGCTTTTCGAGAACGACGTCCAATGGCTCCAAATACCGGATCAGCGCTAAATTTTGTTCGAGCTGATCTCCGGGTGAGCATCCGAAGACGAAAAATATAATAAGCAGCAACAACCGCAAACAAATAAAACGCATGAGACTTTGATCCGTCTCAATTTACGATTCTCACCTCCAACAACCAACAAACGCCCCCCATGCTTCTGGCTCGATCATTATTCTTATAATCTTAACGGGGCTTTATTTCTACGTTCTGGTAGAAACTCGTAACTTGTATACAGGACTGCGCCATCAGCCCATCCTGGCGCCCCAACCGTCGTGGGGGGTGTTTTGGAAAATAGATGCGCACGCTGCCAAGTTAGTTACCCGAACTAATCTCCGTTTCGACTTTTGAGGATTGTGAATCAATCTCTACCGGAGGATTTGATCCTCATTCAAAAATCCCCAACCAGATCTTTTCGCATGATACATCGGACAGCCTAGTGGTAGCCTCCAACCCGTAGGTTACAGGTTGTTCATATACAAAAGCATAAAAATCATTTATACACTTTACCGGCGATACATCTGCCACAAGGTGGATAGTTCGAATTTTGTTTTCTGAAATTATTAAAATCCATTATCTTAAATGTCGTACCAGCCGGTACGCTTGCAAAGTCTGTTTACCTGAATAACCGTTGAATTCTCACTTAATCCATGAAATACCATTTTATGAAGATCAAGCAATACCAATACATGGGCGGGCAATGGAAAAACAATTTTACCACGTCCGGCTTTGATGCGAAACAAGCACAACTGATCCTTGTTTTCGGCGAGCCGGGGTTGATCACCCGGCAGGCATCGTTCGATGAGATCCGGAAATTCTTTCCGAAGGGAAACATTGTTTCCTGCTCTACCGCGGGGGAGATCATGGACGAAGACGTATACGACAACAGCATTGCCGTTACGGCCATTCAATTTGAAAAGACGGCCATCAAATGCTGTGCTACCCACATCGACCAGCATGACAACAGCTACGAAACGGGTAAATACCTGATGCGGGAATTGCTGGCTGACGGTCTGAATACGGTGCTGGTGATTTCCGATGGCACGTATGTCAACGGAAGCGAGCTGGTGAGCGGCCTCAACGAGAATAACCCGGACAACATTCCCGTCACCGGCGGGCTGGCGGCCGATGGTGACCGGTTTAACAAAACCTTTGTAGGCCTCGACCAGGTGCCGGAAGAAGGCACGGTCATTGCCATCGGTTTTTACGGCAACGATCTCCACATCGGTCACGGCTATTTCGGCGGCTGGGATGAGTTCGGCCCCCTGAAGAAGATCACCCGCGCGGAAAAGAATGTGCTCTATGAGATAGATGGAAAAAATGCCCTCGACCTGTACAAGGAATACCTGGGGCCCTATAAGGACGAGCTGCCCGGCTCAGCGTTGCTGTTTCCACTTTCGATGCAGGAAGAAGGCTCGAATGAGCCTGTGGTGCGAACGATCCTCAGCATCAATGAACAAGATAAATCGATGGTGTTTGCCGGCAATCTGCCTCAGGGCAGCACGGTACGACTCATGAAAGCCAACTTCGACAAATTGATTGATGGATCGTCGCTCGCCGCCCAAAGTGCTTTTACAAACCTCGCCGGAAGTAATCCCGAGCTGGCCTTATTCATCAGCTGCGTGGGTCGCAAGCTCATTCTGCAGGCGCGCACAAACGAAGAAGTAGCCGCGGCCAAAGATATATTCGGCGAAAACATTCCCGTAGCCGGCTTTTATTCTTACGGGGAGATCTCACCCTTTGCCCCGCTGACACGCTGTGAGCTGCACAATCAAACGATGACCATCACTACATTCTCCGAATCATAAAATGTATCATAGTCTGCTCGAGAAACAGATCAAGAAATTACTGACGGAACAACAACTGCAGGACGAGTCGTTATGTCAATTGCTGAACGTGGTCAGCAACACGTACCAGGCTTTCGAACGCGACAAAAAAATTTCAGAGCATGCCTTCGAAGTAAGCGAAAAAGAATATCGGGAGCTGAGCGAGGCGTTGCTTCGTGCCAAGGAAGAGGCCGACAGGGCCAATAATGCTAAAACAGTATTCCTGGCCACAATGAGCCACGAAATACGTACCCCGATGAACGGCATGCTGGGCATGGCCTCGTTGCTGGCCGGAACAATGCTGACCGCAGAGCAGCGCGAATACACCGATACGATCATCACCAGCGGCGATGCACTGCTGACGGTGATCAATGACATCCTGGATTTTTCAAAGATCGAATCCGGTAACCTGGAACTGGACTTCCAGACTTTCGACCTGCGGCAATGCATAGAGGAAGTGATGGATGTATTCTCCATGAAGGCCGCGCAAAAAGGACTGGACCTCGTCTACCAGATCGATTACCAGGTATCGGCACAGATCATATCAGATCGGTACCGCCTGCGCCAGGTATTGCTCAACCTCATCGGCAACGCCATGAAGTTTACACACCAGGGCGAGATCTTCGTGCGGATAGACCTGATGAGCGTAGCCGGCAGCGAGATCGAGCTGGCGTTCAGCGTTAAGGATACGGGCATCGGTATACCCGAAGACAAGGTTTCGAAATTATTCAAGCCTTTTTCGCAGGTCGACTCTTCCACCACACGCCGGTATGGCGGCACCGGCCTGGGCCTGGCGATCAGCCAGCGCCTGGTAGAGCTGATGGGCGGCACGATAGACGTAGAGAGCCAGCCCGGCGTCGGCACCACCTTCAGCTTTATGATCAAGGGCAGGATCAGCCAGGAATCCGTGCGGCAATATGTGCACTGCAACACCGTGGGCAACGAAGGCAAAACGGTGCTGGTCATCGATGACAACGCGACCAACCTCACCATCTTGAAAACGCAGCTCGAACAATGGAAACTTACGCCAACCCTGGCGATCTCTGCCCACAAGGCGTTGGAGATCCTATCGTATCACGACGAGTTCGACCTGGTGATCACCGATATGCAAATGCCGGATATGGACGGCACGCAGCTGGCGCAACGCATCAAAGCCAGGCATTCGCGCCTCCCGATCATTTTATTGAGCTCGATCGGCGACGAAAGCAAAAAGAAATACCCCGACCTGTTTAACGAGGTGCTGAATAAACCGGTAAAGCAACAGCAGCTATGCCGGGCCATACAGGCATCGCTCAGACCGGGCATCGTGAAAGTGCCTGTGGTCGCCACAAGGCCTGACCAGGTACTGTCTGAAGAGTTCGCCAACAAATATCCACTCAGGATCCTGATCGCCGAAGACAACGCCGTAAATCAGAAACTCGCCCTGCGTGTGCTCGACAAGCTGGGCTACCACAACGTCGAGATAGGTCAAAACGGACTGGAGACCGTTCAGAAATTTTCCAGCGGGTTTTACGACGTGATCCTGATGGATGTACAGATGCCCGAAATGGACGGTCTGGAGGCAACGAGGCGCATACGGGCCATGAGCGGGCGGCAGCCGGTCATTATCGCTATGACAGCCAACGCTATGCAGGGCGACCGTGAGGAGTGTTTGAACGCAGGTATGGACGACTACGTCAGCAAGCCGGTCAAGTTGGAAGTAGCCGTGAACGTGCTTGAACGGTGGGCACTGGAGATCCAGGCAAAACGGGAGGAGGTCCACCCCGATATCAAACCCCGGTAACCCAGGTCAGAGGTAAGCCGTTTAGACGTCTATACCATCACGCACTCTTTTGAAATACATAGTCTTTCTAGCCGTACTCACAGCAGCCGTGTTCCTGACCGTTGCCACCCAGGTCGGCGGCATCATCTATTTAGTATCGTGGATAATCTATCTCCTGGTCCGCAAACGCATGGCCAAACGATACTGGAGGATCGCCACGCGGTACGCCATCTTCATCGGTCTATACCTGATCACCATTTTCCTGGTAATGCCGCCCATCGCTAAAAAGTACGGGCGAGTGCCACTTCCCTTTACCGAGACCCACCACGTAAAGCCCTTAACGATTTGGACGGCCTTACTCAACCGGAACTACGTACGCCCCGAGCTGCGGACCATCACGTACGCGGTAGGCGACGAAATGAACAAAAAGTATCCAGGCACCGTCGTTAACTATATGGATGCCAACTTCCCCTTCCGCAACGGGTACCCACTCCTGCCCCACATCAGCCACAACGACGGCCGGAAGCTGGACGTCGCCTTCCTCTACACCGACAAGACTACCGGCAGGCAAAGCAACGACAACCCTTCTCCCATCGGCTATGGCGGTTCAGAGCCGCCACACAAAGGCGAACCCGACAGACCGTCTATCTGCGCGCCACAACATTGGCAATATAGCTTTATGTATGGGTGGATGCCGCTGTCCGACCATTTGGAATTCGACCGGGCTCGAACGCAAGCCATGATCAATGCCTTTATAAACCAACAAGGCATTAACACGCTCTACCTCGAGCCACACCTGAAAAAACGCCTCCGCCTCAAGAGTAAAAAGATCCGGCTGCACGCGTGCTACTCCGTGCGCCACGACGACCACGTACACGTGCAACTCTGATTCCAAAACGAAAACACCGGTACCCAGCGTTGCTTTTAAGAGCCCATCTATGAAGCCATCCGCTGAGACCGGAGTAATCGTTTAAAAGGGTCGTATAGTCAACTACTAATCTTCGTCGCTATCCTTCTTCAATCCCAGCAAATCACTGATGACAGCCGGCCGGAACGTTAATGCAAAAAACCATTTTGCATCGCCATACTTCTTGTTGGATAGCTTCAGCGCGTCCTTCACTGAAGTGATTTCACCGATATCGATCTTACCACTTTGTATAGTGTTGTTCCATGTCGCGCCACCGTTGATCGTAAAATTCTTAGAAAGGTCATAAGCAGCTCCCAAGTATATATTATCCAGTGGTGCCAGCGATAGGTTCATCCCCACAAACACACTCAACCGCCGCAGGAAACTATTCTCCTTGTCGTACTTGAACATCTCTGGGCTATAGTCCCCCGTGCGATACCACGGATTCAGGTTGAACGTCAGGATCAGATGCTGTTTCCACTCCTCTTTGTCGGCGCTATCAAGCTCGATCACCAGTTGTTTATTATCGATCTTAAACATCTTCCGGTCGATCAAAGCACTTGAAACACCTACACGAAAAGACAGATTTACCTTCTCTTTAATCTTGATTTTCACCGTATCGTTCTTGGCTTCACCATTGGCATCTTCACCTGGAAAAAGTGCCACTACGTTCACAGGAGCATTCATCTTCTTCTTCTCAAGTTCAATAAAGGTGGCCTTTGCCGTCATGGTAGCCAATCCGACTTTTCCGGCCGGCCCCATTGACAAAATGCCGGCATCCTTCACAATACCGATGACGTCATTAAATTCCTGCAAAACAACTGACTTCTGCGTCTCCGCGTAAAAGTTCGCCGCTGCCAATTTTCCCGAGCCATCGATCAACACCATTAGTATCTTGTCGCAAGCAACTAGGTCCTCGTCCCACGTCCTTCCGTCTGTAGAATGAAGAATGGCCGTATTCGTCGTCTCTGTTGTATTGTATATCAAAGTGTAAAGCTCCTTGTATTTTTCGATCTGAAAGGCTCGAACATCCGAGAGCGTTTCGATAAGTGCTGATATGGCTTCGGCTGCACTGTCCCGGGTGGTCTGGCCCAGGGAAACGTCAATGTGTTTGACAATGTCAGCGCGCACAGTTTGATAAGGCGCCCTTTGGCTTTCCTGATTGATTCTAGCCAACTCCCCATCGATGACCGCTATCGCACGCTTTGCCGACAAAATAGGCATCGCATCATACTTTTGTATTTCCACTAATATTGCTTCCGTATAGGCTTCGATATCTTGCTTGACCAGGAGCAGGTCTGCAATCTTGTCTGTTTGTTTTGGATTGACATTGGTAAACACGAAGATCGCCTGTCTTTTCAACATCTGTTTTTCAATCTTGCTTTTCCACCAATCATTGAACGTACCCGCACGGCCCATCGCAGGCACACCGATATCATTGATAAAAGTCAGTAATTTTGTCGTATCCAGACCAGCGAGCTTATCGCTGACCGCCTTGTCCAGGTTTACATCAACTGATGTTTTGGCGTGAATAATTCTCTTCTCCATCTTTTGCGCCACGGCACAGTAGCACATCAGAACGGCTATCGGCAATATGATCAGGCACTTCGAATTCATATAAAGTTGAGTTTGTGGTTTTGAGTACGATTAAAAAGAATAATACTTTCTTGTCTGGGCAACAGCCGCCGCAGATTTTCCTGTGTTTTCTGCCGCAAGCCCGCCAGTTGTGTGCTTTCGCCCGATGCCATAAGTAAAGCCTCGGTAAAAAAACTCGTGTCACTATTGGCAAACGATCGTTCTTCCTCGGTGCTGCTGGCAAATAACGCCATCGGCGCATCACCGACTATGAACTGCTCGGCGCGATCAATCATGCCGGCAGCGTGACAGCAGTCAAGTATCACTGTAAGGGCTACCTCGCGATTCAGGATGTCCTGCACAATTCCGGTCAGTTCGTCATCGGTAAGAAAAAAATCCCTAAAAGCAGCTCCAATATTACCTGCACGGAATTCCAAGCGCTGATGATATAGCACCAGGAACTCATCAGGAATATTGCTGCCAGATTCTCCCTGCCCATCTACACTTGAGAAGTCACCATGCCCACAATAGTAAAAGAGTATCTCCCGACTCCGGCTAAGCGCAGGCTTGTCAAAAAATTGCAACACATTTTCCTTTGTCGCCTTCTCATCCTGTAAGCATTGAATACTCCAGTTCTTATCAACCAGTTTGCGATTCATACGTTCTACGTTAAATCCCGAAAAGCTCAGTGGAGTATACCATCCCCGTTGAAGGGTTTTATACACATTTCCAGGAGCTACCAGCAACGCTTGCTTTTCCATGCGCATCAGGCAGCAATCAGCCGGGTAAGTCTGTTTTTCAGTATCTGAATCTCGCTTTCGAGCTGTTTACGATGATCTGCGTCTGCGTGTGGCAGCAAAGAAGCCTTATTGTCCATTTGCAAGCGTATCAGCTGCGCTTCGTTCCCTTTTGTAGCCTGATTCAGATTCCGCTTTTGGTTCTTAACCTCCAGCAACAGGTCCAGCAAGTCATGAAAGAACTTAGAGCCAAACGTGAGAAAGAAACCCGTGAGGAGGAAGCCAAGCACCACCATGGGCTTAATGCTGGTGACAACAAACTGAAAGTTGGTAAGATCCACCGGCACTGCTGTGGTCAACTCAATTTTGTCCGACTTGGCCTGGATCAACTCAACAAGGTTGATATCGAAAATGACGGCTACAACCAGACCCAGCAATAGGCTCAATAAAGTTATCTCCTGTTCTTGCGCCGTTTTATCACCGCTATTCTTTTGAATATTCTGAAAGGCCACCAGCGCTACCTTTTCTTTTGTAAAAGGGTTAGTGAACCAGAACTTGCCGATAACCAATACTACCGTGATGACGCTTATAAGAATAGTAAGCCATATCAGGCTATTATCCAGGTTCCCCCAGGATTTCACCAACGCGATAACAAGAAAGGCATTTATCACGAGGGTGAGCCACTTGAATTGCGTTGGATACTGGCGAACCAGTTGTGTAAGCTTTTCCGTGATCACACTCAGGGTAAAAAGCACGGTCACGACGTATACCCAGAGGTCGGTTGTATTAGAGAGTTCCATAGATAATTTTTGGGGTTTTATTGATTCAAATTTCTCCTGTTCAGTCCTCGTATTCAATGTGAAAAAGAACCAATCCGTACCGGGAAATTTCACGTGGGCACGCGACTTGAAAAGAACCGGCCCACCGTGAAAAATCCCGTTCTGCGACAGTCTTCCATGCACCAATATTGTAGCGTGAATAAACAGTGACGATTCGCTGGACCTCACGAAAAAAATTCAATTACACAATCCAAAAACATCAGCACTATGGAAAGAAGATTCCGACTCGGAAGTGAAATTGTCGATTTCAATGCCGAGAGCGCTCCGACGCTCACGTATTCAGAAGATCAAACACGCATGATCCTGTCATTCCCGATCATCTCTGAGCCAAGACCTGCTACGGAAAATCCGGAGGCAAGCAACCCACGGCGTCACACCTACCGCGATGTATTCGAGCTCACCGGTGGCAGTGCCTTTGGCACCGAACTAACAGCTTCCCTATCCAGTATCGGACAAAACGCCACGGTACTCAATGTGAGCATGCGCGTTAATTCAAAAGTTCCTGGCACAGGCGCGGCATAGACTGCCGCCGAACCAAAGCGCGAAACGAAGGAGGCTGTATCGATAAGACACAGCCTCCTTTTGTATTATGCCACTTTTTTAACATTTGCGACAGATGCCGGAGCAGCGGGTGCCATCCGGGCCGACGGTTGGATGAATTGATAGATAAACATTTCCCAGCTAAATCTTTTCACGAACAACGTCGGAGACAAGGACGTCTCAAGCATAAAATTACTAAGAAAAGACGTTCTATAATCGCTCAGTTTCTTGGGCAGATACATCGAAAAACAAGACGGTGCCCTGAACCGTATATCCATCTCATTTACAAAATCATGTCCAATATGAGAGGCCGTTACCAATTCGCGCAGTATGGTTTCAAAATATTCATAGGGTATCACGCTGAATAACGATGGCAGTTCATTGTGCAGGCAGCGCAAGAAATTCCGAAAATCAATTAAACAGAACGCTGGAATATTCGGAGAAATATATTCACACTCCTCGATCGCCTTCATAATACGGTCGCGATAGCGCGGCATCTCGCGTATAAGGTCGATCGCCAGTTGGTCAATGAGCTTCGCCACAACAGGATACCACGACAGGTTATTTGCAAACAGGGCAACCGAATTCATCGATTCCTGGTTCCTTTGTGTCCGCTGCAGGGCATATGACGACACAATGGCTTTTGAAAGATTTTCAGGCATAACCAGCGGATCATTGCTGATAGCCTCCAGGATCATGGTGTAATCAAAAGCGTCGCGGAAAAACATTTCAGTCTGGAAGGCGATCAGGTAATCCACACAGCTACTTAATTCATAGCCGGTATCGAAAAACTGCAGGTAACAATTGGCCATCACCAGCACGTCGATCTTGTCATCGCCAAAGGCCCACTCGATAGCCTGGCGCAGCTCGGTGATCGTCAGAATGGGCAAGTCGTCCTCTGTAGCCGTGGCCGCCGCACGCCGCATATTTTTTTGAGATTTGCCTTCCTGTTCCAGCTGCTCCAGTAAACGGAAGTGGAATGTCGCAGGGGTTGTCTTCGCTTTCGCCTCCGCGGTTACGGCCGCCATAAGATTTTTACCGGTATCCGGAAAAATGCCAAAAGGCTGGCCATGATCCCACGTGAAGAGAATATAACGATCGGCCATATACAAAGAAAGCACACTATTCTTAAAAAAGTCAGCAACATCGGCTTGGACAGCCAGCTTGAACGTTTGCTTTTCACATATAAACCTGAAGCGGCAGCCATTCCCGACGGCTTCAAGCGAGTAGAATAACGTTGTCCAACCAACCGCCGTGGTAATGCCCGGGTCTTGCAACGACAAGGGTATATTCTCCGCCCGGATATTGATACCGACGATCACGGCTACCTCGGCCGACTTCTTGACGGCCTGCAATTGCTGCAACAACTGGAGAAGCTCCAGGGAATTATCGGCGGCACCTTTCACCAGAAAGATCGCCGTCCATTTAAATTTATTCATAATAAATTGGGGTTTTAGGTGAATAGTTGACCAAAGTTGCCATCTCCCCGGGCACTCCCGCAACGAGAAAAGATTCGCGGGAATACGGGAAAAATCCCATTATATAGAGTCCCGCAAATGAATAATATTGCCCAGATGACCATAAGCTCGTATATTGACTATACAAGGATGGTCGCTATTGTTAACCCCATAAACAAACGCTATGAAAGTGACGATCGGAATAGCAGATGACCAGCAATTGTTTCTCAAATCGCTAGCCACGCTTATCAATACCTTTAACCGGTTCAACACCGTGCTCGACGCCCTCAACGGCGAAGACCTGCTCAAAAAGCTCGAACGCGCGGAAGAAAAACCCGAGATCATATTACTCGATGTAAACATGCCCCATGTAGACGGACTCCACGCCGCCAAAGAGATCTCGACCCGTTACCCCGGCATCAAGCTCATTGCCCTTTCGATGAACGATGATGATACCACGATCATCTCCATGCTCAAGGCAGGATGTTGCGCGTACCTGATCAAAGACATTCACCCCAATGAGCTGGAAAAAGCCCTGGAGGAAGTAAGTCAGAAAGGATATTATAACGCCGATGCCGTGAACATCAACTTCAGGAGATTACTGCTGCGCGGAGACACCAACGAGGTAAAGATCTCGGACCGCGAACTGGCATTCCTGAAGCTCGCCTGCACCGACCTGACCTATAAACAGATCGCGTCGCAGATGAGCCTGGCCGAGCGTACAATTGACGGTTATCGCGAGTCACTGTTCGAAAAACTGAATGTGCAAAGCCGCGTGGGCATGGCGATGGAGGCGATTAGAAGAAAATTGGTGACGGTGTAAAACGAAGTTTAGTAGCAACCAAAGAAAATAGCCCGTTCTCGTTTCTTTTGAGACTTCATTTTTGTAGTTTTCTCAGCGGTGAGATCGATCTGTTTTATACTAACCCTGGCCGTTGGATTATTGCTGCAGGCTCCCGCTTACAGCCAGGAGGCAAGGTTTGTCACGCCTGCTCAATACACACAAACCGACGGCCTCACCAGCTATTATATTACAAAAATAGTCCAGGACCACTACGGCTTTCTCTGGATCGGAACCCAGGAAGGGCTCAACCTGTTCGACGGTGTAAAATTCCAGACCTTTACCAAGTGGTCGCCCGACAACCAGCGCATTCACGGCAGCTTCATCTCCGACCTGATAGAAGATAAAAAACGAAACTGTCTCTGGGTGCTCCTCTCCTATGGAGATGTATATGCCATCGATCTTCAAACCCGCACCGTCACCACCCGGGTGTCACTCGACACCAGCAACCCCGACAACGTAAAATGGAAACGATGCCTGGCCATACAAGGCGACACCCTCTGGATCGGCGGATTCGATTTCGCCGCTGCGTATCATATACCCACCCATAAGCTCACACCGGTAGACTTTAAAGGCAAAAGCACCCTCGGCAAAGACGAGCTGAACATCGCCATGTTATTTATTGACCGGTATGGCCGGGTGATCATCTTCGCCGACGGCCAGGGGGTGATCGTACTGGACAAGCATTTCACCCCGCTGCAGATGATTCACCAGCAAGCCCTCCACAAACCGGAGAACGACACAAAACTTCGGTTTTGGGATGCCGCTATAAAGAATGACGCGCTATACATCGCCAGCAGCTGGGGGCTTCAACAATTTGAAATAACACCCACCGCCATAACACACCTACCGGCGATCAACTACCCGGATACACGCGCGGAACTGCTCAGTATTACGATCTCGTCCGATAGTACGATCCTCTTCTCCGCCCACCACGGCGTTTTTGAGTTTAACTTTCGTCGCCTCAAAAGCACAGCGTTCAAAGATGTAAATCCCGACCGGAACCTCTTCACATCCACCTACGACATCTTTTACGACAGCGCTACACGCCGCGCCTGGGTGGGCACGCTGGCGGGCTTTGCTTCTTTCCCGACCAGGCTGGATCACTTCAAAATGTTCTCCAAGTCCACCACCACCAAGATCCAGCATTTATTCTCCGTTCAGCCCAAATCAGAGAACGAAATATACGCCGGCGATGAGAACGGAATTTACTATGTCGATACCCGCACAAATGAAATCACCAAAATTGATGAAACCGGCTCCAACCTCATGTTATTTAAGGATGCGTCAGGTCATATATTTGTTTCGAATAAAAAAGGCCTTCTTCTGATCGAAGGCAAACAGCTCAAGCCCGCCCGCACCGTATTTCCCGAGTTAAGTCCGCTCGATGCCGACCATCTGAGCTGCGGCATTCAGTATAACGACTCCCTGGTAATTTTCGGTAGCATCATTCAAAAGGGCCTGACAGTATGGAATACCAACGCAGGCAAGCTCAACGTCTACCAGCAGTATTCGAAGACACACGCCATCACAGGGCTCACGATCATCAACTACCTGCACAAAACAACGTCCGGCGAGGTAATGATCCTCACCGAGCGATCGATCATCGCATTCAACCCGCTCACCGGCCATCACACCACGCATACGATCCGCAACACCGCCACGGGCGAAGTGATCAGTAACTTCATGGACATGGGTGAAACAAACGAGCATTATTACATCGGAACCTACGGCGACGGGTTGATCGAGACCACCAAACAATTTGAGGTAAAACGAATCATCGGCGCAAAAGAGGGGTTGAACAATACCTGCATTTACCGCGTATTCCCCTACCGGAACCGTTCCATCATCGCAACGACCAACGACGGCTTATCGGTTGTACACCTCAACCCATTCAAGATCAAAAATTACTTCCAGACAGATGGCCTGCATTCAAACGCCTTCGAGCAACTGTGCGGCTATCAGGATGACCATCGGATCATCACCGGGGGTGTAGACGGGTTTACGATCATCGACCCCTCGCAACTGCCCGTCAACCCCCATCCCCCCAGGTTGTTTTTAAAAAGCCTCCGCATTAATACGGCTGACGGCCTGATCGACACCAGCCACATCGCATTGCAGAAAATGACCATCCCCACCAACACGCTTCGCACGACCATTACATTCTCGGCCCTGAACTATAAAAATCCGAAAGCCACTACCTACGCCTACAAGATCCAGGAGCTAAACAGCGACTGGATCAACATCGGCCGGCAGGACTTTGTAGACCTTATCGGTCTGGCACCGGGCGACTATACCTTTCAGGTCCGTGCAGCCAACGAAGACGGCGTCTGGAACGACACCCCTCTCACGGTGAAGCTCAATTACCTGCCCCAGTGGTATCAAACCACAATCTTCAAAATAACGCTGGTCTTCGTGTGTATGTTCATGATCTACGCCCTGCTGCGGTATCGCATCGCACAGCTTCACAAGCAACAAAAGATCCGCAAGGAGATCGGCAACGACTTGCACGACGACATCGGCAGCACCCTCAACACGCTCAAAATGTTCACCCACCTGGCGATCCGCGACCCCGACAACAAAAGCCACCTCGCGCAGATCGAAGAGTCCCTCACGCAAGCCACGGTCGGCTTGCGCGACATGATCTGGGTACTCGAAGACTCCGAAGACTCAGTGTTTGAGCTGGCCGAACGCATTAAAAAATTTGCCCTTCCCATTTGCGTGGCGCAGGGCATCAAGCTCACCGTAGACGTTCACGCCGACAACGGCAGCAAGCCCCTGCTCAAAACCGAAAAACGAAACCTGCTGCTCATCGCCAAGGAAGCGGTCAACAACAGCATCAAGTATGCAAAGTGTAAAACGATCGATGTATCCCTGGTGCAGAAAAAAAAAGAAATAATCATGATCGTAAAAGATGATGGACAGGGGTTTGACAGGCATGCCATCGACCACGGCAACGGCCTCTTGAATATGGGCTACCGTACACAACAGATCGGATACGCGTTCGATCTTCAATCCGGTCTGAAACACGGCACCCGGATCGAAGTACGAAAACGCATCCCGCTCTTCGCCCGGAACAACTTCCGGGCGCACTCCGCATCACCCGATACCCGTTAAAATCACTTTACGACCCTAAAATTTCCGAATTGCGACGCAAATCGCTTATTTTCACCGGCAGCATCTAAATTGCCGCGCCAGACCCGCACGTTTTACGCCCAGACATGAAAAAGAGCAAAGTTTCGATAACCGATATTGCCGCCCAGCTCAAGATCTCCACGACCACGGTGTCCTTCATTCTCAATGGAAAAGCCAAGGAAAAGAGGATCAGCGACGAGCTGGCGGAAAGGGTTTTAAAGCTCGTGGAAAAGGTGGGCTACCGGCCCAACCACTTTGCACAAACGCTGCGCACCGGTAAGACCAACATCATCGGGCTTATGGTCGAAGATATTTCAGACCCGTTCTTTGCCAGCCTGGCCAAACATATCGAAGACGTTGCCCTGCAGCGCGGCTATAAAATCCTATACTGTAGTACCGAGAACGGAAAGAAACGGGCCCAGGAATTCCTCCGCATGTTCGACCAGCTCGGCGTCGACGGCTACATCGTCACCCCTCCGGCCGGAATAGAAGACGACCTCAGTGCGCTCATAGCAAATGGCAAAGAAATAATACTGTTCGACCGCTATTTCAAAAATGTAGCAACCGACTACGTCATCACCGATAACGCAGAAAGCGCCTATGAAGGCGTTAACCACCTCGTAAAGCAAGGCTATAAAAAAATCGCCTTTATAACGCTCTCGTCACGTCAGCAGCAAATGACCGGCCGCCTCAAGGGCTACGAGCGCGCTATGCGCAAATATGATCTACCGGCGGTAGTCCACAAACTTGCCTATTCCGCCAACCGGGCCGAGTACATCGAAAAGATAACAGACATCGTCAAACAGGATCCCTCCATCGACGCCATACTCTTCAGCACCGGCTCGCTGGGCCTGAGCGGCGTCGAAGCACTCACCCACCTCGACATCAACATCCCCGACCAGATCGGCGTGGCATCATACGATGACCCCGACCTGTTCCGCATCAACCGTCCGACCATCACCGCCATTGCCCAGCCCATCGAACAACTCGCCCAGGCATTGATCACCCGACTCCTGAACAAAATAGCCGAGCCCTCCAAAAAGGCCCGTAAAGAAAAACAGGAGATCATTATACCCGCCACATTGATCCCGCGCGAGTCCTCACGCCGAAAGGCCTGAGCTTCGTTACTTCACAGAAAGCGTCTCTTCCAACTCCTCCAGTGAAACTCCTTTTGTCTCCGGCATGATAAACGCCGTAAACAACAGCTGCAGCACCATCAGGAAAGCAAAGCCGCCAAAGATCATCCAGGACTGGAAAGCGTTGATCAAAATGGCCCCCAACAACGTGATCAGCGCCGCTAACCCGTTGAGCACGCCCATACCCCAGGCCTGCCCGTAGGCCCTGACGGCGGTCGGGAAGATCTCGGACATATACACAAAGATCACCGCGCCCTGCCCCACAGCATGAGAAGTAATGAACAGTAGCATAAAGACCAGCATAAAGACCGCCGGCGCGCCGATATAGAATCCATACGCAACCATGGTCAAACTAATAATATACCCAAGCGATCCCACATACATAAGCCGTCGCCGCCCGATCCGATCGATCAGATAAATACCCACCAACGTAAACACCACATTAACCACGCCAATGGCAACGGAGCTCAACAGTGATTGCGCCATACCGGAACCCGCTTTTGCCAGCACCTCCGGCGCATAGAACAGAATAAAACTGATCCCCGAAAACTGGTTAAAGAAGGACATCAAAAAAGACAATACCAGCACGCGCGTATACTTGCGGGAGAAAAGCCGTTCCGCATGAACACGGGAAGGCTCTTCCATATGGATCGCGTGAAGCAACCGATCGGCCTCTTCCCGGGTGCTGATCCGGTCCAATACACGAAGTGCCGTCGCGGTATCACCCTTGCGCAAGATCAACCACCGGGGACTTTCGCTGATACTAAAAAGCAATAACGTGAAAAGGCTGTACGGCACAACCATGATCCCCAACATCCACCGCCAGTTGCCCGCGCCAAAAGAAATCGCAAAGAAATAGTTAGAGAGGAACGCCAGTAAAATGCCCAGTACAAGATTTAGTTGAAACAACATGCCCATCCGGCCCCGGTGCCGCGGATCGGCAACCTCCGATATATAGGTTGGCGCGGCAATCGAGCCTATACCCGCACCAAGCCCGCCGACAAACCGGAAAAAAGAGAACATATACGGATTCACGGCAAGCGCCGTACCAAGCGCCGACGCAACAAACAAACCGCCTACCAGGATCAACGTCTTCTTCCGACCCAGCTTTTCCGTAGGGTACCCTCCCAACAACGACCCGGTAACACTCCCCCAGAGCACCATGGAAATAATAAATGTTCCATGAAACCAGTCCGAGGTGTGCCACAATTGTTTCAGCGGAAGATTGATCCCCGATATAATAACCGAGTCAAACCCAAAAAGAAAGCCCGTGATGGAGACGATTAAAACACACAGAAGCCCCTTACGTTTCATAGCACATACAAGATACAGGCGTTTTCAGGGTAATTCAACGGTTACGCCGTGTGTCAGGAAGAATTTCTGGCGATCAGGAGCGTCGGCAGCGTGATATTCTTGACAGAGGGCTGCTCACTGTTTTGCATGCGCGCCAGCAATGTATCGATCGCCGTCTGGGCAATCTCTTCAATGGGCTGTGCAACGACCGTAATATTGGGTTTATAGATCCGGAAAAGATCGTGATCGTCAAAAGACACCACCGCAAGGTCGTCCGGGATCTTCAACTCCAGCCGGCTGATGGCCTGCAGGCCGCTAATGCCCAAATAGTTCGTACCGAACACCACTGCATCCAGCTGCCGGTTCTTGTCCAGGAACGCCTCGATCTCGCCGACATAGCTCAGGTAATGCTCCCGGAAAGGCAACGGAAAAACGCAGGGCGTCAGACCGTGATCGGCAATAGCCTCGTTATACCCGATGACCCGTTCCTCCTTCTCCGGCTTGTCCAGTGCCAGTGCCACCAGGCCGATATTGGTAAAGCCCCGATCGATCAAATGCTTTACCGCTTCGTACATACCACCCCGGTTGTCCACCATAACCGAGTCCGTAACCTTGTTCCCAAACTTCCGGTCAAAGAGTACGACATTCATCCCGCGTTCCACCATCTCCTTGATCTCCTTCTCCATGCCGCGGGTGGGAGCGATAATACAGCCGTCGACCCCCATCGTGGTAAACATCGACAGGAACTCCTTGCCGCGCTGTTTGTCGTTCTCCGTGCTGCAATACGCGATCTTATAGCCGTTTTGATAGACCTTCTCTTCGATCCGTTTGGCGATGCTGGCATAGAATGGGTTCGAGATATCCTCCACCATCAGACCGATGATGTTGATTCTGCCCGTCCGCAACCCCTGCGCAAATTGGTTGGGGTGGTAGCCCGACTTCTCCGCGGCACTCCGTACCCGCTTGATCAGCTTGTCGCTGAACCGGCTTGCCTGCGCCTCACCGTTCAAAATGATCGAGACCGCCGTTTTTGAAACGCTCAGCTTCTTTGCTAAATCTCCAATAGACGGTCTGGCCTTTTTCATGCTGATCTCCAATATCCCCGGGCACATAACAGGGGATCTTTACCTGCCAAAAATATAAATTAAGTTGACATCACGCATTCCCTAGCGCGCATCCGCACCAAAATGTTCGTTGGGCTTGTCCCCCATCACCAGGTGCAGCTCGCCTCCCTTTACAATATCTGCAAAGTCGATAAAAGTCTTGTTATAGTCAGCGCCATTTAACGTGGCCCGCTGAATATAGACATTGGTGGGACTATTGTTCTCCGCCACGATGGTAAACTGCTTACCGTCATAGTACTTCGGATCCAAAGCAATCGACACTTTGTCAAAAACCGGGCTGGTAATATCGTACTGGCTCTTTCCCGGGCACACCTGGTACAAACCGGACGCCGCCAGCACATACCAGGCCGACATCTGCCCTACGTCCTCATTCCCCACCAATCCCTCCACCGAATTCTGATACGCCCGGCCGCAGATCTGCCGCGTCCACTTTTGTGTGAGCCAGGGCGCTTTTACATAATTGAACAGGAACGGAACGTGGTGCACCGGCTCGTTGGCGTGATTGTAATACAGGTTCCAGAGAAAATCCTTGGGCGCCTGCTCAAAGAAATGAACAAGATCATCCTTCACCCGGGCGTCGCCCCCCATAAGCGCTACCATACCCGGTATATCCTGTGGCACAAACCAGCCTTGCTGATACGGGTTGCTTTCAATCGAACCCAACCACTCTTTCAAACGCCCCTCTTTGGGCCACGCTTCCCACGAGCCATCCTCCTTGCGCGGCCGGAACCAATTCACCGAGTCATTAAAAATGTTACGGTAATTTTGGCCCTTTGCCAGGTAAACCTTCGCCAGGCTGTCCTTGCCCATTGCAGAGGCCAGCACACCCGTGCACCATTCGGTATACGCATACTCCAGCGTGTTGGAAATTCCCAGCGACTGGTAGAAGTAACCTTTGTCACCGTTGCCGAACCGCTCGCTGGTCTTCACCGCCAGGTCGAGCAACGCCTTGTCGTCCACTTTTAAGATCCCCTTGTTATAAGCATCCGCCATAACCGAAATCGCCGGGTTACCGATCATACAGCCGCTGTAAGCATTCAGCAGTTCCCAACGTTCCAGGTAGTCACGATTGGATTCATGCGCCAGCGCGATCAGTGAATTGGACATATCGTTCACCAACGATGGGTTGATGATCGTCTGCAACGGAAACTGGCTGCGGAACACGTCCCACCCACTAAAGATCGTACGGCGCGTATAGCCCGATGCCTGGTGTACTTTCCCGTCACCCCCTGTAAAGCTGCCGTCCACATCGGCGAATGCCCGCGGGTCGATCATCGTGTGATACAGGGCTGTATAAAAGATAGACTTCTCGTCATCGGTGCCACCGCTCACCGTCATTTTGCCCAGCGCGTCATTCCACACATCAACAGCACGCTGACGTACCGCATCAAAGTTCCAATCCGTAATCTCAGACTCCAGGTTGTGCTGAGCCCCTTCCATGCTGACAAAGGAAATACCCGCCCGGAGCATGACCTGCTCGTTCGCCGTACTCGGAAACTCGCTAAAGAAACCCAGGTGCTTACCCTCCGCTTCCGTCGCCGAATCGAGGACGTTGGCTTCTGCCACCCGTTGCTGATACCGGTCGCTCTCGACATCCTCGCGCTTGCGCGTCCACTGGTCCGGAATATCGGCACTCCACACACCAAATTTCCGGAACGGCTTATTGAACTGCGCATAGAAATAAACCGTATAGTTCGCATGACCGTCACCATTACCCCAGCCACCGCCGTCCGGCGTGCATTGCATCCAGCCCTTGATCGTATGATCATCGACCACCTTCACGTACTGGCGCACGGACGTACCACCCACCCGCCGGGCAAGGTCGATTTGAATACGGGCCTGGTCGTGTTGCGGAAAGGTAAACCGCAGCATGCCGCTGTGCGGTGCCGCCGTCGCTTCAGCCCGAACGTTGTAGTCACTTAACAAAGTGGAGTAATATCCCGCCGAGGCTTGCTCCTGGTCTTTCGCATAATGCGAACGGTAGCCTGTATTTGGACCACCTTCTTTACCGCGACTGGTTTTGAGCGGCCCCGTGGTAGGCATCACCAAAAAGTTACCCAGGTCGCCGTACCAGCCGATCCCGCTCATCTGGGTAAAAGCAAAACCCTCGATCGTAGTATGCTCATAACTATAGCCGGAGCCGTTATCCCCCCCTGTAATGGTATTGGGGCTCACCTGTACCAATCCATAAGGCGTCGTAGCCCCCGGAAAGGTCTTCCCGAGGCCATGATAGGTACCGGCCTTACCCGTACTGGTGCTGGCCCCGATAAAAGGCCGCACATACGCGGCCGGTAGATCTCCGCCCGTATCCGGTGTTGAAGTTGACTTACAACCTGTCAGCAGTGTGATGACAAAACACCATTGCGCTATCCGTCCCATAACTATCACTATTTTGTTTTTCCTGTACCTACCGCAACGATTTCGATCCGGTGACTCTTGGGTTTATTCATATCGTAGATCATATCCACCAGCAGCTTCATCTGGTCCACATACGACTGACGCACCGCGGGAAACCGAAGGCTTTCATAGGCACCGATCTTTCCGGCAACCGTCCAGTCTTTCTTCGCCTGCTTACTGGCGAGATCGTATGCCGCCTGGTCATCTTGAAAGAGCATGCCGCGCGACAGGAAAAAATTGAATTGCAGGCCGTAATAATCGCGCAGTTTACCCTCGATCTCTTTACGCGCCTGATTCAGATTCGCCACCTGCACCGCTTGTTTATATTGAGGCGTTCTTACGACCAGGGCAAGGTTGACGCCGGCCGCAAACTCTTCCTTCTTCCAGGTACCCATCACGTTACCGTCGATCTTCAACTCATATTGCGCCGCCGTAAGCCCTGTAACACGCAGCAGCTCCTGGTTGAAGTCTTGAATAAAGGGAACTACCGCCAGGGCATCGGATTGTTTTTGATCACTTCCCCACATACGCGAAGCCGAATCGACTGGAAAAGGTAACGCCTTCGCCAGGTAGTCGAACGCCACGTCGTCCGTTACAGCAAGTCCATTAACATCGGCGCCGTTGTTTTTCTTAACCACCTTCTTCCGGGCATCTATCTCTACCTCCGCCAGTGGCACGCCGCCCAATCCCTGCGCCTTCAGGAACAGATAGGCCATCACCAGGTGCCCGCCGTTACCGGGGTGGATGCGGTCTTTACCAATGATCGTAAACTCCGGCGTGCTCTTCTGCCCTTCCAGGTTGATCTGCTGCATCGGGTAATACAGATCGACAAAGGGCCACTGATTCGCCGAGGCTGCTTCCTTTTGGAATGCAATAATACGTTCCATCGCCTTGCTCTTACCCGGAAAATAATTGTCCTTATTCTTCATAGTCTCGTCATAGGGGGGCGACGACATCATAACTTTCTGCGCGGGCAGAGCCTTCAGCTTCTCCACCAACGGCAGAAAGCTCTCGCGTGAAGCAGCGACCTTCTTGTCTGCCTCTTTCGCCGGTTCGGCACCGTTGTACTCAAAGTAACCCGAATCATTCATACCAAACGTCAGCACAATGGTCGACGGATTGCGCTTGACCACATCCTCATCAAACCGCGCAGCGATGTCTTTCACCGTATTGCCGCCAATGCCAACGTTCATCACCTCGATCCGTTCACCGGGAAAACGCGTCATATAGTACAACCAGACATAAGACTCATAGTAGCCCGCCTCGGTTATGCTATTGCCCACAAATGCCACCCTGCTCCCGGTGGGAAATTTCTGAAGGGACTGCGCGCCGGTCATCAGGGCACTGCCCGAGAGGATACCGGCAAGTATCATATCTTTCAAACGCTGCATATACTTACTTGGATAATTTCATTTTAATAGTACAAATCCCAAACTGCGGCACCGAGATGGCCACCGTGCTTTTTCCATCTGCCACCACAACCGGCAGTACCCGCCGCACATCACCATTAAGCTCGACCTGCCGGGCCTCTTGTACGACACCCTGAACAACCGCCGCCCCGGACGACTCCTTCGCCGACACATTAAAGATCCTCACCAGCACGTCATCGCCCTCCATCTGCAATGAGCTTACTTCCCACCCTTTACTGAGTGTCAGCCACGACTTGCTCCAGGACGCCGGCTTCTCGCCAGACACGACCGCCACCAAAGGCTCATTCCAGCGAGTAGCCGTTTCACTCACGCCGGCAGCATCCCATTTTTGCGCGTGCGGCACCAACGCGTAGTGAATTCGCGACGGACCTGAAAGACTATAATTTCTACCCCACAACGCTGTACCCGAATATTGAAGGGTCAACGCCAACGGATGATCCGCACCCGAAACATAGCTGGTAGTATGATCGGTCAGCAAGGTCATGCCGTAGTCACCGGCGGCATCTTCTGCATCTACCCACCGAAGCGCTACGTTGTTTTTAATACTGTCCCACCGGTCAAAGTACGTATTCTCCAATGCGCTCGCTGTCACATCGAACGGTGCGTCTTTATAGATCTTCGTTTTACCGAGCGTCGTGGGAAACACGGCCAGCAGCTTATACCGGTCGTCGTAAAACGCCTTCTCGGGATTCTCGGCTTTAAAACCTGTGGCCTGCGAATACTTGCCGATCCCGGGATTTCCTTTCCAGTCGATTATCAGGTCGATATCGATCTTCGGATCATGCTGGTATAGCGTCACCACCTGGTAAAAAGGATGCGGCCCGATCTGCCCGGCAATCTGCAATCGCGTCTGCAAAGGTCCGTCCTCCAGCACGCGGATAGTGGCAGGCTTATCCGTACTCGACAGAAAAGCATTCTCATCATAAAAGAAGCCCCGCAACTCGTTAAAGCTTCTTGGATGCGAGGCGTCTACAAACTCTTTATTTTTTAAAGCCTTTGCCTGCAGGCCCTTAATAACACCACCACGGGCAGGGTCGATAACGACGCGATAAAGGCGGGTATCGACAATGTAGGTGTTATCCTGACCACCCGTGACATGCCCTACTTTTGATGTATTTGATTTCTTTTTTTTAACCCGATAGGTCGAGTAGCCCAACGCAGGAACATGTGCCAGGAATGATAACTCGCTATAATACCCATGCTCGAACCGGCTGAGCTGGGACTCCAGCCAGTTGCCATGTTCATCCTGAATGCCCCATGAACTCGCATCCGCGTGGGCAGCCAGGGGAACAGAGACAAGTTCATGCCGATCAGCGGCCGTTGTATTAAACACTCGAACATATTCCCCGGCCGCACGAATGCTCCGCATACTTTTCGACGCCGCCGACCAAACTACAGAATCACTTGCCTGTACCGTGAATTCCGTCCAGTCCTGTGTCATATCCGCCCAGGTATGCCCAGGCTTTCCGTTGTAGGGAACGATCCAGCAATCATGATGCTGTGCCAGCAGCAACGTCCGCCAGGCACGGTCAAATGCCTTCTTCGGATAAGCCGTACGTCCCTCCAGCGCACGCAGCGTGGCGACCTTTTCCGCCATCACGATCTTATTCTCCGCAACCCGCACCTGTTGCGCCAGCCGCTGCAACACCTGCGATCCCCACACCAGGCTCACAAGCATATCCTCCTGGCTTACCCGCCACGAGTCGCGGATGGATGAAGTACCGGCTGTCGTAAAGTAATTCCGCCAGGTAGTATACAGCGAAGGCTGATACGTCGGCTTCGCCACCCCCAGCCACGGGCCGCCCCGCCAACCGGCATCCTGTAAACACATGCCCACCGGCGAGGTGATATTGTCCCGAAGACAGGCCTCGATATACTCCTGCCCGTTACCCCACGCCGTCGTCTGCCAGGTCGACCCCGGAAACAGCTGCTCACAACGGTAACGCGGCACCGTCGGGATCGCCGTACCATCCGGCCCAACCCAGTTTACAATACCTGCGCCATACGCCCGCGTATACCCACCCCAACAGGTATTGGGATTTTTCAGAGAGGCATAGGTAAACCCGAATGACTTCAGAATTTGCGGCAGGGCACTCGTGAAGCACGGCTCCTCTGAGCTATAGGTACGAAAGTCAACGGAGGGAAAATGTTCTTTCATCTTTTCGATACCGTAGGAGAACTGCCGGATAACACTCTCGCCCGTAATATTATACAAGTAAGCCTGGCCATACGCCGGATTCACAAACTCAACACGCTCGCGGACTCCCGGCTTTTGCAACGCCTCTTTAAACGCAGTATACGCCCCCGGATCATATACCTTCACCGAATCCCACGTTTCCGGCTCAATCTCCAGGTTGATCCGCCACGCCGGATGCTTCTCCAGCTGCTCGACCATAAACCGCGTTTGCCATCGTGGATAATGTCCATAGACGCCTCCATGGTAGCCGTCGACAAAGTAAGCCGTCTGCGCACGACCAACCCCGCCTCCCAATACCAGGCAAAACCCGATGAGAAATAATCCTTTTATACCGCCTCGTACCATACTATCATTTCTGTTCACGCCAGGAATCCGTTCTAAAGGGCACTGCCGGCAGACCGTTGCCGTTTTCAAGATTAGTCACCGCATAATTTGTAAAGGCATACCGAAGTGCGACAGGCCGTTTGACCTTGGCCGAGCGCACCTTTACCTGGCTCCCGACAATGACCGCCTCCGCCGGATAGAACATACCATCCGCACCCGCCAGCGAAAAGAACTTCGGAGCAGAACCATCCTTCGTCCTCAATCCCCCCGCAACGGTCTCCGGCAGGTACGTAACCAACGCGGTGCTTTTGTCAAATGTCACGGTCTTCATCTGTGGCCCCTGATACATCACCGACAACTGGTTATATGTCCGGTGCAACGCCGTCAATGCCAGGCGTATCCCTACCGGCTTTTTATTCTTCGGATGCAGGTCCTTCGCTTCGCCGACATCCATCGTCAGTACCATACCGGTATTGTCAAGCTTCAAGATGTTGGCCTGCGCCTCGCGGAAGAAGGCATAGTCCGCCAGTTGGGGATTCTCCTGGTCCCAGAAGAACGGAGCCACCTGCACAAAATAAAAGGGCAGCTCTCCTTGTGCAAAATCAGTCCGCCAGCTCCGGATGAGTGTATGCATCAGGTGCGTGTAACCACCGCGTTCATTCCGGTTGGACTCGCCCTGATACCAGCAAAAGCCGCGAATCGAAAGTCTGACAAACGGGTGGATCATGGCATTGTACAGCAGGAACGGCCGGGTAACCTTCTCAAAAGAAAACCCACCATCGATAACCTCACGTGATTTTTCACTGGTCAGGTACGGCTGCAAATAAGCCGAGTCCAGCAACGGATCGGCCGCCAACACCTCGCGGGGCACATACGCCTGTGCTGCCGATGCGCCAATACCCGAAAAGATAACACCAACGGGCACGTTAAGCGTCGTGTGCAACTGCCGCGCAAAGAAATACGCAACAGCGCTGAATCTCTCCACCGTCTGCGGTGTACACACTACCCACTGTCCCTTCACATAGTCCAGCGGCGTATTACTAAAGTTCAGGGCCGCATTAAAAAGCCGGATGTTCCTATAATCCGCCTTCGCAACCTCCGTTTTACCATCCAGTATATCACCCACCGGCGATTGCATATTGGACTGCCCACCGCAAAACCATACCTCACCGATCAGTATATGGCGTAGAACAACGGGTGCCGCTGTACCACTGGATATCTGAAGTGTATGTTCGCTGAAATCTCCCGGCTGCACCCTCGGCACCGGTATAATCCCCACAAAATCACCCTGATCGTTGGCCTGTACAACGAGCGTGGTTTTTAACCAATCGGCTTCGATCTTTACCGGTTCGTACCGGCCGGCCTTGCCCCACACCGTAAAAGGTTTGTTCTGCTGAATTACCATGTTATCGGTCAACACATCGGCAAATCGCAGCACCGGCTGTCCACTCGCCCACAGGAAACTCCCCGACATCAGAAATACGATCAGCCAACACCGGCAACCCGGCATAACCTTACTCAAAATCGATCTTATCTTCACGTTATACTATTAACATCAAAAATATCAATCTTTACCACGCTGGCCGATAACATCACTACCGGAATAGATACCGTTCGTGTAAAAGGTTACCGGAAGCGGTGCCTCACCTTCGCTTAATGCTCCGGGTTCGATACAGAAAAAGGCTTATCCCGCGCATCCGTGCCCCGGTCGAGCGCCGGCGTATCACTCATCTCGAACTGTAACACACCGCCGTCCATGATCGTCTGGTACGTGATCCAGTTGTGCGTATACACTTTCCCGTTCAACAATGCCGATTGGATATAAACACGGTCTTCGTGGTTGTTACGGGCGTCGATCACAAACTTCTTCCCGTTCTCGAGGGTGATCGTCGCCTTCCGGAACAATGGACTGCCGATGACATATTGATCCGTTCCAGGGCACACACTGTAGATACCCAATGCGCTCAGCACATACCACGACGACATACCACCCTGATCTTCGTCGCCGGGAAATCCGTTTTCCGTAGCGTTGTACAAGCGTGTCATAATGGCGCGCACCTGCTTCTGCGCCTTCCACGGCTGACCTGCATAATTATATAAATACGGTGCGTGCTGAACAGGCTGATTGCCGTGAGCGTATTGCCCCATTTTCGCCAGCACCATTTCCCTCATCTCGTGGATGGTCTGACCATACGTACCAACCTTGAACGTTGAATGCATGGTAAACAATGAATCCAGCTTCGACGCGAAGCGTTTCTCACCTCCCATTAAATTGATAAGCCCCTGCACATCGTGGAAGACAGACCAGGTGTAATGCCATGCGTTTCCTTCCGTAAAAGGCCCACCCCACTCGATCGGGTCAAAGCCGGGAAGCCATGAACCATCGTTCTTCTTTCCGCGCATAAAGCCAGTAGAAGGATCGAATACAAACTGATAGTTCATCATCTGTCGTTCAAAGACCTTCTGGTAAAAAGTATTACCGGTGGTCTTTGCCAATTGATACGCGCAGAAATCGTCGTACGCATACTCCAGCGTTTTGGCCGTAGACTCGTGATAGTCAGGATAGGGAACGAATCCAAGGTCGAAATAGGGCTTGAATCCTTCTCTTCCGTTGGCGCCACCCCACGGCCCCTTGTTTGTAACTTCATGAAGATAGGCGCCCAGCGCCCGGGCGGGATCGAACGTGCGAATGCCCTTCGCCCAGGCGTCTGCCAGCAGCGAGATAGAATGGTTACCCACCATGCCGCCAGTCTCACCCGGGTTAGACCACGATGGAAGCCACCCACATTCCTGCTGCGCGCTTAAAAGGGCCTGCATGTACCGGCCTTGCTGGGCAGGATGCAAAATATTACTCAACGGAAACTGCGAGCGGAACGTATCCCAGAATCCATTGTCGGTATACATGTAGCCTTCATGTATCTTGCCGTCATACGGACTGTAATAATGAGGCTTATTGTCCTTGTCATACTCAAAGAACTGTCGCGAAAACAGGTTGGCCCGGAACAGGCAGGAGTAAAATGTCGCTTTGTCCTTCTCGTTGTCACCTTCCACCAATACCCTGTTAAGAAGCGTATTCCAGCGTTTGAACGCAGCGTCCTTTGTCTGTTCGAATTTCTTATGAGACCCCAGCTCCTGCTTAAACGTAAGCTCCGCCTGCTCCGGGCCGATGTAGGACGACGCCACGCGCACCTGTACTACCGCGCCCGGCCTGAACTGCAGATACGCTCCTTTGCCCGCACCTTCGTCTAATGTGTTGCCACTTTGGATCTTGCCTTCTTTGTTCTCCCACGTACCGTAGGCCTGAAAAGGCTGGTCGAAGATCATGACAAAGTAATTCCTGAAATTCTGCGGTACAAAACGGCCGTTGTCTACCCAGCCGATGATCTTGCGCTCGCCGGGAATTATTTTGACATGGCTGTTCTTCACATAGCCATCCAGGACAAGGAAAGCATCACCCTTCGGAAAGCTGAACCGGAACTGCGCCCCACGCTCCGTCGGAGACATCTCCGTGCGAATGCCGTTATCGAATTTTACACTGTAGTAATGAGGCTTTGCCGTTTCATTGGCGTGCGCAAAGGCCAGCGCACGTTCTTCCTCCTTAACCGTCAGCTTACCGGTACCTGGCATCAGGGAAAACACGCCGTAGTCGTTCATCCACGGACTGCATTGATGAACCTGTTGAAACCCGCGGATCGTTTTGGCTGTATATTGATATTTCCACCCGTCACCGCTCTTGCCGGTCTGGGCAGACCAGAAATGCATGCCAAAGGGAAGACCCGTCGTCGGGTAAGTATTGCCATACGACAGGTCCCAGGTCGAGTTCGTTCCCTGCAGTGTATTGACATATTTCACCAGGTCAACCTCCTGCGCCGATACACGCACACACAGTCCAGCAAAGATCAGGGCAAAGGCCGCACGGCGAAACAGATCACATTTTATACGCATCACTTAGAAAAAGGTCTTTTCTTTAATTACTCTCCCAGTTATACACTCGTACGAAATACGGCCGGTAGTTATCGGCACTTCCCGGAGTATTGAAGTTATCGCCAAAATCAATCGGGTTGATGTTGTACGATATCACCAGCTCCCCTTCCTTCGACAACGCATGGTGAACCACCGCGTTGTACGTAATAAAGGCCGGATCGGCATCTTGTGTATACTTATCAGGGATCGTATACAGTGTGCGCTTGTTTGTGAAAGGACCGGTAGGGCTTGTACTTTCATAGATGAGGATCTCCAGGCCGAAACAGGTTGCCTGCGTCACGAAATAGTATTTATCGCCTTTCTTGAACACGTTCGCCTGTGTGGCGGTGCCGTCGAGCACGGCGATGTATTTGCTGTGATCCGTCGGCGCGGTAGATACCCAACCATCGGTGGTATAATATTCCCATGTGCCACGCAGGTCCTGCCCGGGAACACGGGCTACGTAGATCTTAGCGGCGCAAATACCGTAGTTCTCCTGCGTGTACATGTAGGTATAGCCGTCATCAGCTTTGAAGATGCTGCCATCCCACGCCAGCTCCCCTACATATTTATCCTGGATCAGCTCCTTGAAGTTCATCTCCGTATCGAAAATCGCAACGTCGGTGGAGACGTGCACGCCGGCAAAGACCGCCGGTTGGATCTGCCCCATGAGCATCTGTACCTCGCCATTGATCACCTGAGAAGGACCACCCCAGTACCATTTATCGTCATCGTTGTCATTGGCGCCAGGATACCGCACCCACGTGTCGGTATTCTCGTTAACACCGGGATTGAGCTGAACATAGCTGTACAGCGACTTATTTTCCTGGATAAATCCCGCGTTACGCGCAAACGTGTTGTTGGAACGCGAGCGATTATTATCGATCAACCCAAAGAAGCTATCCTGAAAAGACCATAAGAGCGATCCATCGGGCAGCTCCGTAGTCACACATCCGTCGCCCCCGTTCCATCCGGAATAGCGGGTGAGGTATTTATTATAGCTCAGGTCATGATACACCGTGAATTCCGGGTTCCAGCCTCCTGTATTCGGAATCAGCTCCAGCAGGATCGCCTCCGGATCGCCGGTGAGCTCCACCTCGACCGTCCATTCGCTTGTCTTGCCCGATTCGGACGTTACGACATAATTAACTTTGTTATTCGTCTTGAAGTTAACCGTAGTCCCCGACGCGGGAACGATCGTGGCGTTGGAAGAAATACCGATCGCAGGAACCACATGCTCCAAATCCGTATCAAATGGCAAGGTGACGTGAACCGTTCGCTTTGCTTTATCGATCACGGCGCTGCCGACCTGTCCCGGAACGCTGTAGGAAACGATGTTGCTATACGGGAACACGACGGTGCCCGTGTCGTCATCCTTGCATCCGAAGATCACCGATGCCAGAACGACCAGGAAGAATATAGACTGCTGACTTCTTTTCATGTGGATTGTTGTTTTTTATTAGAAACCTACCTGCACACCCACGTTCACAACGCGCTGGTTGAGGTACGCGTCACCCGCGGTGTTTGTCGAGATCTCCGGGTCCTGCTGATACTTTGAAAAGTTGGTCCATGTCAACAGGTTGTACGCAGTAAGGTAGAACCGTACGTTGTTGACGTTTTGAGGCACCAACCTGTCCGGCAGCTGATAGCCGATGTTCACCGTCTTCAGACGCACAAAACGCGCGTCGATCAACCAAAAGTCAGACGGGTAAGCGCTTCCGCTGTTCACCGTCGTGGGGTTGCTTGTCAACCGGGGAAACTCCGCGCTCGCTGCATTGTCAGGCGTCCACCGTTTAAGATGTACGGGCTGAAACTGGCTTTTGAAAGGTTCAATGCCGGTACCTACCACGCTGAAGCTGTAGTTGAACGATCCTTGAAACAACACCGATACGCTGAATCCCTTGTAGCTGGCGCCGAGGTTCAATCCAAGCGTGGTATTGGGCAGGTTCGGTTTGCCGATAGGTCCCTGATCGAAGTTGTCGATCACACCGTCGTTGTTCAGGTCCTTATACTTCAGGTCGCCTGCCTGGATGGGAGTACTGGTGAGCGGCGCAGCAACATTGTTGGTGGCATCGCCGTCGCTGTTTCTGGCAATATCTTCTTCGGAATAAAAGCCGATATACGTATACCCGAACGGTTGATTGATGGCCCGGCCGGTTGCCGCCAGCCAGGGGTATGCCGGGCGTGCCTCATCGTTGTACAACACCTTGTTCTTCGCAACGGAAAACACAAAGGACGATGTCAGGTTCACCTGCCCGACCTGCGTCTGATAGTTCACAGAACCGTCGAAACCCTGGTTGCTGGTCTCCGCAATGTTTGTGGGAGACGTGCCGATACCGATGATGGACGGAACACTGCCCCGGTTCACCAGCTGGTCATAGCGGAAATCATAGAAGTAATCGATCGTAAACGAGAGCTTGTCACCAACGATGTTGGCATCAAGTCCTATGTCAAACTTCCGCGCCTTTTCCCAGGTAACATTGGGGTTGCCGAGATCGCCTTCACGAATGGTGCTAACACCCTGCGGAATTTGCCCGAAGGCATAGTTGCCGCCCGGAGCGTAGTCCTGCGTAAACAGGTAGCGGTTTCCGAAGGCAACGTCCGAACCCACCAGACCATACGAAGCCCTCAGCTTGAACAGGGTGAAATAAGGAACGGCATTCTTGAAAAAGTCCTCCTCGGAAAGGCTCCACCCCGCTGCGATCGCAGGAAAGAATCCATTTCTTTTATCTTTCCCGAAACGGTCTGTGCCGTTATAGGCGCCGTTGAAATCCACCAGGTATTTATTCTTGTAGTTGTAGCTGATCCGGCCGGTGTAACCACGGTAGTTGAACGGCACTTTCGAAGGACTGGCGAAGGGCTCTGCCAGCACCGTGGTGCTTTGGCGATTGTATAAAGCCATGACCTTGAGCGTGTGCACATCGTTGATCACTTTATCATAGGTCACGAAAGCCTGCAGGTTCGTGTTCTTGGAGTATATGCTGGTGTATCCATACACGGCATACCCGGCGTAGTCGTAGTTACCGCGGGGGTCGATCGAGTAGGAGCCGTCTACGGAGTTGTAGTGATACGTGGGGATACCATATCCGGGAGCGTCGCCACGCGTCACCTGCCGGCTGTTTTCTTCGATGCCCGAGTAGGCAAACGTACCCTTCACGGTAAGGCCCGGTGTAATGAAATCCAGGCGTTGTGTCGCGTCCAGGAGGATGTTGGAATCCGTGCGTCTGGTGCGCGTATAACCGCCGTTGGCGAGACGCGCGTTGAGCGTGGGCAAGTTGTCCTGCGTATCGAACGCGTAGGCATAGGTGCCGTTCGGATTGAGGACAGGGGCCGAAAAAGGCCGGATCTTCTGAAAATTGTAGATCTCCGAAACCGCGTTCTGATTGCGGGGCTCGTTGATGTTCGAAAAACGGGCCGTCATATCCAATCGCAGATCCAACGTTTTGGTTACCGCAAAGTCCAGGTTGGTGCGGTAGTTGAACCTCCTGTAGAAGTAATTGGTGTTCACATCGCTCTGTGGTCCGGAAAAATCCTTTACCAGGCCATCCTGAGAAAATGCACCGCCCGATATAAAGTACTTCAGTCTGTCTATACCGCCCGATACGTCCACATTGGCATTGTGCTGCCAGGCGTGTGTTTTGAAGATCTCCTCATACCAGTTCACATTCGGGTGTCCGTACGGGTCGTTGCCTGTCCGGAATGCATCGAGATCGGCTTGCGAGAACCGCGGCTGAAGACCGTCGTTCTCATAGGCCTCGTTCATCAGCAGGGCCGAGTTATAGGAATCCAGGAACTTAGGTTTTCGTACAGGCGTCTGAACGCCCGTTTCCACGCGCAGATTCACCTGCGGCCGCCCGGCTTTACCCCTGCGTGTTTTCACCACCAATACGCCGTTGGCACCTTTGATACCATACACCGCGGTAGTAGACGCATCTTTCAGAATGGAGATACTTTCAATCTCATTGACGTTGATCTGTTGAAGCTGCTCATACGAGTATTGTACATCGTCAACGATGATCAGTGGCTGGTTACCGGCAGCATTCAATGAGCTTACACCCCGGATGAAGAAGTCGGACGCATCCCGGCCGGGTTGGCCCGAACGCTGTACCGCAAAAAATC
Organism: Dawidia soli; assembly: GCF_018598185.1. GTDB lineage: Bacteria > Bacteroidota > Bacteroidia > Cytophagales > Cyclobacteriaceae > Ohtaekwangia > Ohtaekwangia soli. The sequence continues at coordinate 199,687 of NZ_JAHESC010000003.1, forward strand.
CAGGCATTCTTCCGACAAGCGAGTTCTGAACGTTAGAGTTCGGTACCGTGCGGATCTCCGCAGCCTGTACGGAGCTTACCGCACCCGTGTTGGTAATCCGCTTGGTCTCACCATAGCCGATCACCATCACTTCTTCCAGCGTGGTAAGGCTGCTGGTCAGCTTCACATCCACAAATGTTTTTCCTTTCACGGATACCTCTTCCGTGGCAAAACCGATAAACGATATCACCAGGATATCGCCGTCATCTGCCTTGATCGTGAATTTCCCGTCGCTGTCCGTCGTCGTACCGACCTGCGTGCCCTTGATCAGGACACTTACACCCGGAAGCGTCTCGCCTTCCACTGAAGCAACTTTTCCCTCAATGGTGTGATTTCTCTGCGCAAAGGAGACTGTCACCAAGAGAGAAAAAATAAAAATCAGTAAAATGTTTTTCATGTCTATAGATTTTTTTCTTTGATGATTTCCTTTACTACCACTGCGGGTTCTGACTCATATTGCCGTTCTTGATCACCTCATCGAATGATATCGGATAGAAATATCTTTTTTCATCGAAGGTTGCATTCTGTACAGGCACGATATTGTAATTCAGCACCGTCCCGGACTTCACAATAACCACTCCATTGACGGGAGTAGAGAATACCTGCTCGGCAATTTTCCAGCGACGAATGTCCCAATAACGATGCTCTTCGAACGCCAGCTCGATCCGGCGTTCATTTCTGATAATGGTGCGCATTTCCTCTTGCGTAAGGTCGTCTTCGAGACCATAGGTACCACCCCCCGACTGGATGCCGGCACGCTCACGAATAGCCCGTATCATCTCATAAACTTCCGTCGTAGGCCCGGCGAACTCGTTCTGTGCCTCTGCATAGTTCAACAGGATCTCTGCGTACCGGAACACCACCCAATCGTGCGGCGTATTGCCGTAGTTCTGGGCAGTCTCGAATTCTCCCATGAACTTTCTCAGATAATAGCCGGTCTTGGTCTGCTGAACCTGTCCGCCCGGCCGGTGACGGCCTCCCTGAAATGTCTCTACGCTCGCATTAAGCCACATCGAACCGTTATGGATCACGGTCTGGTCAAGCCGTGGATCACGGTTAGCATAGGGGTCGGCAGGGTTATAGCCCGATCCCGGATCCGTAATAAACTTCCCGTCTGCCATGAGGAAGGCATCCACCAGGTTTTGCGATGGACTGGTGCGGCCGAGACCCTGATTGGAGCCGGAAAAGCCCACGGGACCGTTATTCTTCTCGATGTTGGTATTAGCTCCTCCCGAACGGAAAAAGATAGTCTCCCCGTTGCCATCGGTAATGAAAAGTTTCGCAAAGCTCGGTGCGAGAGAGAAATATGTATTCTGATCTATAAAGTCTTTTGCCGCATCGGCAGCACGCTTCCAGCGGCTCACGTCATAGTTCGTGTACCCCGTCAGCGCGTTGTCCGGATCAACGTTGCCTCCGTTGTACAGCGGGCTGGCGGCATACAGCAGTACCCTTGCTTTCAGGGCAAGCGCAGCCTCTTTCGTAACCACGTGGCTGTTGGCATTCGGATCGGCGATCGGGTGCGTACGAAGGCTGTCTTTGATGGCGTCACACTCGCTTACGATGTAGTCCACACATTCCTCGAACGTGTTTCGCGGCAGCTCCACATCTTCACCTAGCTCCAGAACACGGTTTCCCATCAGCGGCACGCCACCATAGCGCTTCAGCAGCTCGAAGTAATGCATGGCCCGGATAAACCGCGCCTCGCTTTTCCATACTTTCGCCATCGGAACACCGCTAGGAAGCTTGTCTCTCAACGGCACCACCTCAATATTGGTGATAAAAGTAGTGGCGCTTCGGATGCCCGCGTAATAATTTGCCCAGCGCATGTCGCTTGGCACCTGCGACACGGCATTGTATTGCCCGGTGCCCAGCTTGGTGATATCCACCACTACGGTAGCCGACGATACAGCGTCGTCTGATGCGGCATCGAGGTAGTCGTCCCCCACCCGGTTGTGTCCGTTCTGCAATTGAGAGTACACCGTCGTCAGATATTGCCGGGCATTTACACCGAGCGAATCCGTTTTGCTGAAAATAAAATCGATGGTGTACTGCTCGACCGGGAGCGCTTCAAAATCATCGTTACATGAAGAAGCCAGCGCCAGCGCACCGATAAAGAAAGAGAATTTAAGTATTCTATGCTTCATAACTTCCCTAAGCTTAAAGTTTGATATTAATACCGCCGCTGATCACCCGCATGATGGGGAAATTCCTGAAGCTGGTCACTTCCGGATCCACTGCGTCGTAAGAGGCCGCGGTGAACAGGTTCTGTCCGTTCACAAAGAATTTCAGCTGCGAAATACCATAGCGGTTTGAGATCCGGAACGGCAGCGTATAGCCGATGCTCACATTCTTGAGCCGCATGTAATCCCCCGAACGTACCCAGAACGACGATGTCTGTGTGTTGTTGAAATTGTTACTGGTAGAAAGTCTCGGATACGTCGCAGTCTCTGCTGTCTCCGGTGTCCACCGGCCCAGGATCTGCTCATACGCCTGACCATACGATTGGCCTGTCACCTGGAAACCTGCATCCATCACGCCATCCCGGATATACTGATCACGGTTATACGCCCCCTGGAACAACACACTTACGTCAAACCCCTTGAAATTAAAACCGGCCGTTAAACCGTAATACGAAAGCGGTTTGTTCTTCCCGATGATGGTCTGATCATACTGATTGATGACATTGTCGCCGTTGAGGTCTCGGTACTTGATATCCCCGGGCTGAACAACAATGTTCTCCAGCTTTGCGCTGGAAGCGACATCGGCCGCAGACGAGAAAAACCCGTCGGCAATATATCCGTAATAAGCGCCAACCGACTCGCCGGTTACACGGTTATAATCGTACACACGCTTCTGTTCATCCAGGAAGACCACTTCCGTTGCCATGCTCGACCAGTTACCGGTCAGGAAGTAGTTGAAGTCTCCGAAATTGTTCTGATAGGTGGCCGACAGCTCGAGCCCCTTGTAGAGATTCTCGCCGATATTCTCCTTGGGATAAGCAAACCCGATCAGAGCAATGCTCTTTCCTCTATCTTGCAAGAGGTCGTAGTACCGGTCGTAATAATAATCTGCGGTAAGCTGCAGGTGATTGTCCAGTGCGGAAATATCTACGCCCACGTCAAGCTTATGAGCCTTTTCCCAGGTGATGTTAGGATTGGCCAGCGGCGTGTTCTCCAGCATACCGGTTCCGTTCGTACGGCCGAAACCCTGCTGGTACGTGCCATCGGTAAACGTACGCGAGTAGGTCTGACGGAAGATGTAGTATCCGGAGTTGTCTATACCGTTGCCCGTCTTGCCATAAACGCCGCGAAGCTTTAACTGATCCAGCCATGCAACATCCTGAAGGAATGCCTCCCGGGTAAGTTCCCAGCCCAATCCAACCGCGTAGAATGAGCCCCACTGTCTGCCCGGCGCATATACATTGACGTGGCTACGGGTGAACGCCCCTTCCGCGAAGTATTTGCCCTCATAATCATACTGAACACGGGCAGCAAGATTGGAAGGTGTCTGCGGAAGGTCGAAGTTTATCGTTGCCACACGGCGATCTCCAAAGAGCTTGCCTACGACGTGATGTTTGCCGAACGTCCGGTCATAGTCGAGAGAGAGCTGGGCATACCACAATCGGGAAGTGGACACAGGTGCAAAATCATTGGTCTGTGCCAGGGCGCTGCCATACTGTGTATATGTTCCACCTTCTCCAGACTCGCTCGGCACATACTGAAATACCGTATTTTGTTTGCGCCTCGTCAGCGCCGTGATATTCTGCGTGGAAATATTGGTCACGGCGTTTGCCGATAACCCCTGCACGAAATCATTCAGGTCATAGTGCAGCCCGATATTGGCAAGCGCATCACGGCTGTTGTCCTGAATGTAGCCCGAGTTGATCAGGCGTGCCATCAGGTTGGTCTGATACGAAACGTCGCCACCATACGACCCGTTGGGGTTATAAATGGGGTAAGCGCTGTTCGGCGTTTCCAGGATCTGCGAAAGGAGCGCCCCCATACCCGCCCCGGGCTGAGAACCGTCCAGCACCCGGGCAAACAAGGATACGTCTACGAGAAAGTCGTCGGTAACATCTACCGCTACATTTGAGCTGATCGTATAGCGTTTCTGTTCGATATTGGTTTGATATGAATTTTGTCCGGACGTATGGAACAGTCCCTGCTGGTTCATATAGCTACCGCTGATCGAGTATCGTGCCACCCGGCCGCCACCGCTTATATTGAGGCTGTACGTTGACATGGGCGCGCTGGATTTCAACGTCTGATCATACCAGTCTACGTTCGGTCTGCCCGTGGGGTCCGTGCCGTTCTTGAACGCTTCGAAATCAGCGTTCGTGTAGACCGCCGCCTTATTGTCGTTCTGAAGGGCCTCATTTAGCAAGTAGGCATATTGATACGCCGGAAGCGGCTTCGGCATGTTGAGCGCGCTTTGCACACCTACCTGGCCGGTGAATGAAAGTTTGAATTCCTTTGTATCGGGTCTTTTGGTGGTGATCAGCAGCACACCGCGCGAGCTGCGCATGCCGAGCAGCAGAGACGAATATGCATCCTTCAACACCGATACCGATTCAATATTATCCGGGTCGATGGAGTAAAGATCGCGCTGAACACCGTCAATAACCACCACCGGCGCCTGACCTCTCAGGCTGATGCCGAACTCGGTGTTGTCACTCGGTGCACCCAGAAAATACCGCGGTACATTTCCGCCAAGGTCCGCGACGTAATTGTTGCCTGTGGCCGGCATACGGATTCCGCTTCCCTGCGACAGGTAAAGTCCGGGCAGACGTCCCGCCAGCGCATATGCAACGGTGGGCGCAGGCGTAGTATTCAGCTGCTCGGTATGGATCGTGCTGACCGAACCGATCTGGCTGCGACGGTCCGCCTTGCCGTACAGCACATAAACTTCTTCCGGGGTATGCAGGTAGCGACTGAAAAGCGTTACCGTAAAACGTTCCGATGGTTGTGAATCGTTTTTGATCGTAACCGATGTTTCGGTACCCAGGGTCAGCGTTTTCACATAAAAATCCGGATGTTCGAATACAAGCACCTCGCCGTTTGGGACCGTGGAGAGTAAAACAAAGTTCCCTTCGCTGTCAGAACCGGCGACGGAATCGCCCTGCACCCGGATGGTGGCACCTTCGATCGGATTGCCGTAGCTGTCGAGCAATATACCGCCGCGCACGGATTCCTGAACGACGGATTGTGCCAGCATAGACGTTGAAATAAAGGACATCAGCATCAATAAGGCCAGTGCACCTTTTCTACGTCGCGTTATATATAGACAAATCATAATTTTATTTTAGGATTGAGTAAACTATAGATCTGTTACTGGCACTTGAATGTGTAAACGAAGTCAGTACCGACGGCTTCGTCAACGACCTCGATGGAACCGTCTTCATTGGTAAAAGAATATTCGATCCGCTCGAGCTCCTCTCCTTCCGCCAGGTTGTAATAGCGGGCAGGCCATACCGTAATGGCATATGAATTCCCGTACTGGAACTGCTTTTTCATCTGCTGTGCCGCGGTATTATCCCGGACCTCGATCTGCCGACCGCTGCCGCGAACGTACGCCGTTGACGACAGGAAGATCTTGTCTACGCCGGCTTCGACCAGGTCGTTGGTATCGACATCGCCCTGAAAACCGATGGTGATAAAGTCATCTTCCGTGGCCGTCAGCGGCTGAACAGAGTTGAAGTGCAATTCGCAGAAGTCTATCACATCGCCGGTGCCATTGGTCACGGCAAAGCAATCGCCTTTGTAGACTTTGTAGAAATCCTGATTCGTGGTCATGCCATCGGCCGTCTCATTGACGAAAAACGTCGGCTTGAATTTGAGATTTTCCGGTCCGGCCTTGGCTCGGATGGTAACATAGACGTATATGTCCTGTCCGTTGTTCACCGAATAGGTCTTATCCGTCCAGAACGTGATCCACTCCATATCGTCCAGTACGTTCTCGCCGATCCCGACGCGTCCCCGGATGGCAGCAGGCCAGGATTGGCCGGGAGCCTGCGACGGGCTCGTTCCAGCAGGAATGATGCTCATCGTTTGAACACCCGACTCTTCGGAATCGGTATACGTTGCCGTAATGTTCTGCGCAGCGTTCCAGCTTCTGGGCGCAAGAAAACCGACCACCAGCCGGGCGTCGTTCCGGGCCTCCGCTACGTCCAGGAAAACCGTTAACTTGAACTCCGCGATCTGTCCGGCATCAACGGACGGCGCGTATTCCACTTCATTGATGAATACGCAGGTGATGGCAAAAATACCGAGCACGATCACCACGACATTGCCAACAAACCACTTGCGACTGAGTATGGTATCGGCTTTCATTTTTTGGGTATTAAACTTCATATTACTCCCGCCTTTATTCGTTGATCCTCTCCAGAACATATTTATACCTGTTCAGCTGACATCCAGGACTGAATGTCAACTGGATCTGCCGCCTTCCCTGCACGACCGGATAAGTCAGATCGGCCGCCACCATTTCAGCATTGTTGCCTTCGCTGAAATTGATCTTGAAAGGATATTGCGGGTCGTCAAGAGCCCAGGTACCCTCCTGCTTTACGATAAAGGGCAGGTAGTTCTCGAAACTATAGCTGCCGTCTTCGTTGAAGTTGACCCTGAACTGCGTGAAATCAAACGCTTCCGTAATATCCACGTCGTTCCGTGCTGCGCTCACCACCTTCCAGCTTCCATCGATGCTCTTCACGGACTCAATCCGCGCGTCATCGTCGTTATTCTCGCATGAAAGACAGGATACCAGCATCATGATGGCCAATGCCTGTATGTAAATAGTTTTCATATCAACAGCGTTAAGGTCTAGTAATAAGGATTTTGTAATAGCTCCGGAGATTTAGCCGTCTCCGAATAAGGAATAGGCCAGAAATACATCGCCTCCCGGAAATTATGCTTGCGAACATTGAATACATTAAAGCTGGCAGCCGAACCGTTCCTCACCACTTCCATTCCGGTCATGGTCTTGTTTTCAGTCTCATCTGCGATCATCCAGCGGCGTACGTCGAAGAAGCGGTGCCCCTCGAATGCCAGTTCCACTCTTCTTTCATTCCGGATGATTTCCCGCATGGCTTCTTTCGAGAGGCCCGCAGGGAGTGTGAACGGAGATAAGCCCGCACGCTCACGAATGGCTTCAACCGCAGCGTATACCTCTGACGTGGGACCCTCAAATTCATTCTTTGCCTCGGCGTAACTAAGCAGGATTTCCGCATAACGCAGCAACGGACGCGACCCAGGTCCCTGGATAAAACCATTCGCAACGATAACCCGGTGCACCATCTTATTCACATAATATCCGGTAGGCGTTCCCGCGCGTACGGCGTCCTGCCCCGACTGTCTGCCCTGATAATTCCCCAGGAAGATATCGATCGGAACACGCGGCCCCTGCAGTACGGCCGGCATCAGACTTTGGTCATGATTGATGCTGTTGTCCAGGCGTGGATCACGGTTGGCGTAGGGATTTTGCGGATCATAACCGGAAGTCGGGTCGGTGATCGGTTTTCCATTCGCCATACCAAATGCATTGACCAGATCATGATAGGGATACGCACCACCCTGTCCACCGCCGCGTGACGGCGGCTGCCACAGCCCCTCCTCGTAATTGCCATCGGTGGCTACACGGTCCACAATAATGCCGGAGTAAGCATTGGTCGACTGAAAATCCTTCGCGACAAACTCCTCGTAAAATCCTTCACCGGGAATCGGTGAATTATTGACATGCAATTGATATGCGTTGAGACTGATGACAGCCTGGGCAGCGTCGGCTGCAATTTTCCACCGGTTAGGGTCGGCTGTAGGATATCCTAAGATAGCCGTCAGCGGTTCCGGCGCAAACCCGCTTCCATTAAATAACGGACTCGCAGCGTAAAGCAGAACGCGGGCTTTCAGCGCTTTACAGGCACCCGCCCCGATCCGTCCATGATCCCGGGCCACCGGCCGGGTAATTAAATTCCCCGCGGCCTGATCACATTCCGAAACGATATAATCCACGCACTCCTGATAGGTATTCCTGACGGCAAGGATCTTGTCTTCCGCACGATATACCGTGTCGCCGATCAGCGGAATCCCCCCGTAATGTTTCAGCAGAATGGCATAGTACCATGCGCGCAAAAATCTCGTCTCCGCGGCCAGCTGCGTCTTCAAAGACGGCTGAAAGGGCGTAATGTCAAGGTGCTTCAGGAACTGGTTCGCCTTCCGGATATTCCTGTAACAGACATCCCACGCATCCGTCGATACGATCACAGAATTGACCGTCCCGGTCGCAAACTGAACGTTGGTGGTAATAAAAGGGATAGCACGCGGCTCCGACTCATCAGATCCACCGTCCAGTCCGCCTGAGCGGGCGTTCCCATCACTGAATCTTCCGGGGTCCGAATCGAAACCGATGTTCTCGAACAACCCATAAAAAAACTGGGTCGCGTACGTACTGTCGGCGAAAACAGTCCCCTCATTAAGATTCGTAGTCTGGGTGTTGTCCAGGAAATCTGCATCCTGGCAGGCGAGCATAATGCCCCCCGCGAATACGGCCAAAAGAATTACTCTTCTCATTTGCCTCATTTTAGTTAATCGTTTTAGCAAAAAATATAAGTGCAACCGTCCACTGCAACCGTTCTACGACCGGCTGCATCGTTTTACTTATGTCTTTATCTCGGTTATTGATTTACGTAGTAGAATCAGCGCAACTCCTGTCAGAATATAAGGGATGCTCAGGATCTGCCCCATATTGAGTGAAAGATCGCTCTCGAACGCCGATTGGTTTTCTTTGAAAGATTCCACGACAAATCGAAACGTCCACAGAACGGTTAATATCATGCCCAGCATTACGCCTGAACGCCAATCGCGGGCATACATATACCACATATATAACATAGACAGAAAGAACACCGTATAAAAGATACATTCATACAGCTGCGCGGGATGTCTCGGTAGTTGATCGACCCGGGCGAAAATAAATGCCCAGGGCACATCAGTGGGCACACCGACGATCTCGGAGTTCATCAAATTGCCGAATCGTATACACGCGCCGGCGCTGATCGCGACCAGGGCAAGCCTGTCGATCACAAAAAGATACTCCGCGTGGTTTCTTCTACACCATATATATACGCCGATCAGAATGCCCAATACGCCACCGTGGCTCGAAAGGCCGTGAAAAGGAGGTCTGATGATTACAAGCGGATCCCTGATCAGGACATGAAGATCATAGAACAAAAAATGTCCAAGCCGGGCACCTACGATCGCCGGAATGACGATCATCAAAAAAAGATTGGGCAGGTTTACCGTATACCGGTCCTCCTTTAAAAAAATATAAAGACCGACCTGGCGACTGATGACAAGGCCAAGCGCCCACATCAATCCGTACCATGACAAAAGAACAGACGTTCCCGGAATGCGGAACATAACCGGAGAAACATTCCAGTAAATAAAGCCATCGATAAGACTCAGCGTCAGGGATAGCACGTTAGGTCAGGTTTAGATTAGTTAATCGTTTTAGCAAACATAATCATTTATCTCTTTTTTGCAAACGTTTTAGTTAACCGTTTTAGCAAATCCGCTCAGAAACCTCAAAAACGCAGTTTCTGATACTTTCCCCGCACGATGGCCCTAAACCAGTATAAAAAAGCCTATAACGGGAAATAAGTCAGAAATAAAGCCGCGTGTGCGTCAACGCAGCGCACCTGTTATGCGCACAAAGGATTTTTCAAAAAAGATCATGTGCCAACAACGATAGGCACCAGCGCAAATAAAAAAAAACAGCCTTACCCTGCCGGCAACGATTCGCAGGGGCTTTACTAAAGAGAAGACGCTGCTAAACGGCTACGATACCCGCCAGCAGAATAACGATGGGTATATCAAAAGAAAAGTAGCGGATCTATACTGAACGAAAGACGTTGGGCAATATCCAAACACTAACAAAGCGCATAGCCTGCAAGAACGGCCAGGATACGGGCGTACGATTTTTCGCGCATCCCCGGGGTTGATTACGAACGATTATAGCTCCAGCTCCAGGCTGGCAAAACCACACAACCCATCGAGCATCTCGCTCAACCTGTTGCCTTTGGGCGTGAGCGCATATTCGGTGCGGGGCGGATTGCCCGGCAGGTAGCTCTTCTGGATCAGCTGGTGTTGTTCCAGCGCGCGCAAACGGTCGGCAAGAATATGATCGCTGATGTGCTCCAGGTTTTCTTTCAGGAGCGTGAACCGCGTGTTGCCTTCTTCAATACTGAACAGCACATCGGTCATCCACCGTTTACTTAAGAAATACAGCAGCTCATTCAAAGCACACCGTTCTTCTAAAAAGGCCTGGTTCTGATAATTGGTGGACGTCAGTTTTCGCTCTGTCATGTCTTACTAATCTTTTAATGAGTGCCTCATTCCCGGGAAATGTATTGATCTCCAAAGCCGCTTCCCGTTCCTTTACGGCATATTACAGTGGGGTTCCCTCGCCACAACGGCCCATACGCAACAAAAGGTTCCAATCCATCCGCTCAGGGCATACAAAAACACCGCGCGTCACACACCCTTCTGTAATACGTAGTTAAAACAAAAAAATTAAAAATCACAGCCCTTATGATCGCTACAAAAGCGTATGCAGCGCAAACCAAAGATTCTGGCCTCGCACCGTGGAATTTTCAACGTCGTGATGTTGGTCCTCGCGATGTCCAGTTCGATATCCTCTTCTGTGGCGTATGCCATTCCGACCTGCACCAGATCAAAGACGAATGGGGAGGCAGCATCTTCCCCATGGTACCCGGCCACGAGATCGTCGGCCGCGTCGTGAAGGTGGGCGCTGACGTAAAAAAATTTAAAGTAGGCGACCTCGCCGGCACCGGCTGCCTGGTCGACTCCTGCCGCGTGTGCGACAACTGTAAACACGGCCTGGAACAGTATTGCACCAACGGCCATTCCCAAACCTACAACGGCCTGGAGCAAGACAAAAAGACTCCCACCTATGGGGGGTATTCCAACACCATCGTCGTTCACGAAGACTTCGTCCTGAGCATCTCCGACAAGCTCGACCTCGCCGCCGTGGCACCGCTGCTCTGCGCCGGCATTACAACGTACTCGCCACTGCGCCACTGGAAAGTCGGCAAAGGTCATAAGCTCGCCGTACTCGGCCTCGGCGGCCTTGGCCACATGGCCGTAAAATTTGGTGTGGCCTTTGGCGCGGAAGTAACGGTACTCAGCACCTCCGCCTCCAAAGAGGCCGACGCCAAAAAGCTCGGTGCCCACAAGTTCGTCGTCACGACGGACCGCGAGCAAACAAAAGCGGTCGCCGGCTACTTCGACTTTATCCTCGACACCGTGTCCGCCGACCACGATCTGGGCCTGTACCTGTCGCTGCTAAAAACCGACGGTGCCCACATTCTGGTGGGAGCACCTCCGGATCCCGCGCAGCTCCATGCCTTCAGCCTCATCCCGGGCCGCAAAACACTGGCCGGCTCCATGATCGGCGGACTGCCCGAAACGCAGGAAATGCTCGACTTCTGTGCCCAGCACAACATCGTCTCCGACATCGAGCTCATCGACATGAAGGACATCCAGAAAGCCTTCGACCGCATGCTCAAAGGCGACGTCCGCTACCGCTTTGTCATCGATATGGCGACACTTTAAAAGTCTCTTCATTACACTAAAAAAAGCACTGGCCACAACCGGTGCTTTTTTTAGTTATAACTGACTATAACAAGTCTAAGCCCCGGGGCGGTGCCCCCAAGAGCAGCTATCGGGTGCCGGACTGTCGGCAGTTTCAACCTGCCGTCCACCCAGCCAACCCCCTCAACAAAGCATCTATATAAAACCAATAGCCAGACTCACAACATTCCCCGACCTTCGTTCCATATTAAACAAAAGTCACCATGAAAACACCACTCCTCATACTGGTGCTGCTCCTCGCCTTCTTAACATCCGCACAGGCCCAACAAAAGAAGCTCCGCATCGGCATCGCCGGCCTCACCCACTCGCACGTACACTGGATCCTCAACAGCGCCAACCGCCCCGAGTTCGAGATCGTCGGTATCTCCGAACCCAACCGCGACCTTGCCACGCGCCTGCTCAAACAATACAACCTTCCCCTCACGCTGCTATACCCCACACTCGAAGAGATGCTGGACAAAGCAAAGCCCGAAGCTGTCACCGCCTTCCACAGCATCTACAACCACCTGGCCGTCGTCAAAGCCTGCGCCCCGCGCCACATACATGTAATGGTGGAAAAACCACTCGCTGTCAGCAACGACCACGCCCGGCAAATGGCCGCGCTCGCCAAACAGTATAATATACACCTGCTCACCAACTACGAGACTACCTGGTACGCCGGCCACTACGAAGCCTACGACATGATCTACCGCGACAACCGCATCGGCAAGATCCGGAAGGTTGTCGTGCACGACGGCCACCGCGGTCCGAAAGAGATCAACGTCAACCCCGAGTTCCTCGCCTGGCTCACCGACCCGGTAGAGAACGGCGGCGGCGCGCTCATGGACTTCGGCTGCTACGGCGCCGACCTCATCACGTGGTTACTCAAAGGCGAAAAGCCCACCAGCGTTACCGCCGTCACACAGCAGATCAAACCCGACGTATACCCCAAGGGTGACGACGACGCCACCATCCTCCTCACCTACCCCGGCACCACCGGCGTCATCCAGGCCTCGTGGAACTGGCCCTACAATCGCAAAGACATCGAGATCTACGGCCAGACCGCCTACATCTGGGCAGACAAAAACTCCCTCACCTTCCGCAACGGCGACGACGCCCCGCAGCAAACGCCCATGACCACGCTGCCCGCGCCGATGGATAACCCGTTTGCGTATTTCGCAGCCGTGGTGAACGGCAACATCGTGGTAAAAGACACCGATCTCTCCTCGCTCCCGCTCAACATCACCGCCGTGGAGATCCTGGACGCCGCCCGTCGCTCCGCGAAAGAAGGAAAGACAATCTATCTCCAGAAAAAATAACCTATGTTCATGGCCAGCCGTTTACACGGGCAGGCATACTCTTCAACCTGCCCGCGTAAACCCTGCCGATGATGAAAGCTGCTGCAACCACCCTCACCCGTAAGATCAATCGTTTGCCTGCCGCCCTCAAACGGCGCATGGAAGAAGAAGGCGTGCTGGAGCTATACCGGCAGCGCCCGCCCTACCAACGAAACGACTACCTCGGTTGGATCGACCGCGCCAAACAGGAAGCCACCAAACAGAAGCGCACCGACCAGATGATTGCCGAATTGAAGAAGGGCAATGTATATATGAACATGAAGTGGAACGGTTCCCGCTAACCTGGCAACCGCCGTTGTCGACAAAATATACGCCCTGGCAGCTTCAGCAAACGCGCTCGCCGCGCAACACTCCCCGCGGTTGATAATTATTCCGTATTTTTCGGGCCTGTTGTACAGCCTATGGAAAGCAAAAGTCCGGAACCCGGCGGAACGCTGCTGACACCGCTTTATTGCATCGCCGCACACGTTTTCAATGCCGGTATCGTTCTCCGATTGTGGCCCTGTTTTTGATTATTTACCCGATGAAACAACCTCCGGGCAAACCCCGCGTTTTTAGCATAGCACATTTCCAGCAATGAACCCCAATATAAAGAAGTGGATCGTCAGGCCACTGCTCATACTCCTGATCACCGTTGTTGTCCTGGCCGGTATCGGCCTGATCGCGCTCCTTACCCAGCAGCAGCGCCTTGTCAACCTGGCCGTAGCCGGGGTCAACAAACAATTCAAAGGCGAACTGACCATCGAAACCAGCAGCATCTCGCCCTTCAAGAACTTTCCCTACGTGTCGGTAGCCCTGCACGAAGTGCGTTTCTTCCCGACCAAAGCCACCGCCGGCAGACCCCTCGCAGAGATCGGCCGTATTTACGTAGGCTTCAGCCTGCCCGATATACTCCGGCAGCAATACAACGTACGCCGGCTCTTTATACAAGGCGGCTACGTAGACCTGGTCCGCCAGGAGAACGGCCAGCTCGACATTGTCGAAGCTACCGCCATCCAGGCCGACACCACCCGGCAGTCTGCGCCACAGACCGGCGAAGCCGCCGCCTTTGAAATCGACCTGCAACGCGTAGTATTAAAGGACCTTACCGTTTCCTACGCCGACAAAGCCAGCGGCCAACAGATCAGCACGTCCATTGAAAAGCTGGTCTCGTCCTTCCGCATCGATAGCGCCAACATCACCGCAGCCCTCGACGGCGGCATGGTCCTCGACCTTGTCACACCCACCGACACGAGCTTCTTCCGCCACAAGCACCTGCAGGTGGACCTTAAAGCCGACTACAACACCGCCAGCCAACACCTTACCGTCACCACCGGCGGCCTCCTGCTCGAACAAGCCTCGTTCAACGTCACCGGTACAGCCAGTCTGTCACCCCAGACCGTGGTCGACTTCCACATCCGGGGCGACAAACCCGACTTCAACCTCATGAACGCATTCCTGCCGGCCAATGCCAGGGACGCGCTCAAGCCGTTCCAATACGACGGCCGTATATACTTCGACGGCAAGGTGAAAGGTGTCGTGGCGGAAAATCAACTGCCCCATATCGAAGTAACCTTCGGCTGCGAAGAAGCCTGGTTCCTCAACACAGCGTCCGATAAAAAAGTAGATCAGCTGGGCTTTAAAGGATACTACACCAACGGTCGCGAGAACTCGCTGAAGACGTCGGAGCTACACATCACCAACGTCAACGCCCGTCCGGAGAAAGGCATCTTCAAAGGCAACTTCGTCATGCGCGACTTTACCGACCCCCATGTGCTCATGCAGATCAAGTCGGAACTGGAATTAAAATTCCTCGGGCAATTCCTCGGCATCCCCGGTCTGCAACAGATCACCGGCAAGATCAAGCTCGACATGAACTTCAAAGAGCTGGCCGACATCGAGCTGCCCGAACAGGCCCTGAACAAACTGAAAGACGGTCTGCAAAGCGAGCTCAGCGTCGAGAACCTCGCCTTCCGTGTGCCCGGCTACCCGCACCAGATCCGCGACATGAACGTACACGCCAAGATGAAAGACGGCCGCATCACGCTCGACTCGGTCTTCCTGCGCATCGGCAACTCCGACCTGCGCATCGACGGCAGCCTCAGCGACCTGCCCGCGCTGCTGCACCATCCTGAAAAGTCCGTCACGGTCACGATGAACGCCCGCAGCCAGAACATCATCCTCAAAGAGCTGTTCGCCCACGATACGGCCCTGTCGCGCAAGATGCAGGAAGAGATCCACGGCTTCAATATCGGCGTGGCGTTGCAAACGTCGGCCAATCAGTTAAAACACCCCGCGCCACTTCCCAAAGGGAAGCTCGAGCTCAAGAACCTCAGTGCCTCGTTCAAAAAATACCCGCACGCATTCCATGACCTGGGTGCCACACTCACCATCAACGACACCGCCCTGCTGCTGCGCAACTTCACCGGCATGATCGACAAGTCCGACATTCGTTTCAGCGGCCGCGTGGTGAATTACCAACTATGGTTTGCCGACCATAAAAAAGGCAAGACCCAGATCGCCTTCGACTTTAAGTCCAACCGCTTTGCCATGGACGACCTGCTCGGGCCTATCAGCCGCAAGCTCATCCCGCCCGGCTATCGCCACGAAGAGGCCAACGACGTATGGCTGCGCTCCAAGATCGACCTGAAGTACGACACCGTCTTTAAGATCGCCCGCATCAAGATTGCCAACATCTCCGCCAACCTCAAACAACACGGCCTGCAGCTCAAGGACATCAAGGGCAGGCTGGTATATGCCTCGAAGATCATAAAAGCCGACACGCTGCGCGGCACCATCGGTCGCAGCGACTTCGATGTAAATTTCCGCTACTACACCGGTGACAACCCCAAATACAAAGAGAAACACAATTACCTCTACTTCAACTCCAAATTCCTCGACATCGACCAGATCACACAATACGACTTTTCGGCCGGCGTAGACAGTGCCGACGCCACTACCCCCACCGTGGCCACCACAACACCCGCCGCCAACACCGCGACCGGCAGTAAAGATACCAGCCAGCACGCAGCCGCGTTCAACGTCTTCATGATCCCCTTCTCGACATTCGACGTACAAGTGAATATCGGCAAGCTGAAATACAACAGGCTTTGGTTGCGCGACGCCCAGGCGCGCATCCGCATGCAGGAAGATCACCACATCTACATCGACACCCTGTCGACCAAGATCGCGGGCGGTACCCTGGCCATGCGTGGCCACTTCAACGGCAGCAATCCTGAAAAGATCTACCTGCGCAGCCGCATCAAGGTAGACCAGGTCGACCTCGAAAAGATGATGCTCAAGCTCGACCACTTCGGCCAGGATGTTGTCATCAACAAAAACATCAAAGGCCGCGTCACCGGTCAGATCAAAAGCTATATCCGCATACACCCCGACTTCGTACCGATCCTCGACAACTCCAAGGCCGAGCTAAACGTCGCCATCTACAAAGGCAGCCTGGTAAACTTCGCTCCCATGCAGGCCATGGCCGGTTACTTCAAAGACAAGAACCTGCGCATGATCAACTTCGACACGCTGCACAACGTCCTGACCTTTGCCGACGGTGTGTTGAACATCCCCTCCATGAATATCAACTCGTCGCTGGGCTTCGTCGAGATCTCCGGTAAACAATCGCTGGATCTGAAAATGGAGTACTACATCCGCGTACCGCTCAAGATGGTCACCAAGGTGGGCTTCAGCTCGCTGTTCGGCAAAAAGCAGGAAGAGATAGACCTCGACCAGGTCGACGCGATCGAGTACGCCGACAAAGACAAAAAAACACGCTTCATGAACCTGCGCGTAACCGGTACACCTGACGATTTCAAAATAGGCCTCGGCAAAGACAAACGCCGAAGCTAAAAAAAACGGCTGCCCCTCAACCCGGGCAGCCGCAATAACCATCAACACATAACAAACTTACTAATGGATCACCACCTTGCGGGTGGTGGTACCGGTGCGCGACTGAACCTTGAGCTGATAGATTCCGGGCGTAAACCCTTCTACATTCAGCTCCGTACGCGGCGTGGTAATGGCTTGTTCTTTTATCACCTTACCCATCGGATCATACATCTTGACTATAGTCTTCTTGCCCAGCGCCCCCCGATACTCCACCGTGAGCGTGCCACGCGTAGGATTCGGATATGCCGCCAGTGACCCGTCTTCCTCAACGCTTGTGCCGAGGACTACGTTCACCACTTTTTTCTTCACGTTTGCATAGTTGAAATTAAAGGCCCCGTCGCCCATCAACACCCGCATGATGTGTTTGCCCGCCGTCAGCTGAACGTCGCGGCTCACCGTGGCATATTGCTGCCAGTTACCCGTGTTCGGCACGGCGATCGTACCGGTCTTGTCCTCCCCGTCAAACTCCACGCGGATCGAGCTCCCCGAGGCATTCTGCGACGCCACCCGCAGCTCGACGGCATACGCGCCCGCTTCTGCCACGTTCACGGTATACTCCAGCCACTCACTGCCCCCCAGCCAGCCCACGTTGTAGCCGCCTTCACCGCAGTGCTCGATATCGACAAACTCATTCGTACGATATTGTCCGCCGTTGTTCAGTGTATCGCTGTCGCTATAGGCCACGGCCGGGCCGCCGTCGTCAAAGTCTTCGGCTTCGATCTTGCCGGGGATCGGCCACGGCGTGCCTCCGTACGGCGTACCGTGCCCCTTGGTCTGGATCACTTTCTGAAGGGTACCGTCGGCGTTGTAAAACAACTTGTCCACGCAGATTGAACGCAGCCAGTCGTTCCCCGACAAAGCACTGTTGTGATAAAAGGCATACCACTGACCTTTGTACTCCACGATCGAACCGTGGTTGGTATAGCTGTCCGTCGGATCGATGTAAACACCCCTGTAGGTCCACGGCCCCAGCGGACTGGCGCTCGTCGCATACCGCATACGGTTGTGTTTCACACCGTCGTCGTTGTTGTCGGCGTACGACAGGTAGTATAGACCGTTGCGTTTGTGTACCCACGAGGCTTCGTGAAAATCCACCACGCCCTGCATGGGCTGCATGGCCCCGTCAAGCTCGATCATATTGGACTTTAATCTGCCACCCAGGCATACACCGCCACCGCCGTAATAAAAATATGCTTGTCCGTCGTCGTCGATAAAGACGCATGGATCGATGTGCGACTGCAACCCTTCGATATACCCCTGCACCGTAAAGTCGCTGGCAGGCTTGCTGCTGGTCGCGATGCCGATCTTCCAGGTCGAATTCCACTCCGTACCACTCGGGTGCGGAAAGTAGAGGTAGTATGTGCCGTTCTTGTACGCGCAGTCGGGTGCCCACATAAAGCCGCCTTCCGGCCGGCCCCAGGGCACCTGGCTTGCCCGCAGGATCTCGCCGTGGTCGACCCAGTCCACCATGTTGTCGGTCGAGAAGACGTGGTACTGGTCCATCAGGTCGGCCCCTCGCGGTGGCGCGATGTCGCGCGAGGGGTATACATACAGGCGGCCATCGCTCCACACGTGGGCCGACGGATCGGCAGTATACAGGTGCTTGATAAAAGGGTTGCCGGGCATGTCCTGCGCCTGAGTCCCTGCCGGCAGGAGCAACGATCCACACAGGATCGCCAACATCAGTCTTGCGTTCATAAACGGTTATTTATTCTCGGGTTGGTTTTGCAATGGTATAGCCGTTCTCTCCATGGAACCAGCGGGCAGCCTGCCCGACCAGCCACAGGTAATGATCGGTCTCCAGGTCCGCTTCGATGCCTGTGAACTTCAATCCCGTATCGCCATTCAACGGCACATCGCCTTCGTTCTTAACCTTGAAGATGGCCGTACCCTCGTCGATCTCATCGAACATCGCCACATACAACGATGACGCACCTTGCAGCTTGGCACCCCACACCTGGCGCCACAAAAAGTCGCCCTTCAGCCGCGGGATGGAATTATACAGGCCCGGATCGTTGTGCATGTTCGCCCAGCTAAAGCCCGGAAACACCAGCGGCACATAGTCCACGCCGTTGGCCTTGCACCACTTGACATCTTCCGCCACATTGTTCGGGTTATAGCCGTTGATATCATAGCGACCCACCGCCCACGGCATAATGATATCCGCCTTCTTGATCAGGGCGTGCAGCGCCGCGTCCTTTTCTGTATCGGCCCCGTTGGTGCGCCAGTAATACGGCACCCCCAGCATGATCGACACCTTGTTCGTGGCCTTGAGCTTATCCACCAGCGCCGTGACGTCCGCCGTCGTATAGGCACGGTTGTCGTTAAAGCCGACGCCCCAGATCACCACCAGCGGCTTGCCGCGATGGCGCAGGTAGGTAGGATTCTCCTGGCTGTCGAGCAGGTTAAAAAGCTCCTGAAGCTCTTCCCAGTCATCGTACAGGTACGCCACATCCGCAGGCGAGCTGCCGCTCAGGTCATACATCACGCTGATGGCACGTTCGTATTTCCGGGCAGCCTTCAGCGCATTCTCCAGCACCTTGTTAAAGTGACGCTTGCCGCTGGCGTTAGACGGCTTGATCTCCCCCACAAAGCGCTGCATGTGCACACCGTCCAGGCCATAGTCCTTCATCCACTTGAAGTGCAGGTCCACTGTCGACTCGTCATACGGACTATATACATAAGCGCTCGATCCGTCAGGATACCGAAAGGCCGTTTCATAGGTCTTGGTATACTCACGCACATCGGGCCACAGGTCTACATTCGTACAGCCGGGGAAGAATCCGCAACCATTCTTCTGGTAGTGGTACCAGCCGCGGTTCGACTCATCACCCTCGGCGGCAAACCACCCCTGGTACCCCGCCATCACCAGCTTCGTATACGACGGGTACTTTACATTTGCGTCCACATCGGTAGAGTCCTCCGGCTCCGGCACGGGATCGGAGTCGCTGGAGCTGCAGGCCATGGCCATCAACGGAAAAATCAGTAAGGCTAAGATCTTCAGTAGTTTCATATCACAGGTTTAGGTAATTCAAATCGGGAGTGCTTTATTTTCCTCGCGGCTGCGCAGACATCGTAAATTCCAGCGTTCCGCCCTTCGCCAGGTCGGCATGGAAAAAGAACGGCGTGCGCAAGACCTTACCGTTCAGCTTCGCCTGTTGCACATACCGGGTCTGCGCCGTGTTGTGCGGCGCCTTGATCACAAATTTCTTGCCACCGTCCAGGTGGACCGTCACCTCCTCGAACAACGGCCGCCCCAGGGTATACGTCGGATCGCCCGGGTTTACCTGGTAGAAGCCCAGGCTGCTCAGGATATACCATGCCGACATCTGTCCGCAATCTTCATTACCCGACAATCCATTCTGATCGTTAAAATAGAGTGTGGTCAGGATCTGATCCACCAACGCCTGCGTCTTCCACGGCTGGCCTACATAGTTATACAAATACGCGATGTGGTGGCTCGGCTCATTACCGTGCGCATACTGGCCGATCAACCCCGAAATATCCGCCGACACATTCTGACCCGCGAGGTCCGAGTCGGCCGCAAACAAACTGTCGAGGCGCATCGCGAACGCCGCCTTGCCGCCGTGCAGCGCTACCAATCCCTCCACATCGTGCGGCACAAACCACGACCACTGGTACGCATTCCCCTCCACATATTCGTCTTCGCGGTGATTCGAGAAGCGCGGGTTGAACGGCGACTTCCACGTGCCATCAGTTTTTTTACCACGCATAAACCCCGTGGTCTTATCAAAGTAGAGTTGATACCGCTTAGACCGCGCGCTGAATTTCTCATAGTCCGCCGTCTTGCCCAACGCCTTGGCCATTTGTGCTATACACCAGTCGTTATAAGCGTATTCCAGTGCCTTCGATACCGACTCGTTCTCTTTGTCGCACGGTATAAAGCCCAGCGTCTGGTTATAATACTTCGCCTTAGGCATCAGGTTCCGTTTGATCTCCTCATCGGGAAACGACACATTGATCGTGTCATACGTCGAAGCATGTACGATCGCCTGGTACGCTTTCTCCACGTCAAAATTGCGATAGCCCTTGAAATAGGCGTCCACGATCACCGGCACCGAGTGGTAACCGATCATCGTACCCGTCTCGTTAGACGACAGCTCCCACATCGGCAACACGCCCCGCTCCTCGTACTTCCGCACCAGGGCGCGGATCCACGCTTCATTGCGTGCGGGGTTGATGATGGTCATCAGCGGGTGGAATGCCCGGAAGGTATCCCACAGCGAAAACACGGTATAATTATCCGAACCGTTGGCGGTATGTGTGCGCGTATCCATACCACGGTAACGACCGTCGGCATCGGTATAAATATTCGGACTGATCGCCGTGTGATACAGCGCCGTGTAGAAGATCTTCTGCTGGTCGGGCGTACCGCCTTTGATCTCGATCTTGCCGAGCCATGCTTCCCACGCGGCCGCGGCCGCCGCATGTACCGCGGCGAAATCCCACCCGGCAATTTCACGCATCACGTTGTTGCGTGCACCGTCATAGTCTACCGCCGAGATGCCCACTTTCGCCAGCACCGCGTTGCCCGCGCCGTTCCTGAACTTCAGCAGCGCCTTCGCGCCGCGCAGGTTGGTCGTTCGTACGGAGGCATCCAGTAACGCCTCGTTGACAGCCAACGTGCACGTAAACGGCTCCGAAAAAACAGCGTGAAAATATACATGCTGATCGCGCGCCCAGCCTTTGGTCACCTTCCGGCCGCGCAGCTCGTGGTCGTTGATGATCTCGATCTCGTTGACCACGTTCTGATGGCTTTGCAACGTATGGCCCACATCCACGATCAATCCGGCGTCGCTGCCCGCGGGAAAAGTGTAGCGGTGCATCCCCGCGCGCGTGGTCGCCGTCAGCTCGGCCTTTACGTTATAATCTTTGAGGGTCACCGTATAGTATCCCGGCGACGCATGCTCGGTGCCCGGCACTTTGGCCGAACAATATCCCGCGTCAGGCGTCTCGGCAGTACCTTGCGCCAGCGGCTGCGCACCCGTGGTCGGCATAAACAAAATGTCGCCATAATCACCGATGCCCGTGCCGCTCAGGTGCGTGTGCGAAAAACCGAGGATAGCCGGGTCGGAACTGTGATAACCAGAGCAGGCATCCCATCCATTCAAGCGTGTATCGGGACTGAGCTGCACCATGCCGTACGGCACGGTCGCCCCGGGGAATGTGTGGCCGTGGCCCCCCGTACCGATGAATGGGTCCACCAGGTCGACTTTGTGAGAAACAGGAGCGCGTGACTCCCGCGGAGGTTGTGCATATGCACCGCTCCCTACTATAATAAGGAGTCCTAAAGCGGATAACATCTTCATAGGCTGGTTGCTGATAAGGAATGCCTCGAAAATATCCGCACACACTTAAAAACAGATTAATATCCGCTTAAACCCGCAGTGCAAACGTTTTTTAATTCTGATTATGCGGTTTTTTGAGTAAATTGTCACTATTGTAAATCTTATGTGTGGGAGAAACTTAGTTGAGACACGGATATCCGGAAGGATTCTGATCATGGGCCTGCTGACCTTGTTCTTTATCCAGGAGGGTTGGGCACAGAACAGCACGCCAACACCCGATTACGGCCTCTCGTTCGCCTCACACGAAGTCACCAAAGACCAACGCACATCACTTTCCCTCACGCCCGAAGAACCTTTCACCATCAAAGAGGACTTCGAGATCCGCTTCGACTTCTCGCTCAAACGCCTGATCGATGCATACGGCTACGTGCTCCGCATCATCGCCAACGACTCTATTAACATAGACCTCGTATCGAGTCCCGAGCACGACGACTTCCACGACCTCAACCTCATCATCGACAACAACCCACCGCAGATCCACTACGACCATCAGGACATCGGCCTGCGCCCGCTGCAGTGGACACCCGTCACGATCAAGTTTGAAACCCGTCGTAAGAAGCTCACCGTGTCGTGGGCCGGTAAGACCAAAACACAGGAGCTGCCCTTCGCGAATCTGCGCACCTTCCGCTTTTTCTTTGGCGCCAACGATTTTGGACGTTTCAATACGTCCGATGTACCGCCCATGATCCTCCGCCACATCGCGCTCCAGCGTGTAAACGACAAGACCATTCAGTGGGACCTGCGTCGCCACGGCGTCGGCCAGGTATACGACAACACCAATACCTACGCCGCCATCGCTAAAAACCCGACGTGGCTCATCGACAAACATACCACCTGGGTACACGCCCAGCAGTTCACCATCGCGCGTTACCCATCCGTAGCCTTCAACAGTGCCACGGGAACCGTATACGCCACCGACAAAAATCACGTATATACCTACCACCTCTCCGACGGCCAGATGCACCACGCGCGCGTGCGCCAGGGCAAGCCCGTCTATATCGATGCCAACCAGCTGCTCTACATCGACGCGACCCATACCCTCGTCAATTACGATCTGTATACCAACGTACTCTCCGCCTACGACTTCGACCACCAGCGATGGCAGAACAGCGACACCACTTACAACCTGCCCAACTACTGGCACAACAACAAATTCTACAACTCCTTCGATCGCTCCGTATATACCTTCGGCGGCTACGGTCACTTTAACTATAAGAATAAATTCATGCGCTACGACTCCGCGTCCCACGCATGGATCGAAGTAAAGACCCAGGGCAGTATTCCCCCGCGTTACCTCGGCGCCCTCGGCCTGACCGCGGCCAAAGACAAGGCTCTCATCTTTGGCGGCTACGGCAGCGAAAGCGGCAAACAGGAGTTGTTCCCGCAAAGCTTCTACGATCTATATACGTTCGATCTAAAGACCCACGCCATCCGCAAGCTCTGGGAGCGCAAGTCCGAACCGGGCGAAGAAGATATCGTCTTCTCGAACTCACTGGTGGTAAACGAAGAAGACAGCTGCTTCTACGTTCTCAGCTTCCCGAAGAACAAATACGAAAACTACATCAAGCTGCGGAAGTACTCCCTCTCCAAACCCGAGTGGCAGGTGCTGGCCGACTCCATCCCCTTCCAGTTCCACGACGAGCACGCCTTCTGCGACCTGTTCCTCTCCAAAGCCACGCGTCAGCTCGTAGCCGTCACGTCGCACAAACAGATCGACCAGTACAAGATCAATCTATACACCATCAACTATCCGCCCCTCAGCACCACCGATGTGTTCCAGGACACCGCGCCACGCATCGCACGGGCATCCTACTATAGCATTCTCGTCTTTATACTAATCACCGGCACGCTCGCCACGCTGGCCGTCATCATCTTCGTCCGCCGCAAAAAGAAAGCACCCGCTGTCGCCGTGATGACGACAGCCACCACCACGGTGGCCCACGACGCCGCGCGCCATGCGCACGAGTCCGAGAAGAACATCGGAACGATCTACCTTTTCGGAGGCTTCCAGGTATTCGATAAACACGGTCACGACATCACCGGCAAGTTCACGATGACCATCAAAGAGCTGTTCGTGCTCATCCTGATCCACTCCGTAAAATTCGAGAAAGGCATCTCCACCACCACGCTGCAGGAATACCTGTGGCCCGACAAAGGCGATATGAGCGCCCGCAACAACCGCAACGTAAACATCAAAAAACTGCGCGGCCTGCTCGAAGAGATCGGCGACCTCACGATCGAAAACAACCACGCCTTCCTCCAGCTCGCCCTGGGCAAAAACGTCCTCTGCGACTACCACATCGTCTCACGTATCCTGGCAACCGAAACGCCGCTCACCGCCCAAACCGCCGAAACCCTGTTACGCTTCGTAAAACGCGGCAACCTGCTCCCCAACATCCAAACCACCTGGCTCGACAACTTTAAGTCCGATATTTCCAACCGCATCATCGACGTCCTGCTGGAATATTCCCAAACCCTCAACGCCACCAAAGACGACCGCGTATTGCTGGAGATCGCCGACACCATCTTCCACTACGACAGCATCAACCAGGAAGCCCTCGTCATCAAATGTTCGGTCCTAAATAAGAAGGGCAAATATTCACTAGCCAAAACGTGGTACGATCACTTCGTAAAGGAATATAAAACCCTCTACGCCGAAAGCTACCCCAAGACCTTCGATGAGGTAATATCCTGACAGTAGCTGGCGCAAGTCTGAGCGAAGCGGTGACTTGTGCCTATACCTGACGCCAGTTTGCAACTGGCGTCAGAGCATTGGCGCCGGCCTCTCCGCTCGACGGCAGTTACAAACTGCCGTCAGTTCCAGGCATTATTATAAGGCTCCGCCACCACCCTAAACCCATCATTCCCCACCAAACCCGCATCAAACTCCACCGCCACACTCCTACTCTCCCCCGGCATCAACGTAAAATACCCATCGCTGATAAACGCCGGCAGCACCTGCTCCCCCGTCCTTGCATTCAACACCTGCACGCGTACAGCAAACGCCACACCGGTCTTTCCATTCACAACCTGGGCCTTCACGACCTGCTTGCCGTTCACCTTCTCCGCGCTCGAAACAACTTTCAGATCAACCGGCTTCAACGAATTCAGCGCCGTAAAATCCTTGCGCTTGTTCCCGCGCCAGTAGAAGTTCTCCGACACAATCTTACCTGCCTTATCCTTCAAACGCAGTTTGATAAAGTGCACGGCCGTCAACCCGCTATTCTTCGGCGTACCGCCATATACCCTCAGATCATACAGTGAATACCCCCAACCCGTGCCGCGCTCGACACCATACACCCGCACATACCGCGCTTCTGCGTCATCCACAAAAGCGACATCCTGTACCCCTTCCTTACCATAATTGACTGTCGCCGCGTCGCGCCAATTCGAAGCATCATCCGACACCTGGATCTTATACACCTTGGCATACGCCGTCTCCCACTTCACACGCACACCACTGATCGCCTCCCGGGCACCCAGATCAACATATACCCATTCGTTATTGCGCGCCGCACTTGCCCAGCGGGTACTCTCGTCGCCATCCGTAATAGACTCGGCACGGCCCGTCTCGGTCGAAGAAGCCACCACAGGCTTACCTTTTGCCAGATCACCCCGCTCGCCGCCAAACGGTAATGCAAAACAATGCACCGCCGCATTCGACAACGCATCCACCGTCCGCGACAGCGTATACTTATCGACCACCTTGCCGTCCAGGTTATAGATCATCGCTTCTGCCGTCGCCCCTTCCAGATCCTTGCGCGTGGTATTGACCACCTTCACCGCATCGCTCACCGGGTTCCACTGAATGTGCACCGGTTCACACGCACTCTTAATGCCCCAGTATGCACCCGTCAGGTCATAGTAATAATCGTACGTCTGCCAGATAAAAGTCGGCAGACCGGCGTTGCTCGTCCAGGTCATGATGCCCGCGGCGTCGTTCCAGATGTGGTCCTGCCAGCCTTCATACATCGCCTTGTTCGTCTCGATATTGACCAGCTGCGCCTTGCGGCAATACTCCTCGATGTTCGAAGGTTTACCATACCGTGTCTCGATGCTGCGGTCGTAGCCGTCCGCGTCGGCGTTAAAGGCCCAGTTGCCGAAGAAGTGGCGCTCCCACATCTCGTTGCGCGGCCACCAATGCTCCTTCGGTATAAATTTCTTAAAGCTTTCGACGTTCGTGAACACGGCACTGCCCAACTCGGTGCGGAAGCCCCAGCCGTCGTTGCCACCCAGGCCGGTGGGATACTCGGTAAAGTAATAGCGCGGATCACGGTTGCCCCAGGGGCCGCTGCCGGAAAGGTTGTCGGCGTGCGAGTTCGCTTGGTAATAGCGGTCGCCACCGTCAAAGGCGCGCACGTCTTCTTCCAGCCACTTGTTCAGCGGCGCTTCCGGCCAGCCTTCGTTGTCGGCGCACCACACCGCAATAGACGGGTGATTGCGCAGCCGCACGATTTTCTCGATCGCGTTGGCGTTGAAGTTGCTCACGTCGCGCGGCAGGCTGGGGTTCGAGTTCAGCCAGAAGTCGTCCCACACCATGATGCCGTACTTGTCGCAGGCTTCGTAAAACTCTTCATCCGTCGTCGAGCCGATCCAGTTGCGGATCATGTTAAAGTTCATCTCGCGGTGCAGGCGTACCTTGGTATCGTACTCCTCGCCCCGGCACCGCAGCATATACTCCGACATGCTCCAGTTGCCACCCTTCACAAACACACGCGTGCCATTGATCGAAATGTGCAGCACCTGCCCCAGCGTATCGTAGCTGTACTGCTTGATGCCGAATGTCACCTGTTTTGTATCGGAGATCGTATTATTCTCTACCACGTTAAACACACAGGTATACAGGTTAGGATCGCCATACCCATTGGGCCACCACAGTTTCGGGTTGTGTACGACCAGTTGGGAGAAGTGCCGCTTGTCAAGCTTTACCTGTGCCGTGCTGTTAGCCCCCACGTTCACCTTTTCTTCAAATGTGATGTTACCGGGTTGGATCACCCCTTTGACAACCGCCGTGCGCGATGCGTCGGTATTGTTTTTTACATCCAGGGCCACCGTCAGGAACGCCGTGGCGTTTGTCGGCAGCTGCGTACGGATCCAGGGATCCCGAATGGTCAGCGCGCCAGAAGTACTCAGGTATACATCGTCGGTAATACCGGCGTTCAACCCGGGCACATAAGGCATCCAGTCCCAGCCACCACTGGAAACATACGTCGGCGACGCCGCGTTGGCCATCGGGTGGCGCGGCGGCGATACCAGCACCGCCAGGGTATTGGCACCCGACGCCCGTACAATGCGCGTAATGTCATATTTGCCGCGCTGCATAAAGCCGTCCAGCGCGCCCAGCTTCTGGCCGTTGAGATAGATCTCCCCCTCGCGGTTGATTCCCTCGAAGTTCAGCCACAGGATTTCGCCCTTCATTGCTGCCGGTACGGAAAACTGCGTCACATACCAATAGGGCTGATCGAACTTGGCTTTATCTGCCTTCCAGATGTTATCTGCATAGTTGGGGTCCTTTTCCAGTCCGGCCGCGACATACGCCGTATACACCGTACCCGGCACCACCGCCGTTACCCATCCATCGGGTTTAAAATCCTCAAAGAGGCCGCGAAGATCCGTCCCCACCTCGCGCTGGGACTTGACCCGCCACACCTGCCGCGGCGAGCTTTTCAGATCTATATTCGTTTGGCCGCCGGCGATGCCCGACACGCCCACACACAAAAAACCAAGGCACACGACCTTGTAAAAAAACTGATATATATACATGCTGTGAATATGGTTAAAGAAGGAGTGGCGCCAGATAACAATTACCCGAAAGCACCCGGCAGCCACCCCCGAAACACGATGACATTAATGAACCACGATCGTTTTATGAAAATGAATTTGGTCGGAAGCACTGCCGATCTGAATATCGAACTCGCCCGGCTCTACCACGTAGCGCATGCGGTCGTTGTAGAGCCCCAGCTCCGACACGGGCACCTTTAACGTAACGGTTACACGCCTGCCCGCCTTGACCAATACCTTCTGAAAGGCCTTTAACTGCTGCACCGGAGTGGCCACCGAGCTCACCTTGTCGCGCACATACAGTTGCACCACTTCCTTGCCATCGCGCGGGCTGGTATTTTCCAGCTCCACATTGATTCGGACCGTATCCGTCGACGCCAGCAACGAGTCGCGCGACACACAACGCAGATACCGGAAGCTCGAATAGCTCAGACCATACCCGAAGTTCCACAGCGGCTCGGGGGTATCGAATATATAGTGACCCCGCGGCTGCTCCGGCGTACCCGGCTGGTCAAACGGACTCTCGCGATCCGTCACATAGTGGTTATAGTAACACGGCGTATTCCCCGTGCTGCGCGGAAACGACACGTTCAGCTTACCCGAAGGGTTCACACGGCCCACCAGAATATCGGCCATGGTGCGTCCCTGCATCTCGCCACCGTACCACTGCGCCACCACGGCGTCGGCATGGTCCTTCACCCACGGCATCGCCAGCGGCTTACCTGAAATGAACACGACTACCATCGGCTTACCGGTAGCCTTCACCGCCTGGAGCAGCTCCGCTTGCACCCCCGGCAGCTCCAACGACGACAGGCCAAAGCCCTCCCCCGCCGTCGAGTTCTTCGCACTGCGGCCCAGGTACGTGCTGCGGGTACCGATCGCCACGATCACCAGGTCGCTGGCCTGCGCGGCCTTCACCGCATCCGGTATCCGCGAGCGATCCTGGCTCCACCAGTCACACCCTTCGACGTGACGCAGCGTCACCTTATTACCCACAACATCTTGCAGGCCCTTTAGCAGCGTAACACCCTCTTTCGTATCCGGTCCCGTCCACGAGTAATCGCCAAACACCGTCTGGTTGCTGTTCGGCCCCAGCACGGCAATCGACTTATACTTCGCCAGGTCCAACGGCAGGATGTTGTTGCTGTTCTTGAGCAACACCGCGCTCTCGTCGGCCACTTCTTTCGATAGGGCCACCTTGTCGGCACTGCGCACAACCTTGGCCACTTTGGTCGAGTCGCCGTACGGCGCATCGAACAACCCGAGCGAAAACTTGGTCGTCAGCACCCGGCGCACAGCCTGGTCGATATACCGCATTTCCAACTGGCCGCTTTGCACCAGCGCCTCCAGCTTGGTGTAGGCGCCGTCGATGTTCAGGTCCACACCGGCCGTCAGGGCGATCTTCGCCGCCTCTTCCTGCGTAGCGGCCTGGTGGTGGAAAGACTGCAAGCGGTCCACCGAACCCCAGTCGGAATATACATAGCCCCGAAAGCCCAGCTCGCCGCGCAGAATGTCCGTCATGTAATACGCCGAGCCCGTCACCGCCAGGCCGTCATACGCGCTGTAGCACGACATCACCGACCACGGCTGTGTCGCCGCGATCACGCGCTTGAATGGATACATATAAATACTGCGCAGCTCACGCTCACCCCCGCTCACGTTGGCGCAATTCAAACCACCGGAGGGCGAGCCGTGTGCCACGAAGTGCTTAGGCGTACACGTGATATTGTGTTTCTGATAACCGCTCACAAACGCAGTAGCCATCTCGCCGATCAGGTAGGGATCTTCCCCATAGGTTTCTTCGATCCGACCCCAACGCAGCTCACGCGCAATGTCGAGCACCGGCGACAGGATCTGGTGGATCCCGATCACCCTAGCCTCCTCGCCCGCCGCTTCCGTCATGCGGCGTATCAGCGCGGGATTGAACGTACTGCCTTGCGCCAATGCCTGGGGAAAGATGGTACACTCGTTTTGCAAAACGCCTTCGATACCTTCCGCCGCCGTAAGGATGGGAATCCCCAGCCGGGTCTTTGTCGCCATATACTGCTGCAGCCTCTGGTACATCTTCGCGCAGTCGATGGCGCGCATGCCCATCTCGTGGGTACAGCCCCAGCTCTCGCCGTTAAAGATCCGGTCGATCTCGTCGGCACGGCCGCTGCCGCGGTTTTGCAGTTGCAATATTTTTTCTTTCAGCGTCATGCGCTCCAGCAGGTCTTCCACCCGTGCCGGCACCGATGCCGTCTTGTCTTTATAGAGAGCCTTGCCCGCGTTGGTTTGGGCATAGCCGGAGAATGTCAGCGTTGAAAGAACACCGATCGTAGCAAAAAAAACAGTCTTCATTCCATTGGTTAAAAGTCGATGAACAATAATTCTTGATGGATATTGGGTAAATTGGGATAGGAAAGAAACACCGGCGGCAAATGCCACCGGTGTAGGAGTTATTTAGATTGGAGATGAAATCAATTCGAATCTTCCGGGTGGACCACCAGTTTCACGCTCCTGAATTGCAGGTATACATTCTGGCCCGTACTGATCACCCAGCCTATCGCAACCGGCTTGGCCTCTTCTAATGTGAATGTCAGATCGTGCGTGCCTCTCAGATCGTCAACGTTTGTAGCGTGGAACAGTGCCAGCGGCGTGCCGATATTATTGATATCCGGCAGTTCCGATCCCTCTGCTATGATCTCATAAACATCAAAGGGACTACCGCCGCAGTTACCGGTTTCAAAAGACATGGTGTATGTACCGGCCGGCAATATAAAAGTCTGCCACACCTTGCCATTGTCTACACCCGCGCCACTCCAGTCCTGTGTTTCAAAATGGATCACACCACCTTCGTCCCATGACCATCCGCCACCCTGACCGCCATTCTGATTGGTAGCCGCCGGGTTGAACAACCAATCCTTAGGTGTACCCCACTTTTGGTTACCACTATCACCGCGCTTGAAAGGCTTTCCTGGGTTCTTGAAATAAGCACGCGTAATGTTTGTCGCTCCGATATACTCGATCGCAGCTTTGAATGTATCGATCGCCAGTTTTTCCGGCTTGTAATACGTCTGGTAACTAAACTTGGTGCTCCTCTTATAGTCCAGCAAAGCCACCGAGTCCATATCCCCCTTCACACGCACAACCCGCTCCACATCGTCCGCACCCATATACCTGATCTCTGTAAACAGAGCAGTTTCATCGCTGGTATACATCCGGACCCGAACCTCGGTGTCGCTCATCACTTCCACCGCCCGGAGTGGCCGGTTGATCAGCGACTCCTGGTAGTTTACGCCATACGAAGACCCGCCGGCGAATACCGTTACCGACGAGTTGCCCGCGGCGTCGTACGTGATCAGCTCGAAATTGTAGCGCCCCTCGGGCAACGCGATCGGAATGCTCAGGCTGTCGACCCCGGCGCTCCGCTCGATATCCAGGATCAGCGAATCCTGACGGATATTCCAGTATATCTTAAGCTTGACGATCTTCGGGTCGGCAATCAGCAACCCCGTGATCACCACGCGATTGTTACCCGCCCGCGCATGCACCGAGTCGACGCGCCCGGTATAGATCAGCTCTTTTCCGCCAGTGTATTTCAGATAGTCGTCCATGTCGGTACACGCCACGACGGCAGCCACCATCATGGCAACGATCAATATCCCTTTCAGATTTTTCATGATAATGCTATTCAAATATCAAAACTATAGATCACTTATCGTTGCCCCAGAAAGTAACTTCCGAAAACACCATATTCGTATTCCCCGACCAGTTTTCCAGGCAGCGGATGCGGATATACCGAACACGCGGCATGTCGTTGGGTACATTGGCTTCATCGCCTGCACGACCCGCCGTACGGTCGTCGTCGGTGAACAAACCAATGGGCAGCCCCGAAGGCTTGATGTTGGTGATCGACAACAGCTTGGTCCAACCATCCAGCGAGCCGTTGGGATTGTAGCTCGTCGTACCCCATACCTCATACCGTTTCGGCGATACGTCGTTATACCAGTGACGATCGTCTTGTACCGTCTGCAGCGAGAAGCGGCTCAGCTGTGCTTCCACGCCCAGGTCGAACGTGATGATCTTCGGCACACCCGTGCTGGCGTTGCCTGTGTGCAGGCCAAAGCCCGGTACGTCACCCGTCACACGGCCGTCCCACACGTAGGGCATCGCACCGCCCCACTCGTTGGTCCGGGAATCCCCCGGCAGCGACAACTCCCGGAATTTGGTCTTGTCCAACTCAACCTCGTAGATCGGCACCAGCTCTTGCAGCAATACATCCGACTCATTGCCCCAGCGATCGCGGACAAAGACACCAAACGGGCGCGACACCGATTCATACCCGCGCACCGAGAAGCTCGCAGTATCACGTGCCGTATAGAAGGTGCGCGCCACAGCCATGTTACCTGTCGAGTCCGGCGTCGTCACGACGATTGCCAGGTCGGCCTTACTGGTATTGATGAACGATATCGAAGCACCGCCGAAATCAGGCTCTATCACGATCGTCTCGAAAGTCGTCAGCACGGGCGGCGTCTTCGGTATTACCTGAATGGTAACGGGCGTCGATCGGTTGCCACTGCGGTCTACAGTATAGAGGTCAACCGTACGGGGCTCTGTATCCGGAAAGCCATCGACAGTAAGGGTATTCGTATAATACGAGCCCTTGAACTCCATGTCACGCCCCGCTTTATTCTTATAGATCGCCTGCACATACAACAGGTCGGGGTCTGACGGCAACGTGTAGGTCAGACGCGCGGCGCCAGGCAGCGGCTCGGCCTCCACGTTCAGTACGGGGCCCGGCGCCGACCCGTCGGTCTCGATGGCGCTGAGCTGATCGGTATCACAGCCGGACACGACCGCCAACAATATACATACCGTAATATATTTTATACTGTTCATTTGAATACAGGGTTAAAGGAACATTGATCTTTATTACCAGCCCGGATTTTGCACCAGCTTGGGATTCACTACCAGGTCGTTTTGCTTCAGCGGGAACAGGTAGTCACGCGGCGCGATGAAGTGCGGGCTATACAGCAACCGCGGATGGTAATACGCCGAGGCAATCTCCTGCTCGATGTTCCATCCGAAGATGCCCTGGTTGAGCTCTTCGGCCGCCGTCTTCCACCGGCGCACATCCCAGAACCGGCTGCCCTCGAACATCAGCTCAATGGCGCGCTCGCGCTGGATGATCCACCGAAGACCCGCTTGCGTAGTATACTTCGCCGGCTGTATGGAGTGGTTCGTCCACGACTCCGCGACACTTTTCAGACCGGCCCGCGCGCGGACCTGGTCGAGCCACGGCAACGCATCGGCACCGCGTCCGACCTCGTTCAGCGCCTCGGCATACAGCAGGTACAAATCCGCCAGGCGCATTTCGGGCCAGGGGTATGCCTCCACGGTAGCATCGTTCTGCGTCATTACCAGTTTCCAGTTCACCAGTTTCTTGGCCCACAATCCCGTAGACGAATAGTTGTTTGCACCGATGCGCGACTGAGGCTGGCCTTTTTTTGCCCGCACCGTCCAGGTGTCTCGGTCGGATTGGCTCGGGCTGTTCTGCATATACCACACCGAACCGTCAAACCCGAGGTCGGCGTAGTAGCGGTTCTCGCGATCGAACTGAATAGAAGCCGTTTCATATCCTTCAATCAGGTTGTACCGGTCGTCAACCCCCGCAGAACGCAGCGAATACCGCCCGGAATAGTTGAATTCCTTGTCCTCTTCCATGGGCACGCCGTTGCTGGTATAAAAGAGGTGGGTGATATTGAGCGTCGGGTTGATTAGATCTTTGGCCCCCCAGATGTTCAACGGGAACTGCTGGTCGATACGCGCCATGCAATCCTTCTGCAGATCCGCTACCGCGCGGCCCGACAACCCCCAGATCAGCTCGGGATTCCAGCGCTCGCCGACGGCGTTGCGAATACTCATTTGTGTGATCGTCGTGTCACTTAGCTTAGAGAACGTCGAGAACGTATACAACCGCGCGCCGCTGGCATGACACGCCTCCAGCGCCTTTTCACAGGCCGCCACCGCTGAATCCCATTTCACGCGGTCCGGCGTGGAATTGAACAGGTGCACGCCATCGTGGTCTGCAAAATCAGCATAGTCAGGATTGCCGTTGAACAACGGGCTGGCGGCTGTCACCAGCAGCCGGGCCTTCAGCATTAGCGCCGCGGGACGCGTAACGCGGCCCAGTTCCGTTGAACGGTTCAGGATCACATCGGGCAGATTGGAGGCCGCCGTGTCCAGCAACGCAGCGATATAGTGCACCACTTCGTCCACCGGCGCCCGCTTGTCGCGGAACTCGTCCGTCGAGCTCGTTACGGGGTGATTCTTCGGCAGCAGCACGATCGGGCCGTACATGCGGAAGAGGTAAAAGTGAAAGTATGCTTTCAGAAACTGCACTTCGCCGATCCAGCGCTGGCGCATAGTCGGCCCCAGGTCGGCGACCTTCGCCGGGTTGCTGACGTTCTCCAGGAAGATGTTGCAATCGCGGATGGCACGGTACATCGACTGGCCGCCGTTGTTGCCGTCCCAGCAATTCATGTACGGGTCGTTGATGTTCTGGTTGCCCTTGGCGATCTCTAACGCCTGGTAGTTGTTCGAGCCGTTCTGCGGATGATACGTCCACATCTCGTCGGCGCCCATCAGGCCGATATTGCCGAAACCGCTGTTCTGACCCGGCAGGTACGAGTAGCAGGTATATAAATATTTCTCCGCTTCCAGCTGGTTGGCAAATGCGTGGTCCAGCGTCGCCACGTTGTCAGGTACGATGTCGAGGTAATCACAAGCACACAGCGACACCGTCAGCGAAACGAACAGGATGCTATATCGTAAAATGTTCTTCATGTGTTCCGGTATTAGAATTTGATCTGCACGCCCAGGTTGTATACTTTCTGAATGGGGTAGCCCAGGCCGTTGCCGCCCATCTCGATATCCCACATATCAAAGCCACTTAGCAGGAATAGGTTGTTGCCACTCACATAAATACGCGCCGACTCCATGCCCAGCTTCTTGCTTTGCGCCGGTGTCAGCGTATAACCCAGCTCGACGGTCTTCACCCGCAGGAACGCGCCGTTGCGCATAAACCAGGTGCTGTAGCGTGAGAAGTTGTTGCTGTTGTAGGTCGTGCTCAACCGCGGCCATACCGCGTACAGGTTCCGGTTCTCTTCCGACCAGTGACTGTCGGCATATTCTTTCAGAAGCGGTACGTCGTTCTGAAAGGGCGACGTATTCGACGCATCGAGCCAGAAGGAAGAACGCGCCGAGCCCTGGAAAAAGGCCGAGAAGTCCACGCCCTTATGCCCGAACGAAAAACCAAAGCCGTACACGATCTCCGGTAACCACGGGTGCCCGATCGGCACCTGGTCGGCATCGGTGATCTGACCGTCGCCATTCATGTCGCGGTACTTGATATCGCCCGCGTGGTACTCGCCAAAGTTCTGTTTGGGCGAGTTGTTTACCTCCGTCTCGTCTACAAACAACCGCTCCGCTACCAGCCCGTAGATCTGGTTGATCGGTTGCCCACGGTGGTACCGATACCCTTCTACATACTCGGGCTCCTCATACTTCAGGAACTCGCTGTGCGCATAGGTGAAGTTGCCCCGCGCCTTCAGCCAAGCGCCGCTCGCGAACGAGCGATTATAATCCAGCGACATATCGACCCCACGACCTTTCGCCTGGCCCACATTTGCACGAACGTTTGCCGCCAGGCCTACAGCAGCAGGGATCGAAGCGCGATCCATCAGGATGTTTTCGCGGTGCTCGGTAAAGTAATCGATAAAGATGTCGAAGTCGTTGAAAATGCCCAGCTCGATGCCCAGGTTGAGCTTGCGTGCCGTCTCCCACGAAATGTCGCGGTTGTCATACCGGCTGATGCTCACGCCGTTCTTTGTTTGATTCAAGTTCTCGCCAAAAGTATATTTCCGGTTTTCGTCGTTCAGATTGACATTCGACAGGTAAAAGAAACGGTCGTTGGCATCGCCGATGGCGTCGTTGCCCACCAGCCCATACGTGCCCTTCAGCTTCAGGTTCTGGATGATGTGCTCGAAGCCTTTAAAGAACTTCTCGTTCGACACCACCCAGCCCGCGCCGATGGCGGGAAAGAAACCATAGCGGTTGTTCTTGTAAAACCGCTCCGAGCCGTTGTAGCCAAAGGTGAACTCGGCCAGCAGACGATCCTGGTAGCCATAGGTAAAGCGGCCGGAAACACCCTGGTTGCGATACGGCAACGACTTCTGTAGGCTGCCTTGGTTGGCCAGCAACTGCTGCCTACGCTGGAATACTACCAGCCCGCTCACATCGTGGTCGTTGAACTTGGCGTTGTAAATAAGATTACCCTGCAGGTAGGTAGTCGAGTTGATGTCCTTGCTCAGCTCATTGTAGTTCAGGTACTCGGTCGGATTGCCGTTAGCGTTCAGCAATCCAAGGCTATATTCGTTCGTCTCCGAGTCGTAGCTCGACACGTTGTAATAATAGGGGTTGTAATACCGGTTTACGTCGAAGAAAGAATATCGCGACGTGTTGAAGATGGCGCTCGCGGCCAATCCCGGAAGCACAAAGCCAAAGTCCTGCTTTAATTCGAACTGCGCATCGATCAGCGACTTGGCATAGTCCTTATAGCCACGCACCAGCTCTGCATATGGATTGATGTACCCCGCGCCCTGGCTGGAGCCACGCGTGGCATTACCGAACAGCACGTGGTTGGTGCCAGGCTGGAACGACGCCGGATAATACGCCGGGAACAATACGGGGTTGGACCGCATGATCTTTTTATAAGCATCGGCGCCACCGTCCAGCGGGCCACGGTAGTCGTCAAAGCTGCCCGACAGGCGGGTGATCAATTCCGTCTTTTTGGTCAGGTTGATGCTGATGTTACTCCGCATCTGGTACGACTTCAGGTTGATGTTGTTGTTGAAGTTCGACTGGTTGTCTACATTCAGGTTACCGTTGTCCTGGTAGAACACCCCCGATACATAATATCGCGCGATCGCCCCGCCACCGCTCACGTTGAGATTATATCGCTGGTTGCTCACGACCTTCTTCACCAGCATGGCGCGCCAATCCGTGGCTGGGTATAGATAGGGATTTAGCCCGGCACGCGTGCCATCGATCTTCTCGCGCGAATACAACGACGGCGCCAACGGGTTACGCGTCAGCACCGCCTCGTTGGCCAGCGTCATATAGGTAATGGGATCCGCCAGCTCGATATTCTGTGTGTTGGAAGAAAAGGAGTTCTCAAAACGGAACGAGATCGTCGCAGGCCCGTCGTTACCGCGTTTGGTCGTCACCTGGATCACACCGTTCGCACCCCGCGCGCCATACAACGCCGTGGCCGTAGCATCTTTCAGGATCGAAAACGCCGCAATATCATCCACGTGCAGACGCGATAATTCCAGCGTAGTCGTCTCGATACCGTCGATCAGGATCAGCGGATCTTTTTTATACCCGAACGTCGTCACCCCGCGGATAAAGAAGTCCGAATTATCCGCGCCCGGCTCACCACTTCGCTGGTAGGCGATCACGCCCGACACGCGGCCGGCCAGCGCCGTCGTCAGGTTGCTGGAAGGCACCTTCAGCTCCGAAGGGTTCACCGCATCGATCGAGCTCACCATGCTCGCTTTCTTTTGTGTGCCAAAGGCCACGACCACCACCTCTTCGAGGCTGGCCACATCCACCTCCAGCTGCACATCGATCACCGTACGCGAATTGATCGTCTCCTCCACCGTTTTATACCCCAGGAAGGAATACACCAGGATGCCACCATCGCCCGAGGGCACCGTGATTTGGTAATTACCGTCACGGTCGGATGTCGTACCATTGGTCGTGCCCTTCAACAGGACACTCACCCCCGGTATACCTTCGCCGTTCTCGTCCTTGACGTTACCCTTGACGACGACATCAACCGACGCCGGGTCGAAGAGGTAGGCATTGGTAGACGTGATCTCTTTGATGATGACATTGCTGCCTTCGATGGCATACGTCAGCGGCAGGTTGCGAAGGCAGACTTTCAACACGTCTTCGAGCGGTGTTTCGTGAAAGCTTACATTCAGCCGCGGCGCATCTTTCACCTTCTTGGGCGACCAGAATATATTGTATCCGGTCTGTTTGTTGATCTCGCCGAATACCTCCTTGAGCGTGGCACCCTTCTTCTCATACGTGATCTTCTGAGAAAGAACAGCCCCGCCCGCCTGCATAAATGCCAGGAAGATGACAAAGGTGGTGATCTTCATAATAAGCAGGAATTTCTTGACGTACCCCGAGGGCATGCCAATATTAGTCGTACAATTTTTGTACATTTGAATGGCTTGCGTTAAGTAAGGAATTGTTATGAACAGTGACATTCTGAATGAGGCAGGCTAAGAGCAGGGGCATCGGAAGTGCTCCTGTTCTCATTTATAGGCCTGCTCAATCTCAGGATGTAGTGGGGGGTGGAGAGTTTATTTTTTTCATGGGCGGTTAGTGTTTAGTAGTATTTCGTCAGGTTCTTCGGATATAGAGTGGTATCATGCCGGTTGTTTACTGCTGATATAAATCGTCCTTCCCGCTACCCGGAACTGCACATCGCCGGTTTGCTCCATAATGTTCAGCAGCGTCGATATGTTCGCGAACCGCGTCGTCACGGCACCGAACGTCTCTTCTTTCAGCGCCGCGTTCTCAAAGACCACGTCCACATCATACCATCGCGCCACGCTGCGCATGATGTCCTCCAGGCGTTCGTCGTCAAACCGGAAATAGCCGTCCTTCCAGGCCACCGCTTCGCGGATGTCTACGTCCGATACCGTGAGGTTCTCGGCGGCCAGGCGTGATTGTTGCCCCGGTGCCAGCGTCACACTGTTTGCTCCCGCCGTTACACGCACCTTGCCTTCCAGCAAGCTGGTTTTGATATCACCGTCGTCCGCATAAGCCTTTACATTGAAGTGCGTGCCCAGTACCTGTACAGCGTGTCCTCCCGACATCACGATAAAGGGACGCTCGGGATGATGGCTCACCTCAAAGTACGCCTCACCCTTCAGCTCCACGCGACGCTCTTTACCATCCGAAAAGCTCAACGGCAGCCGCAACGACGAATAGGCATTCAGCCAGACCTTCGAGCCGTCGGGCAACACGACCTGGTACTGGCCGCCCTTCGGCGTCTCTACCGTATTATATCCCGTGGCAGCAGTATGGTTGACGTTAGATGTAAGGGTATAGATGAGCTGTCCTTCACCAGACTTGGTGATCTGAATATTTTGCTCGCTGGCGATCTGGCCGGCGGCGGCTTCGGTAAGCGAAATGTTGGTCCCATCGGCCAGGACCAGCACGGCCTGGTGGCGACCCGGCGCAAAGTCGTCTTGCTCGGCAACGCCCGGACGCAAATACAATCCCACGCCTACGCCTATTATAAGGAGTATCGAGGCAGCGGCCAGCCAATGGCGGCGGTGCTCGCGTTGCGGGCGGGTGATCTCATAGTTCAGACGGGCGCGCATGGATTCACCCACCACGTGCTCGTCTTCCGGAAAGACGGCATCGCGTTCTGCCCGCTGACGGTACCAGGTGGCCAATTCCTCCTTCTCCGCCTCGGTGGCGGTCCGGTCCTTGTATTTTCGCAGTAACGAGTAGATGTATTCCTGGTCCACAGGCATAAGTCGGTTTAGTACAGGTATGTACCATAACCCCGGGCGTACCCCACAGCGCAAACGATTTATTTTTGAAAAAACTTAGAATCCGGTCCGATCGACCTCTTTCAGAATGACGTACAACACCGGGGCCGCCAGCACGAACAGCCAGCCATAGTTTTTAAGCTCCCCGCGGATGATGTTCAGCGCGCGCGTGAGGTTCCGCTCAACGGCCTTTTGGGTGATCTGGGCCTGCTCGGCGATCTCGCTGTTTTTCATGCCCTGCTCCCGGCAACGAAACACAAATCGACACTTCGCGGGCATTTCTTCCACGATGCCATTGATATATTCCTCCAGGAAGAGCGCATCGAGCTTCTCCTCGTCCTGCGACAGCTCGCTGAACTCATAGTTCAGCCGCAGCAGCTCCGAGCGGCGACTCTCCCGCTGATAGTACTTGTAGATGCTGAATTTTACAGCCGTGGCCAGAAAGGCCGGCAGGTTGTCGATCTCCACCTGGTGGCGACGCTCCCACAACGAAATAAATACCTCGTGCACAATGTCCTTCGCCACGGTTTTGTCCTCGCTGTGGTTCCAGGCAATGTGCAACATTTTTTTCCAGTACCGCCCGTAGATCTCGTTAAACGCAACATGGTCATCGGCCTTCAATAAGGCCGACAGCGCATGATCGTTATAGGCACTGTAGTTGGACATAGGACTCTTCAGAATCAACCCCGCGAGCATCGGGGCATCCTCGTCATGGTGTTTGTTCAGGTTGTGGGCTAGGCAACCTTATAGGAAAGGTCCTCATTTTTTTAATGATGTACAAATGGGGAAACAAAAAGGATCAGCACCGCAACTTCGCAACGCAGCTTTGTGGCAAGAACTATTCAATCATACCGTAGGCTTTCGATCGTCAAATCACGCAGATCAGGCAACGCAGCGTCAGTATGCATGAGCTTTTGCGGTAAGAGGTCTAATCCTGATAAAATCCCGAGATCACGCGCGGCCAGATAGGTTATATACTGCTTAAATTCATCCACGTATTCGGCAGCGCCCTCAGCAGGTTTCGCCGTTAAATTATCCAAATCCAACATGAATATCCTCACATCGACCGCGGTTAAAATTTTACGTATCCCTGAACCATCCCGATTGAACTCGTTGTAAGAATCGAGCAGATTTGAAAGGATCTGACTGCTCAGGCTTTCCCGATTCCGAACCTCCACCGCGTTGGCGAATGCCCGATAACCCAGCCTGAAATATGGATCAAAGCGTGCCGACGTCTGGAAAATAAGAAAAGTAAACAGGTCGATAAAGGCATATTCATCCTGGGCCGACAGTGGCAATCTCGCATTGTCGTCTTTCACGCGCCCGACCACGAACAAATCCGCAATCTGTTGCTGAAACTCTGCCGCATACCGAACAAAATCAGCCGGCGTGAATCTGCACGTTCCCGGCAACGAAATTGATTTATACATTTGATAATACGGCCATAAGGCGTGCTCATCCTCTAACAGTCGGCGAGTCCTGGTTTGGTACAATTTCTCGTCAAACGTATGTAGTGTGTTCCACTGTCCCATAGACATCAATTTCTGAAACGTAAATATATCGATATAATACTGCGGATCTGTTTAGTTCGATTTCAACCTGCTTGGCGGGTTATGCATAGTTTATGAACCGATGCTATGCCGTTACCGCAACAGGCCTTTATGGCGTGGACTGTTATTTTTTTGCAAAGGGAGCAAGGGCCCGTCTCCAGATCTCTATTGCGCTGGCCATTTCTGTTTCATCCAGGGAACAGTACCCTATGCGTATAAAGTCATTTGGTCTGGAAGTATTGGGCTGAAAAAAATAATTACTGCCATCGCTGATCTTTAATCTTAGCGTTGCCGCATGCAAGGCAACGGCTTTAGCACGTATCCCCCTTCTGTAGGTTGCCCAGATAGCGAGTCCGCCGTTAGGCCGATCAAACGTTAAAAAATCCCCTAACTGCTGTTGAAGCAAACGGCAAGTATTTTCCAACCGTTCCTGATAAACCTTATGCGACTTTTTGATATGCCGGGAGATATCACCGGTGCTCAAAAGTTCGGCGGTCGCCTCCTCCAGCAGCTGCTCACCCTGGCGGTCTATTAATTTACGAATGGCAGCAGCTTCATTTATGACCACTTCCGGCGCTACCATAAACCCGATCCGGACGCCGGGTGCAATGCTTTTACAAAAGGAACCGACGTAAATAATGTGTCCACCGGTATCCAGGCTCGCCAAAGGCAAAAGCGGATTGCTTGAAAAGTGATAGTCAAAATCATAATCGTCTTCAAGCAGAGCAAATCTGTACCTGCGCGCCAGGTTCATCAGTCGCATCCGACGCTCTGCACTCAGGGTAACGGTTGTAGGCCGGTGGTGATGAGGGATTATATAGATCATCTTAGGCACCTTTCTTTTACACAACTGCTCGATCCTATCTACATCTATACCGTCTTTATCCACCGGGATAAAGGTTAAATTCGCTCCTGCCAGCGTAAAGGTTTGATTCGCATCCCTATAACCGGGTTCCGGTACAAATACATTGTCTCCCGGACGGATGAGCAGCTGCGTGGTTAAATAGATAGCCATCTGCGTCCCTTTCGTGATCAGTATTTCTTTTTCAGTGATCCGCATCCCCCGGGTCCGGTTTAAAAAATTGGCAAGCTCGACCCTGAGTCGATACGAACCATGCTCCGGACCATACGTGAGAAATTGATTTGCCAGGCGTCCCCTTCCTAATC
Source organism: Dawidia soli (assembly GCF_018598185.1). Taxonomy (GTDB): domain Bacteria; phylum Bacteroidota; class Bacteroidia; order Cytophagales; family Cyclobacteriaceae; genus Ohtaekwangia; species Ohtaekwangia soli. The sequence goes on from NZ_JAHESC010000003.1 coordinate 242,090, forward strand.
TTCTGTACTCCCGCACCAGCTCCTCGATCGGTGCAATTCTGGGATCAGGAAAACCGTCGTCGATCTTATACAGCGGTGCCGGCATTCCCAAAGCATTGATTTCCGTGTCAGGATCTGTTCTCGTGGCTAGCGAAGAAGACTGCCGGATGATCGGATAAGCGGGTTGCCATTTCCGTATCGAATTTTTGCCAGTGGGCGTAACCGTGCGAACCGAAGTATCGGGAAGTTCATTGGAAATATACACGCCGCTTCGTTCCCGGGTTTCCACCCAACCCTGCGCACCCAATTCCTCGTAGGTTGCCACGACCGTTTTACGGTTGAGCTTCAGACTTTGCGCAAGCTCACGCGACGATGGAAGGGCCTGTCCCGGTTTCAGGACGCCACGACAGATCAACTGGATAATTTCAGATTCTAATTGCCGGTATAAGGGACTATGCTCACCGTCTTTTTTAAATGAAATTGAAAGAAGTTTTTTAATCATCGCTGGACCCCTTGATATCTTGAAATTGGCCCACCAAGGTAACCAAATTAGAAGTTAGTTTTATCCCACATTGTAAGGCTCATGGTATAACTTTAACGAACTATAAAATCATGCTGAAAACTGAATTAAAAATGTACGTCAACATCACGTCAGGCGCATGTCCCCTGACAACTACAAAAGGAGGTGCATTATGAAAGCGATCGTTGTAACGGACCAGGCCGCGGGAACAGCCGGAATGAAACTGGCGGAGCGGCCCGAGCCGCAAGCGGCAATTAACGACGTCATTGTCCAGGTGCACGCGTCGGCCATGACGGGAGACGAGCTGTCATGGCCCTCGACCTGGACCGACCGGCACGACCGTGACCGGACACCATCGATCCCCGGCCACGAACTGGCCGGCGTGGTCACCGCCCTGGGCTACGGCACCACCGGGCTGTCGGTGGGGCAACGCGTGTTCGGACTCACGGACTGGTATCGCGACGGCACGCTGGCGGAGTATGTGGTCGTTGAAGCACGCAACCTCGCACCGCTCCCGGGCGACGTAGATTTCACCGTAGGCTCAGCCGTTGTGATGCCGGGCCTGACGGCGTGGCAAGGACTGTTCGAGCACGGCCGCCTTCGCGCCGGTCAGCGCGTCCTCATTCACGGTGCGGCCGGCATAGTCGGCTCGATGGCAGTCCAGCTTGCCCGTGAAGCCGGCGCCTATGTCATCGGTACCGGACGCGCTACCCACCGCCAGACAGCGCTCACCTTCGGCGCCCAGGAGTTCGTCGACCTCGACAGCGACACCCTGGAAAACACCGCCCAGGTCGATCTCGTTTTCGATGTTTTCGGTGGCGATATCGCGAAGCGGTCCGCAGGGGTGATTCGCACCGGCGGAACATTGGTGACCGTTGCCGGCCCAACCGAGGCACGGCCCGACGGGGGATTGACCATAGATTTCGTCGTCGTACCCGATCGCGCTCAATTGAGTGAGCTCATCCGGCGGGTTCGGGATGGCCGGCTGCGCACAAACATCGGCCACGTCTCGCCCCTCGAAGATGCCGTCGCCGCCTTCAACCCCACCGAACGTGTCAAGGGGAAGACGATCATCCGCGTTCGCCCGTAAGGTCCGGCTGGTCGGTCATGGCCTCTCGCGTATAAAGCGAATTGGGCGTTTCTTAGCTATTGGATAAATTTAAAAACACTTGAAGCATCGACTTCAAGTGTTTTTTACAAGTATATACATGGACACCATACTTTCAGAGATCAGGAAGTGTACTGTTTGCAAAGAATTTTTGCCTAACGCTCCACGACCGATCATCCAGGCGAGCAGCGTTTCAAAAATTGTAATAATAGGGCAAGCTCCAGGTCAAAGAGTTCAGGATAGCGGTATTCCGTGGGATGATGCCAGTGGTAACAATTTACGGGAATGGTTGGGAGTCGATAAACAAACATTCTATAATGAAAAGATCTTTGCGCTGGTCCCCATAGGCTTTTGTTTTCCGGGCAGCGGAAAATCAGGCGACTTGCCCCCCAGACCCGAATGTGCACCGTTGTGGCATCAACAAGTGCTGAAATCAATGACAGCGGTAAAATTGACCTTATTGATTGGACAATACGCCCAGCACTATTACTTGAAAACCGCGAAGATGACCTTAACAGAAACTGTAAAAAATTACAAAGAATACCTGCCAGCATATATCCCATTACCCCATCCATCGCCCCGGAACAACATTTGGCAAAAGAAAAACGAGTGGTTTAAGGAAAGCTTACTCCACGTGCTCCGGGAAAAAGTAAAATCCCTTCTGAACGAAACGAAAATTAAACACACCAAGTAACCTGTAGGCCCATCGTGCCGGCTGCGTCGCCCAACGATCGTAAAGTAATTCCCTACACCAGCTTCCCGTTCCTGAAGATTAAAATCTGTTCCTGCTGACATAAGGCTGTCAGTCGGTGGTGCTTTTTTTGCCTCCCAGAACTTTTAAAACGAGAAACAATGAATTTATCTTCCGTCCGGATCATCACCGCAGACATTAAACGCCTTATTGATTTCTATGAGCGGATCACGGCCGCATCACTGGCAAAATACACCGAAGATTTTGCCGAGCTGCGCACACCGCAGGCAAATCTCGCCATCGGCAGCACGAGAACCCTTGCCCTGTTTGGCAATGCCGAAATTGCCGTCCCCGCCGCGAACCGCTCCGCGATCATTGAATTCCGCGTCGACGACGTCGACGCAGAATTTGAAAGACTCAAGACATTTCTCGGCGACGCCGTCCTTCAACAACCCACCACCATGCCCTGGGGCAACCGATCATTGCTTTTCCGCGACCCCGACGGCAACCTGGTGAACTTCTTCGCGCCGGTGACCGAAGACGCGAAGAAAAGATTTGGTTTAGCGTAAGGTGAATGGATGTAACGTTGGCTTGATTCCATAAGGGAAGCGCTCCCCTGGCCCGTACTCGGGGAGCGCTCCTATAGAACATGAATTCAATCAAAAACCATAAGCGCTTACTTCACCCATTACCATATTATTCTCGGGTCCCGATACGCCCACAAATCGAAAGTATCGGCCCTGAGTCGAAGCGGGCACAACAAAGGTCTGTTCACCCAGCAGGAAACGATTAAAGTTAAATTCTCCCAGGTCGGTCCAAACCACATTGTCCAGGCTCACTAAGAATTTAATTTTATCAGGAGCCCGGTGATCGCCATCAGGAGGAGAGTCAAAGGTTGTGATCCAGGCTCCGAATTGTGTTATGGTCCTTACAACGCCCATGTCGATCGTGGCATGATGGGGATACGACGAGCCGCCGGCGAGTGAATGCCAACGGGTCTTAAATGTCCCATCAATAAAATTATCCACCGAATTGTCCGCACCGCCGTGCTGCGACGAAAAGTCAACGATGTGCCAGTCCGTCTTGTCAAACGACAACAGTGTACCGGGTGCATAGTCTGTAAAAAAACTATCAACACTGGTAGAATCAGGTTTATACACGGTCCTGTACTCGTACCCCATATCCGGTTTAAAGTCTGTAATGACAGCGGTCGGCTGATCTGCCGGGAAAGTCTGAAGCTTACTATTTCCCGCGAGGTCGGTATACTTTACTTCTATCGCAACGGCCCCGTCAACAGCGCTCCCCCAGTGTATCGTTACCTTTCCCTGCACATCGATCGACGTCGACCCTACCGACCGGCTCACCAATTGCGCCTGATACCGTTCACCATAAACATTCGCACTAAGCTCCACCGGCAGTGACCTATTACCAAAATCATCCAGGCAGACAAGCTTAAAAATGTATCTTCGCTCCTCGAGATTCTCCAGCATCTTTTTAAAAATACCCTGGCCTTCAATCACCAGGTCTGAAGAATCCTGATAATCGTTCCAGAAGAACCGGGCCGTTTTGATCCGCTGTGACCTGACAAATACTTCAAACTCGACACGATTCCTCCCCGGATGAGGCGCTACGCTATCGGCCTTCGCCGCATATATATCCTCTCCCCGATCCAGATACTCCTGGTGCAGATCGTTCATGTCCGAACAGGCCGTCAGCACGGCAACCAGCAATACGATGCCGATGGCATGTAGGGGGTGAGATCCTTTGCGTAAATAATATAGCTGTTTCATGATATTTCTTTAAAGGGTTAACATTACCGGTTGTCGCCAAAGAACTGCAGCTCCGATATTTGAAAGTTGTCACCACCCGACCAGGTCTGTGTAACCTTGATCCGGATATAGCGGACTCTCGGCGCCGTCACAGGACAAATAAAATCCTCGCCATTGTAGGCCCGGCTCACATCTTCGTCTGTATTCTGTCCCATCGGCAATCCGGAAGGTTTTACAGACGTGCAGTCCATCAGCTTCGTCCAGCTGCTCCAGTTTCCCGATCCATCGAGCTGCTCGGCGCCCCAGACCTCAAATTTCCGCGGATTCCCTTCTGCATAAACGTATGACCCCTGTCGTTGGAAGACCCTCAAACGACTCATCTGAACGACCACACCCAGATCGATGGTAACAGAATGAGGCCAAACGCCCGAGCCACCCGGCGAGCTATATCCCTGGTCACCCATGATATCATCCCACATTCTGGGCTTCACCCAGCCAAAGGCACTCGGTTGATCACCCGGCAGCTCGACAGCATTGAATTTGTTGCGATCAAATTTCGTTTCAAAGATCGGTGTCAACGTATAATACTTCGTTTCACTCCGGTTCCCCCAACGGTCCTGAACATACGCACCGATATTGACAGGGATCGTATCCATTTCTCGCTTGGCTCCCTCCCCGATCTTTACCGAGCTGTAAAAAGTCTCCAGCGGAACGTACTCTTTGTTATGATCTTCTTTCAGTATCACCACGGAAATTTCCGCCCGCGACGGGTTCTGCCAATACGCATGAACGCCTCCAAAATCCGGGATCAGATCCAATGTTCCGCCGATCGTCACAACAGGAGGCTCGAGCGGAGCGATAGTCGCTTCCACCGCCTGTGATTCGTTCCGGCTCCGGTCCACGGCAATCAGCTTTACCTGTCGCTCGGCAGTGTCTCCGAATCCCTGGATCTGTAACGTATCGTTATAAAGAGAAGCACGCACCTCGCTGGTTATTCCATCTTTCAATGAATACACCGCTTTTACATAAAGAAGATCTTCATCCTGCGGCAACGTATAACGCAGGACGGCTCCTCCCGGAATATTTTCAACCTCTACGTTTGCGATCTCGCCGGGAGGACGGGTGTCTACTGGTTCCTGCCAAAAGGGCTCCTCCTTACAGGCCAGGGCGATAAAACCAACGACTATACTTAAAAGAGTAGTTCTCATGTTCATATACCTGTTTTTAAAATACATGATGGGTGACTGCTTACCAGCCATAATTTTGGATCAGGTTATTGTTGACTACCATGTCCGACACTTTGATAGGCCAGAAATAGTCTTTCACGGTAAACTCGACCGGGTCTTTCGCCACCGACATTACCCGGTAAAAATCGGCGGCAGTCTCGCCCATGATATTCCATCCCTGGGGCTGTTCGTTCAGGACCTCGATCTCTTTCCAGCGCCGGATGTCCCAAAAACGCTTGCCTTCAAACGCCAGCTCAATCGCGCGTTCGTCGTGAATGATCTCCCGCAGGCCTTCTTTGGTGGCGGGTTTACCGGGCCTGCTGGAATAGGTAGACCACGATTCCTGAACGCCCTTGAGCCCGGCGCGAGCCCGGATGAGATCCAGATACGTGAAGACCTCGTCGACCGGCCCGCTGGCTTCATTCAATGCTTCGGCATACATCAGGTACAGGTTGGCCAGTCGCATAATGGGGAAAGGGAAATATTCATACGAGATATTGTCCCGCGTTTGCGCATCTTTGAAACTGTGCATCTTCTTCACTGAATATCCTGTTGCAGAAAATCCGGATCCCCCCTGCCATCCGGAAACACCAAGGTTGAAGAAATCGCAGGACTTGACATTCGCCGGAAAATCATAATAGCCATTCCCGAAGTACACGCCCTTGTCAAAACCCAGGCTCGCATAGAAGCGCGGCTCACGGTTGTAATGCAGGTACACGGTCTTCTCGCCTTCCTTTACATAATATCTCTCATCTCCGGCAGAAGCTTCCGGTCTTACTTTATAGCGGCTCTCATACCACCCGTTATCCCGCCACTGAACATCCTCGTCGATCGGAACGCCGTTCGCGGAATAATATTTCCCAACCATCTTTAACGTCGGCGCCCATTCACTGGTGGCATCATTGAGCCGTTCCGGATTTAACCGCATCAGCCTGGCCGTTGCGTGCCGTACCAGAAAGCCGACGTCATTGTTGGTGTTGCCCCACAGCAATTCCTTGTTCCAGCGATCGCAAATGGCCTGCCGGTACGTCGTCTGAACCTTGAACGGCGCGGGAGAATTTAACGTCAGCGGATCAACCTGGTCGTATAATGCTTTACCTTGTGCATGGCAAACATCGATGGCCTCTTTACACGCATCCGCGGCAAGCTTCCACTTTTCAGGATCATAGGTCTGCGAGAAAAGCTGCACCCCCCGCTTATCGATCATGCTGGCATAGTCGGCATTACCATTGAACAGGGGGCTCGCCGCAAAGAGCAACACTTCAGCACGCATACTCAACGCCGCCAGTTTGTCAACGCGGCCGGCTTCGGTTCCTTCGATCACTTCGTTTGCATCCGGCAGATCAGCGACCGCCTCCTGCATCAGGTTCGCGATGTACTGAACGACCGAATCTACCGGCTCACGATACGCCTTTACCTCTTCTGCACTGGCATTGATCGGAAGGTTGACATCGACGATGGGAATAGGACCATAGCATTTAAACAGACAATAATGATAGTAGGCCTTCAGGAATTTCACCTCGCCGATCCACCGCTTCTTCTCGTAATCCGCCAGGTCCTGCACTTTATGAATGTTCTCCAGAAAGATGTTACAATCGCGGATCCCGGTCCATAAACCGTCACCCCAATAATTAAAATAGGGATTCGCCGCATTTTGCAACCCGCGGGCGATGTTGGTATTCGTCCACGTGGGGAAACCCTGGTTGATAATATACCGTTGCCAGGTCTCGTCGGCGCCGTTCATGGCCGGATCGTTATCCACCGCGCCAATGGGTGGACGGTAGTTATAACAAGTGAACAGGTACTTTTGAGCGACCGTCCTGTTGCGGAAAGCATAATCAATGGTCGCAATATTGTCCGGCACCACATCCAGGTAGTCAACGCAGGCGCTCAGGGTGCACAGTATGATCAGTGTTATGAATATCTTTTTCATCGTACTCGTTTTAGAAGGAAAGTTGAAGCCCCATGTTGAACACCTTTTGAATGGGGTACCCCATACCGTTGCCGTTCGCATCGCGATTGCCGCCCAGCTCCGGATCCCACATCTTGAATTTACTGAACGTTAAAAGATTGGTTCCACTAAAGTAAAAGCGCAGGTTCGTCAGCTTAACCCGTGAGATAAGACTGATCGGCAGCGTATAACCGAACTCGACAGATTTTAACCGCAGGAACGATCCATCTCTCACGACCCAGCTGGAGCCCACCATATTATTTTCGACACGCGTGGGCGAAAGCCGGGGCCATAAGGCATATACATTCCGGTTTTCCTCCGACCAATGATCGTCGGCATAGTCTTTCAGCAAGGCATTCTGCCCGTCAACGAACGGCGACGTATCAAACGCATTGATCTGGAAAGACTCCCGCGCAAGCCCCTGGAAGAAACAGGAAAGATCGAATCTTCTCCAGCCACCCGATAAGCCAAAACCATAAACGATCTCCGGCACCGTGGGGTACCCCATCGGCACCATATCCAGTTCGTTGATCTGACCGTCGTGGTTGATGTCTTTATATTTGATATCACCCGCCATATAGTCGCCGAACTGCGTGGGTGAATTCCGCACTTCGTCCTCATCCACAAAAAGGCGTTCGGCAACCAACCCCCAGATCTGGTTTAACGAAGTACCTACACGCGACCTCCAGGGCGTGGCAGAATAATCAGGCTCTTCATAGATCTTGAACTCGCTCGTGGCATAGGTGAAATTAGCCATGCCCGTGACCCACGCGCCATTGGCGAACGAATGATCATAACTCGCCGACATGTCAACCCCACAGCTGCTGGCCTCCCCTACGTTCGCCCGAACGCCTGCCTGCAGGCCCATGGTAGCGGGGATGAACGCCCGGTCCATGAGAATATTCTTACGATGCTCGGAAAAGACATCGGCCTGAATTTCCAGTTTGCCCAGCAGGTTCAATTCCACACCCAGGTTCCACTTAATAGCCGTTTCCCAGGTGATCTGATCATTGGCGTAACGCGATATCGAGACCCCGGTCAACGATTGTCCGTTTCCATAAGTCCCGAAGGCTGCGCCTTTACGATCGTTGTTCATGTTCACATTCGACAGATAAAAGAACCGGTCGTTGTCACTGCCGATGGCGTCGTTCCCGACCAGCCCGTACGTTGCTTTTACCTTCAGCTTGTCGACGATCGTTTTCAGACGGCCACTCCAGAACGCCTCGTTGGACGCGATCCACGCCACACCGGCCGAAGGGAAAAATCCGAACCGCTCCTTTTTAGAGAACCGCTCCGAACCGTTATAGCCGAAATTGAACTCCGCAAAATAACGGGAGTCGTAAGCATACGTAAACCGGCCTGCGGTGCTCATGTTGCGATAGGGAAGTGACTTCTGAAGATCGCCCGCATTGGCGTTCAACTGCTCGCGCCGTGTCATCACCACCAACCCGCCGACAGCGTGTTTTTCATTAAAGGTACGGTCCCAGTTTACCGCCGCTTCCATATACGTCGTCGATGTGATCAGCTTCCGGTCCAACGGCTCCTGGTAGTCCAGGTACTCTGTTCCGGTAGTCGGGTTAAGCGGATTCAACCGATAGGTGTCGGTCGCTTTATCATACCGGGACATGGCGTAATAAAACGGATTGTAAAAACGCCGTACTTCATAATTGGCATACCGGTTTGTATTGAACAGACCCCGGACCGAAAGGCCCTGCACTATAAAATCAAGTCTTTGCCGCAGCTCGCCCTGCGCCATGATGTGCGACGTGCTGTAGTTACGGTAGCCCCGGGCCAGTGACGCATACGGGTTGTTATACCCCCCTTTGTCGTAGTTGCCGAAAAGAATATGTTGTGTATGGGCATTCGCCGTATCCGGCAAATAGTAGGCGGGGAACAAGACCGGGTTTGTTCGCATCACCTGGCGGTAGATCGCATCCCCGCCGTCTATCGGGCCGGTGTAATCGTCAAACAGCCCCTGCAAACGCACCGTCACTTCCGTTGTTTTGGTCACGTTGAGGGTCACGTTGGACCGCAGCATATAACTCTTCAGATCGATGTTGCTGTTGAAATTGTTCCGCTTGTCGACGTTGAGGAGCCCGTTATCGTTGTTGATCGATCCGGCCAGGTAATACTTGGCAACCTTCTCGCCTCCCGTGAGGTTGAAATTTAACCGCTTGTTCTGGGCATAATCCTTAAAGACCATTTTATACCAGTCGTTCGCCGGGTAGGCATACGGGTTACCACCGTTCAATGTATTCTCGATCTTATTCTGCGAATACGGCGTTACGCCGAGCGGATTACGCGTCCGCACAGCTTCGTTGTGAAGCTTCATGTACGTAACCGGGTCCGCCAGCGCGATATCCTGCGTCGGCATCGAGAACGAGTTCTCCATACGCACGTTGATGGTCGCTTTCCCTTCCAGACCACGTTTGGTCGTGACCAGGATCACCCCGTTCGCCCCGCGCGAACCGTAAAGCGACGTGGCGGTGGCATCCTTCATAATAGAGAAACTGGCAATATCGTCCGGCTGCAACCGTGCAAGCTCCCGTGTCGTAATTTCATTGTTGTCCAAAAGGATCAGGGGATCTTTTTTATATCCGAAGGTGGTGACCCCACGAATAAAAAAACTGGCGTTATCGGCGCCGGGCTCTCCGCTTCGCTGATACGCGATGATGCCGGACATCCTGCCCGCCAGCGCCGTCGTTAAATTGCTGCTGGGTATTTTCAGCCTTTCCGGCTCCACGGTCGTAATCGAACCGATGACAGATTCTTTTTTCTGTGTTCCATAGCTCACTACCACCACTTCCCCGAGGGCTGCAACGTCGGGTATCAATGAAACATCGATCGAGGTTCTATTGGAAACTTCCACCGTCTGACTGCTAAAGCCTACGAAGGAGAAAACCAGTATTGCACTTCCGTCGGCAACTTCCAGCGTGTACTTGCCATTGTTATCGGAGGTGGTTCCATTGTTCGTGCCTTTCAGCATGATGCTCACGCCGGGCAACGACTCTCCGGCGTCGTCGGTAACCGTACCGGAGACGCGCAGGGCTTGCGCGAAAAGCGAATGATGAAACCCTGCGACAATGAAAATGCAACAAATAGGGATCTTGTAAAATTTATGCATACGTATTCTGCTTAGTGTGATGAGGTCGGATGTTAAAATGAAATAGGCAATACCCTACCGGTCACGCCCCGGCGCCCTGACCTTGACCGGACAAGTTCCAGGCTCGTGTGAGTCCCGTCGGTTGATGTTTAAATTAGTATACTTTCTTTGCGTTACCCGGCATTCCGGCACGGGTATAGTACCCGATCGCCGAAAGACAGGACGGCATACGGAGGATAGTTCAATAGTCCTTATGCTGAGCGCTGAACGATAGCGTTGCTATCTTCAGAGCGTTGCCGGCCAAGACCCGTAATGGTCTTTTTAACAAGAAGTAGTTTTGATCCATAGGCAAAGGGTTGAGGTGTATGAGGTGTTTGGAGTCTTCAGAATAAAGCTAAAAACAGAAATCGTTTTAACCGTTCTGAACCGTACTGATGCAAACGATTTAAACGGCTTCAACCTGCTTTATGTGGGAAAGAAGAGCGATACCCGGAATATCGATCCGAAAGATATTTTCAGAAATTTATTATAGGAACAGTCCTTAGCTGTTCCTATACCAAGGAATATATACCGATCCAGGATATACCGGGGATTGCGGTGGGAGGACACCCGGAAAATCATAAGATAATAAAGACTTTACGAACATCTGTCATGCTCTATCCTGTAGAACATATACTTTATACAGACGATCTCAGGGTAAGATGAAAAGGTATTTCAATATGCTCTCTTGAATTATGGAGGATCATCTCCGCGGTCTTCTCCCCCATCATCTTGAAATCCGTTGAAATGGTTGTGATCCCATTGAGTATGATCTTCTTTAAAGGTGTTTCATTATAGGAGATCACACCGACATCCCGTCCCACTTTTAGTTTGCTGACCAGGATCATTTCAATGAGCCGAACAAGATCTTCCTCCATTAAGCTGATGAATGCTTCCCCGGCATTGATGGGCTCGTCCTGGATCCGGTGAACGAGCTTGGCCGTGAAGGCAAACTCATCGCAAAAACTAAAAAAACCTTTGAGGATCTCCTGCGGATAATAAGAGTCCTGCGGGAAAAGGATCTTCAGGGTATGATACTTACATAATTGCTCGAGCGCCTGCGTCAGCGCCGACCGGATGTCCAGCTCAAAATTCTCGTAGACCGCGCCAAACTGCCCCGAGACACCCGGAACCAGCTTATCCAGTAAAATAAGCTTATCCTTGTCGATCGAATTAATTATTTCGTGCGCGTTATCGCCACCTTCCAGGAAGTGCGGTATGATAACATAGTGCGTGTACCCCTCTCGCTTGGAATGAAGTAATTTCTTAAAGAAAGAAAAATCATTATCGTAAATATACAGATCGATAGAAGCATGCTTTGCTAACGACGCGGCAATGGAATCATAGAGGATCTTTTTATGCGCGCTGAGCTTATTAAAAAGCAGGAAGACCTTTAACTGGTGATTGACATCCGTGCTCTTAATGAAATACCCCTTGCCGGGAACAGAGCCGATCACACCACAATCTTTCAGGTATTTGTACCCCCGCTCGGCCGTATCCCGCGAGATCTCGAACTCAAAGCTCAATTCACTCAGCGACGGCAGGATCTCGTCCTTTTTAATATTGCCCTGCTGAACAGCGTTGATGATGGAATTGGCTAATTGTTGATACTTCGGCGTGGCCGAATGATCATCCAGCGAGATGTATTTATAGATGGGTGATTTTTGCATGGATGGTTGTTGATCGGGCATGCCATCAAACGCGGGGCCCGATTTAAAAACAGCTGGCTTTCAACCATTTATGAAGACACTCCAAAAATGAAGCACCGATATTTCGGTGTACACCGAAAACCGGCAACGAAATGACGTGGTAACAAGAGGACGCCATATTTGCGAACGCCTAAATCATATGCTCCTTTCTGATCCCCAGCTTTTTCATTTTGGATTGCAGCGTTGTAGGCGGAACATTCAGAAGCTCGGCCGCACCCCCGGCCCCCCAGATCTTACCATCGCATTGTTTTAATACCTCCAGGATATGGTCCCGCTCGTTCTCCAGGATGGTCTTTACACGCGGGGCGCTCGCAGCGTGCTTTGATTCCTTTTGATCCGGCAATATAACGTCGCGGATCGTATCGCCCTTTGTGAGCAGCACGCTTCGCTCGATGATATGTTCAAGCTCCCGGACATTGCCCGGCCAACGGTAAGCCTGGAGCTCTTGTAAAACGCCAGCGGAAATGCCCGCGATATTTTTTCCTGCCTTCCGGGAATAATACCGGACAAAGTGATCAGCCAGCGCCGGTATATCGTCCTTGCGTTCGCGTAACGGAGGAAGCTGTATGGGAAAAACATTGAGGCGGTAGTACAGATCGAGGCGGAAACGGCCTTCGGCCACTTCCTTTTCCAGGTCCTTGTTGGTGGCGGCGATCACCCGGACATCCACTTTTATCGGTGCTGAACCGCCGATGCGCTCGATTTCCTTTTCCTGTAAAACCCGCAGCCACTTGACCTGGAGCTCAATGGGCATTTCGCCTATTTCATCCAGCAAGATCGTACCGCCGGAAGCCTGCTCAAACTTGCCGATCCTCTTATCGGTGGCCCCCGTGAAGGCGCCCTTCTCGTGACCAAACAATTCTGATTCGATCAGGGAAGCGGGAAGGGCCGCACAATTTACCTTGATAAAGGGTTTCATTTTTCTGGGAGAAAGCCGGTGAAGACACTCTGCTACCCGTTCCTTACCCGTACCGCTCTCACCCAGTATCAACACCGACGTATCAAGCGGCGCCACCTGGGTAATACTGTCGAACACATTCAGCAGACGGTGGCTTGTGCCGACGATACCCTCGAAACCGGATATACCGGTGGAGTTCCCGCCCGATGCTAACGGCACCTCCTTCAGCGTCTCCAGGCCTTTCGTTGCCTCTTTGATCGCCAACGCGCCGCCTACTGTCTCGGCCAACGACTGCTGCAGCCTGTTGAGCAAGGTAAGATGCTCGCCCGTGTAGGTATCGGCGCTTCGACTATAGAACGAAAGATAGAACGTCCCGCCGCCGGAAAGATACAGGGGTAGCGAGAGGCAGGACGCCATGCCAAAATACCCGGCCACTACCTTCTTCAACGGACGCCGCGAGCAAAGCTCCTCAAATGCCCTGCCCGCATAAACGGCGGCGATCGGATCCGCATGATCCGACCGCAGCAAGACCTCGTAGTCCGGCAGGCTCAGCCCGGTCATCACCAGGAATTCGGAGACGCCCATACTTTGATATTCATTGAACCCTATTCGCAGAAAGCCACGGGTATAGCGTGTAGGGTCACCGTCTTTAAACTCACCGCGCAGGAAGTCGAACGAAACATACGGCTGAAGCGCCATGCCGATCTTCATGATCGTATCCTGCCAGCTGACAGACCGGGTGTTCAACCCGGCGAGCTGTTTTTGCAACGCCGCTTCCCGCCGAAAATTGGATTCCAGGCTATGCTCATGACGGTACCGGGCAATTTCCAGCGCCGCCAGCACATCCTTTTCACGAAAAGGTTTTACCAGAAAACCATACGGCTGCGTAGCTTTCGCCTCTGCCAAAACATCCTGGTTAGAGTTTGCGGAGAGATATACAAAAGCAATGTTCTCCTCTCGTAATTGTTTTGCCAGATCGATACCGGTCAATTTTCCCTTGAGGTAGATATCCAGCAGGACCAGCGACGGTTTCTCCTGCCCGATCAGCTCGAGCGCTTGTTGCACCGAACGGGCTATGCCCGTTACCTGGTACCCTGCTTTTTCAAGCATCAACTGCAGATCGTTCGCTTCTATGAACTGATCCTCGACGATAAGAACTTTGTCACGCATGGCAATTTCGAATATTACACCAGAAAAAAACTTATGAATGATGCAGGGACTGCTCGGAAACAAATCGTATGGCGATCACGGTGCCGCCCGCATTCCGTATTTCAAACCGGGCACCAATATCATCGCTAAGACCTTGCATCAGGCTCATTCCCAGGGAACTCCTGTTCACACCATCAAAATCGGGTGGCAGGCCTATACCGTTATCAGCAATGGCAAGCGAAAAGCGATCGTCTGTTTCCTGCTTCAGGGAGATCGTGATCACGCCATTCCGGTTTTCCGGAAAGGCATACTTGATCGCATTGGTGATCGCCTCATTCAGGATCAACCCGAGCGGAACGGCCTGCGCTATCGTCAATTCAACAGGCTCTACCTTCGTTTCAAAACGGATGCGATGCCGGGTATTGAAACTGTCCCGCAAATACTCTACGAGCTCGTGAATGTAAAACGCCATATCGATCGCCGCTACATTCTCCGATTGATACAGTTTCTGGTGAATGAGCGACATGGCCTGCACGCGGTGCTGGGAATCACGAATAGCGCTTAACGCCTCTCCATTGTTCAGGTATGCCGATTGTGAGTTGAGCAGGCTCATGATCGTTGCCAGGTTGTTCTTCACCCGGTGATGAACCTCTTTGAGCAGCCATTCTTTTTCATCCACCAGGTTGCGCAGCGAATAATTCTTCTGGTTGATCTCGCGCTGCTGCGCCCGTAACTGCTGGTTACTCCGCTGCTTCACACAGTAGCTATGATACAATAACCCCACGATGACAAGCAGCAAGGCGATGCCACCAAAGGTCAGGTTCTTGGCCAGGATTGCCTGTTGTATTTCATTCTGATGAAGCCGGGCCTGGTTGCGCAACAACTGAATGTCTTTTTCCTTTTGCGCGGTTTCATACTGGATCTGTAACTCCTGGATCTGCTTGCTCTTCTTTTCTGTAAAAATAGAATCGTTGATGGCTTTGTGCCGCTGGTAATGCTTCATGGCATTTACATAGTCGCCCGATGCCGAGTCGATCTTAAAAAGCATTCCATGAATATCACCCAGCATGCACAGGCTGATGACACCTTCGGGCATCGCCATTAATTTGTCCAAATGATCGGCCGCGTTGGAATATTTTCCCCAGGCGATGTATAACGTACTGATATTGTAATACTCTTTACGCAATTCGTCAATCTGCCCCGTGGCGATCTCCAGCGCGATGGCTTCCCGGTAAAATCCTTCCGCCGTGCTATAGCGCGCCATCGCCTGGTGGCAATCGCCCATGGAGCCTGTCTGCAGCTGCCTGGCAAAATCGGTGTCGGGCGGGTATTCCTCCGTTGTGCGCGTTAAAAAAGCAAAGGCCTCCCGCGGTTTATGTTGCCTTATCAGCCCCTGCACGATCCGTCGCACCAGGGAGTAGAGGGCGTTGCGGTC
Source organism: Dawidia soli (assembly GCF_018598185.1). Lineage (GTDB taxonomy): Bacteria > Bacteroidota > Bacteroidia > Cytophagales > Cyclobacteriaceae > Ohtaekwangia > Ohtaekwangia soli. Next base: position 257,667 of record NZ_JAHESC010000003.1, read on the forward strand.
TTCCACGGCCACCACCCCCGGCCTATCGAACCGACCGGTTGGCGTACTGTTCCTTTTTAGAATCTCCAGGCTTTTAAGAAACCATTGAATGCTTTTTTCAACCTCTCCAAGCTCTCTGTAAAACTCACCCAGCGCATTATAAAAACTATCCTCAAAACGGTAATCCCCGATCCGTTCCATGCTTTTGATAGCTTCCAGCTCGTACCGGATCGCAATGTTATAATTCCCTCTTAGTGCACTGATCTGTGCCAGCAGATCGTAGGTGTACTGAAGCTCCTTCGGACCGTTACCCTTTTGAAGGTTTAATACCTGCATCGCTTCGTTCTCCGCGAGCGTCAGGTTTCCCTGCCGTACATGTTTGTAGGCGATCTGGATGATGACAGACCCTTCTTTTATCTTGTCATTGGACGCCCGGTAGATGCAAAGCGCATTCTCAAATCGCCCGATGATCGTTTGCAAGGTGCTGTCAATTAAGGGCGACCGCATACCGAAATTGATCCAGGCCTGTGCCTCGCCTTCTTTGTCCCCCGCCTTTCTGTAAAGGTCGATCACCTGCCTGAAACATTCTTCCGCTTGTCGTGCATTGTCACACCGGAAGTAATAATACCCCATCTGCGTGAGGGTCTCCTGCCCAAGCCCGAACGCCCGGAGGGAATCGCTCAGGCTTTTAGCTTGCACCAGATAGACCAGCGCGCTATCCACTTTGACCTTATTGCGATAGTTCCACTCTGTATCAAAATAGTATTTGCTTAAGGTAAGAAGCAGCTTGATGCGGCCGGTGTCAGGCTTGCTTTGCTGGATAAGCGCCAGCAGCTTGCGGGGGTTCTTATTATTTTCAGGCACCTGTGCGTGACAGCACACGAGTGTCGTTACGAAAAACACGCCGGCGAGAAAATACCGTTCAGATTGGCAAAGACACTTCATACGATTGGAGGTGTTGGGCTATACACAGATCCGCTTGTAATCGAAATATACCAATTATAAAATAAAGGATCACCCGCAAACCTGTGCCTTATCCGTGAACTTTCTCAGATTGCGTAGATTTAATGATCATCCTGATCGCCGGGATAGTGCAGGATACTGTAGCGACAGATTCTTATTATAGCACGATCACGCCTGAAACGCGCATCGCGGCAACGGACCGTTACAGCAACCATTCAACGACATGCTGCTGTGGCGCCTGGAAGTCATTCGCTCCAATACGTTGAGCCCGGGTTTACCGCTTTCGCGACGTCAAAGCTTTTATCATAGTCCTGCTCAAAAAAACTATCGTTATTATAAAAAAATGCACCCTTTCTAAAGCATACGATGAATGTGTCAATCATGCTCTCAAGCGAGTCAAAGCATGCTTCCGGTTCGAATATCTGCAACGCGGGACTATAAATAAAGATCTTCCCGTAATCGGGAGAGCGATTATTAAGTTGTATAAGAAAGCTATCGTCAGAAAAAACCGGAAAATAAGTTGATGATCGCGTTACTTCTGAAGCGTGAAAAATCTTCAAGCTATCTTCCAACGGAAAGAATACTCCCGGCACACCAAAGTGCAGCAATCCCGTTGGAACACCCTCGAACTGAACGCCATTCTTCCATTCATACAGGTCCACCAATTCATCCGGGGGACTTAAGGAGTTTTGCTGAAACAACGATATAATATATTCCCGCTGCAGACCGTTCAAAAAATAAGCTAATACGGGCGACCGGGCAATCGCCAGTTCATTTTCCAGTTCCATTAACTTACGTCTGATACGCATAAGCTCAACATTTAAATTTATCCACTCAAAACTACGACAAAGGGAGGCAACAGTTGATTGAATCACAGAATGAATAGCCAACTACGCGAAGCCTGCCTTTTTATCAACATGCGTTATATATCACTTATTTTCCAAACCATCAGGCAACAAATATGGCCTGTGCAAGTCATTAGAAATATTGAGACATCTGCTCGTATACCCGATCGTTATCCGTATCTTAGGATGTGCGTTTTTCGGCTCAATCGACTTCGCGAGTTCCTGCATAAGTCTGCGCAAACTGCGGCAACAATCGACCGATTGTTCTCCGACACGCCCTGCAAATCTCCACAAGCACGAAAAAAAGAGTCATCCCACGATTTTTTCCTGAATTCACCTCCCACGCCGCCACGCCCCCAGCACATTCAGCTGGCGCGTGTTTGTCTCCTACCACATCCTTCGCGACAGCAAGCTAAGTTTCCCCTAAATTTACTTCAACATAGTCTATAATCAAGAGATAACCCAGTAATAACATACCCATATCCCACTCTATACCCAGACCTTTAGAAATCTGGGTTATTTACTGTTTGTGGATCGATTGTGAGAAAATTATATCTTTTTAAGATTGGGAGTATAGCTAAAGTAGCTACCTTGTTCGTATAAGTATGGATGGAAGTCGTTATGACCCCGACGACGTTGACTAATTATTTCGTTAACTCATGTAACCTAACAGTATGGCATTCTTAGAAGAACTCCAATTCACCGG
>NZ_JAHESC010000040.1 GCF_018598185.1 Dawidia soli
CTGTCAAATACTTACCGTTGTTGTTTGCCGCCTGGGCCAGCTAAATGACCCGGGCGGTATTGCAGAGGATGTTGGCATGGTTGGGCTGGCGCGCCAGCCCGGCAAGTTCCTCTGTCCAGCAAATGGCCGCGCGAATGCCCTGGTGCTTATTGGCCGTGATAGCCACGCCGTTGGCGCTGCCACAGACCAAAATGCCCAGGTCGAATTCTTTATTTTCCACGGCGCTTGCCACGGGGTGGGCAAAGTCGGGATAGTCGGCCGAAGCCGTGCTGTATGTGCCGAAGTCTTTCAGGCCATAGCCGTTCTTTTCCAGCCATACTTTCAGCGCCTCTTTATATTCAAAACCGGCGTGATCGCTTCCTATCGCTATTTTTTTCATGATGCTTGTTCTTGCTGTTCGCGTAATCTCTCCTCTTCTTCTTCTCTGAGCTTCTGCTTCTGCACGCGTGCCGAGATCAGGATGCTGATCTCAAACAACAGGTACAGCGGTATCGAAATGATCGTCTGGCTCAACGGATCGGGCGGCGTAATAATAGCCGCGATGATCAGGATGATAATAACCGAATGTTTCCGGTATCTCCGCAGAAAGGCCGGTGTAATCAGGCCCAGCTTGGAAAGGAAATAGATCACGACAGGTAACTGGAAAAGGAGGCCTGCACCAAATACCAGCGACACAAAGGTCTGCACATATGACGTGATGTCAAACTCGTTGACGATCATATCATCGATGCGGTAATTTACCATGATGTAGACCATCAGCGGCGCGATAATGTAATACCCGAAAGAAATACCGGCGGCAAACAACGACGATACGGCCGCTACTATTCCTGTGGAATTACGGCGCTCCCGCGTGTGCAGCCCCGGCCGGATGAAGCGCCAGATCTCCCACACGATGTACGGGAAGGCAAAGATCAACCCCAGTACAAAGGCCGCTACGATCGTGATCGTAAACTGTCCCGTCATATACCGGCTTTGCAACTGCAGGGGAATGTCCTGAATACAGAGGTCCTCGGAACTAAACGTCTGGCCGAGCTTACAAAGCATGCGCCAGGTCCAGAAGTCGGCTTTGGCGGGTGCGAGAATGATGTTCTTAAATATCCATTTTACCTCTACAAACGCTACAATGGTAAAGATTACAGTGGCCAGGAGTGAACGGATGATGTGCCAGCGAAGCTCTTCGAGATGATCGAGAAACGACATCTCCTTTTCGCCACTCTCTTCTTCAATCGGATCTTGATCTAAAGGCATGGTATACAGGTAAAATGAACCTGCCCTTCCGGGATTGGACCAGGAAGGGCAGTGATATGATTAATACAGGGGGAATTTCTCCATCAAGCGGTTGACCTTCTTCTTGACAGCTTTCTGGTGCTTGCTGTCTTCGGGTTTTTGGAGTGACTCGTCGATGAGGTCCACCACCTTCACCACGTCCTTCTCCAACAGCCCGCGGGTTGTAATGGCCGGGGTGCCGATGCGCATGCCCGACGTTACCATCGGCGATTGCGTATCAAACGGAACCATGTTCTTGTTGATGGTGATGTCGGCCTGGACCAGAGCGCCTTCGGCCAGCTTGCCGTTCAGCTTCTTCGAGCGCAGGTCGATCAGCATGAGGTGGTTGTCGGTACCGCCCGAAATGATCTTGTAGCCGCGGTCCAGGAATGCCTGGGCCATGGCCTTGGCGTTTTTCGCGACCTGTACGACATACTCCATGTACTCGTCCGAAAGGGCTTCCTGGAAGGCAATGGCCTTGGCGGCGATCACGTGCTCCAGCGGTCCGCCCTGGGTGCCGGGGAATACGCCCGAATCCAGCAGGGAAGTGATTTTGCGGATCTCACCCTTCGGTGTCGTGATACCCCACGGGTTATCGAAGTTCTTGCCGACCAGGATCATACCGCCGCGCGGGCCGCGCAGGGTTTTGTGCGTGGTGGTCGTCACGATGTGGCAATGCTCCATAGGGTCGGCCAGCAGACCGCGGGCAATAAGGCCAGCGGGGTGTGAAATATCAGCCAGCAGAATAGCGCCTACGGCGTCGGCTGCTTCGCGCAGTTTCTTATAATCCCAGTCACGGCTATAGGCAGAAGCACCGCAAATGATCATTTTGGGTTTCTCACGCTTAGCCGTTTCGATCACTTTGTCGAAGTCGATCAGGCCGGTGGATTCCTCCACACCGTAGAAGTGCGGCTCGTACAGCTTACCAGAGAAGTTTACAGGCGAGCCGTGGGTCAGGTGACCCCCGTGCGACAGGTCAAAGCCCAGGATCTTATCACCCGGCTTCAGGCATGCCAGCATGACGGCGGCGTTGGCCTGTGCACCCGAGTGCGGTTGTACGTTTGCCCATTCGGCGCCAAAAAGCTCTTTGGCGCGGTCGATCGCCAGCTGCTCAATCTCATCCACCACTTCGCAACCACCGTAGTACCGCTTGCCGGGAAGGCCTTCCGCATATTTGTTCGTAAGCACGGTGCCCATCGCTTTCATTACCTGCTGTGAGGTAAAGTTTTCGGACGCGATCAGCTCAATGCCATGCTGCTGACGCAGCTTTTCCTTTTCAATGAGGTCAAAAATGACTTTGTCTCTTTTCATCGTGGATGAGGTTTTTATAAGAAGGCTCAAAAATAAAAGAGTGCACGGAAACCGCATAATCCGACCCCCCTAGTTACCAGAGATTCACGGATTAATTTCGGCTCTGTACACGGGCGGTATTTTGCCTGGATCAAGGCTGGTTCTTCTGTTGTTGCGCGACCCACTGGTCGATGCGCGATTCCAATACATCCAGCGGCAGACAGCCGTATTTCAGAACCTCGTCGTGGAAGGCTGCTACGCTAAACCGGTCGCCTAAGGCTTCCGATGCTTTTTTGCGAAGGGCCAGTATTTTGAGCTGCCCGATCTTATACGACAGCGCCTGGCCGGGAATGGCCATATACCGCTCGATTTCAGCCACGGCGCCCTGTTCATTGATCGGCTCGTTTTCCATCATGTATTCAATAGCCTGCTCGCGCGACCACTGCTTGGTGTGGAGGCCGACATCCACCACCAGGCGAATGGCCCGGTGTATACCGTCGCCCAGGTGCCCGAAATATTGATAGGGATCGGTATACAGGCCCAGCTCTTTACCCAGCGACTCCGTGTACAGTGCCCACCCTTCGCCGTAGGCGCCATACCACAGGAACCGACGGAAGTGGGGGAGCTCTTCATTCTCCATTTGCAGGGAGTTCTGGTAATGGTGGCCGGGAATAGCCTCGTGCAGGAAGAGGGTCTCCATGCCGGTATAGTTAAACGTCTTCGCGTCGAGGATCGGCACATAAAAGATACCCGGGCGGGAGCCGTCCGGCGTACCCTGGTTGTATTCGGCGCTGGCAGACGCCGCCCGGAAGGCTTCGGTCTGCCGAACTTCGAACTTAGATCTGGGCACCAGGTTGAAGAGCTTCTTCAGTTGCGGCTCCATGCGGGTGTTGATGGCGCGGAACCCTGCCAATACCTCCTCGGGAGTTTTGTAGGGCATGAACTTCTTGTCATTGTTCACGTAGGCAAAGAATTGTTTCAGATCGCCTTTAAAGCCTGTCTGGTTCTTAACATTTTCCATTTCGGTACGGATCCGTTTGACTTCATCCAGGCCTGTTTGAAAGATCTCCTCGGGTGTGAGGTCGGTCGTGGTCCAATACCGCACGAGGAATTTATAGTAGTCTGTACCTTGCGTAATGCCGGAGATGCCCGCCGTTGTGCGTGTATGCGGAATATACTCTTGCTGCAGGAAGTCGTATAGCTTTTGGTAGGCGGGAACGATCTTCTCCTGGATGGCCCGGGTATAGGCCGCCTCCAACCGCTTGCGGTCGTCGGCCCCGATGCTGTCGGGGAAGTTGGCCAGGGGCATCCAGAAGATGCTTTTCGTTACATCTTTTACCACCATGTCCTTTGCTTGCGGCAATACCCGCTCCATCAGGATCCTGGGAAAGGTATATCCTGCCGCCAAGCCTTTGCGCATGTTTACAATGGCGGTGTCCATCCATACGGCAAAGCCATCGATGCGACTCAGGAAGTTGTCATAATCTTTTACCGTCTTGAAAGGCTGTGCGCCCTGGCCGCTACCAAGCTGTGGCATGGTTAACGTCATGCCCCAGAACTGCTGGATGGGCATATAGTGCTCGGGGAACCTGAGCCGGTCGAGGCTGATCTCCATCTCGCGCACGAAGACGTCGTAGCTCACCTGCTCCTGCTCGGAAAGCCGGGTCCGGTCATACGCACGGATGCCAGAGTCGTAGCGGGTATAAAATGCTTTGAGTGTATCGCGAAAGGCCTGACTGATATCGTTTGGCAGCAGGTGGTTATAGCGGTTGTCGCCCGCCGTGGTGGCTTCCAGCGGATAGAGCGGCAGGCGCTCTTCATAGTATTCTTCCAGGAAATCATGGAGGGACTTTGCAGGGGTCATGACTTCTTTTTTTGGTTCATGCGAACACGCGGCCAGTGCTACGGCCAGCGTAAGGAGAGAAAAATATTTCATGTGCTTAAACGATGTTTCTAAAACACTACCAGGAGCCGCTCGCACCGCCACCACCAAAACTACCGCCGCCGCCGGAGAAACTGCTCCGGGAAGAAGAGCTGCTGCTACTGCCGCCCGACCATCCACCCGACCAACTACCGCCCGACCAGCTGCCACCACTCCGACGGCGGCTGCTATTTTTGGCGGCCTTTTCGGCCATCCGTTTCCCCCAGGGTGTCTTACCGACAATGAGCTTCGCCAGGGGAAAACATACTAAATATAAAACAAGCAAAATCAATCCTCCGGTGGTATTGAGGATGAACATCGGAAATGTGGCGTAGAACGGTATCAGAAACGCATAGAGGAACCAACCGCTGCAGCCGGGCACAAAAACACCGACTGCGGTGAAAATACCCAGGATGGTAAAGACAAACAGACCCATGAACAGACGTTCCTGCCACGACAGGCCCGGTTGCAGGCTGTCGTCCGCTGCATCCGCCTGGTATTCGTTCCGAATGGCCTTTATGATGGCCTGTACCGCGGCCGTAACGCCTTCTTCATATTGTTGTTCGCGAAAGTGGGGCGCCATTTCGTTGCGGATGATGCGGCTGCAGATGGCATCGGTCAGCACACCCTCCAACCCGTGTCCTACTTCAATGCGCATCTTGCGATCTTCCAACGCGACCAGCAACAACACGCCGTTATCGCGATTCTTTTCTCCCAGTTTCCAGGCGTCGTGTGCTACCCGTATCGAGTAGCCTTCGAGGTCTTCGCCTTCGAGTGAAGGAATGATGAGTATGGCAATTTGGTTGGTCGTAGAGTCTTCATGCTCCTTCAGGAGAACTTCCAGCCGGTCGATGGCTGCTTGTGACAACACGTGCGCTTCGTCGTGCACACGGTGGCCCCACAGGTCGGGGATTGCGCGCTGTTGCGCGGCAGCCCCTGTGACCGCCGAAAGAACCATCAGAAAAAGAACAAGCGTCTTACTCATTGTTGCTATCACGTCGTTACCATGAATCACTCGACCCGCCACCGCCGAAGTCGCCACCCCCGCCGTAGTCAGAACCACCGCCGGAGCCCCACGAGCCCGAGCTGGAACCGAAGCCACCGCCGCCGATGGGCGGGAACCAGCCGCCCCCCGACGACCAGTAGCCGCCGCCGCCACCCCCACGCCGGCGTGACAGGAAGATGATCACAGCAATGATAATGATAATCGTGAGGATCGAAGAGTTGTTTCGTTTTGGTCGCTTAGTACGGGGTTCATCGTTCTTGTATTCGCCCTGGATGGCTTTGGTGATGGCCACCACGCCGGCTTTCACGCCGCTGTCGTAATCACCCCGGCGGAAATGGGGGGCGATTTCATTCCGGTCGATACGGCTTGAGATCGCATCGGTCAGGCGCCCTTCCAGGCCATAGCCGACCTCGATGCGCATGCGCCGCTCGGCGATGGAAATGAGCAGCAGCACGCCGTTGTCGTTATTGTCTTTCCCGAGCTTCCACTCCTCTTGCGCGACACGCAGTGAATATTCTTCCATCGACTCGCCCTGCAAGGATGGGACGATCAATATCGCAATCTGGTTCGAGGTCGAGTCGCGCTCGGCTTTCAGCATGTATTCCAGCTCGGCCACCGTCTGAGCCGACAGCACATGGGCTTCGTCGTGTACCCATCGGCCATCGTGGGCCGGTATTGCCAGCTGCGCATACAGGAAAGGAGACGCCAGGAGCAACCCCGCCAGCAGGCAGGTGTAAAGCAGGATAGGTCGGAAACGTACGTTCACAGGGCAGGGAAAATTCATTGGTCAATGCGGAGGTCATCCCGCAGCTCATTGATATCGTCATCGGTTTTGTGGAAACCCTTTTCCAGCAGAATTTCTCCGCAGCGTTTAATGGCCGCCTCCATGCCTTCGACGATCTTGCCGGCGCGGATGCTGCCGATGAGCCCGGCCACGATCTTGTCCCACTGTTTTTGTTCGACCACCTTGCTGATGCCGCGGTCGGCGATAACGATCACTTCGTGTTCAAAAAATGAAATAAAGATCATGATGCCGGTGCGGTGCCGGGTGTTAAAAACTTCTTCTTCCAGGAAAACATTTTCCGCGCGCTGGCGCGTGGCATAGTCCAGCTGCACCTGGCCCACCAGCATGCGCTTCAGGCCGCCCAGGTAGTTGGGCAGCAGGCCGCCGAGAATGCCGCCCAGGGCGACCACCACGAAAACAAAGAGGGGGTCATAGTATAGGGCATACGAGGCATCGGCAATGATGTAGCGGTCCAGGATGATGGTAATCACAAACGTAAAGGCCGCCGCCAGCAACGCGCTGCGGTAGTTGGCCAGGGTGTACTGGCCGCTACGCTCGACAATAACGGGCACGATCTCGCCCGAGATTTTATCTTCGGCCTGTTTCACCGCGGCTTTGATGCGGTCCAGGTCCTGGTCGCTGAATTTTTGTTTCAGGGTCATGATTGCGCGTGATTTGTTTTCAAAGATACGGCGAAGAGTTAAGAACTGAACATGCGCCGGTGGTAAGAAAGTATTCCATTATGACGATAATTGTCTAATTTTAGTCTCTATGGAAGGTTTTTTCGTCGATACACTCGGGTTCTCAGAGAGCGTTTTCAGCTACATCTTTTTGCCCCTCATGATTTTCTGCGCCCGCATTGGCGACGTCTCGATCAACACCATCCGCATCATTTACGTGTTAGGCGGCCGTCGTGTTACCGCCACTGTGCTCGGCTTTTTCGAGTCGTTCATCTGGCTGATGGCTATACGCCAGATCTTCGAGCATCTCGACAACTGGATCTGCTATGTTGCTTACCCCGGGGGCTTCGCCATGGGCATCTTCGTCGGCATGATCATCGAAGAACGCATTGCCTATGGCAAAGTGATCGTGCGGATCATCACCCGCAAAGAGGTGCGCGACCTGTTAACCTACCTCAACCAGCAGCGGTTCCGTTACACCCGTGTGCCTGCCGTCGGCCCCGATGGCGACGAAAACCTGGTGTTCACCGTGCTGGAGCGCGAGCGGCTGGACGACCTGCTGGTCAAGCTCAAAGACATTCTGCCGACAGCATTTTATACCGTGGAGAAAGTGAACCGGGCTGCCGAAAGCGGCACGGTAGTGCAGGAAAATACGCGGTGGAGTATCGGCTCGTGGTTGAAGAGTGTAAAAGGCGACTGAAACAGGGCTACACCTCGGCCATCATGCGCAGAATATCGTCGACATACTCGCGATTGTTCGACAGACGGGGCACTTTGTTCTGGCCCCCAAGCTTACCGCGGCTTTTCATCCAGTTGTAGAACGTACCTTCTTCCACGCTGTGGATGATCGGCGCCACCAGTGCCAGGTCATGCGCACGCTTGGCGTCGTAGTCGGAATTGATCTTGCGCAATGCCTGGTCCAGTACATGGCCGAACTCATGCAGGCTTGCGGGTTTGACTTTAAACTCGATGATCCACTCGTGACCACCTTTTTTACCTTCCGCCAGGTATACCGGTGCAGCGGTAAAGTTGTCGATCACGGCACCCGTGTGGTCGCACGCCGTGGTAATGGCGGCCTCGGCGTTTTCCACGATCACCTCTTCGCCAAAGGCGTTAATGAAATGTTTGGTACGGCCGGAGATCCTGATGCGATACGGCGACAGCGACGTGAACTTGATGGTATCGCCAATGCTATACCGCCAGAGGCCTGCATTGGTCGTGATGACCATGGCGTACTGCTTGTCGAGCTCTACTTCGCTCAGCGGTATCGCGCGGGGATATTCCTTATCGATCTCACCGACCGGGATAAACTCATAGTACACACCATAATCGAGCATGAGCAACATCTCTTCCGAGTTCTTTTGGTCTTGAATACCAAAGAACCCCTCACTGGCATTGTAGATCTCCCAGTAACGCATGCCCTCGAAGGGGATCAACGACTTAAAAAGATTTCGGTATGGTGTAAACGATACGGCGCCGTGGAAAAATACTTCCAGGTTGGGCCATACCTCCATAATGTGTTGTTTCTTTTTCAATTCGACCACCTTCTGTATGAGGAGGATGGTCCACGTGGGCACCCCGGCAATGTTGGTGACGTCGTCCATCGAGCTTTCCTGGGCGAGCTTCTCGATCTTCTCCTCCCAGTTGCTCATCAATGCCGTTTCGAGGCTGGGTGTGCGAATGAACTGCGCCCAGGGGGGGAGGTTGCGCATGATGACCGCCGACACATCACCATAGTAGGATGTGGCCGAGGGGTCTAATTCATTGATGCGATGGCTACCGCCCACGGCCAGGCCCTTGCCGTCAAACAACTTTGTATCGGGGTAGTTGTTTACATAGATCGACAGCAAGTCTTTGCCTCCCTTGAAGTGGCAATCTTCCAGCGCCTCTTGCGACACGGGTATAAATTTGCTGCGTGCATTGGTCGTGCCCGATGACTTCGAGAACCATTTGATCTCCGACGGCCACAGCAGGTTCTGCTCGCCGCGCATCTGGCGTTCGATATAGGGAAACAGTGTTTCGTACGAATGAATGGGAACACGCTCGCGGTACTGCTCGTAGGTTTGAATGCCGCCAAAGTCATAACGCGAGCCGAACTCGGTCAGTCGCCCGGTCTGTAAGAGCTTTTTGAATAGCTCATCCTGTACCTCATGCGGATACTTCATGAAAAGCTCCATTTGGTGGATGCGCTTTTTCATGACCCATGTTAGTATGGAATTGATCAGCCCCATTGCAGATTACAGTAACTTCAAAAATAGCGAAACTTCTCTGGAATATAACGGGTCGCCTGCGCCGTCAATCGTTTTTCGGGATGGTTATTTTAGCACGTCGCAACTCGAAGTTTTGACCCAGATACACCTTGCGCACTTGCGGGTCGCTGGCCAGCTCTTCGGCTGTACCGGATTTAAACAACCGTCCGTCCACCATCAGGTACGCGCGGTCTGTGATCGACAGCGTCTCGTCTACGTTGTGGTCGGTGATCAGGATGCCGATGTTCTTGTTCTTGAGCTTGGCAACGATGGTCTGAATCTCTTCCACGGCGATGGGGTCTACGCCGGCGAAAGGCTCATCCAGTAAAACGAATTTGGGATCCACGGCCAGGGCACGGGCAATCTCCGTGCGGCGGCGTTCGCCACCCGACAGCGACATACCCAGGTTCTTGCGTACCTTGTGGAGGCTGAACTCGTCGATCAGCTCGTCCACCTTCGCCTTGCGATCGGCCTTGCTGATGTCGCGCATTTCCAGCACCGACATGATGTTTTCTTCTACCGTCAGTTTGCGGAACACCGATGCTTCCTGCGCCAGGTAGCCCAGTCCGATGCGTGCACGCTGGTACATGGGCAGGGGTGTGATCTCCTGGCCGTCCAGGTAAATATGGCCCTCGTTCGGTTTGATCAGCCCGACGATCATGTAGAACGACGTAGTCTTTCCGGCACCGTTCGGTCCCAGCAGCCCGACGATCTCGCCCTGTGCCACCTCTACCGACACGTCGTTCACCACCGTGCGTGTTTTATACTTCTTTACCAGGTTTTCTGCCCGCAAAATCATACATCAGAGAAATTTGAGATCCTTAATACGCAGTTGTATAGACGTTGTACCGTTAAAAGTATTTTCCTCGACCGTAAAAGCCATCTTAAACATATCGCGTTTCGACAGGCGGTCATAATGCTCGATCATATCAAAGCCCACCACCGGAAAGACATTGTCGCTGCCATCCTGGCCAGCCAGAAAACGTATGTGTTTATCCTTAAAGCTCGACAGCGCATTAAACACATAGACGTTGTTAGCCTCAAACATCGGCCGGGGGTTCTCGGGACCAAACGGCGCCATTTGCTTCAGCACGTTTACGAACTTCGGCGAGATGACATTAAAGCTCAACGGCATGTCGATGTCGATCATCGGCGTCAACATGTCTTCGGTAATTTTAGAAGAGACCACTTCTTCAAAACGGCGCTGGAATAGCTCGAGGTTTTGCACATCGAGCGTGAGGCCCGCGGCATATTTATGGCCGCCGAATTTCTCCAGCAGGTCGCTGCACTCGAGAATGGCATTGTAGAGATCAAATCCTACAACGCTTCGCGCCGAGCCGGTGATCTTGTTGTTCGATTCTGTCAGGATCACCGTGGGGCGATAATATTTCTCCACGCAGCGCGCGGCGACAATGCCGATCACGCCTTTGTGCCAGGTGTTCTTAAAAAGCACTGTGGACTTTGCCGAGCGCAAGGTCAGATCACCTTCGATCATCGCGATGGCTTCTTCGGTAATGTCAGAGTCGAACTGCTTCCTCAGATCGTTCTTGACATTGATCTTCTCGGCCAGCGCACTCGCTTCTTCTACGGTCTTTGCCGTAAGAAGCTCTACCGCGCCGCGGGCGTGAGCCACACGGCCGGCAGCATTGATGCGGGGCCCGAGTGTAAACACGATACCCGATACGTCGAGATCGTTTTTGATGACGGCAATATCTTTCAGGGCTTTTAAACCCGGCCCCGGGTCTTCGTTCAGTTTCTTCAGTCCAAAGTGGGTCAGCACGCGGTTCTCGTCCACGATCGGTACGATGTCAGACGCTATGCTGACCGCGACCAGGTCGAGATAATGAAATACTTCCTGTTCATCGCGAAAGCGCTGCGCATACGCCTGCATCAACTTAAAGCCGATGCCACAACCGCTCAACTCTTTGAACGGGTAGTGGCAGTCCTTCCGCTTGGGGTCAAGCACGGCTACCGCCTGCGGAATGTTATCGTCGGGCAGGTGGTGGTCGCAGATGACAAAGTCAATGCCTTTTAATTTGGCGATGTTCACGAGTTCGGAAGACTTGATGCCGCAATCCAAGGCAATGATCAGGCCACATTTGCTTTGTTCGGCCCATTCGATACCGGCCAATGACACGCCATAGCCTTCGGCGTACCGATCGGGAATATATACTTCGCAGTTGGTGTAGAAGTTTTGCAGGTAATTATATACGAGCGACACGGCCGTGGTACCGTCTACGTCATAGTCGCCGTAGATCATGATGCGTTCGTTCTCTTCGATCGCTTTCCGCAGTCGGGCCACGGCGGCTTCCATGTCTTGCATCAGGAAGGGATCGTGCAGGTGGCTGAGCTCGGGCCGGAAGAATTTGCGGGCCGTATCAAAGTCTTCGATACCGCGCTGAATGAGGATAGCCGATAAACAGAAGTTTACATTGATGGCCTGCGAAAGTTGCTCGACCTGCTCTTGTGGGGGCTCGGCTCTTTTTAACCAGCGTTTATCCATCTGCCTTAATTCGATTCGAAATTTATTTTGCCCAATCCGCCGGGTATGCCGCTGGTACTTTCTGTTCCGGGTGTGCCGTCCTTGCCGTTCCTGCGCGACGGGCCGAGGCCCGCGGCGCCATGATAACCGGCTCTGCCGGGCCTGCCGGCGTGGCCGCCCTGCATCCTGACGATGATCTTTTTACCGACCCAATCTTTTATTTCCGGCTGCTCGGCACAGCTTAGCGTCAGGACGCCGCCGTCGGCCCCGTTGCCACCGGCACCCGCATTGCCGCCGTTTGCGCCGTTGCCACCGATGCAGTGTACGGTGCCTTGACTGCCACTGCCGCCATTGCCACCATTACCGCCGTTGCCGCCATTGCCGCCCGCCAGATCGATAACGAGTATTCCCGGCAGGCTTATTCTCTCAAGATACAGAAAAAGATTGACCCCCGGCGTGCCGGCCAGGCCATTGGTGGCATTTCTTCCGGGCGTGCCGTTGCCGCACGGCCCGATCGGTGTGTTGCCGGCTTTGCCGTTGCGTCCGGGCTGCCCATCGAGCCCCCGGCCGTCGATCGTACAGTATTTTCCAAAGATGGCCACCTTGGCGCGAATATAGTTTTCGCGTTTCAGCTGGTTCAATACCAGCACCGACGAGTCCATCATGATGAGTGTATCGGCCACAACAATATCTGACTGCACCACCTCATACTTTTCCCCGGCATTGATGCGCAACGTGCCTACACGTATCTGAGCCTTGCTTAGTGTGGCGGTAATTGCACACAAGAGAAAACTCAGAATTCCTGTACGGCTTATGGTGGCGCAAAAATAGGACTGCAAGGGTCTTGTGAAAATTTAAGTACGAGTACAGTTGTGGGTAGATGGAAACGAAGTAAATAAATAAAAAAAGCAGTGCCAACCAAGGCACTGCTCTTCTGTTGCCAGACGTTTTTTGGGAAACTATTTCGTGCTGGCGGCTTTGTCGTTGATAACACCTTCCAGTACGTCTTTGATCTCCACGCGCTGGCCGTCGCGGTACGGCACGATCCAGGCGTCTTTTACGCCCATGTCGCGCATATATTTCTTGAAGGTATCGGCTTCCCAATAGTCGCGGAAGATGCCGATCGTAATCTTTTGCGGTTCGCCGTCACGGGCTTCACCACCAAAGTTGGGGTTGTTGTCAAAGTATTTAGCCAGGTCTTTGTTCTTGAAAGCACCTACCTGCACCTTGAAGACGATGCCTTTGGAGAAGTCCATCGGGTTTACCACCGGTGATTCCTTCAGCTGCGCCAGCTCGGCTTTGGTGGACGTCAGCTGACCGCGCAGTTGCTGAAGCTCATCTTCCAGCGAGGTGATCTTGGCGTCCTTGTCGCTGATGCTGGATTGCATCTGCGTTACCTTTGTATTCAGGGACGAAACTTGCTCGTCGGCGGCGGCTTTATCTTCAGTGAGCTGCTTCAGGTTGGCCGGGTTCTTGGAAAACTCTTTGGCCTTCTTCTTCCACTCTTTCTTTTCTTTCTTCGAGAGCTGTGCGAAGGTCTGTGTCGAGACTGCTACTAATGACAGGCAGAGTAGTAGTACAATAACTTTTTTCATTCTCGGATTGGTTAAAATCACATTAAAGGTACAAATAATTGTGAATAATTGTACATCAGTCGAGGCTGCCTACCATTTTCTCCGGGCGCACCCACTGATCAAACTGCTCCGAGGTGAGGAGGCCGAGCTCTATGGCTGCTTCGCGGAGCGTCTTGTTCTCCTTGTGCGCCTTCTTGGCGATCTTCGCGGCGTTCTCATAGCCAATGTGTGTATTGAGCGATGTTACCAGCATCAGGGAGTTCTCGAGGTGCTGCTTGATCACCGGCTCGTTCGGTACGATACCGTCGGCACACTTGTCGTTGAACGATACGCACGCGTCGCCGATCAGGCGGGCAGACTGTAATACGTTGGCGGCGATCACCGGCTTAAATACGTTCAGTTCGAAGTGGCCCGTAGCACCGCCGATCGATACGGCGACGTCGTTACCAATGACCTGTGCGCAAACCATCGTCAGCGCTTCGGGCTGTGTAGGGTTTACCTTGCCCGGCATGATCGAAGAGCCCGGTTCGTTGTCGGGAATGATGATCTCGCCGATGCCGCTGCGTGGGCCGGAGCTCAGCATGCGGATGTCGTTGGCGATCTTCATAAATGATACCGCCGCGCGCTTCAGGGCGCCCGACAGCTCTACCATGGCATCGTGTGCAGCCAGGGCCTCAAATTTATTCGGAGCCGTAACAAACGGAAGACCGGTAAGCTCGGCAATCTTCTTAGCCACCAGTACGTCGTAGCCTTTGGGTGTATTGAGCCCGGTACCGACAGCCGTACCCCCCAGGGCCAGCTCACGTACCACTTCCAGCGCATTTTTGATCGCCCGTATACTGTTGTCGATCTGTTGTACATAGCCGGAGAACTCCTGGCCCAATGTAAGCGGGGTAGCATCCATAAAATGCGTGCGACCGGTTTTTACAATGCTCTTATAGGTCTCCGCCTTTTTCGCCAGCGTGTCGCGCAGCTTCTTCATGCCCGGCAGGGTTATGTCTACTACCTGCTTGTAGGCGGCGATGTGCATGGCGGTGGGAAAGGTATCGTTAGACGATTGCGACTTGTTGACGTCGTCGTTGGGGTGCAATACTTTTTTCTCGTCGGTGAGCTGGCCGCCGTGCAGTACATGGGCGCGGTAAGCAATCACCTCGTTTACGTTCATGTTGCTTTGTGTGCCCGAGCCGGTTTGCCAGATCACGAGGGGAAACTCCTGGTCGAGCTTACCCGCCAGGATCTCATCGCATGCTTTGCCGATCAGGTCGCGCTTGTCGGCGGTAAGAACACCCAGGTCGTGGTTGGCTTGTGCTGCCGCCTTCTTCAGATAGGCGAAGGCATAAATGATCTCTTTCGGCATGCTGGCCTCGGGACCGATCTTAAAATTGTTGCGCGAGCGCTCCGTTTGCGCGCCCCAATATTTGTCGGCAGGAACCTGCACTTCACCCATGGTGTCTTTTTCGATGCGATAGCTCATACATTGAATAATTTGCGGCAAAAATAGGCACTGGAGCGGGTTTTTGGAACGTTGGGGACCTTTGATTCGCAGAATTGTTGCCCCAACCGCTATCCCGATGGCTATCGGGAGGGGTGGTGGCGGTGGATCAGGCGCTTATCCACCCAGTGAAGAAGGAGCACAAACGCCACGCCGAAGGCCAGGAGGCCCTTGTAGTCGGCCATGCCGCGCAGGAAACCTGCTTCGAACGTAAACTCGGTCAGCATTACTACGGCTGCACACGCACCGATCAGCAGCACGATACCGGCTGCCAGCCAGGCATACGCCACGCGCAACGAGCGCTGTTCTTTCCGTTCAACTTTGCGGAGCACATTGTCGGCAAACGCGTCGGACAGGGCGTAACGCGGTGGTTTTTCCAATGCCTGGAATACCTGCCGGTAAGCCTGCGTATCGGCATGACCGTCGTCAACCCCCATGTTGGCTTCGATCTTTTCCTGAAGTTTTTCTTCGTCGCGGTTCATAGCAGCTCCTCTTTGCCAAGGTACTTGATAACTTTATCTTTTAAAAGGGTACGCGCCCGGAACAGATAGCTCTTGACCGTGCCCTCGGGCATGCCCGTTATTTCACCGATCTCGTCGTAGCGCATGCCCTCTACGTGGTACAGCATCAACACCATTTTATACTGCGGCGGAAGTTTGTCGACCAGCTTCAGCACCATGCCGTCACTGTCTTCATCTTCGAGAATCGCCGCCGGGTTGCGCTCTTCCACAAAGAGATCTGTAAAACGCTCTTCTTCGGGAATGTCGAGAAACGACATCTTTTGTTTTCGCAGGTGGTTGATGGCCAGGCGGTAGGCAATGGTGGCGATCCACGTAGAAAGCTTTGACTGAAAGTTGAAGTCACCGATCTTTTCGAACACACGCATAAAAACATCCTGGCAAAGCTCTTCCCGCTCCTCGTCGTGTTTTACCACCCGCGCAACCATATGGGCCACAAGCCTTTCATGCTGCGTAATGAGCAGCCTGAAAGCCTGTCTGTCTCCTTGTAAGATCCGAGAGATCAGCGCCCGTTCATCTATCATGGATGGGTTAGACAATGCTTCGTTACAGAATGTTGCAGGAATATAGAAAAATAGCGGTAAGACCGGGGGAACAAAAAATATTTAAAGAAATTGCAACACCTGTGCCCGGGCCTGTGTCCTACGGGCAAGATCAAAAAATAAAATACTATGGATGATTTGGTTAAAATATTAATGCCGGTCTCGATCATGGGTACTTTTGGCGCCGCCCTGGTGGCGTTTACCCGCACGCTGACAGATTATATCCTGAAAAAGCGAATGATCGACAAAGGATATGTCAATGAAGATACGCAAGCCATTTTCAAACAACACACCGTTCCGCATGTGGCCGAAAGCCGGTATCCGTCGTTGAAATGGGGGTTGATCATTTTCTTCGCGGGGCTCTCGCTGATCCTGATGGAGTATATTCCGCACGATGTCGAGTCGCCGCTGCCCTATGGCCTCTTTGCCCTTTCGGTGTCCCTGGGCTTCCTGATCTACTTCTTTATTGTCCGGAAGGACCAAAAATAATGCTCGCAGCGCATTGGGAATAAACAAATAAGGGACAGATCAACTGTCCCTTATTTGTAAACAATAGCTGCTATACTACCGATCTTTTTTCAGCGCCTCTTCGTGCGACTTCATCTGTTTGTCCAGCTGTTTTTTGTCGCCTACCAGTACCAGCGTCATGTTTTCATACTTGAAATACTCCCTGGCCAGCGACTGTATCTTCTCCGGTGTTACCGCATAGATGTTCTTCACACGGTTGTTGAGGTAGTCGTCACTCAGTCCGTGCAGGTCGATAAAGTTGAGTTGGTTAATGATACCATTCGGCGTGGAGTTCTGCAGCACAAAGTTGCCGGCTTCGAAGTTCTGAATGCCTTCCAGCTCTTTCTTGTCGACGGGCTCGGTCTGCAGGCGTTTGATCTCTTTGGAGATCTCTTGCAGCGAGGCACCGGTGTGCTCGGTCGTTACGTCCGCTCGTTCAGCCCAATAGGCGCCCTTTACATTGGCGTTCATCGAGGCATACGGTGAATAAGTGTAACCTTTGTCTTCGCGTATGTTAGAGGTGATGCGCGAAATGAAAGAACCGCCCAACAGCGTGTTCGTTACTTGCAAGGCCAGGTAGTCGGGTTGCGAAGGGTCGATCACCGGCAGGCCGAGCATCACAGTGGTTTGTGGCGCGCCCGGGCGATCGATGATTTCCGCCGGGCCATTCTTCGCCGGCTTTGCCACCGGGTAATCTACCGCCGGGCCTTTCTGCCATGATGTAAAAGATTCGTCAATAGCTTTTGTTACCGCATCTTCATCGAACTTCCCTACGACGTACACCACGGTGCGTTGTGCGCCGAAGTTTTTATCGTAAAAAGCTTTGGCGTTCTCCAATGTATAGCTGTCCAGCATCGCCTCGGTTGGAAAGTAGCGACCGTAGGGCTGGTCAGGATACAACGTCTTGCCAAAACGTTCGAACGCCTGGCTCTGTGGTATGCTTTTCTGCACGGACAGTCCACGCTTTAGATCGTTCTTCAGACGGTCCACCTCCTTTGCCGGGAAAGCAGGGTGTATGACAACGTCGGCGAGGACCTTTATCAGGTCCGGTGCATACTCTGACAACACCGACCCCGAAAGGGTGGTTTGGTTCAGGCCAGTGGAAATATTTAATTCACCGCCCATCAGCGCGACTTTCTTCGCCAGCGCTTTGGCGTCAAGTGTTGCGGACCCTTCATTTATCAACTTGCCGGTAAAATCGGCCAGCCATACTTCGTTGGCACCTTCGTGTACGTTGCCTGTCTTGACAATAACACTCACGGTCACTTTCGGTGTAACGCCGTACTCCACCAGCGTCGAGCGCAGGCCGTTGGGCAGCGTATTGACCTTTTTGGCGGGCAGTTTAAAGTCGTGCGGTGCGCCGCCGGGGGGCGGGCTTTGCTTTTGAGCAGAGGCGGCACCTGTCGCCAACAACGTCAGCGCCAGGGTATATACATATAGCGAGGATCTCATAGGTTTGTGGCTTTGGGGTCAATGATGAGGATCGTGCGGTTGGTGGCACGCAGGTATTCTTTGGCGGTCTTTTTGACGACATCGGGCGTGACCTTTTTGAATTCGCTTTCCAGCAGGTTGATGCGGTTGGGATCATCATCAAATAGGGCAAAAGAGGCCAGCAGGTCTGCGCGGCCGAAACCCGAGAGGCGATCCATGGTGTCGTACAGGTCGGAGCGGACTTTTACCAGCGCGAGGTCTACATCTTCCTGCGACACGGCATCGAGTTCCAGGATAGCCTGATCAAACTGGTGAATGATCGAGTCTGCCGGCAGGGCATTGTCGTAGATCAGGTTCGCCATCCATACCATCGGGCCGTTATAGTTATACATATTACCGAGGTAGTTGATGCCGCCGTTCACACGGTCGGTGTAGCCCTTGTCTTGCACGATGCGTTGTGCAAGCTTGCTGTCGTTACCTTGTACCAGCAGCTGGTCGATCAGGCCCATGGCAAAATACTCCGGTGTGTTGCGTTCCGGCATCTTATAGGCAATGGCGATGGCCGGTTTGCTGGCCAGCTTATCTTCTTTGATGTGCCGCTTCTCTTGCTGCTGCACCGGCTCGCTGATGTCGGGCTTCGCCGGCAGTGTTGCCGCGGGCAGGGGAGCGAAGTATTGCTGCACCCACTTTTTGGCTTCTTCCGTGGTAAAGTCGCCTACGATCGTGATGACCGCGTTGTTCGGAGCATAGTATGTCTTAAAGAACTTATCGACATCTTCCAGCTTGGCCGAGTCGAGGTCTTTCAGGTCGCCGTAAAAGTTGTGGGCGTTGTACCAGTTCTCGTTAGCATACTGCGGCATGTCCAGCCAGGGAAATCCGCCGTAGGGTTGGTTGAGCACGTTTACTTTTACTTCGTTCTTGACAACGCCCTGCTGGTTGGTAAGATTCTCCTGCGTGATGGCCAGACCCTTCATACGGTCGGCTTCCGCCCACAGGGCCGTTTCGAGCTTGTGTGCCGGCATAACCTCAAAATAATTGGTAAAGTCAAAACGCGTCGAGCCGTTTAGCAGGCCGCCGTTCTGTTGCACCAATTTGATGAACTCCATTTTGCCCAGGTTCTCCGAACCCTGAAACATCATGTGTTCGAACAAGTGTGCAAAGCCGGTGCGGTCCTTCGGCTCGATGCGAAAGCCGATGTTATAGTATACCGCCACCACCACGGTCGGAGCATGGTGGTCTTCTGAGAGCACAACACGCAAGCCGTTGTCCAGCTTGTAGTACTCTACGGGTACACGAAAGGAGGATGCATCCGCCGTCTCTTGTTTCGCCTCGTGACCGGAGCATGCTGCCAGCACGAGCGCCAGCACGGCCGCCGGCCAGGCGTGTAAGGGTATTCTGGATCGATTCATGGGTTAACTATATATAGTTTGGTTAATGATGACGAAAAATATAAAATCGTTTGTTAAACCGTGGTAATTATTTTTGATGGGCTCGCCGGAACAGGGGAGAGACGGTAGTAATAAGAATAAGTTACACCGGCTTGGGGGATATACTTTGCGATAATTGTAAATTCTTCCCTTATCGGTGTTGAATGGTTGCGGCGATCTGCCGCGCGGCCAGGTGAGAGGTAGTCCATGCGGCCTGGAAATTAAACCCGCCGGTTTCGCCGTCGATATTTAATACCTCGCCCGCGAAGAACAGATTTTTTACCACCCTGCTTTCTAAGGTCTCGGGGTTGATCTCTTTCAGGTCCACACCGCCACAGGTCACAAACTCTTCCTTAAAGGTCGTCTTCCCTTTTATCTGGAAGGGGCAGCGAATGAGATATTCCAGTAATTTATTCAGATTCTTCTGCGGCAATTCCGCCCAGATCCTGGATTCGTCAATCGTGGCAAGCGTACAGAGCTTTTGCCACAACCGTTGTGGCAGCGAAAAGAGCGGATGGCTGTAGATCCGTTGCTTGCCGTGCGCGGCCTTGTGTTCTTGCAGCAGTTGACGCGTAGCCTCCTCTTGCGCCGGCCCGATCCAGCTGACCAGTGCGGTGCATTGGTAGTGGGCTTCGTGCAGGTAGGCGGCAGCCCAGGCAGAAAGTCTGATCACCGCCGGGCCACTCAAGCCCCAGTGTGTGATCAACACCGGGCCGGTCTCCGAGAACTTCGTCGTGGCGATGCGCACCTCGGCATGCGGAACCGCAATGCCCATCAGATCACGAAAGTCCTTTTGCGAATCATTTAACGTAAATAAGGAGGGTATCGGGCGCACTACGGTATGGCCAAGCGCCGCCAGCCATTGATAGGCCTGCGGGTTGGCATGGCCACCTGTCGCAACCAGTACCTGGTGTGCCTGGAGTGTCATACCGTGTTGCGTCGTGAGGGAGAAATGTGCCGGGCCCGGCTGCACCGTAACTTCGCCGGTACCGACTTCGATAGCGACACGGTGGCGTTGTGCTTCGCGCCGAAAGCAGTCGATGATCGTCTCCGAGCTGTCGGTGTCGGGAAACATGCGGCCGTCGTCTTCGACTTTCAGGTTTACACCCCGGGAGGCGAACCAGGCCACGGTGTCTTTTGCCTGGAACGCCCGGAAGAGGTTCTTCAGCAGTTTTTCGCCGCGGGGATAGTGGCGGGACAGGGGCCCGGGCTCAAAACAGGCATGGGTAACGTTGCAGCGGCCGCCGCCCGAGATGCGGACTTTTGAGAGAAGCTTGTTGGATTTTTCGAGAATGAGAATGCGGCTGCCCGGTTTCATTTCGGCTGTCTGCAGGGCGCCAAAAAAACCTGCAGCTCCGCCACCGATCACCGCCAGGTCGTAGACTTGCATGGCCAAATGTAAAGGGCCGGAACACGTAAATCAATCCCCTCCTGTAACCAGGAGGGGACCGACCTAATCAGAGGGGGAAGTGTTTATTGTGTAGAGAGGGTCTTTACGAAAACCAATTATAAAAGATGGCGCTTAACTAATTAAGCCGGGTATTAGAAAGCAGGTCGTTCCAATCCTTGTCTGCTTCAGGCTTCACACGTTCCTGCACGATGTTCGCCAGACGGTCGTCGACGTCACGTTCTACAAGCGTAGCGGCGACACCCAGGGCGTTTCCTAAATGGAGAGTTTTTTCGTTTACTTCATCGGCAATAAAGATAACGGGGGTATTACGGTTAACGGAGTGGGTACGGATTGATCTTACTAGCTCGAATCCTGTGACCACAGGCAGGTCAGTGCCGCAGATTATGAGATCGAAATGTTCGATTCGCGAGGTTAGGAGCCCATCCAAACCAGACTCGGTGTGAAGCACAACGGGATTACATCCGCTAAGCACTGACTTTATCTGCACAACTGTGTCTTTCTGCCTGTGAACCACAAGTATTTTCATTACTTCTAGGAGTGCTGAGTTAAACATCACCTGATCGTGTTGATCGTGTAATTCCTTGAACCTTTTATGAAAGTTCGCGAATTGATCCCGATCGTTCCGGCAGAAGTGGACCGACGCGATGATTGTTGAAACAATGATCCGGCGAAAACCGTGAAAAAGAGATGAATAGGTAGTTACCGACGGAAGGGCGCTGGTAAAAAAGTACCATAAAAATAGTACAATTGTACTAGGCCACCTTTTTGGGGAAATTAGCTCACAATCCCGGCTTCGTACGCAAACTTGACCAGGCCGACTGTATTATTAACACCGATCTTGTCCATCATGTTCACGCGGTGATTGCGTACCGTGTTCTCGCTCAGCGAGAGTTTTTGTCCGATCTCGCGTATCGTCAGCTCGCGACAGATCAACACCAGAATCTCCTTCTCGCGCTCGGTTAGCTCGGCGCTGCGAAACTGCGGGCGCTGCCCTGACTTGCGTTCCGTAACGTTCTTGCGCAGCACGGCCGCCACCAGGTCGTTGTGATAAAAGTCCTTCTCAATAACGGCGTAGATCGCCTTTTCGAGCTCGTCCGGCTCGGTGTTCTTCAGCAGGAAGGCATGCACACCCATTTCCATCATGTGGAGGATGTATTTGTTGCTGTCGTGCATGGTCAGGATGATGATCTTGACCTCGGGGTGTTTCTTGATAAGCTGTTCGCAGGTCTCGGCGCCGTCCATCACGGGCATCTGCAGGTCTACGATCGCCACATCGGGTTGCTCGTACTTGATGAGCGTCAGCAGCTCCTTACCGTTCTCGGCGTCCTTTACTTCCAGCACACGGTGAAACGACCGCAGCAGGTTTACCATGGCTTTCCGGAAGAGCGTATGATCGTCGGCGATGTAAACTTTATACTTTTTCATACGGGATAACCAGGGTGATTTTGCTTCCATGCGAGCGTGTCGTGTCAAACTCTACCGTCGCGCCCAGCAGGCGCGCGCGGTTCTGAATGTTGAACAGGCCCAGTCCCTTGCCACTTTGTGACGAGTTTTTGATAATTCCCGGATCAAATCCCACGCCATTATCCTCCACGGACAGTTGCAGATTGTGGCTCGCATGCATCTGCACGGAAATTTCCGTTGCCTGCGAGTGCTTCAGGGCGTTGTTAAGCAGCTCCTGAACAATGCGGTACAACATCAGCTCGCGGCTTTTTTCAAAGCTTCTGACTTCTCCTTGCTCTATGCAATGTATGGGCAGAAGGGATGTCGCGTGAAACCGCTCACATAATTCCTTCACGGCATGCGAGAAACCGAACTTCTCCAGCGTGGAGGGCATCAGGTCGCGGCTGATGCGTCGCACCGATCCGATCGTGTCGTCCAGCATTTGCTTGGATTGCTCCAGCGCCTCGGAGTTGGAACCGAGCCGCGCCATGGTGGTGATACCCACCCGGATGGTCGAGAGCATGGCCCCGATGCTGTCGTGCAGCTCGCCGGCCAGGCGTCGTCGTTCGTTCTCTTGCGACTCCAGGGCCGCTTCCATCATCTTTTGCTGGTAGGTAAGCTCGAGCTGCTGCCGCTTGAACTGCTCCTGGATCATCTTCTTCTGGTAAAATACCATGAACAGGATAATGGCAATCGCCAGGAAGAGCATGCCTACGGTTCCAATAGCGATGATGAGGGCGATTTGATATTCCGAAGGTCCTGCCATAGTCCGATCATTACAACCAAAAGTTGTATGACATTCATGATGTTGTGAAAAGTCCAGTAAATCAATAAATCATTATGCAGAACTTCAACTAAATACGTCGTAAAAAGATAAAGAAATAACGTTCCAGCATTAAAAATCAGCATACCGGCATTGAACCAGAACATCGGCACGCGGTGCAGATGCTGTACGGGTAGGTCTACCATGAGGCGGTAGAAATACAAAATGCTATAAAACAGGAATACGATCGCACTGAACGTGTAGTTGTACGTATTGATCTCATCCTTTTGCACGAAACAAAGGTTTGATACGGCAAACACCAGGTACAAAAGGCCCACGATCGTGAAACCGCGATGGTACCGGCCGTTGAGGGCCTTGTCGTATAGCAAGCTTAGCGGAATAAAGGAGACAATGCCGTAAATGGCACTGGCGATGTTTACTTCCTTGCCGCGCAACGTGAGGATATCGGCCATCTGATCATTGAGAAAACTCAGCAGGAAGGTCAGTCCCAGCAACTTGACCTCGGCCTGTCGTTTATCGAAATAGATAAACGACAGGACCGTTACCAGGGCTGCCAGGACTGTTTGAACTTTAAACGTTAACAGGTAGGTCTCCAACGTCATTGGGTGCGGTGCTTACAAAACGCTTAGGGGCAATAAGGGGGACACTGAAGTCCTTTATCATAGGGATTTTGGGCGTCCATTACCTTCATGGCAGCGGCATCCGTGCCGGTTGATTTTGCCGTAGCCTTGATCGTACCGTCTTCGTAGGTAGGATAAAGCACCAGCTGAACGGTCTTTTTGTTCGGGTCAGCCTCTGTCGGCTTCAGGGCCAGGTAAAAGGTGATGCCGGTGGTACCTTCTTCCGACAGCATCTTCAGCAGCGCGTCACGACCATAGAAGACCGCCTTTGTGTCCACCAGTTTGTCTTTCCGCATCACGCGGTCATACTCGTCGATCCATTTCTGCGCTTCGCCGGCATCTATCTGGCGGCCAACATTTGGTTTAAACTCTTTTGCCATAAATTTTAATTGTTGAGGTTAAGTGAAACATGGCCGTAAAGTATTGAAAAATTTTTAATGTAATTTTTTGGTCCCTATACGAACCTTACTTTAGTAGCATATATGATACACGGCAAAACTTCTAAACTCACCCAAAGTATTCATGCCGGCTCGCATGAGTACCTGGCCCATGGGGGCGTAGTGACCCCCATCTTTCCATCGTCAGCCTACGACAACGAGGGGGGCGGCCCATTGCAGTATCCCCGGTACTTTAATATACCCAACCAGCGGGCAGTGGCGGGCAAGGTCGCTGCACTTGAGAACGCCGAGGCCGGCGTGGTCTTTTCCTCCGGCATGGCGGCAATCCTGACAACCCTCTTCAGTCTGCTCAAGAGCGGCGATCACGCTGTTTTCCAGCGCGACCTGTACGGCGGTACGCACCACGCCCTGGCACAGGAAATGCCCCGCTTTGGTATCGCCTACACATTGGTGGACGGCGCTGATCCTGCCAACTTCGAAAAAGCCATTCGCCCCGAGACGCGCCTGCTCTACATCGAGACGCCTTCCAACCCCACGCTCAAGATAACCGATATCCGGGCCGTGGCCGCCATCGCGCGCCGCCATGGCCTTTTGACCCTCATCGACAACACCTTTGCTTCGCCCGTCAACCAGAATCCCATCGATCTGGGCATTGACATCGTGCTGCACAGCGGCACCAAGTATATCGGCGGGCACAGCGATCTCTGCTGCGGTTTTGCCGTAACGACCCAGGACCTTACACAGCGTATTCTGGCCAGCGCCGTGAACTACGGCGGTAGCCTCGATGCCCACACCGCCTGGCTTGTCGAGCGAAGCCTGAAGACCATTGTGCTGCGTGTGCGCCAGCAAAATGAAAATGCACTGGCCATCGCCCGGTACCTGAAGACCGACGATCGCATCGGCCGGGTGTATTATCCCGGCCTGGAAGACCATCCCGACCATGCCATCGCCAAGGCGCAAATGCCGGGAGGCTTCGGCGGCATGCTTTCGTTTGAGGTAAAACGTGATGCGCAGGCATTCATGAGTAAGCTGGCACTGATCCAGCGCGCGGCCAGCCTGGGTGGTATCGAGTCGACCATTATCAGCCCGGCGCGTACCTCACACGTTAAATTGAGCGCCGACGAACGGAAGGCCATCGGCGTCACAGACGGACTGGTGCGCTTGTCTACGGGCATTGAAGAGGCCGGCGATCTGATAGACGATATTAAGCAGGCACTCGCATGATCACGACCAGACGCGCTACGCCCGCCGACATTCCTGTGCTGATCGATTTTCAGCAGCGGCTGGCGCAAGAGACAGAGAACATCGCGCTCGACGCAGTGGTATTGCAACAAGGCTTGCAGAATTTAATGGCCGATCCCGCCAAGGGTTTTTACGTCGTGGCCGAACTGGACGGTGCCATCGCCGGCTGTCACATGGTGACGTACGAATGGAGCGAATGGCGCAACGGTACCGTGTGGTGGCTGCACTCCCTGTATGTGCCGGTGGCATACCGCCAGCGTGGCGTGTTCCGGGCGATGTTCCAGGCGCTCACAAAAACCGTGGAGGCCGACCCCTCGCTGCGCGGCCTGCGGTTGTATGTCGACAAGACAAATGCCCGCGCCATGCGTGTGTACGATGCCATGGACATGAACGGCGAGCACTATACAGTATACGAAAAGATGAAATCATGAAAGAGAAAAACCGATGCGGCTGGTGCCTGGGGTTTGATGCGTATATCCGCTACCACGACGAAGAGTGGGGCGAGCCTGTGCACGACGACAACATACATTTTGAATTCCTCATCCTCGAAGGCGCGCAGGCCGGCCTGAGCTGGTCCACGATCTTAAAGAAACGCGATGGCTACCGCAAGGCGTTTGCCGGCTTTGATCCGACAAAGGTTGCGCGCTTTACAGAAGCAAAGCTGGAAAAGCTCCTGCTGGATCCCGGTATCATTCGCAACCGCCTGAAGGTGTATGCGGCTGTAAATAATGCCAAACGATTCCTGGAAGTTCAGGAAGAGTTCGGTACGTTCGACAAATACATCTGGAGTTTTGTCGGCGGCAAACCCATCGTCAATAAATGGAAATCGCTCGGCGAAGTGCCGGCCACCACACCCGAGTCCGACGCACTGAGCAAGGACCTGATCAAACGCGGGTTTAAGTTTGTCGGCAGCACGGTGATCTATGCCCACATGCAAGCGTGCGGTCTGGTAAACGACCACCTGGTGGACTGCTGGAAGCGGGCTTCGCGAAAGAAATAGTACGCGAAGGGATCAACAAAAAAAGGTGCGCCGACGGATCTGCCGGCGCACCTTTGTTGTTGTGTATAGTTGCTGCGTTACTTGCGCGGCATTTTTTCGTCGCGCACGGCGGCGAGCCAGGCGAACGCCGCAACAATAGAAGCGTTTTGTTTGAGATCTCCCTCGACTGCTTTGTCGTATACGTCCATGCTGGTGTGGTGCGTGCGGGTGCCGTACTCCAGCGGGTCCTGGATGAACTGGAAGCCCGGCAGGCCGATGGCGTCGAACGACAGGTGGTCGGTGCCACCGGTGTTTTGCAGGGTAAGTGTAGCGGCACCCACCTTGTTAAAGGGCTTGAACCACACGCGGAAGATGTTGCCGATGTTTTCATTGCCCTGCAGGTATATCCCGCGGAAGCGGCCGGAGCCGTTGTCCATGTTGAGGTATATTGAAAACTTCCCGGCCGCCGGTGTCACCCTGATCGAGTCGTACGGATAGGCCCGGTCGAGGCGCTCGCCATACGTACGTTTCACATACGACTTCGAGCCCAGCAGGCCTTGCTCTTCACCGCCCCACAGGGCAATGCGGATGGTACGACGCGGCGACACGCCCAGTGTTTTTAAGATCCGTATGGCTTCGAGCATGACGGCCGAGCCGGCGGCGTTATCGGTGGTGCCGGTGCCGCTGTGCCAGGAGTCTAAGTGCGCACCGATCATCACGACCTCGTCTTTCAGGTCGGTGCCTGGTATTTCGCCGATGACGTTATAGCCCGGCGCCGACGGTGTGAACTCCGTTTCCAGCGCAAGCTCCAGCTTTACCGTCTGGCCTTTCTGAATTTGGCGCACCAGGCGGTTGTAATGCTCGGCCGACACAACGACTTGCGGCAGGATCTTCGGGGCGTTTGCCTTATAGGCCGCCACGCGCTTGCTGAACGGCGTCTCCGCCGGGTACGGTACGGTCGCCGCCGCTACGGTAAGGGTACCGTCTTCCAGACGGAAAGACGAGCTCGCTTCGATCACCGCGACAGCACCTTCTTTCTGGCAGAGCGCCCATTTTGCATAGGCAAGACGTTGAGGTTCCTGCGGCGACGAAAAACGACGGCCGCCTTGTGCTTCCACCACACCGGCGTTGGCCATCACCAATAAGGTCG
Organism: Dawidia soli; assembly: GCF_018598185.1. Lineage (GTDB taxonomy): Bacteria > Bacteroidota > Bacteroidia > Cytophagales > Cyclobacteriaceae > Ohtaekwangia > Ohtaekwangia soli. The sequence continues at coordinate 27,197 of NZ_JAHESC010000040.1, forward strand.
AGTCGCTCAATCGCGTGGCGTCGGGCTTGAAGCCGGGCTTCACCGGTGTCGGCAGGCTGAACATAACGATCTTGCCTTTCAGTTTGCCCTCGTACTTTTTGAGGTCTTCTTCTTTGCTGATGTCGAGGTATACAGCCTCTGCCTGGACGGCACCTTTTATACCCGGCGACCAGGCTTTCGGATATGCGATCATGGGAAAATACGCCGGTGCGAGGGAGCTCAGGCTGAACTTCTTCAACTGCCAGCCGCGGCCGAAGTCTTCTTCCCAGGTATCAAAATAAACGTTTTGCACACCCCATGACTCCAGGGTGGTTTTGGCATAGTTGGCGGCGTTCTTATAGCCAGGGGAGTTTGTAAGCCGCGGGCCGTGAATGTCGGTCAGCATGCTCAGGATGTCCATCACCTGCGAACGGTTCATGCCCTCGTTCCTGATCTTCGATACCATGGCGGTATCGATCTTTTCTACCGTCTGTGCTGCCAGGAAAAACGGGGCTACCAGCGCTGCCAGGGTCAGCAGGCTTGTAAAGGGTTTCTTCATAAGTTTCGGTTTTGGTCAATGATGCCTAAATGTAGTGTGTATTCCGAACCGGAGCGATACCGTTCATTTAAAATCTTTCCAACGAAGGATTGATTTCCGGTGTCTATACATGCATAACAAATGAAAATCATGAGAAAGAAAGGTTCTGCCATTATTATCATTGGCATGTTGTTGATCACCCTGTTGTCCTGCAAGGATGATGACGACGGTATAGGGTCAGATTGTATCGATCCAAGCCTGATTAACGAAGACGTCATCTGTATTCCCATACGATACGCTCCTGTTTGCGGCTGCGACGGAAAAACGTATTATGGACCGTGCGAGGCCTCCGCCGCCGGTGTACTCCACTGGACCGAAGGCGTTTGTCCATGATGGAATAGTTTTTTAGCCTACGCCTGGGAAACTAAAGACTAACGTTATGAGAAAAAGCTGTTATGCCATGATCCTGGCCCTGCTGTTTATCGCATCGTTTTCCTGTAGTGACGACGATGATAACAACCGCGCAACGGGCTGCATCGATCCTGAGAAGATCGATGATCATGCTATGTGCCCGGCAGTCGTAGACCCTGTCTGCGGTTGCGACGGTAATACATACGATAATGATTGTGAAGCACAGGCAAACGGGGTCCTGAAATGGACGACCGGCCGGTGTCAGTGATGCGGCGCAGAAACGATGACCTGTTTCTTGGACAGGTAAATATTCCACACCCCATCCAGCTTCTCTACGCCGTCGGGCATCGGGCTTACCACGGGCTTGGAGTATAAAATGGAATCGTAGCCACCTTGCCGGGCGTCTGTATATAGGCGCTGCACATTGTCTTGCAGAGAGCCCGTTACCATACCTGAAATATAGGCTTCGATAAGCTGCTGTTCGATTTCCTGATTGTTGGCCGTGCCTGGTACGGTCCAGTGGATGCGTACTTTGTATCGCGCGCCGATCGAGTCGGCTTTCGCAGGGTTGAAATGTACTTTCTCCAGTGCCGCAAACACCTCACGGCCGCGTTCGTGCGCCGTGGTCATAATTTCCGCATCCGTCATTTGCACGATCTTTTGCTGTTCCATGCCTTCGTGCAGTTTGCGACGTTGTTCTTCGGTCATAGAGCCACCGCACGCGGTCAGGCAGAGCAATAAAATGACGGTCCTGGGTTTCATGACCCAAAGGTTGTGGGTAAGCACTGAAAATCCAAATTGTTGTCTCGTCAGCATCAACCCTCGCCCCGGGAAATCCGTATTCTTTGTCGTAACTTTGCAGGCTGATTACATTGTATGATAGAGAAACTCGAAGAAATAAAGCTGCGTTTTGAAGATGTGGGCCTGCTGCTGGCCCAGCCCGATACGGTAAACGACCTGAAGAAGTTCTCGCAACTGAGCAAAGAATACCGCGATCTGGAAAAGATCGTATTGAAATACAATCAGTTCAAAGATGCCCGCAACCACCTGCAACAAGCCAAAGACGTGCTGGCCAAGGAAAAAGACAGCGAATTGCGCGAGCTGGCCAAGATGGAGATCGACGAGCTGGAACCGCGCATCGACGGCTTTGAAGCCGAGCTGAAAGAACTGCTCATTCCCAAAGACCCCAACGACGACAAGAACGTATTGCTGGAAATCCGCGCGGGTACCGGTGGCGACGAAGCAGCCATCTTTGCCGGCGACCTCTGGCGTATGTACCAACGCTTCTGCGAAAAGCGCGGGCTGAAAATGGCTGTGCTCGACGTGACCGAAGGTACCGCCGGTGGCTATAAGGAAGTGATCAGCAGTGTAAGCGGCGAAGGTGCCTACGGCATGCTGAAATTCGAGTCGGGTGTACACCGAGTACAGCGCGTACCGGCTACCGAGCAACAGGGCCGGGTGCACACCTCGGCGGCCTCTGTCGTGGCGCTGCCCGAAGTAGAAGATGTAGAGGAGGTCGTCATCAACCCTGCCGACATCGAAGTACAAACGGCACGTTCCAGCGGCGCGGGCGGGCAGAACGTAAACAAGGTTGAAACCAAAGTACAGCTTACCCACAAGCCTACCGGCATCGTCATTACCTGCCAGATCGAACGCTCCCAGCACGGCAACCGCGAGCGCGCCTTGCAGATGCTGAAGACGAAGCTCTACGAGATGGAAGTCACAAAACAGGCAAACGAGCTGGGCGCCGCCCGCCGTTCCCTGGTGCGCAGCGGCGACCGTTCGGAGAAGATCCGGACCTATAATTATCCGCAAAGCCGCGTAACCGATCATCGCATTGGCTACACGGTATACAACCTGCCGGCCGTCATGAACGGCGATCTGGAAGATTTCGTAGAACAACTGCGCATTGCCGACAGCGCTGAAAAAATGGCAGAAGGTGCCGGAGCGGCCTGATTATTGATTCCGAATGGCTATATTCAAAGCATATAAAAAACTATGAGCAAAGGATTATTGACCGTACTGATCGTATTAGGTGTCATTGTCGTAATTGTTTTCGGATTTATTTCCTGGGGCAGCGGTATCTATGATAAAGCTGTCGCCGCACAGGAAGATGTCAACGCCCAATGGGCTGACGTGCAGGCTACATACCAACGCCGGGCGGATCTCATTCCTAATCTCGTGCAAACGGTAAAGGGTGCCGCCGAAAACGAAAAGAGTATTTTGACGCAAGTAACACAGGCCCGTGCCGGCATAGTCAATGCCAAAACACCGGAAGACCTCGAGCTTGCAGGTCGCCAGATCAATACCGCCATCAATCTCGCATTTGAGGCCTATCCTCAGATCCGGTCGACCGAAAATTTCCAGGAACTGCAATCGCAATTAGAAGGCACGGAAAACCGCATCAACGTAGCCCGTCAGCGCTACAACGAAGCCGTACGGAACTATAACGTCTTCGTCCGCGGTTTCTTTAAACGCTTCGCCCTCGGCCTCTTCGGTGGTGGCGAAGATTTCAGCGTACGCAAACCGTTTGAAGCTTCTGCCGACGCACAAAACGCACCTAAAGTAGATTTCGGCGACAGCAAATAGATAGATTTTCACTCTCTGCTTGCACTTAGAGAGGGCCTTCCGCCGGCTGGCGGAGGGCTTTTTTATTATAGGGCGTACATAGGATTCAAGTAGGGGAAAGATAGGGGTTTGATACGGGTGATCCTGCCCAAAGCCAGGGCAACGTTAGGGATTACCCGTATCAACGCTATACCATAGCCATACTTGAGCTATGCCTGACATATAGGAACCTATTACAAAACGCCCCAGAACCATAAAAAAAGGCCATTCGCCGGCTGGCGAATGGCCTCATATTTTGAGCCCAGGCGACTATTCCGCCACCAGGCTTCTCTCTGTCATAAATTCTGCAATCTGCACAGCGTTTGTCGCGGCACCCTTACGCAGGTTATCGGCTACAATCCACATATTCAGCGTGTTCGGTTGCGATTCATCACGACGCAGACGGCCAACAAATACCTCGTCACGGCCGTGTGAGTTGATCGGCATCGGGTAAATGTTGTTTTTCGGATCGTCTTGCACGATCACGCCCGGGGTGTCGGCCAGGATCGACCGCACTTCGCTTAGTTTGAAGTCTTCGTGGAACTCTACGTTCACGGCCTCCGAGTGACCGCCAACGGCGGGAATGCGCACGGTGGTAGACGTCACCGCAAGTGACTGGTCACCCAGGATCTTGCGGGTCTCGTTCACCATCTTCATCTCTTCTTTGGTGTAACCGTTATCGAGGAAAGAGTCGATGTGCGGCAGCACGTTCATGTCGATGTTGTGCGGGTATACTTTCGGGCCGTTGATGCCCTGGCGCTCATCCATCATCTGTTGTACGGCATCTTTGCCGGTACCGGTTACAGACTGGTAGGTCGAAACAACAATGCGTTTGATCTTGTATTTGACATGCAGCGGCGCCAGCGCCATCACCATCTGAATGGTAGAACAGTTGGGGTTGGCGATGATGCGGTCGTCAATGGTGATTTCGTGACCATTGATCTCGGGAACAACCAGTTTTTTAGTCGGGTCCATGCGCCATGCCGAAGAGTTATCGATCACGATCGTGCCCACCTCTGCAAATTTCGGCGCCCACTCCAGGGAAGTATTGCCGCCAGCCGAGAAGATAGCTACATCGGGAGCCAGCTTTACAGCTTCCTCCATGCTCTTAATGGTATATTCCTTACCCTTAAACTTTATGATCTGCCCCACCGATTTGGCTGAGGCTACAAGATATAACTGGTCAAACTTAAAACTTCTCTCCTCCAGTACTTTGAGGATTTCCTGGCCCACCAAACCGGTAGCGCCGACAACTGCGAGTTTCATTTTGTTATGATTTTATTATAGTTTACAAAAATAATCTATTCCCGTTGTGCCTATGTGGAAGCCCGTACAAATATTCATTTTTTCCATCCTGAAAACGTTTACGGAAAATAGTTTTATAACGTTTGCGTTTTTGCTCGCCAGCCAACAACTGTTCGCTCAAGTGTCTGATTCTTTTGCAGATGGAAACTTTACCGGCAACCCGGCGTGGACCGGCACCGCCGCATACTTCACGGTGTCGTCCGGCCGACTGCGGTTGCAGGCGCCCGGGGAGGCGGGCGAAGCTCACCTCGCAACGCCCAGTCAGGCGTTGGCCGAGGCGTCGTGGGAGTTTTCGGTGTGGCTCGGGTTTGATCCCTCGTCGGTGAATTATGCGCGCGTGTACCTGGCGTCCAGCACCGCCAACCTGAACGGTGCGTTGCAAGGCTACTACGTCATGATCGGTGACACCGACGATGAGATAAGCCTATACCGTCAGACCGGCACCACACGGATAAAGATCATCGACGGCGTAAACGGCCGCCTGGCATTTCCTAATTCCAGTATGCGAATTAAGGTAACGCGCGACGCCACCGGCCATTGGCAACTTCATACGGACATAGGCATGACCGGTCGCTATGCAGTAGAAGGAATTGCGACCGATGTCACGCATGCCACCTCGCAATATGCCGGTGTCTATTGCGACTACACCGCCACGCGCTCCAACCTTTTTTACTTCGACGACTTTCTCATTACGGGCAAACCAGCGGCGCCGGGCACACGACCGACCTATAAGGATGTGATCATTTCCGAGATCATGGCCGACCCGACGCCCGAAGTGGGACTGCCCGATGCCGAATTTGTGGAGGTTCACAACCGCAGCAACAAGACGTTCAACCTTGGCGGCTGGATACTGACAGACGGGACAACCCGCGGCATCTTACCCGCGGTGACGCTACCGGCCGGCGGCTATGCCATCATTACCGGAGCCGCCGGAGCGGATGCCTTTCCTGCGCATGGACCCGTAGCCGCCACGACCACCTTCCCCTCCCTCAACAACGCCGGAGATGTAATCGTCCTTCGCCTGGCCGACAGTACGGTCGTCGACTCGGTGCAGTATTCAAACCGTTGGTATAGCAGCGCCGACAAGCGCGGTGGCGGGTGGTCGCTGGAGATCATCGACCCAAACGACCTCTGCGGTGACGATGCAAACTGGACCGTCTCGTCTGCACCTGCCGGCGGGACACCAGGCACACAGAACAGTGTCTGGGCGCAACGCGCGGACAACACGGGTCCTGTGTTATTATCTGCCATTCCAACAGACGCCGCGCACGTCACATTGCTCTTTAACGAACGCCTGGCCGCTACGCCACCGGCCGTCACAAACGTAACCTTGTCTCCCGCCGTGCCCCTGGCTTCCGTCTCGTTCACCGACCCGTCCTTGCGCCGTCTGCAACTGGCCCTCCGTACACCGCTCGACGCGGAAACAACCTATACACTTACCGTGCAAAATATCCGGGACTGCACCGGCAACCCGTTGCTGTCGGTCAACGGCCGCGCTACCTTCCGTCTACCTGCGGCACCGCAAGCACAAGAAGCCGTGTTGAACGAAGTGCTCTTTAACCCGCGCCCGCAGGGCGTAGATTTTGTCGAGATTGTAAACACTTCCCCGCAATACTTTAACGTGAAAGGCTGGGCGTTAGGCAACGTTGTGAACGACCAGGTGCAGGATGCCGGGATCATCAGCGAAGACGATCTGCTGCTGCCACCCGGTGGCTACCTGGCGTTGACCACGGATGCCGCCGTGCTGGCCAATCATTATCCCGCCGCGCAACACCTGGTTGAAATGACACTGCCGTCCCTCAACGACGACGAAGGATCCATCGCCCTGACAGACAGCACCGGCCGGATACTCGACAGCTTTCATTATAGTCAGACGTATCATTCGCCCTTTCTGAAAGACGCCGAAGGTGTTTCGCTCGAGCGCATCTCCTTCGCCGGTGCCACGGAGGCACCGGATAACTGGAAGTCGGCGAGCACAACCGCCGGGTATGCCACGCCAGGTTACATCAATTCACAAGCCCGGCCCGTACACGTGTTTGACGATGCCGTCGTTGTAACGCCGGAAGTCTTTATACCGGTTGTCGGCCAACCCGATTTCACGGAGATACACTACCGGCTCGATCCGGGAGGCTATGCAGCCAACGTGCGGATCGTCGATCCGCAGGGTCGGGTAATTCGTGAGCTCGCAAACAATGCCTGGCTGGGCAGCGAAGGTTTTCTACGCTGGGATGGCGACTGCGACGATGGCACGAAAGCACGGGTGGGCTACTATATGGTGTGGATCGAGCTGGTCGACCCGCAGGGAAATGTACAAACCATACGCAAACGCGTAGCGGTCGCTTTCCAACGCTGAAGCTTGGGCGTAATTGCCCCCAAAGCCTTGGCGCAGGAGGGCAGGCTCTCCCACTCCTCGCTGGTAGAATTTAGCTCTTTAGCTGTTTGAGATACAGTTGAATGGTGTTTTCCAGACCGTAATACAAGGCGTCGGATACGAGGGCGTGACCGATGGAGACTTCGTCGAGGTGTGGAATATTCTGGTGCAGGTATTTCAGGTTGTTGAGGTCCAGGTCGTGGCCGGCATTGACGCCGATACCCCCCGCGTGGGCTACCTTTGCACTTTCGATATAGGGCTTGATGGCGATCTCTTTGTTGACGAGATACTCTACGGCGTAGGGTTCGGTGTACAATTCAACGCGGTCGGCACCGACGGCAATGGCGCCCTCGACCATGCGGGGCGAAGGGTCTACAAAAATAGAAACACGCACACCGAGTGACTTGATCTCCTGAACAATGTCGCGCAAAAAGGCGGCGTGTTTGATCGTGTCCCACCCGGCATTGGAGGTGATGGCGTTGGGCGGATCGGGCACCAGCGTGGCTTGTCCGGGCTTTACCTCGTGCATCATGTTAACATAACGTTCGTCAGGATAGCCTTCGATGTTGAACTCGGTCGTGACAACATCGCGCAGCATGAGCACATCCTTGTAGCGGATGTGGCGTTCGTCGGGCCGGGGATGCACCGTGATGCCCTGCGCGCCAAACCGTTCGCAGTCAATGGCGACCTTGATCACATCCGGATTATTTCCTCCGCGTGCATTCCGGAGTGTGGCAATTTTATTAATATTGACGCTCAGTCTGGTCATAGGTCGTTCCCCCCGATGCTTTGATAAAACTGGATACCCGTAAATTGTTTCGAAAATTAGTATTTAAAAAGAAATTCATATGAGCCTGAAGCAACAAATAGATGGTGATATCAAAAAAGCCATGCTTGCCAAAAACAAAGAAGAGTTGGAGGCGTTGCGCAGCATCAAGTCGATGATCCTGCTGGCCGAGACAGAGAAGGGTGGCTCGGGGGATGTATCGGCCGATGCCGAGAATAAGATCCTCATGAAAGCGGCCAAACAACGGAAAGAATCTTCCGACATTTTTACACAGCAGGGTCGCCAGGACCTGGCCGATAAAGAAAACTTTCAGCTCGAGATCATCTCGCGTTACCTGCCCAAGCAGCTTTCCCAGGCAGAGATCGAAGCCGCTGTGAAAGAAATTATTGCCGAAGTGGGCGCCAAAGGTCCGCAGGATATGGGTAAGGTGATGGGCACCGCCACAAAAAAACTGGCCGGGCAGGCCGATGGCAAAATTATTTCCGAACTTGTCAAAAAGTTGCTCACCCCGTAAGGAGTCATGAGTAAAGTCGACATAACCCTCGCAATCATTATCCTGGTAGGCGCGTACAACGGATTCCGCGATGGATTCCTGTTGGAGCTGATCTCGTTCCTTTCCATTTTGCTGGGTATCGTCGCAGGCTTCAAACTCATGGGCTGGGTCATGGTGCACCTCGAAGAGCGTTATCATATCGACGCAAAAGCATTGCCATACATTGCCTTCACGGCTGTTCTTGTACTCGTGGTATTTGTTGTCAACCTCCTGTCCAGGTTTATCTCCAAGAAAGTAGACCACACATTTTTAGGGAAGGTAGACCAGGTGGCCGGCGGGTTCATGGGTCTGTTTCGCTCGGGCTTTATGATGAGCGTGTTCCTGTGGCTTTTTTACTCCATGAAATTTGCCTTTCCCGATGACTGGACGGCCGATTCATGGGTCTTACCGATGGTCTCGAAGCTTGCCCCCAATATTATCCACGGTATCGGGTATATTTTGCCCTTTTTCAGAGGTATTTTCTAACACTGGAATTTTTTCATTCTAATAGAATTTTTTCTTTACTTATTGACGTTTAATAGAACAACAATGGCCATCGCGGTTAAAGAGAAGGACGGGTTTAAGTTTGTCGACGAAGGGCAGGGAGACGTTTTGCTGCTCTTGCACGGTTTATTTGGTGCATTGAGCAATTGGGAAGGCGTTGTAAACCGGTTCTCGAAGAATTTTAGGGTAGTGATCCCGATGCTGCCTATTTATGAGATGCCCATCAAGGAAGCCGGCCTGGAAGGACTCAACAAATTTGTGGAGGACTTTGTCGCCGCGCAGAAATTGAGCGGCATGACGATCATGGGCAACAGCCTGGGCGGCCACATTGCCTTGATCTACACGCTGCGGAATGGCGATAAGGTAAAAAAGCTCATCCTGACCGGTAGCTCCGGCCTGTTTGAAGATTCCATGGGAGGATCTTATCCCAAACGGGGAAATTACGAGTACATCCGAGAACGTGTGTCGTATACTTTTTACGACCCCGCCGTGGCGTCCAAGGCGTTGGTGGACGAGGTGTTTGAAATCACCAATAGCATCCCTAAATGCATGCGGATCGTGGCAATTGCCAAGTCTGCCCAACGCCATAACATGGCAGAAGAAATACCCAATATCAAGGTGCCGACATTGTTGGTATGGGGTTTGAACGATACTATTACGCCACCGGTTGTGGCGCACGAGTTTAACAGGTTGATCCCCCATTCGACGCTTAAATTCGTCGACAAGTGCTGTCACGCACCGATGATGGAACACCCTGATAAATTCAACGAACTCGTAGAAGATTTTATCCTGCACTGAGAACGGACTGGAAACGCTGAAAATATAACCTACTTGCTGGCGGAAGACCTCATAAACCACATGATCCCTCCATTGAAGGGGACAGACGATGCTCACAAAGCTATTGTCTGGATGGAAGAGTTTCGCTGTAACTATATGCCGGTGATCGAAGACGGCAAGCTGTTGGGATTTATTTCAGAAGAGATCATTTTCGAGCGGAATGAAATGGACAAGCCTGTGCGCGACTTTGCGCTGGTAGGCCAACAGTGTTATGTGCATCTCGACACACACTTTTACGATATCCTGAAGGTTGCCGCCGAGCACAAGCTGCAAATGGTCGCGGTGCTGAACGAACAAATGGCGTACTGCGGAGTGATCACGGTACAAGATACGCTCACGTCGTTCGCACAAACGGCTGCGGTACAACTCCCCGGTGGTATCCTGGTGTTGTCGATGAACTTTAACGATTACTCGTTGTCCGAGATCAGCCGCCTCATCGAAGAGAACCACGCGAAGATCCTGAGCAGCATTGTCAAAGAAGATCCGCTCGACGCCGGCAAGATCCGCCTTACACTCAAGATCAATCAGCAAGAGATGTCACGCATCGTGGCGACCCTCGAGCGTTTTAACTATAAGGTGATCGGTCGTTACCAGGAAAACAAACCCATCGCGGGCGAGAAAGATCGCATCGACATGTTACTGCGTTACCTGGACATCTAAGTCCAACGGGCCGTTATTCCACCCACTTCATTACCAGCTCTACAAACTCCTGCGGCTTTTCGGCCTGCACCCAGTGGCCTGTCTCCAGTGTTTCCAAGGTTGCCTGCGTGAATACTTGTTGTATGCGCGCGAAGTCAGCGTCTGCTATATATTTCGAATACTTACCGCGGATGAACAGCGTGGGCTTGTCGAACGCGCCCGGGTATTGTAAGTCTACACCGATGTTGCTAAGCTGCTCGGTGATCAGCGGCAGGTTGATCTTCCACGAAAACCCACCCTCTGCTTTGCGCTGTAAATTCTTCAACAAAAATTGGCGTACGTCGGGCTCGGGTACATACTCCGACAGGCGCTCGTCTGCTTCCTGGCGCGAGGTGACAGTATCGATGCCCAGCGCATTCAGACCCTTTACGATGGTGTAATGCTCGAGGTCGTAGTACCGCGGGGCGATGTCGACGACAATTAATTTCGAAAGCTTATCGGGATGGGCGAGGGCAAAGTTCATGGCTGTTTTGCCGCCCATGGAATGACCCAGGATGACGGGGTTCTGAATATCCTGGTCGGCCAACAGCTCGGCCAGGTCGGCTACCATGGAGGGATAATCAAACCGATCGCTGTGCGGCGACTGGCCGTGGTTGCCCTGGTCTACCGTAAATACGCGATAGTGATGGTTGGACAGCACGCGGGCCTGTGTCAGCCAGTTGTCGGCCGAGCCGAACAGGCCGTGCAGGATAACGATTGGTTGGGTGTTCTGGACGGGGTCTACAGCCGGGTACTCGCGAAAGAAAAGCTTCATGGGCCAAAAATAGAATTGAAAATCCACAAGTCAGATTAGAACCGCCCCCTTATATTTGAAACTTTTAGTTTTTTACATGGAACGATCACACGACACGTACACCCTGCAGGGCGTACCGGTTTTATCGCTGGCAGAACAGTTTGGCACCCCTTTGTACGTATACGATGCCGCCGTCATCGTACGGCAGATCAAACGCCTGAAAGATGCATACTCGGCATCCGACGTACGCCTTAAATACGCTGCCAAAGCACTGACCAATGTGTCGATCCTGAAGCTCATGCGCAAGCACGGCGTGGGCCTGGAGGCCGTGTCGCTCGGCGAAGTGTTCCTGGCGCGCCAGGCCGGCTACGCACCCGTCGAGATAACGTTTACCCCCAGCGGTGTAGACTTCAGCGAAATTGAAGAGGGTGTGGCCCAGGGATTGGCCATCAACATCGACAACCTATCGACCCTGCGCAAGTTTGGTGAAAAATATAAAGGCACCTACCCCTGCGGTATACGCCTGAACCCGAACATCATGGCGGGAGGCAACATCAAGATCTCTACCGGCCACAGCAATTCGAAGTTCGGCATCTCGGTGCTGCAACTGCAGGAGATCCAGGACCTGATGAAGGAGCACGGCATCCGCATTCGCGGATTGCATATACACACAGGCTCGGACATAAAAGAAACGGAAGCGTTCCTGAAAACCGCCGAAGTGTTGTTCGATACCGCCAAACATTTCACCGGTCTGGAGTTTATCGACTTTGGCAGCGGTTTTAAAGTAGCCTATCGGGAGGGCGACGTGGTAACGAACGTCGAAGACCTCGGTGCACGCCTGACAAAGGCTTTCAATGAATTTTGCGCGCAGTACGGCCGTACGCTGGAGCTGTGGCTCGAACCCGGTAAGTTCCTCGTCAGCGAGGCCGGCACGTTGCTCACCCAGGTGAATGTTGTAAAGCCTACGCCCACCGTCACCTTTGTGGGGGTGAACTCGGGCTTGAACCACCTTATCCGCCCCATGATGTACGATGCGTATCACCACATTGTGAACGTGTCCAACCCCGCAGGAAAAGAGGCTGTGTACACCGTCGTGGGGTATATTTGCGAAACCGATACTTTCGGCAGCGACCGCCCGTTGAGTGAAGTGCGCGAAGGCGATATCCTGGCCTTTAAAAATGCGGGCGCCTACGGTTTTTCGATGGCCTCCAACTACAACTCGCGGCCACGGCCGGCGGAGGTGCTGATCGTAGAAGGCCAGCCCAAACTGATCCGCGCACGCGAGCAGCAGGACGATCTTTTGAAGAATCAGGTAATCATAGACTTGTAAAATACGGCCGAACCACATTAGGGTTAGCCGTATGTGTATTGTACTAAACTTTTATCGCCGGCAGTTCGTTACTTTCGGAGCAGAATTCTCATTTAACCTTATGCTGAAACGTATTCTTGTGTGTGCAGGGCTGTTATGGGCCCTGGCCAGCCAGGCGCAGATCCTGGAACCGGCCCGTCTGGTGAGTGTGCCGGTAGACAAAAAAGTCAAGGTAGGCGACGTGGTGGAGCTTGTCTTTAAAGCCGACATCGATAAGACATGGTATATATACTCGGTAGGGTTTGACGCCGACTGCGGCCCGATACCCATGTCCATAACCATTGAAAAGAACCCGGGCTTCCAACTGGAGGGCGACCTGGTGGCCGTGCACGACAAAGCCAAGCACGACAAGATCTTTGATTGCGACGTGCGCACATTCGAAGGCACAGGTGAATTCCGTCAGAAAGTAAAGATCCTTGCGCCCAACGTGACCATCAAAGGCGCCTACGAAGGACAGGTATGTTCGGAAGTAGAGGGTAAATGCGTATTGTTCGACGGTGATGTTTCATTCACGATCCAGGCCGAAGGTAAAGCCATGACGGCACCGTCGGCAGACGATAAAAAAAAAGAAGACCCTAAGCAGCCCGCCGGCGCTGTAGCACCGACTGCCAACGCGCCGTCTGTCGTAACAGCACCCGCCCAACAGCAGGAAGTCATTATTGACACAGTATATTCCGATGATAAGAATGCATCAGCGGCTGAACTACTCGCAAAATATGGTGAGATAAAAGGCCCGATACTCGATCCGGATCTGAAAGAAGATGAATCGAAGGAGTCGCTATGGCTTTTCTTTTTCATAGCATTTGCTACAGGTCTTACGGCGCTTATCACACCGTGTGTGTTCCCGATGATCCCTATGACGGTGAGTTTTTTTACAAAAGGCAATTCCAGGGGGCAGGCGTTGTTGTATGGCTTTTTTATCGTTTTGATCTATACCCTCATTGGCGCGGCATTGGCGCCGCTGATGGGTCCTGAGACCGCCAACCACCTGGCTACCGAGTGGATTCCGAACCTGATATTTTTTGCCGTGTTTATCATCTTCGGCGTCTCGTTTTTGGGATTGTTTGAAATCACACTGCCGGGCAGCCTGGTAAACAAAGTAGATCAGCAGGCCGAAAAAGGTGGCTTTATCGGCGTCTTCTTCATGGCCTTTACCCTGGTGCTTGTTTCATTTTCGTGTACCGGCCCGTTGGTCAGCAGCTTGCTGGTAGCGTCGGCGGGTGGCGAATTCACTAAGCCTATCGTAGGCATGCTGGGCTTCTCATTGTCGTTTGCCGTACCGTTTACGTTGTTTGCATTTTTCCCGAGCCTGCTAAAGTCGCTGCCCAAGTCAGGTGGCTGGCTGAATTCGGTAAAAGTAATCCTGGGCTTTATCGAGATTGCACTGGCCTTTAAGTTCCTAAGCATAGCCGACCAGGCATTCCACTGGGGCGTACTGGACCGCGAAGTCAATATTGCCATCTGGATTGTGGTTGTAGCGCTCATTGGCCTCTATCTCATGAAAGCCTTCCGCTTGCCCGGCGATACCGGGAAGGATGTGGAGGACAAACGCATACCCGTGCCACGCCTGATGCTTGCCATTGGGACCTTTACATTTTTAGTATACCTCATTCCCGGCATGTGGGGTGCACCGCTAAAAGCCCTGGCAGGCTACCTGCCCCCGGCGTATACCCATGACTTTGATTTATACTCCGCCACACGCAAAAGCGAAACGAACGAAATCTGCGAAGCGCCGAAGTATGCCGAGTTTTTACACCTGCCGCACAACCTGAGCGGCTATTTTGACTACGAACAAGCCATGGCCTGCGCCCGCCAGCAAAACAAGCCCCTGTTCATCGACTTCACCGGTCACGGCTGCACCAACTGCCGCGAGATGGAAGCGGTGGTATGGTCCGACCCGGCTGTACTGAACAAGCTGCGCAACGACTTTGTGGTGGTGGCCCTGTATGTGGATGACAAGACGGAACTGCCCGAGTCTGAGTGGTATACATCTAAATACGACCAAAAAGTAAAGAAAACCATTGGCAAACAGAATGCCGATCTGCAGATTGCCAATCTGCAGCACAATGCTCAGCCTTTCTATGTGCTTGTGGGGTTGGATGAGCATGTGTTGGTCAAGCCGTATGGATATGACAAGGATGTGGACGAGTTTGTGAAGTTCCTGGAATTGGGCGAAAAGAAGTTCGCCGAGTTGTATAAGAAGTAAATTCCTACGCGCTTCTTGGGCGATAACAATAGAACAGGTTGTCTCAGAAGGACAGCCTGTTTTTTTGTTAGTGAATGTTAATATGACGCAATCGACCGCTACATATTCCATGATGCTTGGCTCAAGCCGTAGCATATGCTCATGTCACGCAACTATTTAGTATATTAGCTGATATAGAAGTCCAATTTCCAGCCGTTAACATCATGAAAAACCATAACACTTTGCTAAAGGGAATGTTATACATCGCACTTACGGTGATGATCGCAAGTTGTTCGCTTATGCCCGTAGACCTCATAACTATCAATGAGATCAGATCGATGGCTGGATGTGACAACGCTACGGTTAACTGGAGCTCCAATTACGACTCAAATACCGGGACCAAAAAGCGGATCGAGGTGACGCTCATCAATCCCGATAAGATCTACCTCGAAGACCCCGAGAAGACGAAGGAGCTATCCGAAAAGATCGTGGCAAAGTTTGTCGATGCTCCCGGAGACTTGGGAGACAACTGGCGTTTTGTTCTGATCCTTAGCCGCGGTGACAATAAGACCACCGTGGAGATGGATGAGGAGCACGTCCGGGAGATCCTCGACAAGCAGACAGCTG
The DNA here is from genome assembly GCF_018598185.1 of Dawidia soli. Taxonomy (GTDB): domain Bacteria; phylum Bacteroidota; class Bacteroidia; order Cytophagales; family Cyclobacteriaceae; genus Ohtaekwangia; species Ohtaekwangia soli. The sequence goes on from NZ_JAHESC010000040.1 coordinate 42,681, forward strand.
ACTTTTAATCCAAGCAATCAAAAAAGCCGGCTACTGCAGTTATAGCTTTGGGTAAAACCCTTAATTTCTCAACGATTCAGAAATTGCCGATGTGACATCCTACAAACTTTTTTAATAACCGGGTAGCGGTATTTGCACAGGTTTTACGTGGTAGAAACCGCTATCTTTGAAACGCTAACCTACTCTGCATATGCTCGACATCGTTATAGAAGCACGCAAGGCTGCCATCGCGCCCGGTATGGAAGTAAAACGGATCCTTCCGTTCCGCCTTCGGCGTATGGTCGGACCGTTCATCTTTATGGACCACGCCGGTCCGGTGGATATTCAACCACAGAACGCTTCGTCGATGGACGTGCTGCCGCACCCACACATCGGCCTTTCTACGGTGAGCTATCTTTTTGGCGGCCAGGTGACGCACCGCGATAGTACGGGTGCGCTACAGGTCATCCGACCGGGCGAAGTGAACTGGATGACTGCCGGCAAGGGCATATCGCACTCCGAACGATTCGAAGACCCTGCCGTGCTGGCGGGCGGTGCGCTGGAAATGATCCAGACCTGGGTAGCGCTGCCAGAGAAAGACGAAGAGTCAAATCCTACCTTCAACAATTATAAGGAACAACAACTACCCATCTTTACGGAGAAAGACGTATGGATGCGGCAGATCGCCGGCAATGCGTTTGGTTTAAACAGCGCCGTGAAAACACATTCTCCACTGTTCTACATACATGTAGTGCTGAAGAAGGGCGCGCGGTTCGGTTTGCCCAAAGAGTATTCAGAGCGGGGGATTTACGTCGTGAAAGGCAGTATCGAAGTATCGGGGCGGCCGTATACGGCAGGACAGATGCTGGTGTTCACAAAAGGTGTAGACCCGGCGTTGAACGCACTGGAAGACACTACGCTGATGATGCTGGGGGGCGAGCCCGTAGGAGAGCGCTACATCTGGTGGAACTTTGTGTCGTCGCGCAAGGAGCGCATCGAGCAGGCCAAAGCGGACTGGAAAGAAGGCCGGATCATCCTGCCGCCCACGGATAATCATGAGTTTATTCAGCTGCCGGAGGACCACACCCGCCCGGCCGGCGGCAGCCACCCGGCACCGGGCTTACTTTCGTAGGGTCATAAACTTTTTTATAGCTGCGGTATTGTTCTTCCTGACATAAGGCTGTCACCGACTCCTCCGTTCTTTCGGAAAAGATCACTGCATTTATGGAGCCATTAAAGGAAATGTTCGGCAAAGCCTACTATCAAAACCTGGCGCGAACCATTTCGTCCGTACACAAGCCATTCCCGGCGGCACCCTTCCTGAAGGAAGTCACGACCGGGCTGGAACCTCTGTCGCTCAACGAGCGGATGCGTCACACCTCGCGGGTGCTGCAGAAACACCTACCGGAAAAATATACGACTGCCGTCGGCATCCTGAAAGAGGTTGTGCCCTTGCTGAATACGGGGTATACCACGCTCGTCTTTCCGGACTTTGTCAGTCAGTTTGGTACGAAGGACTTTCGTACGTCGCTCGAGGCGCTGAAATACTTTACGCAATTCGGCTCCTCCGAATTTGCCATCCGCACATTCTTTAAACAAGACCAGGAAAAGACATTGCGTGCCCTGTATACCTGGTCGGAAGACGACAACGTGCACGTGCGGCGCCTGGCGTCGGAGGGAAGCCGGCCCCGGCTGCCCTGGTCGTTTAAGCTGGACGCGGTCATTACCAACCCGGCCCTCACGGCGCCGATCCTGGAAAACCTGAAGGCCGACGACGAGCTGTATGTGCGCAAGTCGGTTGCCAACCACCTCAACGATATCACTAAAGACTCTCCCGACTATGTCATGAATCTGATCCGGTCGTGGGACAAAACCCATACGCATACTGCCTGGATCATTAAACGGGGTTGCCGCTCGCTGTTGAAACAAGGACACGAAAAGTCTATGGCGGTCTTCGGCCTGACGGCCGACGTGCGGGTAAAGCTTGGAAAGCTTAGGCTCGACAGCGCGACCATACAGTTAAACGACGAGCTTCGGTTTGCTTTCGAGATCACGTCTGAGAAAAGGACCGTGCAAAAGCTGATGATCGACTACCGCATTCATTATGTCAAAAAGACAGGGGTACAACTGCCCAAAGTCTTCAAGCTAAAAGAGATCGCGCTGGCGCCGGGGGATACCCTGCACATCGTCAAGAAGCAACGCTTCCAGGATTTCACGACCCGCCAGCTGCATGCCGGGACACACTTGCTGGAGGTGATGGTGAACGGCAAGGTTATGGCCAGCAAAAAATTCGAGCTGGTGCGTTAACAATGTTGTGTCGTGGCGGCCTTCCCCGGGCCGAAGATTATCGTTACCTTCGCTGCAAAGACCCGATAGCACGAACGCTTACCTCACCATTTCCATGCCAGACGCACAACTCAGCACCGCCGCAACCGCCCCGGCATTAGCACCAAAACGGATGGATGTTACCATCGTTCGGTGGTTAGGGGTATTACTGGTTGTTACTGTTTGGACCAGTGCAGGGTTGTTTGGCCTCTATATCATCGCTTTTTATGCCATGGCGCTGGTCGATGGCAACATGGTCAAATGGAATGAGGTGCTGCCGGGATTGTATGAGGAGGGATCGCGTACAGCCACCACGGGCATCGGCCTGCACTTTGCCATGGGCGGGATCATCCTGATACTGGGCAGCATTCAATTGATCGAAGCCTTGCGCGTACGGTATTCGGCGTTCCATCGCTGGGTGGGACGTGTGTATGTTGTGGCGTCGTTGCTGTCTGCGCTGGGTGGTCTGACGTTTATATTTATCAAAGGTACGATCGGCGGTCCGCCGATGGACATCGGCTTCGGCCTGTACGGCATACTAATGCTGGTAGCGGGGATCGAGACCTATCGGCACGCGGCCGCCGGGCGTTATGAACAGCACCGCGCCTGGGCGCTGCGGCTCTATGCGCTGGCTATCGGCTCGTGGTTATACCGCATGGACTATGGCTTCTGGTTTATGTTAGCCGGCAAGCTGGGACACACCAGCGAGTTTAGCGGGATGTTCGATCGCATCATGGCTTTCTTCTTTTATATTCCCAACCTGGTCGTAGCCGAAATCTTTATCCGCCAGCGCAAATATACTGCACCGGCCGTTGTAAATGTCTTGTCGGCGACACTGTTGTTGTTGATGACCGCTTTCCTGCTGACGGGCACCTACTTCTTTACCAAGTTCTATTGGGGCCCGGCCATTATCGGTATGTTTGGCATATGAAGCAACAATCAAACCGACTGGTTCACAAAGTGCGCGGTGACCTGCAGAATAGAAATTCACCGGCCTGGAAAAGACTTTGCGAATATGTAGAGCAGGTGGCAGCAGACGGAACAGAAGAGTTTTCGCCATTGGAAGCATTGGGACAGGACCTCTTTCAGCAGATTCACACATTGCCGGAGAGCATCTCCAGGCTTAAAAAGGTGAAGAAAGTTTGGTTGTACGGTAGTATGCTAACCCAGCTTCCACCAGAGATAGGACAGATGGAAGCGCTGGAAGAATTCGATCCGTATACCTCCTATTATTTACACTGGTATCCCTACGAAATAACAAATTGCAAAAATTTGAAGGCTAGTCGGGTGAGCACCCGCGCGCTATACGGAAATTATAAGAATCGGATGCCATTTCCGAATTTGCGGCACAACCCTGTTCGTTATACCGGAGAAACACTGAAATGTAGTATCTGCAACAAAGAGATTACGTATGCCCAGACGAACCAATTTTGGATCTCGTTGCGAGTCGGAACCGACATGTTGCCATTGCTGGTCAACGTCTGTTCAGTGGAATGTGAAAATAAAATTCCACAATCTCCAAAGGGGTTCGTGTCCGGCCACCACAAAGGTGGCAGTGCCATACAAATACCAACTTTTGACGAATGGTCGGAAGCCAACACCCGGAAGATATCGCTGAAAGACATGAACTACGATACTTCCAACGAACCACCTAAAAACATTCCCGTGTTGCAGGTCATACGAAAGATCTGGGATAAGTTCGGAGACACGTCCCGCCACGATACAGACGCTCGAGAAAAGTAACACAACAAGAAACCCAACGCTGGATCCCATCGTTGCAAGCCGCATACCTCCTTATCGCAGGGGTATGTATCCTTGAACATTTTTCAAGCCCTGAACGATATTATTTCAGAATAAAAATGACGGCGGCGAACAAATCCGCTGCCGTCATAAACCAAGGATACGTTACTTCTTTCCAACCCGCCTGAACCGGTATATATAATAGGGAGGTTTTCCTTCATCACCGGCACCGGTAAACGCGGGCGTTGTGTTCAGCTGGTTTACCGAGATATAGATCCATCCGTCAGAAGAGAGATCGACATTGTCCGGCCACTGCAATCGTTCATCCTGAATCAGGTTGGAGAGTTTACCATCCGGCGTTAAGATGTGAATCGTGGCGAATACACGGCCGGTCTTTGAGACAGCAACGTTTCCAGGACGAATGTCCAGCGATGCTACAACCTCCAAATTGCCGGCACCTGCTGTGCTAAAACAATGTGACTACCGAAAACAATCGATATCAATAAAAAACGAAAATACTTTCATGTGCTTACAAAGATTAAGAATACAAGAGTTGATACTACTACGCTGATTTCGAAGTCGTAAGCAAAGTAACGGGCTGCACGGTGCCGTGTTCGGTACTATTTTTCTTTCGGTATAATTAAGAGGTTGCTGCGCCAGAGCCGTTAACCTTGCACCGGTATCGGTTCACGAGGTTTCTTTTTCAATACCAATGCACTAATCAATGCGACCACAAGGCCAATCGGTAATACTTCTGCATAGCTGGCGAGCACGACAAACAGTGGGCTTTTGTAGTTCTCCTGAAACTTCTTCATGTAGGATGCCGTATCGGCCAGCTCTGCGGCGGTTGCACCGCTACGCTCGGCGTTTTTCATAACATGGATAACATACTTGTCCATAAAGTCAGGAATGACAAGGTAATAATACGGTAGCCACAAGGCTACGTAGATAGTCGATCCCAATAGCGCAATCAACGCGCCCGTTTTGAGGGCCTGAACAAATGTGATGCTTCCCCCCAACTGTTTGTTGCGGTAGTTGCGGGTACCAAAGAAGATCAGGGAAAGCACGACGATCAGGGCCGTATAGCCCAGGGTATCGTGGCTTTCAAATTCAGGATGGTTGTAGCATCGGGTACACATGAACAGGCCGTTTACAGCCAGAATGGTACCCAGAATGGAGCCGAAGATGAGGACGTTGCGTTTCATACAGAGGTTGGTTTTGATCTGGCCGTAAAACTAGGCCGTACGCCTCTGATCCAGCTCATACTAAAGTACCGAAGTGCATTTTCAGACCAAAGTACCTGTGGGCCTAGGGCGTGATTTTCAAACGCTTAGCTTTTTCAATGGCCTTCGTACGGCTGGTCACATCCATTTTTACAAACAAATTGGACGCGTGCGTCTTGATCGTGCTGAGGGAAAGAAACAGGGCTTCTGCGATTTCGGTATTGCTGCAGCCCTTCGCCATAAGTTGAAGCACCTCATACTCGCGAGCCGTGAGATTTAAGTTCTCCAGCGCGGAAGCGTCCACGATAAAGGGAGTTTGAACGGGCACGGGAATTTCTTTTTCAATGACAACGGTGCGAACTACTTTGCGCCGATCGAATTGCCGTGACACAACAATGCCCAATACGGTAAAAAAGAGGGCAATCAAACCGATGTAAATTTCTATGGAACCCTCCGCAATCAGAAACCGCCACTGCAGCCACTTGAGCACAAACACCAGCACCGCCATGAGAAGACCATAGACGGCGATGTACCGGTAGCGGATAAATGTGTTTTTCAGGGAGCCCATCATTCAAAGGTAATGTCCCTGTTTGTTTGAACCAAGCCAGCGACAGCGGGACCTATATATATAGATCCCTGGCGTCGGCCTGCGCCACCTCCAGGAAAAACGCGGCCACCTTCTCTGTAGCGGCTTTGAAATATCGTTCGCCCTTATCGGCATTGGCCTGGCGCGGGTCGCCTACGCCGGTGTCTTTCGTTACCTGTGACCATTTGCGTTCGGCCCAGGCCCATCCTTCGCGGATGCCGCCGATGCGGAACTTTTTGGCGGCGCCGTCGCCGGCTTCCGACAGCGGGCTGACCAGGTGGGGCTGCAGGTGCATGATCACGCTCGTTTCCATTTCGCCGCCGTGATCGTCTTTGTGTTCGAAGTATGCCTTCTGGTCTACGGCCTGCCACCAGTTGCAGCTGCATAAGAACATCTTCGGGTATTGCAGTCCCAGCTCGCGGATCATCGTGCGGAAGTCGTTGCCGCCGTGGCTGTTGAGGATGATGAGCTTATAGATGCCCTGGCGGTTCAATACTTCGATGACGTCGCGCAGCACGGCCAGTTGTGTGCTGGGGTTCATGTTCATGTCGAGCTTGATATCGCTCTGGCCGGTATTGACGCCAAACGGTATAACGGGCAGCACCGTGAGCTTGGCGCCTTGTTCCCACGCGATGCGCGCGGCTTCGGCGGCCACCAGGCCGGCTTCGAGTATGTCGGTGCCGTAGGGCAAATGGTAGTTGTGCGCTTCGCAGGCGCCCCAGGGTAACACCGCTACTTCATAGGGCGTAGCGGCGACTGTCGTCCAGGTATTTTCGGCAAGGATGTACGGACGGGGTCCGGCGTGGGTGGTGCTCATGCTCTATATACTTTATACTTTATGAAGGGATGGCGATACGATAGTGCCCGCCGCGTTTTACGGTAAGCTTCTCCTGCCGCAGCCACGGGTTGTGGCGCTTCAGCAATTTATAGTTGATACCCTGGCTGCGCGAGAAGTCCACCAGGTCTTTGATCGTCTCGTTTACGTCTACGTACCGCAGCGATTCCTCTTCGTAAAGATGCTTCGGGTTGATGCGGAAGCCGTACTTCGCCGGGTTGTTGATGATCTCTTTGATGGCAATGATGCGGAAGACATAGCGCGACGTTTCATCGTTGAGGTACAGATCGTAGTACGAGTCCACGCGCTGGTCGGCCATGGCGCGGGCCATGCCACCCATGCCGCGGTTGTATGATGCCGCCACGAGTGTCCAGTCGCCGAATTTATTGTAGGCGGTGCGGAGGTACTTGCAGGCCGCTTCGGTTGCCTTGAGTGGGTCGTAGCGTTCGTCTACCTCATTCGTAATTTCAAGGCCGAGCTCTTTGCCCGACGTCGCGAGGATCTGCCAATAGCCCACGGCGTTGGCCGGAGATGTCACGTTGAGCAGGTTGCTTTCGATCAGGGGCAGGTACTTGAAATCTTCGGGAATGTTGTATTGTTTCAGGATCTTCTCCATCTGCGGCAGCCAGCGGTGAGCGCGTTTGATGAGGAAGATGGTATTACTGTGTAAATAACAATTTATTTGCAACTCCTTGTCCAGGCGCTCGCGTACGTCGGGGATGTTGAGCGGTACGGGCTCGTCGGCAAAGGCGATCTTTTCGGGTATGTCGAAGGATACGGCAGGCACACGCAGGAGGTCGTCGACGCCGGTTTCGATCACACCTTCGTCGGAGATCTCTTCCTCCATCCTGGATGCTGCCGGCACCAGGCGACCCTCCTGGTACACAATGTATCCGAACAGTATGACCAGGGTGGCAATGGAGATGAATGTGGCTGTGGTAAGATCTTTTAACATAATACAAGTCTGTGGGTCTTTGCACCAGAAAAGTAGTCATTGCCTATGATATGCGCATGGCAAAAATTCTAAAAGATCATTCCTGTAATGCGCGCACCAGATTTTCGATGACGGTGCTCAGGCCGCGGCGCGTTTCCCAGTCGGTGATGTTTCCCGCGGCGTCGATCTTGCTGCGGATGAACGGCACCAGCAAGGAAGCTCCTTCGGGTACGATGGCCGAAATGGCCGACAGCGTGAGCAGCAGCGAGGCATGCGCGCTTTCGCCCCGGGTGGAGGCTGTGATGAGTCCCACGGGTTTGTTGACGAATTCTCCCGAAGAGATGGTCCAGTCGAGCGCATTTTTTAAGGCACCGGGCACGCCAAAGGCATACTCGGGGGTGCAGATGAGCACAGCGTCGGCGGCCTGGATCTGTTGTTTGAAGTCGGCCACGGCGGCGGGAATCTCTTCGTGGTCGTCAAAAGCGGGCAGCGACGCGAGGCCCAGGTAGCGGGTGAATACAAGCGTGCCCTGGCCCAGCTTTTCGGCGGCCCGTAGAACGTGCGCCGTAGAAGAATTTTCGCGGAGGCTCCCGGCGATCGTGAGGATATGGTAGGTGTCGTTCATGCCGTCAATAGGGACAACAAACGTGAATGTCGCAAAGATGTTGGGTGCGACGTCCGTGTCATACTATTTTTTAAGTAATTTCGTTGTGGAGGTAACTCAAAAACACCAGGATAACGTATGCGGTCAAAGGTAATTTTTGCTGCACTATTGTTGGCGGGAGCCCATGTGCCGGCGTTCGCCCAGGAGGGAAGCGCGCCCGAAGAGCAACGGTTTACGATCGACGCGCCGGCCAGCCTCGACTTCAGCCAGGAGGAACAGACCGAAGAGCCCAAAAAGAAAAAAAAGAAAAAGAAAGTCTTTTACGGCATTAAAACCAAAAAGGGCTTTACACGCAAAGGCTTTGGGGACCGGACCACCTTCGAGACGTTCTATTACATCAAGAACTCCGAAAAACCCCAGACGTTTGTACGCGACATTTATTGGTACGACTTCACCCGCAAGGAAGTCCGCAAGACTTCGACGTTCGATCCTACCAAGGGCGTGCTGCTGCACGGCCCCTATGAAAAACGGCAGGGCGAGGCTGTCCTTGTCAAAGGCATTTATTACAAGGGCCTGCGCCACGGTCGCTGGCTGAGCTACAACCGCGACAGTGTGCTGACCGACAAGGAAAAATTCTACCGCGGCTGGCCCCGCGAGTCGACGGTGACCTACTACGACCCCATGGAGCGCAAGCGGATGAAGGAAATGACACCCATTGAATTCGGAGAAAAAGAAGGCTACTACTACCTCTTTCACGAAAACGGCACCCTGGCGGTGCAGGGTGAATACCATTGGGACCAGCGCGTGGGCGATTGGACCGAGTTTTACCCCAGCGGCAAGCGCAAAAAGATCGTCACCTATTCCAAAGAGGCATTCGACAAAGAGGTCAAGCCCTATATCAAAGTGGAATGGAACGAGAAGGGCAGGGAGATCTATCGCAACAACAAGATGGTCGCTAATTGATGGCGTCTTCGAAGTGGTCGATGGTGGGCTCGAAGCCCAGCTTCACCGCCACGACGTCAAACCGCACGTGTCCCTGCCAGTTGGTGCTAAAGATATAATGCTCGGCTGCCCGGAATATGTGCCGGGCTTTCAGGGCGCTGACGGCCTGCTCGGGCTCGCCAAAGGCAGTAGAGCTGCGCGTTTTTACCTCGACAAAAATGACCCAGTTATCGCGTTTTACGATCAGGTCGATTTCGGTGTAGGAAGCCCGGTAATTTCGAACCAGTACCTGGTAGCCTTTCTTTTCCAGGAAGGCTGCTGCCAGTTGCTCGCCGTGTCTACCGATTTCCAGGTGTCTTGAAGTCTTCATAACGGTGTATTGGATAACGTTGTACTGCAGAGTAGACAAATATACGCAGATAAGCGTCGATAGAACTTGTTTAGCCCTTCTTTCGTTATACCTTTATAGTAACGTTTCATTTTTTAAACGCACTGGTATGAAAGCTCCCATGAGTGACCTTGTACGAAGAATCCTGGCCGATCGCACGCTCTCCAAGCGGCTGATGCTGGCGGTTCAGTCAGAACGGCGGAATCCCGACGACATCGAGGGGCGTACCATTACCGTAGACGGCCAGAAACTTACCCTTACCCGCGCCACCGCCATTACCTATAACCCCCACAAGGAGTAACGCTGAAGCATGAGTCTAGTATTCAGCTCGCTTTTCCTCTTTATTCTTATTTCGCCGGGCCTTATTTTCCGGTTCTCGTACTTGCAGGGCACTTACGCCAAGCTGACATTTAAAGTGTCGGCAGTAGAAGAAATTTTCTGGGCACTGATACCGGCCTTGTTCTTACAGCTCGCCGCCATCCTGGTGGTCGACCAATTTACGGCATACGAAGTTCAGCTGGAAGTTATCTACCAGCTCATCACCAGCAACGACGCGCTCGACTTTCATGTGATCGAGCAAAGCCTGCTGCCCTTTTTGCTATACATCACTCTGTTGCTCATGGCCAGCGCCGTGTTTGGCGTCATCGCCCGCCGCCTGGTGCGCCGCTACAGGCTGGACCTGCATACTAAGTTTCTGCGCTTTGGCAACGAGTGGCATTATTTATTCAGCGGCGAGGCATTCTATCTCTCCAAGAACATCGACCCTTCCTCCATTGCTTTTATCCAGATCGACGTGGTGATGGGATCGAGCGAAGGCGATATGATCTATAGCGGCATTCTCGAAGACTACTACCTGTCGCGCGATAACAACGGGCTGGACAGGCTCTATCTCACCAATGTATACCGCCGCCTGCTGAAAGACGACCTCGACGCCGATGTGCCCAACGTGGGCTTTCTGAACCGACACCTGGACGAGCGTTATTATGCCATGCCCGGCGACTTGTTTGTCGTTACCTATGACGACATCAAGAACCTGAACGTAACCTACATGATCGAACTGACGGATACCACCCTGGAGGAGGCGAATGAACGTGATGAACCCGGTACAAAATAAAAAGACACGCTTTATAGACATTGGTCTGAAAGACTATCAGCAGGCCTGGGACTATCAGGCTTCCCTGTTTGAACAGATCCTGGCCACTAAAACGGCCAACCGCGACCTGCCTGCCGACGCGCAGCAAGCCACCGATAACTACCTTGTATTTTGCGAGCATCCACATGTGTTCACGCTCGGCAAAAGCGGCCACGAAGAGAACCTGATCATTCCCAAAGAAGAATTGGCGGACGTGCAGGCCACGTACTATCGCGTGAACCGCGGGGGCGACATCACCTATCACGGTCCCGGGCAGATTGTGGGATACCCCGTGATCGACCTGGAAAATTTCTTCACCGACATTCACCGCTACATGCGGTTTATGGAGGAGGCTGTCATCCAGACGCTGCGTGAATACAAGATTGAAGCGGGACGCAGTCCCGGGCAAACGGGGGTGTGGCTCGATCCCGACGACGCGCACCGGGCGCGCAAGATCTGTGCCCTGGGCGTGCGCACCAGCCGCTGGGTGGCCATGCATGGATTTGCTTTTAATGTTAACCCGGACTTGCGATATTTCGGCTACATTGTGCCCTGTGGCATCCAGGACAAGGCTGTCACCTCCCTGGAGAAAGAGCTGGGCAGAAAGGTAGACCTCGAGGAGGTCAAGCAAATCCTCAAGGAAAAGATTCGCGTACAATTTGACATGGAGTGGCTATGATGAAGGATATCGAAATACCCGAAGTAAAGAACGTGACACTGGCCGTGGCGCGGCAGCGCACGGAAGGCCAGGATGAATGGCGCGTATACCTCATCAACAACAACGACTTCCCTATTGAAAACACGCTGGTGGCCAGCCAGGGCTATGGCGAAAAGGACGGCGAGCAACAGCGCACCTCGGTGCTGCGCCATTTTCTGGCCACGATTGCCGAGCATGCCGCCGTACTCATCGAACCCATCGATCCGTCGGTATTTCACCTGAACAACGAGTATTGGGTTAGCTATTACATAGGCCGGCAGATCTATGACAAACGTTTCATCTTCGTGCCCGACGCCATTCGCGAAGAGAACATTTCCTTTATCAAGGAACTGGAAATGGAAGGCGTCTTACATTCCTAGCCATGTTGCCCGAGCTGCGCGATATACTTTTCCTCGACATTGAAACCGTTTCGGCGGTCGAAGACTTTGGGTTGTTAGATGAGCGCATCCAGTCCCTGTGGTCGCGCAAGGCGGCCAACCTGCGCCGCGACGGCGACCTGACCGACGGCGAACTATACCTGGATCGTGCCGCGATCTTTGCCGAATTTGGCAAGATCATCTGCATTTGCGTGGGCAAGTTTGTGGATGGCGAAAACGGCGCGCTGACACTGCGCACCAAAGCATATTACGGCGACGACGAGAAAACCCTGCTGCTGGAGTTCAAAGCCATGCTCGAGCGCCTCAGCGTCTCGGGGCGGCTATGCGCGCACAACGGCAAAGAGTTCGACTTTCCTTACCTGTCGCGCCGCATGCTCATCAACGGGGTAGTGCTGCCCGGTCTGCTGGACCTGGCCGGCAAAAAGCCCTGGGAGGTACCGCACTACGATACGATGGACATGTGGAAGTTCGGCGACTATAAACACTTCACGTCACTCGACTTGCTGGCAGCCGTGTTCAACATTCCCTCCAGCAAAGAAGGAGGCATCGACGGCAGCCAGGTGAACCGCGTGTATTATGTGGACAAAGACCTGGAAAAGATCAAAGACTACTGCCTGCGGGATGTGGCCGTGCTGGCGCAATTGTTCCTGAAACTGCGCGGCATACCGTTGGAGCAAGAGCTGATCGTACAGGTATCCTGACCGTGTCTACGGTGCCCGCCTGCTGCGTCCCGCCACGCCGGGATAGAGGTCTGGCACGGGATCGCTTGTAAACACCTCTTTTGTCTCGACGTTCATCATCGACAACACACCGCTCCAGCCGGCGCCGGTGTCCATCAACCACACTTCACCGCCTTGTATGGGATGCAGGTACCCGGTGCCCGTGTGCCCGATATACACTTCATCATACCGGGTGAGCTTGCCGCGAACGTCACGCGCAAAATGGTCCATGGCTTGTTTGGCCAGCGTCCGGTCCCACAGAAAAATGTCCTCGTCCTGGTGGCGCAGGGACAGGGCGGGATTGATGCCGGCGTGTACAAAAAGTTTGTTATGGCGGAGGTAGTAGGGTCGGGCCTTGTTGCGGAAGAGCGCGCGGTGCGCATCGGGTACGCCCTCCTCGTAGGACTGCAGGGTGGCCAGGCCGCCCTGTCCGTACCAAATGTCGTCTATATAGCCGGTGGCCATCCACTGCCGCGTCCAAAAATCGTGGTTGCCCAAGATGAGCGTCAGGTGTCTGATGCGTAGCAACTCTTCCACACACGCGCGGGTTTCGGGCCAGCCGTCGCAGACATCGCCCAGGCAGATCAGGTGATCTTGTTTATAATGAAAAGCAGACCGGTCCAGACACTGCCGCAATGCACGGTATGCGCCGTGCATGTCCCCCATCACAAATGTTTTGCCCATGTCTCCTTTTACGTCCTTTGTTTGCAATCCATCTGTTTTCGGGGATTACTTTTTCAATAATTACACTATTTTTGACAGGTTTAAATCAAAATACTTTGTATGGAATCCGTAGCCGTTGAAAAGCACGAAGCGCATAAGGAAAAGGTAAGAGAGGTCTATGCCGAAGTAGCCAAGGTAGTCGTGGGCCAGGAGTACATGGTCAACCGGTTGATGATCGGTTTGTTTACCAACGGGCACATTCTGCTGGAAGGTGTGCCGGGCCTGGCCAAGACCCTAACGGTAAGCACTCTCGCCCAGGTATTGCACCTGGACTTTCAACGCATTCAGTTTACACCCGATCTGCTGCCCTCCGACCTGGTGGGCACGATGATCTATAACCAGAAGGACGGTCAGTTTGAAGTAAAGAAAGGCCCCATCTTCGCGAACCTCATCCTGGCGGACGAGATCAACCGCTCGCCGGCCAAGGTGCAGTCGGCATTGCTCGAAGCGATGCAGGAGAAGCAGGTGACCATCGGCGAGACAACGTTCAAGCTAGACAAACCATTCCTCGTACTGGCCACGCAAAACCCGGTGGACCAGGAAGGTACTTACCCGCTGCCCGAGGCGCAGGTAGACCGTTTTATGATGAAGGTGCATATCGACTATCCTACGAAAGAGCAGGAGATCGAGATCATGCGCCGCATCTCGAACATGAAGTTCGACTATAAGGTCAGCACCATGCTGACGAAGGAAGACATCTTCTCCATCCGTGAGCAGATCAACCGCGTGAAGGTATCCGAGTCGCTGGAGCGTTACATCGTAGAGCTGGTATATGCCACACGCAAGCCGCTGGACTATAAATTGAACGAGCAGGCCCAGTACATCCAGTTCGGGGCGTCGCCACGCGCCAGCATCAACCTGAACCTGGCCGCCAAGGCCATGGCCTATATGGAAGGCCGCGACTATGTGCTGCCGGAAGATATCAAGGAGGTAGCCGTCGACGTCATGGGTCACCGCATCCTGTTGAACTATGAGGCCGAGGCTGACAACGTTCGCCCTGCCGATATCGTCCGCGCCATTTTGAACAAGATTCCGATCAATCATTAAACCATAGACCGCAGACCGGTATCCCGGATCGGGAGCCCGGCCCAGCCTGTAGCAGGTAGGGTCGGGCTCTTTTTTTAAGAATAGTTGTGTCTTGCCGGAATTTCTTGCCTTCTGAGCGTGTCATAAGCGGTAAAATATGGGGTTGAGCCCTCGACTCCGAACGAGATTTTGTTTCCTCTCCGGAAACTTCCACGAAGTTCCATTAACTGCGGATTATGCAGATTAAAAAATCTTGTAATAATTGTTAAGGCGCTGAAAGTGAACTCACTGATAATCATTTAAAAGCATAAAAAAGGTGGTGAAAACACATTAAACGCCCGTTAGTAAAGCTTTTTGCACTTAACAATTTCGTAACAGCGGCATCCCTGTCAGGTAATATTAGCGATAGACCTTTGTGGCAAATAAAAGGTATATGTTAAGAAGCGTACTTCTTTCTTTTACACTCGCTATGCTGGCTGCAGTCGCCGCCATGGCGCAAACGGGTACCATTAAAGGGACCGTCAAAGACGCTATCTCGGGTGAGCCGATCATCGGGGCCAGCGTCCGCCTGGCAGGGACAGCGTTGGGTAATACGGCTGATCTGGAAGGTAATTTCGAGGTTGCTAAGGTCGCGCCGGGTACATACGAACTGATTGTGTCGTTCCTGTCTTATAAAACAGATACTGTCAGCAATGTCACCGTTGTTGCCGGCGAAATCACCACGGTCAATACATCGCTGTTCGAGGAAGGCACACAGCTGAACGAAGTAGTGATCGGTGGTATCCGCGACCGGGCCAGTGATCAGATTCTGCTAGGCGAAAGAAGGAATGCGTCCATCGCTGTTGAAAATATCGGCGCCATCGAGTTGTCTGTAAAAGGTGTAAACGACGTAGGTTCTGGCCTTGTAAAGATGACGGGCATTACCAAAGTCGCTTCACGTGGTATTTATGTACGCGGTCTCGGTGATCGCTACAACAACGCATACCTGAACTCTATGCCGCTGCCATCACCGGACCAGAACCGGAAGGTTGTGGACCTTGAGATCTTCCCAACAACCGTCGTGCGCAATATTGCTGTATCGAAGAGTTATCAGCCGGAGCAGTTCGGAGATGTGTCGGGAGCATCGATCGATATCTTTACAAAGGACCCTGCGCAGGAGAATTTCCTCGTCATGGGAGTAGGTGTAAACTATAACAGCGTTTCGACGTTCAAGGATTTTACAACGAATCAAGATGGTGCTTCTGACTATCTGGGTATTTCTGGAGATCGGCGGGAGGCGCCCGTTGCAGTGGATCACAAAGGTGTCGTGCGTTTCGATAACTTAGAGCAAGATCCTTTCAAGACGAATTTCGGTCGTCAGAAAATCAATGCTCCGCTTGATAATAACTTTAATTTCGACGCTGGAAGAACGCTGAATTTCGGACAATCGAAATTGGGAATAATTTTTTCAGGTTCCTATCGTAACTCCTACCGTTCGGATTTCGGCCCGAACCTTATTCTAAACAACTTGCAGGTTGCGGAGACTGATTTTTATCGCGATCGCTATACGTTCAACACCAATATGACGGGTCTGCTCGGTACCTCGTTTGCCTGGAATGAGAACAATACTGTTCATGCTAATTATCTCTTTGTTAACAATTCCAGCAACACATACACGGAAAGCCTCGGTGATAATTTTGATGTCGATGATCGCGAAACCACAGATCGTTTGCGTCTTCGCAGCCGCTACTTAGAAGTACGCATGCACAATGTACAAGCGTCGGTGGACAATAGGTTGTCTGACAATTGGAAGGTACGATGGGGAGGCAGCTACTCAACTGCATATACCGACGAGCCTGATCGCAGGGAGCTTTCTTTTGTTGTGGAGGAAGACGTACGTGATGTAGGAACTATCAGTTCCACAGGTCTTGGAGGCAGTCAGCGCTATTACCAGCGCTCCGATGA
This sequence comes from Dawidia soli, assembly GCF_018598185.1. Classification (GTDB taxonomy): domain Bacteria; phylum Bacteroidota; class Bacteroidia; order Cytophagales; family Cyclobacteriaceae; genus Ohtaekwangia; species Ohtaekwangia soli. The sequence continues at coordinate 58,876 of NZ_JAHESC010000040.1, forward strand.
GACGGAATACTATGCATTCGGTGAAGCGACATATTCTTTCGGTCACCCCAATAGTCAGGACAAGCGGAACCGTCTTGTTATGGGGTATCAACGTAGGGGCAAGGATCGTGACGTAGCGTATCGGTCGTTTCAAGTCCAGTTTTTACCCGGTTCTGCGTTGTTAGGACACCCAGTGGACATCAACAATCTGCAACATGTTCTGACAGACGAAGCATTTGCCAATGGAGACTATCGCTACCTTGACGGCGCAGATGGTTCTCGCCAGTCGGCAGCAACGAGAAATATCGACGCAGGGTATGCATATGTAGATCTGAATGTCAATTCAAGGTTATCGATCATCCCCGGGTTACGGGTAGAAAAGTCTGACCAGACCGTTGAGTATCGCCTGCAGGGCAGTGGTTTCAATGACCCGTTCATACAGGCTAAAGTCGATGATGTTGACTTTTTGCCCACAGTAAGTGCCAAATACAATGTTACCGATACAAAGATCATTCGTTTCTCAGGGTCGAAAACCATGACTCGTCCGAATTTCATGGAACTTATCCCCGTGGCCTATATAAATGAGAATCTTCAGAGCACAGTGGGTAACCCATCCTTGGAAAATTCCTCGATTTATAATGTTGATCTGAAGTACGAAATTTTTCCGACTGGAAGTGAGCTCATTTCGTTCGGCGCGTTCTATAAGAATATCGATAAACCCATCGAGCAGGTTCGTTCCGGGATTAACTACATAAGCTTTTTCAATATTGCCAGCGCGCAGGTGTATGGTCTTGAATTCGAGTTCAAGAAACGTATTTCCAGTTTCTTCAGCTCCTCTTCAAAACTTGTCAATGGCCTGGTATTCGATGGTAACCTCAGCTTATTGTACAGCGACGTAGACACAGATCCCAGCAAATTCAAGGATGCCCGCACGCGTGATCTTCTGTCGTCGGTGACCAATACGTCGCGGCCGCTGCAGGGTGCATCACCGTACATGGTGAATCTATCCCTGGGCTACGACGATCTCTTGATGAAGTCATCCATACAATCCAGCATCGAGTTGACTTACAATGTATTCGGTGATCGTGTTTACAACGTTGGCACGGTAGGTCGCGGCGACGAATTTGAAAAATCTTTCGGCACACTGGATTTGGTGCTTCAGAATACGTGGCAGAGTGGTTTCGGGGTGAAGCTGACGGCCAAGAACCTTTTGAACCCAGCTATCCGACTGGAACAAGAGGCAGGTCCGAATGCTACGTCGGGAGACGAAGTCACACAATCGTATAAAGCAGGGGTCAATCTCGGTTTATCGCTTACCTATCGTTTGATAGGCAAATAGCCGACGAGAACAGTAAAACATTGGTAAAAACGTGGTAACAACATCTTAATATTAGGATCTTTTCTTTGCACCACTAAACGTATACTACTTAACGTAATTAACTTTAAAATTTATTTATGAAAAAAGCGTGGAAACTAAGCTGGTCGCTAATCATTCTGTTGGCTGCTTCTGTAGCATTTACAGCATGTAGCGATGATGACGACGATAACGGTGGCAACGAGCAGCCAACCGCACTGGAGCCGGCAGATGGTGAAACACTGATCGGTGAAGTGAAAAGCGGCGAGACAATGACACTGAAAGCTGACCGTTCCTTTACCATCGATAAGGCTCTCCGTGTACGAGACGGTGGTACGCTCAAAATTGAGGCTGGTGTTACTGTCACGGCTTCTGAAGATGCTTCGGCTACAGCGATGTTTATTGTAATTGAGCAAGGTGGTAAAATCGATGCTCAAGGTACCGCCGAAAAACCGATCGTTCTTACAGCCGCAGTGAAAGAACCTGCCTCGTGGGGTGGTATGATGATTTGCGGTAGAGCGCCCATCAACCTTGGAACATCCGCCACTGCCGAAATCGGTGATGCTATTTACGGCGGTACCGTTGCCAACGATAATTCCGGAACGCTTAAATATGTGCGTATTGAGTATTCCGGAAGCCGGATTAACGACGACGCCGAGCACAACGGCTTCACTTTCTACGGCGTGGGTAATGGCACCACAGTTGATCACATCGAAGCGTATAAAGGTTCGGACGATGGTATCGAAATATTTGGTGGTACAGTAAAGATGAGTTATGTAGTGGCTTACGGATCACAAGACGACCAATTTGACTGGAGTCAAGGATGGGTTGGTGGAGTTGACTACCTCTACACTGAGCAGGTAAACGATGCTGACTATCGTCAGGACAAAGGTATTGAGGCTGATAACCAGTCCAACCATACCGCTACTCCGATTTCGAACCCTACTCTCAAAAACGTTACTATCATGGGCTATCCTGATGTACTGAATGGTGACGACGAAGTAGTAGACGGCATCCGTATCCGCGTAGGTTCTAAAGGTAATCTTGACAACGTTGTAATCATTGGATACAGTGGCGATGGTGTTGATGCTAGAAACTATCAAACGCTGAATTCCCTTGCAGATGGATCGCTGATTTTCACAAACCTCTTCACGCAAGGTACTGCCAGACCATTCGCAGTTTCACTGGACGGCGACGAAGATCCGTCGGAAGGTACTGTAGTTGGTGAGGCTGGCGAAGCACTCGAAGCTGCCATTGTGGCGAATGAGCCGACCGGCGCTAATTTCGACTCTTGGAAGGGTACTTGGGCTAAGGTTAACTAAGCAAGCCAAAGCCTAAAGCTAGCTGATAAATAGAGAGGCTGTCACACAAAATGGCAGCCTCTCATTGTTTATATTGAAGAATGGATAAGATCGAATCCCTCTTATTAATACAAAGTGTTATTTGCCTTGTGTGTCAATCAGATCAACGGTCTCTTAGAGATTGCGTGTTAAATTAATAATGCCTCCTCACGTCGTGGGCTTGTCGACGTGTTCGGCCCACCTGAGCATTTTTGATTTTGCGACGCCATAGACAGCCTCTTTTTCCCTTAAACGGCGGTCGCTTGCTATTGTGAACGGCAGAGCTCCTTTGATTTATATACACCGCAGATCGAAGAGGGCTGCTACACATGATCGCTCGCCACACGAAAATAATGTTGTTATTTTCTTGTACGGTTCCTCTCTCAACGTTTCGATGCGCTTTTTCTGCGTGAATCAACATCAGAGCGGTATATTTCTGTCCATTCAGCACGCAAAACTCGCCATTCACCCGTTGCAGATACTCGACACCCAGTGTAATAAAAAGACTTTCTTCGCGCGCCGGCACGATGCGGCCTGTAAACACCAGGGGAGCCTTCACCTCTTTGCGCAGCGATATTTCCGCCGAGCGAATGTGCTCTGTTGCATGCGCGCCAGTCTTGAGGTCAATCCTGGCTACTCCTATCACAAACCTGAAGTGCGTGGCGCCTTTGTGGCTCATGACCAGCTTCTTTTTGGAGGGAGTAATAGTAACCGTACAGGTGCCTTCCTGCCGATTGATACCCGTGGTGTACGAGGCCTTCAATACCTGCTCCAGCGACGCCGCTTTGTTGAATTCGAACCCACGCAATAAACCCAGATCACCCAAATCCGGGCGGCGCATGCCCGGCGCGCTGGTGGTGTCGGACTTCATGGTGGTCAGCATCGCCTGGGTAAGGCGGCTGGTCATATGAGTATCGGCGGCGCCGGCGAATAATGGTATAAAGGCGGCGCGGAGGAGCTTTACGGCAAAAGCACAACGGCCAAACTCCGTGTTATTCTCACGCACGCGTGCGAAGGCAGGGTCTTTACGGATTCGTTCGGCGTCGACGGACGTTATTTTCCGGACGAGATAGCCGTTGTCTTTCGTATAGTAATAACTATTGTCGCCAAGCTTGCCGACCAGTTTAATAATGCCCGTTTGTTTCGCCATGCTGAATAAGTATATACCCAAGATCGTTTTTGACGGTGAAATCGACCAGCAATATGCGACGAGCTGTCATTAGGGGATTTGGTATTTATATCAACTGTCCATGAACGGTATACGGCATCCGCCAGCTGGTGGAGGCCTACCGTATGGGCACTCCCGATAGCTATCGGGATCATCGCTTCGCTTAGACTTGCCAGGCGCCGTAGCTTTGGTATAGGGGTTAAATAGGGCTTTGGTAGGAGTAAGGTAGGGGTTTGATACGGGTAATCCCCCTGGAAGAGCCGGGCTTTCTCCTTGTCATCTCGGGGGACGACCTAATGCAACCTTATGGATTACCCGTGTCAAACCTATACTTCAGCTATACCTGAGCTATGGCAGACATATAGGTAACGTTTGCTAAACCCGGATAAATCAGGTTGCCGCGGTTAGTTCACCTTCCGCTGCTTCTCTTTCTGCGCTTCCATCACTTTCTTGATCTGTACGCCAGCCAGGGCCACAGAGTCGCGATCGTGCTTGTTCTTCTCGATCTTCTTTAACAGGTCGGCATTCTGCAGCTTATTATTCTCGATGGATTTCTCCAGCTGGATCTTTTCACGCTTGTTGTCTTCCAGCTTGACGTTCAGGTTCTTGTTCTCGTTCGTCAGCTTCTGTTGCTGCTTGTCTACGGCTTGCGCGGCGCGCATCGACTCGTCGATCTGTACCTGGATCTTCTCGCGGTAGAACTTTACACCAAAGTCGTGCATGAGCTTGTCCAGCTCTTTGTTTACGTGGGCGGTAGTCTCGGCAGAGCCGCCTTCGGGCTTCATGCCGATCCACGCGGCGGCTTTGGTCGTGCTTTTGGTTTTCAGGACGGCGTAGGCCGGCGTAGCGTAGGGAATGGCGCCGATGGTCGGTTCGTTGATGGTGATGGCATCGGTGGCCTGCTTGGCCTTGCCGAGCGATCTGGCAAGCTTGAGCAGGGCGGCGTTCACCTCCTCGGGGGTGCCATCGAGCTCTACTTCAAAGCCTTCGAGGTTTTGGCCCTTTACGCGGGCGGTCTCTTTTTTAACTTTTACGGTTTGGGCGGAGGCGGTAAGAATAAGTGCAAAAAATGAAAAGATCAGGGCAAACTTTTTCGTTAGCGACATGTTGTTTACTTTGTAATTCAGGGCTCAAAACTACTGAAAAATTGACTGCAAAAAATATACTTATTACCGGCGCTTCGGGTCTAATCGGCTCACACCTCACCGAACTTTTACAACGCGAAGGCCGCCAGGTATCACACCTCAGCCGCAGCAACCGTGGCAACAAGACTACCACCTTTTTATGGGACGTTGCTCAAGCAAAGCTTGATGTGGCCGCCCTGCCCGGTACAGACACCATTGTACATTTAGCGGGTGCCAGCGTCGGCGACAAGCGGTGGACGGACTCCTATAAACGCGAGATCCTCGAAAGCCGCACGCTGTCGACACGCCTGCTATACGACACCCTGCGTCAGCAGCCGCACGGCGTCAAGACGTTTGTCTCCGCGTCCGCGATCGGCTATTATGGCTTCGAGGACAATGACACGTTGTTAACGGAAGCGCGCCCCGCGGGCAAAGACTTTATGGCGCAGGTAACGCGCGCGTGGGAAGAGGAGGTGGACCGCATCGCTACGCTGGGCATTCGCGTGGTAAAGATCCGCATCGGCATTGTGCTGGCGGCGGAAGGTGGCGCGTTGGAGCAGATGGCCAAGCCGGTAAAATTCTTTGTCGGTGCACCGCTGGGCACGGGTCGTCAGAACGTAAGCTGGATTCACATCAACGACATCTGTCGCATGTTCATGAAAGCCATCGACGACGAAGCCATGCACGGCCCCTATAACGGCACCGGCCCGTACGCCGTTACCAACCGCGAGCTGACCCATGCCATCGGCAAGGCGATGGGTCGCCCGGTGTTTATGCCCCCCGTGCCGGGCGTTGTGCTCAGAGCATTGATCGGACAGATGGCCGAGGTGGTGCTCACGGGCAGCCGCGTGTCGTCGGAAAAGATCCAGCAGGAAGGATTTCAATTTCAATTTAAGACGCTGGAGAGTGCATTAAAAGACCTTCTTCACTAACTTCCCACCGGGTGCAACGTATAACGATTTGTAATAAGGCTTTAGAACATGGCTAAAAAATCAAAGAAAAAAGAAATAGAAGTTCCTGCGTTTCCGCAAAGTCTCGAAGAAGAGCAACGTATCCGCCAGGCGTTCCAGGACAAAGACTGGGCGGAGATCAAAAGCTCGAACAGCTGGGTGATCTTTAAAGTCATGTCTGAATTCGTCGAGGGCTTTGAGAAGCTCGCGAAGATCGGCCCCTGTGTAACCATCTTTGGCTCGGCACGCGTCAAGTCCAGCAATCCGTATTATAAGATGGCGGAAGAGATCGCGTTTCAATTGGTGAAGCATGGCTACGGCGTGATCACCGGCGGCGGGCCGGGCATTATGGAGGCGGGTAACAAAGGCGCGAACCGCGCGAAGGGAAAGTCGGTGGGCTTGAATATTTATTTGCCGCACGAGCAGAAGGGCAATATATATATCGACCCCGATAAGCTTATTTCGTTCGACTATTTCTTTGTGCGTAAGGTGATGTTTGTGAAGTACTCACAAGGCTTTATTGTCATGCCCGGCGGGTTTGGCACGCTGGATGAATTGATGGAGGCGTTAACGCTGATCCAGACGAAGAAGATCGGCAGGTTTCCGATCGTGCTGGTAGGGAAGAAGTTTTGGAGCGGGCTCGTGGATTGGTGGAGAAAGGTGCTGGTGACGGAGAAGATGATCGATGCGGATGACCACTATCTGTTCGAGCTGGTGGATACGCCGGAGGAGGCTGTGAAGGTGATCGAGGAGTTTTATTCGAAGTATTTGCTTTCGCCGAATTTTTAGGCAATGGCCTAGTGTTCTGGCGCAAGTCTGAGCGAAGCGGTGACTTGTGCCGCGACTGTCGGCAGTTTATAACTGCCGTCAGCCCCCCAGCAACAACTAAAAAGCCCCGGCAGATGTCGGGGCTTTTTGCATATATATAGTTGATCAGTTTCAGCTATGAAACCAGCTCGACGCTGCGCTTGATGAAGCTGGTCAGGTCTGCGCCCGTCAGCATGTTCTGCGACAGCAGGGCCAGGTCGAAGGCTTGCTTCGCCAGTTTGATCTTCTGCTCTTCGGCATCGGCTTTCAGGATCTTCTGCACGATGCTATGGTTGCCATTGATGGCGACGGCATAGTTGTCCGGCATTTGACCCATGAATCCGTATCCGCCACCACCAAGCTTCGCCATATCTTTCATGCGACGCATGAACTCGCTCAGGGTGATCAACACCGGCAGTTCATCCGGTGACAACGATTCCACGGCCACGCTGAAGCTCTTATTGTTAATAGCTTTTTCGAAGATGCCCTTCACCTGCTCTTGCTCGTCGGTGCTCAGCACGCTTTCTGTCTTGGTGTCTTTGTCCACCAGTTTGTCTGCTGTCTCGCTGTCGACGCGTTTCAGTTGTGTTTTCTCCAGCTTTTGCTCGAGGGTGTTGATGAAGTGGCTGTCCAGTACGCCGTCGAGCACCAGTACATCGTAGGCTTTGTTTTTGGCCGCCTGGATGAAGCTGTCTTGTTTGCCGGGGTCGGAAGAATAAATGTATACCAGGTTGCCGTCTTTGTCGGTTTGCGTGGCGCTTACTTTCTCTTTGTATTCTTCGAGGGTTGCATATTTGCCTTCGGTGTTTTTCAGCAGCACGAAGTCTTTGGCCTTATCGTAGAACTTCTCGTCGCTGATGATGCCGTATTTCACGAACACGTTGATGTCGTCCCATTTCTTCTCGAAGTCTGCGCGGTCTTTCTTGAAGATCTCCTGCAGCTTGTCGGCTACTTTCTTGGTGATGTGGGCGCTGATCTTCTTCACGTTGGCATCGCTTTGCAGGTAGCTACGCGATACGTTCAGCGGAATGTCGGGCGAGTCGAGCACGCCGTGCAGCATCATGAGGAAGTCGGGCACGACGTCTTTTACCTCGTCCGTAATGAACACCTGACGTGAGTACAGCTGGATTTTGTTCTTCTGCATCTCGAAGTCGTTCTTCACCTTCGGGAAGTATAATACGCCCGTGAGGTTGAACGGATAGTCTACATTCAGGTGGATCCAAAACAGCGGCTCTTCCGAGAAGGGATACAGCTCTTTGTAGAAATTGAGGTAATCTTCATCCTTCAGCTCCGAGGGTGACTTGGCCCACAGCGGTGCAGGGTTGTTGATGATGCGGTCGGTCTTAACCGTTTTGTATTTCGGCTTGCCTTCTTCGTCCACGCCGTCTTCCTCGCTCTTGTCCTGGGTGCCGAACTTGATCTCTACCGGCAGGAACTTGCAATATTTTTCGAGGATGCCTTTCAGCTTCCACTCGTCGAGGAACTCTTCCGAGTCGGCATTGATATGTAAGATCACGTCGGTACCGCGCTCGGCTTTCTCCGCGGGTGTCAGCTCGAACTCCGTAGAGCCGTCGCATTCCCAGCGGGCGGCTTCGTCGGCGCCTACTTTGAAGGAGCGGGAAACGATCTCTACTTTGTCAGACACCATGAAGGCGGAGTAGAAGCCGAGACCGAACTTGCCGATGATGTCTTTGGCATCGGTCTTGTCTTTAAACTTCTCTACAAACTCGGTAGCGCCCGAGAAGGCGATCTGGTTGATATATTTTTTGATCTCTTCACCCGTCATGCCGATGCCTTTGTCGCTGACGGTGATGGTCTTTTTCTCTTTGTCGAAGCTGACCTCGACCTTCAGGTCGCCCAGCTCGCCGGTGAACTCGCCCAGCGACGCCAGCTTCTTTAACTTTTGGGTGGCGTCCACGGCGTTGCTGACCAGCTCGCGCAGGAATATTTCATGGTCGGAATACAGGAACTTCTTAATGATGGGAAAGATGTTCTCGGTGTGAATGGAGATCGTACCTTTTTCTTGTGTTGCTGCCATAATTGTCAGATTTAAGGGTTGGGGCAATAAAAAATCCCCGACAGGCGGGGATTTCAAATGTTGTTCCAGTTCAGAATTGTGCCAAGGTGGCAGAATTTCCGGCTACTAGCGCAGACGGTCCGAGTCGCGCACGATCTTTTCGTCGCGTTTGATAAAGCGAATGGCGGCCCAGTTACAGACCACGGCAACAAACGGCACCCACAGACCATAGTCGTAGTTGCCGCCCTGGTTGGCCTTCAACAGTCCGCTGGCGAAGTACACCGCCACGCCTACAGCCACGGCCAGGAAGACGGCGTTCAACGCGCCGAGCTTCACCTGCAACAGGCGGTTGCGGAACTTTTGGATCTCGATAAAAGCGATCGTCGCTGCCGCGATGTAGAGGACGGCGATGACACTATACGGGAAATATTGACTGGTGCGTACGTTATTGTCGATGACGGTATAGTGCAGCGCGTAGAGCGCGTGCGTTTTGCCCGAGGCGTCTACGTGCAGGTAGATCGGCAGAAAGATCGCCGCGATGAGACTCAGGATGGTAATACCCAGAAATACAGTTTGAATTCTTTGCCACATGTGCCGGTTGCGTTAACTTGAGGGCAAAAGTAATCAAAAATAATTCACACCGGCCCGCACATGTCAGCAGCCTTTATTGTCGATATACTCCGCACCCCCATCGGTCGCTACGGCGGCACGCTGGCCTCGGTGCGTCCCGACGACCTTGCCGCCCATGTGCTACGCGAGGTGCTGCAACGGCAACCGGTGGACCCCGCGGCCATTGAAGATGTCATCATCGGGGCCGCCAACCAGGCAGGTGAAGACAACCGCAACG
>NZ_JAHESC010000041.1 GCF_018598185.1 Dawidia soli
TTGCAGGCTTTTTGTTTTTAGTACGTTCAGATAATTCATCTAAACTCAACCTGTTTGAGTGAAATCGGTGAGTTATTGGAAAGTTGCAAAAAGACTCACCAACTCTCTCGCAATGGATTGACGATCAACCTGTTCAGTATATGAACATCTTGATTTGGCGGTGGCTGTAAGCATACATTTAAACCATGCTTAAATACCATCGTTATGAAGAACAGTCGATTTGGCTTACAATTCGTTTTCCGGAAACCTAAGGGTGAAACGAGATCATTGCTCCCTCTTTATCTGCGTATCAGCGCCGGCGGGCAACGCACAGAAGTTTCGACGCGTCGTTCCTGGCAGCCCGACCGTTGGGATACTATCACGGGCAGAGCCGTAGGCACGCGTGAAGATGCTCGGACACTCAATGCGTATCTTAGCGCGTTACAGGCACGCGTGTACGAGGTATACCTGCAATTGGTGAACAACCATCAGGATGTAACAGCCGAGGCGCTAAAAGACGGCCTGAGCGGGGATAAGAAGAGCGGTCGGACATTGGTCCCAATCTTCCAGCGGCATAATGAACAACTGGCGAAGTTGGTGGGAGCGGAATTTGCGTCGGCCACGTTGAGCCGATACCAAACTGCGTTGGATCATACCGTCGCTTTTCTCCGATCAAGATATCAGACGGACGACATTAGTATCGACAAACTGGATTACGAGTTTGTGACAGAATATGAATTCTGGCTGAAGTCAGCTCGCAAGTGTGGGCACAATACAGCGGTTAAGTATATCAGCAACCTGCGGAAGGTGGTCAACATCTGTTTGAAAAACGGCTGGCTTGCGCGTGACCCCTTTCTGGGGTACAAGATGACAAAGCGGGAGGTAGTGCGGGCCGTGCTGACGCAGAATGAAGTCGACGTATTGACTAAAAAAGAGTTCGCTATAGAGCGACTGGCGATTGTTCGGGATTTGTTTCTGTTCAGTTGCTACACGGGGCTGGCTTATGCCGATATAAAGAAACTGAAGCGATCTGAAGTTGCTATTGGGATCGACGGTGAGAAGTGGATCTTTACCAGTCGTCAAAAAACAGACACGGCGTCGCGGATTCCGTTGCTACCGCAGGCTATGACAATCATTGAGCGTTACGCAGACAACCCGATTTGTGCAAATAAAGATACCCTGCTGCCGGTGCCAAGCAACCAGAAAATGAATGCCTATTTAAAGGAGATTGCGGATGTATGCGGAATCTTAAAACCGATGACTTGTCATACTGCACGGCATACCTTTGCTACTACCATAACGCTTACAAATGGCGTACCGATTGAGACTGTTAGTAAGATGTTGGGCCACCGCAGCCTAAAAACAACGCAGCTTTATGCCAAGATATTGGATACAAAGGTAAGCGACGATATGTTGAAACTTCGAAGCAAACTAACGTCGTAAACTGGAATGAGTTAGGAGCGCCAATAAGGTTCGACTATAGAAAACGCGAATCGCCAAATTTTCCTATTTTTGATAGAGAATTATATGTAATGAAGACAACGTTGAACCATCTACCCGCCGATAAGCAACAAGAGATTCTGGCCATAACCGACATAATTAAAGAAGTAGCCAAACCAGAAAAAATACTCCTGTTTGGGAGCTATGCAACAGGGGAATACGTTGATAGCGACCGATACGTTGAGAACAACGCTGTATACGAGTACCAAAGCGACTATGATTTCCTGGTAGTTACAGCGCAAAAATCCGGTCCTGAATATGTCCTTAAAAACAAAATAAAGAATCGGTGCCGAGAATTCAGAACACCAATCAATCCTATTATTCACGACATCGACTACATTAACGAAGGCCTGTCCTACGGACAATATTTCTTTGCCGACATCATTAAAGAGGGTGTGCTACTGTATGACACCCAAGTGACCGAATTCGCTAAACAAAAGGAATTGACATCAGCGGAAAAACGTACCGTAGCCCAAGACTATTATGATCACTGGTTTCAAAGCGCAAGTCGATTTTTGGATTTCGCACATTTCGGATATGAGTCTGCCTTGGCAAATAACTACAAACTGAACGACACGGCGTTCCAACTACATCAGGCTGCGGAGCGGTTCTATGCTGCGATACTTTTGGTTTTCACCGGGTACAAACCAAAAACGCATAACTTAGAGGAACTACGTGTACTAGCAAAGCACCTGTCCACCACACTTTATCAGTTGTTTGCGTTCCCACCGGACAACAAAGGTGAGGAACATCTCTTCGAACTTTTAATAAAGGCATATGTCGATGCCCGTTACAAGAAAGACTACGTGATCACGTCCGAAGAGACAAACGATTTGATCAAACGCATTGAAAAGATGAAGGAGATAGTTGGCCGCGCCTGCACTGACCATATCAGCTCTTTGTAGAGGAAGGTTATTTCCCCCGCTTCTTGTAAAGAAAACCTCGACTGCTTATATCCTTGTTGCGGATAAGCTTCTTGCGATCCACAAGATCTTTCAAGATTGCCGATATAGCCGGTTTCAGCAATTCAATTTGAAATACTTTTTTACATTGGTGGGAAACGGCGTCAACCGAACGGGGTATCTCAAAAAAATCCGTCTCCATAAGTTTAAAAAGAACCTCTTTTGTTTTCGGCCGCCTTTTACCTTTTGGGGTGCTACCAACATTGAGATCCAGCGACACGCCAATATTGAAAAGGTCGCGGGGTTGTTTTCCTAATGCTTTAGATATAGCCAATATGGTCCGCAGCGTCGGCGAGTGCTTACCTATCTCGACACGCGAAATCTGATTACCCTCACTTCCGACTAAATACGCGAGATCTTCCTGAGACCAGTTTTTCTCTTCTCGAAGACTTCGAATATTTCGACCGAACGCAAGCTCGAATTCCTTCTCTTTTGTAGTCACAGAGTGAAGGTTCAACTATGTTATAATAATTCTATCATCAAATTTGTAGAACATAATTATTTTAGTATTTTTGGTATACAATAATGTAACAACAAGTCTTGACACTGAGGATTGAGAACCCGCAGTAACTCAAGACTATGAAAGATAATATACTTATATTCAACGCATTAAGTGCGGGCACTCTCTTAACTGACTCAGGAAGGTTCTCAATCCTCAAAGCCGTTAAGTGGAGTCCCGCATTTTTTATTGATCTGTCTATCTCCCGTCACCGACCGCGCGGCAATCCTTCAGCGCACTCTCCTCCGCAGCCACCACCCGGCTTTCCCCTCGTAGGCCAGGTCGCTAAAGGCACCTCCATGCTTTCCGAACTTAGCGCCATCGTGCCACGGTAACCCCAGGCGCGAGTTTCCCCAAAAATAGGAAAGCTTCGCTGGTCTCTTTCTCACGCCACCCGCTGAAACCAGCGGGACCAGAATACTCATGCCCAAAAACTGACCCTTTTCAACCCACAAACTAAAGCACCATGAAAACAGATATAGACCAAGACGTATACGATCCCCAACGCCTCCTGGAGGCCATTACCACGCTTATCGAAGCCCGCCCTGTCCAGCAGCTCCAGCACACAATCGAGACACTCTACGGCTTCTACGATAGCCACAAACAGCCGATAAGTGGCGCCATTAGATGTGCCATCGAAATCCTCACAGTTTTCCTGAAGACTCTTGAAACGATCACCACAACCCTCGGCCCGGTGAACGGACCCTTCGAGCGCGAGTTCAATGCCCTCGGCAAGAAATTACTCGCCTTGCGCCTGGAAGCAGGCACAGACCAGCAGACCGTCGCTGACGCGATCGGCATCGAGCTAAGCCTGCTCCATCGCTTCGAGCAAGGGCAATGCGGTGACATCAGGCTTGGACTGGTGGCGGAATTCGCCGACCATTTTGGCGTACCGCTGAAAACGCTCTTCATGGGAATAAGCTCTGAAAAGTTTAGCGGACCTACGGACGAACCCCTACCAGCAGACCCGTCACCGGAAGCAAGCGACAACGACGAAGGTTCCCCCAACCCTTAAACGCACCGCTATGACAAGCCTGGAATCGATCACCGAGCATCAGATGATGATCCGCGAACTCGCCCATGGTAACGAAGAGGCCTTCCGGTTTTACTATAAGAAATACTGGGACGTCGTCTACCACTTCATTTTCAAGTGCTACAGGTCCGGCCATATCGCCGAACACGGCAGCCAGCAGGTCTTTGCCTGTGTCTGGCAGCGCCGGGCATCCATTACAAGCATCTATATCCTCCAACGCATCATCGCCCTTGGCTGTACCAGCGTCGTTTTAAAGGGCCTGAAGTCAGGCCGTTTGCCGGAGGTGGATATTTTTCCGAAGGCCCGGAAAACAGCCGTAAGCGACCTCGTACGGTATACGCCGAACCTACAGGAACACCTCCAACAGATCGGGCTCATGGCCAATGACCTGAGTAAGATGGACCAGAAGTCTACCGAGCAGTTTCAGGCGGAGCTTGATTTCTTGGGAACGTTCCTGCGGGAAGCAAGACAGCTTAGCGATGACCGCGCTGGAAAGGCGTAAAGAATCCCGGCTGTCGGACGCGTACCCTGAGTGGGCGAACCAAACTATGAAACCGGGGACCCGTTCCCCGGCTATCTCTTTTCCAAGAACACTAAAAAATCGATCATGCCCAACCATAAAAACAAAGATACCGAGGTAACGACCCCAGAGGCGGAAAAGCACATACTCAGGCAACTGTCCGAGCCTGTATCAAGAGTATTCATTGCTATGCGAAAAGAAAAGGGTTACACGAGCTACGAGTCGTTTGCCTTCGACGTCGATTTTCCGAGAGCGCAGTACTGGCGGGTTGAGACCGGACGCCACAACCTGACCTTGCGCACGCTGGCCAGGCTTCTGGCTATTCATGACGTGCCTGTCGTGCAATTCCTTCGGCATGTAATTGCAGAACATGAAGCCATGTATCCGCCGTCAAAAATGGCTGGACGCCCTTCAAAAGAGTAAGCATTTTCGCTGTAGACAAATTCTTATGGAAATGAATAATACACCACAGCCTTTCCACAAGATGTATTCACCGATTTTTCACCAGCGACCGACAATATGAAAACAGATCCGAGCCAGCGAGCAACTGAGATTCACCACGGTGAGAATATCCGCAAGGTGCGGACGCTCCTCAATGAGAAGCAAGACCAACTCGCGAAAAAAATGGGCGCCGCCTGGAGTCAAACAAGATTATCGAAACTCGAACGTACTGCCACGATCGACAAAAAAACAATTCACCTGGTTGCGCAGGTGCTCGCCGTAAGCCCTGACATCATTGAGAGATCAACGCCGGAATCCTTCCTGCTTGTTCTCGAGATGGTTAGATTGATAGCAATCGAAAAAGCAACAACTCTTTCCCAGAATTTAAATAGGCTGATACGACTTTCTCCGCTCGTGGATGCACTAAATGACCAAATTCATCTAACCGAACTGTTATTGAAAGGCCAGCAAGACAATCAAAAACTGCTCGCAGGAATATTGCAAGATGATTTGCCGACAGCGGATTCACATTGTGAGATGGTAAAAGTCAAAGCTTCGCCGGGAGGACCCTGAGATGGCTATCTCATGCACCAGTGTGCGAAAAAAATTACAAGACAGACGGACCGAACAAGGCTGTAATGTCGGCCGCCCTGTATGTAAAGGATTGCCTATATTTTCCCGTCGGAACAAGTCTACGTTCACGTACCAGGCGGCAAAGGGTCGAACGGCTACGGCCCCACCGACGGCATGCCTCGGCGGTGGTAACTAACTGGTCTGCACCGCCGCGCTCTGCGCCGCGAATATCCTCCTTATCGGCCTGCGTCCTGAAAATCTCTTCCCGGAATACGGCCAATTCCACGCTGACAACTTGCCGAATTATCACCGTCAGCTGGTCCACATCAATCTTAATGCTAGCCATGCCATCATGTTAAAGTAAACTGACCTTGCTCCCGAACTTGGGATGATACGACGGTTCATAGGCGATATACTTAAATTCCACCAGACGGCCCATGACACGGTGATATGTGACAATCGAGCGGATCTTCGCCAACTCCATGACCTTCTTGCGCGATATACTAAAACTACACTGACACTGACTTGCCAACCAAAGATTGCACAAGGCCGTGTAAAGGCTGATGTGAATAGCCTGCATTCTTCCGTCGTGGCAAACCTTATGCAGCAAAGATTTTAATCGGAATATCGTTTCCATTTATTTAACGACTAACCCCTGGTATTGTCTGATAATAGCTTCTCTATGTCCTGTGAATTGTAGAGAATGATCCTCCCTACTTTCGAAAACCTCAATATGCCCTTGATCCGGAGCGAATGTAACGTACCGAACGATATGCCTAACATTTTGCTTACCTGGGCTGACTTTAGCCACTGTACCGGTTTTCCAATGGCCTCATTACGTAGTAGTTTCGCTATCTCACTTAAAAGCTCTTCTCTTAGCAAGATCAGATCGCCAACGGTCGCGATATGGTCCCGATGCACTTTCCCCTCTATCATAATCACGTTTTTTCTGAATACAACGTAATATATAATGCTCAGTTCGTCGTATCTCAGGGCTTTAACGATTTTTTCTGATTATTTAAGATTATTTCGGATTTTACACTCTTTCGTGAATCAACCGATCGAGCCCATGCATCCCAATCCATTTGAGCACTTACTTTAGCAGTAATCAACCAAAATCAACAAGATCCAACAGTTGTGAACAGTTTTAAACCTTGGAATCTGTCTTTTAGAAGGACCCGAAAGAGCCGACTCCAGAGTCAGAACACTACTATAAACCGCGCTCCTTGATCGTGGGCTGTAGATATAGCTGACGTGCCTTCTCAGCAGGGACGATCATAGTCTGGAGGCTTTATTACGGCAGCCGAGCCTCATTTTTGCGCGGCCTTCTGCTGCAAATATTTTTGATCGTTATATAAATTAGTGAACTTGTAATCTCCGGCTGATGATACATAATATATTTTTCGAAGCCTGCCTTCCGATTTTATTTCCAAGAGAAGCCGATCACTTTCCTCGGAAACAACAAATTCTGATCTTTTATATAAGTTGACAGAATCAGGGGGAAAATACTGCAAATTTATAAAGTAGTACACATTCTTAAGACGCCGCTTTCTGGCATTTATCTTTTCATAACGTATGGGGTTGGGTTCAGAAGCATAAGTTTGGATCAAAATATCATTCCCCGACGTGATAAATCCATTTACAGGAATCAATAGATTATCAATATTGCTGGTGTCGCCCTTGAGCGATGCTTCAACGTACTTCTCGGGGAACCAGTATTTTGCATCTTTTCTCAATTGCTGAGCACAACAAGACAAATGCACGAAAGTCAAAGCGATCAAGATCGTAGTTTTCATTTTTCTAATTATTTAATCTCCCAAAACCAAATGTAATTACCCGCATAGTAGCCAGACCCCGTCTTACCCTTATTAAAAACATCAATATGATGAATCCCCCCAGGCGCAGCTTGAATAAATATTATCCCGGTCTTGTTCCAATACTTTTTTTCAAATTCCGCCTGCGTCACCACCACGTAATCAGGATAATTTGTTTTAAGATAGTGTTTTAATCGATTGGCTGTCAAGGCCCATTTTTTAAAGTCTTTGTCTAGATCATCCTCTGGATAACCGGCTAGTGAGACCCCAGATTTAATTAAAGCATCGGACAACCTAATGGCACATTGGTTAACGTACAACGGATTATCGCTGGGATGTTGTGTAGGTGTGATGCCGTGAGGATAATTAGACCAAAGTGTCTGAAAATCAGGGAATTTATTTGCTTGAGGTTTAAATATGCGATTAAAAAAACCTTTCCCTTCCTTGAAAGAGATGTTGTTTCCATTCCGGTCTTTCCGCCAGGTAATATCCTTCGCATGGCCGGCCCAGGCAGTGTGACCCTGAAACGTTGACCCCGGCCCAGACATTTCAGCCCCTGCACTATTGTAATAGTGATACCCCCCTGTTGGCTCCCATGTTGCTGTACCACCGGTAGGAGTTCCGAGCCACAATGTCTGGATGATACTCCAGGTGGCGGCAGTAAAACCCGGGTTCGAAATTCCGTAACCAGAAGAGTTGGCCCCGGCAAGCCAATTCAAATAACCATTTCCATAACTGCCCTGATAGGACGTCCCGCCCCCGCCGGTGAAGTTTGGATCACCATAGTTGGCGGTACTGCCATCATCACTACCCCAGCTCGAAGCGCCGGTGGGATCATTGAAAGAAATGGGGTTGTTATAAGCATAACTATAAGGACTCCAGCTGCCAAATTGATCTGCCAGGGGATCCACTTCGTTAAATCGCCCGGTCACAGGATCGTACCCACGAAAATATGTCTCGTACAAACCCGTGGTACTATTGAGTTCATTTTGCTGATTATACAGGTAATTGTTGGGTGTGGCATTCGTGCGTGTCCACGAGTTGGTGGTCGACATCCCAAAGGGATAATATTCCGTATATTGAACAACGTTGGTCGGCGTGAGCGCTATCGTTAGATCGTCAAAATAAACCCAATTATTGGACGCTCCTTCATAACTTAGGTATACAAAAAGATATCCGGGTTCCTCAATGCTCAGTGTATTGAACGATAGCTTTTGTTTATTAAACGTTGTCGCTGGCGCGAGCTGCCAGCCCATATCGACCATCTCGTATTTTTTATTAAAAAGTATATAATTCAGATAGGCGGCAGGTCTCGTATTTCCCTGGCTGCCCCCCGACCCGACGGCATTGAGCGCGTCATTGACCCCTGTGAATATCTGACCGCTTTCCCCGGGGGAACCGCTTACACCGCCAAAAGCAGCAGCGATTGCCGTGACGAGATTTGTCAGCGGAGTGCCGCTTGTGCCATATCCCGAAGTAGCCTCATGGTATTCCCAGGCTTCAATATTCACCTGGTCGCCAGGATATACGGCCAGACTTTTCGATGGACCGATCTTATAACTTTGATTCATTCGAACAACCTTACTGCCCGAGGCTGTGTGGTTTGCTGCTGCAAACGTCACTACGTTAGCAGCGTTAACGTTTTGATACTGGGTACTGCCATCAGCCGCGTTTCCTTCGAAAGAAGCAGCCATTTGTGTGGTCGTGGCCGGGCTGGAACTAAAAACCAGCCTGGAGTTACCCTGGTGGTCGTTGATAGAATATTGATACTCCAGATTATTACCATTTTTAACAACCCGTCCCTCGGCCGTGGGGAAGAAAGCGAGAATACCGTTATCGTATACGAAACCATTGACATAGTCCGTCGTCTGCACCAGCGTTGTTCCCTGGAAAGTCTTCATCGTCAGTTTCTCCCCTGCGGCAGAGTAGAGATATTCCACCTTTCGGCCATCACCAAATGTAATGCTTTCAGGAGTTCCTGTTAGGCTTCGCACGATCGTCGTTACTCCTTTGTTGTTATCGGAAGCAAGGCTACCATTGCTATCGTAAGTATATTCATTGGTGGTATGTATTCCGTCCTTAAATCCCTCTGTCAAAGAAGCTCCGTCTTCGATTTTATTCAGTTGATTTCCGGTGCCATATTGATAGATTAGATTGTCGATAGTACTGACCATACCGTCGGGGTTGGCAGCATTCCTGGTGAGTCCATTGCGCTGAAGCTCCAATATATTACCATTTACGTCGTATCGAAGTGATTCATTGAATCCATTTACCTCTTTATTCCATGCCGTCTCGAACGCCTGGTACTGTGCCTGTTTTTTTCGGTTAATTTTATCGTAGGTAAACCTATAACTTCTCGGATTATTATGTTCACCGCTCGCTGCACCTTTCCACTTGACCGCCGCGATATTTCCGTTATAACGAACAGCACCAGGCGCGTCCGTCAGACCTGTCTCAACCTCGTTATATAATAACTCTAAACCAAACAGATCGTTTGCATCATCATTGTTGCTCGAATTGGCCTGCAGACTCGCATTGTTAATACTGGACAACCAGCCTCGTATCGTGTAACGGTAGTCTATCGACTGTAGGAAAACTGATGATACAGTTCCATGAAGCTTCTTATCAGTTAGCTGACCGAGCTCATTGTAGTCGTATTGTGCCAATAACTGATAGTCAATCTCCGCATTATGCTTCTGAAAGAGTTTTTTCAGCCTCCCCTGATTATCGTACTCCAGTTTATTGAACACCGTGCAGGTTCGCCCATTACCTGCATTGTGATAAGTCTTTGCGGAGCTCATTGAGCCGTCAAAATTGTATTGGAGTGTAGCCAGGTTGTCCACAGCACTGGACAGATGGTTATTGCTACGGATTTGAATGAGTCTCCCATAAGTATCGTAAAATCGATACTCTGTAAGCCAAACGGAAGAACCGAGGACCAATCGCTTCGAACCGGTGAGTTTATCGAATCCGGTACCAGGAGGATTAGTCGATTCTTCCGGCAGGCCCTGACTAGTGTATGACCAATCGGGAGTTCCATCAGAATTAAAGTCATAGTCATCGTAGTAATTAATAATCAACAATGTCGTTCCAGCTGTTGGGAACACGAGGTTCGTATACCCCGAACTCGTAGAACTCCTGTTTTCATGCTGCGACGAAGGATTGACTGGAACTGATTTCAGGTAGTTTTGAAGTTTCTCGTGCGGAGTAGATCCCGCCGTTCCCGGATCAGTGTATGCGTAAAGTCCTTGCAGGATCACACGATCCTTTACATCGTATTTCACAAAATACCACTTGTCCTGGGCCCGGGATATACCGTCCTGAAAAAGAACAGGGCGGTCGTATTGGTCGTAACAGTAGTATACAACCTGCTTGTCGGGCGTCTTTTTTGAGATGAGACGGTTTAAATTATCGTAGGTGTATACGAATATCCAGGAATCTCTGAAGGTGGTACTCCAAACAGTACCGGTTTTTAGTTTTTGGACTGCTTTGGGAGGAACCTGAAAAATTAAGTTCCCGCGAAGATCGTACACATTGTAGGTATCGATATACTCGACGTGGTCCGTAACATTATTCTCTGTGACATCCTCATTAAAATATGACCTTGTCAGTATGACTCTACCAAACTTGTCGGTAAATATCCATATATCATTGTTATTCTCATCTGTCGTTTTAAGTGTAGATAACTCGCCAGCCGAGTATTCGCCGGATGGTCCACTGGCTGTCCACTGAAAGACGTGATCGGCGACCGTATTAGAACGCCTTTCATAACGTGTGGTGTGTCCGGTGCCGGGCTGCCACGCACTACCTTGCGCGCCTACTTCGGTAGCACGTTTCAACGGCGAATCTTCAATCAACATCTGGGCGAAGGGCGATTGGTCATTCGCTATCTGATCTCCATTGGCCTGGTAAAATGCAAGCAGTGAGGGGTAGGCATCGCTTTTCCATTCGCCTGTCGCCGTGGAAGCTACAAAGGGAAGAAACTGTTTTGTTTGTTGTCCATATTTGTCATATTCCTGATGAAGTATGATATCGTACCCTTGGGGACTGGCCTTTCGTTGTACAGTCTGAATGTCACGACCAAGGCCATCTCGATAGTCAATGAAGATGTTTTTCTCCTGATCGGTAGCGTTTAAGACATCAAGCTCTGTCAACTTTCCTGCCTTTTTTAACACAGTCGTTTTCGCATAATTGTCCGATGGAAGTAGTTGCGCAGGAAGACAGACTGGCAGGGACAAAGCGAAGATCGTTAGGAGAATTCTTGATAATGATTTCATGGCGTGCAGCGGTTCAATTACATTTAGCGGGGTCTATCGAACAATTACTGGTATTGTAGGTAACCGTTATTGCATTCGTGATGCCAGTGACGCCAAAGCCAGACACTTTGCAACGTATTGTGAAGTCGAACGGCTGACAAAAATCTACCGCGTAAGAGGCACCGGGCAGAATTTGTATCCAAGTACCCTGACTAAACCTCTCCCAAATAAATGTGAGATCTTCCGGCGCGTAACCTGGAAAGTCAACCCGGAAGGTCTCTTTATAGTCAGGGCTACAGGCGTCGATTTGAGGCTGAGCCAATGACACAAGCGTAAGTTTTGGCATAATTGTCCGCTGCTCCACTTTAAGCGATTTGACGGTTTCGCTTGAACCGAAAACCGCATGGGTAACGATATGCTTTACCTCATAGTTACCCGGGGAAGAGAAAACATGTGAGAAACTGGCAGCAGTGGAGACTGGTACTCCGTCAATAAGCCATTGATGTGATACCGGCTGAATACAGGTTTCTCCCCCTGTTATGACAAGCTGGTCGTTGGCAAACAATCTGCTTTCTTGTGGATAAGGCGTTTTCGTGTATGAAAAATCGGAATAGGGAGCAGTTGAGGGATCTCCTTGAAACTTATAATCTACTTTCCGCGTGATATTCCTTTTATGGTCGCGATAAACACTGGGGCGGCCCATAAAGTCATACTCGACTATTTCACACAATCCGTTTGACGTGCTTATCGAAGTCCGCCCAAAGGCTGGGTCATACGTATAGGAGGTGAGCGAAGATGTGCTGGGATAAAAGGATACGTCATCCATGGCAACGGAAGTTGATGTCGTAACCTCAATCCAAAAACTCGTTCCTGTGATCCCGCTGGTGCCTACTTGTCCTTCTATGAGATCCCACTGATTTGCAGCCGAAAATGGAAGAGTCAAGAGCATCATGTAAGCACCGTCGGGAACAATGAAAGGATGGATACCAACGGTTTTGACTTTGTATATTTTCACCAAAACATTCCCGGAAGTGGATGATTTAACACGCGCGGTAAACCGGAACACCTTGTTTGCAGATTGGGTAACAATTTGATTGAGATCTACTCCTGTGGGCATAATGAGCGCCTTTTTGCCCGTGTAACCTTCACCATACGATACAGTTCCATTGAGTTTGAATTCATGCCCGGTGATTGTCTCAAACCCGGAGAACACTACCTGGTCAGGCGTTGCATTGTTGAACTCGGCCACAGCAAGCCGGTCCTCGTATCCCCAATGATGAGAGAACAACCGACCCTTGCCGTTCGTCGTTGTAAGTGGCTTTCCATTTGAATAATTTAAGAATTCTTCCGAAGTGATATATTGTTCATCCTCAGAGAACTTCTGAGCACCATTAATTGTCTGGAGCGACGACTCCATGAAGCTTACTGAATACGCTAAGTTTTTTGTAACTGAGGGGAGGGGGAAAGAGGTTTCGTATGTCTTATACTTTGTCAGGGTCGCGGACACAACACCCGATGCACCATCCTTTGTTATCGTGGAGAATGTCTCTACAGGTAATCCATGCATGTTGTTTTCGTTGAGTGCTTTTAGTCCGGCGGTGTATTCATCAGCGGCAGTAGAAATACCGGCGTAGTCTTTAGCATACTTGTACCGAGTTTGGTAGACCGCACCATCGCTATTCAACATGCTTGTTCTGCTCAGTAAGGGATGTGTGGGCGTATCATAATAATATGACTTTACAGTCTCAATGGGTGTTGTCTGACCAGACGGATCAAAAATCTTTTCACGTTCCGTCATAGTCACCTTTCCCGTATTTGTGATTAATTTATACTCACCAAGTACAACCATATAATCATAGCTCTCGACCTTAAATGCCCTTATTTCGATGGGCGTAGGTGAAATAATTTGATAATCATACGACGTCGTTTTAACTTGCGCACCTAATTCGTTGTATTCCGATTTAAGGGAAAGCAGCCCTCGTACGAAATCATACTCTCTATTCGGCGGAAATGGATATGCGTAATTACCCGTTTGAATGAGCCCGGGGTTGATGCAGCTACCTCTTAATAAACGCACTTGCGTGACATCCCAGTTGAATATGCTGCCGGATTGTTCGATATATGATGTTGCAGGATAAACTCCAGGCATCTTATATTCATAAACTATTTTTCCTTTGCCGGGTTCTCGAACACTAACACAGCTATAGCCAATTTCCTGATCTTGCGACAGATTGTCTTTGACACGATAGGTAATGTTCTGATGAGATCCAAATGTAAACACCGGCGGATATGTAAATGCACCACTGGATTGCCCATTGGATAGCTTGTACTCATATTCCGTAAGAATGTCATTGTCATGACTAAGACCATCATAAATAGACACTTTCTTCACGCGAACGCCACCGCCCTTGTACGATACGTTTGCATATGTATCTAAATATTCTTTAGGTTCATATTCCAGGGTCGCACTACCCCCCGGAGGAAAAGTGACTTTTGTAAGCGCCCCGCGACTAATGACCTGGTCATTAACTTGACGATTTCCCCCTGATAGCGTTGTATTCGGTGAAACGCCAGGCAGCATATTAATACGGTATTTTTCAGGCCCATTGCCAGAATTATAGACATAGATAGTGGGCGCAAGGGTACTGTTGGGTTGATTATTGAAATAGCCCCAATAATCCTGGCTTTTACTTTCAAACACCGGAAGGTTATTTTGCTTAGCCGCCCAGTTCACGCCTTCGTAGTCAAAGTAGAATGGCGGGTAGCGGTAACATCCGGTGCTTTCTTGTACCGATCGGAGAAAAGACCGCGTTTGAGGACTTCCCAAGGCGTTATTAATATTCTGAATGTCGATTAGAAAGGATCGGACTTCTCTGCCTAACTTCTCGCTGAATACAATTTTTGATTTTGAGATTGATGCGGCATTCGACTCCGCCCGCACAACTTTAAGTTCCCGTTCCTCTATTTCCAACCTCACCTCATTCAGCGTTGTAGCTACATTAGTCTCATTAATGACTTCTACGGGGACAGCGTAGTATTTAGTCACAGGTGTGGTGTATCCGAACTCAATCAGACCGCCTAACGGCGACGTGATTTTGCTTAAATGCCAAGTCGATTTGTAGTTTATCGCAATCGTTCCTTCTTTCATGTAAGTATTGTATTGCCGGCGATAAACTACCACAGGAGATCCGGAGGTGGCGACAGTTTGAATATATTTTACTGTCTTATCGGCGTCCGAATTCTCGAAGGTATAGCGTGTACCTGTATTTGTGATAATCTCAAACTTTATGAGACCGCTAAACTCCTGTGGGTTGATAAAGTAAGGAATAATCTTGACATCGAGGTATGGAACCATCCTGATCTGTTTATTTGAGTCGAAGAAGAATTTTCCCGATAATCCAGGAATGCTAAACGAGAATTCGTCCGGCTCGGTGTCTGTATACGCAAAAGTACCGCTATAAAATGCGGTCCAGTTGGTAGTCTCATCTGTACAGGTTGCTGTGCTATTATCGGCAGTGATCGCGTAATTTGCTATATCCTGCCCGGTAGTACCAATAAGCCATCCTTTTCTCTGAGTGGATTTATAATCGTCGGGCAAATCCCTCACTTCGCGAACAATTTCCCCTTGCCCAAGAAGTCGCCAGCCAATTCCATAGTCTTCCGCTTCTTTTCCAGTCTCCGATACCCGTACAGATGCTTTGTTATAAAACAAGCTTAGCGGTACCGATAAGTCCTTATCGGTAACACTGGATAACGGGATTTCAATATAAGGATCACCTGTCCGTAGATTAATGGGGATATCGATCTGTGCACAGGCAGGGGAGCCCATAAGCAGGCACCAGAGGATGCTACGTATTCTCATGAACAATGAATAAGGAAACTGGCTATTTGGATACTTTTTTCTTAGGTATGTCAGATGCCAACGGTAATAACCCACAAAATCACAAACCAACAGAGCGTTTCAGCATCGTTGTTACAAACTGCAAATTATTAGCGTAAAAAACAAGATATTAACACTTATAAATTCTTATCAGTCAGCGTTGACAAGAGCGCACACCTGCTGCTTTACCCGACCTTTGGCAAACGCGGTATGCTGTTAGAGACGTTCGACTATACCGACCTTGTCGGCCATGACAAAAACTCCTCGACATCGCACAGGTTTTCACCGTTGGCGAGGCGCCCTGGTCGCGCGACCTCATCGGGCAGAAAGTATAACCCAACTACGCTGTGAGTGAGGGAATAAGACCAAAATAGGATCGAATTTCAGGTGACCGGACAAAATCTATTATAATCAACAAATTTCAACAACTCTGAACAGTTTTGAACGTTGGAAACGTCCGAGCAGTAGCGGGGCGGAATAGTGCAAAGTATCAACACGTTGGAAGGGATGATGGTGAATTGCTTCAGCAGATCAGCTAAAATCTTTCAAATCAAGCTATTTTTAGGTTTTTTTAGCTATAATGGCTCCAATTTAGTCATTAAACTGCCTGGCTATGCCGAAGACCCGAAAACCCCAAGAAAGGGCTGAAATTCTGGATGAACTGCTGGCTCATCGAAACTGGACCGGGAATGAATTGTTGGAACAGGTAAATCAAAAACTCCAGAATTTAGATGAAAAGCCCGTAGATATGCGTACACTCAGGAGAGATCTGAACTATCTGGAATTGAAAGGCGCACCGCTTCACAGGCCAAAGAAAGGTGATATGACATATTCGTATGAATATAAATTTTCCTTAAAGGATGTACCACTCGATAGCGATGATTTGCGGGCTTTAAAACAGGCGATAAATATTTTACGAAAGGTTGAGAACTTTCAAATGATGGATGAATTGGATTTAATAATTGGGAAGCTTGCCAACCGGATACACACTAATGTACCGGACAATCAAACAATTGTTCAGTTTGAAAATCATACCAGTGCGAAAGGAGCCCAATGGTTCAATGAACTGTTTGACTCTATCCGTGAGCAAACTACACTGGATATTTTATATCATTCCTATAGACACGCGGAACCAAAAGAGCACGTTGTCCATCCTTATCTATTGAAAGAGTATCGTAACCGATGGTGGCTTATTGGCCGCGAAGACAAGTCAAATAAAGTTTTGACACTTGGTCTCGATCGAATTCAGAAAGTAAAAGTATCCAAGCAAAAATTTAAGTTTAATGATCTATTCCACCCGGACACGTTTTTTGATAAGGTGATTGGTGTGTCCATGGACTACGACAAAAGCCCAGAGGATATCACTTTAAGAGTCAATCCAGTATCAGTTCGGCACGTTGAGTCGAAACCTATTCATAAATGCCAGGAACCAGTTAGAATGGAACGTGATGGAAGTCTTGTAATAAAACTCAATTTGATCATCAACTATGAATTGAAGGCAACAATACTTGGGTTTGGCGATGGAATTGAAGTCCTTGAACCTTTGACATTAAGAGACGAAATTAAATCCATCCTTGAGCGATCTCATAGCCAATACCGACAGACGTGACCTAAAATGTCACAGATCGAAGATTAATTAGCATAGTATTTAGAGCGGATGACATTACACGAAGCAATCGAGCGGGTTTTGATGGAATATGGACGACCAATGACAACTGGAGAAATTGTTCGTGCAATAAAAGATAGGAATCTCTATGAAAGGGAGGATGCCGAAAATCTTTCGACTTTTCAGGTTTCGGCTAGGATAAGCAGTTACCCTGAGTTGTTTGATAGAATTGGCGATGAAATCGTTATGCGCAATAGGTCTTCTGATTCCTTGTTGAGCCTGCTATTTCACATATCCGATAGGTTAAGACCCAAGACCATTTACAACCTTGATTTAGTCATAGGATATTTACTGTTTTATTTCCGAGCCTCTGGGAATTATCTGGGTGAAGAGTATTTTAGTGGCTATAGGTTCGATAGAAATATTGACTTCGCCCATGGGTATAACGAACATTTGAAGTCAAAAATCCTCGATTCGATTAAAAGATTTACAAGGCATGTCAATTTTTTAGATTTGGATGAAGAGTTAATGTCAACATTCAAGAAGTTATCGCACAACAATCTAATCGAGATTGTTGGCGAACTTCAATATTTTGATTTTGAATACAGTTCAATAAGCGAGAGCGAGTTTGCTGATACTTTCAATAATTTTCTTAATTCCTTTTCAGGATGGGGACGCGATAGTGGAGAGTCCATCACACCAACAAACATTGCCAGGTTCATTTCTACAATTGTTCATGTTGCTCCCTATGAGAATTTGTGCGACCCGTTTGCTGGAAACGGAGGACTAGCAAGCGAAATACTAAAGGGACATTCTGGATATGGGTGTGTATTTCAAGACATCAATCCGGTGAGTGTCATGCTGGGACGCATGAACTTGATCCTCCATGGGGTTAAGGAAGTCAGCTACCATATAGGTAACACACTTGATTTATTTTCTAATCATCTAAATGACAGGAAATTTGACTACGTGGTTACACATCCTCCATATGGAGTAAGATACCACCAACATGACTTCTATAAGCTTCCTCCTAATTTTTTACCTTCCAATTCGAGAGGCGAGAATGTGCATATTCAGCTAGCTGTTCATCTATTGGCTGATTATGGTAAGGCCGTAATACTGATACCTGATGGTTTCTTATTTACGAATGATAAAGGGTCAAAAGAAATCAAATATTGGCTACTTCATAACGATTGGATCGAAGCAGTTTATTCGCTGCCCGTTGGCAGCCTTAAACCATACTCTGCAGCCAACACATCAATTCTTGTAATCAACAAAAATAAAACACCGCAGCAAGCTAGGCAGATTCTTTTCAAAGAAGTAAGTGAAAATGAATTAGAGTCAGGTCAAGTGCGCAACACCGGAATGGCGACACTGTTCGAGCCCTATGAATTCTATGATAACTCAAAGAGTAATCGAACGACAGTGATCGACTTGAATGAGGTTTTTGATAATGATCTCTTACTAAACGTCAACAGATACCTTGACAGGATTGAACTTGGGCCGGAATATCAACCCATCCACACTGTACTGGCAAATCATTCAATTGGAGTTGCTGTACCAAAAAAGCATCTTGATTCGAAAGAGGGAATTCCTTACATAACAATTAAAGATCTATCAAGTTCCGATGAGGATTTCTTACTTCCCCAGGAAAGCATCACAACTTTCATCAATAAGATGTCAATAATTAAACCGCACTATATTGTGCGCGGAGGGGCAATATTAATTGCAAAAGTTGGCACTAAACTAAAACCAACATTATTTGCTGGGAGCTCCGCAGCGTTTAGTTCAAATATTATAGCGCTTTATCCGAATGAAGATTTGGTGATTAGCGAATATCTCATTACTCAATTCAATGAACCATATTTTCGACAACAGTTGAATCAAATAAGGGGCGGTGCAGTACAGGTTTTTGTTCGATTAGAAGACTTTCTTCGACTGAAAATCAAAGTACCAACGCTCGAAAGCCAGGAGAAAGAACTTCTTCAAATTTTTAGGCTGCGGGAACATTCAATAAAATCCATTAAAGGAGAACGGGAGCAGGATGAAAAATCGGCACAGCGTGTCCTTTTCTCAGCTATTAAACATGAGTTTTCTAATCTGCATGTTGTTCTGTCCGGCGGTATTACCTCAATTAAGCTTTACCTTGATGGAAAAGCCAAGAGCGGAGGTATAGCTTGGGACGATAAAATTGTTAATCTTCCAGACTCTCGTACAATTCAACAGCTCATTTTCCAACAAGAATTGGTTCTTCAGGAAATGGGGTCATTGTTTGATGACGTACAGGCGCTATTAGCGCTTGACCGATCACAACTAAGAAAGGAAAGAGTTGTTCTTAGATCATTTATTCAGGATCAGGTTGACCTAATGAAAGGTCAACTAAGAGATGTTGAAGTAACCGTTGGATTGACGGAGAAGTCGAGGAAGGACCGGCTCGTAGTGAACATTGATAAACCACTCTTCGCCAAGGTCATTAAGAATTTTTTAACGAACAGCGTCAAGCATGGATTCGCAAATACAACGTTTGATCAAAGATTGATTGCATTTGATGTTTCTGTTTCAGAGGATGAACTATCGGTGGAATTAACCATGATGAACAATGGCAACAAATTCCCAGATGGCTTTACGTTTGAAGATTTTATCTCATTCGGGGTTAAAACGGGCAGTAATAAGGGTGCAGGCATTGGCGGTTTCCTGATAAATGAGGTGGTTAAATTTCACGATGGAACATTTGAAGAATTGAAATTTCCAGAGGGAGCAACTTTGTATATTGCAACCCACTCAGTTTCAACAGGTAAAGAAGCCAACGCTGTATTATCAAAGGCCTTCATTCCGGGCGTAGGATTTAAAATAAGGCTTCCATATAACGACTAACATGATCAAGATTTTATTAAGTGATGACAACGAGGCATTCCGGACGTCCAGCCGGGAGATTGGAGCTGCGCTCGACTGTGACTTAAATTGTTATGATGACTGGGAAAGCGCCCAAGTAGAATTGGACACTAACTTTAATACATATCATGCTGTTGTTATAGATGGCAAAGGGCGGTTACGTGATAGTTCGAAAGGGGAAGATCCCAGACACCTGCTGGAGGCAGTAATATGGTTACGCGAGCAGCGGGCAAAAGGAAGATTCGTGCCCGTTGTTGTTTATACCGGATTCCATCCAGACATTGAACCGGTAACGACTCTCAACGATCAAATTCTCAAAGTCTTTGATAAATCAAAAACGAAATTTGAGGATGTTCTTAAGTTTCTTAAAACGGAAGCCTCTAAACTCCCATCAGAAAGACTTAAAAATAGCTATCCAGCTGTATTTAACTTTTCTGCCAAGTACTTCAATAAAGAGAAGCACGAGCTTTTAATTGAGCTGTTGGACGGATTAAATAATGGTCTTCATGACTTTGTCAGGAAGAAGACGACCTTAGACGCGCTTCGGTTACTAAATGAGGCCCTGGTTGACACCATTCCTCTACATTATTATAGCGCACCGTTTGAGCTGAGAACTTACATTGAAAAAATAAACCGAGAAAATCCACCAAAGCGCCCAGCAAATATGGGTAATCGAACTGTCGCTATTGTGGATTTCTTTGTCGTTGATTTTAAAGCAAAAACTCATACTGAATTTCCCTCATACTTAGTCAATACCATTAAAAATATTTACTACACGGCATCCACCTATGCTTCACACAATCCTGAAACAGTGGGTGCCGACTACCCTTCCTCTGAAATGATCTTGGGATTAGTATATTCCCATTTTGGATGTTATCATTGGTTCAACTCTATTATTACAGACTAACATGCTAACAGGCGAACTACGTTCACAAATCGATAAAGTATGGGACACCTTCTGGTCGGGAGGTTTGGCCAACCCATTGCTGGTAATGGAACAAATTACCTACCTCCTTTTCATTAAAAGACTTGATGAGATTCAAACGCTAAAAGAGAAGAAAGCTAATGATCTTGGCAAGCCCATTGAAGAACCCGTTTTTACAAAAAAACAGTATGAGCTAAGGTGGAGTAAGTTCAAGGACAAGGATGCCGAAACCATGTACCAACTCTTTACAAAAGATGAAGGTGTCTTTGCATTCATCCGTTCATTGGGTTCAAAATCGAATAGTACTTTTAGTCGCTACATGAAGGGCGCTACGTTCATGATCCCAACGCCCCGCTTGCTTTCACTCGTCGTGGATTTGCTCAATAAGATCGACATGAGCAACCGCGACACGAAAGGAGATGTGTATGAGTATCTTTTGAGTAAGATCGCAAGTGCAGGGCAGAACGGACAATTCCGCACGCCACGTCACATCATCAAATTGATGGTAGCGATGATGGAGCCGTCACTCGATGACATTGTCTGCGACCCCAGCGCGGGTTCATGCGGGTTTCTGGTAACAGCGAGCGAATACGTTCGCGAAAAGCAAACTAAAGATTTGCTGAAGACGGAAAACAAAAGACATTTTGAGAACAAGATGTTCATGGGTATGGAGTTCGACCCAACGATGTTGCGTATTGGTGCCATGAACATGATGCTGCACGGCATAGAGGGCGTTCAATTGAAAGATGTGGATGCGTTAAGCCAGGCGAATGCCGG
Organism: Dawidia soli; assembly: GCF_018598185.1. GTDB lineage: Bacteria > Bacteroidota > Bacteroidia > Cytophagales > Cyclobacteriaceae > Ohtaekwangia > Ohtaekwangia soli. The sequence goes on from NZ_JAHESC010000041.1 coordinate 21,658, forward strand.
GTTCTTTGATGCCTGTACGCTTGTGCTTGCTAACCCGCCATTCAAAGGAAGCCTCGATGAAGATGTGATCTACGCCGAGCTGACGAAAACAGTGAAGACCAAGAAGACCGAGTTGCTGTTCCTGGCATTAATGCTACGTGGACTAAAAAGTGGTGGACGCGCTGCCGTGATAGTGCCCGATGGCGTACTCTTTGGAAGTAACAAAGCCAATGTAGATCTGCGGAAAGAAATTGTCGAACGCCATCATTTACAAGCGGTGATCTCGATGCCGAGTGGAGTTTTCAGACCTTATGCTGGAGTGAGTACCGCTATCCTGATATTCACGAAGACTGGCAACGGAGGAACCAAAGATGTGTGGTTCTACGAAATGAAAACTGATGGCTACTCACTCGATGACAAGCGTACGCCTCAGGCACCCGAGTTTGAAACATTCAAACAATTAGAGGACAATACAGAGATGAATGACACTGATCTGCCACACATTTTGCACATCTGGAAAAATCTAAAAGCACATCACAAAATGCTGGATAAACTTCCCGAAAAGGGCAGGAATACGAAAAGCTTTTTTGTTACTAAGGACGAGATAGCTCAAAATAGATATGATTTAAGCATGAATCGATATCGAGTCATCGATCATGTGGAGGTAAAGTATGATAAGCCAACGAACATCATTAAAGCAATTCGCAAACTCGACGAACAACGAAGTAAAGAATTGTTACAACTTGAACTGCTGTTGAAATGAATTGGAAACTCACTTCTTTGTCATCAGTAGCAGAAATAATTTCCGGGCAATCGCCCGAATCGAAGTATTACAATACTTCTGGTGAAGGAATGCCGTTCTTTCAAGGCAAGGCAGACTTTAATGACACCCATCCTACAGTACGTTACTATACAAATAAGGCAACTAAGATTGCAATTCCAAATGACATTTTGCTGTCAGTTAGGGCCCCAGTAGGACCAACTAATATCTGCAATATTGAATCGTGTATTGGAAGAGGGCTCGCAGCAATTAGACCTGGAAAAGAATTACATTTCAAATATGCCTACTATTTTTTTAAATCTATAGAAGAAAAATTAGCAGCATTGGGAAATGGCTCTACTTTTTCCGCAATAACTAGCGGTGTTGTTCGAGATATTCAGATTCCTGTACCTTCTTTAACTATTCAAAAAAAGATTACCAACATACTTGATGCGGCCGATCGCCTTTGTCATAAGGATAAACTGCTCCTTGAGCATTACGACCAACTATCCCAAAGTATCTTTCATGACATGTTTGGTAATATCACAATAAATGAACGGAACTGGCCATTAAAGAAATCTGAGGACTATCTGACCAAACTAACAGTTGGAGTGGTGGTAAAACCCGCATCATATTATACCGAAAAGGGTGTCATTGCATTACGGTCATTGAATATTAAACCCAATAGAATTGATCTTGGAAATTTAGCCTATTTTTCCAAGGAGGATAACGAGAAGCTACTTTCAAAATCAATTCTACGTGAGGGTGATGTTGTTTTTGTGAGGACAGGGATTCCTGGAACTGCTGCTGTTATTCCAAAAGAGCTTGATGGTTGCAATTGTATAGATTTAATCATATCTCGGCCCAAAGACAATGTAATCCATCCAATCTATTTAGCATACTTGTTCAATTCTGAAGAGGGTAAAATGATTGTCTCATCAAAAAAAGTTGGTGGAATTCAAAAACATTTCAATATTGGTGAATTCAGAAAACTTAAAATTCCGATACCAGATTTCAATCTTCAAAAAAAATTTGCTCAGATTATGAAGGTTATTCATTTGGAAAAGAGCCTAGCTGCGCACTCCTCAATTAAATCCGGGGAACTTTTTCAGAATCTTCTCCAACAAGTCTTCAAAGGTGAATTTGTAAAAGAACACTAAACTCTTATCTTGGTAAGATGTAGCTAACCCTTGGTTAACAGATGGCCTCTAATTTCTCATTCTTCCAACAGGATTTCCCTGGTCTTTACGAACTCTGCACTGAAGCAGAGAAGGTTGCCATTAGTCAGGCCGATGTGTCGCTTATTTTGTCGCGCAAATGCCTGGAGGCAATGGTGAAGTCGGTTTATAAAATAGAAAACCTGGCATACCCTGCTCTGCGTGATGAAAAAGCGAAGCCAACACTTGGCGTACTCCTTTTCAATGGGAGCTTTCTCAATCATACCCAACTAGCTCGATACATTATTACCGACAGTTATGGCAAAAGACACAATACCGGTCTCATGCAAAGTGCAGACATCGTGTTACATGCAGGTAACGATACCATTCATTTGGATCATGATTTCGACCCACGACAAAGCATAGGCAAATCAAAGTCAAATAAGGCCAAAGTCATTTTGCGTAACTTACACAATGTGGCCACTTGGTTTTACTATCGATATGCCGGTGCTGATGGTCAGCAAGTGAATGCCTTTGATCCCACGCTTGTCAAACCCGTTAGCCCCACTGTGCCAGTTGCCGAACTTGAGAAGCTTGATCTTGACAACCTCAAGGTTCGCAAGTCCAACAAAGAGCTTAAAAAGCAGTTGCTCTCCAGCAAGCCTCATGTGTTGGTCATTGACGAAAAGCAAACACGCAAAGACTATATTGATCTTGCATTGATGGATGCCGGTTGGGATCTGGATGCCGCCAATGTAAAAGAGTATCCGCTTGTCAGCGGCAAACGCGCAGATTATGTGCTGTGGGGTGATGACGGTAAACCACTTGCTGTTGTAGAAGCCAAGCGCACCATGCATGATCCTCAAGTTGGCCAAGGCCAGGCCGAAGGGTATGCTAATGAACTGGAGCAGCAATTCGGCCAGCGCCCGGTTATTTTCTTCACCAATGGTTTAACCATCTGGTTGTGGGATGATCACCCTTCGTTGACCTACGTGCCACGGCCCGTGCAAGGGTTTTATCGAAGAGAAGAACTTGAACGCCTGATAAGTCGCAGGGAGCGAAAGCCGTTGCTGATCTCGAATATCAACAACACCATCATCGACCGGCTCTACCAGACCAAAGCACTCGAGAGTATTGCCGAGGCATTTTCGAAAGAGAAAACTAGAGCAGCATTGTTAGTGATGGCTACCGGGTCAGGTAAAACACGTACAGCCGCTGCGCTGGCAGATTTCCTCAGCAAAGCACATTGGGTGAAGAACGTTTTGTTCCTTGCCGATCGAGACTTCCTTGTAACGCAAGCCAAGGCAGACTTTACACAGTATCTCACCGAATATTCATTAAGTGATCTGCGCGATGATAAGGACCCATTGCGAAGTCGTATAGTATTCTCAACCTATCAAACACTACATAACGTGATTGATGGTGCGAGAGAAAAAGATGGCAGCCGCACTCTCGGTCCTGGTTTTTTCGATCTGATTGTATTTGATGAAATCCACCGTAGCGTGTACAACAAATACAAAGCGATCTTTTATTATTTCGATGGATTCAAAGTTGGGTTGACTGCGACACCAAAAAAAGATAAAGACAAAAATACCTATCGGATTTTTGGCCTTGAAGATAAAGATCCGACCTACTCATTCGAGTTAGAAGATGGCGTTGCTCTTGGAGTTTTGAAGCCATTCAAGCGAGTTCCGGTTCAAACAAAGTTTTATTCGGAAGGCATTACATATAAAGACCTGAAGAATGATGAGGAGAAGGCGCACTATGAGGAGAAGTTTACTGATCCTGACACGGGAGAAATACCTGATGCCGTTGCAGCCTCTCAGGTTCATCAATGGATCATGAATAAAGATACCGTTCGCATGATTCTTGAAAAATTGATGGAAAAGGGATTACGCGTGGCTGGTGGTCAACGTATTGGAAAGACGATCATTTTTGTAAGCAGGCGTGAACATGCGCTGTTTATGATGGATGTCTTCAATGAGATGGAGCCTAAAGATGGCGGAAAATTGCTACGTGTAATTGATGGGAAAGATAAATCACGCTATGATGATTTCCGCACCGCAGAGAAGCTTCCACAGATTGCCATAACCGAAGACTTGTTGGAAACCGGGGTCAATATTCCGGAGATTGTAAATTTAGTTTTCTGTAAACCAGTGCGTTCATACACTAAGTTCTGGCAGATGTTGGGACGCGGTACCAGGCCAGTTAAAGACCTTTTTGGCCCGGGTCTTGATAAACACCATTTTCTGGTATTTGATTGGTGTCATAATTTTGAATTCTTCGATGAAAATCCGGAAATAGATAGCAGCAGTAGAAACAAAACGTTAGGTGAGCGCTATTTCAATAGCAGACTGAAGTTGGGGCGAGCTCTTATTGAACAAAAGGAAAATTCCCTCCATCAATTAGGATGCATATTAGTGGATGAGCTTCAAAGCGAGGTAAGAACCCTCGATATTAAAAGTTATGCAGTAAAAGCTGAACTCTCATATGTCGAGAAATACAAGAGCATTGAGAATTGGTATGCTCTTGCCAAGCCTGCGGTACGCGACATTATCGAACACATCAGTCCATTGGTGAGACAAACCACAGAGGCGGACAATGAAGAAGATGCACTCCGTTTCGACACTAACGTGATGACTTTGCAAGAGCAACTGTTGACCAAAGATCCGGAGCAGGAATTGAGCACAACGCGGATTAAGCGAATTGCAGAAGGATTATTAAAAAAACGAACAATGCCATCTGTTCTTCAGAAAGAACCGTTGATTCGTTCTCTTTTAAAGGATGAATACTGGGCAAATGTCACTCTACCTCAGTTGGAAGAAGTTCGTAAGGAACTACGGGATCTTGTCCGCCATGTTGATAAAGAATATCGTACTGTCATTTACACCAACTTCACGGATACGTTTACGGGGAATCTTGCCGAGGAAGAAGTCCAAACCTATGCCAGCTTTACGTCAGCTGATTACAAACGAAGAATGGAGAGTTTGATCTATCAACACAAAAATGATCTCGTTATTCAAAAGATAAGAACTGCTCAACCGATCACTGTTGATGAAGCGAACAGACTTAGCGACATTTTTTTTGCAGAGAGCAGGATACAGGACAAAGAAGCATATTTGAAAGCATTGGATGGCAAACCTTTGACAGAACTCATCAGGCGCTCACTCGGTCTCGATCAGGGAGCCGCCAATGAAATTTTCAATTCTTTCGCAAAAACTCATAATGCCACGACAGAGCAATTTTCCGTACTCGAACTCTTGATTAATTCCTACATCTCAAACGGAATCGTTGAAAAGGATATGTTATATGAGTCGCCATTTATCGATGACGGCAAGGGACTGGACAACTTTCCGGACAAAGACCGGAAGGAACTTCTTCAGCTTATCGACCGGATAAACCAAAGCATACAGGTAGCATAACGTTGTTTCAGCCAGACAAAAATGGCGATTTTTGGCCGTTTTAAGCCTTTTCAGGCTTTGAGCGAGTGACAATAGATGTCACACTTGGTGAGTTATTTTGAATATTCAAAGTAATCAAATCTATATGCGGCTTAATAACGGACAACTGGAAAACTTTATCACCCGAATCAAACTGAAGCGGGATGATATGCCCAAGTTTAGAACTCAGATTAACAATCTGCGAGAAAAACTTGAAGAAAAAATTAAGAATGACAAGAGAACCGGGTTAAAAGTAACAAGGTTCATTATTGCGGGTTCCTGGAAAAAAGGTACCATACTTCGACCAACAGGAGAACATCCAATCGATGTTGATCTCGTTCTTTACGTTGAAGGTGATGAGAACATACAGGGTGACCTAAAGAAACTGCACGATTTCGTAGTTGAGTATCTCAAGGAAATATACCCAACGAAAGACATTAACCGGGACGTGGATGCTGAGGGTAATACAAAGTCCATCAAGATCACCTTCACAGGAACCGGATTGGAGATGGATATTGTTCCAGTTGTTCCATTATCATCGCATAAAGAATATGTGGTTCAGCCTCAGCGTGGTGGTGGTGGAAAGAAATACATCACGAGCGTAACAAAACAGCTTGACTTTGCTCAGGGAAGAAGATCGAAGAATTCATCCTACACAGCAATAGTTCGAGCGATCAAGTGGTGGCGTAATTACAAAGAACTAAAGCCGGTTGATGATGAATCTGGCATTTCTTCCTTCGCGATTGAACTTATTGCTGCCCATCTTGAAATTACGAAAGGGTGTGCACAGAGCATTGAAGATGGATTGCTTCGCTTCTTCAAGTTTGTAAGCGATCCCGGATTTCCTGTCATCACTTTCAAAGATGCCATTGGGAAAGTACCCTCATACGATACTCCGATATTCGTATCGGATCCCACTAATAACGAAAATAATGCTGCAAAAAAGCTAGATGATAAAATCTGGAAAGAGGTGGTAGCGGAGGCTAATGATGCTTTCGAATCACTATGCATCGCCCAATCTAAAAACTTCGAGGGCGAAACAATTGAGGAGTGGAACCGGGTATTTGGATCATCTTTTAACATCGAACCAACGGAATAACCATGTACAGTACTTATACAAACACATCAACTTATACAGTTGTTGATATCAGAAGAACTTTCGAAGGTTTCAGTGCCGACTTCCGGATGATCGCTGCGCGCACTGAGAAGATGTCTGTCCAGGATGTTGAAAACACTTTGCATGACATCATGGCCTGGGCTGAATCCAAATACCTTGATTATGTTGATATTACCCTCCTTGATCAGAATAACAAACCGGCACGTGCCACACGCTATACGGTTGATGAAAAGGGTAAAGCTATACAAAGTGACAGAGCAGGAAGCAACAACTGGCCAAACATAGCCAATACGCACCTTACAGTGATTGTGAAAAATAACAAAGCTTGGGATGGGCTTACGCAAGAGCAACAATCAAAATTTGAAAGGGACAATGGCTTTAAGCGAAATTGGGGGCCTTCCTCCATCGATAACTCCTATTCGCATTTGTCGAAATCGGGCGCTCAACTATACGGAAGCAATGGTTACGAACTTAGAAAAGACAATTTTCAATAATGGCAACCTCCATATTTGACAACACGATAGAATTACCAAGCACAGCCGTGAAGGAAAGAGCAAGCCATTTGATTGGCTTCGAATCCAGGTTTCAACGCATCCACGGCAACCTTAAACTTCTACTTGATCAGGAAGGTCTTGTGAAATGGAGTAAGCAGTTTTATAAAGCAGAGCTTCCAATAATCAGCCAATTAACGGACCGACATCCTTTGATAATTTTAGCGGGAGACGCGGGTACCGGCAAGACAGTTTCAGCTGAGGCAATCGCTGATAGAATGGTTCGGGAACTTGGCAAAGAAGGTTTTTTCCTTAAGCTTAGTACCAGAGTGCGGGGTGAAGGTCTGCACGGTCAAATGGGCAACTTGGTAAATGATGCATTTGATAAGCTCAAGACCGAGGCTGGCAAAAAGAGACTCGCATTTCTGTTCATTGACGAAGCCGATGCGATCGCAACTACACGTTCAACGATGCAGATGCACCAGGAGGAAAAGGCTGCGGTTAACACACTTATCCAAAAAATTGATGAGATCCGAGAGCTAAAAGGAAGAGCTGTTGTATTTATGTCTACCAACCGGCTTCATTTTATCGATGAAGCAATCGTAAGACGCGCGGCGGTAGTTCTTGAATTTCAAAGGCCATCCGGAGAAGAACGGGTTGAGTTATTCTCCAAAAGTCTCGAGGGCGTTTCACTAAGCAATCGGGACTTACAGGAATTGGCAGATCTAACTGGACCCGAGAATAATGATGGGTTAGGTTATTCATTTTCGGATATCCGACTGAGGATACTTCCGGAATCAATCGCTAAATGTTTTCCTAAAGAAGAACTTACTTTCAAGATCCTGAAAGAAACCATATCACACGTTAAGCCAAGCCCCAAAATCATATGAAGTATCTATTACAGGTTATAGCAGCTACAATCCTTATTGTCGTCGGAAGATATTTTCTAAGCGATGAACTACGACCGGAATTTGTTGGAAATGGTTTGGGCATGTTTGTCCTTCTGTTTACGGTTGAACTGGTGTATGACGCGTATACGAACTGGCATCGGCTTTGGTTGGTTATAAGGTGCTGGTGGTTGGGTCTGTTCGGTGGTCACGTTCGTTTCTCTATGTCTTATCTCTACCGAATAAAAGTAAACGATAAGTACCTACTGGTGAAGAATTCTAATTGGGATCACTATCAGCTCGTTGGTGGTAAGTATAAGCGATTAGCATTAACGCAAAAAATACTGAACGACTTCGATGCTATTGATGATCTACAGATGCCTACAAATGGATTAAAGAAGGATGATCTTGCCGTTTTTGTTCCTGCAAAGAATGCGATTAAGTTCATTGACTGGTTTAATACAGGCAAGGACAGAGAGGTCTCGCATTGGCGTGAATTTTATGAGGAGTTGATTGATGGTAAGGGAAAGCTTTTGGACCAGAAAGCTTTCTCTTACGTGAATTATAACTTTAGAAAGACGGTATGTACACCGCTAAAGCGCGCATCAAACTGGGATTGTTGGGAAATCCTGCAATACGATATTCTTGACTTTGTTCCGAATGCAGAACAGGAAAAAAGGATGGAGGAGCTGTTCCAAAAAGGAGACTCCGACTATGTTAAATGGGCAGATGTTTCTTTGATTCAATCGTTGGGCTTTGATGGCCGCCAAGCAAAGACGATTTATAAAATTGGACAACATACCAAGTGGGCAATAAATCTTAAATGGTCGAAATAAATATGGATATGTTCGATGAGAGGGCATATGAGAGGCGAAGCAAAGAACTCATTCCGGTGCGGATGAAGATAGCCTTGGAGGGCTTTTTCTGTGAGGTCGAAAAGTTCGAGATTGCACCTGAGCTTATGGTAAGGAGAGCTCCACTGGACGAACGTCAAGCATTTTGGTCCAGGACGAATAACCCCAAGGATGTTGAACAAAAGGCTCTTGACAATGAATTTTTTGCGGAATTTGACTTTCACATTCCCCGTGGGTTGATTCAAGGACTAGCTCCAGGTAATGGAATAAATCTTGTTTCAATTTTCTTTTCGGTGGTCTCTGCAAACATTCTCAATATCAACAGAGGAAATTTCTATTTAGTGAATGGAAAGGAATTTCAGTCAGCGGGGTTTTATACAATGCCCAATGAGTACCGCTTTGCCTCCAAAGTCAAATTCACAAGTGATGAGTTGAATTCTTTGCGTGTATTTTGGCCGTCTTTTAAAGGTGAATTTGAAGGTAACTTCAGTTTTGCACTTGTTGCACGAAGATATTTTTATTCTCAGCTTCGGTTAAATCTGGAGGACAGGATTATCGACCTTATGATTACACTTGAGGCTTTATTGGTTCCTGAAAAAAGTGGAACTAAAGGAGAAAAAATAGCAACCCGGTTGGCGCAAATGATTTCACCTGAGCACGATTCTTCTGTCGTTAGAATTCTCTCTAGCGAAGCCTATCGACTTAGAAACAAAATCATCCACGGTGGACGGGCTCACTTAGCCGAGGCGTTCGACATTGACCTCATGTCAAAGTACTGCAGGGCTGCCATCCGAAAATACCTGATTTGCTATAAAGGGCTAAGCTCGAGACAATTGATAAAGGTTTTATCACCAGGCGACGACTGTAATTACGCTAAATGATTACAATGAATAAGGAATAAATGTTGATGATTGTGAATCATTAGCGAAGTGAAAGCTATGGCGACCCGTAGGTTTTCATAAAAGTAAAAGTATCTATAGGGAGTTATCAACGACATTTACCGACATTTAACAAACAGATGACTCCAGTTCTATAAATATACAGTATTTTATACGGCTTAAATGCATAAAAGAAATAATTCAGAATAAAAAATATGAATCTTCAAATCGGAACAGGAAAGAGTAGAACGCTAAACAAGAAAAATATAGGCGATGCAATATCCTCCTATTTCAGATTACTGGATAGCGTGTCCCTGTCGATTTCGGCGACCAATGTTCATAGTTTCCTACTGGGCTTGAAACGTGAGACTATCAAGGCCGGTCCTTACCCTAATGTTTCAATATTCGAGGCGGCCAATCGGATAATGACGGACCTCACGATTTTGTACGGCGTGCAAGCTCTACTAAATGGAGTGTTGGAGGCTGTAAGATTTGATGAGTATGAAGTACTGTTTGGAAATGAAAATCACAATGCTTTTGACGTCATGGCCAGAAATGAAAGGAATAAATTGATCGGTGAGGCGTTTAATGTGGCTACGTCCTTTTTTCCTGGAAAGAAGGCAGCTTCCATGAAGAAGTTGCGTGCATCCAAAGACTCTGATGTAATAATCCTTCTTTTGTACAATGCAGATGCTGTCAGCGATACCTATAAGCCTAAGAAGGAAAATAACGTATTCCACTTACCTGTTCATATTCCGTTCTAAGGGAAATTCCGCCCTGCCCTTCCGTTGGAAAGCAAGAGTCAGTCGACCTGCGTGAGCGTCCATTTTAATTCGACAGCACGTCAAAATATGCCCCAATAGCCTTATATTTGACGTACTTACAGCACTGCCACTTTTATTGAAAAAGCGGTGAGTACGAAGCAGGACTTAAATAAGTGCGTTGAATATCAGTCGGTTACGGAATAGTTCTACTCCCGTCCGGTCCGCATCCAGAAACAAAAAAGCACCGATCTCTCGATGCTTTTTTGGTTTTGCGCGGTCCTATCACAACTTACTTATTCTTCCACAAGACCTAACTCTTTCAGACGAATCGCCATGGCCTTTCTAGAGACGTTAAATATTTTTGCCAATGAATTAAATGAGCGTCCATTAAAATATTCTACTGTTGCGAGATAATAAGCAAGTCCACCTATCTCTTCTATCCTCTTCCGAAAGGCGCTAGGAACACCTCCACGCAGTTTGAAAACTGTATTTTCATCGGCTACGAATCTGTCCATCCCGAACAGTTCATAAAAGTATGATGTGACAAGTGTACCTGGCATAAGAAAGAAAGCTGCAAATTTATCAGCTTGCTTTTCCCTGACATCTTTATTCTCATCAGAACCATCTAACGGGCGATCACGATGAAGCACATTGCCACTATGAAGCAATGCATGCCCCAATTCGTGTGCCGCCGTAAAATTCCGAACTGAAGGGCGCATGTCCCCAGAAACTCTAACTACTCTCCTGCCCTTGTCAATTTCACCAGCCGCTTCATATTCCCTGCCGTCTTCTGCCACAAATCTCCCCAACGATGCGTAACCAAATTGGTAGCCCAACAGCCTGTTGATCGCCACTTCCGGCTTGAGTACATCTATATAATTTTCTGGAACATCCTTTTTCCAGATTAAGTCACGATACATCCATAACACATTTTGTACATCTCTCGCCAACTTCTCTATCGAACTTTCAGAAGTAGTAAGCTCTTCCCACTTACCCGAACGCAAATCAGTCACTATTTTCAAAAATGCTTGATGATGAATATCCGCGTTTTCTTTTTCAAGTAATCCAGCACATTCTGCTGCTTTTCCCAATAACTCCCGATGCTTGATCTTCAACATCGAGATTTCTTCCTGAACTTCACAGCTCCATTCGTCACGGCTAGTAAAGCTGACGAGATTGAGTTCAACAATTGAAATGCATCCCGCTAATGCTGCTATAGCACCACTAAGTGCAACAGCAGAGTCACCTCTCACATCTTTGAAGGCATTCTTAAAGATAAATTCCCCGACTTCCGCAAGTCCAACGCTAAACTGAGCAATAGCGACAGTGTTTTCCGTAGCCTCAGCCAAACGATCCAACTTTATACGATGCAAGTGCTCTCGTTTCTCAGGATTTTTTTCCGCTTCCCACTCCTTGTAAGCTCGTATGTATTCATCAAATTTATCAGAGTCTTGCTGGAATAAATTTTCAAGCTCCGGATAAATACGATCGTTGATATCCAATTCCCGCCGTCGCAGTTCGGGCAATACGTTGTCATAAGTCGGCTTGAATTTATCCTTGCCTGTGAGCTTAATGACTGTTAAAATTAATTTCGCTGACAACATCGCTTGCAAAGACGCTGCACTGCCAGATCCAGGTGTCGGTCTTCCCGCACCAAATAATTCCAATAGATCGTTTGCCTTATGATCCAACAGTTTACCTTCCATATTATTGATATATATTGAAACGTCAGCCTTCATGACCAGCACTAAACACTGATTGTACGCAATAAGCGGATGGCCAAACGTGAATTAAGATACTAAAAATACCTGATATTCAATCACATAAGACCAAACACCTAGACTAGAATTAAACATGACACTTAGTGTCGAAAAAAAATATTTCTCTAAATATCATTATACCTATCAAATAAAAACATCTCTAAATAACAGCCCTGTCTCATTATCGTTCAACTAACCGGCAGGATTTCATTAATATGTTTGGACTGTTTACTGCAAATAAGAAGCTTCCTGAACGAAGCTTAGACGAGATAAAACAGATATGCAAAGTTCTTTTTATTGATGACAAAAATTTCCCTTTAATTGAGATCCTAAAAACCGCTGGGTGGGTAAACACCCGGCGGATCAAAGATGTCGACTCTTTGGATCAGTCAGAGGTAAGAGAATCTCATATAATGTTTGTTGACATCCAAGGAGTAGGAAAACGCCTCAAATTTCACGATGAAGGACTTGGTCTAATCGTAGCTCTTAAAACTAAATATCCAAGCAAGAAGATTATTGCTTATAGCGCCGAAGACCAAGGCCAGGTGCAAGCTTTTTCCGACGGTATCAACATGGCCGACAGCCGAATGAGTAAAAATGCAGACCCATACCAGTTTCAATTTTTGGTTGAGAAATTTGCGAAAGAGGCATTCTCGCTTAACGAATGCATAGAGAGAATTAAGCAACTTCTAATAAAAGAAATAGGACGAAGCGTGGAAAGCGATGCAATACTTAAAAAACTAACCAAAATTGCAACCAGCAAAAATTTCTCTGTAGATGAAGTTGGAAAAGTTTTCAACCTTCAAAATGCAGCCAATGTGTCGTCAGTAATTCAACTGTTCTTAACTGGAGGCGGATGAAAATTAAATACTATCATATCATCTATGAGGGGAAAATTATTGCATCAAATCTCCCAGAATCACATTTAAATGAATTACAGTCTTGCGACACATCTATAAAAAAATGTGTCTGCGAAATAGAAGGATCGCACAAGCGACATGGAGCTCGGAAATACACCTCTGGCCTCGTTTATCTTGTTTCATATGACAAAAACATAACCAATAAAATTCTCGAACACTACTTTGACGCATGTATATTTTTCATTCCGTATATAATAAAAAACAAAGAAGACATTAGAGATGGTGAAGAGAGGAACTTCAAACGTCTCAGACACAATTTAATCAGTCACAATGCCAATATTTTACAATACATCTATAATCTTGTCCCTCAAGATTCACTAGTTTTGAATGGGAAACGACAGACAGAGGTTATAAAAGAAATTGTCATAAAAAAACCAGACGAAACATCTCGAACAGTCTTGCGGGTACTTAAGAGCGCTAATTTCATGAAATCTGAGTTCGACGTTTTTGACATGATCAATATGGAGAATCCGTATCTGGAATTTCACAAACACTCGGCACACAAAATAACTCTTTTGAATTTAACTCCCTTTTGGCTTGACTTAATCGAAAAAGGTATCATTATAGAAATAGGTCCATGCCACGAACATGTAATAGTTGATTATAAATCAATTTCCGTTGCACTCTGTCATCTGTTTGACAATGCAACTAAATATATTCTACCTAACACCAGTTTTAGTATATACTTTCGAAGTAGCCCAAAAGAAATAGATATTAATCTGGAAATGACCAGCATAAAAATCACCGACGCTGATATCGGAAACATTTTCAAGGAAAACTATTCTGGCGAGATAGCTACTAAAATTGGTAAATCAGGCAGTGGATTGGGGATGAATATTGTAAAAAAACTAATAGAACTAAATCATGGCGAAATATCAATTAGAAGAGATATTGACACGAGGCAACGCACTAAATCTATCGTCCCTTTTGAACGAAATTTATTCCAAGTTAAACTAAGCAAGTAAGATATAGCTGAAGAGGAAGCCGAGCACTACGAGTGGCAGGCAGCCGAGGTTACGATTTTCTTATTTTGTGCTTTGCGATATTCACGTTCGGATGGGGATAGTGGGACCATAGGCTAAGTTTTAGTACGTACATGACGAGAGGTATGCAAACGTACTATTGCCGTGGGACGGACGCATGAGAAGTTTTCCGGATTGGTTCTTTTAGTTTCCGTGTGTTATGCCGGTGAGCTTGATGACAGTGAACTGACAACTGCCTGGAGCACAAACTGATCCCCCTACGTCATACGTAAATTCACCCTCTTCAATATTAGACAAAACAAAAAAGTTTCGAAAACTTTCGCTTCATTGCGTTCCGCCCATATCCGATGCCGGGTATAAGAACCGACCTTACGGACTTTGAAACAAAGAGATCTTTTGCCAGTATGGCTGACGGAGCGGGCTCGAATCCCCACATTGCCCGATGTTCCAGGAATGTCTTTTCCCAAATTTCTATCATGACCGTATTATGTATTATTTACAAACCCTGTCCGGCAATATATCACATAGGTGTGGCTATGCTCGCGATGTGTATGAAGCTTGCCCATAAATGCAAATTTAACGCCGCAGTCGATGCTGGCATGCAGCATTTCGCGAAGCTGATCCACGGGGTTTTCCGAGCTCATCATGGCCGATTCCATCGCTTTCTTACAGCTTGACACCATCTCTTCGCTACAGCTTTTAATGAGTTCCTCACGATCCCGGAAGTAATCTTGCTTTATTATTAGAATAATTAATCAAAAATAATGCTTCCCAGCCGTTGTTTTGTGGTAGTACGTTCGGATGGAGATAGTGGAATTTGTGATTTTTTATCTGACCGGTTATTCCTAACTTTAATTTCCGCGGATACCTGGAAGATTGCTGATTCATTTCTAAAAAATTACACCATGGATCTATCTAATTTATTGTCTATTCTCTATCCTGTCATCGGCCCCTATCTGAGCAAGGGGCTGGAAGAATTTTCCGGGGAGGCTGGGAAAAGTCTTTGGGAATTGATTAAGAAGCCTTTTCAGAAAACGGAGGAGAAAGCCATTATCGCGAAAGCTGAATCTGCGGCTAGCAGCGCGGTTGACCACGAAGCCCTCCGGACGCTGATAGCGGAGCGCCTGGCCGGAGATCTGGCCTATCGAACCGATCTTCTGAAATTCGTCCATCAGCGCAATTCCACTGTGATTGTGAATCAGTATGGTGAAAAGTCGGTGTCGGTGATTACAAGTACAGGCACTATCAATATCGGTTGAGTGCCCTATGCTGCAGGGGATCACGCAGGTTATACAGATCGGAGGCGTTAATGTTCTGGTTTCGGTCAATACCGGTACGATCAACATCAACGTTCCCGCGAGGCCTATTCCAAAACTTCTGACGACGATACCGTTTGTTGATGAAAAAAGAGTCGTCGGACGGCTGCCGATTATGGAAAAGCTTGCCCGGACAATCGAAGAAAACCGAGGCAGAAAAAGTATTCAGCTTGCCGGCGTTGGCGGTATTGGTAAAACTACGATTGCCGAATGCTTCCTTAACACCCATCAAGCGCTGTTCAGTCATATCTGTTACCTGGAGGTCAAGTCCACGGTAAAACATGCTCTTGTTAATAGTATACAGCTGGTGGATAGCCTGGGGCTTCACGATGAGGTTCGTGGCAAAAGCCAGACGGCCAGGTTTAATCTGATTGTAAACCGTCTTCAGCAATTAAAAGGCGATAATTTGCTGGTATTGGACAATGTTTCGGAAGAAACTGAACATTCCGATCTCTATAGCGCACTTAGCCTTTCTGGTGGATGGAGCACGGTGGTGACCTCGCGCGATCCTTTGCTGAACTACGTTCAGGTACCGGTTGATCCATTAACTATGGAAGACGCCGTACAGTTATTTTATCAGCACTACACTTTCGAGACAGATGACCGGCTCGTGGAAGAAATCATTCGAATGATCGATTATCATACCCTGACGATAGAGGTAGTGGCCAAGACCTCTGAGCTGCGAATTTTTAAGCTAGCGGAAGTTTTAGCGATTGTAAAAAAAAAGTCCTGGGTATTTCAAAAGGACTTTCCCCGGGAGTTAAAATTAAACGAAACAAGTACAGGCAGTTTGACAAATACAACCGGTTCCTATCCGGAATTTTCGATTTAAGTCGATTCGACCAGGAACAACTAGATTTGCTTTTTCGCCTCGCTTCGCTGCCTCCCGTGGAATTTCAGTATCGGGACGACCTGAATGCGGTGGACCTGTTAACACTTTTTAACGTTGGAGATGAGGAGCGGTTATTTGATTTCCCCGAGAGGCTTCACCGGCTGGTGCGGGCCGGTTGGATTCAGCGTAACCGCCGGGCTTTCAGGGTGCATCCGTTACTACAAGAAATCGTCCTGAAAAAACTGCGAAGGAAATTCAACTCGGAGAGTTTGGCGATACATTTGGGCAGACGGCTGGCCGATGGAAACCAGCAGGATCCATTTGACAAACTGCCGCTGATCCCTCTGACCAGGGTAATCCTGGCGGAGCGTCTTGCAAGTGATCACACGTTATACAAGGTGGCAAATGTAGCCAGTGCCGCATTCATGCGGGTGAAAGACTGGAAACCGGCATTGGAGTACCAGATGATCTCGTATCGGTTCAAGCGGTATGTACATCGAAGGAATTCCATTTGGGAGGACCTTTCATACGCACATGCCAACCTGTTTCAAATCCACCGGTCGCTGGGAAACATCAGCGCCGCCAGGTACCACTCAAGAAAGGATCTGAACGCCAAACGGGAAGCCGGCATTACGGGAATCAATCTGGCTAAATCTATGGATGCCGTTGGGCTTCTCAGCGAGGATTTGGGAAGATACAAGGATGCTCTTTCGGCTCATCAACAGAGTATCGTTATCAAGCAGGCATTGCTTGCGCAGCTCGACGAAAGGCGGCACAAACTGGAGGCAGACACGGATGGGAAACCCACCTTAACAGATCAGGAAAAGATCGAGTTAGAATTGTCTCTTGCTGTCTCATATAACAACATTGCGTTAGCCTTTCGAAAATGCAACAAGAAAGAGGAGGCTGTGCGGTATAATCTCGAAGCCATTGCTATCCGAGAGCGCAACTTACACCCCAACCACCCTGACCTGGCTCAGTCATATGGCAACTATGCGGATACCCTATTTTTTTTAATGGATTCATTGGACGCGGCGATGATCTACCAGAAAAAGGCTGTTCGCATTCATCAATCGAAAGGGAGGTACAACCCGGCGCTTGCAATTTCCCTGAATACGTTTGCCCAGATGCTGATGCGGAAATCAACGGAAGAAGATGCTTTCCGTGCGATTAGATTAGCCATCAAAATTCGCCGGATTGAATATCCTAAAGATCATTTTCTGTTAGCTCCCGTCTACAGAACCTTTGCTGAGATGTTGAAGGCAACGGCTGAGACAGGCAAAGCAAAGTATTACATCGACGAGGCAGTCCGGATCCTTAGCGCTTATAATCCCGATCACCCATTGCTTAAAGAATATGTCCAATTCAGTTTCGAACTCGCGGGTATATCCATTAAATGATCGGAAATTCCAGGGGTGCTCACTGTCGTCGTGTACACCGTTGCATCGATGTCGTGTTCTGCCATAGTTTAGTTTGGCGGCGACGTACGTATAGCGTGAGAGGGTACACAAACAGCGGCCGCGCGGCACATTTTCCTGAGTAGCACTTTTAGTTTCCGTGTCCACCGAAAGCCGGTTTGCAGGTTTCGGAAAGAACACGTTAACGCACGGAAACCCGGTTGCCGTTGTCAACTAATCTGTCATAACTATGGCAACCAATATCCTGGACCGAAACAAGGTCAAGAGATCGGCCAAATAAATACATCATCTTTATTATACTTATTTGATCTTGTACACTCTTTACACTAGTGAAGCTGCGACCTGTAAGTGTATATCCAGCCACCCTACAACCGAATCACGCCTAACTTTCAACAAATGAAAAGCATCATTTTACTGTTTACATTATTATTTTGGGCCATTTCAAATGAGGCGTCAGGCCAACGGATTGGCGTCGGCATAAGCTATGCTACAAGCAACGCCGTAGGCTTTGAACTCCTCTACTTAAAGGATTATCGCCACCTCTTCAAGTTGGGCGGTGCATTCCAAATGTCGGACATGCGTGGAAAGGAGGTCGAGAATCAACTGGCAAATTATGGACAAACTACCGACGGAAGTGGCGAATCCTTTTTCAGTATCGACTTAGGCTATGGACGAGTCATTAAGCAAAAATGGATCGTGGACGGTGAGTTGTCTATTGGTTCTAATAGCCATTACACTAACTTTATTGACAGAAGATTTAGCGATGACGGTTATCACATAATAACCGCTAGAGAATCTGTCGTTGGTGTTGGTGTGAATGGAAGCTACATGATTAACGAGAATTTTGTCATTTTTACCGGTTTCAATACACTGAAAAAGTTGCAGGTTGGTCTTCGGATGATCCTGTAGAATAACAGAGCGCCTTGAGATTTCAGGCCGGCCCGCGTCGAAGTAACGGTGAATTTCTAAAAACAGGAATTGCAGCGCTGTAGCTTCCGTGTCGATCTGGTGAAAATTCGGAATACCCTTGCATGATGTGCGGCATTGAAAAGGAACAAACAACCGTACGATGAAACAAACCATACTTTTCCTGACTTTTTGTTTTCTAATGCCTACCGTTTTCGCCCAGCAATATTTGTGGACGACACAGACAGGTGACAGTGCAATCGGTAAATTCCAAAAACAGATCGCCCTGGCAGACGTTACCGGCGCGGTGCTGGAGTTTTACGACCAGTACCAGCTATACCACGATATGGCCGGTTACAGCAAGGAAGCGTTCATCAAGACAGTTGACTTCGGCTTCAAAGATTGGAGTTGGCTGAATGACGTGCACGAGCTTACGGTGTTTGCCGTGCGCACGAATGCTGGGCAGGGTTCAGTCGTGATCGTGCTATGCGTGAGCAATGACAACGTGAACATGCTGGCATTTGCCAACATGGCCATCGCGGGAAACTACAATTCTCGGCCGACCCTATCGCGCGAGAAGTTCACGAGGTGGTTCCAGACGCTATTAAACTGATCTTTGGTCTCTTGATATGATCCACTATATATTGTGCGATTTGGAGAACAAATTCGTGCATTTGTCCGCGCGGGATCCGATGAACCTCGAATTGTTGCGCCCCTACAGGGCTTATACGTGGTTTGTGTGTCCGTCCGCCCCAGGCCTCCGCGGGCGCTTCAGCCTGGGCTGTGGTATTTCGCCCTTTCAGGGCTGGCCGGATTATTTCAATGCCATTCCAACACTCATCCCGTATGAATTCCAGCGAACCTAATTCTTCCAAAGCCGTTCTCGAAAACAATACGCAGGTATTATCGGAGAGGACTTACCGGCGAGCCTGCGTGGCAGGCTTGTTATGCCCCGATGGCTGGCGCCCGGAACCTCCGGCCCAGAAGGGATACAGGGTATGGGTGCGACGTGGCACGCTTCCGCCGAAAAACATGCCGTCGGTGCCACCGGTACTGTTGCGGATGTAGTTTTTCAGTCCGTCGTATCCGTCAAATCCGGCGTAGTCGACGGCGGTGAAGTAGGTTTGTGTAGCAATGTTTGTTTTTGGTCCGCTGCCAGGAAGTGGCGTAGGAATCCTGGGAAAGATTATTTGCTGCGTGCCGGGTGGCGCGAATATCTCCCGTGTTAAAGAATATTCGTTGCTGACCATATAGCTATAATAAGCATCGACGCCGGTGCCGGTTACTGTGCCTTCGATGTCGTTGTCGGTGATGGCGAGGTTGAAGGAGGCACTCAGTGCAGTGCCGTCGGGCAAGCCGTTTAGATTATTACGGTGAAATTCTCCTTCAAACTCATAGTAGTATTCGTGGTAGTAGGAGGCAAATGCGTTGCCCGGATATGCATACTGCAAGGTATTGTTCAAAGTATTAAAGCGCCCGATCCAGAATAATTCGTTAGGGGCGGAATTTGCGGGGACTCCCCAAAGGCCAACCGTACCGACAGGAAGTTCCGTTGTGACGGTTTGCTGCGTTGTGGGTTGGTTTACCTGGCTGAGGTCGATCGTTGGATTCAGACCGGCCGTAATGTTGGACGACGTCAGCCCATAATGCGTAGGGTACCGTACGCCCGTGACGGGATCGATAACGTCTCGGGTAATGAATACTTTGCTGTACGGGTGGCCATAGAGACCAAATGTAGTTTGCGTGGGCGTATTGAGCTCTTGGTACGTACTGTTGATCGCTACGGAATAGTCGGCACCGGGTATGGCGTTGCTGAAGCTGACGGACGCGCTGCCATAATTGGGCGGTATATAGCTCTCCGTATGATAGCTACTGATGACCCAGGGGCCGCGTTCTACATGACAGAACGTCTGGGCGCGCGTCAACCCAAAGGTGACGATGTTGTAGAGTTCGGTTACGTAAAAAGACGCGCCATCGAACCCGGGTGCCCGCAGTCGCAGTGTGTCGCCCGGGTGATACTCCTGCACGACGATTGGTTCACCCTGCTCGTCAGAGAGCAGGATGTAGCCCTTTAGGGGAGATTGCCCTGGCGGCGAGAAAATATCGGCGGGTATATTGATCGACAGCAGAATGTTGCGCACGGTTATCGACACCTGCCGTGCCTGTTGACCACCCAGGCTGTCCCTGGCAACGATGGTGAGTGTGTGCGGGCCGTCTTCCAGCGGCTGGGTGTCAACAGCCAGCGAAAAGGAAGGGGCGGTGTGGGTGACGATGGCTGTGCTGTCAAGGCTTACGGTCACGCTTTCAATGCCGGCGTGGGGCGGTGCTGTAATACTTAGCGTGAGGATGTTCCAGACCAGGCCGTCGCTGGGAATACCGGCTACCACGATGTCGTCAGCGGTAAACAGGGTGCTGGCGGCCGGGGCTTTCGTGTCTGCGGGGGCGATTTCCTCCTGCTCGTGGCAGGATAGAGCTGTCAGGGCGATAACCAGGGCGAAGGCAACGGTATGCGTCCATGCCCGGGGAGAATTACTGCTATACATGGTAGAATAGATAGAACGTTTAGCAATGATACGGAATTTTTTGACGATTTATAGGCGGGCGACTATAAAGAAAACCCGGGGGTGATCCAGGGGCTCAAACGATTCTGGCTTTAAAAACGAAGGAGGCCGTCTCTGACTTTTGAGACGGCCTCTTTTTTGTTTTCAAGGTTTTCTCGGAAGCCACCTGCACAACACCGGTATGCCCGGTTCCAACAGACTCACCCCGTATGCATCCATCGAACCGTATCTATACCATGAACCTGCAGATCAAATCATCGTGAGCTTCTGTTTTACCTTGTCGTAAAATCTGGAGTCAATGTGTTACGGGCTCAAAAATGTAGCGAATATCGCTAAACGGGTAAAAACTGACGAAGCACAACGCCTGGGATACTATAAATCTCCCAAAAACAACGGATTCATTACATGCGGAAGATTTTACCCACGGTCGACCATTTACCTTTCTTTGCATCCGCTACTTTCGTTACAAACGAAATCAATAAAGATTCTCATGAAAAGAAAGATTTACTTACTCCTGGCGGTATCCGCCGCTTTTATGACCTGGTCTTGCAGCGATGATGATGACACCGTTCACGTCACCGAAGTGAACGTCAGCGACGACGCTTTCACGCTTTTCCTGGACGAAGAAAAAACCATCACCGCCGAGGTCATGCCGGCGAATGCCGGCAACCCGGCCATTGAATGGAGTACCTCTGCCGCAGACGTGGCCACGGTAGACGCCAATGGCAACGTAAAGGCCGTAGCACCCGGTACCGCTGTCATTACCGCGAAGGCGAAGGACAATGCCGTAACCGGCACCGCCAATGTTACGGTGGTCAACGGCTTTGTATTGGGCACCGAGCGCACGGAAATTAAAGCCGCCTACTATGACGACGCCGACCTGGGCGAGACCGAGGGTGGTGGCTTGAGCTTCTACTTCTACTCCACAACAGAGGTTGGCGACGGAGAGGATTATAGCATCTGGATCGATATCCCGACGGAAAGACTGAACACGACGTTCTCGTTGACAGAAGAAGATCCGTACAACTGGAGCTGGTGGATTGAATACCAAAAAGCTGAGCCGGCCGTGCATTACGAGGGATTTGGCTCCGAGGGGAGCATGGAAGATGTCGTGAGTGGCACTATGAGCTCGAAAGTAGAGGGTGGTGGCAAATTCACCGTAACATTCGACATTCTCCTGACCGACGGAAAAACGCTGAAAGGCAAATACTCCGGCGTGATGCTGGACTCGGAGACCGCCAACGGTCGTGTAAAAAGAGAAACGGTAAACAGAAATCGTTAATACGGAGTCCGGCTTTATATCGATACCTGCCCAAGGATAGGGCAGGTATTTTTTTGCTTTCCCCTGTCCCAAATCACCCCTAAAGTCTGTATCCCCTACCTCACAAGTCTGCCTCGGAAAATAACCAGCACCGCGCGCTGCTATATTTCCTTTAACATCCGATCGTATATTCTTAAAAAGAATTTGTGGCTGATATACTCATGGAAAAACCAGGTAGCGATAGCTGCGCTAAGAACGAAAACCTTTAGTGCCATCGGTAATGTGGCAATGGGCATGAAAATTAACATACCTATGGCATTAACAATCATACCGCGAGCAACGCGATCACGGCTGCTGCGCATGTCCATTTGATTCTGAATATCTTTGTATTGATGTTCTATCAGTGCTTTCACTTTTTGTGATTTCCGCAAATCAAAAACATTCTCCTCCCGTCGATAATGCATGTATTCAGCGAATTTCCTCACTACTTTCGTTTTAAACCAATACGTCAGAACGAAGGCAATGCAATCGATCAACATGCCCAATATATAAGCAACCGGGACCAGAAAAATTCCAAAAGATTGAATTTCCTGTTTGGGAAAGGTTGATGGACAAGAAATAAAAATCCAAAGCAGCGTTATCGCACCGGAGATCAGGTGCTCAATAAGTAAACCGGGTAACGAAATCATTTCAGGGTCATTAAAAATGTTATAAAAAGTGGATTCCTTTTTGGTCTAACTGTCGCAGCATCAGATTATTTTTTACACGTGATCAAAAAGAACGGATGCTATAATCCTGGCCGGATCTCTCACCGGTCCCTCTACCCGCAACACTGTAGCGTCGCAGCCGGAAGGTTTCCGGTCGCTGAGATCAACATTGACCCGTAGTGCCGGAAAATCCTGCTCAAGAAGCATGATGTTGGCAAATTAGACAAATTTCTCGCATTTGAGACATTAGGATGGGACCGTTACACGACAGGAACACGTGGATGGATGGGATTTACCAAATGGTAAAATCAGCACTCATTACAGGAGCCAACAAAGGCATTGGCTTCGCCACAACCCGGGAATTATTACAACACGGCGTCATCCATAGCGCGGGGAAATATGCGTGGCCAGATGTAGCAGCGGCATTACCGCAACAGACCGTTGTGACCAAATATAGGCCAAACAGGAAGCCGCGCCGTTACACGCGTGTTACAGAAATTTTTCCGTATGTAACATAAAGTCATTAAATTGGTTATCAGATCATTAATTCATAAAAACAGTACGGTGGCATTCAAGTACCCCATAGTAATTCTTCTCGTTTTTACATTTTCCCACGGCTATACGCAGCCTGGAAAGTTGTTTACAGTGGATGCCGAGCTCTCCAGCAGCATGGTGAACGATATTTACCAGGATCATCACCAGGTCATCTGGATGGCAACAGACAACGGGTTGAATCGGTATGACGGATCCAAATTCACCGTGTACAAAAACAACAGGAATGACAGCACGTCGCTGTCGCATGACTATGTCAGGGCCGTGTCGGAAGATAGAAAGGGCCGACTATTTGTAGGCCTGGTGAATGGTTTGCAGTGCTATGACCATGCGTTCGACAGGTTTCAGGCCGTTCCGCTGCGGCTCCTGGACGGTAAGATATTTCCGGCGCATGTCACCGCCGTGCTGGAGCGGAAGAACGGCACCATTCTTATCGGGACAACAGGGCACGGGCTTTTTGTACTCCGGGAGAACACCGGAAAGCTTGAAGCGCAACAGCTGGCCACCCCGATGCCGAGCTATCTGATCAAGACGCTCTACGAGGATACGCATCAGAATTTATGGATCTGTACACAAGACAAAGGTCTTTTTCGGGTCGACCCGCATAACCAGCTCACGCAGCCGGGCATTGCCGGAGACAATGGAAATATTTTTACGTTATGCGAAGATGCGAAAGGAAACCTGTACGCAGGAAGCGGCACCACGGGGCTCTATACGTACGACAAAAAGTCAAATACCTTCACCCCCACCCTGGCAGCCGCGTCGCGATTGCCGATCACGAAGTTATTGCTGACGCGTGCCGGCAAAATCCTGGTCGGTACGGAAGGAAGAGGCCTCAGCCTGTTTGACCCTGAAAAACAGGAGCTCTCGAACGGCAATTTTACCGTGAGCACCATCAACCTTTCACGAAATAAAATTCACGCGTTATGCGAAGACGATGCCGGCAACCTGTGGATCGGGGTATTTCAAAAGGGCGTGGCGTTATTACCCTCCAGGACAAAACGTTTTCAATATTATGGTCACCGCTCGGTCCAGCATGATGTGATCGGTTCCTCCAACGTAACAGCGCTCCACAAAGACCGGCTCGGCATGCTGTGGGTGGGCACAGACGGCGACGGTATTTATGGCCTCGACAGCACGGGCAATCGAAAGGTACACTTCAAACCTTCCGGGGAGGCGGAGAGTGTACCGGCTACGATCCTGGACATTTACGAAGACTCCGACCAAAACCTCTGGCTGGGATCGTACGACAATGGCATTTGTATCGTTAACCGCGCCACAGGGCGGTGCCGGTATATCAACCCGTTGCTCATACCAGACGACGGCCAGGTGCCCAAGGTATTTGAGATGGTAGAGGATGAAGAAAAGCGTCTCTGGATCGCAACCATGGGGCTGGGACTTTATTCGCTCGACCTGAAAACATCCGAAGTACGGCACTACAGAGCGGTAGGCCCCGGCTATCGGCCTGATCTCGATGTGTTACCCAACGACTGGATCAATGCGGTTTCTGTCAGCAATAAAGACAAGCGGGTATATATCGGCACGGCCGATGGATTGGGGTGTCTGGACTTGAAAACAGGAAAGTTTAACGCCGCGTTCCATGGCTCCAGCCGGATCCTTCCCGGCGTCATCGTCCACACGGTGTATGAAGACGCCGCGGGCATACTTTGGCTGGGAACCTCGGAAGGTCTCATCGCGTATCACCCGACAGAGGGCAGTTTGATGAAACTGACGGTGGAAGACGGCTTACCCAGCAACGTGGTGTCTGCCGTGCTGCACGATACCCTGGACCACCTTTGGATCGGCACCAACTACGGACTGTCGCGGGTGCATAAGAAAACGCACAGCATCGTTAACTACTACCAGGACGACGGCTTACAGGGGAATGAATTTTCAGGTGCAGCCTATGCCGACGCGCATGAATTACTCTTCGGCGGCATCAACGGGATCACGATCTTTAATCCCGGTCATATCACCGACGAAGCGAAAAAACTGGAAGTGCACGTTACCGGCTTTTACATTCACAACCAGGCGGTGAAAAAAGGAATGAAGTCCGACGCGCGCGACATCGTAGACGCCGCCGTCATGGATGCCGACGTGTTCGAGCTTTCGCAGAAAGATAATTCTTTCACCATTGAATTTTCAGTCATGGAATTCAACAATCCAAACCGCATTGCCTACATGTACTCCTTGCAAGGAAGCCATGAGTGGATCGAGCTGCCCCCCGGAAAAAACACCGTAACGTTCAGCGATATGTCGCCCGGCACCTACGCGTTCCGCGTGCGGGCAAAAGACTACGGAACGTATTCGGAACCGAAGGTGATTTCCCTTGTCGTCCATCCCTTCTGGTATTTTTCGTTTTGGGCGAAACTGGCGTACGGATTTCTGGCGTTGGTTATTGCCGGTGTTATTGCACAACAGATCCGGCAGCGTAAAGAGACGAAGCGTAAGATACAGGAGCATATCCACGCCAAACAGCTGAACGAAGCAAAGATCCAGTTTTTCATCAACATCGCCCACGAGCTTCGTACGCCGATGACACTGATCCTCAGTCCGCTGAAAAAACTCATGACCAAAGACAAAGATCGTGATCGACAACGGTCGTACGCGGCCATGGAGAGAAATTCAGACCGCATTCTGCGTCTGGTAAATCAGCTGATGGATGTTCAGCGCGTGGATCGCGGCCAGCTGGTGCTGACCTTTCAGGAAACGGAAATGGTTGCGTTTATCACCGAGCTCTGCCGCGCATTCGATGAACAGACACGGATGAAGGAAATAGACCTCTCCTTCACCCATACTCCGAAGTGTCTTACCGCATGGGTCGATCCGTTCAATTTCGACAAAGTGATCTTGAATATATTGGCCAATGCCCTCAAGTTTACCCCCATCGGGGGAAAGATCCAGGTTACATTGAGCACGTGTATAGAAGAAAATGCGGCTGCCGCACCTCGGGAATACCTGCAGGTGGACATCGCCGACACGGGAAGCGGGATCCGCGAGGGAGAATTGGAGAAGGTCTTCGAATGTTTTTACCAGGCACGCGACAGCCACCATAGCGTCAGCTCGGGCGCCGGGATCGGCCTACATTTAACGCGTTCCATTGTAGCGTTGCACCATGGCAGAATATGGGCGGAAAACAATCAGAACGGGCAGGGCTGTCGGTTTGTTTTCCGAGTGCCATTGGGGCGGGCGCATTTGAAAGCCGAAGAGATCAGGCTTCCGGAGACAGGACAAAAACCGGCGCATGCCATCGAGATGCCCGCCCGGGCCGTGGTGGATACCCCCGGGGCAAAAGTGAAGTCCAAAAGTACCTACCGGGTGCTGGTCGTAGACGATGACGCCGAGATCCGGCAATACATACAAACAGAAATGGCCCGCGACTACCACGTGTCGACCTGTAAGAATGGAAAAGAAGCGCTGTCCTACGTATTGCAACATGCCCCGGATGTCGTCATTTCCGACATCAGGATGCCTGAAATGGATGGCATAACGTTCTGCCAGAAGATCAAGCAGAATGTGAACATCAACCATATACCGGTCATTCTGCTCACCGCCAAAATGGAAGAAGAATACACGATCGAAGGATTGGGAATCGGGGCGGACGCATACCTCCAAAAACCTTTCAACGTAGAAATCCTTCGAAAGACCGTCCAGAATGTCATCCGCACCCGCGAAATTCTGCGCAACAAATTCACGGGAAATCAGCTTCAGAAAGATAAGGTTCAGGATATCGTGTTGGCTTCCTCGAACGAGAAGCTGCTGACGCGCATCATGGGCGCCATCAATAAGAATATATCCAATCCGGAGCTGAACGTAGAGATGTTATCCCGCGAAGTAGGGATCAGCCGGGTACATCTGCACCGTAAGCTCAAAGAATTGACAAGCCAGTCTACCCGGGACCTCATTCGGAACCTTCGCCTGCAGCAAGCCGCCAGATTGCTTTCCGAAAAGCAGATGAACATCACCGAGGTTGCATTTTCAACGGGCTTTGTCAACATCGGGCATTTCTCGAATTCATTCAAGGATTTCTACGGCGTGCCTCCGTCGCAGTACATGGAACATCATCTCAACGCAGCAAAAGAAAAAAAGCTGGCGGACAGAAGCATTCCCGAGTAAGAGGGCATCCTTGTGAGACGCCCTCTTTCAACATACGCAGGTGCCATGCTATTTCAAGGCATCGCTGAAGGCTCCATACGCGCGTTTGCGGGCATATCCCTCCGTCCACAACCCGATAGGCTCGCCTGCCCGCCAGGATGAACCCGCCGGACTGTCCCGCGGGCTCCAGACGGTGATGCCGTACTGCTGCTTCACGGGAATGATCTCCAGATATTTCTCCACCACGAATTTATACAGTTCAGCCTGGGCCTGGTAATGATCATCGGTCGCTTTATCGGTTTGAACACCAACGCCGATATCCAGTTCGGAGATCTTGATCAGCTTGCCCGTCTCCGCCAGCAGCTCGAACATGGCCACGATCTTTTCTTTGTCGGCAGCGGTACTGATGTGCATTTGCGTTCCGATGCCATCCACACGTCCGCCCTGACTTTCGATATATTCGGCATACTGGATCAACCCTTTGCACTTATCGAGGCTATACTCGAGGTTATAGTCATTGATAAAGAGCTTGTCTGTGCTATTGCCATACTGCACGGCCAGTTTGAACGCCTCCACGGCATAATCCTTACCCAGATAGTCCTGCCAGTAAAACTCGTCTTCGCCCAGCTCCCTTCCCACGCCGGTTTTTAATTCATACGGGTTTCCATCATCCATGGGCTCGTTCACGACATCCCAGGATTGTACATACTCCCGGGATACTTCCATCATACCGGCAATCCATCGATCCAATTCATGGCGGATAATCTCCCGCTTCTGCTCCGGCGTTTTTTCAATGACCTGCGCGCCACCGCCGTCGGGGTTGTATTTCGTTACCGCGATATTGTCGAAGTAATAGCTCGTAGCCGTATTGCCAAGATTAAAAGCAATGGCCGTTACACCCGATGTTTCTGCCGTGATCGTTATTTCCTTGACGTACGGCGCCCAGGTGGTCGTGGCGCTGATCTGACCGAAGAAATCCCAGTGTTTGTACTGATACGGAACCACATGCGCCTGGGTAGAGAACGTTGCGGCGGCATCGGCGCGAATGTCCAGGCGCAGTGTATATTTTTCACCCACTGCCGTAGGTTGCGGAAACGTAAAAAAGAACTGACTGTTCCAATCGTTTGCCTGCACCGCCGCGTTGGTAACTTTCAGCGCGCGCCCTGTGCCGGCAGCCCCGGGGGAAGAAAAACTTCGGGCCGCCTCGCCATTGGAGGTATAGTTAGCTTCACTGTCGGTTTCGAAGTCGTTCCCCGACATCAGATCCCACGTGGGTCCGCCACCGCCGCTTTCATTGAGCTTCTTCACGGTGACGTTGTCGAAGTAATAACTGGTCGCGGTGTTCCCGAGATTAAAGGCGATGGCCGTAACACCAGACGTTTCTGCCGTGATCGTTATTTCCCGGGTGAATGTTGCCCAGGTGGTGGTGGCGCTGACCTGACCGAAGAAATCCCAGTGTTTATACTCATAGGGGACAACGTGGGCCTGGGTGGCGAACGCTGCCGCAACATCCGCCCGAACGTCCATGCTGAGCATATACTTCTCTCCTACGGCCGTAGGCTGAGAAAACGTGACGAACAGCTGACTGTTCCAATCATTGGCCCGCACCTCGGCGTTGGTAACTTTCAAGGCCCGGCCGGTTCCATCCGCCCCCGGCGTGGAGAAGCTACGTACGGCTTCGGCGTTGGAAGTAAAGTTGGATTCGTCGTCGGTCTCGAAGGTGGCAGAGGTCACAACGTCCCACGAAGGTCCGCCGGTACCGGGGATGACAGTCGGTGCAATCGTACGGTTCAGATAGCCGGCATTCTGATTGGCATGCCAGCACAACGTATGACCGTAAACCGATACATTGGCAGCTTTTGCTGTAGAAATAAAACTGGAGACACTGGTAAGATTGAGGCTTCCGTCATCCTGAACCACGGCGCCATGTTTCATTTCCCAACCGGCAACGACTTCATCAAAGTTCGATACAATCATGCTGTAGTCTACTCCCTTTTTTGTGAAGTCGCCGACGGAGATGCCGGCACCCAGTGTAAAATTGGGGTTGGCTCCGCGGTCCACGTATGACTTCAGCACATCGTATCCGCGGAGGTATTCCAGCTGCGCCAGGTTGGCCGGCTTATTTGCGGCGAAGAACAATTTACTCTCATCGGCGCAAGCAGCCAGCACCGAAACGGCCATCAGGGTTATCCAAAGTTTTTTCGAGCGTATCATAACATCGCTGTTTATCCGTATTATTCTTTATAAAAAGGCGTTAACACCTCCACCTTGACGCCCCGGTCGCGAACGACCAACGTATCATGGGTGACATAACGAACCTGGTCAAGTCTGTCGGGAAGTCCCAAGCTAGGGTACCGGGTTTCCACCTGGTAGCTGACGTCGTATTCCAGGTATAATGCATCCCGATCTTTGTTGCCCCAGCTCTTCTTCTCCCCCTTTTTTACAAAGACCCCGTTTCCGGTCGCAGCAATGTTGAACACGCGCACGGAATCGTTTACATCGTATGCCGCCGTCAGGGGCGCAACAGTGCACTTTTCGCTTTCATCGAAACGGAGCTTCAACGACAAACCGAGGTTGAGCCCGGCGTACGATTTGTAGTCCTGCGGATACGCAAGCTCGTGCAACGACAACGTGCTCAACGCACGGACCTCGTCCGCTTCCACCGTAGGTTGATGACGCGTTACCGAGGACGCGGCCCCGTTAACGGTGATCTGATCTTTACCGCGCCGGAGATAGTTGGAATGCCACGGGTTGATGAATTTAACGAAGTACAGAACGTAATCTTTCGGCTGAATATCCCAGTGTGCCGTATTCACGCGGTCGGGGCCCTCCACCTTGGCCGTGCCGGCGAGGATGGCATCGGCATGGGTGACGTTCACCATCCGCAGGGGAATGGCATAGGTGGTTCGCAGGGCATTGGGGTCGGCAAAGAAGGCGTCGGTAAACTGCACGCCGACGGCACCCTGCAGGGTATGATCCAGCGAGATCTGCTCTCCTGCCAGTGTATAATAGTTTGCCGGCATGGCCCGAACGGCAACGGTACGGGCGTCGTCGAAAAACAGGTTATCCGCCAGGGAGTTATCCACGGCAATTTCGATGTCGATCTTTTTCCTGTTCTGATACACGCCGCCCATGGTCGCATAGATCTCGCACCGGTGCTCGTTGTCAAGCGATGTATCATAGATATCTTCGCCCAGCACAATGGTTCTGACCGGGTATTGATAGGCGAAATACACGGTGCTCTTGTCATAATCCGGGAACTCGATCTCCTGGTTTTCGCACGACATCGTCCATACGGAAAGAAGCCCGCCACACACCATCGATTGTATAGTATACCATTTCATATTTTGCTATTTATCGTCTTGATGAATCCGCTATTTACCAGCCTGCATTTTGTTGCAGCAAGCTCCATTTATTGATTTCGCCATACGGAACAGGACCGTGATACATATGTTCCTGGTAATTCCGCGTTTCCACCTGTACGGGGGTATAGTGCAGCGAATTGCCGGATTGGGAGATCTCAACGCCACGGACGGTTTCGTTCAACTGACCGATGTCTACTTTCCACCGGCGAATATCCCGGAAGCGATGGTTCTCAAAACAAAGCTCCAGGCGACGTTCGTTGCGGATCAGTTGTCGCATTTGCTCCTGGTCGTTCTTTACCGATTCGAGATACGCGTCGCCGCCGGTGATCCCCGCGCGTTGACGAATGGCCCGGATTACATCATAGGCCGAATATGTATGCGTGCCGGTGCCGGTAGGGCCCCAGGCCTCGTTCGCAGCCTCCGCATACGCCAGGAAAATCTCGGTATAGCGGATGCGCGCGGTGTAGTGCTTTTGATTCGTGTTGAACGCCGGATCGGGGTTGACGTCAGACCGCAGCAGCTTTCGCAGGTAATAGCCCGTGCGGGTCGAGAATCCCTTCTCCTGGTTTATGGCATCGTTGTTTGTGCCGTACGTACCGGTAATGATCACAGCGGCTGCCGGCCCTTGCTGGCTTTCGTTGACGACAATATATTTTGTGAGCCGCGGATCGCGATTCTGATAGGGATTGTTCGCGTCATAGCCACTGGACGCATGCGTGATCGGGTAACCATTTGCCATGGGGAATGCATCGACCAAATTCTGACTGGGGTTGACCCGGCCGTTTCCAAACAACGACGGTGGGTAGTTGTCCCGTTCCAGGTCCAGGCTTTGTGTAACATCGCTCCGCCAGAGGATCTCGGCAGGCGTTTGTCCCGAGGCCAGTTGCTCCACGCCGGAATCGGCCGTATACCACGTGCCCCCGCTCGGGGCAAGACCGCCCACGCCGCCAATGCCGTTGAGCACCTGGGCGGAATAATTCGCGGCAGCTTCCCAGGTAACATTCGTACCCGCACGGTAGGCAGGGCTGGCCGCGAGCAGCGCCGCCTGCGCGCGGATGGCCTCCACGATTCTTCCGGACATCCGGCCGCGCATATGCTCGCCGTTAACACGTTCATACTGCGTAGCCGTTAGTCCTTCGATGCCCGCGTACCTGGGTGGAATTTCTGCCTGCGTGAATTTTTTATAGTCGCGGGGCAGAAGCTCTAGGGCCTGCTCGGCGTCTCGTAAAATCTGGTCGATACACTCCTGGAACGTGTTTCGGGGTTTGTTGAAATCAGAGGTCGGGGTTTCGGGTTCGTTGACAAGGGGCACGCCCAGCAATTGTCCATCCAGCGTCCAGCCGCCGTGGGCGAGCAGCAGATGATACAGCTGCAGCGCACGCAGCCCATAGGCTTCTCCCTTCAGGCGATCGCTGAACAACATGCGAATGGTTTCGTCGTTTGCCCAGGCTACCTGGTCGGCGTTCGCCAGGAACAGGTTGAGGTATTGTATGGCATTCTTTCGCCCTTGCCATTGCGACGTGGGGTCGTTGTTTGCCGACCATGCCCCCGAGGCCATTTGCAAAAAGGCGTTATCGATATTGTTGGAGACGGCATCATCGGTTGCCACGTCGGTGGTAGGGGATGCCGAGTATGGAAGGAGAATGTACGCGTTTGCCAGGATACCCTGGGCATACCCCGGCTCCTGATACATGGCGTCGAGTCCGCGTATATTTTCCTTGGCCGGATAAAAGACATCCTCGCACGCCGTAACAAGCAGGAAGAGGGCGAGTAGTTTTATGGGATTTTTCATCGTGTAATGCCTGTTTTGTGAAGGTTCTAAAATGCTGCGCGCACACCCAGGTTGTAGAATCGTGTTTGCGGCGCGCTGGTGGTGCTCGTCTCGAGAATCTCACGTTCTTTGGAAATCGTCAGCAGGTTTGCGCCGCTGAGGTAAACCGAAATGTCTCGTACGAAAGATTTCTCCAGGACCTTACGCGGCACGGCATAGGTGATCTGGATCCGGGCAAGCGTAAAGCGGTTGGTTTTGTACAGCCAGAAATCAGAGCTGCGAAAGTTGTTTACGCCATTCTCCGTCGTCAACCGCGGATAGGTGGCCGTTTCTTTTGTTTCTTCCGTCCACCGGCCGCGAACCACTTCCGAATATTTGCGATTACCGTACACCCAGAAGTACGAGCTGTTTTTCATGGCATATCCGCCAACATGGGCCGTGCCGAGCGCAAACACTGTAAAACCCTTCCAGCGGGCCGTGACGTTGACACCGCCGGTAAACGGGGCGCCGTTCCAATCGGCGCGTCCGAGAAAAATTTCGTCGCGCTCGTCTATTTTATTGTCGTTATTCTGATCGACATACCGGATGTCGCCGGGGCGTATGGTCCCGCCGAACTTCTGTTGTGGACTGTTGTCTATTTCCGCCTGATCCTGGAACAACCCGGCACTTTGTAAACCCCAGAGGCCATCCAGGGGTTTGCCCGCCCGGTTCCGATAAGCATCTTCAAAATTCTCATCGACGCGGGTTGCTTCGCTCTTATAATACATCCCCACCAATCCCCACGACAACCCGACCGCTCCTAGTTGTTTGTTGACATTTACAGCGAAGTCGATGCCCTTGCGCCGGTGATTGTTATAATTAGTGAAGGGCATGAAGGAAGCGCCCGGAAAGCCTGTCGCAAAATAGCTGGGGTACTGCGTCGCCGGCTGAATGATCAGACCCTCCATCGTGTTGATAAAGAACGAAGCGTTTGCCGTAATCAAATCGTTCCATAAAGATGTGCTGACGTTGGCGGCGATTTCTTTCCGGTTGACGAAATCCAGGTCGCTGTTGCTACCGCGCAGGGAGTTTGTTGAGCGCTCGACCGCGCCGTCGTACCACCCCCACCACGCGCCGTTTGCCTGCGTATAGTTTTCTTCCGAAAGGTTATACTCGCCGATGTCCATGTCGGTCTTTAAAACACTTCCGGAAATGCCCACGGTCAGATCGTTCACGACCGACGACGTAGCCAGGAAGCCTTCTTTGCTCAGCTTCCATCCCAACGTTGCGGACGAGGAAAGTCCATTGCGGTCGCCTGCCGCAAGTTTTGCAGACCGAACTAACGCCAGGGCCTCGCTGGCATAGTACTTTTCGCGATAGTTATAGTCAACGGCCAGCCCGAGGTTGGCATTGCCGGTGCGATGATATACCTGCGAGCGGGTCTGCTGAAAGCCTGTTGCCAAAAGCTTGGATTCCAGGTGGTGCCCGCCCCGGAGCGGCGATACATAATTGAAATAACCCGTGAAAGCAATGGTTTGACGGTTGCTGCTGCCGGTAATATTCTGAACGCCCGACTTCCGGTCATTGTTATACTTGGTGAGATCAGCGATGACATCGGCACCGTTGTAATCGGACCACAAAGGCTGGTATACGGCGTAGGAGTTGTTATACGACGACGTGTACGAGGTGGCATAGTCCACCGCATATTGGGTATGAAACGTAAGTCCCTTAGCGACATTCGACAGATCGAAGTTCAACCCGGCGTCGAACTGAAATTGGCGGCTGGTCCATTTGCTGCTGCCCGCGGCATAATAGTCGGCGACGACATTTTGAAGATCCGTTTGGGAACCGCCCAGGAAATATTTACCGTCGATGATATTACTGCCGCCCCCGACCGTCCGGAGGGCGTTTAACGCATTCGGGTCGATGTATTCCAACGGGATCAGCGGCGCCACGCGGTTGGGACGCGCGGTGGCTGCGTACGTCCAGTACGTATCGGTATTGTTGGCGTTGTTCGGATCGCTGTCGGCGGCATTGCCGCTGCGTGCATTGTAGAATGTGGCGTTTGCATTGACAAATGCGGTGATCTTCGTGGTGATATTCAGGTCAATATTGCCCCGGACGTTGAAACGGTCCACGTAA
Organism: Dawidia soli; assembly: GCF_018598185.1. Lineage (GTDB taxonomy): Bacteria > Bacteroidota > Bacteroidia > Cytophagales > Cyclobacteriaceae > Ohtaekwangia > Ohtaekwangia soli. The sequence goes on from NZ_JAHESC010000041.1 coordinate 56,553, forward strand.
TTGTTTTTAGCCTCTCCGAAATCAAACACATCGCCCTGGCGCAGATAACCGAGGTTGGTATAGAAACGGGACCATCCATTTCCGCCCGCCAGCTCCGTGGTAACATCGGTGCGATTGTATACTTTTTTCAGGTAATCGGATGAATAATAGTCGACATCCGGATAACGATACGGATTGGCACCGGACGCATAGTGATAGATCTCGTCATCCGTATATTGAATGGCCTGACCGTCGTTGATGCGCGCCTCGTTGTAGAGTGTCATGTATTCGGCCGATCCAAGATATTTCGGGTAACGCTTCGAAACATGAAAACCGGTGTTGACACGAACATTCACGTCCAACGGTTCTGCTTTGCCTCTTTTGGTAGTGATGTACACCACGCCCTTCGCGGCGCGACTGCCATAGAGCAATACAGACGACGCACTTTTCAGAAACGTGATTTGATCGATTTCGGTAGGCATAACATTGTTTGCATCGCGGGGAACCCCGTCTACCAGCACCAGGTACTCGCCCATGCCCCACATCGAATTGCCGGTCCAACCGCCGATCAGGCCTTCCATGTTGTCCAGGCTATAGATTGTGTAGTTCTTCTCCAGCAGGCTTGCCACGTTCACGGTAGATACCCCGTTGGGAATATCGTTTTCAGCGACATGACGGAAGCCGCGGTGCGTGAAGGCGTCGGGCTGATGGCCGGCAATCGTCGAGTCGGCGTTGTCACCCTCGATTTCCTGCGCGACGATGACGGAGGGAAGGCACAACGCGGCGCATAAAATGAAACTTATTCGTATATAATATTTCATGTGTATATTTTTGTCTTGAGGCATAGGACAGCAATTACCAGCCGGGGTTCTGTGCAAACTCCGGATACATCGATACATCGGAGACTTTCAGCGGGAACCAGTAGTGACGCGTGCCGAACTGCCGCGTCAGGATGACAACCTCCCGGAAGTTGGCTACCCGCGCTTCGCGGGGATCGTTTGTCTGAAAGAAGTCGGCGTCTTCGAGCCGGTCGAACTCCTGCGAAGTCTTGACGTTGTAAGGAGGCTCCGTGAGCAGCAGCCAGCGCTGCAGGTCATTGAAGCGAAATCCTTCGAACGACAGCTCCACCGCACGTTCTCTGCGCACCTCGTCGATAAACCGGGCGCGGTCGCCCGTATACGATGCGTGGACGTGTCCGGCGCCGACGCGGTCCCGGAGGGTGTTTATAGCATCCTCCGCAGTCTTCGTGAAATTTGTTGATTTGCCGGTGGCGCCTTCGAACGCCGCGCACGCTTCGGCATACATCAGGTAGATGTCCGCCAGGCGCATGTAGGGAAGGTAGACGTGAAGATTGCCGCTCCAGTTGTAGGCGCCATCGTATTTGTTGGCCGTATGCGGAACGAGCTTTTGAATGAAATAGCCGGTACGGCTGCCGTTGGTGGCCGCCCGCATCGTGCCGTTGGTATGAAGGCCGGCATACCGCAGGTATTCCATGTCGGAAGGCATCGCGGCGTTGACATATTTAAATCCGTCAAAGACGATGTCGTGATAAAATCGCGGGTCACGGTTCCGGAAGGGATACGCCGGATCAAATCCTGAAGCAGGGTCGTTCAGCGGCAGGCCATTGGCCATGCCGTAGAAGTTTACATAATTGGCCGTCGGTTGATGAATAATATTATCATGCTCGATGATGCCCGCTACTTTCGGACCGAATGTCTTTGTCGTATTCCAGTTGCTGCCGTTGACGTCCGTGGAAGAGCCGCGGAAAATGGCCTCGGTAGAGCCCGGCATAAGCCAGTTCTGCCCGGTGGTATAGAATATATCGCTGAACCGCGACGTGGCATCGTCGGCCTTTTCGTGATCGTAGACGTTTTTGTAATCGAACTGCGCAAGCGAATACTGGGTCTGACCACTCTCCACCAATGCCAGCAGCGCTCCGAAGGCTTCCGCGGCTTTTTTGCCATACTCCGCGTTATAATGATACGTATTTCCACCGCCCACAGAAGCGCCGTGCGTCATGAGCGGACTGGCCGCCCACAGATAATTTTTGCCCAGATAGCCCAGCGCCATGATCTTGTTGATCCGCAGCTGATTTTTCCCTGCTGTGTTACCCCCCGCGGAAGTTTTATCCCAATCGATAGGCAGCAAGGCAGCAGCCTTCGCGAAATCTTCCCCGGCTTTATCCGCACATTCCTGGTAGCTGAGCCGTGGCAGCATGGGGCTCTGATCTGCGGGCAAGACCTGGTCGATGTACGGAAGGCCCCCGAAGTATTCCATCATTTCAAAGTGCCACCAGGCCCGGAAGAAATAGAGCTGGCCGGCGATGAGGTCCTTCTCTTCCTGCGAGGCTGATAAAAGCTTATCCAGGTTCGCCAGACCGATATTTACCTTGCGGATGCTATACCAGGCATGGGGCCACAACGCGTGATTAAATTTGTCCGTCGACGTCGGATCTGTCGTGGGCTTGTCCAGCCACGCGCCGGGCTGACTCAGTCGCCCCGCCTGCCACGCCCAGAAATTGCCCAGGTCGACCTGGTTGGTCATGTGCCAGTTTCCTTCCAGGTTAAAAACCTCGTCGTCACCCCAGTTCCAGGAGGTTGTCCAGTAGTGTTTTTCCTTGTCGGGAATGCAGTTATATATTTCTTCTATATACCCCTGAAAGTTGTTGAAGTTTTTAAACGCTTCACCTTCGGCCACGATCGCGTCGGCCTCTTTATCCAGGAAGTCCTGACAGGACAAAAGCGCAACGGCGGTGGCGAAGAGCAGGTGGCCCATCCGCCGTGTGTTATAGATCTTCTTCATGGTTTTCAATCAAAGTGTAAGTCTCATACCTAAGTTGTAACGCTTCACCGTGGGATACGCGCCTTGCGAGCCGGCACCGGCGAAATTGGATTCCCGGTCGTCGGGCATGCGCGACCAGACCCACAGGTTGTTACCATTGAGAAATATGCGCAAGGACGTGAGACCCGTCTTGCGAAGCTGTTTTTCACTCAGGGTATAGGCGACTTCAGCATTCTTTAACCGGACATACGAACCGTCATACAAAAACTGGGTGCCGTTGTAATAGCTGGGGGTCGACAACCAACGGGGTACGGGAACATCGGCACGAGGCACCTCTTTCGACCACCAGGTACCCATGTCGTAAACGGTGTTCAGGCCGCTGGCGAAACTTGTCAGCGGCACTTCACGGGTAACGTTGTTCACTCCATAGAACTGCGCGAAAACGCTGAAGCCTCTCCAATCCAGGCCGATCGTGCCGCTGTATGTATTCTGCGGAACATCGGAATAGCCATAAGGTACCCGGTCTGAGTCGTCGACAATACCATCGCCATTGAAGTCGATGATATAGAAGTTCCCCGGTAGTTTTTGCGCGTCGTTGGTATTGTGCTGCGGACTTCCGTAAACCTGGTCGTACGAGTTCAGGTATCCGGCATCTACCCATGCCCGGTGTTGGTTGATGGCATATCCGGCCTGTTTCCGATAGGCCGGATACAATTCCGGATCGTCGCGGTCGATGATCTTGTTTTTGGCATGTGTCATGTTGAGGTTCGCCCACAAACGCGCCCCGTTGGATAACGTCTTGCTTATAGTAAGCACAAGCTCGTAGCCTTGAGCCTTCACGGTGCCGAGGTTGGCCGTGGGCGGCGTGCTGCCGAAATAGGAAGGAACGGCCCTGTCCACGCCGTTCACCAGAATGTCGATGCGTTTGTCGCGAAAGAAATCGACACTGCCCGAAAAGAGCCCGTGGAAAAATGCATAGTCCACCCCCACGTTGAGCTTCTTTACCGTTTCCCATCGCACGTCCGGATTGCCGATAGCCGCTTCGCGGTACCACGGGTAGGGGCTCGTTCCCTGGTTTAAGTCGAGTGACGAGTTACCGCCGTAAGCCCATTGCGTCATGTATAGCCAGCGATCGCGTACGTTGTCATCGCCAATGGCGCCGAAGGAAGATCGGACCTTCAGGAGATCCACGAATCGCAGGTTTTTCAGGAATGATTCTTCCGAGATCATCCACCCGATCGCCCCGGAGTGGAAGAAGGCATATCGATAATCTTTGCTGAATTGTTCAGAACCGTTATAGGCACCGTTGTACTCCGCGAAATATCGGCCGTCGAAGTCATACGTGGCCCGAAAAACCCAGTCTTCGCGGTAGCGCGGCATTTCACTTCCGGTGGCTCTCTCCTGCCGCATAAACATCGCCATGGCGGAGACGTTGTGTTTGCCGAAGCTTCTGGACCAGTTCGGTTGAATCTGGTAGTTCAGGTTACGCTGGGTGTCGTCGTTGCGCACCTCGCCTCCGGACGTTGTCCAGAGCACGCCCTGCATAAAATCGAAATGATTGTTCTGATCGTAATCACTCTTGTAGGTGGCGGCACCGGTGAGCGGATTGATCCATTTTTGCTGGGCATTATTGAAAAGGTCGTTGACGCCCCGGTTCCATTCGATAAAGGCATTGTCCCAGGAAATGGATCCCCGGAAGTTCAATCCCTGGGTAATGAAATGCAGATCCTGCTGAAGGATAAAATCCGTATTGATGCGTGTGTTGGTCGTCGTCATGGCGCCCCCCAGCGCCAGGTTCGCGGCAGAATTGCTGACGTTCGATATATCGGGATAATAGCCCCAGGTACCGTCGGAATACTTTGGCAGGAACACATCGGGCGCGATGTTATAGGCGCCGGCCCATTGCTGTGCTACCGCCCAGTCGGATGAATTGGATTGATTCCAGGGGCTTTTCCGGACACCGTTCGACCCGGCCAGGTTGATCTTGAATACGGTGGTCTTCGTTAATTGAAAATCGAGGTTGCTGCGAACGTTCAGGCGATTATAGCCGTAGCCGGCATCATAGTTACGGCCGTTGTCCCACATCCTGAAAAGGTCGCCCTCATGCTGAAAATCGGCAGCAGTAAAGTACTTCACAAAAGAGGTACCGCCCGATATATTCAGGTTGGCGTTGTACGCCATAGCATACTCCCGGAAGAGTTCCTTTTGCCAGTCGACGTTGGGATAACGTTCTGCCTCCTCCAGGGTGGCCGGATGCCGGTACTTCTCGATAAAGGCCTGGGGTCTGATGTAGGCCCAGGAATTGGGCGACAATCCGAGTTCATGCTCGATCGCAACATTGCGTGCCATGAGGGCATCGTATGAATCATATTTGTTCGGAAGCTTCGACGGCACTTTCAGGGTGGCGCTGCCGGTCACTTCGATCCGGGCGGCGCCTTCCTTGCCGCGTTTGGTCGTGATCAGGATGACGCCGTTCGCGCCCTTTACACCGAATACGGCCGTAGCAGAGGCATCTTTCAATACCGAGATGGACTCCACGGCATGGAGGTCCAGCCCCTGCATGGGACGCTCGACGCCATCTACCAGGATCAGCGGTTGCCGGTTGTTCCAGGAGCTCGCCGCCCGGATTAAAATCATCGGGTCTTCCTCGCCGGGCATGCCGCTGCTGGACATCGTCACGACGCCGGGCAGGTTTCCGGTGAGGGCTGCCCCCACATTGGAAACACCGCCTGCCCGCCGCAGTACAGCGCCGCTGGTTTGCGTAATCGAACCTACGATACTTTCCTTTTTTTGCTCGCCATAGCCCACCACGACGATCTCCGACAAGGTGCCGATGTCGGCCACCATCCTGATACGCAGGATCGCTAACGCGCCGGGTTCCACTTCCTGCGAGGCGTAGCCGATGGACGTGATGATCAACACCGTTTCCGCGGACGGAATTTCCAATGAAAATGCACCGTCGGCGTCGGTGACCGTGCCGGTATTGGTGCCCTTGATGATAATACTCACGCCGGGTATCCCTTCGTTGCTGCCGTCGTCGACCACCGTGCCTGTCAGGACCCGGCCTTGGCGAACGGCTTCGCCGAACCCTGCCTCTTTACGTGCGGTTTCGCCGGCTGTACACTCCGTATTTACGGCATAAACGACTGTCGTAAAACAACATAGGAAGCAAAAGCCCAGGGCCAGACACTTTGTGAGGAAAGGGAATGCTGCTGGTAAATTTTTTTTCATGCTGAACGCTTGTTTAGGTTTTGGGTAATTTTTTGGTGCTGGCGGGTTGTTGCGCTTATCGTCGTTTTCTCATGTTATCGGAGGTTAGCGTTGGAGGGGTCGTACAGATTCCTGAATAGCGGGAGCCCGGCTGTTTGGCAACAGCAGGCCGACAAAGGCGAGAGCAGCGTTAGGTCTCTTTTCATGATAGGTTAGGCAGATTTTATACAATCGATTGCCGCAAACGATTGCTAACCAAAGATGAATCGGAAAAGGCCGATGACATTTACGCCCACGTTACACGTTTTTTTGAGCACGTAACATCGAATCAAGTAATTGAATACCAGAATTTTAAAATAAACGAAGCGGTACTACGGGTAGCCCGGATGGGCAGAACCAGGCTGACTTGTTCCGACGGAACGTGGTTCCGGGGAGTCGACAAAGGCCGTTGGCACCGAACGACGTACCCGGGCCATTATGACGATAACCCACCTGGAGACTTCGGTGGCCTTATCCGTGCCTTGTCGCGCCTGACAGGAGAATGGCGAATCCACCAACATGATCCTCCTAAACGATGCTGTCGACAAAGCCATCATGCGTCAACATGACTATTACATCGACGACTATGCTGCGCGCTATAGGATGGAAAGCATTAAGTTCCATCTGTACCGGTTTGCACGGTCTGAACGATACTTCCACACGGCTTTAGTGCTGGCACAGCGCTCGGTAAGGCCTGTTTAATGTCGATTTAATTTCGATTTAACGTCTTTTCCCAACGCCCGGGGATCGTTTGGTTTAATCTTTGAGTTACCGTATGAAAGGCAATAAGATAGATGAAAGAGCGGATTGTTATTATCGATGCTAACATTACTGATCTCACAATGTGGGAGGATATAATTTACAGCTTGTCCCCGAATGTGCAGTGCATAAGTTTCGTGTACGCCGATGAGGCGGCGGAAGTGATTTTGCATGATATGAAGCAACAGCCTCAATTTATATTCGTCGATGCGGATACAGCACGAATGCCCGTGTCGAAATTTTTGCAGCGATTCCGCCGCCAATCGGAGTGGGATGGTTGTTGTATCGGTGTTTTTTCCAGTACAATGCCTTCGGCGGTAGTGGAAGCATATAGGGCGGATGGCGCCGACTTCGCTTTTCAAAAGCCGCTTACCAAAAAAGACGGCATGCACGTGTTTGCGTCCATCCTGGCGATCGCAAAAGGAAGTAGTAACAGAATAACGGAGGAAGTATGAAACGTAGGATTCGGAATGTATTGGTGCCGGTAGACTTCTCCCCGCACGCGACGAAGACGCTGCACGCGGCCGCCGCTTTTTGCATCAGAAATGACGCGCGCCTGACATTGCTTTATGTTATGGAGACATCGGCATTTGTGTTTCCGGAAAATAGATTGACGCCGTCGTTGCTTCCGCAGCTGGTCGGTGCCGCAGATCAAAGTTTAAAAAAACAGGCACGTTTGCTTGTCGACACCTACGGTGTGACCGTTGATGTGCGGGTTGTATGCGGAGAGGTAGCCGAAGAAATAATTCGATTCGCCGACACGGCTGGCATGGATGTGGTCATTGCGGGAATGGCGCGTGAGCACGTGACATCACAACCACCTCACAGGTCGATCGAACGGCGCATTGCCAGCCGGGCAGATTGCCCGGTGCTTACCCTGTCAGCCACGCGAAAAAAAGTGCCGGTGTCGGGTACAGCGGGCTTGGTGAAAGCGAAGATCAAGTTATATGAGGATGGTGTGACTGAATATATCCGTTGATGCGGTCCTGACCGTTTTTAATCTATTCCTCTTTGTAGAACGTATTCAAACCGGGGGCGGATAAACGTTGCGATAACCAACGCTCCATTCGCTGTCTTTCCACGGTGCGTAAATGCGGCCGTTTGGTGGAAACTACAAGCACGGCCAGGTGCGTAGAGTCAGACGGCTTGTCGCCCGAATATTGAATAGGATTGGCGTATGCCAGGGAAGTGACCTGGGGATACAAAGCTTTCAGTTCCAGCAAAACCTGGCGCGTCTCCGCCTGGCGCGTTTCCGACGTTACGTGCTCATCGCGACTCTTTTGTAGGGCCAGTGCCAGGCGCCCTATTTCGGCACGAAGTGTTTGATCGACCTCGGTAATGTCATGGCTGATATCGCTGGTTGAAAAACCTTGTTCGATATCCAGGTTGACACTGTGAAGGCTATACCGGTCTGCGCGGTGGCGGATGGTATCTTTTGTCGATTGTTTGATGCTGACACCGCCATAGATAAGCTTGATGTTGTTGCTTGCGGGATGGATGTCGTAGCGCAGCAGATAGTTGCCGTCAAGAGCACTGATGGATGCGACCAGTTTGTTGGCGTTAACCGTGAACCGCTCTTTTTGGACAAGCAGGTAGCCAAAGTAGAAACTCGGAATGGTGGTGACGACAATCACCGTGGTGATCCATCGGTGAACTCTGCGCTTCTTTTCCTCTTCGACAAGTGTGCGGATGGGAAAATTGAGAAACTGTGAAAAAAGTACGGAGGAAATACCGATGAATACGGTGTTGATGGTGAAAAGGTAAAAAGCGCCGAAGAAGTAACTGAACTGTGCAGTAGCGAGCCCATAGCCGGCCGTGCACAGTGGCGGCATGAGCGCCGTGGCAATGGCAACACCGGGAATGACGTTGCCTTTGTGCTTACTGCTAATGGCAACAATGCCGGCAAGCCCTCCGAACAGCGCGATTAATACGTCGTAAATCGACGGGCTTGTCCGGGCGAGAAGTTCGGAGTGCGCTATGGACAGCGGCGTAATTAAAAAATACGCGGTGGACGCCGTGAGGCTGGCCGCAACCGCAAAAGCAAAATTGCGAACCGCGCGTCTGAACAATGGAAAGTCGTACGTGGCGATGCTGTAACCCATGCCGTTTATGGGGCCCATAAGAGGGGAGATGAGCATGGCGCCGATGATGACCGCCGTGGAGTTCATATTGAGCCCGATGGACGCAATCACAATAGCAAAGACAAGTATCCACAGGTTGGTGCCTTTGAAAATGATGGCGTTCGTGATGGCGGCATGAATGGCATCCATGTCATCGAGATCGCTTTGTATGCGCAGGAAAGTTGAAAGCTTCTTTGCAATCATGGTGTACGTAGTTTCGGGAGCAGGTGACGGCGCCGGCCAATGCCAAAGTGATTAGTTAACACGCTAAAATGGAAAAAGTTATGAAAAAGCAAACGACAATTATCCGATTTCCTTTTATGCCTGCGCAGCGACAGTCGTAGAGTACGCGCTGTTTTGATAAGTAAACAGGATCTTTTCGGGCCTCGGAGTTTTGATGGTCTAGGCCTTATATTTGTCCATGACCTGGAACGAATACAAGCGCTATCTGATGCAGTCCTACGATCAATTCATCGCCGAACATCAAATCGGCGACGATCAGATCGACAAGGGTGTACGTTACGAAAAGATCACCGACGTAGACTGTGTCAGGTTGGGCTATGGCCAGCATTTGTTTTTCAAAGCCGGCCAACTGCGATTGATCTATATATCGGGAGGAGAGTTAGCCACGCGGATCTGGGAAGAATTCGAGCGTAGTCCCCACGCAGATGCCCCCCGCCAGGTGGTCCGGTCCCGCGCAGGAAAAACCGCAAAGCAAATCGTTGTCGCCGAACAAGGCATCACCGCCTCGATACAGAGAGACGAAATAGATTTCCTGGAAATATACCCACCACTATCGCCAACCGACTACCTCGCCAACATCTACCGCGAACCCAAACCCTTCATACGGTAGCGCGGCAGTCATTGTTCCAAGGCCACGGGCCGATATTTTCCACCCACGCCTCAAACAATCGAAGTAGTTACATCTGCCTCCCGCACGTTCGGATCGGCCACAGATTTTCGTTACCTTGTATACGAACCTAAATCCTTTTACCACCGATGGGATGGCGTGCTGCTATTTGGATCCTGGCGGTATTGGCCTGTGGCCGTGTGTGCGGTCAACCGGCCCAATACCGTTTTAAACGACTGGACAACCACGACGGTCTTTCGAACAACTACGTTACCTGTTTTCTGAAAGACAGCAAAGGCTTTTTGTGGGTCGGGACCATCGCCGGCCTGAACCGGTACGACGGCTACGCGTTTACAACGTTCACACACCACGCCGCCGATACCACCACACTGATCCACAACAGCATCGCGCGATTGTGCGAAGGCCCAGACGGCAAGATCTGGATCACCACCCCGCAGGGCGTCAACGTCTACGATCCGGCCACGGAGCGAATAAGTCGTGACCCGGCGCCTTTTCTCCAGGCCCTGCAGATTCCCAACGGCGTGATCAGCAACATCATCCGTGACCAGGACGGTAATTATTACTTCGTGCACGCCACCGCCGGTCTTTTTCGGTATGACCGCCACCACACCACCACGTTGTTGCTACCGGCCGCCGGCAGCGGTGCGATGGCCAGCCCCATTGTGAGCCTGGCGGCCGACCCGCAGAACAACCTGTGGCTGCTGCACGCCGACGGACTCCTGCAAAAGTACGGCACCCATACACGCACCATAACCTACCGCAACGACTACCTCAAAAAGAAGCACCACGGCGCCGCCCTGCCCTACACGCTGCTGTGCGATCGCGACGGCGACTTGTGGATCCACGTATACCTCGACAACCGCGGGCTGTATTTCTTTTCGGCCGCCGAACAAACCTTCACCGGCGTAGGCCAGGCGCCGGGCGCGGTGCCCATCAACACCAGCGCGGTGCGTAGCGTGGTGCAAGACAACAACGGCCTGCTGTGGGTGGCGACCGACCACGGCGGCATCAACATCATCGACAAAAAGAAACACACCGTACAGTACCTGCTGCACGACCCGCTCGACGACAAAAGCCTGGGCCAGAACACCGTCAATACCCTGTACCGCGACGACCAGGGCATTGTCTGGGCCGGTACCTACAAAGCCGGCATTTCGTATTACCACGAAGATTTTTATCGCTTTCCCGTATACCGTAAAAACCCGGCCACGCCGCACGGCCTGCCCTACGCCGACATCAACCGCTTTGCCGAAGATGCGCAGGGAAACCTGTGGATCGCCACCAACGGTGGTGGCTTGTTGTATTTCGATCGGGTTAAGAACACCTTCCGGAAGCACCATGTCCCCGGCAGCGACGTGATCGTGAGCCTGTATGTCGATCGCCAGGACGTACTCTGGATCGGCACATACTACGGCGGCCTGTCGCGCTACGACGGCCGGCGCTTCACCACGTATCGCCACCACGCCGGCGACACCACCAGCCTGGCGCACGACAGCGTGTGGGAGATCTATGAAGACAGCAAAGGCCAGTTGTGGATCGGCACCCTCGACGGCGGCCTGGACCGGTTCGACCGCGAGCGAAAGATCTTTCATCATCATCCGGCCGGCCGCAAAAACTCCATTCATTCGTCGTACGTCAGTGAAATACTGGAAGACGACCACGGGCTGCTCTGGATCGGCACGGCGTATGGCCTGGAGGTGATGGACCCGCACACCCGGCACGTGACGCACTACCTCAGCAACCTGAACGATCCCCGCAGCCTGAGCGACAACATCGTGCACGCCCTGTACCGCGATCGCACAAACCGCCTGTGGGTCGGCACCGCCTCGGGCCTGAACGTATTCGATCCGGCCACGCGGTCGTTTCGCGTGTTCCGCCAGGAAGACGGGCTTCCCCACAACACCATCCTGTCGATTGCCGAAGACAGCGCCGGCAACCTGTGGCTGAGTACCTGTCTCATATACACAACTCCGAGCCCACGAGACTTCTTCT
>NZ_JAHESC010000042.1 GCF_018598185.1 Dawidia soli
CCACACGTCCTTCGATCATGCCGCGGGGGCTCGCTTAGTTGTAAAAGAGACAGGCCGTGCGGTTGGTGGGCCGGGTGCCGTGGAGGTGCCGCGGCCGGGGCAGTCCTTGCCGGAAAATTCTCGTCCGGCGGACCCAAAATCGCCCCAACGACAGGCATTCGTAGCGCTTGGCTCCCTGATTTTGTAAATTATTTCGATTTTGTCACAAGTTTTGTTTGTCGTTTGGTCGAATAGTTTTGTTAATCTGCGAAGCTTTGCTACTTTTGTCGCCCCAACACGCACACACACTGCACTACCCACACACAAAATGCCCAGGTGGTGAAATTGGTAGACACGCTACTTTGAGGGGGTAGTGCCTTAACCGGTGTGCTGGTTCGAGTCCAGTCCTGGGCACCCGGCTAGTCCGCTGGATCACAATAGGGAGACAGGAGGACTACACGTTGTAAGAACAGAAACAAACATAACATTATACCGAAGTGGTGGAATTGGTAGACACGCACGTTTCAGGGGCGTGTGTCGCAAGACATGAGGGTTCGAGTCCCTCCTTCGGTACGAAAGGCTTGTCATTGACAAGCCTTTTTTGTTTCTTATTATCTTAAAACACGTTGATATGAATTACTATGTCTATGCTATCCGTAGCTATTCTCGGAACTACATTTATGTCGGCTTAACTGACAATCCGGAAAGACGGCTCCATCAGTATAACACTGGGCTAAATCGAACGACCAAACCCTATGCGCCTTTTAGCTTGATTTGGTCTGAGACTTTTCCATACAGGCAAGAAGCGAGAAATCGAGAGAAGTATTTGAAGAGCGGCGTGGGAAAAGAGTTTTTGAAATCGTTGCTACCAAGATAGACACGCACGTTTCAGGGGCGTGTGTCGCAAGACATGAGGGCCTGCCTGCCGGCAGGTTCGAGTCTCTCCTTCGGTACAAAAGGCTTGTCAACGACAAACCTTTTTTTGTGTACAGAAAAAGATCGTATATTAGGTAACAGCAGTAGTACGGTTGCTGTGGCTGATGTTCCGTGTTATTGGCAGTGCCTGTTGCCAGGTTATGATAAGCAATAAAATACAGGTGTCATTTCCTGATCTTTAGATTTCGTCACGCCAGTTGTAAGGAGTAATGTGTTGGAGTGAAATGGCGTAGCCGGCTTTGCGAGTGGCCGGGGATAGCGGTGAACAAAACAACCCCTTTATGATATGAAAAAGACAGTCCGTTTTTCTCTCATGCTGGCGCTTTGCGCCTGGTTTGTACAATGCTCCACAGACGACACCCGCGAGGTGGCGGTTCAGAAAATTCAGTTTACCGTAGCCTCGACCCTTGACGACGGCACGATCGATGATGCTTTCGTGCGCGACGTTCCCGAAGGGGCATCTGTCAGAATTTCGCTGACGACACCTGGCGGCAAAGCCGTATGGACCGACCAGCAGCTTACCCTGCTGGCGACAGAAGACGGCGGATATGCCACAGAGCCGATACGCCTGGCACGCGGTAGCTATGTTGTGTCTGCGTTTACCATTGTCGACAAGAATGCAGACGAGCTGTATGTGGCGGCCGATGTGGAAGGTATGCTGATTGAGGCGGCTTCATTTGATAAGGTTACTGTTGGGCCGGAGAACGAGAACGTCGCGGCTGTGTTGATGCAAGTAAACCGATGCCATGGCGGGCATGGCAGAAAACCATCCCTGAAAGAATTCGTGCTGAACGGTCGGAGTTATAAGCTGTATTATAACACGTGGGGGGCGGTAGATTCAATCGTGGCAACGGATGCTCCGTTGCGGTATGTGTACCGGGCGGTGTATACAAATGGTCGGCTAGATTCTGTCGGTACGTATGATGGCGGTCAGTATGTGTCGGTGAATAAAGATTTTCAGTACAACAATAAAGGAAAGATCACAGGTTTTAATTATTACTTCCGGTATCCCGGGGCTCCGTGGGATTTGGCGTTTCCGTCCGCCGTTACGTATGACCACCGCGGGCGTGTGTCAGGGATTGATGGCACGACGTTACACTATAATTGGAATAATAATGTTACCCAGTATAATAATGGAATTGATGTGTTTACGTATACGTATGACTGGGGGCGGAATCCATTTAATACGGTAGATAACTTGTTTGTTATTATGGTAGAAGAGCGGTTTATGTGGGAGTATGTTTTCAGTAGAAATAATATGGTGACAAAAAATGATGGTGGAGGTGTGACGAATTTTACGAACGTGTATGATTATCGTGGAAGATTGGTTTCGAATGGAATGTTTGATTTTTACTACTAGCGTTACGTTTTAGCAGAGTATAGTACTTGGTAAGAGGCTGTCTCAAAAGGGCAGCCTCTTTTGAATAAAAAACTTCTCCTTAGAGGATTCTCGCGTTATGGCTTTTTCATTTTTGAGTTGAATCACAGCGGCAAATGTGAGCGGAACCATCACAAATAAGCTCGAGACCAAAAGGATTTTCACGTCAAGAGACTCTTCTAATCTTATTGAAAGTATCATTTTTGGGATTTATTCCAGCTAAGAAGCTCTTCAAAAAGACAAACGTGGGTACGACAACGATAATGATCCATTGCAGCATGGAAGAAACGTATTCTTGAAACCGTTCCTTTTCATCTTTTTTAACTCCTGCCGGATATAGGTAATTGTCCATTCAGGTCGGATGATTTTTTTTAAAAAAAAGTCTTTGAAGTTTGTAATATCCATAGACAAATTTCATAGATCAGTTCTTCGGCAGAACGAATGAGCTTGATAAAATCCACTGTGTTTGGTCTTGATGCTAATTAATTCACGGCTAATACATTGGTGAAAGTTATGGTTGTGGCATCATGCTTATGTCGTAGTGGTGGATAAATTAGTGTTGGATAATGGAGAACACATCGATCTGATTTTCCGAAGTCCCCACCGCCACCTTATTCAGCTCCCGGTTATACACGATCGGAGGGACGCGCTTTAAATAATGAAGGATAGACGACACCTGCTCGCCGGCCGCCACATCTTCCATTTTATCCAGCACCACGCCTGTTTGAATATCGATGATCTTGGGATACTTGTAGAAATCCCACGCGATACCATCGCGTACGCCCACGATATTTCCGAACTCTCCCGAAACGGTAACAGTATTCTTTACTGCGCCCGCTATAAAATCCCACGTAGCCAGGTTATGCGGCGGCAGCTCGTCGTCGGGTTCTGTGGCTCCCAGCAGCACTTCCCGTTCGTTGATAAACGCACCGATGTTTTGCTCCATAAATCGGTCTACTGTCAGAAAGCGGCCATCGTCCAGCAGGGTCGGATCCGCCAGGCAGGCTTCGATATCATACAGGGCGCACACATCCAACGGATGCCACACCCACCCTTTCACCATCAGGAACTTACTATCAGGACTCAGTTCCAGCCGCGAATGAAATATGTCCATCGGCTTTCTGCCGGAGATGTTGGTTACAATCTCCCCTGATTCGATATCCTCGAAATCCAGTTGATCGTAGCGTATCGGGCAGTGGATGAGATAAGTCTTACCTGCCGGTGATGTATAAAATGCTGCAGGATACTCGTAGGTCGTGGCATGGTAATACGTGCGATTGATCTCCCGCAGGAATTTACCCGACTTTAAAAGTACACCCTTGGTGCTGAGATTCTGGTAGACAAATACATACTGACCATCCTGCGAGGTGATACAACGGTCAAAAGGATGGGAGAGAACGAAGCCCGTGCGGCTCACGCTGCCGTCAAGTCCATAAAACGTCCAGTTGGTTCCATCGAGGATCGTGTTACCGAACCAGCAAATAGAGCCATTCCACCACTCGGTGGTAATAGTCTCTTTTTTAATCGTGAACATTGTTTGTTAAAATTGAAAAATCTGTAGCCTTAAAAAATAGTAATGACAATAACTTGTAAAGGCCATGCAAGGCAATGCCATATCAGGTATAGTAAACCTGAGAAAAGAAGAATTCTAAATGGACCGTTAACACACGAAGCCTGATGCAGGATCTACTTTAGACAAATGCTTCTGGCTACAAAGATATAAACATTAAATTAAAAAATGCAAACAGGTATATTTGGTGCTGTTCATTAGAACCTGCAAA
Source organism: Dawidia soli (assembly GCF_018598185.1). Classification (GTDB taxonomy): domain Bacteria; phylum Bacteroidota; class Bacteroidia; order Cytophagales; family Cyclobacteriaceae; genus Ohtaekwangia; species Ohtaekwangia soli. Next base: position 4,075 of record NZ_JAHESC010000042.1, read on the forward strand.
TTTGCTTAACATCCCGGAGATCGGCGGGGAAATTTATTAGTAAAGTAACACGTGTAAGCCTGCTTCAGCCGTTCCTGTAGCGTTCATTATGAAAACATTCATATTCTCCATTCTTCTGGTTACATCGTGTAGGGCGTTCGCTCAAACACCCATCGATCTGAAAACGTTGATCGGTAAACCGCGGGAGGTTGCCGAACAACAATTGACGGCCTGGAACATCCCGGTAACGCCATCGACCGACGACACCGGTCTTTGGGTGGGGTACGACGAAGGCATCCAGATAAAATTCAAAAAAGATATCATCACTACCATCTGGATCGAGTTCACCGACAGGCGCTCGGGTGCATTTCCTTTTGTGGTTGACGCGGTGGTCACCCCCAACGTCGATATCCGTAACGTGGTGAAGGTCTTGGGAAATCCCAGTGAGACAGAAGAGGGTTTTACGATCGGCGATAAAACATCGGGCTGGGTAAAATGGATCACCAAGGCCTATCAGTTACACTGCCAGGTGAGTGATTCTGAAATTTACATGGTCACCCTTATGGAACCTGACTGGTATCCGGGTAAGGATTGAGGGGGGCACTTTCCAGCTGTCGAACCATTCCAGATTTACCGGGGTCGGGTAGGACTTGTATTTTTAGCTATATTGTCGGATACTAAACACGGAAAACCGCATGATACGGGGTCTTATAAATTTCGGGCTTGTAATATTTTTGGTCCTTTCTTTGTTGATAGCGCTGGCGTACTTCGCCGCGCTCTACGATAAGATCAGTGACCCGCAATTTAAAAATCTTCGCACCGGAGAGTTCATATTCCTGGGAGCGGTCGTGTCGGCTTTGCTTATCGCGGATTATTTTATTGTGAAACGCTTTATAAAATTGATAAGAAAGTCATGAGCCTGAAGCTGACGTCCGTGATCTTTTTCGATCGCTTGGTGAAGTCGTATACCTATGATCGGCATCGTCAGGCCTCTGCGCTCCTGACAATCGAAAACACAGCGCCATGCCCGTCCTGATGTCGATGATCTTCGGATACTTGTAGAAATCCCAGGTAGCCGGATTATGAGGAGGCAGGCTCTCATCAGAGTCCACCGTTCCGAGCAAAACCTCATGATCACTGATAAATGCACCGACATGTTGCTCCATAAATCCGTCGGCAGTCGGCACAATCCCATCGTCCAGCAGCGTCGGGTCCGCCAGGCACGCTTCTATGTCATACAGAGAGCACACATCCCGGGGATGCCATACCCAACCCTTCACCAGGAGAAACCTGTTATCAGGGCTCACCTCCAGCCGTGAATGAAATATATCCATCGGCTTTCTGCTGGAGATATTGGTGACAATCTCGCCTGATTCGACATCCTCAAAATCGAGCTGGTCGTAGCGTATCGGGCAATGAATGAGATAAGTCCTTCCTGCTGCCGATGTATAAAATGCAGCGGGATACTCATACGTGGCGGCGTGGTAATACGGACTATTTATTTCCCAGGAGGATCTCACCTGCTTCAAAAGCACACCTTTCGTACTGAGGTTCTGGTACACAAATACATAGCGGCATCTTGGGAAATGATACACCGGTCAAAGAGATGGGAGAGCACAAAGCCTGTTCGGCTGACACTGCCATCAAGCCCATAAAACGTCCAATTGGTTCCATCGAGGATCGTGTTACCGAACCAGCAAATAGAGCCATTCCACCACTCGGTGGTAATAGTCTCTTTTTTAATCGTGAACATTGTTTGTTAAAATTGAAAAATCTGTAGCCTTAAAAAATAGTAATGACAATAACTTGTAAAGGCCATGCAAGGCAATGCCATATCAGGTATAGTAAAACCTGAGAAAAAACGAATTCTAGTTGGACCGTTAACACACGAAGCCTGATGCGGGATCTACTTTAGACAAATGCTTCTGGTTACAAAGATAGGGATATTAATGTGAGAAATGCAATAGGCTTATTTGCGGCGGCGGCGGATGCGCCTGTTGATGATGGCGAGGAGGCTTATACGCTTCGATTCTGTATGTTTGTAACGCATATTGTAAGAGGCCCACCGATAAGTATGCGTTTTTATTGTAATCTGAGGTAAGATGAGTGACTGGTTTATAACAATCGTTCCGGCCCATGTAACACGTGGCGAAACCGCTGATCTTTTTAAAAAGATCACGAACTGGCTGATGGAAAAAGAAATCATGGTGGAAACCTCGTCAGATTGCGTTTTGGGCGACGGTGAGCAGATGGGGTATAAACCCGGTCGGCGTTGCAAAGATATTATTGAGGATGACAAGGATGGTTTTCTCAGTCTGGACGTAAATGGTATAAAAATTTCGAATGAAAGAGAAGTCTTTCACAACGGCGAATATGGACTGGATGAAGTGCTCTGTCCGGTGTGTCGCGCTAACAACGTTGATACGGATTGGCCAGACGCAGTTGACGCCTGGTATGCTCGTCAGGCCGATCCATGGCGATGTAATCAATGTGGAAACGAATCTCCAATAACAAAATACAAATTTAGACCCACCTGGGCCTTTGGCGAACTGGGTATAACCTTCTGGAATTGGCCGCCGCTAAAAGCAGAATTCCTGGACGAGCTAAGAAGTTTTATAGGCAAAGACATTCAAGTAGTGTACGGTCGGCTTTGATCAATTTTGATTAGAAGAACGAAACCTTTTTTTTAAATATTCGTCTATTCTACTCGATGCCATTACGAGAAGGCCATACGCGAAAACAGGAAAAGAATCGAGGTGCCCGACGAAGGTGAGGCGTATGCGCTGTTTAAAATACGATATACAGGAGCCCGGGCAAGGAAAATGTCCCGGGCTTTATTATTTTGATGAGAAATGACAATGGATGATGTAATAAACGTGATCAGACACGAGATGTCGCAAGTACGAGAAGACCTTCTCGGATGGTTACATCACGACGAACCCCATTTGCACTATCGACCGGTTAACGGTGGGTGGTCGTCCCTGCAGGTGCTGGAGCATATCATGCTGACAAGTCACTTCCTGCTGATTATTATCGACAAGGGCGCCGCCAAAGCAAAGCGGCGCGCATTGACCATGCCAGTTCAGGAGGATTGGGAAAATTATTCCTTTATATCGGATGCATTAAATGAAGTGGCAATTCATAAGTCCTTTTCCTGGGAACGTCCCCTACACATGGAGCCAACCGGAAACTTGTCGTTAGGCGAGGTCAGGGAAAATGTTCGAGCGCAGTTTGTTCGGTGTGAAGCCTATCTGGAACTCCTGAAGCATGGCGAAGGGACCTTGTACTTAACAACGATGACTGTAAATGGAATTGGTAAACTGGATGTGTATCAGTACATCTACTTTCTCATTCTCCATGCGAAAAGGCATCTGACGCAGCTGCAACGCAACAAAGATGAATTTGCCGCAGGGAGGTAAAATCTGTTTATATCGCCGTGCGGACATGGTGTGTCGATGATTCGGGTGACCGGTCGTATATTTTGCTTATTTTACAAGAGACAAAACCAACGTAATGTCTATTCCTTTTGAGCCTGCCATCGGAGACTGGAACGTAAACATCCACCTGATCCTGGAGTATGTGGCTTTTTTTACCGCGTATCGCTACTATGTGTATTTGAAGAAAAACGCGGTGGATCAGATCTCGTCTGGGAACAGGCTCTCGATCATCCTGGGGGCGGCCCTGGGCGCCCTGGCCGGATCACGGATCATGGGATTACTGGAGAACCCGTTGATCGATTTTTCTGCTGTCGATTTTATGCAGCTATACAATGTCAAAACAATAATGGGAGGGTTGTTTGGTGGACTGCTGGGCGTGGAAATTGCCAAAACTATTATCCATGAAAAGAACTCCTCGGGCGATCTGTTCACACTGCCGATCATCGTCGGTATTTTTATAGGACGAATCGGATGTTTTCTGTCGGGCACCAACGAGTTTACCTATGGAACGCCCACTTCATTTTTGATGGCAATGGACCTGGGGGATGGCGTGCTGCGTCATCCGATTGCCCTGTATGAGCTCGTGTTTCTGATGATCCTGTTCGTTGTGATCCGGAATCTTTATTATCGGAATAATCTCGCCAGTGGTACGCTCTTCAAGATCGTTATGCTAAGCTATTTTGGTTTCCGGTTTTTTATTGAATTCATCAAGCCGAATCCCTTCCTATTGCTGGGACTTAGCAGTATCCAATGGCTGTGTGTCGTATGTTTTGTATATTACCGAAAAACTTTGCTGAGCCTGTATGCCTACACGAAAGTACACCTACTATGACTTTACGTTGAGTCTATGTCCGACCTGCCTCAAACGCGTCGACGCAAAGATCGTTTTTGAGGATAACAAGGTGTACATGCTGAAGCGGTGCCCGGAGCATGGTCCGTCCACTGTTATCATCGCCGACGATGTCGCGTACTATAAGAACATCCGGAATTATAACAAACCTTCCGAAACGCCTTATACCTTTAATACCAGGACACACTACGGGTGCCCGTATGATTGTGGTCTATGCCCGGATCATGAACAGCATTCATGCCTGACTGTCGTCGAAATAACGGATCGGTGTAATTTAACATGCCCGACGTGCTACGCCGGCTCATCACCTACCTACGGGCGGCATCGTACCCTGGACGAGGTGAAACGTATGCTGGACGCCGTCGTCACCAACGAACGCGAGCCCGATGTCGTACAGATCAGCGGGGGAGAACCGACGCTTCATCCGCAGCTGTTTGAAATCCTCGACTATGCCAAGTCGCTTCCCATCAAACACCTGATGCTGAATACGAATGGGATCGAGATCGCCAAAAATCCGGAGCTGGTAAAACGCCTGGCGTCATATGCACCTAACTTTGAGATCTATCTGCAGTTCGATTCCTTCCGGAACGAAGTACTTCAGTCTATGCGCGGTGCCCATCTCGTCAGTATACGGGAACAGGCGCTGGAACATCTGAATGCCTTGAACCTGTCCACCACCCTGGTAATGACTGTTCAAATGAATCTCAACGACGATGAAATCGGCCAGGTCATCGACTTTGCGCTCAAGCAACGGTGCGTACGCGGCGTTACGCTGCAGCCCACACAGATCGCGGGCAGATTGGAGAATTTTGACCCCGCCAAAGACCGCATTACGTTAACGGAAGTGCGCCGGAAGATCCTGGAGCAAACCGGTATCTTTAATGCCGATGACCTCATTCCGGTACCGTGTAACCCGGATGCGCTGGTCATGGGCTATGCGCTGAAGTTGGGAGGCGAAGTATTTCCCCTGACACGGTATGTCAATCCCGCGGACTTGCTCGACAATAGTCGCAACACCATCGTTTACGAGCAGGATGAACAGCTCCACAGTAAAATGATCAAGCTCTTCAGTACAGGCAATTCCGTGGAAGAGGCTACCGAAAAGCTGCACTCGCTGCTATGCTGTCTGCCTCAGATCCATGCTCCGTCGCTTACCTATGACAACCTGTTCCGGGTCATTATCATGCAATTTATCGACGCCTATAACTTTGACGTCCGGTCTGTAAAAAAATCGTGCGTGCACATCGTGAACAAAGACTGTAAGATCATCCCGTTTGAAACGATGAATCTGTTCTACCGGGACGAAAAACGGGAATACTTACAGCAGCTTATCAATTGATCACTTTTGGTTTACAACTATGGAAGGACTTGCAGTATTGATCTACCTGTGTTTTGCGATCACCTTTGGTCCGCCGATTCTTTTCTTTGCGATTGGCCTGGTCAAGCGACGCAATGATCCGAAGAACGCCAAATTCTTTCTCATCCTGGGAGCACTCTGGCTTCTTATAGGCGGCGGGATATGCGCCTCTATTCTGACGCAATAAGATGCCATTTTGCAGGTACCATTTGCCTGTATTTGTATACCCGCGTACGGGGTAAGTTGCTACGCGGGAAATCGCGCAACCCGGAGAAAGGTTTATGTCGATACCGGCGGAGTATACCGGCGCGCTGACCTTTCCGACCGGAGAATAGGGCTCCCGATTCGCTGGACGCGCGTCTCCTGCAGGCGCTACATCTTCCACCGGATACGACATGGCATAGTGATAAGCCGTTGCTTCCGGCCTGACAGCGACCGTTTTATTCGTCGTATAGACATACCGTATTCCCGGCTCGCGATGTGTTTCGGGCTGCGGTTCGTTCTCCGGGGCAGGAGCATCCTCCGTCACGACGTCATCCACCGTATCCATACTATCTTTCCCGGCGCCGTCACCGCCATCCTCAGGCGCCCCATCCTTTCCGCGCAGTGCCAATATCTTCGCCGCTCCAAACCTTTTCACTTCGTCAATCTTCCCATTTTCCCGAAACACGCCGTACTGAATTCCGATCGCCAGCATCAACGTCCATCCATCCTCCGGCGGGAGCACATTCATCGCTAATTCCAACGTCGTGTTTCCCATCCCTTCCAGCGAAGGGTTCCAATCTGTCGAAGCAGTTTTCGCATAACAGGCCTGATCATACCACTTCGCCGGCAGGTATTGTTTTTTAGCTATATCGTACCGTATGTCGGGCACAATCCCCAGCGTAATCGTCAGGCGAAACATCGCATGGTTGTTTTGCGGGAAGTAGTTAATATCGCGCAGCAGCTCCGGAATTTCCACGCGCGCCGAGCGATTGGCCCGGTCCAGGGTATAGTATACCGGTGTACGCACGATCGAGTCGAAACTGGGCGCTTTCTTCGTAGTCTGAAAACCCTCGAGGATCCGGGCATGCTCGGAGAGTATAATTTTACGACGTCCCCATTCACCGGTATCGTCGCGTAGTTGTACCAGGCGCATGACGCTGTTGATGTCGCTGCCGAAATTATAGTCTGAAAGCTGCCGGATAGAATGCATCGCCAGGCGCACATAGCTGCCCAGGCGCGAGCAGCCGCCGAACTCAGACATGGTGTGCCGCGTATTTTCAAAGCTGGGGCTTGTCTTGATTTTTTCCCGGCTCGGGCCGCCCTTGCGGCGAACAACGATCTTGTCAACGCCGCGCATACGATACGCGCTGAGCATGTCCAGCTTGCCGGTAAAAGCGAAAGGTCCTTCGAGGAATGGCATAGTCGATGGGTTAGGGTAACGAGAGGATTTTAGCCAACAGCCGCGGTAAACAGACGGTGTCTGAGCCGAAGATAGGCAATCGTTATTTCCCGTCAATCAATTGGATAAATTAAATTTAGAAAAAATGGTTATGCATAAAACATATTCAATAGCTATATAGCGGTTTAATATCTATTGAATAAAAGTTGGTTAACTATTGGATATCTATTCAATATCCTAGGGTTTCAATAGCACGATGCCGGATTTTTCGGGGTACGTCTGTGAGAGTCGTTGAAAAATCGGGAAATTGACCCGATAAGGCGTTTAGAAAGGGAAAATGTGAGGGGAGTGCGCCTTACTTTAACGGTCGAAAGTAAGTAAAATGGTATTTGATTCCGGAGATGGTGAGATATTCAGATCTTCTTTTATTCAACGACCACGTCTTCCTCAATGAAGACCGCATTCTGATTCAAGTCAAAGAAGCCAAACTCATTGTCTTCCACGGCGTATTGATTCTTAACTTGTCAGCCGTAACAGTGCCGCGCTGCACAAACTCCTCAAACAGCGGTCGTATATTCTTTACTAATACCCGCACAACCGATCCTCCCAGCAGCGGGTCATCGGCTGTATCCGCATGCCATTGCAAATGTAGAATAAGGTTGTCGCGGTATAACACGGCATACATGTTGTCGGCAAAGTATACCTGAAGGCCCAGCTTTTCCTGATACCAGGGAACGTCCCGTGCGAGGTCGGCACTGGGAAGGACGGGGATGGTATGGAGGAACGTGGTGCTCATTTGATTTTTTGCTTTTCAGCATCCATTACTCTGTTCCATGCCTTTCGTGTCATGACGATCAACTCCTTTTTCTTACAGTCCCAGATCGAAACATTCTTCTCGCTCAGGACCAGGTGCTGTCCCCAGGTGACATGCGGACCATAGAGCATCAGCGTGCAAACATCGGTAGCGGTGATCAGGTCGCCTGTTTCCGGCAAGTGCGTGTGCGCCGTAACGAGCACCAGCTTGTTGTCGGACGGGTTGTATTTTATAGGGATCAGATTTTTGTGGAGCTGTCGTTTTTGCTTCAGGGTGTTGTTTTTGTCGAACGTCAGAAGGTAATCGTTGCCAAAGACTACAAGACCCTCTTCCTGCGGGCCTGTCAGTATATATACTCTTTTGCCTTGCTGGTCGCTGACGGGAATGAAATTGGGGTTCATGTTTTTGTACGAGCGGAAGAGCGTGTCCGAATTATATTCGTGCAGGGCCGCCTGGCGGATCGCGACCAGGTCTTGCTCGTGTCCGGTCAGCGGCCGCTCCTGTCCATCGACAACGGCCGTCTCGGTGTTGTAGGTGCTGTCAAATGTAAACGTACCGACGGCTTGGGGAGTATCACCTTTTGAAAAGAATACGCAGATGGCTTTGTCATCGGATACATAAGAGAAGTAGCCGCCGACATTTTCCCGGCGTTCGCCATATTTTTTCAGAAAGAGATCGGTGCCGTACCAGGAGGCCATTTCCGATCGGTACAGCAGCGTACCCTCCTGCATGATCTCATCCTGAGATTGCGAATAGGAGCGAAGCCCCAGGGAGATAAAAGCGCAGAGGAAGAAGAGCTTGGTCATACAATGGAGTGTGACGCAAGTTAATATTTTGTTTGGACTTCCCGCTGGGGATGTCTTACGAAGCGATGATGTTGTTCCCCGCGTTCGCAATTGTTTTGGGAGCCCGGTAGTTTAGGGCAGCGGTCGTACCGGCGGTTGCATCGACAGTAACGCCGGTGATCATGGCGGCCAGGTCCGAAGCGAGGAACAAGGCTATGTTGGCGATGTCTTGCATGCGGGGCAGGGCTTTGAGCATCGTGTCGTTTTGCATGCTGTCGAGCACGTCGTTCATCACCCCGGGATATTGCCGGATAGCATCGACAAATACGCGCGAGTCGGGGGAGCCTGCCGAGCGGATGTTCACGGCACGCACGCCGTAGGCGCCCAGCTCGCTTGCGAGGTTTTGTGAGAAGCATTCCATGGCCGTGCAGGCCGGCGCGAAGCCTCCGGTATAGGGATAACCGATGCCGCCGGGCGTGGCGGTCAGTGAAAGTATCACACCCGACCGTTGCTGTTGCATGATCTTGCCCGCCGCGGTAGCGGTAAGGAAAAAGGATTGCAGGCCGATGGTGACAGGGCGCAGGAAATCCTCCAGGCTCATATCGATCAACGGCAGATCTTGTACGGATTGCGTATCGATGAGGCAGAACGATATATCCACGCTACCGGCTGTGGCGATGACGCGGCTGAGGTGCTCGTCTATTTGATTTTTATTCAATGCATCGACAACATCTGCTTCGGCTTGTCCGCCAGCCGTTCGGATCTCATCGGCAACGGATTGAACCGATTCCCGGCGGTGTCCTGTTAAAAATACACGCGCACCGGCCATGGCGAGCGTCCTGGCCACGGTGCGACCGAGCGAGCCGCCCGCGCCGTAGATAACGGCATTCTTGTTGTGTAGTTGCATGGGGAAGTATTATATCATAAAGATAACGGGTGGTGGTCGGGTAATGGCGGTGCTCTTGTGACAACAACGGGTTGTTGATGTGACAAGTGTTTGGGAGACCCAGCGCCTGCCGGCGTTGCGTCAGCGTTGGGTCTCCTCGCCAAATCGTTGTCGTAGCTTCTCCTCTTCGAGGTCCAGTTGTGTTAAATACTTCCGCACCAGCTCCTCATCGAATTCCTCCTTCCGGTTGATCTTGTGCAGCAGCTCGCGCTTGTGCTGGATCAATTCGGTTACAATGGTATGATACCGGTGGCCGCTGTCGGCGGAGACATCCCTTTCAGGCGACACCTGCGCGGCTAAAAAGCGCAGGTCATTCTGGACCGTGGTGCGCAGGTTTTGCAGCGGCATATTCTGGGTAAGGTCTGTGGTATATCTTTCATCGAGCAGGGCGAGCGTTCTTTCGTTCAGCTTTCGCTGGATGATGGCTTCCTGTTGTGTGGCGGGAATGACCACATCGCGGTCGGGCAGTTGCAGCCAGCGGATGACGGCAGGCAGGGTGAGCCCCTGCAACACCAGCGTGATGAGGATGACCATGAACGTGATGAAGAGGATCATGTTGCGTTGGGGAAAGGCCTGGCCGTTGTCCAATAGCAACGGTATAGACAATGCCGACGCCAGCGAGACCACGCCGCGCATACCGGCCCAGCCGAATACCAGCGGCATGCGCCACCCCGGGCTGCTGTCGGCCGTAGTGATGAACCGGCTGATAAACACCGTAAAGACCGAGGCGCCGAGGCAGGAGAGGAGCCGCGTGATGATGATCACGACCGAGATAATGAACCCGTAGAGGATCGCGCCGGGCAGCGCGTCGGGGCCGAGGCCTTCGACGATGACCGGCAGCTCCAGGCCGATAAACATAAAGACCAGGCCGTTCAGTACAAAGCCGAGCGTGGTCCACACGTTGACCCCTTGCAGGCGGCTGATGTGGTTCATGATCTCGTATCGCCGGCTGGAGAGGAACAAGCCACCGCTTACCACGGCCAGCACACCCGACACGTGGAAATGTTCGGCTGTTATATACATGGCGTATGGTGCGATCAGCGTCAGCACGGTATCCATGCTGGGTGTGGTCGGCAGCCAGCGGATGATGGCATAGAAGATCAGGGCAATGACGAGGCCGGTGATCGTGCCCATGACAATGACGATCACAAAGCTGACGGATGCCTGTTGCCAGACAAACGTTCCCGACGCCACGGCCGCCAGGGCAAACCGGAACACCACTAAGCTGGACGCGTCGTTCAGCAGGCTTTCGCCTTCAATGATCGCGACGAGGCGTTTGGGTACCTGCACGCCGCGCATGATCGACGTGGCCGACACCGCATCGGGTGGCGAAATGATACCGCCCAGGAGAAAGCCGAGGGCGAGGGTAAAGCCCGGGATGACGCTGGCCGAAACAACGGCCACGACACCGGCCGTGAGAATGACGATGCCAAAGGCGAAGGAGCCGATCACGCGCCGCCATTTCCAGAAATCTTTCCACGAGGTCTGCCATGCGGCTTCGAAGAGCAACGGCGGCAGGAAGATGAGGAAAATGATCTCGGGGTCAATGGAGATCTCGGGCAGCGCCGGCACAAAGCTGATGGCCAGCCCGCCGAGCACCAGCACGATGGGGTACGAGATCTTCAGGCGCTGGGCCAGCATGACCAGCGCCAGGATGATAAACAATAAGACGATGTAAAGGGTAATGATCTGGGGCATGAAGGAGGCAGTGTGTAGACAAAGATAGTAAAGATTCTGCCTGCCGGCAGTTGCGATCGGGCGACCGATCCTTACAAATTTCCGATTTTTTCAGGGAGGGGAACAGAGGCCCGCCGAAAGTCTTTCAGTTTTTTGCCAAATGTTGATGTATATTACCATCAGACTGCGCGGCGCCCCCGGGCCAGCGATAAACTATAGACTTGAATGGATCGTATCGCTATGCTGGAAAACCTGACAAACTTATACGACCGCGACCTGCGGCGCCTGGAGACAGAGCTGGCTACATTCCGCCGGGAGGAGAACCTGTGGAAGGTTACCGGGCAGATCGTCAACCCCGCCGGCAACCTGGGCCTGCACCTGGTGGGCAACCTGACCACCTACATCGGCAAGAACCTCAGTGGCATAGACTATACCCGCGACCGCCCTGCCGAGTTCTCCCGCCGCAACGTACCCCTGCCGGAACTGTTGGCGATGGTGCGCACCACGCACGGACATGTGATCACTACGTTGCAGAAGCTGAAGCACGATGACCTGGAAGCAAGGTATCCCGAGGACGTGTTGGGGTTTGAAATGACGACGGGATATTTTCTTTTACACTTATTGGCCCACTTGGCGTATCATACAGGGCAGATCAATTATATACGAAGAGCGCTGGAATGATATCCGTGGCATCTCGCACTGACGCACGATGCTTAAACGTCCACCCGTTATTTTCAACGCCATGTGTGTTATTCATCGTGGAGTGGGACTCTTTTAATCAAAATAGAATCGTTTGTATTTTCATTTGTGACATAAACCTCTTTATTCAGAGCAGCGGCGATGTCGTCGAGGTAATCAACAAGGCTGTCGTGATCTGTCTTTGATCTGAATTCTTTCGGATTGAGGTCGTTTTCGATTTCGCTACTGTCAAAGAAGTAGCACATGATATTAGTGGAGCCTATTTTAATGCAGGCTTGGATCACTTCTCTTTCGCCGTTTGAATCCCAGTATTCCTTCACAAGTTTGAAGTCGATCTTGTCATTTGTTATCCCTGTCCTGGCGTCATAAAATTCAACGGTGTATTTTCGATTTACCAAGTCTATCCATTTTTGCCAGTCTGCCCTGGTTATGTCGAGCACGTAGATGTCTCGCAACGATCCGTCCTCAAAATAAATTTCGTCCTTTAATTCCTGCCAATGCATGTGAGTTTGTTATTGAATCCTACAGAAGTTTGAGAAGATCTTTGTTTTTATCGACAACCGCCTGCAGCCGTTTATTCATCTTCTGATACGCCGCTACAACCTTGCGGCCGGTTTCGGTCACTTCGGCGTAGCCGCCTTGCTGTCCGCCCTTTTGGGTGATCACAAAAGGTTTGCGGCCGCGGGTGTTCATTTCGTCTACCATGGCCCAGGCCTTTTTATAGGACATGCCCATCTGGCGGGCCGCCTGGGCGATGGAGCCGGATTCCTGGATCAATTCCAACAGCTCTGCCCGGCCGGGGCCGAAGAATTTTTCGCCGTCAAGGTCGATCCAGCAGCGGACACGTATTTCTTTTTTCATAGGCGGGTATATTTGTTGGTATAGGGGAGTAGTATATTATTTTATCATTCTGCGGGATACGCCAGTCTGGAGACTGGCACAATGGTAGGCACAAGTCTGTGACTCGCGCCAGAGGCCAATATATATAGGGGTTCGCCCCTATGACCCCGGACTTGCTTGCGTCGAATATCATTCAAAGCCATAGTTTTCCCCTGGGTCCAATACCCTCAGTTTCCCGTGTATTTTTCCCTCACGCTCCAACGCCCGCAATACCCGTATGGGTTCGCCGATCGGTTCATCACTCAGGTTGAACGTACCATAGTGCATCGGCACCAACACTTTCGAGCCCAGATCATGAAAGGCCCGCACGGCGTCGGTTGGCGAAATATGCACCGGGTGCATAAACCACTCCGGCTTATAGGCCCCTACACCGATGATGGCCACATCGATGGAAGGAAATGCGGCTCGGGCATCCGCAAAGTGGCTTCCGTAGCCGGTATCACCGCTGAAGTACAATGTATGGTGCTCGCTCTGCAGAACAAACGCACCCCACAGCCGCTTATTGGTGTCATTGAGCCCGCGCTTTGCCCAGTGGCGTGTGGGCAGAAAGTATATATTCAGGTTGGGTGTGGTGGTATATTGCTGATACCAGCCGGCCATTTGGACCGGTGCGCGCCCTACCCACGGGCGCAAGAGCTTTTCCATTTGCAATCCCGTCAGGACGGCCGCCGGGGGGTGGAGCGCCATGACCCTTTTAACAGACTCTTCCTGGCAATGGTCGCGGTGATCGTGCGAGATCAACAGGTAATCCAGTGGTGGGAGCGTTTCGGGCGTGAAGGGTGACGGCGTATAGCGGTGTGTGAGCGGTATATCATAGAATACCGGGTCGATCAGGATGTTTATACCCGCCAGCCGTATAAAAAAAGAAGCATGCCCCAGCCACACGATACAGTCGGCTGTATCATGAATGAAATGTGTGTCGTGCCGGGTCGTTAACCGAAAGGTGTCGGCTTCTTTCTCTTGTTGTTGCGGTTTTGGTCCGAGCTTCCATTTTAATACACTGGAAAGCGTGGGTATATACGGATATTCATGGTTTATAAACCGTCCGCTCCCGTCTACGGGGGTACCGGGCCAATCACCTTTGCAGGTATATAGCGCGGGATTATACGTGTATTGCGTTGCTCGATCCAAGGCGTGTAAAATAGCAATTGTAGGGGGAAACATAACATTTCCCCAAAAATGATTTGGGATTTGCTTTTCTTTGGGCATGGACCTTTTTTTAACGATCGTTCTCGCCCTCAATACCGTTTGGTTTGCTATTGCATTTTGGTTTTTCAGCATCCGGCCACTCCGTGCTGCGCGGTTGCTGGTGCCCTGGCGAGACCGGCATGAGGCTTCTTTTGCGGTGTTAATTCATGCGCTGCGGTTCCTGGGCGGCATGAACCTGGCGTTGGCGCTGTATTCGCTGTTATTGTTATTACATCCCGAGATGTGGGATGTGGCCTTGCAGGTGGTTATACCGCTGATGATCTTTGGTGTGGCGCACGGCAGCCAGTTCTATTTTAATCTGCCCCTGGCCGTTCGCCAGGCACGCGGACAACGTTACCTGTGGCCGGTATGGAACGGGCCGATGCTGGGCATCTTCCTGGTGGATGGTTTACTCTGCGTGCTGAACTTTGCGTGCAGTATACTTCTGTTTCCGCCGACTATTCCGCACTGATCTTACATGCGGGGCTTCCACGGTGTTTCGGGTGCGTTCAGGTCCTGTGTCATCTGGCGGGACAATACAAAGAGATAGTCTGAAAGCCTGTTCAGGTATTTGATCACTTCCGAAGGCACGCCTTCTGCGTTATTCAGACTGATGATGAGGCGCTCGGCGCGACGGCATACCGTGCGGGCCAGGTGACAGAACGATATCGCCTGGTGACCACCGGGCAATACAAAAAAGCGCAGCGGTGGAAGGCCCGCTTCCAGGGCGTCAATTTCTTTTTCGAGCAGTTGTGTGTCGGCCTCGGAGAGGGCGGGGATCTTTACTTTGGTGTTACCCGGCTCGGTGGCCAAAATAGAGCCGATGGTGAACAGGCGGTCTTGTATCTCCACCAACAGGGCCTGGCGGGACTGATTTACCTCCTGGTCGCGTACCAGGCCGATCCACGAGTTGAGCTCGTCGATGGTGCCATAGGTATCGATGCGCAGGTCGTCTTTGGATACACGTTTGCCTCCGAACAGGGCGGTCGTGCCCTGGTCTCCGGTTTTGGTATAGATCTTCATGAATGCACGACGGCCGGTCGGCGGTTGATGGTGTCGTTCTTTTTATCCCATTCGATCAGCCCGTCGCGCAGGCGTATGATGCGGTGGGCGTAGTGGGCGATGTCGTCTTCGTGTGTTACCATGATGATGGTATTGCCGCGGTCGTGCAGCTCCTGGAACAGGTCCATGATGTCGTACGACGTTTTGGTATCGAGGTTACCCGTGGGCTCGTCGGCCAGGATGATGGACGGGTTGTTGACCAGGGCCCGGGCAATGGCGACGCGCTGACGCTGACCGCCGGAGAGCTCGTTGGGCTTGTGGTGATAGCGGTCGGCCAGGTTTACGCTTTCCAGGGCGGCCATGGCGCGGTCTTCGCGTTCGGCTTTGCCGTAGCCGGCATAGATCAGGGGCAGCGCCACGTTCTCCAGCGCCGATGCGCGGGGCAGGAGGTTGAAGGTCTGAAACACAAAGCCGATCTCCTTGTTGCGAACCTCGGCCAGCTGGTTTTCGGTCATTTCGCTGACCAGGTGGTTGTTGAGGCGATAGGTGCCGCTGGAGGGGGTATCGAGACACCCCACGATGTTCATCAGGGTCGATTTTCCCGAGCCTGACGGGCCCATAAACGCCACGTATTCGCCCTTATCGATGGAAATGGTCACATCTTGTAAAGCGTTTACAATGTTGGTACCCATTTTATACACCCTGGCCAGGTGGCTGGTTTCGATGATCTTCATGTTGGATTAGTTGACGATTTAACGGCAGAATTACAAATCATATTTTCATTGAGACGACGGAGTAGTGATAAAAGTTTCACATGCCCGGATCACTTCGTCGTCTTTCAGAATGCGGGTGTGGCCGAGCCCCTCCGTACGCAGCAGCCTGGCTGCCGGATACACCCGCACCAGCGCCTCGGCATGCGCCAGCGATACCTCCCGGTCGCCGGCATCGTGCACGAGCATCAACGGCAGCGGCGCGGGCAGGTGGCGGATAAAATGCAGGGCGGTGAACTCGTCAAAGGGCTTGCCATAGGTGCGCAACACATAGGCTTTGAAGAAGGTGCCGGTGGCGGGTGAGCCCTGGATGGCGCGCAGGTATGTTTGGATGATCTCGTCGCCGATGGTGGGGCTGGCGATGTTGATGAGCTTTTTAACAGGCAAGCCGTGCATCGCGGCCATCAGCACGGCGCCGCCGCCAAAGGAGTGGGCGATGATGGCTTCGGGTATGCCTTTCAGCGCAATGATCTTTTGGAGCGTTTCTTCAAATTCAACGATGTGGGTGGTGGTGCCTTGCGAATGGCCATGCGCGGGGCCGTCAAAGCCGATCACGCTGTACCCCTTGGCCAGCAGTGGTTTTATGAAACGCCGGAACTGCGTGGCGCGACCGGACCAGCCGTGTACGACCAACACGTACGGGCTGCCCGCCGGCGGCCCCGCGACCGGGGTGGGACTCCAGGTATAGGCCTGAATGCGTTTGCCGGCGGCTGCGAACGTAAAGGGCTGCGCAAACGACTCGGCCTTCTTCTCCTTTTCCGGCACCGGATAGCGCACCGGACGGAAGAACAATCGTACAAAGTAACGGTGGGCAAGGCCCGGCGCAACTTTTTCAACGCGCGGGTAGGCCCAACGCACAAATTTCAACAGGGCCGGTGTCTGATCCTTTTTTTTCATCAGGAAGCGGGGTCGACCGTAAAGGTAAAGTCGTTTTGCCGGTAAGCAAAGGTGCTCAGGTCGTATACCCGTTCGGTATACCGCACGTGGTTGTCGTGGTCCACCAACACTACCGTGGAGCAGCGCGTGCCGTAGTTGCCGGCTTTGATGAACATCGACGACAGGGCTTCTTCACGTTCTTGTGTCAGGCCGGTGTCGGGCAGCGCGTCTTTGGCCGCGCGGTGCTCGTCGTACAGTGCGGTGAACAGATCATCGGGCCGGAGGGTCTGCTGCAGCAGGAGCGGTTTGATCTTTTCCTTGCCGCGCACTACTTTGGGCCACGGTGTTTCCAGCAGGTGGTTGCTGAGCCCGTAGAACCCCGGCGGCAGTGTATCGACGCCTTCTTTATAGTTGGAGTAATACCACAGCTGGTCGGGATGGCCCATCACGAGGTTAAAGCCGTTATAGCGTTTACCGTTTTGCGCGATGCGTTGCAGATACGCGTCGGGCGCTTCGGGGCCGGTGAGGTAGTCTGAAACCAGCGCGCCGCGGGTGGGCGCCTGCGGGTCGATGTGCAGCGGGTCGCGGTAGTTGGTCAGCAGGCTGATGCGGCCGCTGCGGGTCATGCCCATCCACGTGCCGCCGCCTTCGAGGTCGCGCCCGCCGACAAGCGTGGGGTGATCTTCCCAGAAATGGGCGTCCTGGGTTTTGCGCTGATAGAACTCGTCGCGGTTGGTGGCGACAACCAGTTTATAGGTCGGGTGGACGCCCACCGCAAAGAATGCGAGACACATGGTGCAAAGATAGCTTACTTGATCCGATACCGGTAATTGCTATTCCACCAAAGCTTTTGCACCCCTCCGTCTTTATCGCGTTCAAAATATAGCTCTTCGCCCAGCTCGCCGTTGTCGCGAATGCGGCGGAACGTATTGTCTTGTGTGCGTTTCCACAGGATCATGGCATGTTTGGGATTGTCGGCCGGCAGGAACATCGTGGCCAGCTTATCGCCCCACGTCGATACCGCAAGCTCGGTGCCCCAGGGCTGGCCGCCGTACAGCCCGCAGAACGGTGTCAACGAGGGATCTACTTTGTCGGCCGGTTTATCTTCCTCGGCTTTGGTGAACAGGGCGCGCATGCCTTCGAAGTATTTGTTCGGATCGGTGCCGATCGCATTGATCAGTACGATGAACGCGAGCTTGTCGTCGGGGCTGAGGATGATCAGGCTTTGATAACCGGGGCAATAACCGCTGTGGCTGACAAAGGTCTTGTTGTCGGTGTGTGTTATTTTGAAACCAAGGCCCCAGCTCGTTTTCCAGTTAGGATCCATGTATTGCACCTGCTGCATCTCTTTCAGCGTTGAGGCGCGCAGTATTTCCGTATCGTCGTTCTTTTCCAGCAGGCGGAACTGCCACGACGCAAAGCGTGCCAGGTCTTCTACCGTGGAAGTATACCCGGCCGCGGGCGCAATGCCTTTCGGATCGAACCGTGGTACCGGCCGGCGCTCGCCTTTGCGGCTGAGCTCGCTATAGCCACTTGCCACTTTTTCTTTTTCACCTGCGGGGAATGTCGTGTGCGTATGGATCAACTGCAGCGGCCGCAGGATGTGCTCTTCCACGTACTGTGTATACGACATGCCGCTGACCTGCTCGACTATATACCCCAGCAGTGTAATACCGAGATTGCTATACTGAAAATAGGTCGAGGCCGGGTAAAGTGTTTGCTGCTCTTTTATTTTCTCGATGATCTGCTCTTTGGAAGGGAAGTTGTTCTCGGTCCAATAAGGAAAGTCGACCTCGCGCGGTAAGCCCGACGAGTGCGTCAGCAGGGAACGTATGGTGATGGGAGCGCTGCCCGGATATACCTGTTTGATCGAGAACCACGGCAGGAGCGAAGCGACGTCGTCGTCGAGGCGCAGCTTGCCGGCGTCGCGCAGCTGCAACACCGCCACCGACGTGAACAGCTTGGAGATGGAGCAGATGCTATAGAGTGTGCTGGCTTCTGCCGGGATCTTTTTTGCTACATCGGCTTTGCCATAACCTTTACTCCAGATCAGCTCCTGATCTTTGACGATGCCCACGGAAATGCCGGGCAGCCTGTCGTAGTCGACCTGCGCATCGAACCAGGCATCCAGCAGCTTGATGGCTTCGGCATACGCCGGTGGAACCGATTGCGCGTGTGTGTGCACAACGGGAAACAGCAGCAGTATGAGCAAAATTCTTTTCATGACGAGGGTTGTTGGCTTCAATATAGAAGTATCCGGGTGGGGAGAGGAATTGTTTTCAGGATGAAAGGTTGATACGAGGGCCTCCACGGTTCAGACGTGTCCTCACCGGACGGTGACGGCCGGCGCGGTTGTCGCTAAAACAACTCGAGCTGCTCGGGAAGAAGTGTAAAGGATTTGCGATGGTAGGGGGTAATGCCGCGCTGGCGGATGCCTTCACGGTGTGCGTCTGTAGGGTAGCCGGCATTCGTTTCCCAGCTGTAGCCGGGGTAATGCGCTGCCAGCGATGTCATCAGGTCGTCGCGGTAGGTCTTGGCCAGGATCGACGCCGCGGCGATCGACAGATATTTGCCGTCGCCTTTGATAATGCACTCGTGACGGATGTCGAGGTACGGCACAAACCGGTTGCCGTCAATGAGCAGCAGGGAGGGCATCACGGTAAGCCGTGCGATGGCGTGGTGCATGGCCTTGAACGATGCGTTCAGGATGTTGATGGTGTCGATCTCTTCGTTGCTGATCTCTGCCACGGCCCAGGCCAGGGCGTCGCGCTGCACATCGATGCGCAGCAGCTCACGTTCGGCCTTGGTAAGCTGTTTGGAATCGTTTAACAGCGGATGGCTGTATTTTTTTGGGAGCACGACGGCCGCCGCCACCACCGGCCCTGCCAGGCAGCCGCGTCCGGCTTCATCGCAACCGGCTTCAATATGATCGTCGGAAAAGGAGGCGAGTAACATGAGCGGGTAAAAATAAGGAAAGTCGGACGCAGAAAAAATGTGATATATTGCCGGCTACGAGTTTTTTATGGCAGAGAAGCGTGCAAACCCTTGGACAACGTTGTCGGGCGCGGAAAAATATGACAATCCCTGGATCAACGTGACCGAGTACCAGGTCATCAATCCCGGCGGCGGCCGTGGCATCTACGGCAAAGTTCATTTTAAAAATAAAGCCATTGGCATTGTTGCGCTCGATGCGGAAGGTTACACCTGGCTGGTGGGACAATTCCGCTATACGCTGGAGGAATTTCACTGGGAAATTCCCGAAGGCGGCGCGCCCGCCGGGGAGGACCCGCTCGTTGCCGCGCAACGCGAGCTGCGCGAAGAAACCGGCCTGATAGCCCGCAAGTGGTCTGTGCTGGTAAAAGTGCACACCTCCAATTCGGTAACCGACGAGGAGGGTGTTGTCTTCCTGGCCGAAGACCTGGAGGCGGGGCCTCAAACGTTGGAAGAAAGCGAAGCCGACCTGCAGGTGCGCCGCGTGCCCTTAAAAGAAGCTGTAGAGATGGTCATGCGCAGTGAAATAACCGACAGCATGAGCATGGTCGGCCTGCTGGCGGTCGCCCGCACAAAAGGACTGGCATGACCTTACGCACGCACTTCCGCGAAAATCTTATCCTGGCCCTGCCCGTCATGCTGAGCAACCTCGGGCACGTGCTCATGGGCGTAACCGATACCATGATGGTGGGCCACCTCGGCGCAGAATCGCTGGCGGCGGCCGGCCTGGCGCTGGTGGTCTTTAACGTCTTTATGTTGTTTGGCGTCGGCGTGTCGTATGCCATGACGCCGCTGGTGGCCGCCGCGCACGGTGCCGGCGATACGAGCACCATCGCGGCCGTGGTGCGACACGGCCTGGTCGTGAATGTGCTGAACGCCCTGGCCCTGGTAGGGGTGGTGACGGTCGGTAAGAACGTATTGTATTACATGGGGCAATCGGATGCGGTGGTAGCGCAGGCGTTGCCCTTCCTCGACATCGTGGCCTGGTCGCTTGTGCCGATGATGGTCTTCCAAACCTGTAAGCAATTTGCCGAAGGCATGTCCAACACGCGCGTGGCGCTGATCGTGATGGTGGCGGCCAACCTGCTGAACGTGCTGCTCAATTACATATTTATCTATGGCCACTTCGGCATGCCGGCGCTGGGCCTTACCGGTGCGGCGTGGGCTACCTTTACGTCGCGCGTGTTTATGGCGCTGGCCATGGCCGCGCTGGTGTACGCGTTGCCGTCCTTTCGCAGCTACCGCGCGGGATTCGGCGTGGGCGATTATGCGCGGCCGTTGTTCCGACGGTTGCTGGGGCTGGGTATTCCCAGCGGGGTGCAGTTTATTTTCGAAGCGGCCGCGTTTGACTTTTCGCTGGTCATGATGGGGTGGTACGGCGCCCGTGTGCAGGCCGCTCACCAGATCGCGATCAACCTCGCCTCGCTCAGCTACATGACGACCGCCGGCCTGGGTGCCGCGGCGACCGTGCGCGTGGGCTATTACCTCGGGCGGCAGGACGGTATCAATATGCGCCGGGCGTCGTACACGCTGATCGTGATGGCGATGGCGTTTATGAGTGTCTGTGCCGTGGTATTTGTCGTGTTCCGCCAGGTGCTGCCCACCTGGTATGTGCATGACGCCGACGTGGTGCCGCTGGCGGCTACGTTGCTGATCATTGCCGGCATGTTTCAGCTTTCCGACGGTATGCAGGTCGTGTGCGCTTCGGCGTTGCGCGGTTTACAGGATGTGAAGATCCCCTCGCTGTTCATCTTCCTGTCGTACTGGGCCATCGGGTTACCGCTGGGCTACTGGCTGGGCTTTCACGCCGGCGTGGGGCCGGTCGGCATCTGGTGGGGGCTGGTGGTGGGGCTGACGCTCACCGCGACCGCCCTGTTCATCCGGCTGCGCTGGGCCCTGCGGCGCATACCTTGAATAATAATTTAGTAACTTCATCGCTATACCTACCGAATCATTTCTCACTATGACAGGCAAAGCCGTACGGGTTTCACAAACCACGATTACCGAATTGATGATACCCGCGTACGCCAACTTTGGCGGCAAGATCCACGGGGGCATATTATTATCACTCATGGACAAGGTCGCTTATGCTTGCGCCAGCCGCCACGCCGGCACGTACTGTGTAACCGTTACCGTCGACAAGGTCGAGTTTTTACAGCCCGTAGAAGTGGGCGAGCTGGTATCGCTGCACGCCTCGGTAAACTACGTGGGCAACTCGTCCATGATCGTGGGGATCCGTGTAGAGTCGCAGAACGTCAAGCTCGGCACCGTCAACCATACCAATTCGTCGTACTTCACCATGGTGGCCAAAGGCGACAACGACAAGCCCGTAACGGTGCCGCCATTGATCCTGGAAGATGGCGAGCAGGTGCGCCGGTTTATCGAAGCCATGCGCATGAAAGAGATCCGCCAGAAGATGAAAGAAGAGATGCACGACGCCAAGTCGACGGTCGACCTCAGCCAGGCGACGGAAATGCTGCGCGCCGAGCGGTGCATCATTCAAATGGCTTGAAAATGTTATCTTCGTAACAACGTATGAAAGTAGTCCGGTGGGTACATACCGCATATGGTGTACTAGTATTTGCAGTACTGTTCGCGCTTGTTTGCCCGTTGCTGGCGATCCCCATTGTTTTTCCGGCCACCTTCCGGCTGGTGGGCGTGGTTAACCGTTGGTGGGCGCGCCTCATGTTCATCTTCATCGGCATGCCCTACCGGGTGGTGTACCGGCGGCGGCTCGACCCGAAGCGCCAGTATGTTTTTTGTCCGAACCACTTTTCGTACATCGACATTCCCGCCATGGGCCTCAACCACCTGAACGCGATTTTTGTGGGCAAAAGCGGCATTGGTAAAATACCTGTGTTCGGCTACATGTACGAGCGGCTGCACATCACGGTGGACCGCCAGAACATGCGCAGCCGGTATACCTCCGTAAAACGGTCGCTGGAGGCGATAGACGAAGGAAAAAGCCTGGTGATCTTTCCGGAAGGGGGCATCATCACGCTCAAAGAGCCCGTGCTGGCGCGTTTTAAGGACGGCGCCTTCCGGGTGGCCATCGAGAAACAAATTCCCATCGTGCCTGTCACGATTCCATACAATTGGATAATTTTGCCGCCGGATCAATTCCTGCTGCGGTGGCATCCGCTGCACGTGATCTTTCACGAGCCGATCGAAACCAAAGGCCTCACCCTGGAGGATGTCGGCACTCTGCGTGAAAAGACATTTGCCGTCATTGCCGCCGAGCTGCAACAACAGCTGCAGGGAAAGGCCGTGGCTTTGCAGCACACAAACGTTCACAACTATGAAGATCGACCGCGCACTATTGGATAAGATCGCTCACCTGGCCCGCCTCGAATTTGACGAGAAAGACGCGGCCAAGATGATGCAGGATATGACCGCCATCGTTGACTGGGTAGAAAAACTGAAAGAGGTCGATACGGAGGGCGTGGAGCCCCTCACTACCATGAGCCACGAGATCAACGTGCTGCGCGAAGACGAGGTGAAAGAACACCTTTCCCACGAGCGTGCCCTGCGCAACGCACCCAAGAAAGACTCCGACTACTTCCGCGTACCCAAGGTGCTGGAATAACCCCGCTGCATGCAAGCCCGCTTTTTCTGGAAACTATGGCCCCAGGGCGAACGCCGCTTCTGGTATGGCACTGCTTTGCTTTTTGTCGTATCCCTGTGCTTCCTGTGGTTCTCCTACTTCCGGGGCCTGGACGGCGTCGTGACCTGGGACAACGTGCAGGAGCAAAAGGTCGTCGAGATCAACGTACATATTTTTCGTCTCGGCCCGTTTCAGCTCCAGGTGCCCGCCGAGAGCTATGTCGTTTTTGATTATTTCAATGGCAGCGTGCTGACGCCCAACACCGCGGCGTCGTATCTCTTCCTGGCCGTGCTGGCCCTTAGCCTGACCGTGCTGATCACTGTCGTCAGTACGATGGAGCGTTTTTGGTTCCTGGTGGCCATGGGCGTTTTTATATTGATACTGGTCACGTTGCGCTGGGAGGTGCTGGGGTTGCTGGGCCTGTATAACCGCATCCCTGCGATGGCCGTGCTGCTGCTCTATACCCTGCCGGCATTTTACTTTGCACGGTTTGCCACGTCTACCTCGTTGGGCTTGCGGTTGCTGGTATTTGCCGGCATCACGGCGTTGCTCGGCGGCCTGGTCGTTGCGCTGTCGGCGGTGGAGCAACCGCTTTATCACCTGGCGGTAACGGCCTATGCGCCGGCGCTGGTACTGTCGGTATTGTTTATTATCCTGGTGGCCCACGAGATCTTTGCGGGCTTCCTGGCGATCACCAGCCAGGGCTCTTCCAGGAGCTTGCGTCATTTCAGCCTCCTGGCCCTGATCTATTTTGCCAACCTGGTCATTACATGTTTGTACCGGTTGGAGGTGATCGACTGGAGCTTTGTATACATCAACCTGTACCTGCTGCTGACGGTGTCGGCGGTGTTGGGGATCTGGGGTTTCCGCCACCGCGAGCCGATCTATGCCGGTATAATCGCGTTCCGGCCTGCCGGTGCCTGTTTCTATCTCGCCCTGGGCGCGATCTGCTTTGCTACGGTCGGGCAACTGCTGGGCAATGCCAATGACCCCGCGCTGGAGATCGTGGGCGATGCCATCATCTTCAGCCACACGGCCTATGGGGTCATCTTTGTGACCTATATCTTCTCGAATTTTATCCTGATGATGGCCCAGAGCATGCCGGTGTACAAGGTGCTGTACAATCCCAACCGCATGCCGTATTTTACCTACCGCCTGGCGGGTACCATCGCCATGCTCGGATTCGTCTTTGTGTCCGACTGGCACGTATATGTATACAACGGCGTGGCGGGTTTTTACAACGCTACGGGCGACCTGTACGCGCAGCTCGGCGACGAGCGCTATGCGCAATCGTTCTACGAGCAGTCCAGCCACTACGCACCCTACAGCAACCGTGCTCATTATGTGCTGGGCACGATGAAGGCCGCGCAGCTGGATTTTGATGGCGCGCAACAAGAATACAACGCCGCCAACCTGGTCAATCCCACGGCGTACTCGCTGGCCAACGTGGCCAACCTGCTGTCGTGGCAGGGCGATACGTTCGGCGCCATCGAGTCGTTGCGGCTGGCGCAGCGGCAGATGCCCAACTCCGGCCCGATCTTAAACAACCTGGGCCGCGCGTATACGGCCACGCATAACATCGATTCGTCGCTGGTATACCTCAGCCGCGCGAAAGATAAAGCCATATCAAGAGACGCCGCCGAGACCAACTTCTTTGCGCTGACTGCCGCCGAGCGCATACCCTTCTTCAAGACCGACTCGACGCTCACGGCCTTTGGCGCCCGCGCGCCCGGTACGCTGGCCAATGCGCTGGCGCTGGCCTCGCTTTACCGCGACACCCTGCGCCAGGACATCCGTCCGCTGGACAACAAGGTGCTGACCCTCCAGACGGCCACGCTGCTGAACAACTATATACTATACCATGTGCGGTCGTTGGACTCGACGTTCCTGAACGAAGCCTATCGCATCGCCGCCGACTCGCTCAATGCCGCGTACAGCGAAGCGCTAAAGGCTACACTGGCGTACGGCTATTATCACCAGGGTAACATCGCGCGTGCCTTGCAACTGCTGGCCGAGCAGGTATACCTCAGCCAGGCGCACCAGGGCAAGTTCAATTACATCATGGGCCTGTGGGCGCTGGAGCAGGGTGACCCCGAGCGGGCTTCCAGCTATTTTACCTACGCCGATACCTACGACTACAAAGACGCCAGGTTCTATAACGCCATTGCGTTGACCGAAGCTCACAGCCCCGAAGCGCTGGCGGCGTGGTACGTGGTGTCAACCGGCCCGGACGAGAACCAGCGGGCCATCGCCGCCAGCATCCAGAAGATCCTGGCACTACCCGTACAATTTGCCCTGGAGCTGAACGACGCCGAGAAGTACCAGTTCTGCCGGTACCGGTTGGACCTGCCGGACTCTGCTCTCTTCGACCGGCTGGCCAATACGTTTGAGAATGCAAACTACAAAGCGCAGGCGCTGTTAGACAGAAGCCGCCGCTATTACCAGGCGGAGCAATTCGTTCCCGCGATCAAGCTCTTTCAACGCATTGCGGGGCTGGAGCTGACCGATGCCCTGTTATACGACGACGTGCAGCATTTTGAGCTTCGCATGCTCGCGGCCCGCCGCGAGTTGCGCGCCCTGGCCGGTCAGATCAACAAAGGCGTTACGTTTGGCTACCGTCGCCCGCTGGAGAAAATGTTATACACGGCATTGCTAAGCGAATCAAGTGGCGATACCACGAAGGCCAGGCAGCACTATGCGGTGCTGGCCCGGTATAATCCGTACTATGAGGAGGGCATTCTGGCGGCCGCTGATTTTTACCGTCGCCATCATCCGAAAGACACGCGGCCTTATCATATTTTATCCGAGGCGATCCAGGTGAATGCCAACTCGTACCGGTTGTTGAAAGCGTATGCCGAGGAGGCGCGGCGGCAGGCGCTTGATGAGTATGCTGTCAGCGCGGAAGAGCGAATGCGTGCGGTACGGCCTTGAGGCTTTAAAGGCATGAGAATTTGTAAGATTCAGTAAATCAGGGTTTTGTAAATGAAAAAAGGCGGGCTCAGACCCGCCTTTATTTCTGGCGCAAGTTGCCAGGTGATTTTATATGATTTCTTTAACCTTCATTTCTTTATCTTTTAGATAAAACTACACAAAATCCATGACTTTTGAAAGCCACCCCGTCGTACTCCCTTACGAAGCAACCTTCTCCATTCTTTAACGGATTAAACTCTCCAATAGTTTTACTGATAAACGAAGCGTTCAGTATTTTCTCGTCATAGCGGAAATCGAGATACAGTCCGTTTGCCATACGCGAGAGCTCAAACAGGTGCTGCTCATTCGTTGGTAAATTAAAGTTGAACTTTCTCTCCTCCTTCTTTAGGAAACTGTGTCTTGTCCCGCCGTTCAATTCAATGGCGTACTCTGTATAATTCTTTCCGTCCGCATTCGCATTGTTATACAGGCCCGGATCGATCTCTTTCCCATCGATTATAAAGGATGTCACTTTTCTATATGAATTGGCATCTAAAACGGCGTAAAACTTGTTGATGAACGAGAACGTCCCCTTGGTGTCCACCGGGATGATCTTAGCGCTTGTTGTCAAATTATAGGATAAGTACTCGATCCCGTTTTCTTTTTCGAGCTTAACATTATCGAAATAGAATTTAAAAGATTCAAAATAGTATTCCTCTCCCGGATGGAGGATCGTATCCAGGATCGCTTTAGTGATCTTATCTTTAATGGCTGGAAAATTTTTCGTATGAAGAGCATGCATCAATCGCTCCCACTGCCTCGACAGGTACCCCGGATCCTGCTTTCCCAAATATTCATCGCTGAAAATTACTTTCCCCAATTCTTCCTGGAAGAGACCTGTGAATTGGAATGATTTCAGGACCGCAGCAAAAATGCCGGCACCTAAGATTGCCGAGCCGCCACTTTGCAAAACGCTGCCGATGATCCTTACCACCCGGTCGGAAAAAGGATAATGCAGAGGCGCGGGTTCTCCGTTGATCAGGATCAGCTCTCTGGGGTAATATGATTCAATCAGATAACCACTCAGTAACATGATTATTCCCAAGGCAAAGAATAGCCACGGCAGGTTTGTCAAGAGCCACTTTTTTGTTTGCATATGATCACTCACAACGTTCGTTGCAGATTGGTAAATCGATGTCCGGTAATGGAATTTTAAATTAGATATTTTTGGCGATATATGTATTACCGATTCCGGAGCATTTTTGGTAACGGTCATGTTAAAGGTAGCTTTTTTCAGAGCGCGATCATGGCTATTGCGCGGATCTACGCTTTCAGCGATCAAGGGAGGAGCCCGTTCGGGCACATATTGGCCTGCGATCCGGTAAGGGCAGGAGGGAAGTATCCGATTATTTCTCCTGCAAATCGTTTAGCAGGCTCTTCAATTTTTCAAGGTGGTTGCCGTAGAGCTTTTTGAGATACCAGTTGGCCAGCCACGTGCTGCAAAAGAAAAAGACGCCCGCCAGGACGGCCAGGTATACCAGCGTGCGGGGTTGTATCAGTAATTCAATGAACCGATCCATGCCGCGCTCCAGCGCGCCAAACAGCAGGCCCAGGCCAAAGTAGATGGGGTATAAAATGGTATAGCTGCTTTTATATACTTTCAGGTAGCTCGACAGGTTGTCGATCAGACGTTCGAGTGTTTCGCGCAGGTTTTCGGTGGCCGGGTTGAAACGGTTCAGGATCGTGATCTTTTTGATGTAGTAGATGGTGTATACCACAAAGACACCCAGGATCGAAACCGACGTCCATTTCAGCGCGCCGCTGGACAGCGTGAGCGCATACGACAACAAGACAATGCCCGTGATCAGGGTGATGATTAGCTCGAACCACACGTTGCGTTTCAGCTTGTCGACAATGGAGCGACTGTTGCCTCTGAGCATGCGCGCGATCTCCGCTTCGTCCTTCGGTTGGAAGGCAGCGTCGTTCTGGCGCCATATACTTTTTAGTTCATCCAGTTCTTCCATGATTACGGGAGCATAAGTTTTCGGAGCTTTTCGCGGATGCGGTTCATGCGGACCCGCACGTTGTTTTGGGTGATGCCGATGGTTTCTGCGATCTCATCGTAGGGTATTTCTTCCAGCGCCATCATGATCATGGCGCGCTCGATCTCCGAGAGCTGCCGGATGGCCCACTGCAACTTTTGAAAGTCTTCTTCGCGGTCGTCGGCCGCCCAGCCATCCGAAATGTTCATGTGTACCTCCTGCATGGTCTCGGTGCGTGGCAGACGTGTTTGCTTGCGGAAGCCGGAGATGGCCGTGTTCAGCGCGATGCGATACATCCAGGTGGTGATCTTGGCTTCGCCGCGGAACGACGGGAACGACCGCCACAGTTGCAACACGACTTCCTGGAACAGATCATTCCGAACCTCGGGGTCGTGCTCATACATAAAACAGATCTTATGGATGAGTCCCTGGTGCTGGTTGATCAGATCAATGAATTTTTTTTCGTCGTCGCTTGCCAAGGGTGTTCGGTCGTTGGGTAAAGATAACACACCGGTTGGCAAAAAAAAGAACCCGCTCCGGGGCCAGGCGTAGAGGCCCTGGGGAGCAGGTTCAAACCGCTGTAAAAAACACGTCAGATCACGCGGTCTACTCAGTCGGGGTCTTGTGTATAAAAAGCCGGTTACAGGCTGTTGAGGTACAGGTGCAGGGCCTTCAGCTCGAGGTCGGTAAACTCCTTGGCCATGGTCCAGGGCATTTCGTCCGGCTTCAGGGTGTGGCCTTCGGGCGTCTTGCCAGTACGCAGTGTGGCGATAAACTGCTCGTCACTCCACTTACCCGGCCGGCCGCTCGAAGAGATATCCATTACCGGTGGGAAGCCCGGGGCAAGGGGCTCGCCACCCTTCATATTTTCACGATGGCAGCCCTGGCAGGACGTAGACAGGTATTTGCCATACGCCACCGAAATTTCGGCCTTTACTTCTTTTACCAGCGGGCGTTGGTGGTCGATCATCTCCGCCGGCAGCAGGGGTAGCTGGCCCAGGTCGGTCAGCACGTAGCCGATCGGCCCGAGGCTGTTGCCTTCGGGAAACCCGCGGTCTACCGGCGCCAATTGCGCGCAGTAGGAAATGATGGCGCCCATATCCTGTTCGGTCAGGAACGTAAATTCGTGTGAAGGCATAAAGAGCAGCGGTTTGCCCTGGCGGTTGACGGCGTGCTTCAGGGCGCGTACCCAGTCCGTAGTAGAATAATCGGCGGGCAGGCCGCCTTTGCCCTTTGTCAGGTTCGATGCGATGAGGTGGCCCAGGGCCGGGTCGTCAACAAATACTTTGCCGCCCAGGTCGGCGCCGTGGCACTCGGTACAACCTTTGGCTTTGGCCAACCGGCCGCCCAAGGCGAGAATGGCCGAGTCGGACGAGATCGGTACCTGCTGCACGTCGACGGCGTAGTTTGTATTGCGGCGACCGTTTACGCTGATATAGGCCTTTGTTAAATAACCTGCGATGACAACAACGACGATGCCGAGGATCATGCCGGCGATCTTAATAATCTTGCGAAACATAATGTCTGTAAGTGTTTTTAAAAATGGGTTGCAAGATATACGGCGAGGGGGCCTTGCAGTTGTACGACAGCGGGAGCGAACCCTCCGCGAAACGGAATATCCGTATTAAAATGCATTTACGGCGTTGTTATACAGGTTTTTAACACTCCTACATAATGATGCAGTTCACCCAACCTTGCGGCGGATGCTCCGTTATACGGAGCATCTAACCGACCCATGATCACCGCACAACAGACCTTGTCCTACAACGATGTACTCTCCTGCCTGCGCACGGCGCCGGAGACCGATGAATTTGGCTTTACCCGCCGCGTGGCAAGCGACCAGACCTGGGGCCGCTGGGAGGAGCGCCTGCTTGTGGGCGACCACTATCGTCTGGCCAACATCAAAGCGGAGCTGACAGACACGGTACGGTTTCAGTTTGTAGACGAGCACATGCTGCACAGCCTGAACATCTGTGCCGCGCTGGACGGCAACATTGCCCTGCACCTGCCGGGCAGCGGTCTGTCTGCGGGCCTGCAAACACGTCGCCACCACGCGGTGCATTCCTGCGAGCCGGCCTATACATTGACCATCCCCGGCATGGTGAACGTACTGCACCTTTCAATAGACTGTGATTATTATACCGGTTTGCTTTGCGACCAGGAGCGCTGGATGGCTCAACTGAAAGAACGGCTGTTGAATAAAGAACAGGTGCTGCAGGGCGATGCCGAGTTAAAACTGGAAATGGCGCAGGTGATCCAGCAGCTCTGTAACAACCCGCTGCGCGGCACGCTCGGAAAATTGATGACCGAAGCAAAGATCCTGGAGCTGGTGGCGTTGCAGCTGACACAGTTTGCCAACAGCGTTACACCCCACACTACACCGCGCACACCGGTCTTGCGTCCCGCGGACCGCGATACGTTCCATGCCTTGCGAGACTACCTCGATATACACTTTGCCAGCGACCTGTCGCTGCGCTCTCTCTCGCGTACCTTTGGACTGAATGAGTTCAAGCTGAAGAAAGGTTTTAAAGAGCTATTTCAGACAACAGTCTTTGATCATATCCACAGGCGCCGCATGGAGCATGCGCGGTATTTGCTGGCCGATCAGAAAATGTATGTACACCAGGTGGCGAACCTTGTGGGGTATAAAAATGCCAATCACTTTTCCACCGCGTTCAAGCGTACCTTCGGCGTAAAGCCCACGAGCCTGGGCTAAGGCTTACCACTCTGCCGCGGGATCGATGCGGAACACTTCCGACATCTCTTCCAGCAAGTGTGCCAGGTGCTCGGTGTGGCGGCCTTGCCGGCCGCCGAGGCGTGGCGTCAGGCTGCCCCAGGCGGGAAGCGACAGCTGCGTGGGGCGCAGTACTTCTTCCACGACTTCCTGCCACCGCAGATACAGCGCCTGCTCGCCGGCAAAGATGCGTGCATCGATGAGCTCGTCTTCATACGGCGACGGCTCGAATATACCCAACGCATAGGGTAAGGCATATTCCAGCGAATGTTGCAGCCGCGTAATGCTTTCTTCGGTCGCCGAGCCCAGCTGGCGGATCCACGTATTGGCATGCAGCGTATGGTAGCGCAGCTCGCCGCGGATCTTTTTGGACAGTTCCGCCAGCGGTATATGCGATGACTGCGTCAGCATCTCGAAGCGCAGCGCCTCCGCGGTATCAAACAGGAAGTGACGGATCAGGCTGAAGTCGTATTCACCGTTCGGCAGCTCGACCAGCTGGCAGTTGCGAAACAGCGAAGCCTCGCGCATGAACGCGACGGTATCCGGTGGGGGTTCACCCAGGGAGTTCAGCATTTGATACAGCGCATAGCTCTGGCCCACTTTGTCCTGGGCCATCGAAGAGAAGGCGATGTCTTCTTCCAGCAGCGGGCCGAACCCGGTCCATTCGGAATTGCGATGGCCGATGATGAGTTGATCGTCGGCGATCTTGTATAAAAGCTCTTGCAGGGCGGTCATGGAGATACGGGTTGGTTAGCGCGGGGTGTCGAGAAAACGCTGGAGCTTCTCACCACCTTTATAGGCAGCGGCGTCGCGGAATTTTTTGTCGGGCAGGGTTTGCCAGAAGTCCTGCTCTTCCGGTGATGTAAACCGGATGGCACGACGATCCATCGCCCAGAAGGCATACGGCATAGGTGTTGTCGTACATTGCCGGTGCGCCAGGGCAAGTGCTTCCTGCGGTGAGGTGGCTTCGATCGCCCCTGTTTGCACGGCTTGCTTGCCGCGCCTGGGCAGTTGGAAGATCTCGAAGGTGGTGAACGTCGCTGCTTTGTCGGCCATGTCATGCATGGGGGGCGATTGCTCGTCGGGCGCGAAGACATGTACGTCGTGGGTGTCTGCAACAAACAGGGAAGAACATGTAAAGCGGCGTGTAAAAGCTTCTTTGGCGAGCACGTACGCCATTTCCAGACCGGGCGCATGAACGGGGCCTTCGTGGCGGAATGGTTTACCCGGCGCCGGTTGTACAAAGACTTCAAACGTACTGAATTGATCCAACGGTGGCTTGGTCGGATTGTCGGTTTGGGGAAGCCGGCCGACGCGTGGGTCCAGTGATTTTATCGGGTCTGATTTCATGGCGCTTTTCTGAAACTTTCAGTAACTTGATTACGTGTTTGTGTAACACAGCTATGAAATACCTGGACTTTCTTTGGGCGTTGGATATGATGTATCGGTATTATCCGAAATATCATTCTAATGAATTGCTGTTGCTGGCCGACGACATCCTGAAGTGGTTCAACAACGAGCTGCCCGAAGATAGTAGTGCCCTGATATACCTCAAGAGCTGCTATAATTCTCCTTATGATGCCCTGATGGCGGTGTGGAAAGAGATCCTCCTCATCAGCGACACATTCCTTCTCTTCCGGCGAAATTGACACGCTACGCCAACGGCATACTATATACCGCGCGCGGTGAGCGCAGTGCTTCGCGCACCCAGCGGCCGCGTGCTTCGGCAATTCGTCGGACCTCCAGTCGCTCGCGGTTGCAGGGGCCGTCGCCCTGGATCACACGCTTAAACTCTTCCCAGTCGGGTTCGGTATAGTTCCATACGCCCGTCCCGGGATTCTTGGCCAGCTTGGGATCGGGTATGGTAAATCCGAGCTCGAGGATCTTGGGCACATACATGTCCAGGAACTGGTTGCGCATGGCGTCGTTGGTGGCCATCTTCACTTTCCACTTCATGAGGATGCGCGTATGATCGGAAAGCTTATCGGCCGGACCGAAGAAGTGCATCATGGGCTGCCACCAGCGGTTCAGGGCCTCCTGGAACATGGCGCGCTGTTGCGGCGTGCCGGCGGCCAGGTAAATGACACAATGGTGACCATATTTTAAGTGGAAGGACTCTTCGGCACAGATGCGCTCCAGCGCGCGGCAGTAGGGGCCATAGCTCCCCTTGGCGTTGGCCAGCTGGTTTACGATGGCGCCGGCATCGACCAGCCACGAAATAAAGCAGGCGTCCGCCCAGGTGTAGGCCGGGTAGTTAAAGATGTTGGAGTATTTGGATTTGCCGCTGATCAGGTCGGTGATCATTTCCTCGCGGGTCTTGCCGAGTGTTTCGGCGGCGCTGTACAGCAGCTGGGCATGGCCTACCTCGTCCTGCACCTTGGCCATAAGCGACAGCTTGCGCTTAAAGCCGGGTGCACGGGTGATCCAGGTGCCTTCCGGAAGGGCGCCGATGATCTCGCTGTGCGCATGCTGTTCGATCATGCGGATCAGCTGCCGCCGGTACAGGGCGGGCATCCAGTCTGTAGGTTCAATCTTTTCCCCCAGGGCGATACGAGCCTCGAATGCCTGCAGCCGCCCGGGATCCTCCGACGCCACCGTGTCGGCACCGGCGCCATCAAAAGTGGTTCCTCCTCCGTACATAAAGCTGTAATTTCTTACTATTTACAACTTTAAAACGATTGCGGCAAACAGTTGTTAGTGAAAGCGGGCTAGTTCTTTTTGAGGCCGTTGATGAGCATATCGGCCAGTTGGTAGCCGAGTTGCGAAGGGTCGATGGCTGATCCCGGATCGTACCACATGGGCATCCAGTTCAACGATGAGAACAGTGTCATCACCGCCAGCTTCTTGTCGATGGAGTCTTTGAATTCGCCCTGTTGCACACCTTCTTCGATAATGCTCTTGAAGCGATTAATGTAATTGATACGCATCAGCAGGAAGTCGCGCAGGTACGGCTGGCTGAGGTGGCGGTGCTCGTTCATAAAGACAGCCGAGGCCGTCAGGTCTTTTGCCATTACCTGGATGTGACCGATAATGCCGTTGCGAAGCTTTTCGCTGGCGGGTGCCTTTTGCTTTTCAACGTCGTCCAATGATTTCCTGAACTCGGCGGCCATGTCGAAACACAGGCTGCGCAGGATCTCTTCCTTTGATTTGATGTGTGAGTAGAGGCTGGCCGCTTCAATGCCCAGCAGTTGCGCGAGGTCACGCATCGAGGCTGCGGCATAGCCTTTATCTTTGAAAAGCTCGGCGGCTTTCCGGATCACTTGCTCTTTCCTGGATAAGTTTGTCGTGGCGTCACTCATGTCATGTCAAAGATATACAATATCAGTTCTTAAAAGTAGGGATTTGAATGGTTGCACAGAAGGAAACAACCGGAAAAAAATAGAGGGGTGCAGGTAACGACTGTTAGTTAAAAATGCAACGCCCCGGCACTGGGTGTAAGGCCGGGGCGTTGTACACGTATGCATATAGGGAACCTCAGAAGATCACACCGAAGCTGAACGCATTCAGGTCGGGGCCCTTGCCATCGGTAAAGAGCTTGTTGATGTCGTAGTTGAAGAACAGGTCTGTCGAGTGAAAGCCGATCTGTAACCGGGCGCCATAGCGCAGGTTGTTGAGGTAAAAGTTATTGCGCTCTTTGTCTTTCTCGCGATCGCCGTCTACCGAGTACACCAGCTTGGAGTGGCTGCCGATGCGGTAACCGATATAGGGGCCGATGCCGATGCGAAAGGCGCTGCCACCCTCCCACACGCGCGTACGCTGGTCGTTGTCGTCGAGGTCGATCATCGGAATGAACGATGCCATGATATACGAGGCGGATAGTTTACTCTTCTTGTAGGTGGCATCGGGTATATCTGCCGCGGTAAACGTTACGCCGTCATCGGTTTCCGTAATGAGCACGTCGTCGTCCTGGAACTTGAAATTATACCAGCTCAGGCCGAGGGCCCACTCGAGGAAGAAGTTGCGGCCCACGCGCGAGCGCTGGGTGGACCAAACCCCCACATACCACGAGCCCCAGGGACGTACCGCATACTTTTCGTTGCTGGCGTCGGAGAAGCTGCCGTCAGACATATAGTTGTTGATGCCCACGTCAAAGTTTGTCGACTGCCAGGTGCGACCCCAGCGGCGGCCGTGCACATCGATGTGAATGTCGACGTGTTCGTGCTCGCCGTCGCTATAAGAGCCACCGTCGCTGTAGGTGCCGCCTTCGCGCGGGTTGCCGTTCTCGTCGTAGCGGCTGTCGCCTTTGCGCGTCCAGTATACTTCTTCGCTGTCGGTCGAATGCGCCGTGTCGTTGCGCACCAGCGCGGACGTGTCGTTGGCTTCGAGCTTGGTGAGCACATCGTGAAAGAGCTGGTTGAAGTTATAGTGCTTCAGCTGCTGGATGTCGCTGCGGTCGCGGATGGTGAAGATCACGCGGCTCGTCCTGGCAAGCTCAACGATAATGGTGTCGTTCTTTTGTTCGGGGGCCTGGGCCTGTGCTACTGCAGAGAGTATACACGCCAGTATACATACGGCTGTTGTTTTCATACACTCGTTACTTGTTTTGTCCACGTTTATCATTCTTGAAATTCAGCGCCAGAATCTCATTCTTTTTCAGCCGCAGATCGCCGATCGGGTCCTGGTTGGTCTTCAGGTCGCGTGCTTTCTGCAGCAGCTTTTTAAACGTAGATGCGTCTTTGCCGTCTTCGGTTGCTTCGCCTAAACTATTTTTATCGAGGTATGCTTCTGTTTCACTTGCGTTAAATACCAATGTCATACTACGCTCGTGTACAAGGGCAGGCGCAGTGGTCTGCGTCGTGACCGTAACCGGCGCAGGGGCACCGGTCGATGCCGGGGTGTGGGCATCGGCTACCAACGGCGCTTCTGTGTGCGCCGGTGTGACGGTGGCAGACACCGGAGCGGGCGTAAGGGTAACGCGCGCCGGTTGCGTCGCCGTTTTTCCTGTGTGCTTCGGCGCGACGTTGTTTGCCGTATAGGTATCACGTTGTTCCGGCGACGTTGCCGGGATGGGTACGACCACCGGTGCTGTTTTTTCGGTGGCCGCGGTATCGACCTTTGCCGGTGCCGGCGTTTGTATGTACGGTGTTGTGGCCGGGGTATTGCCCTGGTCGGCTACGGGGCCGGTGGCAGTATCGCGATGCCAGTATAAATAGATGGCAGCACCCGCCGCCAGGGGCAGGAGGATGGACGCGGCGATCTTCCAGGTGAATGTCCGGCGTACCGGCGGCTGGAGTCCCTGGCTGATGCGGTCCCAGGCAGCCGGGGGTACCGGCCGTGAAAGACCGGACAGCTTATCGCGAAATAATTTGTCAGGTTGTTGATTCATGATTGCTGGCTTTTTGGTCAGACGGCCACGCGTGCTCCGTCAATCTCTTTTGCAGGTATACCCGTGCGCGGCTTAATTGTGACTTCGAGGTGTTCTCGGTAATGCCGAGCTGCTCGGCAATCTCTTTATGTGAATATCCATCCACCGCATACAGGTTGAATACGATGCGGTACCCGGTGGGCAGCTCATGGATGAGGTTTTGCAGGTCTTCGGCTTCGAGGTGATCCGACAGATGATGATAGTCGGGTTCGTGGGAGGCGTATTCCAGGTCGGTTTCCAGGTACATGGACCGGTTGCGGCGCAGGTGTGTAAGGGCTTCGTTCACCACGATGCGGCGGATCCATCCCTCGAAACTGCCTTCCTGCTTGAATTGCCCGATCTTGTCAAAAACCTTCATAAACGCCGTTACCAGTACGTCTTCGGCCTCCATCGGGTCCTTGACGTACCGGTAACTGAGCGCGTACATTTTCGGCGCAAAGGTTTCATACAGGTGTTTCTGTGCGCTTGCGTCACGCCTTAAACACCCCCGGATAAGCTCATCTTCTTTTGCGCGGTAGATCTTGAGTTCCATTTAGTGGTACACAACGAAGATGCAACTTTACTGCCGGGGGTTGCACGGCCATTTTTATTTTTTTATTCATCCTCCGTCACCTCCGGATTGCCGCGGTGTTCCACGCTGCTGACAAGATCTTTCTTGATTTGCAGGTGCTCGGTGACGTTGACCTTGGCCGATGACGCTCCGCTCACGTCCACGGAGGCATCTTTTGTCGTGAAGCGATACGCTTCCAGCGACGACAGGCCGCTGAGGTCGGCGTTCAAGGTATTGCCGTTGCCCTTCAGGTCCAGGTCGCAGGCGCCGGAAAGATCGAGTGTCAGGTCCAGGGCTTCCATTTCGCCATGGCCGCTGATCTTGCCACTGAACTCGATGTTCATGTGCTCGGAACGAAAGCCGGTAAAGCGCACGGTACCTCTGCCGCTGGCGCTCAGGCTTTCCAGGGCGGGCAGCGTCAGGCGGATCTTCACGTCCTTTAAAAGATCGTTTGCATGAAACCCGCCCTCGTTGTCGTAGTCGATGAGCAGCGTGTTGTCGTGCTGCTCTACGCGGTAGTTGGCCTTTTCACTTTGCGAGTCGTCAATTTCCAAGGAATATTTATCGCCGCGGGTAATTTCCAGGTCGAACAGGCCGTCGATCTCCACGTCGGTGATATTGTCGCCGGGCGCAGGATGCAGCGCATCGGCCGCCGGTGCCGATACCGGAGTAGGGCAGCTCAGGCACGAGAGTCCGTCGGGGGTCATGCGCCAGGTTTCATTGTCGAGCGCTTCGGTTTCGACGAACTGCGTGATGAACCGCGCTACGTCTTCGGTCATGGTGAACGGATAGTCGTAGGGGATGAACAGCGTCATCTTGAGGTTTTGGGCGCGGAAGATCGCGTCTTTCTTAAAGGTCACGTTAGAGTCGAAGGTAAAGATCGAGTCTTCCACGGCCACATGGTAATCCACCATCTGGGCGTTTTCAATCGCTGCCTTGCGGCTGCTGCCGTGGGCTTCAAATTCCTGCACCAGTTTGATCTCTTTGCCGTTGTAGCCTTGCAGCGACAACGAGATCTCGTCGTAGTCGTCCATGCCGGTTTCGTTCAACCGGAACACGGCGCGTTTTGCATTGATCGGATACAGGGTCTCTACCCGGTGCGTGCCTTCTTCTTTGAAATCAAAGAGTAATTTGGGTACACCCAGGGTCAGCGCCACGATGCTGACAAAGAACAATACAAACAGGGTCCATCCGGCAGGGCCGGCAAAGGTAATGCGTTTAGACACCGCTGAAGCTCCTAACAGGATGATGAAGATACAGGGGATGAAGCAGGCTACAAATCCGGCGATCACGATCCAGGCGGGGAAGGCCCGCGTCATGGCCTCTACCGGCAGTGTAAAGTGCTCGCTGGCGAAGGTGGCCGTAGACAAATAGCCCAGGGTAATGCCGGCGGTGAGCAGTGTTGCGAAGGCCAGGGCAACGCCCAACAGGATAATAACGATGCCGACGGCTACACGCAACACTTCTACCAGCGGGCCAATGATCTTTGCCAGGGCCAGCAGCAGTGCTGCCAGCACGCGGAAGGGCAACAGCAGGATCTTCGCCGCGGCGCTTTCCTCCTTATCGGGATCTTCCTTTAAATTTTTTTTTATGGTCGACTCGATGTTTGAAAGCGTCACCGGCTCCCCCTGCATCTGCATCCGTTCCGTCAGGCTTTTGGCTTCCGGCACGGCAATCCACAAGACGATATATACGACCAGGCCCAGGCCACCGGTAACGGTGAATACGACGAAGAGCACCCGTACGAGCAGGATGTCGATGCCCAGGTACGAGGCGATACCCCCCGAGACACCGCCCAGCACCTTGCGATCGGGATCGCGGAACATTTTCTTGTCGATCTGCGGCTCTTCCAGCGTGTACGAGCCCGGCAGAACGATCCACAACACCAGGTAGACGACCACGCTCAAGCCATACGCAAACGCCATGACGGCAAAAAGCAGGCGGACCCAGATCGGGTCGATGTTAAAGTAATTTCCCAACCCTGTACACACCCCTCCCAGGATCTTGCGGCGCTGGTCGCGCATCAGCGGCCGTGGCGTGGAGGTAGCCTGTTGGCGGTTACTATCGCCGCCGGCGTTGTCGTTGGCGCCGCCGGCTGTGGCAAATGTATTTCTGGCCTGCGGGGGATCTTGTTCCTCGGCGGCTTTGAAATCGCTCACGCTGCCCATGGTGGTCATCAGGAACGTGACGTCCTCTGCCGTGATCACCTGTTTGCCCTCGTTTAGCTTGGAGAGAAAGATCTCGGCAATGCGCCCCTCGATATCGGCCATGATCTCGCTGCTGTCATCGAACGATGAGAAATACTTGGTGATCGAGTCCAGGTATTTGCGCAGGGTATCGTAGCCATCTTCTTCGATGTGGAAAATGATGCCGCTGATGTTTATGCTGATGTTCTTTTTCATATGGTCTCGGGGCGTGAGATATTAGTAGATTTATTGGTGATGGTTTGTGTAGAGTGGACCAGCTCGTCCCAGGTTTCTGTCAGCTTTTCCAGGAACTTGCTGCCGCGGTCCGTGAGCGTGTAATACTTACGCGGGGGGCCTGACTTGGACTCGATCCACTTGTACTCCAACAGGCCGGCATTCTTCAGCCGGGTGAGGAGGGGATAAAGTGTCCCTTCTACGACAATGATCCGCGCGGCCGTAAGCTCATCGAGCATGTCTGACGCATACACTTCGCCGCGCGAAATGATGTGAAGGATGCAGTACTCCAATATTCCTTTTCTCATTTGTACTTGCGTGTTTTCAAGGTTCATACATCCCGTTGTTTACTATGGTATTATTAACGAAAGGGTACTATGTATGGCCAAGTACTTGTCGCGGAAACTTAAAAAAGCGCATTTTTAAGCTAATTTCGAAGAAAAAATTTTTTTAAGTGCTTTGGCGGACTTCACAGTCCGGTAAAAAATGTCCAGAAGTGTACACGCTTTCTGACAAAACCGTACAGCCTTCAGTCCGCCGGGGAAGCTGTATCAAGGAGCTGTGGCTGGACAAAGGTACGGGCCTATAAGCTTGCCTCCGGAAGCCTGTGTTGCATGCTCTTTTCTTACTTACGTTTTGACTTTACACGGTATTCATTTCTGTTTCCCTCAGCGTGTATTATTTTAGGGTTTGCATGAGAACGAGTATTGCGGTATTGGGTGTGCTTTTGGCTTCTATGCTGTCGGCATATGGTCAGATCGGCAACGAGTGGATCAATTTCGGCCGACCCTATTATCGCATCCCGGTCGGCAAAGACGGGATTTACCGCATTGACTACAACGCCCTGCAGGCCGCCGGTATTCCCGTGGGTGCCGTCGATCCGCGCACGCTGCAGCTTTTCCACCGCGGGGCCGAGCAGGCCCTGTACATTGCCGGCGAGGCCGACGGCCAGCTTCAGGCCTCCGACTACCTCGAGTTTTACGGCCAGCGCAACGACGGCACGCTCGACGCCAGTTTGTATAAGCCGGCTACCTTTCAACCGCACCAGTACTACAATATCTTCAGCGACACCTCCGCCTACTTTCTGACCTTCGGTGCGATGCCGGGCAAACGCATGGAGCAGCGCGCGCCGGCCGATCCCGGACTGGCGCCCAACGACTACCACATCGATGAAAAGTTATTGGTGAACACCAATTTTTATTCGACGGGCACGGACTACGGCGCCGAGCTGCAGAATACGTATTTCGACCAGGGGGAGGGGTGGACCGGTACACAGCTGAACCTGGGCCAGTCCGCGGATTATACCCTTACGGGAATTCAAAACATGGCGACAAGTTCCGGCCTCCCGCAGCTGGAAGTGCTCCTGGTAGGACGGGGCATGATGGATCACCGCGCCGAGATCTACGCCGGCGGACGCCTGCTGACGACGGTGACCTTTTCGGTCTTCAATACACAAACGGTCACGCAGGATATAGCCTGGAGCGATATCGCCGGCAGCTCTCTCACCGTGCGGGTACGGGTGATCGGCGTCGCGGCGTCAGACCGCCTGTGTGTGTCGTACGTCCGGCTGCGGTATCCGCAGACGATAGATGCTGCGAATGCTACGGAGAAGATCTTCCGGCTGGCGGCCAGCGGCACGAACGTTTCCAATATAGCGATACAACGCACCGTTGCCGGCACCCGGTTGTTTGATATTACCGATCCGGACAACGTCGGGATCATCAGCACCACCCCGGCAGGGGCCACGCTGAAAGCATCGGTACCCGGCACGACGCAATCCCGCAAGCTGCTGGCCACGACGCTTACCGCCACGGCCCCGGTGCGGGCAGTATCGTTTCGGGAGATCACACCGACGGCGAATAATTTTGTCATCATCAGCCACCCCTTGCTGCGCACACCGGCGGGTGGTTACGCCGACCCTGTAAAAGCCTATGGGGGATACCGGGCATCTGCGGAAGGCGGTGGCTACGATACGATCGTAGTCAACATCGATCAGCTATACGACCAGTTTAACTATGGTGAGAAATCGCCGCGGGCCATCTTTCAGTGTATGAAGTACTTTGCGCAGCGCCATCTGCCCAGGTATTTGTTCCTGATCGGCAAAGGGTTGGATGCGAGCTATGCGTACAACCGGGGCCCGACGCCGTTTAAACTCTACAAAGACCTGGTGCCCTCTTCGGGTATGCCGGGTTCGGACGCCTATTACACCGTCGGCCTCGCCGGCACGACTCACAGCAACGCAGTGGCCACGGGGCGGTTGACGGCCATGAAGCCCGACGATGTCGCCGCGTATCTCAACAAAGTGATCGAGACGGAAGCGCGTCCTTTTGATGACCTCACGCGCAAGCACATCCTTCACCTGAGCGGCGGTATCGAGGTTGGCGAGCCGGAACGCTTTCGCGGTTTCCTGGAAGACTTTGCCAGGATCGCCAAAACGTATTACCTCGGTGGCCGCGTGTCGGCCATCGCCAAGCACTCGGTAGACATCGAGCTGATCAACATTGCCACCGAAGTAAACAAGGGCCTGGGCCTGGTAACGTTCTTCGGGCATTCCTCGCCGAGCACACTCGATTTTGATATCGGCTTTGTGACCGATCCCATCATGGGCTATAACAACCCCGGCAAGTATCCCATGCTGCTCATGAACGGCTGCAACGCCGGGTCTTTCTTTCTGTACTCCAAGTTGTTTGGCGAAGACTGGGTCATGGCCCCCCGAAAAGGTGCTGCCGGCTTTATCGCCCACAGCTCGTACGGCTTTGTGTCGAATCTCAGGAGTTACACCGAGACCGTGTACGAGGTAGGCTTCGGCGATTCGACCTATATATACAAGGGGATCGGCGACATTCAGCGCGAGGCAGCCCGGCGGTACGTACAGGAGAACGGTGACTATATCGGCATCACCACGCAGGGGCAGCAGATGATCCTGCTGGGTGACCCGGCAGTGCCGCTGTTTGGAGCGCCCAAACCCGACCTGGAGATCAACAACAATAACTTCTTTATTTCGTCTTTCGACGGCGGCCCGGTGACGACGCAAACAGATTCATTTGC
The DNA here is from genome assembly GCF_018598185.1 of Dawidia soli. GTDB lineage: Bacteria > Bacteroidota > Bacteroidia > Cytophagales > Cyclobacteriaceae > Ohtaekwangia > Ohtaekwangia soli. The sequence continues at coordinate 46,403 of NZ_JAHESC010000042.1, forward strand.
CGTGCGCATGATCGTACGCAACTTTGGCCGCGCGCAGCAAGATACCATCCGCATCGAAGTGAAACGCTACCTGCAGGACAACTCCGTCGTGGTATACGATTCATTATACCCCTCAGCGTTATACAGCGACACCCTCACCCTGGTGGTGCGCAAGGGGCGTGAGTCGGGTGGGGGCAACAATCGCTTTGACGTGACGATCGACCCGGAGAATGTCCTGGCGGAGCTGAATGAAAACAATAACTCGGCGTCCATCGAGTGGCTGATCCCGTTGAACGGAACACGCAATCTCTTTCCCGGCAACTTTTCCATTGTGCATACCGCCTCCGTTGACCTGGCCTGGCAGGCCACGGACCTGCTCTCGGGCAAGCGGTCGTTTATCGTGGAAGTAGACACCGCCTATACCTTCGACAGCCCCTATAAAAAACAATTTACGCTGGAAGGCACCGTGCTGGCACGGCAAACATGGCCCATGCTGACGGCCGACACGCTGGTATATTACTGGCGCACGAAACTGGCCGAACCACTGGCCGGCGAGAACGATGCCTGGACCACGACCTCCTTTACCTATATAGAAGACGGTCCGGAAGGATGGGCGCAGGTCGAGTTTCCCCAGTACCTGGAAAACGCGGCCGAAGGCCTGGTGCAGAATGCCACAGCACGCCGGCTGAGCTTCCGCGAAACGGTAACGCCCTTTGCGGTGCGGAACATGGGGAGCAGCTATCCCGGGGGGTCGGCGCAAACGGTCAGTGTAAAGATCGCCGGCGCGGAGTATAATCTTTTTACACAGGGGTTCTCCTGCCGGATGGGGACCCTCAACCTGATCGCTTTTGACAGACGCTCGACAGTGCCCTACATCGGTGTGCCGTTTACCTGGCGCAACCGCGCCGGGCGGGCGTGTGGCCGTGAGCCCTGGGTGATCAATAGCTTCACGTCTACAGAGATGGTGACCGGGAAGAACGATGACCTGATCAAGTATGTCGATAACATCGCCCCGGGCGATTCTGTACTGTTATATACCATGGGCAATGCGTCGTACAACCTCTGGCCCGCGGCGGCCAAGGCCAAGCTCGGCGAGCTCGGCTTGTCGCTGGCGCAGCTGAACGTATATACGTCGGGTGAGCCGATGATCGCGGTCGGCCGCAAAGGCCTGGCGCCGGGCAAAGCGAAAGTGTATCGCGCCACAGGGACACCCCTCAACCAGAAGGCGCTTGAAGTAAGCGGCACGATCACCGGCGGCTACAGCTCGGGCAGCATGCAGACGGCGCTCATCGGCCCGGCCGTTGCCTGGAACTCGTTTGTGTTCGACCCGGAGGCATTGGCCGCGGCCGATGTGGCGGTAGCCGACATCCGGGGGGTGAAGCTCACTGGAGAAGAAACCCCGCTGTGGACCGGCCTGACAACCGACCAGGACCTGACCGGCGTAGACGCCACGCAGTATCCTTACCTGCGCATTATCTACCACACGGCCGACGATGTAAACCTCACGCCCGTACAGCTGCGGCAGTGGCTGGTGCTCTATACCCCCGCGCCCGAGGGGTTGCTGGTGTACCGCGGTGAGGCTATTCCCCACGTACTGAACGAAGGCGACGCCTGGCCCGGCGCCTATAGCTTTGTCAACATCAGCGACAAAACCTTTAGCGATTCACTTACGGTGCAATACGAGCTGTTTAACCAGGACCAGCGGTTCTCGCAACGCGCCGCCATGAAGATCGCCCCACCGCCACCGGGCGATACCACTCACTTTATTGTTAGTATTCCCACGGCCGACCGGCAGGGACTGAACGACGTGAATGTGTATGTAAACCCACACATCCTGCCCGAGCAGTATTACGAGAACAACCTGCTGGGCCTGCCCGGCTACCTCAACGTGCGGAAGGACATGCTTAACCCCGTACTGGCCGTCACCATCGATGGACGCCACGTAGAGAATGGTGACTTTGTATCGGCCAACCCGCTCATCGCGGTACGGATATGGGACGAGAACCGCATTATCCGAAAGACCACCCCCGAGGGCATTCGCATGTTCCTGACATACCCGTGTGCTACCGAACCCTGTACGCCCGTGCAGGTCACCCTGGAAAGCGATTCGGTCACGTGGCAATCTGCGACAGCGACAACCGACTTTACCCTGCAGCTGACGCCACGCAATCTACCCGACGGCAAGTATACCTTGCAGGTAGAGGCGGCCGATGCGCGCGACAACAGCAGTGGCGGGAATCCTTATTTGGTAACCTTTACCGTCACGACAGAAGAGGCTTTGACGGTGTCCGAACCGTACCCCAATCCGTCGTATGGTGATGTATATTTCCGCGTAGTGCTGTCGGGGCAGACGTTGCCGGGTGATATTTCGCTGGACATCATCGATGTCAATGGCAAACAGGTAGCGGTGTTCCCCCGCGAGGCATTTGCAGACTTCCACATCGGCGTTAACCGCTTGCGGTGGGACGGTCGCGACCTGGCTGGCAATGTACTGCCGGTAGGTGTTTATATCTATAGATTGCGGATTGCAACAGAAAAGACGGGTGTGAGCCGGAATGGCAAGATCCTGTTGCGTCGTTAGGCAGGACCTATTCTTTTTCGTCGGCTACCATCTGAAAGAGGGGCCGCTTTTCGATCGTGGGCTGGACATCTATTTCGCGGATGTCTTCGCGATTTTCTTCCAGGAATCTGTTATACGTGGCTACGATGGCGTCGTAGTCGTCGCGGTAAATGTATACACGCTGGTCGGCCATGCGGATCTCGTCGGCCAGTTTTTGCAGCGTAGAGTTATACTGAAATTGCGGTTGCGATTCCGCCATCGTGATCAGCTCGGTTACGAGCGAGTTGGATGCGAAGTCGTATTCTTCTACTACATCCGCGTTAGCCATGGTCTTCTGCGTGTAGCGCAGGCGCAGCAGCTGCTCGAGGCGTTGCTCATAGGCCTCGAGTTGTTCGGGGTCGGCCGATGCGGACACCGTCAGCTCGTGCAGCAGGTTGTGCATGGCCTTTATTTTCTGGTTGTCGTCGTGGATCATGATGTTCCACGCCTGTAGCATGCTGTCCTGTAACCCCAGGTAATAATCCGTCAGCGAATCCAACCGCGTAAAGGTCGTTTGCTGGCGCGGCGCGTTCCTGTCACCGCAATTCAGCAGTGTCAACACGCAACCGGTGATCATGATACCAGAAAAGAGAGATCTCATAACTCGTTATAGTGGGCTCAGGGTGAGATACGATGCAAAGAAAGAAAATGTTGTTGAGGTTCAGCGCGTTTTGGTAGATAAGTATGATTTCGTGGAATTTTAAACGATTCAGGGGCCTGATTTATAAGGTTTTAAACTGCTCAAAAGCCTCTCTGCAATCGTGGCAGTAATGAATCGAACGGCAGCGCGTAGCACCAAATAAATTTCGCAGCTCGGTGTTATTGCCCTGACAACGCGGACACGTAGCTTTTTCCAGTATATCCAGGTCGGAGACCAGCCCCGGTGCCGGCGGTGCCAGCCCAAATTCCCGCAAGGCGCGTCGGCCTTTTTCCGAAATGCGATCGGACGACCACGGCACATGATATTGTACCGCAATGTGTACATCGTGTACGTGGTGGCGCGCCAGGGCTTCGGTAATTTCCTGCTGCATCAGGTCCAGCGCGGGGCAGCCGACAAACGTCGGCGTCATTTCGATCTGTACCTGTCCGCCGTGTATCGCTACCGAGGTGATCACGCCCAGGTCTACCAGCGACAATACCGGGATCTCAGGGTCTTTTACCTCCTCCAGCCATTGGTATATTTCCGGAACGGTGGGCATGTGCATGTGCTGTTATAACGCACCGGGGAAGATCTGGTTCAAATGATGTTTGAGGTGGCGTATATAATCACTCGCCAGCCATTCGAGGGAGTGCAACGACGCCGAGCCTTTGCCGGTATTGCAGGTAAGCGTATAGCGTTGGGACGGCATGTTGCCGATGAGGTGGGCTATCCGGTTGTTCAGCAATTTCCACAACAGGATCAGCTCTTCGCGTGGCACCTGTTGGTAGCCCTGTAAGGCCACCCATTGATCCTGGTCGTAAACGATATTGGGGGGAATGTTTTCGTATTGTGCGCAGATAAACCGGCGCAGGTTGTTGTGCGCCGAGTCACACAGGTGACCGAGTATTTCTTTTTTACTCCACCGGGCAGGGAGAGGTTTGTGTGTAAAGTCGTGTTCGGGGATCTCGCGGAGGCGATCCGAGAAGGCATGAACAAGCTGGAGCAGCTCGGTTGCTACAGCGTCCACGCTTATTTCTTTTCGGTTACGCGTTCCAGGTTAAAGAGCTCGTGCAGCATCTCGGAAAGCGACTCTGCATCGCCGCGTTTGCAGGCAGCCTTCAGCTGGAGCACCGGGTACTTCAGGATCTTCTGCATCAGCGAGCGGCTCATCTCTTCCAGTTTTTCGGCTTCTTCCGGTTTCGCATTTTTCATGTAGCGAACCAGTTCCTCCTGGCGGATCTTTTCGAGCGTATTCTTTAGCTTCTGGATCGTCGGAGAGACGATCATTTCCTTGGACCAGTCTTCAAACTCGGCAATGGTCTCCCGGATCATCTCGCGGATGCGCGGGATGGAAGCTTTCCGTTTTTCAACGGCTTCGTTTGTTTTTTCCTGGATATCGTCCAGGTTGTATACGATCGCACCGGGGATCTCTTCGATCGAAGGCTCGATGCTGCGGGGCATCGACAAGTCGATAAAGAATTTGTGCGACAGGATCTTCATGTCTTTCAACAGCTCGCGGGTAACGAGCGGCTCGTTGCCGGAGACGGAGCTCACGACCACGTCGGCCTTGGCCAGCTCTTCCTGCAGGAGATCGATAGAACCCGCGCGGAAACCACACTTCTGCGCCAGCTTTTCGGCCTTGTCCGCGGTGCGGTTCAGGATCATGACATTTTGCAGGCTCGAATTGACCAGGTTCAGACAGAAGTCCTGACCGATCTCGCCTACGCCCAGCAGCAATACCTTGGGATCGCGCAGCGACATCGTTACGTCTTCGGCCAGTTCTTTGGCTGCGTAGGAGATGGAAGCGGCACCGTCGCGGAAAGAAGTTTCCTGTACAACACGTTTGTTCAGGAAGAAGATGGTGTGCATGAGGCGGTGCAGGAACGGGCCCGCCATGTTTTCATCGGCGCTCCACTGGTAGGCGTTTTTTACCTGCCCCGAGATCTGCAGGTCACCCACCACCTGGGCATCCAGGCCGATCGCTACTTCCAACAGGTGGTTTACGGCCTGCAGGCCGTCCAACAGGGTGAAATGCTGTTCAAAACCAGCCTCTATTTGTTTGATGAGGGCAAGCCCTCTGAAAATTTCTGTGGAATAGTCCTTGTCGGACACGTAGTAGATCTCCGTGCGGTTGCAGGTGGACACCACCAGCACATCCGTCGTTACCGCATAGTCACGAATGAAATGCAAAAACTGTTTGACCCCTGCCTCATTCAACGAAACCTGCTCGCGCACGGCCACAGGAGCGGTTTTGTAGGTCAGTACTAATGCTTTAAAATTCTGTGTCATTTTCGAAGTACAAAAGTAAAACCTGATTGAAGATCAAGCATGATAAATGTCACTCGTTATTTAATTTAGAATTTGTATAAATAGATTGAACTATCATCAGATCAGTCTTTTACGAGGCCCATGCGCTTTCGGTTTTGACGTTGACGGATTATATTTCCATCAGGGATCGCCGCGCGCTTCCGACCCCGGTCAGGGTGTGCTCACAAGACGATACTTTGTGCGTCGGGGCTGCCTGCCAGTGTAAATAACATCTTCCGTCAACCGTTAGTTGCCATGAAACAGCTGAAACACAGCTTCCGTTCCGCGCTAGGTTTTTCACGTGCACAAGCCAGCGGCTTTGTCCTGCTGATCGCCCTGGTGTTGGGGTTTGTTTTTTCGGGAGCGCTGTACGCGCCGACACCGCAGGCGGCGGAAGATCCTGAGGCTGTGCGTGTTCTCGACAGCTTGCTGGCCTGTTGGAACGACGTAGCGGCCGATAGCGCCAAAATAAATACGCGTCCTTTTCGTTTTGATCCCAACAAACTTTCGATACAAGAACTGCAAAAGGTGGGATTTTCACCGCTGCTGGCGCAGCGCATGGTGCGGTACCGCCAGGCGGGCGGAGTCTTTCGCAGCCGTAAAGACCTGTTGCGGATCTACGGCATGGACACCGCCGTATACCGGCGGCTGGAGTCTTACATTCAGCTCCCGGCCGGGCGCCCTGCGCCAAAACCGAAGAAGACCTGGCAGGCGTACCCGTCGGTGGCGGCCCGGAAGGCAACGCCTTTTGACCTGAATCTGGCCGATACGGCGCAGCTGAAAAAGATCTTTGGCATCGGCGACAAGCGGGCCATGCGCATTGTGGCGTACCGTGAAAAGCTGGGAGGCTTTGTGACGGTTGCGCAAATTGGGGAAATTTATACCCTCGATTCGGCTGTGGCGGGGCGGCTGGCGCAGGCATCGTTTGTGTCAGAGAACTTCCGGCCCCGGCGGATCGATATCAACAAGGCCGGCGAAAGCGAGCTCGCCGCTCATCCGTATTTATCGAAGTCTGCCGCCCAAGCCCTTGTGGCTTATCGATTTCAGCATGGAGAATTCTCGACCCTTTCAGATCTTGCTAAGATACAGGTCCTTGATACGAAGACCATTCAGAAAATCGCACCATATTTGGAGTTCCAAATATACCATCACCCGGCACCGGACACGGACCAATAAACGATAGTACTTAGTTATTTATAGCTTACAGCGCGGGGAACTGCCCCTATACACGACACATGCCAGAGAACACGAAGCATATTCTTCAAACCTATCTACGCAGGCTCACCAACCTGTCGGGAAACAGCCGTTCATTATTGCTCCTGCGGTTGCACGCCGAGCAGCTGATGGACCTTCATACCCTCAGCTTCCTGGCCGGCGACCGCTCGTTTGAGATCATACGCTCGCTCATGAGCGGCCGTGGCCGCAAGATCGCCCAGGTGCTCGACAGCCGGATGGAGGCCAACAACGAAGCCAGTAAAAAGCTTAAGAAGCTGCAGCGCATCGACCAGTTCTTATACGAGGAACGTGGCTCGAACGACCTGCACGTAGGCTGGCCCTTTGTACACGGTAAGTTCTCCGACGGCACGAGTGTGCGTTGCCCGTTGCTATACTTCCCCGTATCCATCGTACAGCAGGGAGCACACTGGGTGTTAGAGCCGCGCGCCGATGCCGGTATAACCTTTAACAAGTCGTTCCTCCTGGCGTATGCATACTATAATAAGGTAACGCTCGACGAGAACCTGGCCGAGGCGGCGTTTGACGACTTTGATACCGACAGCACGGTGTTCCGCACACAGCTGTACCAGTTGCTGCGCGACAAGATCGAGCTCAACTTCAACTCCGATAATTTCCGCGACGAGCTGATCGCGTTCCAGGAATTTAAGAAAGATGAATTCGAAGCGACCCATCATAACGGCGAGCTGAAATTATACCCCGAGGCCGTGCTGGGTATATTCCCGCAAGCCGGGTCACAGCTCGTGCCCGACTACCTCGCGCTGCTGGAAAAAGACAGTATTGCCGACCTGGAAGATTTCTTTGCCGGCAAGTCGTCAGAGGCAGAAGCGCCGCGTGTGCGCGAAGAGAATCTGTATACGCCCTTTGTGCTCGATGCCTACCAGGAGGCCGCCATCAAGGCGGTGAAGCATGGCCGCTCGATCGTCGTGCAGGGCCCTCCGGGTACCGGCAAGTCGCAGCTGATCTGTAACCTGCTGGCCGACGCGATGGCGGCGGGCAAACGTGCCCTGCTGGTATGCCAGAAGCGTGCCGCATTGGACGTGGTGTATAAGCGCATGCAGGATGCCGAGCTGGGCGACTTCCTCGGACTGATCCACGACTTCCGCAACGACCGTCAGGAATTGTATTCGAAGATCGCCCGCCAGATCGATCACATCGATACCTATAAAACATTAAACCGCGGTGTCGATGTCATACAGCAGGAGCGACGCTTCTACCAGGCCAGCCGCCGCATCGACCAGATCACAGAAGAGCTGGACGACTTTAAAGCCGCATTGTTCAGTGACACGGAGTGTGGCCTTTCGGTCAAGTCCCTGTACCTGTTGTCCGACCCGCATGCGCCATCGGTCAACCTGCGGTGGGAATACCCGAACTTCCGCTTTGAAGACCTCGATGTCTTTGTGCGCAAGCTGAAGCTCTATGCCAATTACGCCGCGTGGTTTGAAGGAGACGACTACCTGTGGCGCGAGCGCAAGTCGTTTGCCGGCTACCGACCTGGCGACGAACGCACGATCGAACAGACTGTCTACGACGTCGTCAATTACCAGAAGCAGCTCTCGCAGGAGCTGTACCGCTTGCTGGGCATTACCATGAACCTGGAAGACTGTGCTTCGCTGCGCGTGCGCGAAGACGATATCATGGGCATGATCACGGTGTTGAAGGATGACGAAGTATACCAATACTTCCAGGCCATGATGCCGGAGAGCGACGACGAGACGAGCATGCTGTGGCTCTCCAACATGGAGCGCGTCAGCATGAACTGTTACCACGACGAAGCCCCCGAAACGACGGTCCCGAGCGACCAGCTGGGCATCTTCCAGGAGGCATTGCAACAACGCATGGACGCTCGCAGCAACATCATACGGCTGGCCCGCTGGGAGCTGTTCTCGGAGAGCAAGTTCCTCGTAAAACGGGTATTGGTCGCCAACGGACTGGCCTATAACAGCACGGGATTGAATGTGCTGGAGAAGCGTATCGACAGCCGGCTGAACCTGGAGCATCACTTAACATCGCTGAAAGCTAAACCGTGGCTGATCAACCTGCCGGTCGGGTACGACCGTGTAACACTCAAGAAGTGGTTCGAGAAAAAGAAACTGGCCATCCGTGCCAAGCTGGTCTTTAACAGCCTGCGTGAATTGCGCGAGGTGGTGAATGTACATAAATATACCCGCGCCGAGTTTGTCGACCTCATGCGGCAACTGCTGCGGGCCGTCAGCGATGTGCCCGGCAAACGTGCAGCCTGGCTGGAGTATCTTTCGCCGTACCAGCTGCGTCAGCTGATCCTCGACCCGTCGCTCGCGGCGCCGATGACCACCGCGCTGCGCAACGACTTTGATAACCTCTGCGACTACGACAAGCTCAAGGAAGAACTGGTGTCGCACGAACGCGAGGTAATCGACAAGCTCTACGAAGCCACCCAGGAGTGGGACGCTCCCCGACTGGAGGCGCTCTTCCGCAACAGCCTGGGCCTTGCCTGGATCGATCACATCGAAACGAAGTATCCCGTGTTGCGCAGTGTGTCGTCACTGCAGATGTACCAGCTGGAGACGGAGCTGCAGGCCCTGGTGGCCGAAAAGCAGAAGCTGAGCGAGCAGATCCTGGTGGTCCGCGCGCGCGAGCGGGTATATGAGGGCATCATTGTCAACCGGTTGAACAACCGTGTGACGTACCGCGACCTGCACCACCAGGTCACCAAGAAGAAAAAGATCTGGCCCATGCGCAAGGTCATCTCCACCTTCGAAGAAGAGCTGTTCCAATTGATACCGTGCTGGATGGCTTCGCCCGAGTCGGTGTCGGCCATCTTCCCGATGCAGGAGCTGTTTGACGTGGTGATCTTTGACGAAGCGTCGCAGTGTTTTGCCGAGCGCAGCATACCGGCCATGTACCGGGGCAAGCAGGTAGTGGTAGCGGGCGACGACCAGCAGCTGCGCCCCAACGAGCTCTACCAGGTGCGTTGGGAAGACGATCGTGAGACGCCCGACCTGGAAGTAGACTCTGTGTTGGAGCTCGCGGGCCGCTACATGCGCACCGTGCACCTGCAGGGCCACTACCGCAGCCGGTCGCTGGAGCTGATCGATTTCTCTAACCGCCACTTCTACGGCAACCGCCTGCAGCTTTTGCCCGACCGGAACTATATCAACCGCAACGAGCCCGCGATATCGTATGTAAAAGTAGACGGCGTGTGGGAGAACCAGGTAAACCCCGTGGAGGCGGAAGCCGTGGTGGAACAGGTCATGACGCTGCTGCAGCAACAGGCCAACAAAGAGATCGGCGTGGTGACGTTCAACGCCCCGCAGCAAACGCTCATCCTCGACCTCCTGGAAGCTGCCTTACAACGCGAAGGCCGCGCCATGCCCGCGTCGGTGTTCGTCAAAAACATTGAGAATGTGCAGGGCGATGAAAAAGACATCATCATCTTTTCGGTAGGCTATGCGCCCGACAAGAAAGGCAAGATGATGATGCAGTTCGGCAGCCTGACACAAGCCGGTGGTGAGAACCGCCTGAACGTGGCGGTAACGCGTGCCCGCGAGCGGATCATACTGGTGACCAGCATCTGGCCGGAGCAGCTCAAGACCGAGGAGGTGAAGAACGAAGGCCCGAAGCTGTTGCAACAATACCTGGCCTTTGCCCGCGAGGTGGACCAGCGGCGCTTTGTGCCGCAGAACCACTACCCCGTACCGGAAGAGACCAGCCCGTGGTACCTCAAAGACCAACTGCGCCGGTGGAGCGCCGAGCGCCTGGGCGACATAGCGTTCCAGACTAATGCCCTGCCGTTCTCGGATGTCAGCATTCGCCAGCAGGACCAATATACCGGCATCGTGCTGACAGACGACGTACGGTACCAGCAAAGCCTGTCGGCCAAAGATGCGCACGTATATACGCCGGCGCTGTTGCAGCAGAAGAACTGGAGCTACCGCACCGTTTATAGCCGTAACTTCTGGAAGGACCGCGAGCGTGTGGAATACGAGCTGATGTTACTGGCGGGCAGCCGGCAACCGGCGGCTCAATAAAAACGGGCCGTCCAGCGGCGTGACCACTGCAGGCCGGCTTCGAGTTGCTCGATGCCTTCTTTCGCGGTGAGCTGCTGGTTGTGGCTTACGCTGTCGGCAATGCCGCACCACGGCTCGATGCAGACGAAGTCCGCGCCGGGCGCGGCCCACAGCCCCATATAGGGAAAGTCGGTATAGGTAAAATCCAATCCATGCGGATGTTTGTCGCACCGCAGCGAGATCACATCCGACCGCAGATCCTTTAATACGATCGCATCGTTCTTAAACAGCGCATGCTGCAGCGTCACGCGATTTGTATTCTGTAAAAAGGGCTGCGGTGTAGTCTCGATCAGTCCTTGTGCGCTGATGGGCCAGCGAGGAGAATCTTCTGTCAGCGTGAACGCCAGGTAATGATCTTCATACTGTGTACCATCTACCAGCGGCGCACGGAAGGCCGGGTGGGCACCGAGTGAAAAATACATCGGCGCGGCGCCTGTATTGGTTACCGTATAGGCTACCTGCAAGGCATCTTCCAACAACACATACCGAACGCGCAGCTCGAACGGAAACGGATAGCGGGCCAACATCTCGTCGTTGCTGCGCAGCAGGAACACGACACTGTCGCTAGTGTGTTCTTCTACGGCAAAGACATGATCGCGTGCGAAGCCGTGGCGCGTGAGCGTATAGGCTTTGTCATGGTAGTAGTACGTATTGTCTTTCAGCGTGCCGACGATGGGAAACAACACGGGCGACGTCTTGCCCCAGAAGGCCGGGTCACCGCTCCACATATACTCCAGGTTGTGCTGGCGATGGTGGATGCTGTATAATTCGGCGCCTTTTTCGTGGATGCGGACCGCGAGGTGTGTGTTCTGGATAGTAATGCTCATGACAGGATAAAGGGATCATTTTGTGAGTAGCAGCCGGATGCCCGCCTCCAGGCCGCGCAGCTCGGCCAGGCCACGCAAGCGGCCGATGGCGGAATAACCGGGATATGTTTTTTTCTGAAGGTCGTCCAGCATTTGGTGGCCGTGGTCGGGACGCATCGGCAGCGATACGCCGCGGCGTTGCTGCAGCAGCACGATCTCGCGCATGACCTCAGGCATGTTGGCGTCACCCTCCAGGTGGTTGGCCTCGTAAAAGTCGCCCTTATAGTCGCGTTGTGTGCTGCGCAGGTGCAGGAAGTGAATGCGGTCGCCGAGGCGGCGCACCATGCCCGGCAGATCGTTGTCGGCGCGCGCGCCGTAGGAACCCGTGCAGAAACACAAGCCGTTGGCCGGCGAGGGCACCGCGTCCAGCAACGTGGTGGCATCTTGCTCGGTGCTGACGATGCGGGGCAAGCCTAAGATCGGATACGGCGGATCGTCGGGGTGTATCGCCAACTGTACCCCTGCGCGGTCGGCCGCCGGTGTTACCTCTTTCAGGAAGTGAATAAGGTGCCCGCGCAGCCGGGCGGCGTCGATGCCTTTGTATTTTTCGAGCGCCGCCAGGATCTCCGGCGCGGTAAACGGGTCGTCGCTGCCCGGCAACCCCAGCGTGGCATTGTGAAAGAGCTTTTCACGCTCGGCGTTGCTCATGCCGTCAAAACGCTGGCGGGCGGTTTCGCGCTCGGCGTCGGTATAATCTTTTTCTGCGCCGGGGCGCTTGAGGAGGAACAGGTCAAAGGCAATAAAGGCGGCACGCTCGAAGTATAACGCCTTGCTGCCGTCGGCCATGGGATAGGAAATGTCCGTGCGCATCCAGTCCAGCACCGGCATGAAGTTATAGGTCACCACGCGCAGGCCGCAGCGACCCACGTTGTGCAGGCTCTCCTTGTATTGCTCGATGTATTGTTGATACGGGCCGGTCTGGCGTTTGATGTCTTCGTGTACGGGCAGGCTTTCAATGACCGTCCAGGTCATACCGGCCTGTTCGATCTCAGCCTTGCGTTTTTCAATTTCGGCCACGGTCCATACGTCGCCTACGGGAATGTGGTGCAACGCCGTCACCACCCCGGTGCAACCGGCCTGGCGTATGTCGGCAAGGCTGACAGGGTCCTTCGGACCGTACCAGCGCATCGTCTGTTCGAGCATCATGCGGATAAAGGTAATTGTTATTCGTGAATTGTTCTTACGGTGCGACCGTGCCGATCACGTCATTGTACACGGCCTTGGGCTGTAGTTGCTGGTCAAATAACAGAGGATAGTTCTTCCGGCCTTTTACCGGGTACTCGTCCAGCCAGGTGTGCCGGTCAGACACATTCCAGAAGGTCACGCCGGTAATGACGTTTTTATACTCCCGGAAAATGTTAAACACACGAGTGTACTGCTGCCGTTGCTGCGCCTCCAGCGCGGGGGTAAACGCATCGGTTTCGTCGGCGCGGCGCGCCCGCGGGAACTTCTCCCACCGGTAAACCGATACATCCAGCTCGGTAAACTGCACCGCGAGGTTGAGTGACGAGAACCGGTTGAGCGCCGCGCGCAACTCCTTTTCCGAGGGCTCGAAGATGGACCAGTGTGCTTGCAGCCCTACGCCGTGAATGGGCACACCGGCGTCTTTTAATTTTCTGAGCAGGCGGTAAACACGCTCCCGTTTCTCGGGGCGCTCGGTGTTGTAGTCGTTGTAAAAAAGCAACGCGTCGGGGTCGGCGTCGTGAGCGTACTCAAACGCTTTGGCGATAAAGTCTTCGCCGCAGATAGTATACCAGGGCGATTCGCGCAGGAATTTAGTGCTGTCGTCGGCAATGGCTTCGTTCACCACGTCCCAGGCGTAGACCTTGCCGCGGTAGCGGCTTACCACGGTGGTGATATGCTCGCGCAGGCGTTGCAGCAATACGTCGCGCGTTACCGTCTTGCCGTCGGCGTCGGTGAACAGCCACGGCGGCGTTTGCTCGTGCCAGCAGAGCGCGTGACCCCGTACTTTCAGTCCGTGTTCCTGCGCAAAGCGCACGATGGCGTCGGCGCCTTCCCACGCGTAGCGGTTTTCTTCCGGATGGATCGGGCCCATCTTCATGGCATTCTCGGGTGTGACGCTGTTAAAGTGTTTCAGGATCAATGCCGCCTCGGGCCCTTGCAGGCTGCGCGGCGACACCGCTACGCCGATAGGATAATACCCCTGAAAGTGGTCTTTCAGGCCTTGATCGGTTGCCGGCCGCTGGGCCTGCACGCGTAGGAAGGACAGACAGCTCACAAAAAGCGCGAGCCGCAGAAGCAAAGAAAAAGAAAGTGTAGTCATAAGGATGGGGTTATTCGTTGGAGGTGTTGGGAAAACGATAGCTCTCGGGCGGGCCCAGGTAGGAGGCGGGCACGTTGTTGCCGACCACGATCTTTTGCAGCACCACACCGGCGTCGACGCGCCAGAACTTCAGTACATGGCGGCCGGGGGTGAGATTGTGCGAGGAAGTACGGATCAGGATGTTGTCACCGACGGCTTGCTCCCAGGCGGCCTGCGAGAAGTCGGCATGCAGGTTGACCAACCGGGGAGGTTCGTCGTCAACGGATACGGCGTAACGAAGGCCGCCCGTGTTGTGAAAATCGAGCGTGGGCGATAAATAGACCGACACGGTAATAGCGCCATGTTGGCGGGTGTGGAAGGTATATTCCAAATGTGGCGCGCCCGGTTTGCCGGGTGCGGAGGCCGGCGCCGTGACCGGCAGGGTGATGACGCCGGCATCGGTGCGTCCCAGGTTGTGGATGACCTGCCAGTGTATACCATCGCCGGCTACCGCGCGGGTGAAGTGCGCAGCTTCCATAGCGGTATATCCACCGCTCTCTACAAAACCCTCCGCGATCTCTCCCTTGGATAACGATTGTTTTTGTACAAGGGCCTGTATGACGACCGTGGCGTCGCCCGGCCCCCGGATGGTGACCGGAACACGGTGCAAACCTTTCGGAGCTTGTTGCCAGTCCACGCTGACCCAGAGACGTTTTTCTGTATCGATCGTACCCTGTGTTTCCGATAGCCGGATATACTTCGCGCCAGCCTCGACGGTATAGGTAAACGGTACGCTGCCGCGGTTAAAGATGTCGACGGCATAGACCGGCTGCTGAAAAGAATCAAACACCGGCAGGACAGCCTGACGTTTCTCCTGTGGCCACCAGGCAGTGTCGCCTTCTATCGCAATGCCGAGCGCTGCGGTCTGCAATGGCGTGATGCGTTTTAGAACCGGTAGCACATCGTGCTCGGGCTGTTGCCAATAGGTGTAGCTGATGTGCGTCTGGTCCATCATGTGATTCCATTTGCCCCCGGCCAATACGCGGTTGTAGTAATAGGAGCAGGCGGAATCTTCGGCGAACAAGGCGATCACACGGTCTGCCAGCGCGTTGGTAGCGGCGCGACCTTGTGCCGCATAGCGATGATTGCGCGCAGTAGTAATATGAAGGGCATTCAGAATGGCGCTGGCCCGGATGGGGTGAAGTACCAGTTGGTAGTATGCATCCTGGTGCGTGGCGGGCAGTTGTTGGGCAAGCGTTTCGGCTTGCTGCGTAAGGGCCACATAGTCTGCCTCGATGCGCTCGGCCTCACGATAATTTGTCAGACTATATGTCCCGGGCGAAAGCAGCTCGGGTTTCCGGCGGGCGTTGTACTTTGTATACGTATCCAGTAATGTGGCAATCGCCCGGGCGTGTGTCGGACCGAATTGGCGGGCCGCCCACTGGCGCGTATAGTCTGCCAGTGTAGTGGCATTCCAGGCGGTGGGATCCCAGGCATAGTCGAGAAAGAACTCCGTGGGGAGCTCCATAGGCTTCAGGTCGCCTACATTTACGATCCAGAGCTTCGTGGCGCCATGGCGGTATGCCAGGTGCATTTGCTCCCACGTGCGTTCGAGCTGATTGGTGTTGAGCCATTTGTAGTTGCGCGGACCGCCGACGTAATCGAAGTGATAATAGATGCCGTAGCCACCGGTCCGCAGACTGTCGCCCACCGGGGGCAGCTTGCGCAGGTTGCCCCAGTTGTCGTCGCATAGCAACAGCGTGACGTCGTCGGGCACACGCATGCCCTTGTCGTAATAGTCTTGTACTTCTTTATAGAGCGCCCAAAGCTGTGGCGTGCGCGACGGGTCTTTGCCGGTTACCGTGTGCAGGATCTGGCGCTGGTCGTGTACGATCTTTTCCAGCAGGGCAATGTTGGTGGATTCGCTCATGGCCATGTCGCCGTCGCCGCGCATGCCCATCGATACGATACTTTCGCGTGTGCCCATGCGTTTGACACCTTCGGTCCAGAAGTGACGCAGGGTGGGACCGTTGGTTTCGTAGTTCCACGGCCCCTGGCCGCCTTTCCGCCATTCGGCGTGTGCCCGCATCATCGGCTCGTGGTGTGTCGTGCCCATCACGATGCCATAGCGATCGGCAAGCGTGGGGTTGAGCGGATCGTCGCTGTTGAAGCTGGCCCACCACATGGCCGGCCACAGGTAGTTGCCCTTCATGCGCAGGATCAACTCAAAGAGGCGCTCATAGAATGCATGGGTAAAGCCGCCATACTTCGCGACAGCCCAGCGGCCCAACGCCGGCTCTTCGTCGTTTAGAAAGATACCCCGGTATTGTACGGCCGGAGGGCCTTGTGCGTACCGGCCCGGCGTGATATAAAGTGCGGACCGTTTTGCAATCGGCACATCCGCCCACCAATACCAGGGCGACACGCCCAGTTGTTTGCAAAGCTCGTAAATGCCGAAGATCGTACCGCGTTTATCACTCCCCGCGATCACCAATGCCTGGTCCACACCCGGAAAGGGTTTTTCGACCGTTTGTACGACGAATGACTCCCACTGTGCTGCGATGCCGGTAACATCCAGCGTACCGCGTTCCACCAGGTCATTGATCCACGGGCTTTTTCCGATCGTGCCGGCGACAACCACATGCCTCGCTGCCGGAGCAGCATCCATCGTCAACACCGGGTGGCTGCCTGTTACCTGGTATAGATCCTGGACAAGTGCTTCGGCCGCTAAGACAACACCGGCGTGATCATCGTGGCTGACATAGAGCGGAGCCACTGTGCCCGCCGCAAATAATGGAAAGCTACCCGGTATATTTTCCGAACGGACATAGCCATCTTGTGCCGCCAGGGGCGAGCATACGATCATGCAAAACAGGGTAACGCTTTGCGGAAGAAGAATATGGAGGAGCCTCATGAAAACGAATTTCCTGGATTGGAGAAGATAATGCAACCGATTGCATTTAATTATTTTATAAAAGGTGATTTTTAGATATATGAGCAACATATTTTCATATGAAACCGATTTAACAAATGAAGCCTTTCGGACCGTATTCAGGAGGCTTTTTCGGCTTTTCGGGGCAAGTTGGTCGCCAGGCTTTTTTTCTCTCGCGACTTCTCGTTAACTACGCAGTACGACATCACTCATGAGCGGACCCCACAAAGAGATCACGATATACGACATTGCCGAGGCACTCAGCCTTTCGCCGGCCACGGTCAGCCGTGGCCTGAAAGACCATCCCGCCATTCGCAAGGACACGCGCAAGCGCATTCTCGACAAGGCGCGGGAGATGGGCTACCAGCAAAACATGTTTGCCAGCAACCTGCGTCGTGCCCGCACCAACACCATCGGCGTGATCGTGCCGCGCCTGAACAGCTACTTCATGTCGGTGGTCATTGCGGGCATGGAGAAAGTGGCTAATGCCGCGGGGTATAATCTGATCATCAGCCAGTCGGCCGAGTCCATGAAAAAGGAGGAGACCAATGTGCGGACACTCTATAATAGTCGTGTTGACGGTCTGCTGGTGTCGGTGGCGTACGACAGCGATAGTCTTTCGCACTTCAACCTGTTCCTGGATAAAAGTATACCGCTCATCTTTTTCGATCGTGTGCTCGACCACCCGCAGTGTACCAGCATTGTCATCGATAATTATAAAGCGGCATACGAAGTGACCACCCACCTCATCCGCCAGGGCAGCACGCGCATTGTGCATGTCACGGCCCAATCGAAAGGCGCGGTGTATGCCGACCGGCTGCGCGGCTACCGGCAGGCCCTGCGTGACAACGATCTGGCCTTTGACGAAAGCCTCGTGCTGGCGGGCAACCTGAGCGAGCAGGCCGGTGCGGAAGCCGCCCGTGCCATCCTGGCCATGAGCCCATTGCCCGACGGCGTCTTCTCGGCCAACGACTCCTGCGCCGTAAGCTGTCTGCGCGCCTTAAAACAAGCGGGTATAAGCATACCCGGGCAGATCGCCGTGGCCGGTTTTAACAACGACCCGGTATCAAAAGTAGTGGAGCCGAACCTGACGACGGTAAACTATCCCGGCGAGGAGATGGGCGAGCTGGCAGCCTCTACGTTGATACGCCGCCTGGATCGCCTGGAAGGCGCAAGCCTCAACACCATCGTGCTCCGCCACGAGTTGGTGGTGCGTGACTCCACCTTGCGTAAAAAGCCTTGATCAGAACGGATAACCGATCGCGATGTTGAAGATCAGGTTGTCGCTTCGCCACCCCGGCTTGGTAAAATCAATATCGTCGATCACCCACTTCCACCGTTGGCGCGCCAGTGTTTCATCCCTGGTCGGGACGCCGTGTTCTCCTTTTTCTTCGGGATATAGAATCGCCTTGCGCAGGGGGAAGGCAATATCTAAACGCAACACAAAAAAGCTGAAATCCATACGGAAGCCCACGCCGGTGCCCACGGCAATTTCATTCATGAACGATTTACGGCGGAATTCCCCGCCTACGCGCTTTGCTTTGTTCAACTCCTTTTTGCCGTCGATGATTACAGTGTCCGGGTCTGAGCGCATCAACCAGATATTGCCCGCATCAACGAACACCGCACCCGTGAAAGACTTGATGATATCAAATCTGTACTCGGCGGTTGCGTCCAGTTTCATGTCACCACGCTGGGCGATAACAAAGGCCTTGTCGAGCTCCAG
>NZ_JAHESC010000043.1 GCF_018598185.1 Dawidia soli
CCGCTGTTTTTTTTTTTAATTATACGGCTTCCAGCGATATCTACACAGCAAACTTCGTCGGCAGCGTCAGTTGTGTATAAGAGAGAGTGTTATATGCGGGGCCGTTCACGCGATAGATGCAGAACGGGCCGATCGTCATGCCGGGCCATACTTCGCTTGCCAGGCTGCGTGCATTTTTGGAGAAGGCGGTTAGGTAGGCCAGGTAGGTGCTGTCGAGGGAAGTGATGGTTTGTGCACGGAGCATTGACGAGGCGACGAGGATAAAACAGATCGCCAGCAGTGTTATAACGGGACGACGGTATATTGTCTTCATAGGATGGTGTACAATAAACAAATATAATCGTTTTGCGATACGTACCCTACCTACGTAGTTACACGTACGAAACCGTTGCCAATAATCGTTATTTTTCTATTTCTAATGGTGGAAAACAAGCCTACCGATCTTTTTCATGGGCACCCTCTCCCTGCGTGGATCTGTGAGCCCCACACCGCCCGCATCATCGATGTGAACGAGGCGGCCGTGAAAGCTTTTGGCTATTCGCGCCAGCAGTGTGTGGGCGTTTGCCTGCACGACATCCTGCGCGAGCAAGACCGTCCGTACGAAGTGCATACGGCCCCCGTGATGTATGAAGATAAGAACTGCTGGCTGATGGCCGCCCATCCCGCGGTGCCGGGAGAAGATGGTGCCAGCGGCGCGGCCAGCCGGTTGCGCGAGGTGATGCGTTTTTCGAAAACGGGTATTGCCGAGCTGACCCTCGGCACGGGTGAGCTGACCCTGAGCGCGGAGCTGCTCGAGTTGCTGGAAGAAAGCCCGGAGGCGCCGCTGCGCATGACACTGGCGGCGTTCATCGATAAATATGTAACCGAACAGGATCGTGCCTTGATCTATGATAAGATCAAGGAGGGCATGTACGATGCCGGCCAGCCGGTGAGCCGCGTGCGCGTGGAATTCAAGATGATCACGGCGATGGGTACGGTCAAAGACATCGAGGCGATGGGGTCTTTCCTGCCCGACGGGGTGGCTATTGGCATGTTTCGCGATGTGACGCGCCGCAAGCAACGCCGCCTCGAACGGCAAACGCTCAACATGATCGCCAGCCGTACGAGCAACGGCATCCTGATGATCGACGCGCGCGGGCGTATCACCTGGGTCAATCAGGGTTTCGTGCGAATCTCGGGCTATGCGCTGGAAGAAGTAGTGGGGCGCGTCCCCACATTTCTGAATGGTCCGGAGACCAGCCCCGAGACACTGGCATACATGGAGAACATGATGCGGCAGGGACGCACGTTCCGCACGGAGCTCATTCATTATACGAAGAGCGGAAACAAATATTGGGTCGATGTGGAAGTGATTCCCCTGGTAGGCGAGGACGAGGAACCGCCGGGTTTTATGGTCGTTCAGTCGGACATCACCAGCCTGAAGACGGCCGTGCAAGAGATGCTCAGGAGCGAAGAGCTGCTACGCACTATTACCGATCACGCGCCACTCGTTGTCTTTATGAAAGACCTGCAGGGTCGCTACACCTTTTATAACAAGCTCTTCAAAGACAAGTTTATCCGGGTGCCGCCGCCGAAGCATGGGTTGTATACCGACCATGATCTGTTCGAGCCTTCGCAGGCCGAGGTATTTACATCGTCAGATCAGACGGTGCTGAGCTCGGGCCGGCTGGAAGAATTCGAGCAGGAGGTGGTGACCGACGGCAGGAGTGAAACGTACCTGGCCATCAAGTTCCCGCTGCGCGACGAGCACGGGCGGGTCTGTGCCCTGGCGGGCGTGGCGCTGTCGATCACCGAGCGAAAGCGGGACGAAGTGGAGCTTTACCAGAAGCGCCGGGCGCTCAAAAAACAGAACCAGGTGCTGGAGATCATCAACCTGGCGCAGCTGCAATTTATACGCGATGTAAAACCCACGATCTTTTTCCACACGGCGCTCAAGAACATCCTGGCGCTGACCGAAAGCGAGCTCGGCTTTATCGGCGAGGTGTTGGAACGCAACGGCGAGCCCTATGTGCGCACCTTCGCGCTGATCGACACGCGCGACGAAGAGCTTACACCCCAGGACCCCGGGAATATCGGCGCCGGGGTGGAATTCCAGGGTGTGGGCGCTCCGTTGGAGCGTGTGATCCGGTTGGGCGAGACGGTCGTCACCAACCGGCCTTCCAAAGATCCCCGGCCGGGCTACCCGCCGCTGCGCTCCTTTATCGGGATCCCTATATTACGGAGTGGTATCCAGGTAGGGATGATCGGTCTGGCCAACAAGGCGGGCGGATACGGCAATGCGTTCCGTCAGGAATTACAACCGCTCGTCATTGTTATCGGCTATATTATAGAGGCCCTGCGCACCGACCAGGAACGAAAGGCGTCGGAAGACATGATCCGCGAAAGCGAAAAAAGACTGCGCGAGACGGCCGATTCGCTGGCCGAGTCCGAGGCACGGTATCGCTCGATCGTCGATGACCAGCAGGAGATGATCTGCCGGTACACCCCCGACTGGAGGCTGACGTTTGTAAACCGGGCGTTCGAGCGCACCTTCAGTCATCATAAACAACTGATCGGTGAGAGCATATTTAATTTCCTGCCCGGGCGCGTGCACCGTGAGCGACGTGAATTTCTCGAAGGTGTGGTAGCGGGAACCATCAAGCCACGAGCGCTGCAACACGAAACGGTTCTCGGCGACGGCACACACCAATGGCAGGAGTGGATCGATGTGCCGCTGCGCAATGCGCAGGGAGAAGTGTACGAGATACAGTCTATCGGGCACGATATTACAGGACGGAAAAAGCTGGAGGCGGAGCAGGCGCGGTTGGACAAGATCGTGCGCGAGAGCTACAACGAAATATATCTTTTTAACATCGATACGCTGTGTTTTGAGTTCGCCAACACGTCGGCGCTGCGGAACGTGGGCTATTCGCTAGAGGAGCTTACACGTATGAAATTCTCGGATTTGTTCTATTATCCGGATGAATTTGCGTTGCAGGCGCTGTTGGGCCCGCTGCGGCGTGGGGAGACGGACCGCATCCAGCTGCAGATCAAGCACAGCCGCAAGAACGGTGTGTATTATGATGTGGACACGGTCATTCAATTGCTGGAGGGGCGTTCGTTTGTAGCGATTGCGACAGACATTACGCAGAAATTGATCACGGAGAAGAAGCTCATCTCCTCGGTGTTGGAGAAGGAAGTTCTGATTAAGGAAATTCACCACCGTGTGAAAAATAATCTGCAATTGATCTCCTCGATCATTTACATCAAAATACTCGCTTTGGGGAAATCTGATGTGAGTGATTTCCTCGAAAACACACGTAAGAAAATCCACTCGATTGCGCTCATACACGAGCGGCTTCTACAGACAAATAATCTTGACAAGGTGGAGATCTCGGACTATCTTGGCAAGATGCTTTACGACCTGCAGGCAGCGCACGACAACCAGAGCATGCAGTTGACCATCAAAGCAGAAATCCCCAAAACCGTGTTTGATCTCGATACAGCTATCTACTGTGGGCTGATCGTAAATGAACTTGTAACAAATGCTATGAAGCACGCTTTTAAAGATAGGGGCGAGGGCACGATCGTCGTGTCACTTGTAAAGGATGTAAATACATTTATTCTTCAGGTACGTGATGATGGCATCACGCTTCCGGAAAGTATCGTGCCTGACCATGCCGGTTCCTTTGGCATGCAGCTGCTCCAGATTTTTGCCAAACAATTAAACGGCGCGATGGAGATTATTCGCGAAAAAGGCACTATATTCCTAATACGATTCAACCAAAGAGTAGTATAGCCATCATGTTGCCAAAAGAGCGGATACTGATTGTTGAAGATTCGTTCATCGTTGCCTACCATTTGCAGGCTACGTTGGAAAGCGAAGGGTACATTGTGCTGGGGACACAGGCGTCCGGCGAGGGAGCGTTACAATTCATGGAGACGCAGCGACCTGACCTGGTGTTGATGGACATTATGTTGAACGGAGACCTGGACGGTATCGAAACCGCGCGCATCATCAAATCGAAATACAATTTGCCGGTGATCTACATCACGGCACTGACGGACAAAAAAACGATCCAGCGGGCGAAGGTGACGGAGCCGTACGGTTATCTCACCAAACCTTTTGAAGACCGCGAGATCTTTACCGTGATCGAGATGGCGTTGTACAAACACAACATCGAGCTGCGGTTGAAGCAGAGTGAGGAGCGTTATTTTTCGACGGTGCGGTCCATCAGTGATGCCGTGGTCGTCATCGATCAGCATTACGAGATCAGTTACCTGAATCCCAGCGCCGAGGCGATTTCGGGATGGCCCCTGGCGGAAGCGCAGGGCAAGTTGTTATACGAAGTATTGAGCCTGCAAAACCAGGAAACCGGCGAGCTGCATGTCAATCCGATCCAGTGTATGCTGGGCAACGGCCGTGTGAACTCCATGCCGGACAATCTGTTGCTGCGCACCCGGCAGGGAACCGACCGGGCGATCGGTGAAGGCAGCATGAGCCCGGTGATCGACAACAAGGGGAGGTTTACCGGGCTGGTGATCATCTTCAAAGACATTTCGCAGCGCATCGAGCACGAGCGCCTTCTGAAAGATTTCGAGAAAAGCCGCATGGCGGCGTTGCTGGAAGGGCAAGAGAAAGAGCGCAGCCGCATCGCCAAAGATATGCACGACGGTCTGGGCCAGATGCTGAACGCGATCAAGATGAAGGTGAAGGCCGAAGTACGAGGCGACGAGAATGCCGCGGTGCTCTATAAGATGATCGACGAGGCCATTCACGAGTCGGTGCGCATTTCCGAAAACCTGTTGCCGTCGAAACTGCGCGACTTCGATCTGGCGACGTGCCTGAACTCGCTCTGCAACCAGATCGAAGACCTGTCGGAGATCACGGTGGCGTTCGAGTCGTCGGGCAGCGGGATAGACCTGAACCAGGCGCAGAAGATCAATTTATACCGCATTGCGCAGGAGGCGATCAACAATGCGGTGAAACATGCGCGGCCGTCGTTCATCAGCGTGCAGCTGCACGAAGACGAGGGCAGGATACGCCTGACGATCGAAGACGACGGCCGGGGTATACCGGCTGCGCCGAAGAAGGCGAGCCAGCACGGACTGGTCAACATGCGCGAGCGTGCAGAAATTATGGGCGGACAACTAACCATCGAATCGGATACGGACCGGGGCACATTAATCATAGCGGAAGCGCCGGCCGTGAATAACGTTTTAACGCATGCACAGATATAAGATCCTCATTGCCGACGACCACGCGATGGTGCGTGACGGCGTCAAGAACCTGGTAAGACAAAGTAAAGAGTACGTAGTTATCGGCGAAGCCTCCAACGGGCGGCAGGCCATCGAACAGTTTGAAACACTGGCGCCCGACCTGCTCATTCTCGACATCTCCATGCCCGAGCTGAACGGCATGGAAGTAGCGCGCGAGGTGCTCAACAAGAACCCGCTCGCCAACATCATCATCCTCTCCATGTACGACGACGAAGAATATGTGAGCCGCTGTCTGGAGATCGGTGTGAAAGGCTATGTGGTAAAAAATGAAAGCGGTTCGGAGCTGGAGTATGCCATCCGGTCGGTGCTGCAGGGTAAAAATTACTTCAGCCGCCAGGCGCAGGATGTGATCTTCAAAAAATACTCACATGCTGTAACAAAAAAGAAACAGCGCGAAGAGCTGATCCGCCTCACACCCCGCGAGGTCGAGATCATCCGGCTGATCGCCGAAGGACTGACGAGCCAGCAGATGGCCGATAAGCTTTTTATCAGTCCCCGCACGGTGGAGACACACCGCGCGAACCTCATGAAGAAGGTAGGTGTTAAAAATGCCATCGAGCTGGTCAAGAAGGTACAGCAGCTGGAGCTGATCTGACGCGGCGCATGCCGCGGTGTCTTTTCTGGCGAGGCAACCCGTACCCCATACGCGTATTGCAGACGCATTTTATCAGCGCGCGAGGTTGCACGGTATTGTTACGTACTTCTACGTATCCAATCTCCAAACTTCTGGGTATTGAATTGGGTGGATGCTTGTCTGACCTTTGATCAAACGATAGAAGGGGCGATGGACAACCAGGAAAAGCCGATGCCGGCGCCAATGGGGACAGAAAGCACCGAGAACGGAGTCGACAGCCGTGGCCGGCTGGAGCAATTGTTGCGCGAAAAGGATGATGAGCTGGCCAAGGTGAACCGTCGCATGGAGAAGTTCTTATACAGTGCATCGCACGATCTGCGATCGCCGCTGACCTCCATCATGGGCCTGACCAACCTCATGCGCATGGAGACGCACGAGCCGGTGCTGCTGGGCTATATCGAGCGGATCGACGACAGCACGGCGCGCCTGGAAAAGATCGTGCGCGACCTGATGGGTTTTACGCGTACTTCGTATCAACGTTCCGACAGCCGCAAGATCGAGTTTATAAAGCTGGTGCAGGACATCATCGACCGGCACCGGGCAGACCCCGCATTCCGGTATATCCGCTTCGAAGTAGAGAGTGACGAAACGTTTCCCTTCTATGCCGACTACGACCGGTTGGAGATCATCCTCGAGAATATCATTGCGAACGCTATACATTTTTACGACCCCCATAAGACGCGTTCGTTTGTGCGGATCACCATGGTGCCGCACGGGCAGCGCATCCACATCGAAGTGCTCGACAACGGCATCGGCATCGCGGCCGAGCATCACCACAATATCTTCAATATGTTCTTCAAGGCCTCCGAGCGTTCGCGTGGTGCGGGCCTGGGGCTGTACATCGTAAAAGAGGGCGTGGACAAGCTGCACGGCCATGTACAAGTAGAGTCGGAAGTCGGGTTTGGCAGTTTATTCCGGGTCACGATCCCGAACGATCCGAAGGGTCGGCTGATCAGCCGAAAAATGCAACTTGGTCAATAATCCTGCATCTGTTTTCAGCAGTCCGTTGAAGGTAAAATGTACACGGTACGATCGCAGGGCCGCCGGCCATTTCGGCCCCCCTGAAATGTCTCTTTTTTCCCCGTTTTTTCTTACATGTGGAAGCGTGTTTTGCCCCGGAAAAGCAGTACGTACTTCTACTGACTTTTTCACGTAGAACAGTGTAAACCAAAATACTAAGTTCCGCTGATGGAGCCTGGGGGCCATTAAAATAACTTTGTAACCAATAAAAGACCCCCATGGCGAAACATATTTTCGGCGCCGAGATCAGTCACGAAAATGCTCCTCTGCACATTCGTGAGAAGCTTGGCACAGACGATGCGAGCGTGAAACAGTATATCCAACAGCTGAAGAAAGATCTTGATGAAGTGTGTATCCTGTCCACGTCCAGCCGGTTTGTGATCTACGGTGTAGGCCAGAATATAACGCCGCTGATAAACTTCTTTTTCCGCGATCCCATTCTTTTCCACTACGTACAGTTCTATAAGAATACCGAGGCTGCGGTGGGCCACTTGTTTGCCACGGCCAGCGGCTTGTGCTCGCAGGTAAAGGGCGACCGGCACATCCTCACGCAAGTGAAGCATGCGCACCAGGTTGGCCTGAACACGGGCAGCATCGGGTTGTTGCTCGACAGTCTGCTGCGCGAAGCCGTAGAGATCGGGCGCAAGGTGCGCGCGCAGACGGGCATCGACCAGCACTGCGTGTCGCTGGTAGACCTGGGGTTGGACATGCTGCGCCGCCGGCTGGGCGAGCTGACCGAAAAGAAGGTGCTGGTGATCGGCACCGGTAAGATGGCCCGTCTGGTGCTGGACCGCCTGTATGCCGACGGCTGCAAGCACGTGACGATCGTGAGCCACGACGCACAACGGGCCGGTGTGCTGGCCGCGCGGATGCACATGCAGGCCGGTCACATTCGCAACGTAGCGCATTACTTTATGCAAGCCGACATCATCGTGGGCGCCACGGACCGCCCGGTGAGTATATTTCCGACGGCGGCCAAGCCGCAGCATCCTTCGCTGCAGAAGCGTTTTGTGCTGGACTTCGGCGCGCCGCCGAATTTCGACCGCGCCATGGCGCAATACGACTCGATCGAATTTTTTGACCGCGATAACTTTTACGAGCAGTTGCCCGACGCGGCGCGCTGCCGCAACAGCGTTGACGAAGCCCGCAAGATCGTCCATGCCGAGGCCAGGGAGTTTGTTTCGCTCTTTGCCCAATTTTATACCACGCCCATCCTGGCGCCCTACTGGGTGCGCCGCCTGAGTACCAAGGACAATAACCTGAAAGGTTTTCTGTCGCGCATCACCAAACCGAACGCCCGTGACGCGGTGCGCCTGCGCAAGCTGACGTATCGGTTTGTGCACCGCCTGGACGACGAGCAGCTTCGAAACCTGCGGCTGTATACCGTAACGGGCGACACCCAGGCGCCCAGTCCGGCCGACGTGGTACGCCACGTAAAGAATTTTGAAAATTTAAGATTCTACTTATCTGTCAATTGATCTGATCCCTGGCCCCTTCGCACGCCGGGACACCACACTTACCTATACCCTAGACATGCCCAGGAACTACTACCAAGAGAAAGGAAACGGCGCGGCGATGGCCGGCACCGACAACGATGCCGCCGCCACCGAGCACGCTGCGCTCCAGCGTCGTATCACCGAGCTGGAACAGGCTAACCTGGAATTCAAATCCCAGATAGAGGCCATTGGCCGGTCGCAAGCCATGATCGAGTTTGCGCTGGATGGCACGATCCTCTTTGCGAACGCTAATTTCCTAAACGCCGTAGGGTATACCCTCGACGATATCAAGGGCAAGCACCACAGCATTTTTGTAGACCCTGATTTTGCGCGGAGCCATGCGTACCGCGACTTCTGGTCGAGGCTGAACCGCGGCGAGTATATTTCCGGTGAATTCCGTCGTCGCGGCCATTACGACCGCGAGGTATGGCTGCAGGCCTCCTACAATCCGATCTTCGACCGCAACGGTGTGGCGATAAAGATCGTGAAGTATGCGTCTGACATCACGCAACAAAAGCTCCAGAGCATCGACACACAAGGCCAGCTCGACGCGGTGAACCGCTCCAACGCCGTCATCGAGTTCGACCTGGACGGCACCATCCGCCATGCGAACGAAAACTTTTTGCGTGTAGTGGGCTACACGCTGGCGGAGGTGAAAGGCAAACACCACCGCATGTTCGTAGACGCGGCGTACGCCGGCAGCCGGGAGTATGCCGACTTTTGGGCGCGCCTGAACCGGGGCGAGTTTTTAGTAGACAACTTCATGCGCCTCTCCAAGTCGGGGCGCCCGGTATATATTCAGGCGTCGTACAATCCCATCCTGGATGCCGAAGGAAGACCGTACAAGGTGGTGAAGTATGCTACCGACATGACCGAGTTCACGGTGGCGCTGAAAGCGGTAAGCGACTTTGCCGGCCACCTGCGCAAAGGCGACTTCGAAGCCCGCCTGGACATTCAGGCTACGGGCGACGTAGGCCGCCTCATCGACGACAACCTGGCATTGCGCGATACGTTGCGCGAGATCGTCTCGAAGGTGAACGACGTTGTAAAAGCGGCCGGCCGGGACGGGAACCTGCAGGCCCGCCTCACGATAAAGGACGCCGCGGGCACGTGGCGCCAGTTGACCGATTCCATCAATACGCTGCTGCAATCTATTGCCGAGCCGATGCTGGAGGTCAACCAGATCATTATGCAGATGGCCGACGGCGACCTGACCAACAAGTTTGCCATGGCGGCCAATGGCGATGTGAAGAACATGGGTCAGTCGCTGAACAAGGCCATCGATAACCTGAACGAGCTGTTGTACAACATCGGCCGCAGCGCCGACGTGGTGGCCAGCTCGTCGATGAACATGCTGCAACGCACGGAAGGCATGAAGCGCAATACCAACGAAGTGGCTACGGCGATCGCGCAGATGGCTAAAGGTGCGCAAGACCAGGCACAACGCACGGACGAGTCGTCGAAGCTGGTGGACAAGGTGATGGTGACCTCTTCGGAAATGGAGAAGCGCGCCAACAGCATCAGCAAGGCGGCGGAGAAAGGCCAGAAGAGCAGTGAAAATGGTTTGAAGATCATGAAGACGCTGGTCGCCAACATGACCGGTATAAGAGAATCGGCCGAGCAGACCTCGAAGTCGATCGATATCCTCACGACGCGTGCAGAAGAGATCGGCCGCACGCTGAACGTGATCACGGACATTGCCAGCCAAACGAACCTGCTGGCGTTGAACGCCGCGATCGAAGCAGCACGTGCCGGCGACGCCGGGCGTGGGTTTGCCGTCGTGGCCGAAGAGATCCGCAAGCTCGCAGAAGGCTCGCGCAAGTCGGCGGTGGAGATTGAAAAGATCATCGGCGACGTGCAGAAGGATACGCAGGCGGCTACCAAGGCGATCGATATGATGCAAAGCAGCGTGCGCGAGGGCAACAAGGCCACCAACGAGGCAGAAGAAATTTTCCAGGAGATCGCCGACTCGAGCGAGGAGACCTTTACCTTCTCGAAAGAGATCCAGGAAGCGACCTCCGGTCAGAAGGTGTCTATCGACGTGGTGGTGAAGAACATCGAGCAGATCGTCGTCGTGGCCGAAGAGACCGCGGCGGGTACCCAGCAGGCGGCGAGCTCGTCGCAGCAGATGAATCTGGCGATGGGCGAGATCACCGAAGGTACGAATAAACTGTCGGGTGTGGCGGCCGAGCTTCAGACCGGTGTCAACAAGTTCAAGCTTCGCAAAGCCAGCTAAGTCCAATCCCGAATCGAAAAGAATATAGCGTATGGAAACAGCGACAGGACAACCCCGGGCAGCGGCCGATGGCAAGCCGGCGGGCTCGTTTCAGATCATCGTCTTTAAGCAGGGCAACGAAGAGTATGCGCTGAGCATCGACCAGATCAAGGAAGTGGTCATTACACCGACCATTACCCGGATGCCCCAGACGTTGCCCTATATCAAGGGGGTTGCCAACATCCGGGGCAATATCATTGCCATCCTGGACCTGGAAGAGAAGTTCAATATTAAGCGCTCGGAAGACCAGCACACCGGCAATCATTATACGCTGGTGGTCGAGAGCGAGGATTTTAAAATGGGTGTGCTGGTGCGTGAGGTGCCGAACACCGTGACGATCGCGGCGACGGATTTCGACGAGGCGACGAACATCATTACCGATGCGACGAGCGAGTCGAACTATATAAAGGGGATCATCAAGGTACAGGGCCGCCTCATTATCCTGATCGACATCTTCAAGGTGATCAGCCAGGACGTTACATCGGCCCTTCGGAAAAGCACGGCGGCATGAAACGAGTGATACTGAACATCGGTGATGCACACGCGGTAGAAGGCGCCGCGACCTTTACCTGCTTCGGCCTGGGCTCGTGCATCGGTTTATTCTTACAGGACAGGACCCTCGACCTTTCGGGCGGCGCGCACATCATGCTGCCCGAAGATACGACGTCGTCGCATGCGTGCGCCGGAAAGTATTATAATGTCAGGGGCGCCATCGACCATTTGCTGAAGCAGTTTGCGCGCAAGGGGAGTAGCCTGAAGTCGATCCGGGCCAAGATCACGGGCGGTGCGAACGTCATCCAGTCGATGTACAACGTCGGCTCGCTGAACGCCGAGTCGACACTACACCACCTGACCCGGCGCGGAGTCTATATTGCCGCGACCGATGTGGGAGGATTTGAAAGCCGCACGGTGAACTTCAATACCCATACCGGCGGCCTGAACATCACGAACCCCGGCCGCCCGGGGGAGCGAACCATTTAAAAAACCAGACCTGCTATACCCTAACTCTTAAACCTCACTATCATGTCAAAAAATGTTTTAATTGTAGACGACTCGTTGTACATGCGTACGCTGATCAAGGATGCGCTGGAAGTAGGCGGGTACAAGGTGATTGGTCAGGCGGCCAACGGCGAGGAGGCCATCGACCTGGCGTTCGAGCTGCAGCCGGACTTCATCACGCTGGACAACATCCTGCCGGATATGATCGGGATCGACATCCTGAAAGTATACCAGGAAGAGGGGTTGAAGTCGAAGGTAGTGATGATCAGCGCCGTCGGCCAGGAGTCTGTGGTGAACGAAGGGTTGCGCCTGGGCGCGAAGGCCTATATCATCAAGCCGTTCACCTCCGAGCAGTTGATCGAAACGATTTCCAAAGCCTGATCGCACGCCAACCGACCCACGTGGCAAACAAGATCAGGACGTTGCTGATTGACGACTCGCCGTTCATGCGCAAAGTGATCGGCGATATCATTACGGCCGATGGCGAGCTCGAGCTGGTGGGCACCGCCGCGAATGGCCGCGAAGGCAGCACCCTGGCGACCACGCTGAAGCCCGACGTGGTGGTGACCGATATGGTCATGCCCGAGTACGACGGCGCATACCTGGTACGCGCAGTCATGGACCAGCGGCCGGTGCCGATCATTTTACTCAGCTCGCTGGAAAAGAATAACGTCCGCATCTTCGACGCCCTGCAATCGGGTGCTTTTGATTTTATAGACAAGCCGGTGGATTTCGATGTCAACAGCATTCGTGACTACCGGCTGCGCGCGTTGATCAAGGAAGCCGCGCGCGCCGACATCAGCGCGCTGAAGTCGAAGACCATCCGCAAGACCAACCGGGGCGCGCATACCTTCGACAGCACGCTGAACTATTCCATCATTGCCATCGGTGCTTCCACGGGTGGGCCGAGCGCGGTGGAAAGTATCATTTTTAACCTGCCGGCCAACCTGCAGATACCGGTGGTGATCGGTCAGCATATGCCGGCGCGTTTCCTGGAGTCTTTTGCCGAGCGCCTCAACAACCACAACCATTTGCCGGTGACGGTGGCGCGGGCGGGCGATCCGTTGGAAGGCGGCGGGATCTATATCATCAACGGCGATCATAACTCGGGGTTGACCCGGCTGCCGTCTGAAAACCGGGTGATATTCTCGACGGTACAACGAAAGTTTGCAGACTTCAACCATCCCTCCATCAACTGTTTGTTTACCGCGGTGGCGGAAGTATACGGCGCCAAAAGCATCGGCGTCATTCTGACCGGCATGGGTAAAGATGGCGCGGAGGGATTGCTGCGTATAAAATCAAAGGGTGGTTTTACCATTGCCCAGGACGAGGGCTCGAGTGTGGTATACGGCATGCCCAAGGCGGCGGTCGAACTTGGCGCCGTGCGACAAACGGTGCCGCTGCACGAGATCCCCGGCTTTATCGTGAGTTGTTTATAAGCCCCGTATGAACCATGAAAAAAGATCAGGAGTACACCGAGCTCTTCCTGGCGGAGTCGCTGGAAAACTTTGAAGAAATAAACCGGTTGCTGACGCAGCTGGAGAAACATCCGTCGGAAAGAAATACACTGCACGCGTTGTTCCGCATCACCCATACGCTGAAGGGCAACGCCGCGGGTATGGGCTTTACGGCGATTGCCGAGCTGGCGCATGTATTGGAGGACCTCTTCGGCGAGGTGCGCGACGGCAACATCGTCATGGACGGTCCGGTGTTCGAACCGGTGTTTAAAGGAGTGGACGTGCTGGGCGCGCTCATCAACGCCGTGCGTGACAATGCCGACGTGAAGTATAAAGGCATCAAAACCAAGCTGGAGGTCATCGTCCGGACCAAGGGGATCGTCAAAACGGAAACAGACCACGCGGCGGATGTACCGGTCGTTGGTGACGTGGCGCCGGAGGAGACGGAGGAAACCAGGGTTGCGTTCTCCGACCTCGTACAGGTACCCGTGCGCAAGCTCGACAACCTGTTGAACCTGGTGGGCGAGCTGATCATTGAAAAAGACCGGATCCTGGCGCAGGCGGCCAGCAACCTGCGCGGGACGAACGAATATGCGCGGTTGAGCCGCATCAGCTCCGACCTGCAATACTCGGTCATGGACGTGCGTATGGTGCAGGTGGGTTTCCTGTTTAACAAGTTTCACCGCGTGGTGCGCGACGCAGCGGCGGCAGAGAATAAAGACGTCGTCCTGAACCTGGAAGGCGCGGATACGGAAATTGACCGCAACGTGCTGCAGGTGATCAGCGACTCGCTGATACATTTGATCCGCAATGCGATCGGCCACGGTGTGGAGCGTGCCGAAGAGCGCAGGCGCCTGGGCAAGCCGTCGGCGGGTGTTATTACGCTGCGGGCCCGGGGCGAAACAGACACGGTCGTGATCGAGATCAGCGACGACGGCAAGGGGCTGGACCACGAGAAGATCAAACGCAAGGCGTTGTCGAAGGGCCTGATCACGCCGGAAGAAGCGGACCGCATGCCGGCGGAAGCGCTGGCGCTGCTGATCTTCGAGCCGGGTTTCTCGACGGCCGACCAGGTAACGGCGATCTCGGGCCGGGGCGTGGGCATGGATGTGGTGAAGAAAACACTCGACTCGATCGGTGCGACCATCCGGGTAGACTCGAAGCCCGCGGCCGGTACAACGGTTCGGCTGTCGCTGCCGTCGTCGATGGCCGTGAAGTCATGTTTGCTCTTTGAGCTGCAGAAGGATGTATATGCCATACCGTTGTCGTTCACCGAGGCGGTGATCAGCCTGTATAAGTCGGACATTCACAAGGCGGGCGGCGGCCTGATCGCCAGCCACCTGGGTAAAAGCATGGCGATCGTCTTTCTTAAAGACGTGTTTGACCAGGACCGGGAGAAACATCCCGGCACAAATTTGCTGCAGAACACCTTTGACCAGATCCATGCCGAGACGAAGCTCGAGATCGTCGTGGTTACCTTCAATAACCGCACCGTGGGGCTGGTGGTGGACAAGCTGTTGCAACAGAAGGAGATCGTCGAGAAGCCGCTGACGAAGCCTGTGGACCGTGTGAAATTTATCGGCGGGGTGACGATCCTGGGCAGTGGCAACGTGTGCCTGGTGCTCAACATTCCGTTCGTTTTGCAGTTTATTTTTGGCCTCTACGTTCAGGGAAGGTCGACAAAAGGTATAACTTTAAATCAATGATCGTTTATGAGCGCCAATAAGAGCCGCGAAAACTATATTTTGCAGGTTATGAACAAAGGGTTCGAGCGCGCCGCACAGTCGTTCTCGCAGTTCATCGAAGCGCCGGTGACGCTGACGAGCACGCAATTCGTACTGGCGCGTCGCGACGAAGACGTAACGTTTTTGTCGGAGGAGAAAGGCAATGTATATGTACTGATCACGCAGATCATCGGTGAGTTTGCGGGCAGGAGCTACCTGATCTTTACTCTGGAGGAGTGCGAAGGCATCTTTCGGGCGGTAAGCAAGAACAAGCCGGGAATGAGCGACTCGCTGAAAGAGCCGCTGCTGCTGGAGATCGACAATATCATTTCCGCTTCGGTCATTGCCGAGCTGGCCGACTCGCTCATGGCAGAGGTGTACGGCGACGTGCCGTCGCTGCAGATCCTGCCCGCGTCGGCGCTCGAGGATATCGTCGGCAAAGACGTGGACCACGAACGCCCTTCGAGCGTGATCTTTGCCAAGACTACATTTTGTTTCGACGGGCATCAACAGATAACGCCTCAATTCATCTGGAAGATCAGCACACAGGTATTTGACATTATACCCGTGGACAGACTGAGTGTCTAGCCGGAAAAAGTGCTTACCCTGATAATCGGTACTATGAAAAAAAGGATTGTTTCGCTGGCCATTGTTTTTACGGTATTCATGGCAACCCTGATCGGGGTGTCTTTTCTTTCTTTTACGGGTAAGGGCACAGTTGTGCTGACCCTGGCCGTGGCCGCCACTGCGGTGATGGCGTCGATGACGGGCGTGTGGCTGTCGTACGTGTCCAGGCTTGTCGTCCGGTCGTCGGACGCGTTGAACAAAAAAGAGCAGCGCATTTCGCCATGGTCGTTTGGCAACATAGACACCCTCGAACAGGACCAGGAGGCCATCAAAAAGAAATTTGCCCTGTCCGCCCAGTACATCGCCCGGCTGGGCCAGCCCGAGTCACTGGATACCATTGACGAAGTACTGCGTAACGACACGATCGGCGAGGCGTTGCTGCGTATCAAAAGCGATATGTCGCGGCTGCGGGAAGAGGAAAATAAACGCAACTGGATCACACAGGGTCTGGCGATGTTTAGCGAGATCTTACGGAACAAAGCCGAGATCGACGAATACGCCTACGAGATCATCTCCAACCTGGCGCGCTATGTCAACGCCAACCAGGCGGCGATGTTCATCGAATACGAGGACGACAACGGGCGTTACCTCGAGATGGTGTCGTGCTATGCCTATGACAAACGCAAGTACCAGGATCAAAAGATCCGCGAGGGGCAAGGCCTCCTGGGCCAGGTGATGTATGAGCGGGAGTTTATCTTTCTGAAAGATATTCCGGCCAACTATACCCGTATCACCTCGGGGCTGGGCGCCGCTACGCCGCGGAACCTGGTGGTCGTGCCGCTGATGTTGAACGAGAAATTTTACGGTGCCATCGAGCTGGCCCTGTTCCAGGTATTGGAACCGCACCAGGTAGAGTTCCTGAAGAAAGTGTCGGAGAACATCGCGTCGGAGATCTCGTCTATCAAAACCTTCCGCCATACGCAGAAGCTGCTGGACGAGTCCAAGACGTTGACGCACGAGCTGCAGCAACGCGAAGAGGAGATGCAGCAGAACATCGAAGAGATGGCGGCCATCCAGGAGCAGATGAACCGGAAACAGACGGAGTTGGACAGTTACCTGTCGGCCATCAACAATACGATCGCGTCGGCGGAGTTCGACCTGCTGGGTAATTTTGCATCGGCCAACGATATCTTTCTGAAAGTAACGGGCTACACCATGTCCGACCTGGCCGGCCAGCAATACAATAAGATCATGAAGGACGATGCCTCGGTGCGCATGATGTGGGACAACCTGCGCGAGGGTAAATTCTTTAGCGGCGAATTTCGCCTGCGCGATAAAGAGGGCAAGGAGCTGTGGCTGTCGGGCACGTTCAACCCCATCGTTACAGGTAACGGACGTCCGGACAAGATCATGATGTTCGCGCAGTTTACGACACAGGAAAAGGAAAAGATCAACGATATGGGCGTGATGGTCAACGCGCTCAAGTCGACGTTGCCGGTGGTGGAATTTAACAGTGCATTCAAGTGCAAGACGGCAAACGACAAGTTCATGAAACTCTTTGGCGTGACGCGCATGAACCTGAAGACCAGGACGCTGTACGACTTCCTCGCGCCGCAGGCCGTAGCGATGTTTGATCACATCAAAGACGAACTTCTCGGCAAGGATTTCTCGTCCATCCTGTTGCCGATGATGCACGAGGGGCAGCCGATGACCTTTGAAGTGTCGGTCACGGTCGCGCAAAATTCCGACGGTACGATTGCCCGGTTGATCATGATCCTGGTAAAAGAAGTACCCGAAAAAGTGCCGGTAATGGTCGCTGATTAGTTAGACGGAAATATGACAGACCCCGTTGATGTTACCGATGAAGAGGTAAAGTCCATCGCACAAAGTATCCTGATCCGGTACGGTATCGATTTTACCTGCTACGAACCGAAGTCGTTCCGTCGGCGGATCATACGCATGCTGAGCCTGCACGATCTCACGTCGGTGCACGCGTTGTGGATTAAATTCCTGTCCGATCCTGGGTTTATCTATACTTTCATGAACGGGGTGAGCGTCGGCATGACGTCGATGTTCCGCGACCCGGTGCTCTGGCGGAGCCTGCGCGGCCAGCTGCAGAACCGGTATGGCCACCGTGATACGATCTCGATCTGGCATGCCGGTTGTTCGACCGGGGAAGAGGTATACAGCATGGGCATCCTGCTGCGGGAAGCGGCGCGGACGGCCACGGCGCTGGCGACGGACATCAACCAGGATGCGATCGAGACAGCCAAGACCGGTACCTATCACAAGATCCGCATGGTAGAGAACGAGAACAACTACCGGGAATATAATCCGTACGGCAACTTCGAGCGTTATTACCGGAAGGCGGAGAAAGAGATGACGATGGACCCCGAATTGATCAACCACGTGTCGTTCCATTACCACAACCTTATTACAGACCCGATTGCAACGACACACGATATCATTCTTTGTCGCAACGTGATGATCTACTTTGATCATGCGGCGAAAGCGAAGTTGCTGGCGAAGTTCTATGATTCGCTTAATCCGGGCGGGCTTTTTATTGTTGGGTTTTATGATGCGCCGGTTCAGATGGTGGATGAGGGTCGGTTTGATCTGATCGATCCGGATGCGAAGATCTTTGTGAAGAAGTAGATTAGGACTAGTCGAATTTTCGTTTTATACCCCACATGTCGCGGATGACGAGGTCGATCATGAACTTTTGGGATTTTTGGAGTACGAGGTTGCGTTCGGTGGTGCCGAGGCGGTCGTAGTTGTAGGTGAGGTTTACGGCGGAGCGGCCGTCGAACACGGGCAGCGAGATGCCGCCGGAGAGGCCCCAGACCGGCAGGTTTTGGCCGGAGAGCTTCAGGGCGTAGTCTTGCACGTAGAAACCGGCGCGCAGGGAGGCGAGGCCGAAGTAATTTTCGGCGTTGGGATTGCCGTGGTAGATATAGCCGGCGGAGAAACGCCAGGTGTCCTGGAAGACGAGGTCTTGCTTGTCGTATTTGGCGTTGCTCCAGTTTTCAAAGACCAGGTCGGCGGCGATGGTGGATCGTTTGGAGCGCAGGGAGAGGCCACCGCCGAGGCTCGCCGGCAGGGTATACGTAAGGCGGTCGCCGGTGCCGCTGTCGAGCGTGTCGGCGGCGGCGTCGTAGAGCGCCCCTTCCTGCTTGCCGTGCAGGGTCATGCCGTCGTCGGCAACGAGCCCGATGATGAGCGAGCGTTTCCCGAAATTTATTTTATACTGCAGGCCCACGTCGAGGTCGAGCTTGCGGGCGACGACCTGGTTGGAGTAGGTCAGCGCGCTGGACTCGCCGTTGGGGGCGATCGTTTCGCTTTTGGTGATGTTGCCGAAGAGGTAGGCCAGGTGAAATCCTACCGACAGGTTGGGCGTGATGGTAAATCCGTTGCCCAGGTATAACTGGTTGATGTTGCCGGACCCCTCATACGTATACCCGACGTCGGGCGCGGCCGCCAGCTGCCGGGTGGCCGTGATCTTATAGCCTACGTTGCTATAGGGCGTCAGGCCCGCGGTCGCGGCCCACCATTTGGAGAACTTGAACCAGTAGTTCAGGTTGGTGATGCTGCCGGTGCTTTTTGATTCGCTCAGATTCTTCGTCTGGTATGTGTTGGCCTCTATATAGAGTCCCATCTCGTATATGTGGCTGACGGGCGATACGATGCTGCCATACGACGCGGGATTTACGGGGTTGAGACTATAATCATCCTGAACGCCGATGCCCGTGCCGCCGATGCTGCGGTTGAGGGTGGCGACGCGGCGGTTGATCATGCCCAGCCCGTATACCGAATAGGGTGAGCTGTATACCTGTTGGGCGTGTGCTGTCCACACCCCTGTCGTCAGCAGCAGGGTGATGAGCAGAGCTTTTATCATCTTCTCAGGGTCCATCATGCGACAAACTACGGGCGCTGCCCACCACCGCACAAGAAATTGCGACCACCCCGTGGAATTAGACTACCAGTGCAGGCATTGTCCGGATTTTTCGTCGCAGGTATATATTCGTTTCAAAAAGTCCCTCGGGGGCACGGTCTTCGGCACATCTTCGAATCCCCGAATCTGGTAGACACATTTGCCGGCCTTATCTACTCCTTTTCACCAAGCGACCGGGACACCGTTCTTTTGTCTCAGGAATTGTGAGACTGGCCCATGCGGAATTTAACTTTTGGCATATTATTGATCGTCGCAGCATCCTGCGGCGTCGACTCTACCGAAACCGGCACGAGCTTCTTTAACGAAGGCGTGCTGGATTATTCCTATTCGGATACTTCGTCCGTTCACCTGGCGACGGTTCGTTACGACAAGCTTGTTACCGGCGACGCGGCACGCTTGCTCATCGGCAGCCACGACGATGAACGCCTGGGGCGCCTGACATCGGCGGCATATTTTCAAGTCATGCCCGCCGGCGCGGTAACGCTGAAAGATGACGACGTGACCTTTGACTACCTGGCGTTGACGTTGTACCACGACGGCTACAGCTATTATGATACCACACAGGAGATGACCCTGCGCGTGCACCGCGTGACGGAAGAGATTGCCGTGAACGACGACGGCTATCTGTATAATGACGACAGTTTTACGATTGATGAGGAGCCGCTGGGCAGCCTGACATTCAAACCACGGCCGCACAACAGCGACTCCGTGGAGATTCGCATGCCCGATGCGCTAGGCCAGGAGTTTTTTGAAAAGGCAAAGGAGGAAGACGTAGACCTGAGCTCGGCGGCGGATTTTCTCAAATATTTCCACGGGTTGCAACTCCTGGCGGACTCCACCGTGTCGGCATCCCTCGTCGGTTTTGCCGTCGAGCCTGAATTGCGCCTGTACTATAAAGATCGCAGCGTGACGCCCGTGGAGCAAAAGTACATCAGCTTCAAGGCAAGCGGTGTACGCTCGGTGAAAGTGACCACCGACCGGGGCACCAGCGCGCTCGCAGACCTTACCGATCCGTACGACAAAGTAAACGCCGAAGAGACGGACGATGTTTCGTTTATCCAGGCCGGCGGCGGGCTGGCCCTGCGGGTGGAGATCCCCTATCTGCGCGAGCTGAAGCAGGTAGAGAACTTCTATGTATTGCGGGCGGTGCTCGAGCTATATACGGTGCGCCGTTCGGGCGGCGACTATACCCCCATGCCGTCGCAGCTCATGGTATATCCGGTAGACCGCGACAACGTTGTGATCGGGCAGTTTGACGCTCAGGCGCTATTGATCGAAGATCTGGACCTGGGGCGCGACAACCGCTATGCGCTGGATGTTACAAGCTTTGTAAAAACACAGATGGAGACGGTAGCGCTCAATAACAATGCGCTGCTGTTTACCCTGACCGATAATTTCCCGGTATCGGCCAATCGCCTGTACGCAGCGGCGGCGAGCGGCAACTACGACACCCGTGTGCGAATCTATTACGCTACTTTAAATAACTAAAACAGATGAAACACCTGCAACGGATCGCCCGGCTTCTTACGCTCGCCGGCATCATGGTCATGGCGGCTTGCTCTTCTTCCGACGACGACGATACGACCTTTGGCGATTGGATCAAGTCCACACCTTTTAAAGGCGTAAAACGTTCCGGCGCCTTTACGTTTACGATCGGCACCACGACCTACGTAGGGTTGGGCTATGACGGTAAGGATTATCTGGCGGATGTATATAAATTCGATATCACCAAAGGTTACTGGGAGGAAGTAACGCAATTTCCGGGCCCCCTGCGCGAGCGTTGCGTGGCGTTCAGCATCAACGGCATCGGGTATGTAGGCCTGGGCTATCACCGCGACGACGCAGAAGACGGCAGGGACGATTTCTGGCAATACGACCCAGCCACCGGGCAGTGGGCGCAACTGGCGAACTTCGGTGGAGGGCTGCGCTACGGTGCAGTGTCGTTCGCGATGGGCTCGAAAGGGTATGTCGGCACAGGTTCTGACGGAGACAACACTTTCAGCGACTTCTGGGAGTTCACCCCGGGCGCCACGCCGGAAGAAGGTACGTGGACGGAAGTAGTAAGCTACCCCGGCGAGAAGATGGAGGGGGGCCTGGCCTTTGTCATCAACAACAAAGCGTATATCGGCACGGGCCGCGACAACTTGATCTTCAGTATGGGCTTCTGGGAGTTTGCGCCCGGTGCAGACGGTGGTAGCCCTACGTGGACGAAGCGCACGCCGGATACCGACGAGTCGGACTACGATGAATTTCAGATTGCGATGTCACGCTACGATGCCGTGGTGTTGACGCTGGGCAACAAAGCGTATCTTGTCGGCGGGATATCGTCGAGCGGGGCGACGGACAAGTCGGTATATGAATTCGACGCGACCACTTTGAACTGGGACAACCTCACCTCGCTGGAAGGATCCGCGCGCAGCCTGGCAGTTGGATATGTGCTCGACGGCCGCCTGTTTGTCGGCACGGGCGTGAACGGCTCCAGCCGCTTCGACGATGTGTGGGAGTTCTTCCCGCAGAAGGAGTACGACGAAGAGTATTGAATTAATGGGGGACAATGGTGATGGCTCCTGCTTTTGGGTGGGAGCCATTGCTGTTTGAAGTGCCTTAAAAAAGACCGATATTTAGACTTCGTGAACAAAAAGCTCATCAACAAGATCCTCGTGGTGGCGTTGCACGTCTTTGGATGGGCATTGCTGTTCATGTTGCCGTACCGTATGCTGATCCGCCGCGGGCATGTGCGCGCGGGCGCCAACCATGTATTTGAAACACCCGATGCACACCTCACGCCGGCGCTGCCCCTGGACGAGGCCGGTCCCGGGCTACACATTACAACCCCGGCCGGCCCGGGTGGTCCCTTTCATACGCAAACCATCCCCATCGACCCGATGTGGTTCCAGGTGGAGGCCATCACGACCAATATCCTGCTGGCGATCTTTTTCTATACCAACATGTTTGTGCTGGTGCCGAGAGTGCTGACGCGCCGCGGCTGGCCGGCGTATATGTTGTGCGTGGTGCTGTCGTGCTCGATCTATATAGCCGTGGGATATATGATCCGGCTCAACCTCATGCCGGAAGGCATTTTTGCACATCGCATCGGCCCGCCGTTGTTTATGGGCATGCCCAACTTCCTGATGGTATTCGGCCTCAGCCTCGCGTTGCGCATTATGCAGGACCGCTCCGATTTCGAAACGATCCGCAAAGAGCAGGAGAACGAGAAGCTGAAGTCGGAGCTTTCATTTTTACGCTCGCAGGTAAGCCCGCATTTTATGTTTAACGTGCTGAACAGCCTGGCATCGCTGGCACGGAAGAAGTCGGACCAGGTAGAAGCGGCCATCATCCAGTTGTCACAGTTGATGCGGTACAGCTTGTATCACACCGACAAGAAGGTGACGCTCGAGCAGGAAGCAGAGTATCTCAACAACTATATCGAGTTACAAAAGCTGCGGTTCGGGGCCTCGGTCGAAATGCGTTTCCACGTAGACATCGCGCAACGCGATGTCCTGATCGAGCCGATGCTGCTCGTGCCGTTTGTGGAGAACGCGTTCAAGCACGGCGTGGGCCTGATGGCCGACCCGGTCATTATTATTATGCTCAAGGCCAACGGCGAGACCATCCACTTTGCGGTGCGGAACAAGTTCAATATGTCGCCGACCGAGGTGAAAGATGCCAGCTCGGGCATCGGCCTGCAGAACGTGCGCCGCCGGTTGGATCTTTTGTACAAAGGTCATTACACCCTCAACATTTACACGAACCAGGAAAACTGGTTTATTACAGAACTAACCATCAGCCACCATGATGACCTGCCTGGCAGTCGATGATGAACCCCTGGCGTTGGATCTGCTGGAGGACAACATCAAAAAGATCCCCTTTCTGAAGCTTCTCAAGAAATGCTCGAACGCACTCGAAGCCAATGAATTTTTGCAGTCCCAACCGGTAGACCTGTTGTTCCTCGACATTCAGATGCCCGGCCTGACGGGAATACAATTCCTGCAAGGGCTTTCGAAGGCGCCACCGCTCGTGATCTTCATCACCGCGTACGAGCAGTATGCATTGGAAGGCTACTCGCTGGACGTTGTGGATTACCTGTTGAAGCCCGTATCGTTCGAGCGGTTCCTGAAAGCGGTTAACAAGGCACATGACAAATTTACCAGCCGCGCGCCCGCGGTGGTCGCGCCCGCTGCGACGTATATGTTTGTAAACTCCGAGTATAACCTGGTGCGGATCGACTTTGCGGACCTGGCGTATATCGAGGGGTTGAAAGACTATGTAAAGATCTTTTTGATGTCGGCGACACGGCCGGTGATCACACGGATGAGTATGAAGTCGCTGGAGGAGATCCTGCCCGCCGATCAGTTTGTGCGGGTGCATAAGTCGTTTATTGTTTCGATCAGCAAGATCACGTCGATACGGAAAGGGCGGATCGCCTTGCTGAAGGAGCAGATCCCCATCAGCGAGCATTACCGGGAGAATCTTTACCGGTTTATCGATCCGAAGAATTTGACGTAGAAAGGCTGCTCTCCCCTTCGGGAAACGACATGCTGTGCTAAAAACGTTACCTTTGCCGCATGAAGTTTGAGCAGTACCGCATTTCCGACGCCATCAAGAGCCGGCTGGCTGAACTTGGATTTAAACGTCCGACCGACATCCAGTTCAAGGCCATACCGCCTATTTTACAGGGCGACGACGTACTGGCCATTGCCCAGACGGGAACCGGCAAAACGGCCGCCTTCGTTATTCCCGTGCTCCATAAACTCGTAGAAAATAAGCAGTACCGTGTTGGTCGATACCAGGTAAAGTGTCTCGTCATGGTGCCCACGCGCGAGCTGGCGGTACAGATCGCCGATGTTTTTCACGACATCAGCAAGAACCTCGACGTCAACATCGTGGGGATCTATGGCGGCGTAGAGCAGGAAGAGCAGATCCGCCAGCTTGGCAAAGGCGTGGATGTGCTGATCGCTACCCCGGGCCGGATGTTCGACCTGATCAACCAGCAGAAGATCGATCTGGGCATGCTCAGGATCCTGATCCTCGACGAAGCGGACCACATGCTGGACCTGGGCTTTATCAGAGACATACGCGATGTACAAAAGCATATCGCCCACCGCCACCAGACGTTGTTCTTCTCGGCTACGATAGACGCCAGGATCAAAGAAATAGCGTACTCGATCGTGCGCAATCCCATCCGGATCCAGATCTCGCCGGAGAATCCGGTTTCAAAGAATGTGAGCCACGGGGTGGCCTTTATCGAGATGGATGACAAACGTTTCTTTCTCGAACGTTTTGCCCGCCAGCATGAAGGCAGCAAAATGCTGGTGTTTGTTCGTACCAAAGTACGGGCGGAGCGTGTGGCGGCAGCGATGCAGCGGGTGAATATCGCGACGTTGACGATGCACGGAGGCAAGGAACAAGGCGATCGCCTGACCGTGATGGATGAGTTTAAGAAAGGACAAACAAGGATACTGATCACGACGGATGTCAACGCCCGGGGCATCGATATCCCGAATGTCGACTACGTCATCAACTACGACCTGCCGGACGAGCCCGAGAACTATGTGCATCGCGTAGGCCGCACGGGCCGGGGTGTGCAGAAAGGTACGGCTATATCGTTTTGCAGTACGGAGGAACGGCCGGTGCTGGAGGAGATCCAGGAATATCTGGGCAAGCCTATCGAAGAGCTGGTAATTGATAAGGCGGATTATCGCGGGATCGTGAGTGCGTCGGAGGAAATGCCGGCGGATAGTAACTGGCGGAAGCTTATCGAGGATCACAATAAAGCCAGTGAGAACGTGCGGAGGAAAAAGAAGAAGAAGTAGCGCCAGATGCGGGTGTTACGGCGCATCGCGCCGTAACACTATAGTTATGGCTACTTAACCGCCAAAGTATGATTCAAAGAATTATACCCCGTCGCGCCATCCCAGGTTCCATTGTTTGCCAGTCGTATACTATACTCGGGCCGTTTATTGATCGTGGCGGCTGCGTCGGGCAGGTTTAGGTATAATGCCCAGGTGCCGGCCTTCAGGCCGCCTTCGAGGCTTTCTTCAATTGTATTGGTGCCGGGGAACCAGCGGCGAACGTCGGTGGCCAGCGTGCGCACAATAATTTCTCCCGAAGTCGTATTCCTGAATATCAATTGCGCGGGCCGGGCTTTGAAGGGGGAGGTGAAGCCGCTGTTCTCGATCGTAAGCTTGATGTCGATCTTGTCGTCTTCTGTCAGGGTTGTGGGGTAGGTGCCGGTGGTGAGCGCGAAGCGGTAGCCCAGCCGTTTTTTGATGTTGTCCATGCAGCCGCCGGTTACCCAGTCGTTGTTGACCTCGTTGTTGTAGTCCATGTTGAGATAACTATAGTGCAAGTCACTCATTTCCTTTTCGGCTTTGCCGGCGGGGGCGCAGTCGTTTTGGGGACTGTAGCCGTCGC
The DNA here is from genome assembly GCF_018598185.1 of Dawidia soli. GTDB lineage: Bacteria > Bacteroidota > Bacteroidia > Cytophagales > Cyclobacteriaceae > Ohtaekwangia > Ohtaekwangia soli. The sequence continues at coordinate 25,798 of NZ_JAHESC010000043.1, forward strand.
TGCATGTCTCGCCGCCTACTACTACATATTTACTGTCGTCGGCAAAATACTGACGCAGTACCGTATTGGCGCCGGTGCGCGGCGAGCTGGAGTTGCCATAGTCTTCATAGGTGCCGAAGTCGTCGGCGCTGGCGAGGAAACAGTCGTTGTGATAGCCGATGCGGGCTTTGTCGGTCTCGCTGAAAGCCTCGGTTTCGGTGAGGGCCGCCACGTTGGTCAGGGCGTTGATACCATAGGTGTGGCGTTGTTTGAATTGCGGGTAGCGTACCTGGACCATGATATGCCTGGGCGTGGCGTCGAGCATGGCCTGGAGCACTTCGATGCGGTCGGTCCAGTTTTGGTCGAGCAGCTTGCCCTGGTCGTTGCCGGAGGCATCGCCGAAGTAGTCGCTATAGTAGTTTTCGCCCCACGTGCCGAAGAAGCCGAGCTGCACACAGGCAATGACGTCGGCGTTGTCTTGCAAGAGCGGTTTGAGCTGACCGATGTGGCCGAGTACGGTGGCTTTGGCGGCGTCCCCGTAGGGCGGACAGATAAAAGACTCGGGGCAATCGCCGGGGGTGGCGGTGACGGTATAGGTAAAGCGTGGGATCAGCTTGACACCGGCATCGCGGGCCGCGGCGAAATCGGCCTGCACCTTGGCGAGGAACGACTCCTCCAGGGGCGCGGCGGTATACATATCGAGAATAAAATAACGAAAGACGAGCGTGCTGACTACGGAATAGCTGGCACCATCGGCCGTCTGCAGCGAGCGGTAAGTGGCGAGCTCGTCGGCATCGAGGGGACTATAGTTGCTGGCGCGGGTGTCGGAATAATGATAGAAGCCACGCTCGGGGTTTGGAAAGTCGTCCTGGCTGGCGGTGTAGGTGATGGTCGTGGGCTCATCCTCGTCCTGATCCTGGTCTGAGCTTTTGTCGTCCGACGAGCATCCTACGGCCAGCAGGAGGCCCAGCAGGGGCAGATATCTTTTCATGGTGTTTTGGGTTAAAAATAGGGAATTTGGTTTTAATCTTTCTTTTCCTTGTTTATAGATCGTGATTCGAAATTAAAAACAATATTATTTCTTTTATTTGATTGTTTTAATAATTTTATAACAACAAAGAAAACCTTTTGTAAATATTGACCATCCTAACCCAACTAAAACCTATGAAACTGCGATTTGTTCAGTCCTTCACCTTCTGGAGCAAGGTCTTGTCGCTGGCCGCCCTGACCCTGGCAGCAGGAGCCTGCGGTGATGATGATGAGGGCGCCCCCAAGTCCGACTTTATCTATGAGGCGGATGAGCGCACGGTCACGTTCATCAATCTGTCGAAAGGTGCGACAGCGTACTTCTGGGATTTTGGCGATGGTACGACCTCTACGGAAGAGCGTCCTGTGCACGAGTATCCAGCGTTTGGTGTTTACACGGCGTATCTGACGGCTACAGGCCCGGGCGGCGAAACGCTATCGCTGCCGGACGAGATGATCCTCGCCAAAAGCTCGGACGTTGTGATCGATGGCAGCTTTGACGACTGGGCCGACATACCGGTATCGACCGAACTGGGCGAAGGCTCTATTACAAAAGTGAAAGTAGACTACGACGGTCTGAAGATCTATTTCTACGTAGAGGGCACGGCCGATCTGCAGGGCTTCTTTGATGTATACCTCAACGTCGACAATAACTTCGGTACGGCTTTTAATACCGGCGACTGGGAAGGGGGCATAGGCGCCGAGTACCTCATTGAAGGAGACTTTGCCAACGACAACGATGCAAGCTTGTTTGGCTACGATTATAGCTCGGGTAACAACAATACGTTTGCCTGGCTGCCGGCCGCGGACATCGGCTCGGGCTTCCTGCTGGCGTCCGACCTGCAGGTTATCGACGGCGGCAAGGCCATCGAGTTTTCGATGCTGCGCTCGACGCTCGTGGGGTTGTCGCCTGCCGGCTTCACCTATGGCATTCACGACCTGTTGAATTGGGGCTCGGTGGGCAGTATACCCGAAGCCGGCGCCAGCCCGGATCCTAACCAAACGCAGTTTGTCGATCTGACGAAATGAGCCATAATAATAGTATATTCAGGAAATCAGGATTCAAAGCATGAAGAGTTTTTCGCGTAGAGATTTTATCAAACAGACGGCCATGGCAGGAGCAGGGCTGACGTTGCTGCCGTCGGCACTGCTGTCGAAAGAAAAGGATCCGGCCAAAGTACGGTTGGGATTTATCGGTGTAGGCTTGCGCGGGCAAGGGCATCTGGAACTGGCGTTGCACCGTGCCGACGTAGAGGTTGTGGCGATCTGCGACATTCAGCAACGCATGATCGACATGAGCAAGGAGCTCATTACCAAATCGGGTAAGCCGATGCCGCAGATCTTTTCCGACGGCCCGTATGGTTATAAGAAACTGTTGGAGCGCAAAGACATTGACGCTGTCGTCATCGCTACGCCGTGGGAGTGGCACACGGTGATGTGCCTCGACGCGATGAATGCCAGGAAGTACGTAGGCTGCGAAGTGATCACCGGCATGACGATCGAAGAATGCTGGGAGCTGGTGCATACTTCCGAGCGCACGGGCATGCCGTTGATGATGCTGGAGAACGTCTGTTACCGCCGCGACGTCATGGCCGTGCTGAACATGGTGCGGCAAAATGTCTTTGGTGAAATTGTACACCTGCAAGGCGGCTATCAGCACGACCTGCGCGCGGTGAAGTTCAATAACGGCAAGGATCCGTACGGCGGCGGGGTGGAGTTTGGCGAGAAAGCCTTCTCGGAGGCTTCGTGGCGCACGCAACACTCGGTGCTGCGCGACGGTGATCTATATCCCACGCACGGCCTGGGGCCGGTGGCCATGATGATCGACATCAACCGCGGCAACCGCCTGACGGAGCTCGTGTCGTATTCGACGAAGAGCCGCGGGTTGCACGACTATATTGTGAAGAACGCGGGCGAGAATCATCCCAATGCGAAAGTGGGATTTAAGCTCGGCGATATCGTTACGACGATGATTAAGTGCGCGCGCGGGGAGACGATCCTGCTGCAGCACGATACAAATTTACCGCGGCCGTATTCGCTGGGTTTCCGCGTGCAGGGTACGAATGGATTGTGGATGGATGTCAATAACTCCATTTACGTGGAAGGGAAGAGCAAGCCGCATGAATGGGACAACGCGCAGGTGTGGCTGGACAAATATGATCACCCGCTGTGGAAGAAGTATGGCAACGATGCTTCGGGCGCAGGGCACGGTGGCATGGACTGGTTTGTGATCAACGCCTTTATCGAAGCGGTGAAGCGGAAGACAAATACGCCGCAAGATGTATATGATGCCGTGACGTGGAGTGCGATCACGCCATTATCGGAGACGTCGATCAGACTCGGGGGGGAGACGGTGGAGATACCGGACTTTACGCAGGGGCAGTGGATGTATCGGAAGAATGAGTTTGCGCGGAGTGACGATTATTAGACCAATGATCTGGGAATAAGAACAAGGCTACTCGCTACCGAGTAGCCTTTTTTTATGCCCGCCAGCCTGGAGACCGGGCGCATGCGGGGCACAAGAGACGCGCTGCGCGCTGACTCTCTCGTCAGGATCCCTTGCTATTCTGATAGAAGATAGATCGCAACCAGCGCCAGCACGATCCCGAACATCAAGCTCGGACCCGGAATCACTGTATATACAATCAATGATAGGATTACCGTCAGGATAGGCGACAATCCCGTGAGCGGCACCACGATGATCGCTTTGCCATAACGCAACGCATAGACCAGGGTCAGGGCTCCGATGGAATTCAGCAGGTGTACAACGCCTGCCAGGTAAGGCCCTTTCCAGCCCCAGTAGATCGGCTGCGTGCGATCGGTCATCCAGATGGCGACCGGGACCAGTACCAGCGCACTGACGGTCATGTAAAAGAAGATGCTTTCAGCCTGCATGGAGGCATTGGAGAACTTCATGGCATATGCCTGCACGCCCCACATCAGGAAGACGATCAACGCCAGCCAGATCCAGCGGGTGCCAGCGACAGTGCCGGTGCTCTGCGGGGAGTAAGACAGGAAGAAGATGGCCGCCAGGGCCACGGCGATGCCCACCCACTGGCGGGGGTTGCCACGCTCGCGGAGGAGAAGGGTGGAGAGCAAGATCGTGACGATCGGGAATAACGAAATGAAAGGAAATACAATATACGCAGGACCTTCGCGAAGGGCCTGGAAAAGAATAAGCTGGCCGCCTGCTCCCAGCAGGCCGATCAGCATGCCCAACCCGACCGACCGCAGGTCGGTCTCGAGTTTCCAGCCGAGGGCATAAAGGGCCACTAACGCACAGGGAATCATAGATATGGCCCAGGCGACATAGCCCAGCGTGGCGGGGAATCCGGCTTTTTCGGGGATCTCGATAAAGGCGCCCCAGACACCCCAAAAGAGGGTTGTGACAAGGGCGTACCGGAACCAGGGTTGTTTGAGAATCATAAGGTTTTAAAAATCAAATTTAGGTTATTGGTAATAATAGGAAATTTTAAATTGTGTTTTTGTAATATTTCGAAAGTTTATACATTTACTTAAACTTACAAACCCAATACCTATGCCTATTCTTTTACTTAAAAAACTTCCCTGGGGAGTGTTTTGCTTTTGCTTGCTGGCGTCTGCCGTGCAGGCACAGGTCAGGACCGTCCGGGGGACTGTCAGGTCCATCGACGACAACAGTCCCTTGCCGGGTGTCAATGTGCTGATAAAGGGTACGATAAAGGGAACGACCTCGGACGCCAGCGGCGCCTATTCGCTGGAAGTGGGGAGCGATGCCGACGTGCTGGTCTTTTCGTTTATCGGATACCAGTCGGAGGAGGTAACGGTAGGGCAACAAACTACCGTGGACATAGCGTTGACCCAATCGGTCGACCAACTGGCTGAAGTTTTAGTAGTAGGGTATTCAGAAAAAACAAAGCAGGAGATCACCGGTGCCGTCGTGAATGTCTCCGGTGAAAAGCTGAAGAGTGTGACCACCTCGAGCGTCGAGAGCTTGCTGCAGGGGAAGGTCGCGGGCGTGCAGGTGTCGACGCTGACGGGTGCGCCCGGAAGTGTGCCGCAGGTGTTGGTGCGCGGCGCGTCGTCCATTGGTTCCAGCCGGGGTGCCCTGGTGGTGGTGGACGGCATTGTGGGGGGGGCGTATAATCCGAATGACGTGGAGAGCGTGACCATGCTGAAAGATGCCGGCGCAACGGCGCTCTATGGGTCGCGCGCAAACTCGGGTGTGCTGATCGTGACAACTAAAAAAGGTGTATCCGAAAAGCCGGTCATCACCTATAAAACTACGCTGGGTACGCGCAAGATTACCACGGGTAATTTTGAGATGATGAACACTGAAGAGCTGTATGAAACCGAGCGTGCCATGTTCCCGGGTTCCGCCCAGTTCCTCGCGTTGCGCCCGCGGACGCTGCTGGAACAAAATTATGACTGGGTGGATCTTTCCTATAAGGAGGCCTTTGTACAGAATCACAATGTTTCGGCGCGTGGCAAGTCCGGCAAGATCGGCTACTACCTGGCCGGCGATTTTTACGACGAGGAGGGCACCCTGCTCACCACGGGCTATAAGCGGTTCAACTTCCGCTCCAATCTCGATTTTGCATTGTCCGATAAAGTAAAACTTACGACGAACCTCAACATTACCCGGGACAAGACCAAGAACTATCACTGGCGGTGGCCGTATCAACCGTTCCTATACCTGCCATACGACTCACCCTACGACGAGAACGGAAACATCCGTTATGTCGATGCAACCACGCCGGGCTTTCTGTCGCGCGACAAGAACAACATCTTGCAAAGCGCCGAGTATAACGACTACAACGGCAAAGGTTTTACGCTGAACGGTGATGCCGTGCTGACCGTAGAGGTTACTCCATGGTTGACATTACAGTCGCGGAACCGGTTTGCTTATGGTAGCTATCGCAGCGACACCTACGAGGATGTGAAGACGATTGAAGGCGCAGCCTATGACGGCTCCCTGGCATACGACATATCGGACTCTTACAGCCTCATTTCGACAAACCTGATCCGCCTGAATCACGACTTCGGCGAGCACCACGTCGGTGGCTTCGTCGGCTTTGAAGGGCAGTACTCGGAATCTGAAAATGCCGCCGGTAACGGTATCGGTGTGCCATCGGGCATTAAGGTTCCTTCGGCGGTGGGTACTCCGCAGGACATCAACGGCGAGCATGCCGAAGGCCGGGCGATGTCGTACCTGGGCGAGGTCAACTATGATTACAAAAACAAATATTTCGTGACCGGCTCTTTCCGTCGGGACGGTGCATCTGTCTTTGCCATCGATAAGCGTTGGGGTTCTTTTGGCGCCCTGTCGGCCTCGTGGATCATCAGCAGTGAAGATTTCTTCCGCGGGATCCGGGAGCAGGTAACCTTCACGAAGCTTCGCGGCAGCTTTGGCATTGTGGGGAACGACAACATTCCCGCCAATCAGGACGTCGGCGTCTATGAATTCTCGCATCAGTACAACGGTGGTACTGCCGGTTATCCTGTCAATATCCCCAACCCTGTTCTGGCCTGGGAGCAAACGAAGACCTACAACGTTGGTCTCGACGTCGGATTATTCAGCCGGGTTAACGTGGCGGTTGATGCATATTATAAAGACACCGACCGCCTGTTGCTGTATGTACAGCAGCCGCCTTCGCAAGGCATTGAACGCGTGTTGCGCAATGCGGGCCGGCTGGCGACCCGCGGTATCGAACTGGGCATCGACGGCGATGTACTACGCACAGGCGACTTCCGCTGGAATGTAGCCTTTAACATCGGTACGGCCGCCAACGAGGTGAAGGCACTGGCCGATGATGGTGTCACGCAGATCTTCCGGAACAACGATGGCGTGAAACAAGTCGTACAGGTGGGAAAAGATGTTAACTCGTGGTATCTGCCCAAGTGGATAGGGGTAGATCCGGAGAACGGTGATCCGCAGTGGCAGACGACGGAGCGCGATGCCGATGGCAGGATCGTGGGCTACGGCGTTACCAACGAATACGATATCGCATCGCGGACGGAAAACCTGCAGATTGTCGGCTCGGCTACACCCAAGGTGTTTGGCGGCCTGAGCACGACGCTTGCCTATAAGGCGTTTACGCTCAGCGTATCTTCATCCTATCAATATGGTAACGACGTATACCACAGCACGCGTGAGTTTGTCGATGCCGACGGCGCCATGTTCAATTTTAATATGATGAAGCTGGACGACGGCTGGTCGCGTTGGCGCAACCCCGGTGATATCGCGACACACCCCAAGCCTATGTTCGGAGGGAATCACAATGCCAACAAAGCCTCGTCGCGGTACCTGGAGGATGGCGGTTTCTGGCGCATTCGAAATATCACCCTCAACTATAACGTGCCGGCAGACCTGCTGTCAAAGCTGAAACTGTCGGGTGCCAACCTCTACGTCTCGGGCGACAACCTGTTCACCTTCACCAAATTCTCAGGCCTCGACCCGGAGGTAGCGGGGTATACCGACGAGCCTAACGGTATCATGGCCGGCTTATCGTATTTCAAGTACCCGATCAGCAAACAGTATCTCGTAGGTCTTCAAATCAGCTTCTAATCCCGAAACCACATGAAACTCAAACTATATTTAGCTGCCGCGCTGCTGACGCTCGGCGCCTGCGACCTGCAGGTAGACCCTTTCAACGGCGTGACCAAAGACAACCTGCCCACCGTACCCAATGCGTTGAAATACGCTACCGACGGCGCGTACTCGCTCATGAAGGACCAGCTGCTTTACAAGGGTGTTCCGGATTATCGAAGCACCTACGCGCGCAACCTGCACATGATGCTGGAATACTCCAGCGACAACGTTACCCTGAGTGGCACCACCGAAGATCCGCTATTCCAGGCGGCCACCCGGCAACACTATCCTGCCATGGAGAATTCCACATACGTATGGTACGTGGCGTATAAGATCATCAACTCCGTGAACCAGAATATCGAATCGGTTGAAGAGGGGGCGGACCCGGCCAATGATTATTTGCTCGGGGAGAATTACTTTCTGCGGGGTATGGCCTACATGGATCTATTGCGATTATTCTCGAAGCCCTATACGCAAGGCACGGGTAATTTGGGAGCGATCCTTCGCCTCAAAAGCACAGACCCTGGAAAGATGCCGCGGGCGACGGTAGGCGAATCATACGACCAGGTAGTGGCGGATCTGGAGAAGGCTGCTGCCCTGATGGAGAATGGTGAGCGTCGGGGCGTGGAGTACGCTTCAAAGGAGGCCGCCTGGGCGTTACTGTCGCGCATATACTTATATATGGATCAGCATGACAAGGTGATCGAGTATGCCAGCAAGGCCATTGCCTCGCCGTTGCTGACGTTGACGCCAAAGGAAAACTATCTGGACATGTTTTGGAATACACCCAAGCATTCGGAGTCGATCTTTGTGATCAAACACACACTACAAGACGATCTGGGTGACGGATCGATCGGGTCGATGTACCTGACCGATGTCAAAGGCTGGGGAGAGGTATATGTATCGGATCCGCTGCGCTTGTTATTGGAGCAGCATCCGGAGGATGTCCGCAATACGCTGATCAAACCGCAGTATGAAGAAGACGGTGTGACCGTGGCGCAGCGCAATGGTATCCCGAAATACTTTATCACGAAGTTTTCATACCAGGATGGCATTGTGACGCTCAGCTCGCCGCATGTCGTGCGCCTGGCGGAGATGTACCTGAACCGCGCGGAGGCGTATGCCAAGAAGGGACAGGACCAACTGGCGCTGGATGACATCAACGTGATCCGCAAACGCGCGGGCATTGCCGACGATGATCTGTATACATTGGGAGATCTCCAGGGCGCTGCGACGGTGCTGGAGGCAGTGTTGCAAGAGCGGCGGATGGAGCTGGCGTATGAGGGGCACCGCACGATCGATGTATTCCGGAACAAGCTGCCCATGGATCGGACCTTCCCCGGTGTGCAGCCGCACGAGGTGGTGAACTGGGATGCCGCCCGGAATATATATTATATACCGCAGGACGAGCGCCTGGCGAATGAGCTGGCGGATCAGAACGACTAATGGGTTAAGATTTGGGCTAATTGCTGACGGACGCCAGTTTGTAACTGGCGTCGTTGCCTTAAACGGCTACCCTATACGATAACAACTTGCACCCCCGCATCCTCCAAACGCTTCTTATCATCGGGCTTAATCCCATTATCCGTGATAACCTTATTGATCTGGTCGATGGAGCAGATAAAAGCGAAGCTGCGGCGGGTGAATTTGCTGGAGTCGGCCAGGAGGATCACTTCTTTGGAGATCTCGATCATGATCTCGTTGAGGCGGGCTTCTTCTACGTTCGGAGTATAGATGCCATGTTTGGTATCGAAGCCATCCACGCCCAAGAAGGCTTTGTCTACGTTGAAATTGCGCAGGCTCTTTTCGGCTTGTGGGCCGACGAGGGAGAGTGAGTTTTTGCGCAGGTAGCCGCCGGGGATGATGACGTTGATGTTCGGGCGTGTGATCAGCTGGTTGGCGATGTTCATCGCGTTGGTGATTACCGTCAGGTCTTGCAGCTCGGGCAGGTTGCGTACCATTTCGGCGGTAGTGGAACCCGAGTCGATAATGATCGTGTCGGATTCAACGACCAGCTGGGCGGCCTTGCGGCCGATGCGCGATTTCTCCTGGAAGTTGATGCGGTTCTTGTCGACGACGCGCTGGTCGATCGCCACGCCGGTTTCCATTTTGATGGCTCCGCCGCGGGCGCGGATCAACAGGTTCTTTTGTTCGAGCTGGTCCAGGTCGTTCCGGACCGTGACGCCGCTGACCTTGAAGCGTTCGATCAGATCCTCGACAAACACTTCTCCTTTTTCTGAAAGCATTTGAAGGATTTCCTTGCGTCGCGACACGGTGGAATCTTGATTTCTGGACATTATAGTTTCGTTTAAAAGGGTTTTTTGAACAAATAAAAGTAATAAATTAAGTAGCCGGTCCACCGGGAAGGCCCGGATTTAATGTATTCTCACCAATTGTAATAAAAAGAAAGCCTTTCAGTAAATTAAAATAACGAAATGAAAGATAATTAATTTAACTTATTCTACCTTTGGCTTCGGACACTTTTAAATAAAAGCTATGAAATATTTGAATTTCCCCGTGGACGAATTGACCCGCCTGGGGGCTATTCACACGGCCAGGGAAATTTCCCAGCAGCCCGCCCTCTGGCTGAAGATCTGGGAAGAGGCGAATGCCCGCCGGTCAGCGATCGAAGAATTCTTTCACACGACCCAACCGGTTCGCCGCATCATCCTGACCGGCGCGGGCACGAGCGCTTTCATCGGCCTTTCGCTGCGCGGTGCGTTTCAACGCGGCCGGGGAATTCTGACAGAGGCGATTTCGACCACCGACCTGGTGTCACATCCCCAGGACTACCTGCTGCCCGAGGTGCCCACGTTGCTGGTATCTTTTGCGCGCTCGGGTAACAGCCCGGAGAGTGCTGCCGCGGTGCGGATAGCGGATGAGATCTGCCGGCAGTGTTTTCACCTGGTGATCACGTGCAATCCGGAAGGGCTACTGGCGATGTATCCGTCACCCAATCCCAAATATGTATATACATTGCCCGCGGAGGCAAACGATCAAAGCCTGGCGATGACGAGCAGCTACTCCGGCATGTTACTGGCGGGTAAGCTATTGGCGAATATAGACACCGTGGCGGATCAGGAGCCAGCCGTGCAGACGCTGGCGCGGTATGCGGAGCGCGTATTGACAAACAATGTGGCCGAACTGAAGGAGATCGCGGCGCTGGACTTCAAGCGTGCGGTATTCCTGGGCGGCGGGCCATTGTACGGCACGGCTACCGAGGGACACCTGAAGTTGCAGGAATTGACGGACGGCCAGGTGATCTGTAAGAACGATTCATACCTGGGTTTTCGCCACGGTCCGAAAGCGGTGATCGATCCGCATACACTGGTGGTCTATACGTTCTCCAACGACAAGCATGCACAGCAATACGAAAAAGACCTGGTGGGCGCGATGAAGAAGGGCAATCCGCCGCTCGCGGAGATGGGGATCGCCGAGACGGCACCGGAAGGGATCGCGCTCGACCATTTGATCACGCTATCGAACGGCACGAATACCGTGGATGAAGAGTTCCTGACGGTAGCGGCGATCGTGCCGGCACAGTTGCTGGGATTTTTTAAGTCGCTGCAGCTGGGGCTGAAGCCCGATGCACCGTCTGCCACGGGCGCGATCACGCGCGTGGTGGAAGGTGTGCAAATTTATGCGTTGAACGGAATCCGCTAACGTATCATGAATAAACCCTATGATGTACTGGTTGTCGGAGAGCTGAACGTCGATCTGATCCTCAACCAGGTCGATAAGTTTCCCGAGATCGGAAAAGAAGTATTGGCCGACAACATGACCCTGACGATGGGCAGCAGCTCGGCGATCTTCGCCAGTAACCTGAGCACCGTGGGCTCGCGGGTGGCCTTCATCGGCCGGTTGGGCCATGATAATTTCGGCGACCACATCCTGGCCAGCCTACAGTCGCGCGGTGTGGACACGACGCATATCCTGCGGTCGACCGCGTATAACACCGGCGCCACCATCGTGCTCAACTTCGGCGAAGACCGCGCCATGGTGACCTATCCCGGCGCCATGAAACACCTCACGCTGCAAGACATCACCCCCGGCGTATTACAAAAGGCCAGACACCTGCACCTCAGCTCGGTGTTCCTGCAATCGGGCCTGCAGCAAGATATCGTGGCGTTGTTTAAAGGCGCAAAGGATGCGGGGCTGACAACGTCGCTGGACCCGCAGTGGGACCCGGCCGAGCGCTGGGATATAGACCTGCCACAATTGCTACCGCACGTCGATGTCTTTATGCCCAACATCAACGAGCTGAAAGCCTTTACAAGCAAAGACGATCTTACGGCGGCCCTGGACGCCATAAAATCCTTTGCCCGCAACGTGGTGGTGAAGCACGGCAGTGACGGCGCCTACCTGTGGAATGGCCGGGAGCTCTTGCACCAGCCGGCATTCCTGAACAAAGATGTGGTCGACAGCATCGGTGCGGGCGACAGCTTTGACTCCGGTTTTATACACAAATTCATATCCGGCGCCGGTGACCAGGCGTGTCTGGAATTTGGCGCGCTGACGGGCGCGATCAATACGACACGCCCCGGTGGCACGGGCGCGTTTGAAAGCCTGGCCCTGGTAAAGACCATCGCCGCGACATCCTTCAACTATTCATTTTAACTATGACCCTACAGGAAAAACTCAGTACATGCAGCCGCGAAGGAAAAGCATTGCTGGCCACCAACTTTTACAACTTCGAGACCCTGTCGGGCGTATTGCAGGCTGCGAAGGCGCGGAACAAATCGATCATTCTTCAATTGTCGGAAAGCTCGCTGCAATACCTCGGTATAGACCTGGCGGCGGCGATGGCACGCGAAGCATTGAAGGCGTACGGCGTCGAAGGCTGGCTGCACCTGGACCACGGCAGCTCGCGCGATGTTGTGCACCAATGCCTCGATGCGGGGTTTGATTCGGTGATGATCGATGCAAGTGAGAAATCGTTTGACGAGAATGTGAAGATCAGCCGCGAGGTGGTGAAGCTGGCGGCATCGTATCACGCCAACGTAGAGGCAGAGCTGGGCTATGTTGCCAAGCTGGGACAGGTGCAACAGGTAAGCCAATACACACAGCCAGACGAAGCGCGGCGGTTTGTGGAGGAAACAGGTGTGAGTGCATTGGCCATCGCGATCGGTTCGGCGCACGGGTTCTATAAAGAGACGCCGAAGCTGCAACTGGACCTGCTGTTGCAGATCCACCAGGCAACGCCGGCGGCGTTGGTGCTGCATGGCAGCTCGGGCATCCCGGATGACCAGTTAAAGCAGGCCGTGAAGAATGGTATCACAAAAGTGAACCTGGCAACAGAGACCAAGAACATGTTTATGAAAACCTTGCAATCGACGTTACGTGACAACGACGAGATTGACTTGCGCAAGGTGTTCCCCGTGGCGACGGCGTCGGTCAAAAAGCTGATCGAAGAAAAGCTGAGCGTTGTTTCGCCGTTGTAAGAAGCCTTCTCCAATCCTAAACCCTTTATTGTATGTCCAGCCGTAGCGTTGCAGTCTTTCTTGTATGCCTGGTCGTGGTTGCCTGTCGTGAGACGCCGTTGTCGTGGCAGCATGGTAACTTGCAGGTGTCGGTCAATGACAAGCTGCATGTAGCGGTACGATCCGCCGACGAGCAGGCCGGCCCCCTGACGACCGGAACGGCCGCGACGGAGTATATCGTAACAACGATCGATACGCTACGGGACTTTCGTGTTGATAAAAAGGAATCACATGCTTTTTCGGACGATGCCGGCGTGGGCACGCAATGGGTTATCCAAGGGGTAGCCGATTCGCCGGATCAAAAGATCAGAAAGGTCGTTACGGTAAAGGTATACAGCCATTTCCCCGACCTGATGTTGTTACAGGCGGCCTATGTGAACGAAGGAGATAAACCTCTCGGGATCCGCCAGTGGGTCAATCACCATTATTCCATTTCACCCGTGCAAGACACCGTTGTGGGTTGGTCCTTCCAGGGCGAGTCCACCGGCGAGCGTCGCGACTGGGTATTGCCGTTAAAGCCGGGCTTTTACCAGCGGAATTACATGGGCATGAACAACTCCGACTACGGCGGAGGTATACCCGTGACGGATGTGTGGCATGCCGACCAGGGCCTGGCGGTAGGGCATGTGGCGCTGGAGCCGCGGCTCGTAGAGCTGCCGGTGGCCGTCGACGCAGCCGGTGAGACAATCGTGCAGGTATCAAAAACATATGAGCAGCCTTATGCGCTGGTGCCGGGCGATACACTGCGTACAGACGAAACGTTTGTGCTGATACACCGCGGCGATTACTATACCGCGCTTAAACAATATGGAACGTTGTTGCAGGCGCGGGGCCTGGTCTTTCCCGAACCGGAAGAAGGAGCCTTTGAAGCTTCGTGGTGTGCCTGGGGCTATATGCGCGACGTGACGCTCGACGAGATCCGTGGTACCTTTCCGAAAGTAAAATCGCTCGGTATAAAATGGGTGACTATCGACGATGGGTTTCAGCAAGCGGAGGGCGACTGGCATGTGAATACCCAAAAGTTTCCCGGGGGCGATGCGCAGATGAAGACGCTGGTCGATGAGATCCACGCGCAGGGCATGAAGGCCATGCTGTGGTGGGCGCCGCTGGCCGCCGACAGTGGCAGCCAGCTGTTACGAGTACATCCCGACCTGCGGCTGATCAATGCCGGGGGCAAACCGCAGCAGATCACGTGGTGGGATGCCTGGTATATGTCGCCGGGATATACCGGCACGCTGAACCACACAAAAGAAACCGTCGACCTGTTCATGCGGCAGTGGGGCTTCGACGGCTTGAAGATGGACGGCCAGCACATGAACGCCGTACCGCCCGATTACAATACACACCTGGGTGGTACCGATCCTGAACAAGCGGTGCGCGACCTGCCGCGGTTCTTTGATACCATCTGGCAGGAAGCAAAACAGATCAATCCGCACGCGGTTATTCAAAACTGCCCGTGTGGCACGTGTATGTCGGTCTTTAATATGCCCTATATGAACCAGGCGGTAGCGTCCGATCCGCTGAACAGCTGGCAGGTGCGTCTGAAGGGCCGGGCGTACAAAGCGCTCATCGGCAAGACAGCATACTTTGGTGATCATGTGGAGCTGAGCGATGGCCGCAGTGACTTCGCCTCTTCGTTTGGCATCGGGGCGGTGCTGGGGACGAAGTTCACCTGGCCGAAGGAAAATCCGGCGGTAAAAGAAGATAACCTGCTGACGCCGGAGAAGGAGCAACTATGGAAAAAATGGTTTATGTTGTATCACCGTAAAATGCTTTCCAAAGCGCCGTACCGCGGGGAGCTCTATACGCTGGGGTATGATCTGCCCGAGACACACGTGGTACAGAAGGGCGACACGCTGCATTATGCCTTTTACAGTGATCGTTGGGATGGCGCGGTGGAATTGCGTGGTCTGGAAGACAAAGTATATACCGTGCGCGACTATGTAAACAATGTTACGCTGGGGGAGGTGTCGCGCGCGAATCCAACACTGCCGGTAACGTTTACCCAACACCTGCTGCTGGAAGCATACCCGCGGTAGCATCCTGAAGAATTGTATGTCTATGACACAAAAGATAACATTTCCGCGTGCGTTTGCTTTTGCCGTGGACGACCTGGGCTGGATGGACGGCGCCGATCTTTCCGAAAAACCTGTGCCCGGTCCGTATCGCACCGGCGTAAAGCGCCGCTTTGAGTTAAGTGACTACCAGTACATGATCGACGTCGGCAAGGCCGTCGGGTCACGCATTCAATGCCTGTTTATCCTGAGCGAGATGGACCGCACCAACCTGCTGGCACGGTTCCCCACCACCACGTACCTGCGCGAGCAGTGGGACAATAGCCACCGCGTATCGGAGGCGCAAGAGGTTATCATGCGGTTTGTGCGCGAGCAGTCCGCGTATATGGAGTTTGGTCTGCACGGCACGGGCCATGAATATTGGGCTCCCGGCCAACCGCAAAAGCGCGCCGAATGGTATAACCTCGCCGACAAGGAACCGTGGCCGGAGGTATCGCTGCGCGAGCATATTCAATGCTTTAAAGACATCCTGGCGCAGTATGGTATCACCCCGGAGAATGGGCACTCTTTTCCCGAGAGCTTTGTGCCCTGTGCCTATAGCTACTTCTGGAATCCCACCGGCAGCTATAGCCTTGGAAAGCTGCTGAGCGAAGCCGGTGTAAAATATGCCAATACCGACTTTAGCGAGATAC
Source organism: Dawidia soli (assembly GCF_018598185.1). Taxonomy (GTDB): domain Bacteria; phylum Bacteroidota; class Bacteroidia; order Cytophagales; family Cyclobacteriaceae; genus Ohtaekwangia; species Ohtaekwangia soli. The sequence goes on from NZ_JAHESC010000043.1 coordinate 41,561, forward strand.
CCGAGCTGAACCCGCCCACCGAGCCGAACGGCGGCGGTTTTGACTTCAACACGCACGTCATCAACCGCATCAACTACGGCAACGTATGGTACGAGCTGTCATCGTTGCCGAAAGTGCCGCTGGCGGAGCAAAAGACCGACATCATCGAGAGCCATTGGCCCAACTGGCTGGCACAGGACGACCCGCTGCAACCTGCGGTCACAGCCCGGTGGATTGAATACTATAAAGCTGCGCAACGGTTGCCCGACCGGTATATTGCCAAGAACACGGAACAGCTGCACGCGCAGTGGCTATATAACAAACACACCGTGGTTACCGAGCCCACGCCGGGCGTTGTGACCCTCGACAACACAGCGATGCCCGAAAAGGCCTATACCTTTAAAGGCCTCGGCAACCTGGTACTGAAGCTCAGGCTTGCCCCCGGCGAACATATCGCCTCGGCTGATCTGAACGGTACCCCGCTGGCGGTGGCGTTCGAAGACGAGGGCTATGGATTTTTATACCTGCCGCCGCTCGAGCGCCAGGTATATACACTGCGGTATGCGGTTGGAAATGAGCGGCCGCCGGTGCATGTGTACAACGACGGAACGTATAACGTATACCGCGTGGAGCTGTCGGGACAGGGGCTTTCGGCAACGCTGCGCATCTATGGCGAGCAAGATGTGAAGGTAAGGTGCCCGAAGCCGGTGCTGGTACAGTCGATGGCGCGCGGGCTCACCGTGCTGCACCACCGTTACGACGAATCGTCGGGCTATTTGCACATGGCGGTGAAGGCTTCTGACATGCAGGGGTGCACCGGTAGCGTGGTGGTGCGCTGGTGATAAAAGAAGGGTGCGGGAGAGGCAGCTCCCACACCCAAAACCCAAACCTGAAACTATTGTAACACCTGCCTGCCTGCAGGACCAGTCGACCCTGTGCTGAAGAAGTCGGCTGGTGCCCGAGCCCTGTCAGGAGGGCCTGCCTGCCGCAAAGGCCGGCTACCGGTTATCGTTAGAAGGCGATGGTGCCCTGGAAGACAAATCCATCGAACTTACCACCTTGCAGGATATCGCCTGCAGGATAGTCGTTAAATTTCTGTGTTACATATTCACCTTTCAGCAGGATGTTGCGGGTGATGAACCAGCCACCGCCAAAAGCGGTGCGTTCCTGCGATACATCGAGACGGGTGCCTTGCGAGATCCCACCGGCCGTCGCAACGGTTGTGCTGCTGCCGAACACCTGCGTGCCGCTCACTTTATTATAGCGTGCGCCGACATAGAACCGGTCGGCTTTTCCGAAGCGGTACAGTAAGTCTACGGCTACCTGGTCGAATTTGCGTTTCTCCAGTTTATTGAACCGGGTGGCATCGTTGGCAGCCGGTGTGTATTGTACTTCACCATTTTCTACCGCCGTGTTGCCTTCCGCAAATTCTACCGTGCCGAATAATTCCAGGCCGTGGAACTGTACGAAGGGGTTGATCACAAAGGTGGTGACGTCGTCGGAGAAGTTGGGGTTGATGCGTCCGGAGAAGGCGTTGGCCGTTACCGTAGCGTTGGCAGGTTCCATCACGAACTGGTAATTGGAGCCGGTGCGGTCGCCGCGGAACAACGTGCCGTTGACAGACGAAGATTTACGCAGGAGCGAACCGGTCAGGCGTATGCGGGTTCTTTCCGCCAGCACTTTGTCATAGCCCACTTTGCCGTATACCGACGGGCTGCGTTTGTTGGGTGCGGTCACGCTGCCCTGGATCTCGCCGTTGGTCATACCACCCATTAACAAGAACCCATTCTTTTGCCAGTATAGCTCGGCGCCGATCTCGGTGGTATAAGCATCCAGGATATTGTTTTCGATGAAAGGGTTCCAGAAGGCGTTACCACCGTCGCTGCGGCGAAAGTGCGCGTCGCCGTAGTTGATCTCCATGTGGCCGATCTTCAGCGTGAGGTTCTTCCACAGGTTGTTCAGCAGCTCACTGTTGAGGAACCCGACTTTGTCGATCTGAAAATAGCCCGCCTTCACCCACATTTCGTTGTGGTGGTGAGACGACATATACGAGATGAGGTTTACGCGTACACCGTCGGCCAGCTGGAAATCGAGGTTGAGGTTCGCTTGCGCCAACGGAAAGCCGTTGCCCAGGTCATAGAGCGGTACACCGCTTTCGTTGCTATGGCTGAGGGTCTGAAAGCTTTGCGTAAAGTTCCCGCCTACACGCAGCTTGAGGTCGTTGAAGGGCACGGTGTCGTTCTTGGAGGTTTCGAATACGCCGATGCCACGCTGGTCATATTGGCGGAAGTATTGAATCGGGGCCTGTGCTGCTGCGATCTGTGCCAGGAGGGTGAGGAGGAGGAAGCCGGGGAGTCTTCGCAGAAGGGTAATACGGCTGACAGTCTTCATAAGAAGTTTGTTTAAGTGGATAGTTAGAGAGATGATTAGCGGGAGGCGGCAGCGGCCTGTGCGAGCACGAGGCTCACGACAACCGTTACTTCGTCGCCTACCTTGATGGTACCCATCATCGCGGTGGGTGGTTTCATGTTGAACTCCGTCATTTTAAGCTTGCGGGCTATAGAGATCTCCATGTCGCCGTTGGGCAATGACTTGCCTTTTGCTTCGACCGTGATGGGTTTGGTAGTGCCCGCCATGGTCAGGCTGCCCGAGACTTTAATGGTCGTATTCCGGGCAGCGTCGGTCGTGATCTGTGCGCGCGACGCGGTATAGGTTATATACGGATGTTCGTCGGACTTAAAAGCTTCATAGGTTTTATTGTCCATCATTTTACCTTCCGAGCTTTTGATGGCTGCCACGGGAATTTTGACGCTGATGTCAGCGATGGTTTTGAGTAGACTGTTCTCTGACTGAAAATCACCAAGGCAGGTTATCTGCGTGATCTGCGATTCCCAGTCGTGTAACGTCGATGAGCCCTGGATGGTGGCCTTCACCGACTTGACCGTAAGTGTATTTTGTGCGTGCAGGGGATGATACAGGAAGATCGCCAGCAGTACCACCAGGGTGGCATTCAGATGTTTTGCGTTCATAGCGTTGTCCTTTAATGTGACGCTAAAGTAGGGGGCGCCCGATGCCCCGCACCTGACGTAGGTCTGCCGATAGGATGATCTTTGATACACATACTTCCTGACATCCGTCAGGCTGGCCGTGTTGATGTGTAATTCCTGACGAATGCAGGCGACAGATATCACCAGACGAGCAAATACAATGGCTAATGATACAGTTTGACCGGTTTGCCAAACGGTATGGCACAACTACGATCGTACAGATCGATGCGCTTACACTGCCTGTGGGCATTTATTGGGTAAAAGGTGCGAACGGTTCCGGCAAGAGTACATTGTTACGCTCCATGGCCGGTGTGCTGCACTTCCGCGGTGACATTGCCTGGAACGATCTTCGTCTTAAAAAAGACACGGTGTCTTATCGGCGCGTCGTAAACTTTGCGGAAGCCGAGCCGCTGTTCCCGGAGTTTCTGACGGGTATGGAGATGATCGATCTTTTTCGCACAGCCAAGAGTGGTGCACGGCGGCAGGAAGAGCATTATATAGAGAGCATGCATATGCAATCGTATATACATCAGCCTATCGGCACGTACTCCAGTGGTATGTTAAAGAAACTTTCGCTGGTACTGGCGTTCCTGGGCACGCCGCAGCTTATCTTACTGGACGAGCCGGCCATTACGCTGGATGCAGAGGCGCTGGAGGCGCTCGATCGGTGGATCATCGGGCAGTATACGCGCCAGGGCACGACATTTCTGATCTCTTCGCACCAGCCCCTCGCCATGGAAAGCTTGCCACTACGGCATCTGCTCGTAGCACATCACACGGTAACCGTCACGGCCTGATGACCCGGCCCGTAGCCCATGTGTTGATACGCATCTTCGCGTACCGGTTCTATAAGACCAATGCCGGGCTGTTCCTGTTCCTCTTTGTAACCGTGGTGACGTACTTCTTTTTTATGAACGTACTGAACGAAACACACCTCGTACCGGCGGACCGCATACGGTACAATCTCATTTTTGCGCTGTCGTTCGTTTCATCCCCGTACATCTGCGGGGCGGTCTTTGTGGGGTGGGCGTTCTATACCGTACGCAGCTGGAGCTTTGTGCTGAAGCAATCCCGGTTGCCGGAGCAACAGTTTTTGACCTACAGCGTTACCGCAGCCCCTAAGGTGCAGCAGTATGTCGACTGGTGCCTGGTGCAACTGGTGCTTTCGCTCCCGGCCTTTGTGTTTGCATTGTTCTGCGTGGTTGTGGGTCTGGTTTATCAATATTATCTGATACCCGTGTTACTGGTGGCCTACGTGCTGCTGGTGATCCTGGTGAGTGCGGCGTTATATGTGTGGTACATAAACCGGCTGGCGAGCGACGTCGGGCGTTGGTGGATGACGACACTCACCCGGCGTTGGCGAAAACCCCTGTTCAGTTTGTATCTGTACGAGCTCTTGTACCGGCAGAAGCTTACGCTGACGGTCACCAAGTTGTTTTCGTGGCTGATCCTGGCGGGCGGTATCGTGCTGTTCGGCAGCCTGACAGCCGATGTGCGCATGGGCGGCGTGATGGTATTGCTGCTGGCATTGGCCCACCTGGTGGTACTGTATCAGTGGCAGCAATTTGAGAATACCTACCTCAGCGTATTGCCGAACCTGCCGTGGCCACGGTGGCGGCGTTATGGTCATACCCTGTTGGCCTACCTGTTGTTGACGTTGCCTGAAACGATATGGATACTGACACAGGGCGATCTTTCGACAGCTGCCGGGTTGGCAGCGTTGAACCTCGCCATGGGGATGCTGCTCCGCAGTTACTTGTACAGGATGCCGCTGTCGATGGCGAAGTTTGTAACGGCGGCGTTCTACGGCTTTATGATCTTGTTTCTGGTGATCCTTTTTGGGGGAATGTGGTGGGCTGCACCGGTGATGTTGGCTGCCTCGGCCATACTATTCTACCAACGCTACTACACCTACAAGTAAGGAAAAGGCCGGTGCGATGGGAAAATGAGTTCCATTTGTCGTGATTCGCCCATCGCCCGAAGGCGTCGTAAGACATCTTGTGCGGTCACGGAAAGGAAAACCACTATACTACAGTGCGTGTTGACCGGAATCGGTCATGTAAGAATATTTGCTGCCCGGGCGGTCTGATCTATCGGCTCCGCTAGACGGCGTTTGTGCTTTTTCAATAGTTTTGAAGATCTATTGTCTAAAAAATTACCATCAACCATTATCTATGAAAAACAAATTTTTACTGCTTTGCCTGACAGCCCTGGCAGTGTTGGCTTTTTCCTGTTCGGACGACAGCGACGATGTCAAAAAAGAAGAAGACGATGACCAGCCGCCCGTGGGAGAGACACGCGGTATGAACATCCAGGATGCACAGAGCCTGGTGCTGCTCGGACCCGCTCCCAACGGCCGCATCGGCGATGTACGCCCGGCTTACACACCCAATCTGTACAAGATTACAGAAGGCGGCTCCATGGAGGTTGTAAAGTTCCTGGATGCCCAGGGCAATGTTATCGATACCAAGGAGGCCGGCACCAATGTACTGGTACGTTGGATCACACCGATGAACGACGAGTATGTGGCGCTTACGGGTGACTTTGTTTTTCCCGATAGCATCAGCACGAAACATTATACCACGCTGCTGCTGCGCAAGACCGACGGCGCCATCTTCGATTTTACCCAGGGTGGTTTGGTGCCTCCATGGAAAAGACTGGGCGAAGCAGTTGTAAAGGCCGATGGCGCGGGCAATCTATATTATCTGACCATGGATAATGCTGCCGGTTCCGTAAAGAAACTGGATGTTTCCAACCCCCAGCAGCCGGCGGTATCAGGTTATACATCCACCGGGCAGGAAGCCCGGTATTTCGAAATGGATGCGCACGGAAATTGCCTCTACAAATATGGCGAGTCTGGCGGCGTAACCCAGGCGAACGGCACGGCCGATCTGCGCATCCGGAAAGCCAACGGAGGGATCTTTGAAGTGAAGGTCGATGGCCGCGACAACCGCGAAGCCTGGCTGGGCAATAACGGATCGTTCTATTTCATCACGTACACCTGGGATAACGGTTATTTGCCCGCCATCCACAGAATAACGATCACGGGAAGCGAGATCGCGATCAACACCGTTTGGTCGGCCAACGACGACCTCGACGTGAACGACGCCGTCGGCAGCATGATGCGCACCGAGAGCCAGGGAGCCTATATGATCCGGAAAGAGAATTCGGTTGTCTTTGTCGATACCTATTTTAATCGCAACCTTCACTGGGAGTTTTTCGAGGAGGATAATACCGTGCGCAAATTTGAGCTTCCGCAGGTTGAGGAAGGCGCCCTGTTGGTGTACTCTGAACGCTACTACTACATAGCCTCCGGCACGAACCTGTACAAAGTGGACCTCGATACACACGCGTATGAAAGTCTGCTGCCCGAAAACGCGTATGAAGTGTATACCATGAACGTAAGCGCCGATGACGTGGTGCAGTTCAGCGCAATGCGTTTCAGCGACGGCAAGAAGATCGTAGCCGAAATTAGCGCTGCTGGTGCCCTGACCGTGGTGAGCGAGGAGCTGGAAGCGGCGGCGATCGTATTGCAACGCTTGAATTAATACTTACGTGCGCACGTAACGATAGGAGAAGGCCCGGCAATGTACGCTGCCGGGCCTTTTATATTCATCTTATGCGCGCCGCCGCCGGGTGAAGAGAAAGACCGTCAAGATGATCACTCCGCCCGAGACAGCCACCGCCCAGTAGTTTAGCTGACGTGCCTCGGCGTAGAATGTATGATCCTTTATCAGAAATTTAATGGAGGGCGGATTCCAGAAAAGCTGGTTGCCTGAAATGGAGTCGGCATTGGTTCGGACCACTCCCCACGGCATATTGATCTGGTGCCGATAGGTAGCATCGCTGGCTACAGACATAAAGCTAAGTTTGCTATCCATCGCTTTAAGCAAGGCCTGCCGTATCGTTGATAGTTGAGCCGAGGATAGCGGAATACCGAGGCTATCGAGTGTGTCGACCATGTAGTTCTCACTGATATCATGCCTGGAAACAACATCCCGAAGGATACTTTCTTTGTGTGCCCGCAGCGTGTCGTACCACCGGTCCTCTACGTGGTTTTCCTGCATAAGCTTTACCGTAAGATCATAATATTGCTCATACAGGGCACGTAAGCTGTAGTCGCCGAAGAGCTTATCGTGCAGGTGGGCGAGGTATATGCTGTCGGCCGGCGTGATCTTTTTGCCCTCGGCGGGGAGGCGGTCTATGAAGCTGTAGTCTTCCGGGGTCACATAGTTCGTGATCGGATAATCCAGCCGGTTGATCGCGTGATAGGTATCGGCGTAATAGAGATATGTATAGAACCAACGGAATTTCTTTTCGAACGAACTGGTTACGCGAAACAATGTGTCGACGGGCGTCGCCAGCGCGGCATTCGCTTCGTGCACAGACGAGAAATGGCGACTGAAGGCATAAAGCGTTATCGAGTCAACTTCCGGGATCATTCGGGTCGCTACGGCCCACCCGTCTTCTACACGCAACCCGAATATGTTTTCAATGGTGTCGCTGTGGGTGACCTCTACCGTATTGTCCGGTCTGGCATTGATCGCCTTAATAATTTTATGGTCTTCGGTTTGAGCGATGTGAATGGTCTTGTCCAAAGAGCCATCCGGGTAAACGGTGGTTTCCATGGCGATATCCTGTTCGCAAGCGGAGAGGAGAGCTGACAGACATAGTAGGAAGTATATGATGTTGATTCGGAATTTCATAGCGAAGAAAGTTTTCGTTGTTTATGCGTTTCGAAGAGTGATGCGGCACAGGACTCATCACGAAGACATTGATACCAGGAGGGGGTGGTTGGTTTCGACTGTTTTTTTTCCTCCGCGTATTGTTTTAGAAAGACGCCTGTATTCAAGGTGGCCGACGCTGCCGGGCCCGGCATGCGTTTGACCACGACTGGTCCACTATACTGTTCAGAAACAAAGAGCACCAACAACCCTACCGATACGGCCGCCAGCGAATATCGGACAAAGAGCGAATCCATCGGTGCGAGCAACCGGGTCACAACGGTTGCCCGCTGTGCCGGTTGTTCGATGCGTGCGAGAATGGCATCGGTAAGATGTTTCGCGTGCGCGGGCGCCGGTCGTGCCGTAGAAGCATGCTTCACCAGCGCAGATTGCTGTTGTACTTCCTCCAGCAACGCGCGGCAGGCGTCGCACGTCAGCACGTGCTGGTCTATAATCAGACGCGCTGCGGGAGAGAGCTCATCATAGAGGTAGATGTCTTCTAAATATCGTGCACAGCTCATAACGAGAAGTGGTTTGTGTTGTCTTGATAAAAGGCACGGAGTTTTTCGCCCACCTGCCGGCGGGCATAAAACAAATTACTTTTTAAGGTGCCGGCGTCCATCGATAGAGCTTCGCACGCCTCCTGGGCGGAAAGCCCTTCGAGGTCGCGGAGGATAAAGACGGCGCGCTGTTTCGGCGGCAATGTTTCGCACGCCCGGTGAACGGACTGCAGCAGCTCGCGTTGCTGCAGGTCTTTTTCGGGTGAGCTCAGGTCGGGTATGCCGTGGCCATCGGCTAGTCCGACCCGGTTCTTTTGCTGCCGGCGGTGGCGCGACTTTAAAAAGTCGAAGCACAGGTTGACGACGATGCGGTAGAGCCAGGTGGTGAGCTTGACCTCAGGCCTGTAGTCCGGCAGGTGGCGCCAGAGCCGGACGAAGGCTTCCTGGACGATATCCTGGGCGTCGTCGGCATCCCCCGTAAAACGGTAGGCAACGGAATACGCGTAGGGCTGAAGCCATTCCACTACCTCGCGAAAGGCCTGCGTGCTGCCGCGGGTAGCGCGCAGGATGGTGTCGGTCGGTGGCGGGTTAGGCATCTTCAAATTTACCCATGATACGAGGACCCGCAGCGGAAGTCAAACGTGTTAAAAAAATTTTTCCGAAATCCACAACCGTTTGAAACCGTACGGTAAATGCGTTTTGAAACCGTACACGTTTCTTTTACTTAAACATTTGTTTAAATCTTAAACAACCGTTTAACTTTGCGTCCGTTACAAGACATCGGAGCACAGCAGACGCCCGCCTGCGACTCTCTCCCGGCCCGTCGAAGTGACATTTATACATCTTTTATGACCAGCGAAAAAATACTGTCTGCCGCCGCCGAGCTTTTTATGGAAAAGGGCTTCGACGCCGTCAGTGTACGCGAGATCGCCGCCAAGGCGGGGGTGAACGTGGCCCTGATCAACTACCACTTCCAGTCAAAGGAAAACTTATTCCTGTCTGTGCTGGAAGAGACGGTGTCCGCCTCGCGCATGAAGCTGAATAACCTGAACAATGCCGATATACCTTCCAAAGAAAAACTGCTGCAGGTGATCGACATGTATACGGAGAAGATCTTTACGAACTGCCGCGGCTATCATTTCATTCAGCGTGAGCTGACGGGGACGCAGCGTCCGGAGTTGGTAGAGGGCATCGCCAAGATCACCAACAAGAACAGCGCCGAGCTGCGCCGGTTACTGGAAGACGGGCAGAAGAAGAAAGAGTTTAAGAAAGAGGCCGACGTCGACATGGTGAACGCAACTCTGTTCGGTGTCATGTACCAGGCCACGCACGCCGTACTTCGGAAGCGCTGGATACGCCCCGGCGAAGACGACGCGGCGTTCAAACAACGTGTTAAAGAATACCTGGTCGATCTGCTGACCGGGTACCTGATCAAATAAACCGAACCAATTTTTAGTTATGTATAGAAGAATAACGTGGGCCCTGGCAGCGCTGCTACTCGCAGCAAGTGCGCAGGCGCAAACCGTCAGGAAGCTGACGCTCAAGGAGGCTGTGGACCTCGGCGTAGCCAACAGCAAGGAGCTGGCCGTATCGTCGGCCAAAGTAAAACAAGCCCAGGCAAAGGCCGCCCAGGCAAGCGACAAGGTATGGCCGGAAGTGGGCGTAAGCGGCACCTATCTGCACCTCAATACCCCCAACGTAGACATTAAGGCCAAGCCCGCCGACGGCGAAACAAGCGGCAGCTCACAGCTGGCCATCTTTGAAGACCTGCACGACATTGCGCTGCTGCAAGCCTCGGCATCCCTGCCGATCTTTAACGGCTTTCGTATCCGGAACAACCGCCTCATGGCCGAGTACCTGGAAGAAGCCGCCAAATACGATGCCCAAACGGCGAGGAGCAAAGTAATGCTCAATACGGAGAAAGCGGTTTATCAATATTATGAGCTGCTGGAAACGCGACGCACCATCGAGGAAAGCCTCAAGCGCGAGCAACAACGCGTGAAGGAATTTCAGGACCGGGAGAAACAAGGTCTGCTGGCGCGCAACGACCGGCTCAAAGCCGAGCTGCAGGCCAACAACATCGAGCTGGCACTGACGGAAGTGAACAACAACGTGCAGCTGGCAGAATACAACCTCATTATATTGCTCGGCTTGCCCGACGACACAACGCTGGAGCTCGACACCGCCGGCATGTTCGGCCAGATGCCACTGACCACGTGGGATGAATATTTGCAGACCGGTCTGACCAACCGCAGCGAGTTGAAAGCAGCAGAGTATCAGGTAAAAGCAGGTGAATCGGGGTACCGTGCCGCCAGGGCCAACCGCCTGCCGACGGTAGGGTTAAGCGCCGGGTATGTAAATGCGTACATCCCCAATGTCGCCAACATCACCAACGCGATGAATGCCGGTGTCTCTGTGAAATATAGTCTGACCGGTGCCTTCCATGCGAACCACGGCATACAAGAAGCCAAAGCGCAGCAGGCGCAGGCCGAAGCGGCCCGCCAGGCCGCCACCGACCAGGTGAAAGTCACCGTGCGCCAGAAGTTCCTGAAGTGCCAGGAGTCGGTCGACCGGCTCGCGATCACCGAGCGTGCCATCGAGCAAGCCGAAGAGAACTATCAGATCACACACAACAAATACAACCAGGGTCTGGTGATCCTGTCGGACTACCTCGACGCCGACCTGGCGCTGCTGCAAGCCCGCATCAATTATGCGACGACCCGCGCCGAAAGCATGATCGCGTACTACGAGCTTCAGGAATCAGTCGGGAACCTTCAATAATCAGAACAAACACCTTTATCCAGTATGGAAACCAATAAGAGAAAGAAGAATAAAACATTTGCCGTCGTGTTGGGAGCCCTGGCCGTTGCGGGCGCAGCCTTTGGTATCACTAAATATATTCACGGTCAGCACCATGAAGAGACCGACGACGCGCAGGTGGAAGCAGATATCAGCCCCATCATTCCGAAAGTGCCGGGGTATGTAACGCGCCTGCAGGTGGAAGACAACAAGGTCGTAAAGGCCGGCGATACCCTGGTCGTGCTCGACGACCGCGACCTGGCCCTGAAAGTACTGCAAGCCGAAGCAGCCCTCGAAAATGCCAAAGCCAGCCTCGCTACGTCGCAGGCCAGCTATACAACGTCACAAGAGAACGTATTGAGCTCGCGCTCGAACATGGAAGCGGCAGACGCCAACATCGAAATTGCACAAGTACGCGCCAAGCGTGCGGAGCAAGACTTCAAACGCTACCAGGAGTTGATCAAGACCAACTCGGTTACACAACAGCAGTATGAGCAGGCAGAAGCCGAGAAAGATGCAGCCTTGAAACAGCTCGACGTAGCAAAACGTCAGCGCGAAGCCCTGTACCGCGAGACATCCGCCCGCAAAGCACAGAGCAACGTAAGCGATCGCAACATTGCCCTGGCGCAGACTGTGGTGAAAGAACGCGAAGCAGACCTGCAATTTGCTAAACTGCAGCTGTCGTATGCCTACATATTGGCCCCCACCAACGGCGTGATCTCACGCAAGAGCGTACAGCTCGGTCAGTACGTACAAGCAGGCCAATCGTTGTTTGCTCTCGTCACCGAAAAACAAAAATGGGTGGTAGCCAACTTCAAAGAAACACAGCTGGACAAGATGAAGCCCGGCCAGGAAGTAGAGATCAAAGTAGACGCCTTCCCCGACGACGTGTTCGCGGGCAAGGTAGAATCGATCTCACCGGCAACAGGCGCAAAGTTTTCGTTGCTGCCGGCCGACAACGCGTCCGGTAACTTTGTGAAAGTGGTGCAACGCGTGCCGGTAAAAATTGTGCTGACAGAGAAAGCCGCCAAGGCTGGTCTGCTGCGCGCCGGTATGAACGTGATTGTAGACGTACACCTGGACTAATACCCTATGACGCAACAGGAATCATTGGTCGAATACGGCTTCAACCGCGTCATCATTACCATTACGGCGGTGATGTGTGCGCTGCTGGAGATCATCGATACGACCATCGTCAACGTAGCGTTGAATGACATGCGGGGCAACCTGGGCGCCACGCTCAACGACGTGAGCTGGGTCATTACAGCCTACGCCATCGCCAATGTTATTGTCGTACCGCTCACCAGCTGGCTTTCGCAGCAGTTTGGACGCCGTAACTACTTTGCCGTATCGATCGTGATCTTTACGGTCGCATCTTTCCTCTGCGGCAACGCAACCTCTATCTGGGAGCTGGTGTTCTTCCGCTTTATCCAGGGCCTGGGGGGCGGTGCACTGCTGGTAACGTCGCAGACGATCATCACGGAAGTATACCCGCCGGAAAAGCGCGGCATGGCGCAGGCGCTGTATGGCATGGGCGTGATCGTAGGACCGACACTGGGGCCGCCGCTGGGGGGCTATATTACGATGAACTACAGCTGGCCGTATATCTTCTATATCAACATCCCGATCGGCGTCATCGCCACCTTGTTGACGCTGTCGTATGTCAAAAGTCCGAACTATGGTGGGAAGAAATCGCTGGGCGATGTAGACTGGCTGGGTATCGGCTTCCTGATCATGGCCGTGGGATCACTGCAATTTGTATTGGAGAAAGGGCAGGAGCACGACTGGTTTGAAGATGCGCACATTATATTCTTTGCCGTGTTGGGCGCGCTGGGCATCTACCTCTTCATCTGGCGCGAGCTGGTGGCGAAAGACCCGGCAGTAGAGCTGCGGGTACTCAAAGATAAGAACCTCGCCATTGGTACCGTGCTATCCTTTATCCTTGGCTTCGGCCTCTATGGGTCGACCTTCGTGATACCGATCTTTACGCAGAACTCGCTGGGATGGACCGCGCTGCAAGCGGGTATAATGCTGGTGCCCAGTTCGGTTGCCACCGGTATCATGATGCCTTTCGTGGGACGAGCCGTTCAAAAGGGGATATCGCAAAAGTACCTGATCGCAATGGGCTTCTGCGTGTTCTTTGGCTTCAGTTTCTGGGCCTATACCGTGATCACGCCGTTTACCGGCGAAGGCGACTTCTTTTGGATGCTGATGGTGCGGGGTGTAGGTCTAGGCCTGTTGTTCGTGCCGGTTACTACGTGGGCGCTCTCCTCGCTCAAGGGGAAAGAGATCGGGCAAGGCGCAGCCTTTACGGGCATGGTGCGGCAGTTGGGTGGGTCGTTCGGCATTGCGCTGATCAGTACCTATATCAGCCGCAAGAACGTGCAGCATCGCGCCGACCTCATCGACCACGTATCGTCATATGATCCCAACGTAACACAGCGGCTGAACGGCATGCAGGCCAACTTTATGTCGCATGGCTCTACAGCCGAGGTAGCCGTGCAACAATCCTACCGGGCCATGGAGGGGCTGGTCATGAAGCAGGCGGCGCTGTTGACCTACATGGACGTGTTCCTCGGCATCGGGTTGTTCTTCCTGCTGTGCGTACCGTTCGTGCTCATACTGAAGCCCGCCAAAGGCAAAGTTGACATGAGCCAGGCAGCACACTAATTCAGGATATTTCAATACACACGACATCCGCGCACAGCGCAGGGCCGGGCTGGAGTTTTTAGAGGGGTTGCCTGGTCCGCGCGCTGTCCGCGGATGTTCGTGTTTTTTTCTTTTATCTTTCGGCATGCTTAGATACCTCTTCCTTGCATGCATGCTGTCGTCCACCCCGCTGATGGCGCAGATCTACACACCGAAGTTCGATGTACAGGGCCACCGTGGTGCCCGCGGCCTGAAGCCCGAGAACACCATACCCGCGTTTATCACCGCCCTCGATTCGGGCGTGATGACATTGGAAATGGATGTGGTCATTACCAAAGACCGGCAGGTAGTGCTGTCACACGAACCCTGGATGTCGTCGGAGATCTGCCTCGACACCGCCGGCAATGTCTTTACCGGCAAGGATGAAAAACGCTACGCCATCTACGACATGACCTATGCCCAGGTGGCCCGCTTTGACTGCGGCTCAAAGATCAACGAGCGGTTTCCCCAGCAGCAAAAAATGCCCGTAGCAAAACCCCTGCTGCGCGATGTGCTGATCGCCGTGGAAGACCACATCAAAGGCGTGACGTTATATGAAGTGGATTACAACATCGAGATCAAAAGCTCGCCCGACGGCGATAAAAAACTTCACCCCACGGTAGAGGAATATTCCGACCTGGTGTATGCCATGCTGGACGAATACATTCCGATGGACCGCGTGGTGATCCAATCCTTCGACTTCCGCGTGTTGCGCTACTGGCATAAAAAATATCCGGATATCCGCCTGGCGGCGCTGGTGGAGAACGTTAAGTCCGTAGACGCCAACCTGGCCGACCTCGGGTTTAACCCGGCGATCTACAGCCCGTACTTTAAATTGATCACCAGGGAGCGGGTCGACGCCCTGCACAAACGCCGGATCCGCGTCATTCCCTGGACGGTAAACGAAACTTCAGACATGCTGTCGCTGAAAGGCATGGGCGTGGATGGCTTTATCACCGATTACCCCGACCGGGCCAGGCGGTATAAAATGACACTGGGCATGAACGTGCAGAAGAAATAGCACGATGCCAACGAAACTGGCCGAACTGGCCGAAACTGGCGCAAGTTTGAGCACCGAGCGGTAGCGTAGGTGCGGTAACTTGTGCCGCGACGGTTGGCAGTTTGTAACTGCCGTCTGCCCTCTCAAGCTGTCCGCCGCTGTGACCGGCGCCAGCATAGCCATAGCAAACCTATACCCATCCTTATAGCATCCTTATAGCAAACATAGGGATACCTTATTGTAAGCATATAAAGAGTATAGTAAAATGAAAGTTGCGAAGCTGCCGGAGCACTGGTTTGTTTGATGGCGCTGTATTCCGTATCCTTGCGCAAAATTTTTCCCTCGCATGAAGAAATACGACGTTTATGGCATCGGCAACGCCATTGTGGATATTGTAACAGAAGTCGAATACGACTTTTTTGAAAAGAACGGTATCGAAAAGGGCGTCATGACCCTGGTGGATGAGAAACGCCAGGTGGAGCTGATGAAGGCCATAGACATGAAAAAAAGCAAGCTCACGGGCGGCGGCTCTGCGGGGAACACCGTAACGGCCATCAACCAGTTTGGCGGAAAAGCTTTTTACTCGTGTCTGGTGGCCAACGACGAGCTGGGCAAATTTTTCCTGGACGAGCTGAGCCGCAGTGGGGTAGACACCAATATGCGTCACGAAACCTGCCCTCCGGGCGACTCGGGTCGCTGCCTGGTGATGACCTCGCCCGACGCGTCGCGTACCATGAACACGTTTTTGGGCGTAAGCTCGCTGCTGTCACCCGAGCACCTGGACGAAATCGCCATCAAAAATTCTTCCTACGTCTACCTGGAAGGCTACCTGGTGCCCAGCCCGCAAGGCCTGCAGGCACTGAAGGAGGCAAAGCGCATCGCCGAACGCAACAAAGTAGATGTAGCGCTGACCTTTTCCGACCCCAGCATGGTGAAATATTTCTCGCAGCAAATGACCGAGATCGTCGGCGCCAGCGTAGACCTGCTGTTCTGTAACGACGAGGAGGCCATGCTCTTTACCGGCACCACCTCGGTAAGCGAGGCCCGCGAAAAACTGCGCGGCGTGGCCAAGCGGTTTGTGATCACCCTGGGAGCCAACGGCGCCCTGATCTTTGACGGCGATACCTTTATTCAGATCGAGCCGTACAAAGTGAAGGCGGTCGATACAAACGGAGCCGGCGACATGTTCGCGGGGGCCTTCCTGTATGCCATCACACACGGCCACAGCTACGCCGAAGCCGGCAAACTGGCATCGCTGGCATCGTCGCGCGTGGTGTCGCAATGGGGCCCGCGCCTGGAAACGGCCCAGGCTCAAAAAGTGCTGCAGGAGCTGACGGCGTAAGCCGCATCCAGAAACCGTAAACCAGCCTTTTTACGCTGGATTTGGCACTTTTCGGCAGAAATCGCAGTAATGAGTTGTAATTTAGACAAATAGTGGCCATCTTTGCAGCCCTTAAAAAGTAAGGGTAAAACGGATATACTATGAAACGTACATATCAACCTTCCCGCAGAAAGAGAAAGAACAAGCACGGTTTCCGTGAGAGAATGGCGTCTGCTAATGGTCGTCGCGTATTGGCTTCCCGTCGCGCGAAAGGTCGTAAGAAACTGACTGTTTCTGACGAGAAGACATTAAAGCATAAATAATCGCTTTCGGGTAGATGAGCTCCCTGGGAGAGATTGAGTAATTTGATCTCATGGGGAAATTTACATTCCGCAAGGAAGAACGACTCTCGAAAGAAAAGCATATACAGGAACTCTTTGCCAGGGGTTCCTCTTTTTATTTGTTCCCGTTCAAGGTAATGTTCCTTCCGCAGGCCGACCCGGCGGGCCCGGTGCACCAGGTCCTGATCTCGGTCTCCAAGCGTCATTTCAAACGGGCCGTCGACCGCAACCTGATCAAGCGGCGCATACGCGAGGCCTACCGGCTGCAGCAACAACTTATGCCGGCGGCGCCCCGGCTGGCCGTGGCCTTTATTTACACCCACAAGGAACCGCTGTTATCGGCCGAGCTGCAGGGAAAAATGCGGAATACGTTGGTAAAACTGGGCAAAATGGCCCTTTCCCCGTCCTAGCGGGAAGAGGTTGCCGCGACACCCATCCTTGCGTATATTTAAAAGATGATTCACACCCGGCAAGCCGGCCGGGGCTTGAGCTAGCAGCCAGTACAATTTCAGATATTATCGATTATGTGGAGAAGATATTCGTGGTTGATCCTGCTTACGACGGCTGTGGTGGCGCTGGTAGCCTTCCGCAAGCCCGCCGAACGATACTTCGATGTTGCCAAAAGCCTTGATATTTTTGCCACCCTCTTCAAAGAGGTCAACGCCTACTATGTTGATGAAATAGAACCTCAAAAGCTCATCCGCAAGAGCATCGACGGCATGCTCGAATCGCTGGATCCGTACACGGACTATATTCCCGAGGACGAGATCGAGTCGTTTCGCATCTCCACCACCGGCCAGTACGGGGGCGTGGGCGCGCTGATCGGCATCATCAATAAGAAAACAACCATCACCTTTCCCTATAAGAATTTCCCGGCCTACCTGGCCGGCGTGAAGGTAGGCGACGAGATCGTTTCCGTGGACGGCCACCTGGTAAAAGGCAAAACAACGTCAGAGGTAAGCGCCTGGATGAAAGGCAAGCCCAAGACCGAGGTGGAGATCCGCATACACCGCTATGGACTGAAAGACGACCTGGTGTTTAAGATCCGCCGCGAAAAGATTGCCGTCAGCAACCTGGCCTACACCGGCATGCTGGAGCCGGGCATCGGCTACATCCGCCTCGACGACTTCACCCCTGGCGCCAGCCGCGAAGTAGGCGAGGCGTTGACCGCCCTGAAAGCGCAAGGCGCCAAAAAAATAATTCTCGACCTGCGCGAGAACCCGGGCGGATTGCTGCACGAAGCCGTGAACATTGTCAACCTCTTTGTGCCCCGTGGACAGGAAGTCGTGTCGACCAAAGGCAAGGTGGAGGATTGGAACAAAACCTACCGCACGTTGAACAACCCCCTGGATACAGAAATACCGATGGTCGTGCTGGTAAGCGAAGGCAGCGCCTCGGCCTCGGAGATCGTGGCCGGTTCTTTACAGGACTACGACCGCGCCGTACTGATCGGCAAAAAGACCTTTGGCAAGGGCCTGGTGCAAACCACACGCCCCCTCACCTACAACGCCCAGTTGAAAGTGACGACGGCCAAGTATTACATCCCCAGCGGCCGCTGCATCCAGGCGCTGGACTACACCCACCGCAAAGACGACGGTACGGTAACACGCGTAGCCGACTCGCTGAAACGCGAGTTCACGACCCGCAACGGCCGCAAAGTCTATGATGGCGCCGGCCTTGATCCGGATGTGGAAGTGGAGTTCGATCCCCTCGGGCGTGTAACCGCCGCGTTGATCAACTCAGGCCTGGTCTTTGAGTTTGCATCGCGGTATTGCGCCTACAATCCACACATGCCCGACCTGAAAACGTTCCGGTTGTCGGAAAACGACTATGCCGAATTTTCGGCGCTATTAAAAGAATTTAAGTTTGTCTACGACATGCCGCTGGAGGAAAATGCAAAGCACCTGGCGGAAACGGCGCGGAAAGAGCGCTACTATCGTGAGCTGGAAGGACCGCTGAACACCCTGCGCGGCAAGATCGAAGCGGGAAAAAACTCCGACCTGGTACGCTTTAAAAAAGAAATTATGCAGGTGCTGGAAGAGCAGATCGCTTTTCACTACACCCAAAACGAAGGGCAGGCCCTGAACTCGCTGCCGCGTGACAAGGCCGTGCTGGAGGCGCAGAAGCTTCTGAACAATCCGGTCGCCTATCAGAAAATTCTTTCTCCGAAGTAATGTCGATCATTCTTAGTCTTGAAACTTCTACCCATGTATGCTCGGTGGCGCTGCATGCAGACGGTGCGTCGCTGGCCTCGGCGGTGACCTACCGCGAGCAGTCGCACGCCTCGAAACTAGCCGTACTAGTGGACCAGGTGCTGTCACTGGCCGATGTGACGATGGCCCAGCTCGGTGCGGTGGCCGTTTCGTCCGGCCCGGGCTCCTACACGGGACTGCGCATCGGTACGTCTACAGCAAAAGGCCTTTGCTATGCGCTCAACATCCCGCTCATCGGGGTCGGGGCATTGGATTCGCTGGCGTTAGCGGCGGGACCGTTCAACACATCGCGGGCATTACTTTGCCCCATGATCGATGCCCGCCGCATGGAAGTGTATTGCCAGCTGTTGGATGCCGAATACAATGCCGTAAGTCCCGTCGAAGCCAAAGTGATTGATGCGGAAAGTTTTCGGACGCAGCTGGAAGCCGGTCCTGTCTTGTTTTTTGGAAACGGCGCCGCCAAATGCCAGGGGGTGATCCAACATAAAAATGCCTTTTTCCTGGCGGATGTTCATCCTACGGCAGACACCGTAGGTACACTGGCCTGGGAAAAGTTCCGGCGAAATGAAACCGAAGACCTGGTGACGTTCGAGCCCTTTTATCTGAAGGAATTTATGATCAAAGCGCCGGCAACACCGGAAGTTGCGGCGGCCGCGAACAAAACAGCCTGAAGCTGATGTTTTAACAACGCTATGGAAGCAGAGGAACAAATTGTAAACCGCGTAGCCAACAGCGGCCTGATTACCTTCGACCTGGAAGAATATTATCAGCCCGGGCCGCGCGTACTTATCGACATAAAAGATCAGCTCTTTCAAGGACTTATCCTGAAGGAAAAGGATTTTCGTGATCATATCAAAGCACACGATTGGAAGCAATATGAAGGCGCGTATGTAGCCGTCACGTGCTCTGTCGATGCGATTGTGCCGACATGGGCGTATATGTTGTTAGCCATTGCCCTGGAGCCGCACGCAAAGCGTGTCTTTTTTGGTTCGGCAGAGGCGCTGGAAGTAGCATTGTATCAGGAGCGTCTTGCGCAAATCGATTGGCAGATCTTTAAAGATGCAAAAGTGGTGGTGAAAGGCTGTAGTAAAGTGGCCGTTCCCATCGCCGCATACGTCGAGGCGACCAACAAATTGAAGCCGTTAGCCGCAAGTTTGATGTTTGGTGAACCCTGTAGTACAGTTCCACTCTACAAGCGACCAAAAGTTTAGAAAAATTTACTGGAGTGTAACTTCTTTACAATCAGACTTTAGCCAGGGTAGGAAGGGGACTGTAGAAAAAATCTCACACAGCATTTTTGCATCTTATCAAACCTTGGCTACATTTGCATCCCCAATCGCTAGAAGGGCGACGGGGATGCAAGCGGTGAAAGCCGAGAAAAGCAAAAGACACTTGACGTACTGTGGAGATTCTGGTTGGATCTGATGGATTGATTCTCTTCACGGAGAGATAAAAAAAGAAGAAAAAAAGTTAGCCGGAATGTTGCAAAGAGAGAAAAGCTTCTTACCTTTGCACTCCCAAAACGAAAGAGGGCTTCGAAGATCAGAAGGATTGACGGAGATAAAAGTTGAAAGGTTTAAAAACTGTTAAAGGTTTGCGACCACGGTTGGTCGAAGTCGGAATGGATAAGTGATTTGAG
>NZ_JAHESC010000044.1 GCF_018598185.1 Dawidia soli
TTACGAGAATAATCAGTTGGACTTATTTAACGGCGGGTATTAAAATGCCCCGCGGCTTGCCGCGGGGATTTTTTACTCATTCGGGCGCGACACCGGCTTTCGCGCATAAACATGCGCAAACTGAACCAACAGCACATACCCCAGCACCAGGAATGCAGCAAAGATGATCGTAACCCCGTAAGTATGCGGGTGCTCAAAGGGATGGAGTATTCGTTGTGCAATATCATGCAGCAGCGATTTAGGGGAAGATATGATGTCCCAGCTGTTCCAACGCAGGTACCGCCCCAAATAGATACCAAAGCCCGATAACAATAGCGTACCCACCGCCACACACCAACCCACCCAGGGACGAAAGCGTGTTGAGAAAACAGACTGTATGTCCATAATAGAGGCGTACCCCAGCATTAGCCCGTTCCAGGCAAAGAACAGGATTAGCGCCAGGTCATACCAATATGGCACACCGGGGCGGGGTTTAAGGTGAAATAGATCCGTTAAGATATAAGGGGCGTTGGGCAAAAAGGCCAGCCAGGCCGCGAATAACACGAGCAGGCTGAACGTACGTAAACGTTGATGGTATAATACCAGCAAAGTGCTGATGATATACGGTATAAGCGCCAGGAAAATATTCCAGACCAGGAACACGAACGTAATGCGCGTCGTGTATTGCACACGAAGAGCCACCAATGTTACGCACAAAATGGTGGTAAGCGAAAAGATAAAGAGAATGGAAAGCCGGTTATGTTCTCTCAGGCGATGAAACAGCGTCATGGTGTAGTGATTTAACACCTTTCACGGGCCAGCCGGAAGAAAGTTATTCCGGCTGGCGATAATTTTCCCTGTTTCATCCCCAGGCCCGTGTAATGGAAGGGGAAGCGTTAATCTTGAATTTCGCCGCGGGAGGCGATATACAGCTCGTACCAATCCTGGTGATCGAGACTGATGTTGAACGCATCGGCTATATTGCGGATACGCTGCTCCTCTTTTGTGCCGATCAGCGGCAACGCGCCTAACTTGATCAGCCAGGCAGCCGCAATAGACTCGATATCGACATTGTACTTCTGGGCGTACTCTTGCAGTTTCTTCCGCACCCGCACCGCGCGCGCGTCCGTACCACTGGCGATCTGTCCGCTGGCCACCGGCGCGGATGCCAGTGGACGCATATACCGTTGCTTGATATAATCGATCTGGCCATTGTCCAGGGCAGAGGTGTTTAACAGATTTAGCTCCAGGTGATGGGTTACGATCGGTGTATGCATATACGACGCCAGCAATTGATGTTGGAACACCGAGAAATTTGCCACCCCGATGCTACGCGCTTTTCCCGACTTTAGCAGGTGTTCCAGCGCGATAGCGGTTTCCTCCAGGTTGGAGATGGGGTCTAAGTGGTCGAGCAGGAAAATATCGATGTAGTCGGTGTTGAGCTTGCGCAATGAGTTCTCGACGCTTCGCTGGATATGCTGAGCCGATGTGTTATAATGCTTAACCCGCACCTCCGGCTGGTCCGGTCCCGGCACGCGCAGGCCGCATTTGGTGAACAGCACCAGATCTTCGCGCTTGAAAGACTTCTTGCGGATCAGCTGGCCAAACATCTCTTCGCATCGCGAAGAAGCATATGTATCGGCATGGTCGAATGTATTGATACCTAGTTCCAGACAAAGGCTGACAATCTTTTCCATCGACACCGATTCGGTAGCAGCATCGTCATGCCATCGGTAAAAGCCATAGACAGCAGGAGAAACTTTGGGACCGGCATCACCGAGATAGATTTTTTCCATAGGGATTATGATTACTTCAGTAGTACTAAAAGTATCGGATTTAATACGAAACAAAAAAATGGATTGGGGTTTTCTGCCCGCAATTTGGCTCCTTCAGCAGGCTGCTGAACGTTAGGGAGCGCTGGAGCAGGTACGCCGGTGGTGGATGGCTGACAGGTAACAGGGCAGTTGAAAAGAAACCTGAAGTCTAAGGCTTCATACCTTAAACTTCAGGTTCTCGGGCCTTAGACCTTTACGTGACCCCAGTTTTCTCCGATTTTGATACGGTGGATCTGCATGTCAGAAACGCGGAACTTCTTGGCCAGTGCTTTCAGGGTGGGTTGTTTTTTCGACTTGAACAACGCAACCTTGATCTGCTTCACCTTGTCGGCGGTAAGCTTCGGACCTTCCTCGGGATTCATACGTAGCAATACGTTGGGATCCTTCTTGGCATGTTCGATCTGGTCTTCATGCTTCACCCATTTGAGGTTAGAAGCCTTGTTGTTTTCCTTGCGGTGATCGACGTGGATGACAAATGTCTGCTTCGGACCGCCTTGCTTGCAGAAGTATTCCGCTACAAGCCGGTGGATGTAATAATTCTGGCGAGTATCCTCCCGGCCTATGGTAATGCTCGGGTAGCCTTGCGTCAAACGCGGCTTCAGGATATAGCCGTCTTCCAGCTCGCTCTTAAAACTCACAATCCGTCCTTTGTCCGATACGGCGTATCGCTTGGTGGTTGTGCCTTTCTTCAGTTTCAATTCCTTCCAGCTCTCGCCGGCGAGGAATTTTAGTTTAGATTGTTTAGTTGTTGCCATATGTAGATATTAATAGGGTAAGGGTTCAGGAAAAGGTTGCGTCGGCCGCTGCAATAAGTGTACCGACCCCAGGGCTATCGTAAGCATATAGAATTGCCACGGTGGGCTTGCCCGACAAGGGAAAACAAGGAAGTAAAGTAAGTTTCGTAGACGGATACCATGGAGCCAGCCGCCTCCTTTCATGAACGAAAGGAAGTACATACAACTGGTAAGGGTAGGCCTTCGAACCATGTTTATGCCTAAGTCTAAATGCTTTTTACCATCCGACAACCTGCGGGACAGAGGACATCAGGAAATCAGACTGGGTAGACTTTGAGCCTTATTAAAGTAAAGACTATTTTTGGTAAGGGACAAGCGTTTAGCGAAAAAGGTAACAGTTTTTCGTAGAATAGACTGATTCAGCATATGGGTTGATGACTAGACTGACCAGTTGCGGTTCAGTTGTATACTATACTTGCGCTGGGCATAGGCAGACCGATAGCTGGCGCTTGCTGCAGAATAACCAGCCACTCCGGTATTACCCCAAAAATTCCTTCTTTACCACCAGTAAATAATAACCGTTTTCAATCGACAGGTAGCCCTGCTCGTAACAATACATGTACTGCGATCCATCTTTTGTAGTATACAAGCTGGTAAAATGCTTGAAGTCAAATCCCCGACTGAGCAGTTTCTCCCGCCCAACCTTATTCATACCTTCAGGATTCAGGTCCAACAGGATACGCCGGTTCTTTCGCAGAATATTGTTCACGTTGCGCATATAGTTTGTATCGTCACTATTCAACCGGTTATTGTGCGCACTGCGGCAATGATCAGAGCAAAACTTCTTATCAACGCGGCCCTTTATGGCCGTCCCACACTCTATGCAGGACTTAGTTAAACTTTCAGACATCATATAAGATCACAAACAATCCGTCTACAAACGGCTACAAACGAATATAAACGAATATAAGCGTTTATCATACGATTATGCCCCTTTTCTTCCACCAATTTTGACCCATCGCTTCATCAACCAGTAATCAATACAATAAATACATATAGCCATGAGAAACTTAAGAAACAGCGTACAACTAATCGGAAATGTAGGATCAGCCCCCGAAGTAAAAGCCTTCGATAGCGGAAGGGTTAAGGCAACTTGCTCCATCGCTACCAATAGCTCCTATAAAAATCAAAAAGGGGAAAAGATTGAAGAGACCCAGTGGCACAACCTTGTGTTTTGGGGAAAGTTGGCAGAAGTGGTCAGTGAGTATGTGAAAAAAGGAAATGAGATCGCCATCGAAGGCAAGCTCATCCATAGAGCTTACGACGGGCCCAAAGGCGAAAAACGCTACATCACCGAGATTACCGTTAACGACATGATGATGCTGGGCGGCAAGAAGAGGTGAGAAAAGAGAGGGAAGCAAGCAAGATGTTACTTCGTTAGCCGTTAACCCGAAGCCTGGCTCCAAACGCCAGGCTTTTTTATGCCCAACCGCCTAAACCTCGATTTACTCTTTGAGACCAATCGTCCTACAACGGGTCCATCGAAAATTGTACATTGCGGGGATGAATCTGCTGTATCCTTCGTTTTTGTGGGCATTGGGCGTACTGGTTGTACCCATCATCATCCATCTCTTTAACTTCCGCAGGGCTACCCGAATATATTTTTCCAATACACGGTTCCTGCGGCAAGTAAAGGAAGCCTCCACCGCGCGCCGTCGCTTGAAGCACTACCTCATCCTGGCAGCACGGCTGCTATTCCTGTTTTTCCTGGTCATCACCTTCTGCCAGCCCATCATCCCGGCCAAAGACCAGCTGGCCAATAGCCGGGCCATTGCACTCTACCTGGATAACTCACAAAGCATGTCCGCACGCCTGGAGGACAAAACCCGGGGCCTGGACGCCGCCGCGCAAATGGCCCGGAGCATCGTCTCCACATTTCCGCCAGAAACCCGCTACAAGCTCATAACCAACGATTTTGCTCCATTTTCGAACACCTTTAAGACCGGAGCCGAGATACAAGATCTGCTCACACAGCTCCGGCTGTCGCCCGTAACGCGCTCCATGCAGGAGGTATCAGACAGGATCACGCAAGACATCGTATCCGGGCAACGCCAGGAAGTATTCTGGATCGCCGACTTCCAGAGATCCACAACGGGCAAGCTCGACCATACCCTCGACACAACCGCACGCTGGCACCTGGTGCCCATTCGCTTTCAGCCCATGTCGAACATCTTCGTCGACTCTGCATACCTCGAGAATCCCTTTGCTGTCAGCGGCGAGAAAAATGTGCTCAGGGTAAACATGCGCAACGACGGCGTCCGGGAAGCGGATCAGGTAAATGTCAAGCTCCTGGTGAACAATGTGCAAACCGGCGCCGCAACGGTAAGCATCCCCGCGGGCGGCATGACGGAGATCAATTTCGACTTGGCAACAGGACTCACAGGGCTTCATAAGGCCACCATTAGCTTCAACGACTTCCCCGTAACCTTTGACAACACCTTTAACCTTGCCCTGAACTTCGCCGACAAGATCCGGGTGGTAGAGGTCAAAAGTATGACCGCCACCGAGGCAGTTCAGAAAGTATACGGCAACCAGCAAGTATTCGCATACAAAGGATTTGCCGTGGGCAACTTCAACTACAACGAGCTGGAACAGGCAGACCTTGTGGTAATGAACGGCCTCAACAACATCGAGCCTTCGCTGGCCGGGGCCGTGCGCAATTACCTCCTTAACGGTGGGACAGTGCTGATCGCCCCGGGAGCACAGCCCCAGGCAGACGGATGGAAAAACGCGCTGACATTACCCGCGTTGAAAACCATTCCGCAAGAGGCTATGGTCGAGCTGGATCGCCCCGACTTTTCGAATCCCTTTTTCGAAAACGTGTTTGAAGAAAAGTCCGTGTCGCTGGCCATGCCGAAAGCCACCCGGGTTTGGGACTGGGGGAGCGATCGGTCTGCCATCCTCCGGTTCAAAAACGACCAGCCCTTCTTATCCGTGTTTGATCAGGGCGGCAAACTGTACATCCTGGCAAGCACCCTCGACACGGATCATACCGACTTTCACCAACATGCGCTGTTTGTCCCCGTCATGTATCGTCTGGCCGCCAGTAGCAAAAAACAGGAGGGCAAGCTGTACTATTCGCTCAACGAGACCTTTGTTCCCCTGAGGCTTGATAGCCTCCCCCGCGACGTGCCCGTGCGTCTGGTGGGAAAAGAAGAGGTGATCCCCGGGCAGCGGGTCGTCGGCGACAACGTCTTTCTTGACATTCCCGGCTTTTCCGTCGAGCAGGGGTTTTATAAGATTGTGGCACAGGGCGATACCGTGGGCCTGATAGCGTTCAATGTCAACAAGGCAGAATCCCTGATGGAACAGTATACGGGCGAAGAGGTCAAAGCCCAGGCCGGAGGTGGTGAAAACGTCAGTATTTTTGAGGCTTCCACCATCGACGCTTTTAGCAACGAAATAAAGGAACGATATTTGGGCACGCCTTTATGGAAGTACGCGTTGATGGCAGCGCTGCTCTTTCTGCTGGCGGAGATCCTCTTGATTCGCTTTCTAAAATAGAGATTAATGAAAATCTTAATCCAGTCTCCTGAAATTATAGATCCTCAGTCATCCTTCCATAAAAAAGAAAAAAACGTACTGTTAAACAATGGCCGGATCGTTGAAATAGGCGACAAGAATTACTCGGCCGACCGCGTTATCAAGGCCGAAGGAATGAAACTCTCCATCGGATGGTTTGATCTCGGCACCTACGTGGGAGATCCCGGACTGGAACACAAAGAAGACCTCGATTCGGTTTCAAAGGCCGCCGCCGCCGGAGGCTTTACCGAAATAGCCGTGCTGCCCAACACCGTGCCGTCCGTGCAATCGAAGAACGAGATCGGGTACATCACCCGCGGCAACGACAATCGACTTGTACAGATCCACGCCCTGGCGTCTGTGACCCGCAATAACAAAGGCGAAGAGTTGACAGAAATGATCGATCTCCACGAGGCCGGAGCAGTAGCCTTCACGGACGGTCTCAAGCCGATCTGGCATACCGACATCCTGTTGAAATCACTGCAATACCTGCAAAAGTTTGATGGCCTCCTCATCGACCACCCGGAAGATATTTGGTTGAACATGTTCGGCCAGATGCACGAAGGGCTTCAAAGCACCATGCTCGGGTTAAAAGGTATGCCGCGCATTGCCGAAGACATCATGGTCGGCAAAAGCCTCGAACTGTTGGGCTATGCGGGCGGCCGCCTGCACCTGGCGCGCCTGTCGACCGGAAAAGCGGTAGATCTCGTCCGAAATGCCAAAAAGAAACTGCAGGTAAGCTGCGACATTGCAGCCTATCAGCCACTGTTCGACGACACAGCCCTGGTAGACTTTGATACCAACTACAAAGTCAACCCACCGCTGCGCGAGAAAGCAGACAACGATGCCCTCATCAAAGGCCTGCGCGATGGCACCATCGACGTGCTCTGCTCGGGCCATACACCCCACGAAGAAGAAAGCAAAAGCCTGGAATTTGACATGGCCGACTTTGGCTTGATCAACCTCCAGACCTTTGGTGCCAACCTCGTGGCCCTCTCCAAAACGATCGACTGGGACGTGTTACTCGAGAAAGTGACTGTTAACCCCCGGCGGCTGCTCAACCTGGAGATACCTCGCATCGAGGTAGACGAGAAAGCCAACCTCACGCTGTTTGACCCGGAAAGAACCTGGACACTCGACGACCGCACCAACCTGTCCAAGTCGAAGAACTCGCCGTGGTTTGGAAAAGAGATCACTGGCAAAGTGGTCGCGGTTTTTAACAATAACCGCCAACGCGCGGAGGACTGAGTGGCAAAACCTATGAAACAGCCTCTGGTAAAGCTATCGATCCGGTATGGCCTTGTCGCGGGTGTGCTGGCCACCGCGGTGTTAATAGCCATGTTTTACATGGGACGGCACCCTGCCATGGTATCACCCTTTCTGGATTTCCGGATCATGGTGTTTGGTATCTTTATTTTCTTTAGCTTGAAAGAGCTGCGCGATTATTACCAGGGCGGAATATTATATTTCTGGCAGGGTATGATCGGCGGAGGATTGATAGTGCTCATCGCCACCGTGATATCATCCGTGGGATTGCAAATATTCGGTAGCTGGGAAGAGCGATTTGTCAGCCAGTACATCAAACAGATGACCGACTACTTGAAAACCTTCCCCAAAGAAGATATCGAGCGGATCGGAAAAGATGTCTACGATCGTAATTTGCATGCCCTCCCCGAGACTAATATCCGGAAGCTGGTGGAAACGTATTTTGCACAGGGTATCGCCATTGGCTTTTTTGTAAACATTATCCTTTCGGTAATTCTGAGACGGCAACCCAAAACCTAAAAATCGATATGGAAAACACAGTAGCCAGGCCCACCACGATCTCCATCGGAATAAAATGGGGTCTTATCTCGACATTGATCCATGTTATTATTTTTCTAATCACTTCGGTGATAGGAACCGATCCGTTTGACCAAAAAATGGCGTTCGTAAACGTCCCGGTCAGTATAGCAGTCCTGGTGCTGGCGCACAAAGCATTTAAAGACGGCGGAGACGGATTTATGAGCTATGGCCAGGGAGTGGCAATCGCTTTTTGGATTTCCCTGTTTGGCGTGATCTTAGGAGGCTTGTTCACCTTCGTGTATATAAATTTTGTGGATACCGCGCTGATGGACGCGTACTATCAGAAACAGATGGACGCGATGAGCGAAAAGAAAATGTCCGACCAGCAGATCGAAATGGCGATTACCTGGACAAAGAAGCTATTTTGGCCTATTTATGTGTTTTTTGGAATTTTCTTTGGCGTATTAATCGGCCTAATTGTTACTATCTTTACGCATAAAAAGAACCCAGAACCGACATTTTAGTTCATGAACCAACCGGATATTTCGGTCATTGTGCCCGCCAAAGACGAAGAGGAATCAATTCCAGAACTTAGCCAGTGGATAAGCCGTGTCATGCAGGCGCACGGATTTCGGTACGAGGTCTTTTTTATTGACGACGGCAGTTCCGACGGAACCTGGCAACAGATCCTGAAAGTGAACGCCGCTGACGAGTGTTTTAAGGGAATTCGTTTTAATCGCAACTTCGGCAAATCGGCAGCCCTGCAAACCGGCTTCCGCGTGGCACGCGGCAAGGTGGTCATCACCATGGATGCCGACCTCCAGGATAGCCCCGACGAAATACCCGAGCTATACCGCATGGTCACAGAGGGTGGGTACCACCTCGTTTCCGGCTGGAAAAAGAAGCGGCATGACCCCATCTCCAAGACAGTGCCCTCAAAATTCTTCAACTACGTGACCGGACTGCTCTCGGGCATCCGCCTGCACGACTTCAACTGCGGCCTGAAAGCGTACCAATCGACTGTTGTGAAGAACATCAACGTCTATGGAGAAATGCACCGCTACATACCGGTCATTGCCAAATGGGCCGGGTTCACGAAGATCACCGAGAAAGTAGTAGAGCACCGCGAACGTAAATTCGGCTATACCAAATTCGGACTGGAGCGTTTCATCAACGGCTTCCTCGACCTGTTGTCCATCACGTTCGTAAGCCGGTTCAGACAGAAACCCATGCACTTTTTTGGTACCTGGGGAACCGTGTCATTCCTGATCGGATTTGTATTTACCGCCAAACTCTTCTGGGATAAAATGAACTCGCTCTTTTTCTCGCGCGTCCCCATGAAGCGTGAGATCACCGAGCAACCGCTGTTTTACCTGGCGCTCGTAGCCGTCGTCATCGGCGTACAGCTTTTCGTGACAGGATTTTTGGCGGAAATGTTCGCCATGCAATCCCTCTCCAAACGCGATTACCTGGTGATCGAAAAAGTAGGCCTGGAAGAAGACACAGCACGCAAGCTTCAGGGAGTCAACTAAGCCGTGAAATATTCCATCATCGTTCCCGTCTATAACCGCCCCGACGAGGTGCGCGAGCTATTAGACAGCTTGACGCGTCAAACTGTAAAGGACTTTGAGGTGTTGATCATAGAAGACGGATCAACCGAGCGATGCGACAACATAGTCGATCTATACCGCTCCCAGCTATCGCTTCAATATTTTTTTAAACCCAATGCAGGGCCCGGCCCCGCCCGGAACTTTGGTTACTCCCAGGCAGCCGGCGAATACCTGATCGTGTTCGATTCAGACTGTATCATCCCCCCCGGATACCTGGAAGCTGTCGACAAAGCACTGGCAACCTACGGATGGGACGCCTGGGGTGGCCCCGACCAGGCCCATGCCACCTTCACCCCAGTACAACGGGCCATGGGATATACCATGGCATCCGTATGGACAACGGGCGGTATCCGTGGCGGGAAAAAACGCGTCGGATGGTTCCAACCACGCAGTTTCAACATGGGCATCTCCCGAAAGGTATATGCGCAAACACAAGGGTTCCATTTTGATCGGTATGCGGAGGATATAGAATTTAGTATCCGGATGAAAAATGCCGGCTATAAGGTAGGACTGATACCGGAAGCCTACGTCTACCACAAACGCCGTACATCCTTCTCTCAATTTTATAATCAGGTTTCCAACTTCGGTAAAGGCCGCGCACTGGTAGGACGGGCACATCCGGGCGAAGTAAAGATCACGCACTGGCTGCCAACAATATTTGTCCTGGGTACACTCAGCATTCCCCTATGGGCGTTGATCAGTTCTGTGCTTTTTTACGGCGCACTGGGCGGCTGGCTGCTCTACCTGTCGGTGATCTTCCTGCACGCACTATGGCAGAATAAGGATCTCAAAGTGGCCTTCCTGGCGGTTCCCGCCGCATTGATCCAGCTCAGTGGCTATGGGCTTGGATTTTTGCGCGAATGGATGAAACCATACATTCGCAAGTGACCGATTTGGTGACATTTAATCGCGCCAGGCACAGTTTTATTCATTAATTTTAGATAATATTGTTAAGAAACTGCATTGATTCTTACATGAGAAAATTATTCGTGCTTGCGCTCATAGTTGGCTCCGCAAGCATCTCTTCCCCCGTCTTTTCCCAGGCATCCGAACTCGCTCCCGGTTATTACCTGGTGGTAGGAGCGTACGCGAAAACGCGCGAAAGCACAGCACAGGCATACACACAACGATTGAAACAGCAGGGAAGAGAAGCCTCTTATGGGTACAATACAGGCCGGGGACTATACTTTGTATACCTCCAGTACTTTTCAACCCTGCGTGCGTCCCTGCTTGAAATGGCGGAGGTACGCAAGCAGGAAACATTAAAAGACGCCTGGATCCGCGTAGTGCCCGGAGACATCGCCGCACTGCAACCGCCCGGCAAAAAGATAGAAAAAAGCCCGGAGGCAACGGCCCCCGTAACGCCGCCAGCGCCCACGGAAGAAAAACAGGAACCGACAACGACCCCGGACGACGGTATTGTGGTAACAGACAACCCCGAGATCGTGCAATACAAAGTCATGACCCTCGAAAATACCGAAGTATTTTTGAGCCTCTATGACGCCCGCAACAACCGCATCGTAGATGGCACAGTACAGGTGATCGACACCGATCGCGCGCACCCCATCAGCCGTGTAAAAGGAAATGAATACCTGAATCTCCCGAACCCGAAAAGCAAATCCGGCCAGCTCACACTTGTCTGCGATGTATTTGGATACCGCAAACTGCAGCAGGAAATAAACTATCCATTGCCGCTGGCCGATACGGTTAAACCATACGTAGACCTGATGGGAACCACGATCGTAGTGAGCTTCGACATGATCCGCTACCACCGCGGAGATATAGCAACACTGTACAACGTATACTTCTACAACGACGCGGCCATCATGCAGCCAGATTCGAAATACGAAGTAAACAGCCTGCTGCAGCTTATGCAGGAAAACCCGCGTTACCGGATTCGCCTGCATGGCCACACCAATGGGAACTACCATGGCAAGCTCCTTACGCTGGGCCCTGATAAAAATTTCTTCTCCCTCGACGGAGCCAGCCAAAACAAAGGATCGTCCAAAGACCTTTCGCAACACCGCGCCGAAGTGATCAAAGAATACCTGGTAGCCAATGGCATCGATGCGAGCCGCATGGAGACCAAAGCCTGGGGTGGAAAACGCCCGCTATACGACAAACGCAGCGCAAACGCCAAAAAGAACGTGCGCGTGGAGGTAGAGATATTGGAAGAATAAATACGTTGATTCGATTGGAGCCCCGCTAAAAGCCCCGCCTGGGGCTTTTAGCTTTTTATCCAGGATGTTACCTTCGCGTGTTTTCATAAAAACAGACTTACGTGAAAAAGGTACTGAAAAGCTTCTTCCTCATCATCAACTATAAGACCCTCATCATCACGGCGCTGTCGGTCATATCAACCTATGTGTGTTACCACTTCGGCCTGACGGCCAAATTCCCCGACATGCTCGTCGGCGTGGCAATCGTATTTCCGGTGGTGTTTTCCATTGGCTCTGCCTACAACCGACGGGAGACGGCCCTGCAACGATTTTCAGACTTCAAAGGACATGCACTGGCGGTCTATTTCGCTACGCGCGATTGGACAACAGACAAGCAGAACGACATCCCCCAGCGTACACGCGCCATCGTGGAATACATGATCGTACTGATGCGTTCGATGTTCACATCGCAACACGAGAAAGATATAATTGAAAACGAGAAAAAGATCTTCCGACATTTCTCAGACCTGTCGTTATTGATGATGGAACTGAAAAATCACGGCGTACAAGCCGGGGAGCTCTCTCGCGTGAACCAGTATGTCAGCAAAATGGTCATAGCCTTTGACAACCTGCGGATCATTCATGCCTACCGAACACCCATTACACTGCGAGCTTATAGCAAAGTGTTTATCTATATCTTTCCCATTGTATATGGCCCTTATTTCGCCAGTACATTTAACGACTTTTCCGCGCACCTCGAATACGTCATGCCCGTACTCTATAGCTTTATACTGGTGAGCCTTGATAATATTCAGGATCACCTGGAACACCCGTTCGACGAAGTGGGGGAGGACGACGTCCGGTTTGACGAGAAGGAAGTGATCATGCATATGGAGTAAGCCTATCGATCCAGCACGTCACCGTATTCCGGCACCTTGTCAAAAACACTTTTGGCAAAAGGGCAGAGGGGAAGGATTTTTAAGCCATGATCCCGAGCATGTTGGACTGCGGCAGCGACAAGCTGCTTGCCGGCACTCTTGCCGCGCAAGGCGTCCGACACTTCAGTATGATCGATAATGATGAGGCTCTGCCCAGCCTTGCTAAAGGTCATTTCCGCCGCCCGGATACCGTCTTGCAGAATGAAGAATGCGCCCTTGTTTGTTGTTTCTTCTAGTTTAATTTCCATAGTCACGAGAATTGTTTGTCAGGCAATAAAAGAAATAAAAAAAGCCCTGCGCACAGCGGGGCTTTTTCTTTATAAACGTGTAATCGTCTGTCTATTTCGCGTAAGAAACGCTGCGCATCTCGCGGATCACGGTCACCTTTACCTGACCCGGATACTGCATGTCCCGCTCGATCTTCTGCGAGATGTCAAAGCTGAGCTGGCTGGCGCGTTCATCGCTCGCCTTCTCGGCATCGACGATCACACGCAGCTCGCGGCCTGCCTGGATCGCATAACACTTCTCGACACCGTCGAAGCTCAGACCCAACTCCTCCAGCTCCTTGAGGCGTTTGATATACTGCTCCATCACCTCGCGGCGTGCACCCGGACGTGCGCCACTGATGGCATCACAAGCCTGCACGATCGGCGACAGGATATTGGTCATTTCAATTTCGTCGTGGTGAGCACCGATCGCGTTGCAAACCACAGGATGTTCCTTGTATTTCTGCGCCAGCTCCATGCCGACGATAGCGTGCGGCTTTTCAAGCTCTTCCGGCCATACCTTGCCAATGTCGTGCAGCAGACCGGCGCGTTTGGCTTGTTTAACGTTCAGGCCAAGCTCGCTCGCCATGATGGCGCACAGGTTGGCCACTTCGCGTGAGTGCTGCAGCAGGTTTTGCCCATACGAAGAACGGAAACGCATCCGGCCCACCATCTTCACCAACTCGGGGTGAAGCCCGTGGATTCCCAGGTCGATGACCGTACGCTCGCCGATCTCAACGATCTCGTCTTCAATATTCTTAGTCGTCTTGGCAACGATCTCCTCGATACGAGCCGGGTGGATACGGCCATCTTGCACCAGGCGGTGCAACGACAACCGGGCGATCTCTCTTCGCACCGGATCAAAGCCCGAAATGATAATGGCTTCCGGTGTATCGTCAACGATGATCTCGACCCCCGTAGCCGCTTCCAGCGCACGGATATTTCGGCCCTCACGACCGATGACCTTACCTTTGATGTCGTCGCTCTCGATGTTGAAGATCGAAACGCAATTCTCGATGGCGTGCTCGGTAGCAGTACGTTGGATCGTCTCAACAACGATCTTCCGCGCCTCTTTCGTAGCCGAAAGCTTCGCCTGTTCCATGATGTCCTTGATGAAGCTGGACGCACGCGTCTGAGCCTCGTCTTTCAGGGCAGCGACAAGCTGCTCGCGCGCTTCTTCAGCGGTAAGCTTCGAAATGTTCTCCAGCACCTGGATCTTCTGCTGGTTGAATTTATCCAGCTCTTCCTTGCGCTTCTTTACGTGGTCGAGCTGAGCCGCCAGGTCCGTCCGGATATCGTCAAGCTCGCCTTCCTTGCGCTTCAGGTTCTCCATCTCCTTGCTCAAGGTCTGCTCACGCTGTTTGATCTTTTGCTCATTGCTGATGATGAGGTTCTTCTTTTTGGTGGCCTCCTCTTCAAACTCCGAGCGCATTTTGAGGATTTTCTCCTTGGCTTCCAGGATACGGTCCTTCTTCAGATTTTCAGCGGCAATTTCGGCCTCCTTCAGGATCAGATTGGACTTGTCCGTGGCTTCCTCCTGCTTTTTCTTCATTTTCCGGTTGTACAACGCGGAACTGATAAGCAGGCTCAGCACAATCGAAGCGACTATGCTGACAATAATAGCTATAGCAATGGATGACATAAAAAATAGGGTTTATACTGCCCGGAGTGCCGCCTTGGCTCAGAAAGTGGTCATCAGGAGTGAAGGATTACAGAATGGATTGGGAAACCAGATGGTTGAGATGACTAACTTTCTCAAACACGGTTTTATCGATGACATGATGCGTCTCTTCGGCTGCCATTTTATCGACAAGACAGTCAAATGCTGCCATAGCCAACAGATCCTGCTTGTCGTCGATCCCAAATTGTTCCCGGTAAGATTTTAGCTTTTCATTGATGAGTTTGCCGGCCAGTCGTACCCGCTCTTCATCAGATCGCTTCACCTTCATGGGATATTCGCGGTCGGCTATTTTGATTTTTATAGAAAGTTCCTCCATCAAGAAATCTTACAGGTTTTTACCTTATCTGCTTAAGTGGGCGATGCACTTGTCGATCTCGCGAATGTATTCGTCCACTTTTTTCTTCAACTCCAGAACACTTCCGTCTTCCGGGTTCAAATTATCCACAATTTTAGTGATTTTCAGTTGATTATGAAAGCTGCTGATCTGCTCGTCACGAGCTTTAAGAGCCGACTTTAGTCCCTGGTTTTCGATTTTCAGGTTTTTAAGTTCCTCCTTCAGGTTCTTATGCTCGTTCAGGAGCACTACAAGTTTACGTTCCAGCCCCGAAAGGTTAGACTTTAAGAGTTCTTGATCCATGCGAATATCTTTTGCCCCTGGCAGCGCCATTGGCTCTTGTAACTGTTCGTTCTGGTAGCGCCCGGCTCCTTTCCGGATATATACCTTTTTCTACTTCCTGATAACCGCCCCAAGCTTCGTTTCAAAAGCCTCCATCAGGCGAGTCATGGTCTTTTCAATCTCATCATCCGTCAGCGTCTTCGTCTCATCCAAAAGAGTAAAACCTAAGGCATACGCCTTCTTCCCCGACGGGATATTCTCACCCTCATAAACATCGAACGCTATTATGTCCTTGATCAACCGCTTCTCGGTAGCCATCACAAGACTGCTGATCTCGCCAAAGTGTACTTGCCTGTCTAACACAAGCGAAAGATCACGTCGCACTTCAGGGAATTTAGCAACTTCTTGAATTACTAACTTAGGGGTTGCCGATTGGAAAAGCAAGGATGTGTTTAGGTCAGCAAAAAATATTTCCTGTTTGATGCCGAAATCCTTCAGCAAGGCCGTTTTTACTTTTCCAAGCGTCCCGATTTCGGTGTTCCCACGGAGAAGTTTCGAGCCATATTCCAGCAGTTGATGTTCTATAGTCTCCTGCTTCACCGACGAAATACCACTTTTCAAAAGTATATGCTGCACATGCTGACCTAAGTCATAGTATGTTACCGGCTGAGTCTTATGCCGCCAGTTCTCGGTCTCCACGTTGCCCGTCATGAACAGCGACAAACGATCCTCCTCGTGGTACTTGCTCCCATCCTTATAGTAGATCTTGCCAAACTCATAAAGCTTCAGATCACGCTGACGACGATTGATGTTATAAGCGCACACTTCCAGGCCGGAGAATAACAACGACTGTCGCAAAACACCTTGCTCTTCGCTCAGCTTGTTTAAGATTTCCACCGGTGAGCCTGTGAAAGTAAGCTGGTGCTTCTCCTGGTAAGCCTTGTTCGTAAGCGAGTTGGTCCAGATTTCGTAAAACCCGTTACCAACCAGCAACTCGCCGATACTCCGTTTATACTTATCTATACTCTTGACGGGAAACTCCGCCAGGAAGTCCGTACGGGCCGTATCCGAAAGCGGTATATTGTTGAAACCATAGATCCGCAGGATCTCCTCCACAACGTCGGCCTCCTGCGCAACATCAACGCGATACGGAGGTACAGACACGGTATACTGATCTGTTTGCTTGTCGATGATTTGTATATCCAGTGCCTCGAGAATGGCAAAAACCTCTTCCCGCGGAATATTCTTACCGATCAGCCGGTCGACATGCTTGTCCTTTACCACGATTGTGCGACGCCCGATCGCAGCAGGGTAAACATCGGTAATGTCAGACGAGATCTTACCACCGGCGATCTCCTGGATCAATAAGGCCGCCCGCTTGAGCGCATAAACCGTGATCTCCGGATCGGTGCCACGCTCAAAACGGAACGAAGCATCCGTCTTCAACTGGTGGTGCTGTGAAGACTTGCGGACAGAATCCGGAGAGAAATAAGCGCTCTCCAGGAAAATGTTTTTAGTGAGTTCGGTAATGCCCGATGTAGCACCGCCAAAGATTCCCGCAATACACATACCTTCCTCCGCGTTGCAGATCATCAGGTCGGTAGCCAGCAACGTACGCTCCTTGTTGTCGAGCGTGGTAAACTTGGTGCCAGCCGGCAGAGTCTTTACAAGGACCTTTTTGCCGGTGATCTTGTCGGCATCGAAAGCGTGCATCGGCTGCCCCAGCTCGTGGCAGATGAAGTTGGTGATGTCGACAATGTTATTGATCGGCGAAATACCGATAGCCAGCAGGCGGTTCTTTAACCAGGTAGGTGACTCAGACACCGTCACGCCGGTAAGCGTAACCCCCGAGTAGCGAGGGCAGGCTTGCGCTGCCTCCACCGACACCGTGATCGTAAGATCCCGGTTATCGACCTGAAAGCGATCCACCGAAGGCCACCGGATGGCACGTTTGCGCGAAGCACGGATGTCCCGCGCCACACCGATATGAGAGGCCGCATCCGCCCGGTTAGGCGTTAGCCCGATCTCAAAAATATAGTCCGATTCGATGTTATAGAATTGCGCTGCGGGCGTGCCGTTGGGTAGCGCCAACGCCTCCGGACTCGTCAGTACGATGATCCCCGCATGGCTTTCTCCCAGACCGATTTCGTCCTCGGCGCAGATCATACCCTCCGATTGCTCACCCCTGATTTTTGCCAGCTTAATGGTAAAAGGTTCGCCGTGAGTAGGATGGATCGTAGCGCCCGGAACGGCCACAACAACCTTCTGGCCAGCCGCCACGTTCGGCGCCCCACAAACGATCGACAACGGTCGCTCGCCACCTACGTCCACTGTGGTCAACGAAAGCTTGTCCGCGTTCGGATGCCGGGAACAGGTAAGGACAGTACCCAGCAC
This sequence comes from Dawidia soli, assembly GCF_018598185.1. Classification (GTDB taxonomy): domain Bacteria; phylum Bacteroidota; class Bacteroidia; order Cytophagales; family Cyclobacteriaceae; genus Ohtaekwangia; species Ohtaekwangia soli. The sequence continues at coordinate 17,580 of NZ_JAHESC010000044.1, forward strand.
AAGCCCCTTCAGCCCGCCCTTAACCGTCTCATGCTCCTCCACCTTTTCGACCTCCAGACCGGTAGAAGTCAAAACCTTGCCGATGTCCTCCGCATTCTCTGGGATATCGATATATTCTTTTAGCCAATTATAAGAAATGGTCATAGTTCCAGCGTAAAAAAGCCCTGAACACCGCTCAGAGGTGTGTAAACCTCAAAAATAAGGGTTTGGTGTTAATTTTTATGCTAACGTAATACTTTAAGATAACGCGCTTAATGATATTGTCGCTCACCTGCCCGGATGGCGACTTTCAGTAGGTTTTCCGTCGGCGGAAGCGGGCACGAGAATTTGTCAGAATAGGCACAATACGGGTTGTACGCCAGGTTAAAATCCAATGTGATCGTATTGGCACCCTGCACTTTGTTCAGGTCCAGGTACCGCCCGGCACCATAGGTCTCCACCGCACTGGTTTCGTCGCCAAATGCCAGGAACAACTTTCCCCGGAACGGCCCCATGTCGATCATTTCCAGGATCAACAACCGGTTATGATAACCACCCAGGTCAAAATCGGCATAAGCGTATTGAACGTAACGTTGCTCCTTCTCGTCATTTGTAGCCAGCAGCACCACCTGCTTGTTCGTAATAGGGGTAAGCGAAGCCGTAACCTTATAACGTGCGTCCACGGGGTAATACTGCAGCCCCTTAAACGTCGCCGTCGAATCACCCGCGAAAGGAGACTCCTTCGACGTACGCATAAACACATCCTTGGAATCTCGCTCCTGTTGGATTTTGTCTGTATACGCACCCTGATCCTGACTACCAGTAAAAGAATACAGCAACGCGATGACCGCGGCAACAACAATGACCAGGATAATAATGCTTTGCTTCTTCACGGAACTTGAGAGTTGGAGGATAATGCCCGCCGTCGCCGATCATCATATACCAGGATAGAATCCCGGTGCGCGCGGAATAAAGTAAAGAAAGTAGGAATGCCCTTGTCGGCCACAGCGCCCGGCGCATTGGCCAGGATACAGATAGCAATATGATCTTTCGTATTAACCGCTACTTCGCTGCGATAACCGTTCACAAAGCCGCCGTGATAGATTACAGTATCATTAGGATAGTACAATACACGCCAGCCAAGACCGTAATAAGAGCTGCTAAGCCGTTGAGTACGGCCGTAGTTCCGGTTCTTGGAAGGAGCTTGTATCTGCGGGGAGAATAACTGGTGGAGCGTCGACCGATCGATCACGTCTTCCCGGTAGCCCAGCAAGGCGATCATCCAGTTAGCCATGTCCGATATACTGGCATTTACGCCACCAGCAGGCGCTACGTTGTAATACGTATTGGTGATCGAAGCAGGTACCCACCGCCCACCCCGCAACTTGTGCGGACGGGCGATATTGGGATTGGTCATCAGGGTAGTATAGTCCATCGACGCCTGCTCCATATGCAACGGTTTGAACACCCGCTCGGACATATTTATCTCGTATGGTTTGCCCGTAGCCTTTCGAATAACCTCCCCGATTAAACTGTAGGCTACATTTTGATAACTGTACTCCTTACCAACTTCGCGAAACAGATCGACATCCTTCAATTTTCCAAGCAACACCGGAAGCTCCATCCCCGCCTCTACCAGGTTGGTATACGTATGATAAGGAAGCCCCGTCGTATGCGACAAAACATGACGGAGCCGCAGCGCACGGGTTTGCTCAGGTGACTTTAACTGGAAGTCCGGCAAATATTGAACAACTGGATCGTTCCACCCCAGAAGACTATCCGAAACGAGAATACCCGTCAGGAAAGAAGCAAAGCATTTTGAAACAGAGGCGATCCGGAATACGGTATGAGGATCCACGAGGGTACTACTGCCTGCCGCCCGCACACCAAACCCTTTCAGGTAAACAATGGATGAATCTTTTACAACCGCGATAGCAAAGCCAGGAGTTTGAGAAGCTTGCATCAAGAGATCGACCTCGTGCTCATACGCGTGCATGAGTAGATCAAACGCGGGGTTTACATACGGAGGAGAAGGTTCCTTGGGAGCCGGCGGTACGACAGCAACAGGCGTCGTGCTACTTTTCCAAACCTGCGCCAGGAGGATGGGTAAAAGGATGATAAGCGTTCCGACAAGTAAGAGTTTCTGCTTCTTTTTCATTCACCACACAGATATCTCCAGGCACCGGCTCCGGGGATGTTCCCCACCGTTCTACAAAATGCCCTCGTCTGCAAAACTAAAATATTTCTGGCCCGCGATGATAAGATGATCCAGAACTTGTATTTCGAGTAACTTGCCGGCCTCTTTTATTTTCTGCGTCAGGTGGATGTCTTTCTGGCTGGCAGTAGCCTCCCCCGAAGGATGATTGTGCGCCAGGATAACGCTCGAGGCTAGCTCATCAACACCCAGTTTGAAAATGATCTTAGGATCAGCTACCGTGCTGGAAGTACCACCTTGGCTGACTTGACGGGTTCGGATCACCCGGTTAGCCCGGTTTAACAAAATGACCCAAAACTCCTCATGTTTAATATCCTGTAAATAAGGCGCTATCACCTCAAAAGCATCTCGTGAGCTGGAAATCCTCGGTTTTTCCTCGGCGTCTGTAGTTTTACGCCGCCGCCCCAGCTCAAGCGCCGAAACAATGGCCAGCGCTTTCGCCTCGCCAATCCCTTTGATCTTCACAAGATCTTTCACGGTAAACAGCGCCAGATCGTGCAGGTTATTACCCGCCACCTGCAAAATTTTTTGGGCTAGCTCCACGGCATTCAAAGTGGCAGTTCCCGATCCCAATAGAATAGCAAGCAGCTCAGCATTAGAAAGCGAAGATTTTCCGTGAAGGATTAACTTTTCGCGAGGTTGGTCTTCCGGCAGCCAGTCTTTGATGGCGGGTCTTTTCTCTACTATCTCCATATCTCACAACTTAAAAAACAAAGAAAAGAACCCCTCACCGGAAAGGCAAGGGGTTCCCTAAATTATTCCTCTGATCCTAAAAAGGATTCTTAATTAAGCAAGTTTATTCACCAGGCGGCTCAGTCTGGACTTTTGATTGGCAGCTTTCTTCCAATGAATGACATTCTTCTTGGCCAACTTGTCGATCATAGAAGAAACTTCCTTCAAAAGAGTCTGAGCTTCTGACTTCACCGTAGCGCTCTGCAATCTCTTGATAAACGTACGGGTAGTCTTGTGCTGGTAGCGGTTTCTTACACGCTTAGCCTCATTAGCACGGATTCTCTTTTCTGCTGATTTATGGTTTGCCATAGCTCGGTTTCAAATAAGGACTGCAAAGGTAAAGGGATTCTCCGAATTTCCAACGTCTCTCTAAAATCTATTTTTCAAAAGCCTGAAAATGAATATTTTGAAAGCCGACAGAAACAAAAACGCACCCCCACACGTGGCAGCCGCGAAAATCCAGCCCCACTCGGATGCGGAGGTCTAGGCCCGGGTTCTGGCGGCCTCCAATCGGGGTTTACCCGTATCAAAAGCATACCAAAGCTATACATTACCCGTATCATACCCATACCAAAGCTATCCTTGACATATCCCTGTCATATCACATCCCTTGCCCCAACCCGGCAAAATTCCATATCTTCCTCCAAAAAACGTTGTGAAGCTTATACGCCATTGTTTTCCGGCCCTCATCCTTCTAACCCTCACCAGTCTAACCATTCCCAACACCACCTGGGGTTTTTTCGCTCACCGCCGCATCAACCGGCTGGCTGTATTCATCCTCCCCCCTGAAATGATCGGCTTCTATAAAAAGAACATCGCCTACCTCACCGAAGCCGCCGTAAATCCTGACCGCCGCAGATTCATCCTGCCAGACGAAGCCCCGCGCCACTACATCGACCTCGACCACTTCGGCGACAGCGCGCGACACAAGGTCCCCCAATATTGGGACAGCGCGGTTTCCAAATACTCGGAAGACACCCTCAAAGCGCACGGCATTCTCCCATGGCATATTGTCAAGACCTACTACCGACTGAAAGACGCCATGATGATTCGCGACGCTGCGGCCATCTTGCGCCTGTCGGCGGACCTTGGTCATTATATCGGCGACGCCCACGTGCCCCTGCACACCACCGTAAATTATAATGGCCAACGCACCGGCCAGGAAGGCATTCACGCCTTCTGGGAATCCAGGCTGCCGGAATTGTTCTCGGACAACTACGACTTTTTTGTAGGAAAGGCGAAGTACATCGAGCATCCACAAACGGCCGCTTGGAATGCCGTCCTCGGTGCACACAGCGTGGTGGATTCCGTGCTGCAGGAAGAAAAGAAACTGGCTCTGCGACGTGGGAATAAAAAATACTCGTTTGAAACACGCGGGACACAAACCCAGAAAGTATACGCCCGGGAGTACGCAGCCGCTTACCATCAAATAGTGGGAGTCATGGTAGAACGGCAAATGCGCGCGGCAATACACCTCACGGGTAGTATCTGGTACACCGCGTGGGTAAATGCCGGCCAGCCAGACCTGCAGGCATTGACAATAGAAATAGCCTCGGAAGAGGAGTTGGAAGAAAGACGATCAGCGTTGCGTGACTGGAAAGAACAACAAAGGAAGATTCGCGACCACGAATGATTCGCCGGGAGCGAAACATCAGGCCAACAAGGCCTGCACAATATTTCCCCACTCTTCCTGCAAGCTCACCTTGGGCACCGGCTTGCCCGCATGATGATACCAGTAAGAGGCATTTCCAAGATCACCTTCTACACGGTGCAGATAAGCGTGTACCCACGAGCCTTCTGCCGTGGCCACATCTTGCGCTAGCGTATGGGCAGCATCCCAATCGTCGTTCCCCGCAAACCACAGGGCTTGTAACAAGGGCGAAAGGGTAGACGATGGCGCCGAGTCTTCCAGGGAGGCCGTAAATTCTTCGTAAGTCATGCCGCCAAAGTATTAAAGCTCGCCCGAAAACCAAAGCGCCGTCAGTCAATAGTTATTGAACAGGGTAATATACTTCTGTGATCCACTGCGCCGTATCCCGAACGACCATCGGATCGGTAACGTAAATTTCCCACGGACTGCCGCTGATCGTCAGGTGTTTGTTGGAAATATAACGATTGACCTGCTGATGAGTATCCGTCAGTTTGTCATACGCACCGGCGTGCACCGCCTTAACAGCTTTCCCCGCCGGGACCTGTTCTACCATATAGGGCTTGGGAAGTTTTGCGTCCGAAGCGATCGGCAGCGCCGCGATGATATCGATCTGACCGTCGGCTTCCCCCGGGTAAATACCCATAGCAGGACCCGTAACCTTTACCTTCGCCTTCTTTAACATAGAAAGAAGTGTGCCGTACATTGTTTCTAATTGTTTGCCGATGGCATCACTGTCGTCCGAAGATGCCTTCCCCGCCATACCGACATAATGCAACGGAGCAGTATTCTCTTCGGTAATTTTAACGGTGAACACAGGCTTTGCTTCGGCCAGCGCTTTCAGGTGCGTGAGATTGTAATCAAAAGCCTTGTTCATTTCCGGTTTCATGATAATGCCGAACCACCGCGAAATGGGGTTAGCGCCCAGATCGCTCGAAAAGCCGATCGTTAGCTGCGTGCTGTCATCCTTGGGTATAAAAGTATACCATCCCTTGGCAACGCCATGCTCCATAAAGTCAAGATCTGTTTTGATAGAAGAGCCAGGAATACTTTCCGTGATCGTGACTTTACCATCACCCGACTTCTCGCCCGTCCAGGAATACCACGCGCCCAGGCCCGCGCGTTTGTCACCATAGGTCAGTTGCATGTCGTCTTTGTACAGGTCGTTCCAGTAAGACCACTTACCCCAACGCTCAAGGTCGTTGATATCCTCAAAGATGTTTTCAGCAGGTGCCCCGACTGTAATATGGCGCGCGATCTCAAGCTTTCCGGGTAACATAAGGCCGACAATGGCCAATAGAACAAGAAGGGCTAAAAGCCCTAAAAAAAACTTTTTCATAGTGATGGAGGGTTTAAGTGACTGGAAGATAAGCAATAATCTTTTACGAAAACGTTTGCATTTATACACGAATGTCTGGATATTCAACTGAATATACGTTGGTAGGTAACAGATTGGCAGGAGTATAAACAGGACCTAAACCGGTTCGCAAAAACGTAGAGGGTACTGGCCCTGTGGCACAGTATTTTAAGTTTTCTAAACAGAAGAACACGAAACCTTAAGAATATGAATATCTGGAACAGAAGCACCCGCATCCCCGAGATCTACGGTACAGCGATCGCCCTGGGATTGATCGTCTACTTCTTTTTAATGTACGCCCTGGGGTTGATCCACGTTGTCGAACTTCGACTGCTGAACTTGGTCATTATGCTGGCCGGAGTTTATTACGCGCTGAAACAATTCACCCGAACCCACCATGGACAGCTGAATTACTTCCGCGCCATGGCCGTCGGTGTAGGCGCTGCCGCGATCGGCTCCGCTACCTTCGCGGCGTTTTTATTCTTCTACCTGAAGATCGATACAAACCTGATGCAATCCCTCATTGACAATGAACCCATGGGGCCTTACCTCAATGCCTATATAGCCGCATTTATGGTCATGCTGGAAGGCCTTTTCTCTGGCTTGTTTGTGACGTTCGTACTATTGAACTGGATACGCACCGATCAGGTAAACCAGCCCATAGGCTGATAAACAAAGAAGCCCACGTTTAGTGGGCTTCTTTGTTTACTAACTACTTCAACTGGAGCTCGACGATCGTATCGAACTCCTGCCGACCCCCAGGGGGGATCTGTAATGTGATCCCATATTCGTTCTCCGCAAACTTGACCGGCGTCGATGTTCCATAAACCTTGGCCGTCTTGATCTTTTTGCCCCACGAAGGGATCGTCAAAACGTTATCCGACCAGCGAAGAATATGAACAAAAACTGTATTCCCTTTTTGCGTGGTCACACCCCAGTCCCGTGCTGTCAAGGGGCCGCCATGCGTGCCGTAAATAGTCTCTCCATTTTTAGCAAGCCAGTCGCCCACCTGTTGTAAGCGCTCAACATGCTCGGGTTGTATTTGCCCATTCGGCATCGGTCCGATGTTCAATAAGAAGTTGGCGTCGTAGCCGGCCGCCTTCACCAGGTACTGAACGAGCTCCTGCGTACTCTTATGGTGGTTGTCCTTCAGATTAAAACCCCATGAATGATTGATGGTCTCGCAAGTCTCCTTCGGCAGATCGCCGATCTTTTGCTCAGGCGCAAACCCAGTAGTGTTGTGGCCCGGCAGGTCCTTCTCGAACATCTGGAAATCCTCACCTGCAAAAGGCGTCACGTGGTGGTTACTGCCCACAAGAGCACCGGGCTGAAGTTTGTGGATCAAAGAGTACGTGCGCGCTAGGCGCCAGTCGGCATCCTTTTTATCCCACATGCCGTCAAACCAGATGCCACCGATCTCGCCATAGCCTGTCAGGAGCTCCGTAAGCTGGGCATCCATATAGTCGAGGTAAGCATTCCAGTTGCCGTGTTCCGGCCGACCCGTCCAGCTGCCACCCGTACCCCCTCGGGGGAAATAATCGGGGTGATGCCAATCTAACTGTGAATGGTAAAAGAAAAGCTTGACACCCTCACGACGGCATTCGTCGGCCAGCATCTTCAACACGTCTTTGCCATAAGGCGACCGTTTTACGATAGTATAATCCGACACGCGGCTGTCCCACATGGCAAACCCGTCGTGATGTTTGCTGGTAATGACGATATATTTCATGCCCGCGCGCTTCGCCAGCTGCACCCAGCTCTTGGCATCGAACGCGGTAGGATTGAAGAACGCAGGCAGCTTCTCATAGTCCCGTATCGGAATCTGTTGCTGATTCATAACCCATTCGCCGTCGCCCAGCACACTATACACACCCCAGTGAATGAACAAACCGAACCTCGCCGACTGAAACCATTCCCGGTTTTGTTTGTTGACATCGGAAGGAATATAGGTTGATTGTGCCACCGCGTTTCCCGAAATCCATAACAGGACCAGGAACGACTTTAAAAGAATAGAAATTGGCTTCATAGAGTTTTGGTTTAAATTGCAGCCTGACAACCGTTCAGAACGGTGTTTTGAAAATTAACCATTGAAAATGAGATACAAAAACATACCGAAGGAACTCTTCGAATCAAACCGGGAAAAGCTTCGCAAGGAACTAAAGCCTCACGCCCTGCTCGTCGTCAATGCCAACGACGTTATGCCGACAAACTCCGACGGCAGCATGCGCTTCCGGCAGAACAGTGACCTCTTCTATCTCACAGGCGTAGACCAGGAAGAAACCATCTTAGTCATGTGCCCCGACTTTCCAGACGAACGCTATAGAGAAGTCCTCTTTGTGCGCGAGACCAGCGAAATGATCGCGATCTGGGAAGGACACAAACTGACCAAACAGGAAGCCCGCGAAAAAACCGGCATCCAAACCGTGTTGTGGGTATCCGAATTTCAAAAAGTCTTTAACCTCATGATGCTCATGGGGGACACAGAATATGTATACCTCAACACCAACGACCATTACCGTGCCGACAACCCCGTGGAGACACGCGAGGGGCGTTTTGTAAAATGGTGCCTGGAGAAATTTCCGCTGCACAAGTATGAGCGCCTGGCACCCATCATGCACCGTCTGCGGTCGGTAAAATCGCAACACGAGCTCGACCTGATGCAACGCGCGTGCGACATTACCGATGCCGGCTTCCGGCGTGTATTGAAGTTCGTGAAGCCCGGTGTGAAGGAGTACGAAATTGAAGCCGAATATGTACACGAATTTCTGCGCCGCGGCTCCCGCGGTTTTGCCTACGAACCCATTATTGCCTCCGGCACAAACTCGTGCGTGCTGCACTACCTCGAGAACAACCAGGTCTGCCAGGATGGCGACCTCCTGTTGCTGGATGTAGGCGCGGAGTATGCCAACTACAATGCCGACCTGACACGTACAATACCCGTCAACGGTCGCTTCTCCAAACGCCAGAAGGAAGTCTACAATGCCGTGTTGCGCGTAAAACGCCACGCCTATTCGCTGCTGCGTCCCGGGGTGAAATACTACGAATACCACAAACAGATCCAACAGTTTACCGAACAGGAGCTTATCGGGTTAAAGCTCATAGACAAGACCGACATCAAAAATCAGGATAGGGACAAACCCCTCTTCATGAAATACTTCATGCACGGCACCAGCCACCAGCTCGGTCTCGATGTGCACGATGTCGGCAGCATGTATCATGAAATGCGCGAAGGTCAGGTTTGGACAGTAGAACCGGGCATATACATCCGGGAAGAAGGCCTCGGCGTTCGCATTGAAAATAACGTAGTCATTGGCAAGGAGGGAGTACACGACCTGATGAAGAACATACCCGAAGAAGTAGAGGAGATAGAACATATCATGAATAGCTAAACAAACGACGATGCGAAAGCGGTTTCTCATGCTGACGGTATTACTCGCAGCCACATGCGCCGTGGAGGCAGCCACCTGGTGGATATTGCCCAGCAACTATTTCTTCGAAGTAGGAGAGACCGCAAAGATCGGGTTTGTACAGGGAGAAGAGTTTAAAGCCGAGCCCTGGCCGTTGACGCAAAGCCAGGTAGTACGCCTCGAACATTACCGTGCCGGCCTTGGCGTTAAAGATCTCCGGGCTTCGATACAAAATGACGATCGCGAAAGACTTGCCATAAAATTCGACAGGGCGGGAACACAGTTGCTCGCCCTGCAAAGCGCACCACAGTTTAAAGCGTGGGACGCTGCGGAATTCAACGCATTCCTCGAGGAAAATGGACTGGAAACCATCCTGGCGAAACGCAAAGAGAGCCGCACCAGTGATAAGCCCGCAGGCGAGCGGCAGGTCGTGTATACCAAATTGTTGATACAGGTAGGAGATACGCCAGACGATGTATATAAAAAAGCAGTGGGCTTCCCATTGGAAATAATACCCGAACGAAACCCCTACAGCCTCCGGACAGGAGATGTCATGCGTTTTAAGATTCTGAAGGATGGCAAGCCATTGTTCGGCGCACGGGTAAAAGTGTGGAACCGGAAAGATAATCGTACCACCTTGCAGAACATCTATACCGAGAAAGACGGAACCATGGAGACCCGCCTGAGCAGCGCCGGGCCGTGGATGGTCAGTGTCGTACAGACAGAACCGTCAAAGATCGCCGGAACAGAATGGAACACAGCTTCGGCCAGCCTCGTCTTTGGCATCCGATAATGCAAAAACCAACAAGAACTATGCTTTTTTCAGATAAGGCACCCAAACCAGTCGGCGCATACCCGCACGCAAGACAAGTAGGCAACCTGCTTTTTTTATCCGGCGTGGGACCAAGGAAACGCGATGCAAAAGACATCCCCGGCGTCACACTGGATGAAGACGGAAAAATTCTTCAGTATGACATAGAAACACAGTGCCACGCCGTCTTTGAGAATGTACGCCTCATCCTGGAGGCATCCGGCGCGCGTTGGGATAACCTGGTTGATGTGACCGTCTTTCTCACGAACATGAAAGACGACTTCCTAACCTTTAACCGGATCTACGCGGAATACTTCAAAGAAAATCAACCGTGCCGTACCACGGTAGAGGTAAATGCATTGCCGACACCGATCGCGATCGAGCTTAAATGTATTGCCGTGATAGGATCAGGACACTAAATATTTTTTCGTGAGCTCTTTCAGGGAAGCAGTCTCCTCGGCCGACATAGGTGTAGCCCTGACATGCAGCAGCAAATCGAACATAACCTGTTGATCGTATCCTAACGAAGCTGCGATCTTGGAGCAGAACATCATCTCCTCCTTATACATACGTTCGTCAATTTTCATGAGCTGCACCAGGCTGAAGATGTAATTGAACTTCTCGTCGGCCGTCAGGTCTTGCGGAACGATCAACTCATGGTAGGCATCAAAAAGAGGTTCGATCTCATCGGGATAAAAACCGTTGGCCCGGCCGATGTTGAGGATGTAAAACTGTTCGCGTTCCGCCACGCGGCCATCGATCTGAGCAAGGCTGATCAACAACTTCATTTGTGCAAGTGGTGCCATAGAGAGAAATCCGGATTGTTGAGGCAAAGGCAAAATTAACCACAATTAAGCAATTATGTCCAAAAGTCATCGTTGGGAAAGCCGGGGAGCATAAAAACGTCGTATTTAAGCGGGGAATCGTAATTTAAGGACATGAATTTTTTGGCCCACCTCTACTTGTCAGGCAACGATCCGAAGATCATGGCAGGCAACTTTATGGGAGACTTTGTCAAAGGCCGCGCCTCGCTCGAAAAGCTCGACCCGGAAATCGCACGAGGCGTAGAGCTGCACCGCGCCATAGACCATTTTACAGATCACCACCCGGTCGTCTCACAAAGCAAAGACCGCTTGCGGCCGGTGTACCGGCACTACGCCGGGGTGATCGTAGACGTGTTCTATGATCATTACCTGGCAAAACGGTGGTCCGGGTATCACACCGCGCCGCTGGAAGATTTTGCAGTACACGTCTATGCTACCATGCAAGAGCTCCAGTACCTGCTGCCCGCCAGCCTGCAGCAAATGCTGCCCTATATGATCCGAGGCAATTGGCTGGTGGGGTATTCTCACATCGAAGGCATACAACGTACCCTCACCGGCATGTCCCGGCGAACGACGCACGTCTCTCGTATGGACGAAGCGGTTAACGAACTGCGTAGGTACTATAAGGAATTTGGAGAGGAGTTCGAGGTATTTTTCCCCGAACTGCGGAAACACGCTCAGTCATTTTTAACACGTTAGACCGGGCGTCATTGTTTTTCAACGAACGAAGTGGTTTTTTTACCGAGACTTTCACTATAACTATGCAGAACGATCCCGAATTGAATGGAAAGTACCTGGGCACCATCTCACAGGATTTTGTCAAAGTGGCCGATGCCCTGAAAGAAGCATCCTACCAGATCCGCAAGGCGGGCTTTGATTATCCTGTTTTTGTGCTCTGCAAAGACGTGCAGCCCATCGGACAGCTGCTTTTCGACCAACGCCAGCAGGGCACAGCTTGGAATTACTTCGCATCCTTTCTGGACGAATTTTTGCAACGCGGGCTGGTGACAGGTCGCGAAGACTTTGAGAAGGCCTACAAAGACCCCGATGAATTTTGCTGCCTGTTTGTAGTAGACGAACAGTTTACAAATTTTTTATTTATTCCCTATCCTGAAGACTGATACATGCAGTATACCGGAAACGTAGTTAAACGCAAAACGCTCCACAGTCTTCCGGTATGGCTGTTGTTTCTGCTTCCCCTCGTAGGCGTGGCTCAGGTCATGCCCGACGACGTTCCCTTCGAGCACGTATCCGTCCCCGGGAGTATCCGCTCCTCGTATGCAGTGGACATATTGCAAGACCCCGGCGGATTGTTGTGGTTCGGAACCGCCAGCGGCTTGTTCCGGTTTGATGGTTACAACTTCACCGCATTTGATTACGTAGAGCCCGACTCCGTACACATGGCAAGTCGGCAGATAACGTCCCTCCTGTGGGACGAGCAGGGCAGGCGCCTGCTGGTCGGAACCCGTCAACACGGCCTGTTGATGTATTCAAACGTGCGCGACAGACTGGTGACGCTGGTCCGTTCAAAGAAAACCGAGATAAACGATCTGGCACAGACACGCGACGGCAGGATTTGGGCCGCCGCCGCCACTGGCCTCTACAACGTAGCAAAAGACACCCTGATATACTGTGATACCCATGATCCCGATCCCGGAGTATCGGCCTTGCTAACGCATGAGAACAAAGTTTTCGCAGGAGGTGTGCGGCGCATCAACGTCATGGAAAACGGAGTGTTCCAATATGCCATTCCGTTGCAGGCAGAAGGGTACACATTTGCCCCCAAGACACGGGTCACAGCCCTCATGATCGACCACCGCAACCGGCTGTGGGCCGGTACAGACCTCGAAGGAGTCCTGGTGATCGACTTGGCAACACATAAAATTGTAGAGCATTTGTCCGGCAACCAGGAACCCTTTGCCGGTCGCATCAATGGGTTCATGCAGGATGATCAAAAGTTTATCTGGATCTTGACCAAAACATCCGGTACCGTACTATATGACCCCGACACTCAAAAGATGTTGCAATTGATGCGGGACCCCACCAACGAGTACTCTATCAGTGGGAACAACTGTGCATCTGTTTTTCAAGACCGGTCCGGTATCATCTGGATCGGCACGAATGGAGACCTGAATAAATACGATCGCGACAAACGTAAATTCATGCACTATGAGTTTAATCCGCATAACCCCAATTCGCTTAGCGACAACGTTATTCGCGGGCTGCACGTGGATCCCGCCGATCGTATCTGGGCGGCGACGGAAGGCGGCTACATAAATATTATCGACCAGGCAACGCACAAAGCCCAACGCATAAAGATTGCAATACCCGGGGTTGATGATATTGTGGTGCCCTACGCGTTTGCTCCTAAAAGCAAAACCGAAATGTTTGTGGGGTCGTCCGAGGGAATGCTCCTGCTGAACACACAAACACAGCAAATAACATCGTACAAACCCCTGGCACAATACACCGGCGGGAAACGCGTGCGACAACTGCTGCGCAGCGGGCAAAAGTTATACGCGCTCGTGGCGGGCAACGTGTTGGTATACGATCTGCAGCGCGGCGACGTAGAAGAATGGAACGACTTCAGCCACCGCGCAACATTTCTGTATGAAGACAACGAAGGGCGCATCTGGATCAGCACACCGGACTATCTGTGGCACCGCGATAAGGAAACCGGCCCGCTGATACGGCAACAGTTCTCCGCCGACACGACAAAGCAAATGCCTCTGCTAATCCAGCAAGCGGGACATGCGTTGATCGTAACAGTATACGAAGAGGGCATGTATATACTGGATGTAGGAGCGGATGCCCGTTTTACCGTCAGGAAACATTTCACTACCAGAAATGGACTGCCAGACAATACCATATATGCCGCCCTGGAAGATAAAAGCGGTAACATCTGGCTCAGCTCCAACCAGGGCATCATTCGGTTTGCGCACAGCGACAGCACCTTCACGAGTTTCGATACGTCCGAAGGAGTACAGGATGAGGAGTTTAATCGCCTGGCATTTGCCCGGACCAATAAAGGAAAACTTGCCTTTGGAGGAATAAACGGCCTGAACATATTCGACCCCGAACGGTTTTCGATCAAAAGACATACTGTCACACCGGTTCTTTTTGGCCTGACGACCTATACGGCCGAATCAGCATCGAACACCCGTGATTACTACACGCTCTTCGACCGGAAAGAGCTGAAATTAAAGCACACTCAAAACTTTTTCTCCATCACCTTTGGCACAGCCGATTTTCATACCCCCGTTCGGCACACGTATCAGTATAAACTGGAACACATAGACAAGAACTGGATAGATGCCGGGCAACACAATTTTGCCAACTACACGGAGTTGGAACCGGGCGAATATACATTCCGCGTCAAGGTTACCGGCACCGGAGGCACCGACACCGAAGCATCGGTTAAGATCTATATCATACCGCCTTTCTATAAAACATGGTGGTTTAACGTACTCGCCTTCGTGGCCGCCGGCGTGATCGTGCTGGGCGTGATCCAGGGCCGCGTACAGCAAGACAAATTGGACAGACACCGCCTCGAAAGCCTGTTGACCATGCGCACAGCCGAGATCGAGCGCTCGCGCGAAGAACTGAAAGCCCTCAATCAGAAGAAGGACCTCATCTTCTCCATCCTCTCACACGACCTCCGCTCCCCCCTGACGACCTTAAAAGGATTCTTGGGAATTCTCATCGAAGACGCCGGCGTGTTGTCACGGGACGATGTGAAGAAGTATGCATTGACCATACGCAACTCCGTCACCAACTCACTTGATCTCATTGATAATACGCTCTTCTGGTCGTTATCCCAGATGGGCAACATCACCCACAACCCCACGCGTGTGTCGGTGAATGCAATCATAGAAAAGGTCATGGGCCTGTATCAGCTGACAGTTCAAAAGAAGAAGATCGAGCTTACGTATAAAGCCGACGAAGCCCTGGCCGTATATGCTGACGAAAATATGTTTTATGTAACCCTGCGAAACCTGGTCTCGAATGCCATCAAATATACACCCGAGGGCAAAGTCGTTCGTGTAACGTGCGTGCGCAAAGGAAAAATGGCCGAGATCGTGGTCCACGACGAAGGCGTTGGCATGAGTGCCGAATACCTCAGCAAGGTACTGTCGATGAAACAACCGATCCTGAAAAAAGGAACACTCAACGAAAAGGGTACCGGCCTCGGGCTGTTGTTATGCAAGGAGTTCATCGCTGTAAACAACGGCACGTTCGATGTCTTCAGCGAAGAAGGCGCAGGCACCACCATCCGGGTAGCATTTCCCCTTGCAGAAGAAAACCCAGCGAATAATACTTAAGACGCGAAGTGATTCCAGCCCTGCGCTTGCAGCGGCACAATGCTACCTTGCTTGCTGATCATCAAATGCTGGTTGGCTTTGTCGTGTACATAACCGATCATGTGAATATCGGGATGGTTTTTGATCTTCTCCAGATCCGCTTGAGAGATTGTAAACAGCAGTTCGTAATCTTCGCCGCCATTCAACGCGCATGTAATAGGATCGAGGTTGAACTCCACCGCCGTATTAAACGTGATCTGGTCAATGGGGATTTTATCCTCAAAGATTCGAACACCAACGTTCGAGTTTTTGCCGATATGGAAAAGCTCAGAGGCCAGTCCATCGGAAATGTCGATCATCGACGTCGGCTGCACGCCCGCCTCTGCCAGATCGGAAACAACGTCGGTGCGCGCTTCCGGTTTAAGCTGACGGCCAACGATATATTCAAACGAATCCAATGCCGGCTGCATATTGGGGTCCGCTAAGTAGACTTGCTTCTCGCGTTCGAGGATTTGAAGCCCCATAAAAGCGCCTCCCAGGTCCCCCGTTACACAAATGATGTCGTTGGGTTTTGCCCCGCTGCGGTATACAACCTTGTCTTTCTGCACACGCCCCGTCACCGAAATGGAAATGACCAACCCCGACGGAGAAGCAGTCGTATCGCCGCCGATCAGATCGACACCATAGCTTTCACAAGCCGCATGGATACCTTTATACAAAGCGTCGACAGCCTCGACAGAAAAACGATTGGTCAGGGCAAGACTTACCGTGATCTGCTCGGCCTTGCCATTCATCGCCGCGATGTCTGACACATTCACCGCTACAGCCTTGTATCCCAGGTGGTGCAGCGGCATGTACGCAAGGTCAAAGTGAATGCCTTCCACCAACATATCGGTCGAGAGCAACAGGAAATCATCCTGTCCTGCTGACAGCACCGCGGCATCGTCGCCAATGCCCTTGATGGAAGAAGTGTTTTTCAGGGAAAAATCCCGACTGATGTGGTCGATCAGCCCGAACTCTCCAAGCTGGCTGATTTCTGATCTGGTCTCGCTCATAAATGAAATGGGCAGGCGCTGCTTCACCGGGAGAACAGCCCTTTCGTCCTGCAAAAGTAAGATTATGCGCGAATATGAGCGATTTACTTCCTAATATCGTAGTAACTATGCCCCTGAAAAGGAGACCATGATGAAGAAGATGATTGCGATGCTGGTGATAATAGCAATGGTGATCGGCGCCTGCGCCTCATCCAAGCCCTATTACAAAACAAAAAAAGGGAAGAAGAAGCAGAAGTATTATAACGACATCCAGTTTGGCGGAAAGAGCGCTAGCGAGATGAAGCGTCCTTAATTTCCTGGCAAAGCTCTACCAACACGCCTTGCGTCGTTTTGGGGTGCAGGAAACAAATACGCTTGTTGTCGGCGCCATTTTTGGGTTGCGGGTTGATCGGCTCAAATCCCTTGGCCTGATAATCCTCTATGCTTTTTTCCAGGTCCGCAACCTCGAATGCCAGGTGGTGAATGCCCTCCCCGCGCTTTTCAATAAATTTGGCGATCGGCGAATCGGGCCGTGTGGCCTCCAGGAGCTCGATTTTTACCCCGCTCACGTCAAAAAAAGCCGTGCGGACGCCCTCAGAAGCCACTTCTTCCATCTTGTATTGCGCTTTTCCCAAAAGAGCAGCAAAAAGTGCATTGGCCTGCTGCATGTCCTTTACCGCAATACCGATGTGCTCAAGTTTTTCCATATTGTGTTAACTTTGTATTCAAAGATGAATCTTTTGCCAGAATTAACAGAGCGAAGCTTGAAATTGGGGCAATAATGGGAACATTGACGGCCCGTGGGCGGTTATAATACAACGAAAGACAAAGTTCATTTCCTATCAATGATACAGGTAACGGATAAAGCAAAAGAAAGAATCGCCGCCTTGCGCGTGGAAGAAGGTCGAACAGATGAGCACAACATCCGTGTTTCGGTAAAAGGTGGAGGATGCTCCGGACTGATGTACGACCTCGGATTTGACGACCAGATCAATCCAGCCGATCAGGTTTTCGAAGACAAAGGCGTCAAGATACTGGTTGACAAAAAGAGCTTGTTGTATCTGCTCGGCACCGTCCTGGATTTCACAGACGGCTTGAACGGAAAAGGCTTCCAATTTATCAATCCCAACGCCACGCGCACCTGCGGTTGCGGCGAGAGTTTCTCGGTTTAACAACCGTTTTACCAGACACACATGCGAAGAATATTGCTCGCATTTCTGTTGATAGTAAGCACGATGTTATTGACAGGACAGTCGGGCAACGCCAAGCCGCAAAAGGCTGTAAGGCCGATTCCTGCCGACAGTTTGATTATTTGGGTGTTTCTAGCACTGGACTGCCCGATCAGTCAAAAGTACATCAGCGAGCTAACGCAGATCGACAGCGTCTATCGCATGCAGGGCGTGCAGGTAAAAGCCGTTATTCCGGGTAGCGTCAGTCAGGCAGAGATCGATAATTTCTGGAAGGAATACGGCATCCGTTTTTCCGCGGTCGCCGACCCTGACTTCCAATGGGTTCGCAGATTTTCAGCCCGAATTACGCCAGAAGTCTTTCTGACGGATATCAACCAACAGGTCATTTACCGGGGTGCGATCGATGACTGGTTTTTTGACCTCGGCAAATACCGGCAACGTGTTACCCAACGCTACCTTAGGGATGCAATAGAGGCTGTTCAGCGCCACAAGGTCCCGGGCATCCGCGAAACCGAGGCGGTAGGATGTCCCATCCAGGTCTTGCCCTCCGCGAAAGCAAAAAAATAACATCTTCGCGGGGCCTGCAATCTGCCTTGCCCCGCCGCGTAATCCAGTAATAATTCCTACTTTTGCATTCCTAAATTTTTGAGGAACAGACGGGTATGGAAAACATCCGCAATTTTTGCATTATAGCCCACATCGACCACGGCAAAAGCACGCTGGCCGACAGGCTCCTGGAGTTCACAGGAACCCTCAATGAACGGCAAATGGAAGCACAGGTCCTCGACAACATGGACCTGGAAAAAGAAAAAGGCATTACCATCAAAGCACACGCCATCCAGATGAAGTACAAACTGGATGGACAGGAATACATTCTCAACCTGATCGACACCCCCGGCCACGTTGACTTCTCCTATGAGGTGTCGCGTTCGATCGCCGCCTGCGAAGGAGCTCTTCTCATTGTAGACGCCAGCCAGGGCATCGAAGCGCAAACCATTTCCAACCTCTACCTGGCCCTGGAACACGACCTGGAGATCATCCCGGTCATGAACAAGATCGACCTCCCGCACGCCATGCCCGAAGAAGTAACTGACGAGATCGTCGACCTCATCGGCTGCAAACGCGAAGATGTCATCCGCGCCAGCGCCAAAGAAGGTAAGGGCATCGAAGAGATCCTCCACGCCGTTGTGCATCGCATCAAACCTCCGAAGGGTGACGCACAGGCTCCGCTGCAGGCTATGATCTTCGACTCCGTATTCAATTCCTTCCGGGGTATTGAAATCTATTTCCGGGTCTTTAACGGCACGGTCCGCAAAGGCGATAGAATTACGTTCGTGAACACCGGCCAGCAATATTTTGCGGAGGAGATCGGCGTATTGAAGCTTGATAAACAACCCCGCAACGAGATCAGTGCAGGCAACGTAGGCTATATGATCTCCGGTATCAAGGTGGCCAGCGAAGTGCATGTGGGTGATACCATTACACATCCCGACAGACCGGGAGAATCGCTCAAAGGTTTTGAAGAAGTGAAACCCATGGTATTTGCGGGTATCTATCCCGTGGATACCACCGAGTTTGAAGAGCTCCGCGCATCGATGGAGAAACTTAAGCTCAACGATGCGTCGCTGGTGTGGGAATTGGAAACCTCCGCGGCCCTGGGCTTCGGCTTCCGGTGCGGTTTCCTCGGCATGCTGCACATGGAGATCATCCAGGAACGACTGGAACGTGAATTCAACATGACAGTCATCACGACCGTGCCTTCAGTACAGTTTAAAGCTTTTCTGACGGACGGCGAGGAAATAAGCATCAACGCACCGTCGGAGATGCCTGACCCTACCCGCATGAAATACATCGAAGAGCCGTATATCAAAGCTCAGATCATTTCAAAAGCAGAATACATCGGCCCCATTATCAGCTTGTGTATGGACAAACGCGGCCTGATCAAAAATCAGAATTATCTCACGACCGATCGCGTCGAGATGTCGTTCGAGATGCCGCTGTCGGAAATTGTATTCGACTTCTTCGATAAACTCAAGTCTATCTCCCGCGGCTATGCATCGCTGGACTATCACCTCATTGGCTTCCGCGAGTCGGACATGGTGAAGCTCGATGTGATGTTGAATGGCGAGAAAGTAGACGCCCTGAGCGCGATCGTACACCGCGGCAAGTCCCAGGATTGGGGCCGCAAGCTTTGTGAAAAGCTGCGCGAGCTGATCCCCCGCCAGATGTTCGACATTGCCATTCAGGCAGCGATAGGTCAGAAGATCGTCGCCCGCGAAAACCTGAGCGCCATCCGCAAGAACGTACTCGCGAAGTGTTACGGCGGTGATATCTCCCGTAAGCGTAAACTGTTGGAGAAACAGAAGAAAGGTAAAAAACGCATGCGCCAGATCGGCTCCGTAGAGGTGCCGCAGGAAGCATTCATGGCGATCCTGAAAATAGAATAATATTTTAAGCAGGGAATGACAGAAGCAATGACGTATACATTGATCGACGGCAAAAAAGTATCGGCCGATATCAAGAATGAGATCTCACAAAAAGTAGCAGAGCGTAAAGCCCAGGGACGGAAGATCCCCCACCTGGCTATTATACTCGTCGGAGACGACGGCGCCAGCCAGACCTATGTCGACAATAAGGTGAAGTCTTGCAAATCGGTGGGATTTCATTACACCATGATGCGATTTGCCGACACCATCTCGGAAGAGAAATTGCTGAAACACATCGATCACGTCAACAACGACGACGACGTAGATGGTTTCATTGTACAGCTGCCCCTGCCGCCACACATTTCTGTCGATAGAGTAACTGAAAAGATCCGCTCCGACAAAGACGTGGATGGCTTCACCAACCACAACTTTGGCAGCATTATATCGAAAAATCCGCTGTTGATGCCGGCTACACCCTTTGGGGTAATGGAGCTGCTGCGCCGATACAACATCGAGACCGAGGGCAAGCATGCCGTGGTCGTGGGCGCCAGTCGTATAGCCGGAGCACCACTCAGCATGATGCTCACCGAGCAAGGCAGAGCCACCGTAACCATCTGCCATAAGTTTACAAAAGACTTAGGCAGCTATACCCGTTCGGCCGACATCCTGCTCGTTGCAGTAGGCAAGCCCGGACTGATCACAGCCGACATGGTAAAAGAAGGTGCCGTCGTGATCGACATCGGCACCACCCGCGTAGAAGGTCCCCAATACCCGAAAGGCTGGGCCATTCAGGGCGATGTAGACTTCAAAGCCGTAGCACCTAAGACGTCATACATCACACCGACACCGGGAGGAGTAGGGCCGATGACCATTGCATCGTTGCTGCTCAATACCCTGCGGGCTACTGAACTCCAACATCCCTAAAGTTGTTAAGACACGAGGGCCGGAACAGCCCGGAACACAACGTGAAAACCGCACAAGCTATAGCGCCGCTTTCGCTTCCCCTGATGGAAGACTTTTATACCATCCAGGGGGAAGGGCACTACCAGGGCCATGCAGCCTACTTCATCCGCCTCGGCGGGTGCGACGTAGGGTGTGTGTGGTGTGACGTAAAAGAATCGTGGGATGCCAGCCAGCATCCATCGGTGGCAGTAACCGAAATGGTCGACCGGGCCGCCGCAGCAGGAGGGAAGATCGTCGTGATAACCGGCGGCGAACCCGTTATGCACGACCTTGCGCCGTTGACCGCCGCACTGCAGGAAGCCGGGCTGCGTACGCACATCGAAACCTCCGGAGTATATCCGCTTACCGGTATATGGAATTGGGTGTGTTTCTCACCCAAAAAGTTTAAGAATCCCCACGAATCGATCTTTGAAAAGGCAGATGAGCTGAAGATCGTGGTATATAATAAAAGTGACTTTGCCTGGGCGGAAGAGCTTGCCGGCAAAGTACGTCCGTCGTGTCAACTTTTTCTGCAGCCCGAATGGTCGAAAGAAAAAGAAATACTTCCGTTGATCATCGACTATGTCAAGGCCAATCCACACTGGCAGGTATCGCTCCAGGTACACAAATACATGAATATACCGTAAGACACGCATGACCATTACCGACTTTGTCGATACAATGAATGCATGGGGGCAACAGAAGGTCCCCTTTTTATTTGTGATCGATTTCGAAATGGAAAAGCCTTTCATTGCCCGGTTGTCAGATCTGCAGGGATCAGCAATATGGTTCGATATAAATGGTTATACCAACACTTCCAACATAGAAGTTGGAGACGAGCCTGTCGAGCCGTTACACGTAATACCGCACGACCGTGACGAGTACGCCCGGAAATTTGCGCATGTATTTGAAAGGCTTGGCTATGGTGATTCATTTTTGACGAACCTTACCGTTAAGACCCGGGTAACTTCCGCGAACAGCCTTCAAACGCTATTTCACGCCAGCCGCGCCCGCTATAAACTACTGTTCCAAAACGAGTTCCTGGTTTTCTCACCCGAGATCTTCGTACAAATACGAGACGGAAAAATATACTCATACCCTATGAAGGGCACCATCGACGCCGCGGTGCCCAATGCCGCTCAGCGTATCCTGGGCGACGAAAAGGAACGAGCAGAGCACACCACGATCGTCGATCTGATCCGCAATGACCTGAGCCAGGTTGCAACACGTGTAACCGTGAGCCGGTTTCGCTACCTCGAGGAGATCCGCACAAACCATAAGAACCTGCTACAAGTCAGCTCCGAGATTGTCGGCGAATTACCCGATGACTACGGGACGCGGCTCGGCAGCATTCTCGTCGCGTTGCTACCGGCAGGGTCGGTCAGCGGCGCGCCCAAGGTGAAGACAGTGGAGATCATTCGTCAGGCAGAAGGAGAGACACGTGGTTATTATACAGGAATATTTGGTTATTTTAATGGACAACAACTGGACAGCGGTGTCATGATCCGTTTCTTGGAAAATCAAAACGGCGCATACTACTACCGCAGCGGCGGTGGCATTACCACGCAAAGCCAGGTCGACGCAGAATACCAGGAAACAATCGACAAAGTCTATGTCCCTCTTACTTGAAACGATTAAGCTCCTCGACGGAAACTTCCTGAACCTCTCCCGGCACGAACAACGCATGAACCGTGCGCTGAAAACATTATGTGGAGCCGAAGATCACGTTGAGCTCGAACCCATGCTGAACGCATTGACACGTCCCGACACCGGACTGTACAAGTGCAGGATCGTATACGACGACGTCAGTCGCGAGATAGAATTTACACCCTATACACCTCGCCCCGTGCAAAGCCTGCGCGTGGTGGAGCACGACCGGATAAACTACGAGTTTAAATACGCCAACCGCAAGCTGCTGGACCAGCTGTTTACGTTGCGCAAAGACTGCGACGACATCCTGATCGTGAAGCGCGGGTTCGTAACCGATACTTCCTATGCCAACATAGCATTCCGCCGCAAGAACCAATGGATAACGCCCTGGTCCGCGTTGCTCAAAGGAACGCAACGGCAAAAACTCCTTGAGCAAAACATTCTACAAGAGGAAGATATACGCGTAGAGGACATTCGGTCGTTTGATGCCTGCCGGCTCATCAATGCGATGCTCGAATTTGATGCGCCTGAAATTGACGTATCCAACATAGTTTTTTAGCTTTAAGCATGCATAGACTCCTGCTCCTGCTCGCATTTGTACTGTTGTCCACCGGTTATACATCCGCACAGGTTCAGCTGAGCACCAAATCCAGGAAGGCTATCGACCTGTATACACAAGCCGATAACTTCCGCGTTCGCCGCCAGTTCAACATCGCCATCGACATGTTGCAGCAGGCCATCGAAAAAGACGAAGGATTTGTAGAAGCCTATTACCGCCTGGGCCTGGTCTATTCCGACATGAAAAATCCCACGGAGGCGATCCGATACTACGAACAAGGATTGGCGCGCACGACCGATGTGAATAAACAAAAAGTATTTTGGTTTGATTTAGGCGAAGCATACTTTACCGCGGGCAACTATGAAAAAGCCGCCGCGATGCTGGATCAGTATCTGAAGAAAGAGTCGCAGAACAGATCTCGTCTGGGTAAAGCAGCTCATCTGCTCAAGAGCGCGGAGTTTGCGTTGAAGAATCAAAAGGAAACAGCTCCCTATAAACAGAAAGCCTTAAGCGACACAGTAAACTGTTTTGCGATGCAGTACTTTCCGGTGCTCACCGCCGACCAGCAAAAATTGATTTTTACCCGTCGCGTAACAAACGACCCCAATGCCGACGAAGACCTGGTGGTGTCACAAAAAGACGTGGAGGGCCGTTGGACCGCACCCCAGTCCATATCGAAGAATATCAACACGCAGCTGAACGAAGGCACCAGTACCATTTCCGCAGACGGCCGTAAACTGATCTTTACCGCCTGCGTGGGCCGTCCCGACATTATCGGCAGCTGCGACCTGTACGAAAGCCACAGGATTGGTAGCGACTGGACTAAGCCCGTAAACCTGGGGCCGAACGTAAACAGCACCGCCTGGGAATCACAACCCTCCCTCTCTGCCGACGGCCGCACATTATACTTTGTCTCCGATCGCCGCGCCGGCATGGGGCGACGCGATATCTGGATGGCCACCCTCGACGACTACGACCGGTGGACCAAAGCCGTAAATGTTGGCAAGCCCGTGAACTCACCCTTCGATGAGATCTCACCCTTTATCCACGCCAATAACCACACCTTATATTTTGCATCTAATGGCCTGCCGGGCTTTGGTGGTTACGACATATTCTTTGTAGAGAAGGACACCGCAGGGTGGACCAACCCCCAGAATATTGGCGCGCCGATCAACAGCCATGAAGACCAGTTCTCTTTGTTTGTCACGGCCGACGGTAAAAAGGGGTACTACTCCCACGAGGAGACCACCGGCCCAGGCACCTCCCGCAGCCGGATCTTTGAGCTCGAATTCCCCGAAGGCACGCGCCTGAACAAAAAGAGCAACTATGTGCGTGGCATCGTACGCGACAAACAAAGCCGGCAGCCCCTGGCCGCCCGGGTGGAGCTGGTAAACCTGTCCAGCAACCAAGTGGTGGCCCTGGTCACGTCAGACTCGATTTCCGGCGAATATCTGATGGTACTGCCGGAAGGCGCCGATTATGCACTTTATGTGAGCAAAACGACGTATCTCTTCAAAAGCTTACACTTTAATTACGCCGGCCCCGTAGAGCTGCGTCCGGTGGAAATAGATGTGGACCTGGAAAAGGCAGCCGTTGGCTCAGGGGTAGTGCTGAACAACATTTTCTTTGACGTAGACCGGTTTGAGCTTAAACAACAGTCCATTCCGGAACTTGAAAAGATCTATCGCTTCCTGACCGACAATCCGACCCTGAAAATTGAGATCAGCGGCCATACCGATAATTCCGGCGCCGCGGCCCATAATCGCCAGCTTTCCGAGAAAAGGGCGTTGTCTGTATACAACTACCTCATATCCAAAGGGATTGTTAAAAATCGGCTCATCCCAAAGGGATATGGCCCCGACAAACCGATTGCTTCTAACGACGCCGAAAACGGCCGCCAGCTCAACCGCCGCATCGAATTTACTATTGTTCGGTAGTCGGGAATTCTCCCCCCGGATTCAACAAACGATTTAAAGATGTTTAAACGCCCATTTTTGGGCTAACATGTATAAGCACAATCGTTTCCTATAACCTTTTTTGGGGGATTTTTTTGAACTTTACCTACTAAATTTTGAGGGAGTACTCTTTTATGGGTTATTATTTTGTTATAAGTTTGAAGTGCATATTTAATTTTCATTAACCTAAACTTAGCAGTATGAAGAGAATTCTACTCGTATGCCTCACTGCCGTACTGGCTCTGGCCAGCAGCGTTGCGTGGGCACAGGAGCGAACGGTCACAGGCCGTGTCACTTCCGCCGAAGATGGTTCCGGTCTTCCGGGGGTAAACGTTGTCTTAAAGGGTACAACGAATGGTACCGTTACAGACGTAAACGGTTCGTACACACTGAAGGTACCCGCTGAAGGCGGTATCTTAATGGTTACCTTTATCGGTTTAACAACACAGGAAATTGAGATCGGAAGCCGTAACACGGTAGACGTAGCGATGGCCGCAGATACCAAGCAACTCACAGAAGTTGTTGTAACAGCCTTCGGTATCGAAAAAGACAAAAAATCCCTGGGCTATGCTGTACAGGATGTAAACGGAAGCCAGCTCACCACGGCCCGTGAATCAAACATCGTCAACTCCCTTTCAGGCCGTGTAGCCGGTGTTCAGATCACGAACGGTTCTGGCAGCGTAGGCTCATCTTCCCGTATTGTGCTGCGCGGTGCATCTTCCCTGACCGGTAACAACCAGCCTCTCTTCGTTGTTGACGGTATCCCGATCAACAACAACAACTATGCAACCGGCATCGGTAATACCGTCGTTAACGGTAACGGTGGCGCTGACCGTCAGAACGGTGCGGCCGACATCAACCCCGACGACGTAGAGTCGGTGACCGTACTCCCTGGTCCGAACGCAGCCGCTCTTTACGGTTCACGCGCTTCAAACGGTGTAATCCTCATCACAACGAAAAGCGGCCGTGGCACAAAAGGCATCGGTATCTCCGTAAACTCTTCTGCTACCTTCGAGCGTCCGCTCCGCCTGCCTTCGTACCAAAACTCGTACGGTGGCGGTTACAATAACAAATACTACAGATGGATTGACGGTACTACCGGAAGTGGTGGTGAAGATGAAAGCTGGGGTCCCGCATTGGACAAAGGTCTCGAATTCGTACAATGGGATTCGTTCGACGGTCAGCCTCGTCCCTGGGTATCACACCCCGACAACATCAAGGACTTCTTCGAAACCGGTAAGACATTCCAGAACAACATCGCTCTCTCCGGCGGTAATGACAAGGCTGACTTCCGTCTTTCGTTGAGCAACTTTGATCAGAAGGGTATCATCCCTAACAATGACCTTAAACGCTATACAATCGCGGTTAACACTGGTTTGAATATCACCGACAAGTTCCGGGCAGAAGTAAGCGCGAATTATATCAAGTCGAGCAGCGACAACATCACGGGTGGCGGTTACGACAACAACAACCCGATGCAGCAATTCACCTGGTTCCAGCGTAACGTAGACGTTCAGAAACTGAAAGACTATGCTAACTTGCCGCTGGCTCCCGAAGGTACCAGCGCGGCCGGAACACCGATCAACTGGAACACCAACTTTAATAACAACCCGTACTGGGTTTTGTACAACAACACACAAGGGTTTGATAAGGACCGCCTCATCGGTAACGTACGCCTGACATATGAATTCACGGATTGGTTGTCACTGGCCGTAAGAACAGGTACGGACTTCTTTACCGATCTGGCGGTGAGCAAGCGTGCACACGGTTCGAACGATTACCCGAACGGTAACTACCAGGAAATCGATCGTACCTGGTATGAAGTTAACTCTGACTTCTTGCTGACACTCAACAAAGAAGTTATGACAGACCTCAAAGTCGTAGCCAGCATAGGTGGTAATAACATGCGTCAGGTACACGACCGTACAACGGCCGAAGCACCTGAGTTGGAAATCCCCGGCGTATATAACCTCGACAACTCGCGCGTAGCGGTAGACGTAGAGACATTTGCTGAGCAAAAAGAGATTCACAGCTTGTATGGTAACGTCGAATTGAACTTCCGTGATTAC
Organism: Dawidia soli; assembly: GCF_018598185.1. Classification (GTDB taxonomy): domain Bacteria; phylum Bacteroidota; class Bacteroidia; order Cytophagales; family Cyclobacteriaceae; genus Ohtaekwangia; species Ohtaekwangia soli. The sequence goes on from NZ_JAHESC010000044.1 coordinate 44,679, forward strand.
CTCTTCCTGACGGTGACAGGCCGGAACGACTGGTCGAGCACGCTGCCTAAAAACAACAATTCATACTTCTATCCTTCATTCGCGTTGAGCGCCGACGTAACGTCGATCCTCGGCCTGCAGTCTGAAACACTGAGCTATGCGAAAGTACGGGGCGGTTGGGCACAGGTAGGTGCCGACACCGATCCATACAAACTTGTAAACGTATACTCGTTCTTCGATCCTTGGGGTGGTTCACTGATCACACCGACAGTAGGCAACACCCTGTTGAACCCGAACCTGAAACCTGAGATCAGCTCTTCCTATGAATTTGGTACAGAGTTAGGCTTGTTCAGCAACAAGATCAACTTCACCGCGACGTACTATAACAAGAAGTCAACCGATCAAATCGTACCGGTAAGCATCTCGGGCGCATCTGGCTATACTTCGTTCCAGGTTAACGCGGGTGAGATGACCAACAAAGGTATCGAGTTGTCGTTGTCAGGTACAGCATTGAAAGCTTCGAACGGTTTTAGCTGGGATATCAGTGCAAATTTTACCCGCAACAGAAACGAAGTGGTGAAGCTGGCTCCCGGCCTGGAGGCTTTGCAACTCAGCTCTTATTGGAACGCGCAGATCATCGCACAACGTGGTCAGCCGTACGGTGTGATCTATGGTACCGACTATCTGCGTGATCCTCAAGGCAACATCGTTCACGTAAACGGTCTGCCGCAGCGCGATCCTAGCGGAAATAAGACCCTGGGCGATGCAAACCCCGATTGGCTGGCAGGTTTGAACAATACGTTCTCTTTCAAAGGTCTCTCGCTGAACGTCCTGGTTGACGCGAAGATCGGTGGCGAAGTATACTCCATGACCAACGCTTGGGGCCGCTATTCCGGCATCCTGGAGGAAACCCTGATCGGTCGTGAAACCGGTATTATCGGTAAGGGCGTGAAACAAGCGGGCACCGACGAAAACGGTGATCCTGTCTACGTTCCGAACGATGTCAGTGTATCGGCTATGAGCTACAACCACGCTGCCTTTGGCAATACCGTAGTAGCAGGTTCCGTATTTGACGCATCATACATTAAACTGCGCCAGGTATCAATCGGCTATACACTGCCTACTTCGCTGCTGGCCAAAACTCCGTTCAAGAAAGTTACTTTCTCTGTTATCGGGCGTAACCTGGCCCTGCTGTACAGCAAAGCACCGCACATCGATCCTGAAACCGGCTTCACCAACAGCAACGGTAACCTGGGTCTCGAGCACGCTCAGACTCCCAGCACCAGAAGCATGGGCTTTAACTTAAACTTTACGCTGTAAAATTTAAACTGGATTTAGAGATGAAATTTTCTAATATAAATAAATACGTAGCGGGTGCAGCGCTCACAGCCATCTTGGCGACAGCCTGTACCGGTGATTTTGAAGAAGTCAACGAGAATCCCAACGGTCCTGTTGTTATTCCGTCTCACCTGCACTTGCCTGCCATGATAGAGCAGACTGCGGATATTGTGTATGACATGTTCAACAGCGGTGATATGGGCGAAACATGGATCCAGCACTGGGCAAAAGTTCAATACAATGAAGAAGAACGTTACAACCCCCGCGTTACATCAATCAATAACTGGTGGGACCAATTGTATGCTCGTCCGTTGATGGACTCCAAAAAGATGTACCTGGCGGCCATTGACGAGCAAAATAACGTGACCAAAGGTGTGGCGCTGATCTGGCAGACCTATGTGTTCTCATTGTTGACGGACACGTTCGGCGACGTTCCGTACTCGGGAGCACTGCAGGCCGAAGAAGGTAAGACACTGCCCATGTATGACAAGCAGGAGGATATCTATCCTGCCATGGTTGACTCGCTGGAAGCGGCTGTAGGATACCTGGCAGGCCCCGGTACGTTGCCCGCGGCACAGGACATTCTGTACGGTGGCGATGTGGCGAAATGGGAAAAGTTTGCAAACTCGCTCCGCGTACGTCTGTTAATGAGAATGTCAGGTAAGGTGGATGTGGGTGCTGAGTTGCAAGCAATTGTAAACGGTGGTGCTATTTTTTCCTCCAATGCTGACAACAGCCAGCTGAATTATCGCGAGACCAATCCGAACGCAAACCCTGTTTGGAACAACGTTGTCTTTACTAATCGCCTGGAGTGGAGAATCAACGAAACGCTGGTTACACTCATGGACGGTCTGAGCGATCCCCGCCTGCCCGTATATGCGCAACCTAATGACGGGGGCGAAATTCGCGGTGCTGCGCCGGGCATCAACAACCCGACTGTAAACGGTTATGACTATGCCAATACTTCGATGCTCGGCGAGTATTTCCTCCGTCCGAACACACCGGGCGTATTCATGGACTATGCTGAGTTGAACTTCCTGCTGGCGGAAGCTGCAAAACGCAGCTTGATCGGCGGTGGCGACGCAACAGCGGCTTCATACTACAACGCGGGCGTTACGGCATCATTCGATACCTTCAAAGGATTCAAGAACGAAGACGGTTCTGTGGTAAACCTTGTTCCAGCAGATTACCTCGCAATTCCTGCAGTAGCATACGACGCGGCTAACGGCCTGAACAAGATCTACACACAGAAATACATTGCGCTGTACTTCCAGGGCATCGAAGCCTTCTCGGAATGGAGAAGAACAAAAGTTCCTGCGTTGAGCCCGGCCATTGATCCGATTGGCATCAACCAGATTCCGTCCCGCTATATCTACCCGTCTAATGAGCAAACGCTTAACGCTACCAACTACCAGACAGCGGTCGACAACATGAAGGGAGATCTGCTGACGTCAAAAGTTTGGTGGATGGAATAACAGGTGACAATACCTTTAAACGGAAAGAAATTATGACAATCAATTTTAATAAGATATTTTGTTTAATCGCTTTTTCCCTGACGGTGTTCTCGGCTTGTAACGAGTCGGAGGACCTGATCACGGAAGACGCTCGAGAAGGTGGCTTGCTAAATGCAACCAGCGCTTCCATAAACTATGTAGTAGGTAACCCGACTGGTCCGTACACGATCGAGCTTTGGGTAAACCAGGGCCGTCAGAAGACCCGCACGGTAAATCTGTACAAGTCGTTCACCAAAACTGTTACCTGGGAGATAACAGTTGGCGGTGAAACGAAAGATACTACCCGTACGTTTGTTTCAAACGAAGTACTGGCAGAAAGTATCGAGATCACCAACGACGAAGGCCACTTCGTTACTTCTTCGTATGATTTCAACGAGCTGATCAGTGGCTTGACCATCGGCAACCCCGACGGTACAACGGGCGCTTTGCCCGATAGCGATACGGAGTATCAGATTGGTGATCGCTGGATATTTCGCATCGAAAGCGTATTGGACGACGACCGCGCTGTGCAACAATCCTATACGGTGGGAATTAGTGTTTCAACACGCTATGCTGGTAAATATAGAGCCATTGTAGGTGAATATTACCGCATTGGAGTGCCGACGTATGGAACATCCGATTGGCCAGAGGAGACTGTTATCGAATCCGTGGATGCTACCACATACCGTGTTGTTGAGTATTTAGGGGCAGCTCCTTTTACAGGGAACACCTGGTACTTCCAAATCGTCGATGGCAAGATCACCTATCCGGATAAAACTCCCACAGGTGAAGATCAAGTTGGCAACGACCAGCCGTTCATAGACTGCGAGTCAAATCCGACCGATATGGCCGATGTACATTGCGCAACGAGCAATTTTGTAACAAACTCGCCTGACGGCAGAGATCGTCTGACGATGTCATTCGGTTACAATACACCCGGCTCAGGCCCCCGTACGTTCTACCAGGTGCTTGAGAAGATTGTTGAATAAAGCATTAACCTACAAGAATTATGAAGAAATTATATAGTCGATATATATCCATCCTGGGCCTGGCGGCTGCGTTCGCGGCTTGTAGCGACGATGATCAGACAGGTGACAGCATACTCACGCCGACAGCGCCGACGGTAAACATCACCATCGACCACCCGGAAGTAACGATGTTGGAAAAGGACAGCACTTTCACCTTTACAGTGACCCTCAGCACCCCGCAGATCGTTGACGTAGCCGTGTACGTTAACGTGACCGGCGGTGATGCTACCGAAGGAGAAGATTTTACCTATACCAGCCTGTTGAAGATCCCGGCAAACCGGACTTCTGCCAGCGGTCAGGTGAAGATCCTGGCGGATGATCTGCCGGAAGATAGCGAGACGCTGACCATCACCATCGGTGATGCTCAAACAGAGAACGCTACCATCACACCGCGAACAATGTCGTTCACGATCCAGAACGTATCGTCGGGCGACCTGCCGCTGACACTGTCGTGGAACGGTACGCTGTTCGATGCTACCGGCGCACCCATCGATCCGGACGATATCGCCGATATGATCCTGTACATCACAGACCTCGACGGTAACGTGCTTGAAACGATCGACGGTGCAAGCTATGAGGAGTTCCTGATGAGCAGTGATTTTGAAGATGGCGAATACCTGGTGAAAGCCGGTGTCTTTGCGGTGATCAACACCGGTGGACTTGGTGCTGTGCCGCTGCTGGATCTCTCTCTGGAGTATTCACAGGCTGGCGTTATGGAACCGGCGGTGCTGGAATTCCCCGCGTCCTTTGATCCCAACATCCTTTGTGGGACGAATATGTATACCCTGGCAAAGATTGTGAAAACAGGTACTTCGTATGAAGTAACCCGCCTCGGTGAAGCTCCTGTCAGAGACATCTCGGAGTACGTAGGATCGTACGACGCAGAAGAGCCTGGTTATGACGGCAGCCCTTACCCCGTGAACTTCACACAAGGCGCTACGAAAGGCATCCTGATCAATGACAATTTCTGGGATGCAGCTGTTTCGGTTGAATACCATGCTGATCTTTGCGACGCAGGTGTTATCACAATCCCCGAGCAGACGTTCGAAGTTGGTGGTACCGCGTACACGGTAACCGGATCAGGGGAATATTCAGGCGGAAACACAATCGTAGTGGAGTACACCGTGACAAATGCAGCTGGTCAAACACTTGACCACAACACCCACACGTTTACGAAAAATTAACAAAAGACGATAGTATTCGTCATTTACAAGAACAAATACTAAAAGGCTGGCCATCCACTGGCCAGCCTTTTACAGTTATAATAACAAGGAGCTTTAACGATAGTTATGAAAAAGAAAGATAGCTTGTTGATCGTCTTCGTAGGATTGATGCTGTTGCACACCGATCTGCTGGGACAGAATGTACTTGGCGGCGCCCAGGCCAGCGGCATGGATATGAATACCGGTCCGTACGGCACGATTAAGTCCTTTGGCTTTCCGGAGAAAGTCACCACCGGTAGCAAATATTTGTATAAGAACTGGAAGATTGGAACGCTTGAAGTCGATGCAGGCTCCGTAAAAGAGTATGGTATGAACATTGACCTTCAGAACGGCTATGTGGAGATCAGCACCGATATCGGTATTCGTACCGTACCGATGAAGGCCATAAAGACACTGACTGTAGGGCACGCGAACACCCGCGATCTGCAGACATTCGTTAGTACACAGAAATACGGCGGAACGCAAGTAGGAGCGGCTGGGCTTTTCGAAGTCCTGGTGCAGAACGATACCGAAACAACCTTACTGAAATATAATTTCGTAGAAGTAAAGCAAGCCAGCTATAACGCCGCGCTTGACATGGGTAACAACGAGATCAAATATGTGATCAAGGAAAAGTACTTCTTATCAAAGAACGGCAAGTTGGTGGAGGTTTCGCCGAACAAGAAAAAATTCCTGGAATCCTTCACCGGCGAAAATCGTACCCAAATTGAAAACTTTCTGAAAGAGCATAACGTGAAGCTCAAAGACCAGGAAGGCATCGTGTTGGTATGTAATTTCCTGAACGATCGGGATATTGCCCTGAATTAATAGGCTGCTGCCGGCCGGTTGTTCAGGATTATTTCCAAAATTTGCAGGGAATTTCTGGAAATAATGATCTACATCTCCCGTAAAGAACATTTTAACGCCGCCCACAAGCTCTACAATCCGCAGTGGACACCCGAGAAGAACGCGGAGGTATTTGGCCCCTGTGCCAACGAAAACTGGCATGGCCACAATTTCGAGCTTATAACCACCGTAAAGGGTCATCCAGACCCTGAGACAGGCTTCGTGGTGGACCTCAAGCGCCTCAGCACCCTCATTCGCCGGGAAGTGATAGACAAGCTCGATCACAAAAATCTCAACGTAGACGTCGATTTTATGCAAGGTAAGCTGGCCAGCTGTGAGAACCTGGTCGTGGAGATCTGGAAGATCCTGAACGCCCAGATCCCGACCATTACACGCTATGGAACGCTGCATTCGCTCCGCCTGTACGAGACTCCCCGGAATTATGTAGAGTACTTTGGCGAATAAATCGCAAAAGTCGTAACTCGCAAGCCATGCGATATTACATCATAGCCGGGGAGCGCTCAGGCGATCTGCATGCCGGTAATTTGGTTCGGGCCATTAAGCAATACGATCCGAACGCGGACTTCAAAGGATTCGGTGGTGACTACATGGCATCGGGTGGAGTAAAGCTCACCGTGCACTACCGGGACCTCGCCTTTATGGGCCTCGTCGAGATCCTCACCAGTCTGAACAAGATATCCCGTTACATCAAGCAGTGCAAGGCAGACATCGAGGCCTACAACCCCGATGTCATCATCCTGGTGGACTATGGGGGCTTCAATCGCCGTATCGCCAAATTCGGCAGGAAGAAGGGCATCAAGGTTTTCTATTACATACCGCCGAAAGTATGGGCCTGGTATCAAAGCCGTGCAAAAGAGCTAAAGGCAAACGTCGATCAGCTCTTCGTCATTCTTCCTTTTGAGAAAGATTTCTTCAAACGCTTTGATTGGGATGTGGATTACGTCGGCAACCCCGTGCTCGACGCGGTAAAGGCACACGCACCTGACAGGCAGTTCCCGGAGCGAAACAATCTTATGAACAAGGAGCCTTTGGTAGCCCTGCTACCCGGCAGCCGTAAACAGGAATTGCGCACCATCATTCCGTTGATGGCATCCGTGGTAGAAAAATTTCCGACGCGTCACTTTGCGGTGGCCGCTGTATCGAATCTCGATAAATCATTATATGATCCGTTGCGGCAGTACGCCAATGTCACGTTCATCTTTGAAGATACTTACAATTTGCTGCAGCATGCTCAGGCAGCCATTGTGACGTCTGGTACGGCCACGCTGGAAACGGCCCTGTTCCGGGTACCCCAGGTAGTAGTCTACAAAACGACCAGCACGATCAGCTACTGGCTGCTAAAACAGATCATCAAGGTTGAATACATATCGCTGGTAAACCTGATTGCCGGAAAGGAAGTTGTGAAGGAGATGATCCAGGGTGCCGCCAATCCCGAAGATGTATCGGCGGAGCTCACCCGCATGTTAGACAATGCGCCCTACCGGGAGACCATGCTCCAGGAATACGACCGTATCATAAGGATCCTGGACACTGGGTCGGCATCGGACAATGCCGCGCGGCTGATGACCCAATACCTGAAGAAAGCCGGAAAGTAGCCCGGTTAGGCTACTTTCAGCTTACTGTAATGTGATTTGCTAAATTTCTCTTCCGCGTATGCGCGGTTGATGACGAGCCTGTCGGTATTCTTCTCAGACGGAAGCTCGAACATGGCGTCGTTGATGATCGCTTCGCAAATGCTGCGCAGGCCACGGGCACCCAGCTTAAACTCCATGGCTTTCTCGACGATGAAGTCGATGGCGCCGTCTTTGAATTCAAGCTCGATGCTTTCCATATCAAACAGCTTGCGATATTGTTTGATGAGCGCGTTTTTGGGCTCTGTCAGGATCTTACGCAGGGCATCGTTGTCCAGCGGGTTCAGGTACGACACCACCGGCAAGCGGCCGATAAGCTCAGGGATGAGGCCGAAGCTCTTGAGGTCCTGCGCCGTGACGAACTGCAGCAGGTTGTCTTTGTTGATATCGGCAGGATGCAGGCCATCGAGACCCGCCACAAAGCCCAGGGGCCGTGTATTCAGGCGGTTACCAATGAATCGGGAAATTCCTTCGAATGCACCGCCGCAGATGAACAGGATGTTCTCCGTGTTGACGGTGATCATTTTCTGATCCGGGTGCTTACGGCCGCCCTGGGGTGGCACGTTCACCGCGGTGCCCTCCAGGAGCTTCAGCAGGGCCTGCTGAACGCCCTCGCCGCTGACATCGCGGGTGATGGAAGGGTTGTCGGATTTCCGCGCGATCTTGTCGATCTCGTCGATATAAACAATGCCGCGTTCGGCTGCCTCGACGTTGTAATCGGCGGCCTGGAGCAAGCGCGTCAAAATGCTTTCTACGTCTTCGCCGACATAACCGGCTTCTGTCAGCACGGTGGCGTCGGCGATACAGAACGGAACTTGCAGCATCTTCGCCAGTGTACGGGCCAGGTAAGTCTTACCTGTACCGGTTTCACCGACCATGATGATGTTCGATTTCTCGATCGTCACGTCGCTGTCGAGCTTGCGTTGCATCAACCGTTTGTAGTGGTTGTACACCGCTACCGACATGATCTTTTTCGCTTCGTCCTGACCGATGACGTACTCGTCCAGGAACTTCTTGATCTCTATCGGTTTGATCAGCTTGAAGTTGGGCGAAAAACCCGCCTCCGTCTTGCTTTTCTTCTCCTCGCTGAGGATCTGGTTTGCCTGCGTCACACACTTGTCGCAAATGTGTGCGTGGATACCCGAGATCATCAGATCAACATCTTTTTTACTTCTTCCGCAAAATGAGCAGGTAACTTCAGCCATGTTTTGTAGAGATTAGCAATGTGCAAATGTGCGCATTGAGAGTTTCAAAAATACCCAATAGTTAGCACATCTGCACAGTGACAAATCTGCCTTTAAATTAGTTTTTCTTACGTTCCAGAACTTCGTCGATCAGGCCATATTCCTTGGCTTCAGAGGCGCGCATCCAGTAGTCACGGTCAGAATCTTTCTCGATTTTCTCGTATTTGGCACCGCTGTGCTTGGCCAGGATATTGTATAGGTCCTTTTTCACCTCCAGGGTCTGCTTCAATGAAATTTCCATATCCGAAGCCTGACCTTGCATGCCACTCATGGGCTGGTGGATCATGACCCGGGCGTGCGGCAGAGCCGAGCGTTTTTTGGCCGCGCCGGCCGTCAGCAGCACGGCGCCCATCGATGCCGCCAGGCCGGTACAGATCGTGGCAACGTCGGGGTTTACATATTGCATGGTGTCATAAATGCCGAGGCCGGCATACACCGAGCCACCGGGGCTGTTGATGTACATAATGATGTCCTTTTTCGGGTCTGAAGACTCGAGGAAAAGCAGCTGCGCGGTGATCAGGTTGGCGATCTGGTCGTCAATACCCATTCCCAGGAAGATGATCCGGTCAGAAATAAGACGTGTAAAGACGTCGATCGCGCGGAAGTTGCCCGGCCGTTCTTCGATCACGTACTGCGTCATGTTCTGGATCTGCTGAGCATAGCTGTCGACGGTATTACCGCTCATGCCCAGGTGGTGCACAGCGTACTTTCTGAATTCGTTGTTATACTGCATAGTTAAAGATGAAATAATTACGTTTTAGGGGTCGAAATTATAGTAATCTTAGGCATCCAAGGTCACAAATCCAACCCTTTCGATCCTTAAACCCATTTAAAGCGAAAATGGTTTTAATTCCCTCCCGCAGGCGGAATTAAAACCATAGTCGTTTGGCCGGTGCGCTTTATTGCAGTCGTTGGCAACGGACCGCTACCAGCCTGAGTCCGTATCGATTAGTGCTTGTGCTCTTCGACGATCTTCTTAAACTCTTCTACCGACACTTTTTTCTCCTGTACGGTAATGTTCTCCTTGATCAGCTTCATGATCTTCTCGCCGCGAAGCTGGTTGTAGAGGCGCATAAAGTTCTGGCCGTTCTCGCTCTGCAGATAATTGTCGGCAATGGCATCCATCCGGTCACCCAGCTGGGCAGCAAACTGCTGGCCGCCAAACTGCGCCAGGATCATTTCTTTCGCTTTCTCGCGTACTTCCTCCGACTCTACGGTGACCTGCTTGTCTTCGGCGATCTTGTTTTTTACGAGGTCCCATTTCAGGCCGCGTGCGTAGGCATCAAACTCTTTTGCCAGTACATCGTCTGTTACCTGACCGTTGCTGGTGGACTTTAACCAGGTCTTCAGGAACTCCGCAGGCATCTCGATCTTGGTATTGTCGAGGTAATAATCTTCGATATGGTGGTCGAGGAAGTGTTCCGACTCGCGCTTGTAGTTCTCGCCAATCGTTTCCTTCACCTTCTCGATGAAATCCGCTTCGGTCGTTACCACGCCCGGGCCGAACACACGGTCAAAAAGCTCGGTGTTAACGGCAGCCGGCTCGTTATGGCTGATGTTGGTTACTTTGAAAATATAAGTTCCTTTGGCGTTTTTGGCTTCTTCTGCCGGGATGCCCAGCAACTGACCGGTAAGGCCTTCTTCAGCAAACAGCTTGCTTACTTCAAATTCTACCTCTTCGTCCTTCTTCACGCCAACAAACCTGGCTTGCTCTTTCTTGTTGACCTTTGCTACCTGCAGGAACGCGTATTCTTTTTTGAAGTCGCCTTCTTTTGCACGAAGCTCACCGGTCAGGTTATCGTCCGAGCCAGCAGCTTCCGGATAGGTCATGGTGCCAAAGCGGTTTTTGAGGTCGGCAATCGTTTCGTCGATCACTTTCTCGTCTACGGTGATGGAGTATCCCTGAACCTTCACTTTAGACGAAAGATCGTATGAGAAGTCTTCCACCATCCCAATTTGGTACTCGAACTCAAAATCGCGTTGCGTATCCCAGTCGATGCCAGCAGCTTTTTCCTGATTGGGCAGGGGTTCGCCGAGGATGCGTAGCTTATTGTCCTTGATGTAATCCGAAAGCTTGTGGGAGAGGAGGTGGTTGATCTCGTCCACCAGGATGGATTTACCGAACATCTTCTTGATCACCCCCGTCGGTACTTTGCCCTGACGGAAGCCTTTGATATTCGCCTTGCGCGAATAATCTTTCAGCTTTTCTTCCACATGGGGTTGATAATCACCTTCGGTTAATCTAATTTTAATTAGACCTTCAGTGCTGTTCTTTTTGTCCAGAATTATTTCCAAAGCTTAAAACGTTTGATTGTTTACCAGAGAAACCAAGAACCCTCTCTGCCCGTGTTTTTGTTATACGAACAGTGAGGGTTCAGCTGGTCCGGATGGAGGGACTCGAACCCCCACGCCTTTCGGCACCAGATCCTAAGTCTGGCACGGCTACCAATTACGCCACATCCGGAAAATGAGGCCGCAAATTTATGGAATATTCAGAAATAAAGAATAGTTTACGTTTTTAATTCACAAAGAGCTTACAAAAGAGGAAAAAACCTCGTTTATTGGTTCAAATCAGCGATTTCAGAAGATGGTAATCGATCAGGAGCAGGAGAAAAAAGAGATCATCAGCCGATACAGAAGATTACTACGCAAGGCTAAACCCATTTTGAAGGATGAGGATGCCAAATTGATCAAAAAGGCTTTTACGCTATCGCTGGATGCTCACAAAGACATGCGCCGCAAGTCTGGTGAGCCGTTTATTTTCCATCCCCTGGCCGTGGCCGAGATTTGCGTGGAAGAGATCGGCCTGGGCACGACCTCGATCATCGCCGCGCTCATGCACGATGTCGTGGAAGACACTGACATCGAGCTGGTGGACATCGAGCGGATGTTCGGCAAAAAGATCGCCAAGATCATCGATGGTCTGACGAAGATCCGCGGCGTTTTTGAATACGGCACTTCGCAGCAGGCGGAAAACTTTCGCAAGATGCTGTTCACGCTGTCGGAAGACGTTCGGGTGATCCTTATCAAGCTGGCTGACCGTCTGCACAACATGCGCACGCTCGACAGCATGCCCCGGCAGAAGCAGCTCAAAGTCGCCAACGAGACCATTTATCTCTATGCCCCGCTGGCCCACCGCCTGGGGCTGAACGCCATCAAAACCGAGCTGGAAGACCTGTACCTGCGGTTTACGGATAAACCGATCTATCAGTCTATCGCGCAGCAGATCGACGCTACCCGGTCGGCCCGGAACAAGTTCATCAAACAGTTCGTGGTTCCGATCAAGGAGGAGCTTGACAAGCTCGACATTCATTACGACATCAAGGGGCGCCCGAAGTCCATCCACTCCATCTGGAATAAAATGCGTAAGCAGAACATTCCCTTTGAGGAGGTATATGACCTGTTTGCCATCCGCATCATACTCGACACCAGCATGGAGCACGAAAAGGCGCTCTGCTGGCAGGTGTATTCCATCGTAACAGATTATTATACGCCCAACCCGGACCGCCTGCGCGACTGGATCAGCACTCCCAAGGCCAATGGCTACGAGTCGTTGCACACCACGGTCATGGCCAAGAACGGTCAGTGGGTAGAAGTGCAGATCCGTACCAAACGCATGGACGAAATTGCCGAGAAAGGCTACGCCGCCCACTGGAAATACAAAGACTCCAACACTACCGCCGAGTCCAACCTGGAGAAGTGGCTGGCCCGCGTCCGTGACCTGCTGGAACAAAACAATCACAATGCCCTCGACTTTGTCGACGACTTTCGCGGCAACCTGTTCAGCGACGAGGTATTTGTGTTCACGCCGAAGGGCGAGCTCAAAACATTGCCTTATGGCGCCACGGCGCTTGATTTTGCCTTCGAGATCCACACCCAGGTTGGATCGAAATGTATCGGCGCCAAAGTCAACAACAAGCTGGTACCGATCAACTACGTGCTGAAGAACGGTGACCAGATCGAGATCCTGACCTCGGCCAAACAGCGCCCGCATGAAGACTGGCTGCGCTTTGTGGTCAGCTCCAAGGCCAAGTCGCGCATTAAGGATGAGCTCAAGGAGGACAAAAAGAAATCGGCCGAGGAAGGCAAGGAGATCCTGCTCCGCAAACTGCGTCAGCTCAAGGAAGAGCCCACCCAGCAGTTTATGGAACAACTACGCGAGCATTTCAAAGTGCCCGCCAATTTTGAGTTGTATTACCGGGTCGGCCGGGGTTTTATCACCGCAGCCGACATCAAAAAGTTTGTCGAGAACAAACCCATTTCCCCCATAAAAAGCCGGCCCAACCTGCAGGTGGCCGACGCCAAGGCCATCGAGCAGGAGATCACCAAGATCAAAGGCCGCTACGAGGACATTCTGCTGGTTGGCGAGGACATGGACGTGGTAGACTACAAGCTGGCCAAATGCTGCACGCCCATTCCCGGTGACGACGTTTTTGGGTTTGTGACCGTATCTGAAGGTATCAAAATACATCGCACCAACTGCCCCAATGCGCCCGAGCTGCTATCGCACCACGGCAACCGGGTCGTAAAGGCCAAATGGACGTCCCAGCACGAGGTGGCATTCCTCACGGGTCTGAAGATCCGTGGCACCGACCGCGTGGGGCTCATTAATGATGTTTCCAAGATCATCTCTGAAGAACTGAAGGTGAACATGAGCTCCATGTCCATCCATACCGACTCTGGTATTTTTGAAGGCGAGATCATGCTTTATGTAAACGACACCCGCCATCTGGAGCAGCTGATCGAAAAGTTGCGGAGCGTGGAAGGTGTCGTAAAAGTCAGCCGTTTCGATTCCAAGGAATAATACGATTGCTCCTGTAGCGATTATGTCAGGGATAGGTGAAGGATAGCTATGGGATAGCTTTGATACGGGTAATGTACGGCTTTGGTACGGCTTTGATACGGGTAATCTACGGGTTTGGTACGGCTTTGATACGGGTAACCCCCGGACTAAAGGCAGGCCGAAGCCGGGGTTGTAGCACTGATATGGCAGTATTGTAGCAGAGTTACGGCACAGTTGAAGCAGCCTAAAGAGGGCTGCCACAGCTCTGCTACATCCCAGGTCAGGCAGTGCTTGCCGTGTGCCGTTAATATGCCTTTGGCCTGAAAAAGCTGCTATCGCTTCCCCCGATTCCCCTCAACCACTTCTTTTAAACTCACTAAATCGTTGGAAGACAATGCTTTTGGCCGAAAGTGTAAGTCCCCTGGTGCTAAATTGGCATATCGATTAAAACTGATTATTTTTGCCCGTTAATTCATGGCATTAAATCCGAAATTATACGACGAGGTCAGGAAGATCTTTACGGCTTACCTGGAAAACAAGGAGCTTCGCAAGACGCCTGAGCGGTACGCCATACTCGAGGAAATCTACACCCGTGATGGCCACTTTGATGTAGAGTCGCTCTACATCAGCATGAAGAATAAGAACTACCGCGTAAGCCGGGCGACAGTCTATAACACGCTCGACCTGCTGGTGGAATGCGACCTGGTTAGCAAACACCAGTTTGGAAAAAACCTGGCGCAATACGAAAAATCGTACGGTTATAAACAGCACGATCACCTGATCTGTACCGAATGTCACAAGGTGGTGGAGTTTTGCGATCCGCGCATCCAAAACATTCAAAACACCGTGGAGGAGATCCTCCATTTCAACGTGATGCACCATTCGTTGATCCTGTACGCTGCCTGCACCAAAGTGGATTGTGAGCATCGCCAGGCGGCTTCAAACTAAGCACAAGACACTATGAACTTCAATCACCAAATAACCGGGAGCAAACTGGCCATACGCCTGTCGGGCGACCTGATCGGCGAAGATAATGGCGCTGCCGTCATCGAGATCGTTAATAATGCCATCCAGGAAAAGGCGCTGACCTGCATCATCGATATTTCCGAACTGCGCTACATCAACAGTAGCGGTATTGGTGTGCTGATCACGATCCTGACGAAGTTCCGCAACAAAGGCGGTGAGGTTTATCTCATGAAGCCGTCGGAAAACGTGCAGAAGCTGCTGGTCATTACCAAGCTTAACGCCATCTTCCAGATCATACAATCGGAAGCGGAAATCGCAAAATAATTTTCAGATCAATAAGAAATTTCACGGATGTCTAAGGTAGATGTTTTATTGGGCCTTCAATGGGGAGACGAAGGCAAAGGGAAGATCGTTGACGTACTGGCCCCGAAGTACGATGTAGTCGCCCGTTTTCAGGGTGGGCCGAACGCCGGTCATACGCTGGAGTTTGACGGCATCAAGCACGTGCTGCATCAGATCCCCTCGGGCATTTTTCGTGAAACCACACGCAACGTTATCGGTAATGGCGTGGTGCTCGATGCGGTGATCTTCAAAGCCGAGATCGAAAAGCTGGCCAAGTTCAACCTGAACGTTAAGAAGAATCTTTTTATTTCTAAAAAGGCAACATTGATCCTGCCTACGCACAGGCTACTGGACGCGGCCTATGAAAAAGCAAAAGGCGAGAATAAGATCGGCTCGACCTTAAAGGGCATCGGTCCGACCTACCAGGACAAGATCGGCCGTCAGGGCCTGCGGGTGGGGGATATCCTCTCGGCAGATTTCAAAGACCGCCTGAAGCGCCTCACCGATGTACACTTTAAGATCCTGAAAGATCACGACGTAACGTACAACTGGGCGGAGCTGGAAGCACAATTCCTGGATGCGGTGCAATTCCTCAAAGAATTTAATCTCATTGAAAGCGAATATTTCCTGAACCGCGAGTTGAAAGCCGGATCATCGATCCTGGCAGAGGGCGCGCAAGGGGCGTTGCTCGACATCGACTTCGGCAGTTATCCGTTTGTAACCAGCTCGAATACCGTCACGGCGGGAGCTTGTACCGGTCTGGGTATTGCCCCCCGGCATATCGGTGAGGTATACGGCATCTTTAAGGCCTATAGCACCCGCGTTGGCAGCGGCCCATTCCCGACAGAGCTGCTGGACGCCGACGGTGAAGCTATGCGCAAGGAGGGCAATGAGTTCGGTTCTACTACCGGACGGGCACGCCGTTGCGGCTGGATCGACCTGCCATCATTGAAATATTCTATCATGATCAACGGTGTGACGCAATTGTTGATGATGAAAGCGGATGTGCTGAGCATCTTTCCGAATATAAAAGTGTGTACGCATTACGCGTTAAAAGACGGTTCGGTGACCGATACAATCCCCTATGAGATCGTGCACGAAAAAATTTCTCCTGTTTATACAGAATTAAAAGGGTGGACGACGGACCTTCGTCAATCGAAAGAAAGTTTGCCTGCGGAGCTAAACGATTATATAAAGTTCCTGGAAACAGAGCTTCATGTTCCTATTACGTTGGTGTCGACGGGACCGGATCGTACCCAAACAATACACCGTGAGAGCGTCACTGCGTAATTTTTTCGCAGCGGAATTTGCAAAACGAAAAACACCTGCTACATTTGCATCCCCAATCGCTGGAAGGGCGACGGGGATGCAAGAGGCGAAAGCCGAGAAAAGCAAAAGACACTTGACGTATTGAGGAGATTCTGGTTGGATCTGAAGGATTGTTTCTCTTCGTGGAGAGATAAAAAAAGAAGAAAAAAAGTTAGCCAGAATGTTGCAAAGAGGAAAAAGCTTCTTACCTTTGCACTCCCAAAACGAAAGAGGGCTTCGAAGATCAGAAGGATTGACGGAGAGAAAAGTTGAAAGGTTTAAAAACTGTTAAAGGTTTGCGACCACGGTTGGTCGAAGTCGGAATGGATAAGTGATTTGAG
>NZ_JAHESC010000045.1 GCF_018598185.1 Dawidia soli
ATGTATACATTGTGCTCTGGCACGTTCGGATCGCGGCCGGTGATGATGTGCAGCCCGACGACAAAATCCTGTACCGCCCCAAAGCCGAAGGCCGACCCGTGGGTGCCGGTGGACATGGCGCCGACGATCGTCTGGCCGTTGCTGGCACCCGACGTTTTCAGGGCACGGCCTTTGTTCTTCAGGTATAGGTTGAGCTCGTGGACCGACACCCCGCATTGTACAAAAAGAAGGTCGCGGTGGGTGCCGCCGTAGGTTTCGTCTACCATGGAGGAGGCCAATGAAAACCGCAGGTTGAGGCCCTTGGTGTTATACATCCGTCCTTTGTGGCACGTGGCAATGCGTGTCCACGTCCAGCCGCCACCGAGCGCGCGCAGTGTTTTTCCCTGGTCGATGGCCTCTCCTAGCTGGGCCTGGATGGCTTCCGAGGTCTTGGTATAGCACGCCAGCACGTCGTCGCCGGCGCTGTTCCACATATCATAGAGATTGTCGATCTCTTCCGTAAAGGTGAGGTGGCGGTTCTCCCAGGTCTTGCTTCCGGTCTCTACTATTTTCGACATAGTGATCTGGGTTAGGGATTTATTCGCCAATGACGGGATCGCTGCCGGGCTGGCACGGCTTGGCACATTGCCATTCTACCTTCATCGGGCTCCAGATCCCAAGCGTGACCACGGTAATGACGGAATAACCAAAATTGGTGGTCATACGCACCGTGTGAAGGCCCACCGGGGGATCGGGCGCCGCACAGTTGGGCGGGTTCAGGCCATTTCGAGGTTTGATCGCCAACCCCCAAAAGAGATTGTGCATCGTGGCCGACTTCGTTTCGGTCGACGCGCTATTTTTGGAAGTGATCGTGTAATGGTAACACGACTGAAGGGCCGACATCATCGCAAGTAATAACACGATCTTGCAGACATTCGGTCGAAGGGTTCCGGGGTGGGAAGATTTTGTTAGCATGGTATAAACGATTAAGTGGAGACAAATAAAAAAGCCCATCATTCTACCACGATGGCAGCACGATGGGCTTGTATATCAAATGTAACTAGGCGGTCTGCGTTTTACAAACCTTCAGGCTCAGGATTATTCCCCTATTTTAACTGTCCATCTCCGCTTCGTACCAGGAACTCCGGCAGGTATTCATTCCGCGCGGGAAGCCCCATCTTTATGTATTTCGGTGAAATAAGAGGCTCGTGTGCCCGATATCAGCACGAATGGCGCTATATTTATTTACCAACCGGGATCCCTTCCACCCGATTCCGGAAGGACACTGTTTGTTAGTTATTCATCCACTTTAATCCCTTTGCGTTATGAGAAACATTTCAATCTTCTTCTTCCTGTTCGTTTTTGCACTCCTTTCTTCTTGTACTGAACAAGAAAGCACGGTGCGTAAACCCGAGGCGGTGCAGGTTTCTGTCAATGCCGGCAAGATGACCTTGCCGGAGGAGTCTTATTTTGTAATCACTGTTCGTGATGATGCCGGTAATCCTGTACTGACCGATCACATGATGACGGCCGAGACGCCGCTGAATCTGCCGGAGGGTCATTACACGATCAGTGATCTTGCCGTTGTGAATGAAGGCGAGGTCCTGATGGCAGCGCCAAAGCGCGGCTCGCGTCTTGCACAATCCGTACAGGATGCCCTTGGCTATGAGTTTGATGTAAAATCCGGTATCGCTGCCGCGCTGACGATCGATGTCCTGGAAGCAGCCTCCCAAAACGTGGCCGACTTTGGCTACACCAGCCTGAAGCCCCCGTTCTTCGCATTCACCATGCGCACCCGGTTAGTCGAATTCTTTGATTTCTCGCTCGTGGGCACGGGGTTGATCAACGTCTATTGGGGCGACGGAACTGTCGAGCAACATGATCTTGCCACCACGGCCAACTTCCTGACACACAATTATGCCTTCCCCGGCGTATACATTATTACGGTGACCGGCGCCGTTAATCAGATCACCGACTTTTATTCATTTTACGGAAACGGGCCTATCTCGAGCATTAACTTTTCTAATACGATCTCCCTGCGCGATGTACGGCTTGGCCTTACGGATGGTCCGGCGCGCATCAATCTTACAAAGTGTCCGAACCTCGAGAATGTAAATATTGCCGGGATCAGTCAACTGGCTACGCTGCTATTGCCGATGTCACACCATATCAATTTTATCAGCATCAGTGGACCCAATGCGTTAAATACCTCTGACATTGGCGCCATAACGCACAACATCTACGCAAATGCCGTGGCCAATAACATTACCGACGGGTACTTTACTTACCTGAACAACTGGGCGGACCTGAACTCCGGACCACTCGGTCCGCCGTCGGCGGCCGCTACCGCCAAGCTTACGGATCTGCAGGATACGTACGGCTGGACCCTTTATCCGACACCTTAGCATCGTTATCTACCCGGGGGTGGAAGCGGGAAAGCTCATCGAAGATGTTTTGCATCTGCGATGAGCTTCTATCAGGTGAACCCCTGCTGATTAATAGTCACCAAAAAGGGCACAGGCATCATTTTTTAATGCCAGACCCTTACTTTGGTGATATCATCAATTCAATGCCTATGAAAACGATCATCATCCTTTACTGCTTTGTGATTTCCGCTTTTGCCGTTTCCGCACAGGTGAAACTGAAGGCCGGCGACAAAGCGCCCGATTTTTCTGGCAAGGACCAGGACGGAAAACAGGTGAGCCTTCAACAATACAAGGGCAAAAAAGTGATCCTCTACTTCTATCCCAAAGACAATACCCCGGGCTGCACGGCGGAAGCCTGTAACCTGCGCGACAACAAAGAGCTGCTGGCGAAAGAAGGTTATGAAGTGCTCGGTGTGAGCTCAGACGATCAAACCTCACACAAGGACTTTCAGGCAAAATACTCGTTGCCCTTTCCCCTGATTGCCGATACCGACAAGTCCATCCACCAGAAGTACGGTGTGTGGGTTGAAAAAGAGCGGGACGGAAAGAAAGTATGGGGCACCGCGCGCACCACGTTTCTCATTGACGAGAATGGCACGATCACCGAGGTGATCGACAAAGTAGAAACAAAAGATCATGCTTCGCGGATCTTAAAGCTCTGATCCATTTAACCCACAAAATGTATGGTACGCTATTGTTCAACACAAATGTTCAAAGGGTCGGTGCTGCTGTTCGCGGCACTGGTTTGTTTATCGTTCACGGTTGTGCTGCATCACGGTTGGGCCAACTACGACCAGACAAAAACGTTGAACTTTACGGGGGAGATCCTCGAATCCAGTTATGAGAATCCTCACGGCATGTTGAAGCTACAGGTGGATGACAAGGTATGGAACGTGGTTCTGGCGCCGCCGAGTCGCATGGATTCCCGCGGCCTGAAAAGCGACGCGCTGGTAAAAGGCACCAAAGCAACCGTTGTAGGGTATCCACACAAAAAAGTAAAAGACGAAATGCGGGCGGAGCGGATCACGATCTCCGGCAAGACCACGGAACTGCGATAGGAATGCCTGCCGATGTGTTCGAATGGCTGGAGGCGTCGCAGCTCGCGGTGTTTATCCGCCAGTCGCCGCTGCTGTTTCCGGCCATCGAGGTCGTTCACATCGTCGGATTCATTTTTCTGGTGGGCAGTGCGTTTATGTTCGATCTTCGCTTACTCGGGGTCGCCGGCCGGCTCGCCGTTAAAGATGCGGCCGGGTATGTGCTTCCCTGGTCGCGCCGTAGCCTGCTGCTCGTGATCCCGTCGGGCCTGCTTTTATTCATCTCACAGGCCACGGCGCTGAGCACCAATAGCATTTTTGGAATCAAGCTTATCCTCATCCTGGCAGCTTTTACCAACGCCGCCATCTTTCACCGTTATACCCTTGCACGTTGTGAGCGATCTGTACCGACACCACCGGCGGCAAAGGCGGCCGCTATACTCTCCTTACTGCTCTGGACAGCGGTCATCACGTGCGGGAGGCTGATCGCGTATTTTTGAGCCATCCATTCACCACTTTTTTGTGAACGGCAATATGCTCATGTCAAAAAGCGTCGAGGCCATTTTTTTAAGTGAAAATTAATCGCCCTTTAAGGGGGTGCACGTTATTTTGAACATCGTATACAAGCACCGTTAGATTTTCACACTATCAAATTACACCAACAATCATGATCAAAAAACAAATTATAATCTGCCTCCTGTTTGCCGCAAACATCGGGTATGCCCAGAACCTGGTAAGTGTAAAAAGTTTTGGAGTAGCACCGGGCAACCCGGCCGAGGTTAACAAGGCGAATTTGCAAAAAGCAATCGACTGGGCCTCTACGGTGGGTGCAGCCATTTTCATTGAGCCTACGGATGAGCCTTATCCCATCGCCGGCGGGATCATCCTGAAGCGGAATGCATCGCTTGTCGGTGTCAACGGACCGACCCCACGAGGCACCGTTCATGCTTCCAAAAAACAGCCGGTGGGCAGTGTGTTTAAGATCACCGACCGGAAGCAAGCCTTCATTACGGTAGAATCCAGTACACAGATAAAGGGCATTCAGTTCTGGTATCCGGAACAGACCATCCATAAGCCGGACTCCATTATCCCGTACCCTCCCACGATACAGGTGTCACAAACCAGCAATACACAGGGTGTCTATTTGTCGTGCCTCACGTTCTACGGCGAATATCTAGCGATGGACTTCAACGCGCCAAAGCGATTTCCCTGTGAGCTTATGACGTTTGAGCATTGTTATGGTTATCCCTTAAGCGGAGAGTTCATTCGCATCGACTATTGCTATGATGTGCCCAGGATCCTGCATTGTCACATCAACCCGTCCATTCAACGTTTTATACGGGGTGGATTTAGCCGGGGCGTTGTAGACGCCGTCATCGCCAAAAAGACCTTCGCTTATGTTATCAACCATACCGACAATGCCCAGCTGATGGACCTGTTCACGTTCGGTACGTTCGGTGGCATCCTCCTGGGAGATGAAACCTATGGGCAATTGACCAACTTCAATTTTGACTGCGTCTCCATTGGTATTCATAAAAAGGGATCGAATACAAAGAACAGGAACTGGCAAATAGCCCAGGGGTCTATTATTGCCAACTGTGGAAACAGCGTACGGGATGTTCATCCGATCATGATCGAAGGGCAGGGTCACACGGCGATCACCAACGTGGAAGCATTCTCGGGTGGCAACGGTGCTTTAACCACTGTGCCGGAGAATAAATCGTGGGATTATATGCTGGTGAAGGGCGACCAAAAATTGACGGTGAGCCTGTTCGGCAGCCGCATGCGTAACTATGTGTCGGATCAGCCGTTCACGATCGAAAATAAACAGGCGATCATTCAAGCGGTGGCGTGCGTGGATAAGGACGAGAAAAAGTATGAGGCGACCCTGGAAAGCCGGAAGCCATAGGATGCGGGTATCTTCGCCGGGGACTGCCACTCGCCCGTAGCCAATCCGTTCGCTCGTGGCTCACGAACAGCACCTTCGCGTACCAGGGGCGTTCAGTAAATCCCTGCAAAAAGCCCTGTGATATTTCACCGGGCTTTTTTGTAACTTTCCATCCTATGAAACCTGACCTGAACAGTAGGCGCCCGATCGCATCCCGCGATGCGGGCTGGGCTAAACACGCTGCTGCCTTTCTCGCCAAACAAGGATTATCTCCCAATTTTATTTCTGTCCTCAGCATCGTCTTTGCGATGGTCTCCCTGATTGCATTTTACCTGGATCATCTCGAACGCGGGCTTCATGTCGTGAATATGGTCCTGGCGATTGCCGGTATTCAGGGCAGGCTGGTCATGAACCTGCTCGACGGCATGGTGGCCGTGGAGCACAATAAAAAATCACCGGTAGGCGGTATTTTCAATGAAGTGCCGGACCGGATAACCGACACGTTGATCCTCTTCGGCGTTGGCCTCCTGGCCAAGAACATGCCCTATGGCATGGACCTGGCCTATTGGGCGATCGCGCTTTCGATCGCTACTGCCTACATTCGTACGCTGGGCGCATCGCTGCACTGCGGCCACTTTTTTATCGGCCCCATGGCCAAGCAACATCGCATGGCGCTGATCACCCTGGGCTGCGTTGCCTGCATCTGGTATACTCCTGTATTTTATTACCTGCTGATCGTCATGAATGTGGGGCTGGTCATTACGTGCTATCGCAGACTGGCAAAGATCTATGTTCACCTGCAGAAAAACCCTGTTCAATAACGCCTCTCCACCGCATGGAAAAGATCCTTCGCTTTGATTTTATTGAAAATAAAGATCTGCTGACGGTCGTCATCATCATCTTCAGCATCCTGATATTTGCCACGCTGCTCTTCTTTGTCATCGGCAAGCTCAAGCCCCAGGCAAAGCTGGATGAGCTGAAGGCCAGAACCAAGTCGTGGTGGATCATGGCCGCGCTCGTGCTGGGTGCGACATTGATCAACAGCACGATCTCGTATATCGCCATTGCCCTCTTGTCATTCGTGGCATTCCGGGAACTATACTCCGTGCTCGGCTTCCGGGACTCCGACCGCCGCGCTATTTTCTGGGCGTACGTCTCCATCCCGATACAGTACTATCTCGCATACATCGAATGGTACGGCGCGTTTATCATATTCATCCCGATCGTGATGTTCCTCTTCCTTCCGCTTCGCATGGTACTGAAAGGAAACACGGTGGGCATCATTAAGTCCATGTCGTCCCTGCAATGGATCCTCATGCTTACGGTATTTGGACTCAGTCATATGGCATATCTCCTGTCGCTACCGGATGTCGATGGGTTTAGCAGTGGCGGCAGAGGGTTACTTCTGTTCCTGGTATTTTTGACGGAGATCAACGACGTGATGCAGTTCACCTGGGGCAAATTGTTTGGGGAACATAAGATCGTTCCTAAAGTAAGTCCTAACAAAACCTGGGAAGGCTTTGTGGGCGGGATCATCAGTACTACGATCATTGGTTACTTCCTTGGATTTTTAACTCCGCTGACCGATCTGCAGGTTGTATTCGTCAGTTTCATCCTTGCCGTCTCTGGTTTTTGTGGTGATATCGTGATGTCGTCGGTCAAAAGGGATATCGGTGTCAAAGATATGGGCACTTCCATTCCCGGCCATGGCGGGATCCTCGACCGGATCGATTCCCTGGCGTATACGGCCCCCGCTTTCTTCCATCTTGTGTATTATATCGCCTATTAGATGCAAAAGCTGGTCCTGCAACTTGTCTATAGTGTGGTCGTCAAAGCGTTTCTCCGGATCATCGTCGGAGTAAAATTTGATAATGGAAAATTTCTACTGAACGAAAAACAATTCATCATCATTGCCAACCACAACAGTCATCTGGATACGATGACGATCCTGGCATCACTTCCCCGAAAGCTGGTTCACAAGGTAAAACCTGTGGCCGCGGCCGATCACTTTGGCAAGACAAAGCTCAAGGAGAAGCTCAGCAACTATTTTGTGAACACATTGCTGATCCAGCGTAAGCGTGATAAAGAAAATCCAGCCAACGATCCCATCCATAGGATGATCCATGCGCTCGATAATGGATATTCGTTGATCCTGTTTCCGGAGGGAACACGGGGCGCGCCCGAAGTTCAGCAACCTTTAAAGCCCGGCGTCGCACTGGTGCTGCTACAGCGCCCGCATATAAAATATGTACCGGCATTTATGACCGGGATGGGAAAGGCCATGCCGAAAGAAGACAGCCTCATTGTGCCGTTCAATTGCCGGCTGATATACGGAACACCGCAGTTGATCTCGGACACGGAAGTAGAGCCGATCCTGAACAGAATGCAGCAGGATCTTACTGTGCTCCAGGGGAAACTGGCTTAGTATGGATGGGTTGATTGACGTACTATCAAAGCCCTACTTTCTCACGTTTGGTCCATACTTCATCGATTGGATCGCCTTTGCTGCTCAGTCCCTTGTGCCGCCAGTTGCCATCTTCGAGCGCAAAGTCGAACTGAAGGCTTGCCCCAACACGGTTATTGTCCCTGGAGAAGAACAGAATGTTTTCGGTATACTTTCCTTTCTCGGTAGTATACGTACCGCCACCCGTGCCAAAAAATTCCTTTGTATCTACGTTATAGGCAATCCACTGAAAGCGGGTTCCGGAAAGGATCTTCATGGTGCGACGCGCGCCGGGAGTCATCTTGCCCATCTTTCCGTCATTCATGCGACCGGTGATCAGCCACGCGCCTGACAATTTGCCGGGCGTGCCGTTGTCAACGCGGATCCATTCTCCCTTTGTACCATCCGCTGTCAGCGAGAGCTTGTTATCTTTCAGGTCGACGGATGTTGATATTTCAGTACCCACCTTATCGGGCGTTGCGGAACTGAACTCCAGTGTTTCCACGATCTCTTTTCCGTTAAGTCTCCAGCGTCCGCCCGACGTTGCTATAAACTGCCTGTCTTTTACGTTATACGTGGTGATGACAAAGAACTGGTCCGTATAGATTCTGGTCATTTTTACATCTGTGCCGGTCTCCCAGGCGCCGGTGATATCTGATGTTTTTATTTGTGCGGACGATGTAGCGACGGCCGTCATCAACACCATCATGAGCACGAAAGGTTTCAGGGTTGTATTTTTCATAGTGTTTGAAGCGGAAGGTATTTTGAAATCCCTACATAATCAAGGTTTTTCTCGTTAGTGGATCTGCTTTATCCGGCGGTCAATCTTCCAATCGTCACACTTTCTTACCCCCTTCTGACAACCGGGCCGGTTGGGGGGAGGACCTTTGTTTAAACGTTCTTTTCCGTTGTTTTACATGCTAAAAAGCACTCCCCCGCACTTCCCGCTCCTGCTTTTTGTTTTAGTCGTACCTTTGCTCTTATTATTGACCACGAGGGCCCGATGAGAAGCGGAAAAGTATACCTCTTAGCGTGTTTTCTAACCTTGCTGCCCGGCTTGCTTTCGGGGCAATCCAACTTCACGGACAGCCTGGAACAAAAACTCGCAAACGTTACAGGAGAGCCACGGGTCGACATTCTCAACCTGCTTACCTACGAATTCATCACCATCAATACGAAAAAGGTACTTGCCTATAACACCGAGGCGCTGGACCTGAGCAAGAGCATGGGCTACCTGAAAGGCGAAGCCCGCGCCCGCACCTACCTGGGGGTACACGAATATCTGTCAGGCCAGCTTCCCGAAGGCCATCGCGACCTGAATACCGGACTGCTTTTGGCCAAACGCGCGGGCGATAAAGCGCTTTACGGCTATACATTGCTGCAGCTCGGCAACTGCAGTCTCGAAGAGGTGGAGATGGATTCGGCGCTGCGTTTCTTCAACCAAAGCCGGGCGATCTTCCAGGACAGCACCGATCCGCGCACGCTCTCCAAGATCTACCGAAACCTCGGCGCACTGTATGGCCAACGGTACCAGACCGACTCGCAGTTCTATTACTTCGACCGTGCTATCCGCATACGCCGGATGCTTCCCAACAAGACGCTACTGGTAGAAGCGCTGGTCGCCAAGATCAAAGCGAAAATAGAGCTGAACGAATTTTCCGACGCGCAAAACCTGCTGCGCGAAGCCGACGGTTTTGTCAGCAATCGTCCCGAAGACGAAGAGAACCTGAACGATCTTCGTCACATCAAGGCACTCACGCTTTTTAAAAGGGGGAAATATGCCCAGGCAGACATCCTGTTTGATTCGGCCCGAAATTATTTTCTCAGAAAATCATTGCTGCGAAAGTATGTCACGCTGCTGATCGATCTGGGCAAAGTCTTTACGGCCCGCGGCGAATACGAGCTGGCGCTTAGCAACCTGTACGATGCCTTGCGGTTAAGCCAGCTTCGTCACTTCGATGCAGAATCCGTGATCATCCGCATCCAGATCGGTTGGATCTATCAGCGGCTGGGCCACACATCGCAGGCGCTGCACATGGCCGACAATGCCATCATGCTCTATCCGCGAAAATTATTGCTGGCCGAACGTGCCAACGTGCTTACGCTGAAAGGCGTTGTGCTTACGGATATGAACAAGTTCACGGAAGCGCGCAGATGTCTCGATTCTGTGCTACGAATTTATTCCGGTGTGGGAAGTATGCTGGGAAAAAGCGAAACCCTGACGCGGCTTGGGTCGCTGGAAAGCAAACAAAAAAATTACCCCGCTGCTATCCGTCATTACCAAAAGGCCGTGGCGATGGCGACGCAGGTAGAGTATACCTACGGACTTGCCTGGTCGTACTGGGGGCTAGGCGATGCCTATTACCGTCTACACCACTACGACAACGCGATCACGTCGTTGGAACAGTCGCAGAAGTATGCGGACGGCGCTTCCGAAATCCTCGTGCTCAACTATAACACACACCGCGACCTGCTGATGGCGCAAAAACGGTATCAGGAAGCGCTGCATTATTCGCTACTGGCCTCTCAGCTTCGGGATTCCATTCATAAAGTCGACCTGGCGCGAAGATTTGTAAACCTGGAGAAGATCCAGGAGATCGAACAGCACGAACGCGATATCCAGGTCTTACAAAAAGACAAAGAGCTTGCTGAAAACAAATTATCGTTGCAGGAAGCCCAGATCAAACAACAGTCCACGATCATCATCGGCGGCCTCCTGGGCATGGCACTGCTCGGTGGCTTGGTGTTTATGTATTATCGCTTCAACGTTTCCATTACGGCGAAGAATGCCCGCATCGTTGAGCAGGCCGATAAGCTGCATGAAACACATCAGGAATTGAAAAAGTTGTACCTGGAAGTCTCCGAGCAGAAAGAAGAGATCCAGATGCAGGCCGATAAACTGGCGGAGTCCAACCGCGCGATCTCCGACGTAAACCGGGACCTGGAAAAAATCGTCGAAGAAAAAACGGCACAGCTCAAGCGTACGAACAGTGAGCTGATCAAACATAACAACGAGCTACTCCAGTTCTCGTACACGGTCTCGCATAACTTACGCGGTCCCGTGGCCAGGTTGCTGGGCCTTGCGGACCTGGCAAGGAGCGACGAGCAGTTGATCGAAACGGCGCAATTGGTGGAGTTTATCGGGCGAACGGCTACCGATCTCGACCTGATCATCAGCGACCTGAGCAAGATCCTGGAGCTACGCAACGAGCCGCACCAGTTCCTGGAAGCGGTGCCATTGGAAAAAGAATGGAGCCAGAGCAAAAGCCTGCTACAAGACAGTCTTACAGGCAACGAGGAGATCATCACCAACTTCGGCGCGTTACCAGAGATCCGTACCGTACGCGCCATGCTGCAAAGTATTCTTTACAATCTGTTGAGCAACGCGATCAAATACCGTTCGCCTGAAAGGACACTGCGCGTGGTAGCCACCAGCTGGCGCGAGAACGGAAATGCGGTGCTCGAGATCGCCGACAACGGGCTTGGTTTCAACATGGCCCGGCACAACGAAAACCTATTCAAGCTGTATAAGCGTTTTCATACCCACGTAGAAGGCCGGGGTATAGGTCTTTACCTTATCAAATCACAGGTCGACGTGCTCCACGGCTCCATCGAGGTAGCATCGGAGCTGGATAAAGGTTCGGTATTTCGCGTCGTGCTGCCTATACCGGATGATCGGGAAGTGAAAAGCTGACCCTGGTAAACTACCAAGGTCTACCTGGACCAAAACACATTTATAGCGAGATACCTCAAATAGTCGCTTTCCCGTGTAGCGAATATACCTTCATTTATCCGTGCGGTAGAAATAAGCACGTGGTAACCGGAAAACCGTGGAGAAAAAGCGACAACCAATCGTTGTGGGTTACCACTCATCTGCGCTTTATACATTATCATTACATCCGGCCGGCATTAAGAAAGCATTTGTATTAAAACGTAATACTATTGAATAAACCCGCAGCCTCACGCGATTTCATCGTGGACTGCACATTGGATGATATTGTAAACTATATTATTAAACAAGTAACTATATCCGTTATGAAACGCAAGGAATTTTTAAAGAGAGGAATGACCGGCGTAATCGGTCTTTCTGGAATGACCACCATGCTGCAGGCATGTACCGACGAAGTAAATAAACCCGAGGAGGATGATAAAGGCAACGAGCCTGGCGGAAATGCCAGCGCGGCACCGCTGGTAGCAACGCATTGGGTTAGCGTATCTGCTACCGGCTCAGGCGATGGCACGCAACAGAATCCATATACGCTTGCACAGGCATTACAATTAGCCCAACCTGGCTGGAGCGTTAGTTGCGGCCCGGGCGAGTATATGGGCGTTAACACCCATTCAAACGACCCTTGCATGCGAATATCGACTGATGGCACAGAAAGCAACCCTATAATCTTCTTCGCGCAGAATTATGCGGCCTTGAATACTACCGGACGAAGCACACTAAGACACGATGGAACGCAGCAAGCCCAGGGATGCCCTGTTTTGGGATTAGGCACGGGTCACCACTGGTATGGATTCTACATTACCGAATCGCTTGCACCTACTCACCCGGATACAGGCCCCGTTGTATGTGGTGGCAAATACAACAGGATCTCTTACTTTAGAATCGATCGCGGTCCTACCACCTGGCCCTTGTTTGGTGAGGGAGAAAATACGTATGGCGAGAATAATCATGCGGCCATCCGATTTGAAGGCGAAGGCTGTCAGAATAACCTGGTGAGTGATTGCTGGATTGAAAATTATAGCCGCGAAAATGCCTTTGGCAGCGAACAGGGCATTCAGCTATTCAGTCCAAACGGTTCAAGCATAACAACATCAACAGGACATATTACCATTGAAAATTGTTATTTCGACAATGTAGAAACGGCATTGACCAGCAAGGGTGCGGGTGAAGACCGCTGGATCCTGGGCGGCATAATCTTCAGACGAAACCTGATTCGCGCAAGCGTATTTGCACCTGTGTCCGGAGCCGTTAACTTTATGGATACGTCTGGAGAATTGGGAAGAAACCAGGTATACCAGAACATACAGGTTGGCGGCAATTATCACGTCATCTGCATGCAGCAAGCCGGATATCCGATCCGTGATATAGATGTTATTAACAACACGTTAATCAATAGTGTTAAAATCGGAGAAATGGAGGGCATCCACTCGGCAACCCATCAAGCGGGTGCTGTGGGGTCAGGCTGGAGAATACACAATAACGTTAAAACCGGCACTACGCCATTATTTAATTTCAGTGATGACCTGGGGGATGATGCCGCGGTGCAGAGCAGGTCTCATAACTTAAGCTTTGGCCATTCCCGCTGGGGGTATGTCACCTCGCGTGGAACAGGAACACATACTCTTGCCGAGTGGCAAGCCGCTACGGCATTTGATGATTTTTCATTGGAATCTGATCCGCTGTTGACGTCCTCTGCGTGGGGTAATTCAGATCTGGGTAAATTGCAACCAACTTCTCCGGCCAGAAATGCAGCAGTTGATTTGTTAGACTTAAACGGCGGCGGTACAGGTGCTACATGTCATATGGGTGCATACTCTAACGACACTGTAGTCATTGGTATTCGTCCACTGGTATAACAAAATACCAGCGCATTCGCCCGCCATTGCTCACGCTCTGGCGGGTGTTAAAGCATCAAGGTCGTCAAGCACCAATTTCATGACCGAAGCGTTCAAGGAACTCTTTCTTTGAATCATTATACCTCCCAACCACCCCTATTTTATGCATGCAATAAATATAAATCCACGCCATATCAAGCTGGTATTTCAAAAACCCAGCCCGGGCGCTGTCGGGATACAAATGATGGTTATTGTGCCATTCGCCAGAGAAAATTCCCGGACGCGTCTGATTGATTGACAGATTACTTCTGTCAAAATCCACCCCATCAACATGCTGTCTCTGGCCGCCACCGTGGCCAGTATAATTAAATGCACGCACCAGTACATACCAGAAAAACGCCCCGGAAAATAATGCGCATGCAAAACCCGGACCACCCATGAACGAGAATGCAGTAAACCAGAACGCCCAATTCATTAACAACAGGAGGACGGTGTAGTAGGGATTGGCTACGGATCCCCATTTGAGATATTTTTTATAACTATTGATGACGATCCCCGTATGACCGATGAAATTGGAAACCTTTTTGTATTCGGTTTCATTCAAGTCCTTTGCTATCGCCTGGTGATTAACATCTGACAACATGCAATACAGTATGCCAGCGCCCGAATTGTAAGGGTCGCCCGGATTATCCGATTTCGCATGATGAACGTGGTGCGAAACGACGTAAACCTCTTCGGAGAATGTTCTCACCACCAGATTTTGTGTAACGAATCGCCACACAGAATTCGTAAAGGTGTAGGCACGATGCGTGCTGTACCGGTGATACCAGATCGTGCCATGAGTGCTCATGACGATCATGGCATAAATAACCAACGCTCCCACATGAAGCCATGAAAAGTAATCGACCAAGAAAAAATAAAGAAAGGGAAGCATGGCCACAGCAGTTGCCCAATTGATAAATGGAATCCAGTTCTTTTTTGATTTGAATACGTTCGTACGTTTAAATGCTTCAGTCCAGAGCTGTTTCGGCGACGGTTTTACAAGATTACCGTCATCATCTGCCCATTTATAGGATGGGGTCTGTAATACTTTATCAATAAATGCCATTCTGAATATTCCCTTTTAATTAATGCAGGGCGCAATATCAACCGCTTCTTCTTAGAACGACCTTAACCGCACCTTGCTGTCCTGCCCGCTCGCGTAACGAAGTATGAGTAACTTCATTTCCCAGGTGGTATTAATTCCCGTTCAAAATAAACTTTCTGTTTTGCGGACTCACTACCAACAACTGCGCAATAGTAAATACGGTTGTAATATTTCTTTATTTGGAGCTTCACCGTTGGTGCTTCCTTAGCCATGATGAAGGCGTCGATGGGATAGATATTGTCTTCGTTATTTTGAAAAGCCATAATTATCATACACAACCATCGCAATCAGCTGTGCGTTAAATGATTGATTTATTTTAGTGCGGCAATACAAGACCTGTCACTTCTTCGAAGAGGTTGATCACTCGCTCTATCACAGGTAGGACTTCAACGATTTTTTTACAGATCCAGACCGCATACTCCTCGTGGCTTTTTCCTTAATCTGCCTGACTCTCTCGCGTGTGAGATTAAACCTTTCACCAAGTTCCTCCAACGTGAGGGGGCCTTCGTTGTCCAAGCCAAAATACAGAATAATAATCTCCGTCTCCCGAGATGTTAACTGCGACAGCGCCCGTTTGATCTCAGTCTTCAAAGAGGCTGATAACATTCCCGCATCAGGCATATCACAGCTGCTGTCGCTCAGTACATCGAGCAATGAATTATCTTCACTTTCCTGGAAAGGTGCATCAATCGATATGTGTCTCCCAGTATGCCTTTGGGTTTCAGCAACTGCTTCGGCAGAAACACCCATTGTATGCGCAAGCTCGTCTATTGTAGGTTCGCGCTGAAAGTGCTGCTCCAACATAGAACATGTTTTGAGGAGATTATTGAGTCCGTTCACGCGATTCAATGGCAATCTCACTATACGCGATTGCTCTGCGAGGCTCTGCATAATCGATTGACGAATCCACCACACTGCATATGAGATGAATTTAAAACCTCGTGTCTCGTCGAAGCGCTTTGCCGCTTTGATCAATCCCAGATTACCTTCACTTATCAGATCCCCCAGACTCAAACCGAAGTTTTGATACTGCTTCGCCACTGATACAACAAATCTCAAATTTGCTTTCGCCAGCCTTTCAAGCGCTATGTGATCACCTTGCCTGATTCGTCTGGCAAGGTTCACTTCCTCGTCAGATGAAATCAAATCTATCTTGCCGATCTCCTGCAGATATTTGTCTAACGACTGTGTCTCGCGATTTGTGATCGCCTTTTGGATCTTCAACTGTCGCATGGATAAGGTTGTTTAAGTAGTTAAGTGAGGTTCTGCAACCATCAATTTGTCCGTCGCCACGGCCTGTCTTCACGGAAATTACTGATCCACCATTCTGCAAATGCCGAAGCAGGAAACGATTCAACCAGAACTGACGCAAGATCTGTAATGGCTTCTTCGACAGAGGTACCGCGGAGGGCGACTCGACCGTCCGACGTTTCAAGATAAAAATAGCCACCGTTACAAATCAGCGAAACGCCTGTATTGAGGTCGCTGGTGTAGATATGCTGAAGAACTTCTCCGACATAACTACGGTCTATTATTCGTTGTGACATACCTTGTTCTTTTAAACGTGGAACTAAAACTCTATCCTGCCGGTACTATGGAAAGCGATCTGGCCGATCAGATGTACGACCCGTACCGCTCGAAACAATCCGAAAACCATTCTCCGGACCCGGGGCTATAAACCGACGACAGCAATCAATATGAGCTTGTCTTTGGTCTGGCCTTTGATACCATAAGCCTCTTTCCAAAAAACTCTGCATTCATTAATCTCTCAATGGCATGAAACGCCTGGCTGTCATTCGCCATATCAACAAAGCCAAATCCTTTCGACTCGCCCGTGTGTTTATCACTGATGATTTTGACTGAGGAAACCTGCCCAAATTCCGAGAATAGCGCTTTCAGCGCTTCTTCGCTAACTGTCCGACTGATGTTTGTTACGAATAGATTCATACAATACGTTAAAATATAAAGACCTGATTTGCAAATATTACCAGCGACTATTGAACCCGCCACGGCTCCCGTTTCCGTACCCGCCAGTTTGAGTATCGGTCTTCGGGCGAGCTTCGTTAACGACCAACGACTTGCCTTCGAAATCTGATCCATTCAAATTATTGATAGCCTCTCTTCCAGCGGAATTGTCAGCCATTTCTACAAAGCCAAAACCACGGCTACGATTGGTCAGTTTATCAATGACAATCTTTGCAGAGGTAACCGTTCCAAATTGTTCAAAACGTTCTTTGAGATCAGCCACTGATGATGTAAAAGGAATGTTTGCTACGTAAATATTCATTATGTATATGTTTTATGATTAAAAATGCTAGTTTATTGTTTGATCAGATGCCTGGAGGTACTGAGGTTTTCGAAACGGATCCATAGTGATATTTCCAGATCGCGTATAATTCGAAGTCATACATTGCACTAAGAGGGATAAGATTTTCACATACGAACAGTTTCTTTTGAAGAAGAACTATTTCACCGTTATCGTCCTCCCATCGAATATCGCACGATGCTTCATCTCCAAATAATTTAGTCGGCACGATCAGACACCTCTCGGGAGAGATATTGTAATGCATCGCGTATTTTTTTGCTCTATCAGGCGCAATCTTATAAGCCAATCCCATTTTTACGTTCATAATATGAAATTTGTTAATGATAAAAGCCGTCCGTTTCCCGCCAAAACACTCCGATAATCGCTGCGAACGTGATAATCCTACCCGAACAGCTAAGCTGCCCCCTGTTAATTAAACGGATGTTGAACAACTGCCAGATTCTTTTTCGATATCCGGTTGATATTATTCAGATAACGTCGCTCATCCAGATCGCAAAACGAAAGCGCCGAACCGCTTTTACCTGCCCGTCCTGTTCTTCCGATGCGGTGCGTATAAGTCTCAGCAGACTCAGGCAATTCATAATTGATCACGAAAGGAAGATCAGCAATATCAATACCGCGTGCTGCGACATCTGTTGCTACCAGTACGCGAGTCGAGTTTTTCCTGAAATTTGTCAAGGCGCGCTGTCTTGCGTTCTGGCTTTTATCACCATGAAATGCCTCGGCCGGAATTCCAGAATTGGCCAGGTCTTTCGCTATTTTATCTGCGCCATATTTTGTGCGAGCAAAAACGATCACATTGGTCATTTTTTGTTCCTGGATAACATGTTTCAGTAGTGACCGCTTGTCTTCCCTGGCCACATAATAAACAGATTGTTCAATCGACGTTTTAGGCGACGCTTCTATGCTGACCTGTACCGGCGATGCCGCGATGCCACGAATCAGGCCCATCACCGCAACCGGCATTGTTGCAGAAAAGAAAACATTCTGTCTGGAGGGAGGGATAACCTTAATGAGCTTCCTGATGCTATTAATAAAGCCCATATCGAGCATTCGATCCGCTTCGTCGAGCACGAGGATTTCAACTTGCTTCAACGTCAAAACGCCTTGATCAATTAGGTCGTGAAGCCGGCCCGGCGTAGCGACGAGAATATCCACCCCCCTGCTAATTTCTTTTACCTGGTTACCTTGGGAAACGCCACCGTAAATCACAGCGCTTTTTAACGGTAAATTCTTCCCGTAGAACTTCAGGTTATCGAAAACCTGTAAGGCTAGCTCACGTGTCGGTGAAAGTATAAGCGCACGAACGGCGGGGCGCTGCGTACGAGTTGAAAGCAACTGAAGGATAGGGATACAAAAGGATGCTGTTTTCCCAGTTCCCGTTGCTGCGGATGCTACAATATCCTTTCCTGAAAGGATATGAGGAATAGCTTGTTGTTGAATAGCTGTGGGTGATTGATAACCCTTTTCTGTCAGTGCCTCAATAATGGCACTACAAAGATTCAGATCTTTGAAAGTCATTTAAAAAATTTAAAAATAGATCGAGGGTTACGACATTCGTAACCGCACTGTGCAACAAAAGACCTTATGGTGAGTTCGGAACTAAAGGAGATTCACTGCTTAACTGAGGAATTTTAAGAAACTACGTCACAAATATTTATTCGTGACAAACTAGCAGTGAATTAATTGTCCGCAATCGATAATCAAAGGTAGCTATAATAATCGACAATTCCTATTTATGCTCAGGTGACACTACGCTCGCTCAATATACGACTGCAGTGAATATCGGAAAAACCACACACAACAAATGCAGTCGATGAATTCACGGGATGAATCATCTGCATTTAATCCGAAAGGTTGTTTTGATTTATAAAAGCAATTTCCCAAATAGTAATCATTGGGCGCCAATTGTGTATTAGTTTTCACAACCATTAATGTTCTTTTGCCCTAATCATGCCGTCGCGCCGACCTTGCTCTGTTGCACTCCGGCCCGCGTGCGACATGATCCTTTAGTGTGCCTCGTGAACTCCCGAACGATTTTTTTAGTCATTCTGTTGATATGATACAGGCAACACCAACATGATTACACATTCGTTCGACAATTCAAAGAGTTCGTTTTTTACTACCCTCAAACAGCGCGTCAGTAACCACTTTACAACAAAGGGTATCCACGAGGCTGGCAATCATAAGATAGTAATCAAAGGTCTGGTGCTCGTCAGCGCTGCTGCGGCACTCTATGTAGTGTTGGTTTTTTTCACACCGGCCCCATGGCTTGGTGTGCCACTATGTGTGCTCCTGGGTCTTGCTTTGGCATTAATCGGGTTTAATGTCATGCATGATGGAGGCCATCAAAGCTTTTCCAAACATCCGCTTCTCAACAAGGTTGCCGCGCACTTTCTTAACGTATTGGGGGGAACTGCACACTTCTGGCAGGCGAAACACAACATTAACCATCACACCTACACGAATATCGAGGGACTCGATTCCGATATCGACGTGAAGCCATTTATGCGCCTTCACGCCGATCAGCCCTTAAAACGATATCACCGATTTCAGCATATCTATTGGGTTGTCTTATACGGAATCTCTTACATCGTGTGGATTTTTTATGAAGACTTCAAAAAATATTTCAGCGGACGTATTTCGGCTACCGCCCCCAAAAAGAAACTAACAATCGGGCAGCAAACCATTTTTTGGGTGACTAAGCTCATGTACGTTTTCTTGTATGTTGTCCTGCCGATCGCATTCATTGGCTGGGTCTCCTGGCTCGTTGGATTTTTGGTCATCACATTTGTTTGCGGAGTTGTAATCAGCATTGTATTCCAGTTGGCGCATGTGGTAGAGGGAACCCATTTTCATAGCATTGCCGATGGCACTTCGAAGACCGATTGGGCGATACACCAAGTTCGGTCCACAGCAAATTTCCAAACCGAGAGCCGCGTACTCCATTGGCTGCTGGGGGGACTGAACTTCCAAATCGAACACCACTTGTTTCCTCGCGTCAGCCATATTCACTATCCGGCCATTTCAAGATATGTAAAACAGGCCTGCGGCGAGCGTGGAATCGTATACAATGAGTATAAATCGATGTACGGCGCCGTTGCCTCTCACATCCGTCATCTATATCAACTGGGACGACCTGCAATATTGCATGCTATACCCACCACCACACCGGAGAATAGCGGCTTATCGCAATATGGGTCACGCTGACGCGTAGTTTCCCGCGATCTTCGAATCGCGAAGAATTTCCGCGACGACACCCGACACCTCGTATTAGGCTATCTTTAACTAAACTATTCTTGCTTCGGTTGCTTTCACATTTTCTATATCATTTACCCCTAAATTATTCATGTATATAATCAATAAAACAATCTCTGTCTTTAAGCGATTTGCATGGTTCAAACGTTTCAATGCCCGCATAACGTACCAAGTGCTGGCCAAATACATTCCGTCTGCCGATTGGCATTTTATGAATTACGGCTATGTACCCGATGCTGAAGAAAGACATAGTAACGTTCCGCCGTTCAATGTAAAACACCAGCATCAACCAGCGGCAATGTATCATTACCTGGCTTGCAAGGTACCCGTAACCGGTAAAGTTGTGCTGGAAGTAGGGAGTGGCCGGGGCGGCGGGGCGAGCTATGTCGCAAATCATTTCAGGCCGAAGCAGTACATTGCTGTTGATATAGCAAGTAGTGCGGTCGCGTTAGCGAATAAGTTCCACAGCACTGCGAGTCTGCGATTCGTTCAGGGTAGCGGAGAGCATCTTCTTATCCAGGATGATTCTATCGACATTGTAATGAACGTCGAGTCATCTCACGGATACGGCGATGTTGCTAAGTTTCTCTCAGAGGTCAAGCGCGTACTCCGACCGGGAGGCCACCTGCTGCTTGTCGATTTCCGGAATTCGTTAGCGAACATGGCTATCTTCAGCCAACAGCTGCTTGATTCGGGGATGATCTTGTTGAGTAAAGAAAATATCAGCACGAAAGTTGTACGTGCCATCGAGTTAGACGATGATTCTAAGACGAGCACTATTAAGCGTTTGGTCCCGCGTCGGTACCAACGCGTATTCAGCGATTTTGCCGGCGTAGTGGGGTCAAGGTTTTACAATACGCTAAAAGACGGCACGAGGCCGTATTGCAGGTTCGTCTTACAGAAACAAACCCCTTCTTAGCCGGGCGATTGCTTTTCTAACACCTTTGCATTACGACGGAAATATTCTTATGCCGTTCGAATCACCTGAAACTCCCTCATTGAGAATGTCGTTTCTAATGCGCCGGCCAACGTTGCTTTCGACAACAATCGCTTAGAACAAATTATCGACCCCTTAACCCGCATGTAGAATTCCCCGCGGATACCTGTAAAGTCGGAAATTCATCGAACTGGTGGTGAGCTCTGGCAGAAAAAGTACGTTTATTCAGCGAACCAGACGTTTTCAAGCATAAAAAAAGGGAAAATCTTATCGATTTTCCCTTTGGGTGGAACCGGAGGGAGTCGAACCCTCGTCCAGAGAAGATGAACCCCGGGTCTTCTACATGCTTAGTTGCTTTTTATTGTCGGGAGCGTCAAGGCAGGCAACGGCCTAAAACGCACCGTAGTCACTATGGCTTAGCCGTGCTTAGTAACGTGGCACGGAGCGGATTTGCATAACGACACCGCGGATCAGCGCCTGCAAAACGGGAGCGCTGGGCGATGATGGCTTTCCCGATCTTATCGGGACGAGGCGTAATTCAGCTCAGCTAAATTAGGCAGCCATGGCGTAGTTAGACTCGCCAAGTATGATTGAGGACTATCTTTCAAGGCTCTCATCCCATGAGCCTGCATGCTTATACACGGTCTCAAACATCCTGTCAAAACCGGTCGGCCCCATTAAGTACAGTAGTCAAAGAACGGAAAACGGGGGCACAAAGATAACAAAAGTCTTCACTCCACAGTTCCGGCAACGCAGGAAGTACGCCATGATGGCATTTTCCAAAAGTTTGAGCCTTGTGTTTTCAAGTTCAGACTTCTCCTTCTATCTTGCGGGCCGCATGGAGAATTTTGTTGTTTCGGCACGGAAATACCGCCCCACGGGGTTTGACGAAGTGGTTGGGCAAGAGCACATTACCACGACGCTCAAAAATGCCATTGATAATAATAAGCTCGCCCAGGCACTGCTGTTTTGCGGTCCCCGGGGTGTGGGTAAAACCACTTGCGCACGGATCGTGGCCCGTCTGATCAACGGCTTTGAAGAACGCACGGAGAACAACTCCCTGAATATCTTCGAGCTGGATGCAGCCTCCAACAACTCCGTGGAAGACATCCGGAACCTGATCGACCAGGTTCGCTACCCTCCTCAATTCGGCAAATTCAAGGTGTACATCATCGACGAGGTGCACATGCTCTCGAACGCGGCCTTTAACGCGTTCCTGAAGACGCTGGAGGAGCCGCCGTCGTACGCCATCTTTATCCTGGCGACCACGGAAAAACACAAGGTGATCCCAACGATCCTGTCGCGCTGCCAGATCTTCGATTTCAATCGTATTCAGATCAGCGACATCGCCAACCACCTCAAGAAGATCGCCTCACACGAGGGCATTCCGGCCGAGGACGAAGCACTGCACCTGATCAGCCAGAAAGCCGACGGCGCCCTGCGCGACGCGCTCTCCATCTTCGACCTGATGGTGACCTACGCGGCGGGCAAAGGCGTGACCTTCAAGAGCACGCTGGCGAACCTCCACATCCTGGATTACGACTACTACTTCCAGGTTGTAGATGCGTTGCTGACGCAGAACCATACACAACCGCTCATGCTGCTGGACGAGATCCTGCGCAAGGGATTTGACGGCCATAACTTTATCGTGGGCCTGAGCGAGCACCTGCGCAACCTGCTGGTGTCGCAAGACGCCCGCACGGTGAACCTCATGGAGGTACCCGACAGCGTGAAGAAAAAATACGCGCAGCAGGCACAGACCTCTCCCCCGTCGCTGTTGCTGACGTGGCTGAACCTGGCCAACCAGTGCGACATTCAATACAAAGGCAGCAAGAACCAGCGTTTAACGGTGGAACTCGCGTTGATGAAGATGGCGCATGTGGGTGCTGTATTAAAGGCTGATCAGCTTGCTGGCAATGGACTTACCGATGCGGTAGGCTTAAAAAAAAAATTAGTATAGAGTCTGACGAAGACTCTTCCAGCACTGAAAACACAGCCGCCGCGGCCACTCCGACCGCCCTCCCCACCACGACAACATCTGCTCCAACTTCTTCCGCTCCCGCGGCACAGTCGGCAGCACCCGCCCCCACGGCACCACCCGCGGCGGAAAGCACCGGGGATGCCGGCGTCCAGGCGCCTACGCTGAAACCGAACTACGCCGAGAAGTCGCGCTTCCAGTCTTCCCCCAAGACGACGGTAAAGCTGACAAGCCTGTTGAAAGTGGAACCCAGGAAAGAAGCCTCCGCCAATGACGCGCCGGTGGAAGCCGACCAGCCTTTTACGCCAGAACAGCTGCAGAATGTATGGAACGAATTTGCCGAGCAGCGCAGGCACCTGCCCGCCGAGTATCAGCTGCTGACGCAACCCTACGACTTTACCCATCCCGTTATTACCGTACACCTTCACCACCTGGTGCAGGAGACGATGCTGAACAATATCCGCCTGCAACTGTCGGCGTTTATTCGCGAGCGGCTGAAGAACAACTCGATTCAGATCGTGACAAAGATCGTGGAGATCGAAGAGTCGCAGCGGGTGTTTTATACGCCACGGGAGAAGTTCGATCACTTGCTGGAGAAAAACCCCGTCTTGCGCGAGATGAAAGACCGCCTGGGGCTGGACACCGACTTCTAAGCCGGCCCGGCATACGCCTTATTTCTTGAAGAAATCCTCGTAGGTAAGCACCTGTTTTTCCCCCCGGCTCTTAAACACATTGAGGTGGTACAACAGTACGACCGTTGTCAGTAGGAAAATGAGCAGATAGCCGATACTGAGAAAGATATAATCATACACGCCGCCCTTGTTATAGGCCACGATGTCGTATCCAAACATGGCCACGCCCGTGACGATGCTGCCCACCATATACCAGGCGCCAGCCTGCTCAAACAGCAGTGCGCGAATGGCTAACACGGCCGCATACGCCAGCACGCAGGCCGCTACCGCCAGATACAATCCCACCCACTGCGAGTATACCAGCGCGGACGTTAAAAGCGTGAACAAGGCAAAGGCCACATTCAATACCACGACGATGTACGGTATCAGCTGGTGGCTGAGCTTCTCGAGCAACGCATGCAGGAACAGGGCCGCCCAGGCAATACCCGAATAAAGCGTGAGGTACTCGATACGCACCACCCACGACCACGGCATGGAGGGAAAGAACGCTGTGACCGGATATACGTTGGAGAACCACGCCCGGGCGCCCCAGCTTAGGCACAGGAAAGCGAAGTACAGCACGACCCGTTGCCGGCGCACCATGAACAGTATAAAAAAACTAAGGGAGAGCACACTCAACACAGCCGACTCAATGACGGAAGCGGTAATGGCATAAAACGCATGATCGCGGATGTTGGTAGACAAGCCCAGCATGATGGGATCTTTTATACCGCCTTTGTAGTGATGGAAGTTGGCGATCTGCAGTACAAGCACCAGCGTATCGGCAGGATCCATGGAAATGACGCCCGCCTGGTGGACCCATTGCGGCACGGTGGTTTCTTTCTTGTCGGAAACGACCCCGGCCGATGCGATCTCGAGGCCGTTGGCCCAAAGTGTATAACAGCTATAGAGCTGCGGCACTTCGACCGCCAGCTGATGAATGGTATCGGGTAATAAGACCTTGAGCTGATAGGTGGTATATCCCTGACCTTTACCGTCGGAGGTCGTCTCGTTCCAAAGCTCGGGCAGATAGTGGATCTGGCCCTTTTTGGTACGGGCTTCGCGGGGTGTTATCAGTTCGTTGGGATAGTGCGTCCAGTAGCCGGTCAGGGCGAGGTTTTGATCCTGGAAATTCCAGTGACGGGCATCGAGCACACCGCCTTCTGCCCGAACGGTCGATTGCGCCACGGCGCTCTGCACCATGGCCATACATACTATGACTAAGCAAATAATACGATCCCTCACCATACAGGCAGTGTATAGATTAATTAAACATGTAATGAGGGAATAGCTGAAGCATTTGAGGTCACTTCAGCAAGACAGGTTTTAATCGAGGTAAAGGTACTAAAGAAAAGTCTTCCCGTGTGGTAGACCGCTAAAAAGATGTCACCTTTCGTGTAAATACCGGAATAATCCGGGATATGGGTAATACCGGTTGCAATGGATGTTTGCCCTGTTGCGGTGATTTATTGGTCCTCGTCGACAAAGAGGCCCCATCCGTCACCTTCCTTTTTGGCCTGGTGGAAGGTTTTGATCCAGGCGCGGAATAATACCCGAAAGGTTTCGATCTCTTTGCGGAGCAGCACCAGGTATTCTTCGGGAAGGACTTCTTCGAAGATCAGCGAGGCGGCTTGCGCCTGCAGGCTCCGGGCATGGATCTTGACGATGGTGGCATTCTCCATCTTGAGGATGAAGTCATCGACGGCTTCGGCACTGGCGATCTTGGCGGGAATGACGATGGAGTCTTCGAGCATGATGTTGCTGTGGATCATCTTTACCTCCTCATCGTCGATGGAGTCGATGATCCGGCGCGTCATGTCGCGTATCTCTTCCGCCTTCTGGAAGATGGGCAATGCCTCCATGCGCCTCCGCTCTTTCTCGGGGTCAAACTCGGCGTCGCCGTCTTCCGTGTCATCGTCTTCCCACATGTGCTCGTGGATCGCGTTATCAAAATATACTGTTGCGGCGCGAACGCGATGTGCGGGGCGCCGATCCGAACAGCATGCCAAATATACCGCGTACTACCTCGCGCCCTACTTGCTTCGCCACGGGTGACGCCATGACTTCTTCGAAGGTGGATTTCTCACGGCGCGTGGACGTTGTGCGCCGCGCCGGTGCCTCCGCACGTTTTGCCGTTTTCTTTTCCGCCGCTTCCTGTTCTTCGGCTTCCTCCTGCAACGCTTCCATACGCTCGGTCAGTATTTCAAACGCGCTCTGCGGATCAACGGGATCTTTATACTTTTTGTACAGATCCGACT
The DNA here is from genome assembly GCF_018598185.1 of Dawidia soli. GTDB lineage: Bacteria > Bacteroidota > Bacteroidia > Cytophagales > Cyclobacteriaceae > Ohtaekwangia > Ohtaekwangia soli. The sequence goes on from NZ_JAHESC010000045.1 coordinate 25,911, forward strand.
GCCCCAGCAGCTGATTGTACTCTTCTGTCGTAAGCGGCCCCATGAATGATGCCGGCGGCGAGAGGTGTGCCACGACCGTCTCTGTGGGGATACCCTTCTCGTTCAGCACGGTAATAAAGGCCTGGCCGGTGCCAAGCTGTGTAAACTGCTGCTCCATGTCGTAGAAGGCCGACTTGGGAAAGGTCTTGATCGTTTCGCGCAAGGCCTTGGCATCGTTGGGGGTAAAAGCCCGGATCACGTGCTGCACGCGGTTGCCGAGCTGCGCGAGCACGGACGCTGGTATATCCTGTGTCACCTGCGTACAAAAGAATACCCCCACACCTTTGGAGCGGATGAGGCGGATGATCTGGTCGATCTGATCCAGAAATACTTTGGGAGCGTCTTTAAACAGCAGGTGCGCTTCGTCGAGAAAGAACACCAGCTTGGGTTTGTCGAGGTCGCCGGCCTCGGGCATGCGCTGATAGATCTCTACCAGCAGCGCCAGCAGGAACGTAGAAAATATAGCAGGCTGGTGCTGCACATCGGATACGTTGAGTAAACTGATAACGCCGCGGCCGTCTACCTTCTCAAAGAGATCTTCGATATCGAACGATGTTTCGCCGAAGAGCTGATCGATACCCTGCTGCTCGAGGGCGACAATCTTGCGCAAGATGGTGCTGGCGGTGGCCGAAGAGATCTTGCCGTAATCACTTTTGATCTCGGCCGCACCGGGACCTTCCGTCAGGTGGTTGAGTACCTTCTTCAGGTCTTTGAAATCGACGATGGGCAACGACTTGTCATCAGCATATTTGAAGAGAATGTTCAGCACCCCCGACTGTGTTTCGTTCAGCTCCAGGATCTTGGCGAGCAAGGCGGGGCCGAACTCTGTCACGGTGGCCCGCATTTGCGCACCCAGTTTGCCGCTGAGCGAGTATAGCTCTACCGGAAAGCCCGTAGGGGTATAGTGGATACCGATCGCCTGCGCGCGCTCGGTGATCTTGTCGTTCACGAGGCCTTCCTTGGCCATGCCCGAAAGGTCGCCCTTCATGTCGGGCATGAACACCGACACCCCGGCCGCGGAGAGCTGCTCGGCCATGAGCTGCAGCGTGCGGGTCTTTCCAGAACCGGTAGCCCCGGTGACCAGGCCGTGGCGGTTCATCATACGCAGCGGCAGGTTTACTTTGGCGGCTCCGCAAACCTCGCTCTGATAAACGCCGGCGCCGAGACAAATAGACGGCAGGCTGGTGGTGTACGCTTGGGTGATGGCTTCAATGAATTTCTCCTGAGACATAGGAAAGGACAAGTTTTACGCAATTTAAAACTATCGGATCAGGCGAAAAGAAAAAGGCCCGGAGTTTTCAGGCCTTTTCCATGCTTATGGAGGGGTGTGCGCTATTTGGGATCCGCGTAATTTTGGAACGTGTAGGCAAACCCGAAGTTAAATAACTGGCTGACCTGCGCCCCGCTGTCCTGGTCGTAGTCGTAAAGCAGAATACCCCCCAGGCCCACGGTAATAAAACGGTTGACCTTGGCATTGAACATGAGGTCGAGGCGGTGGTCGATGGTCTTCAGCTCGAGGGTCTCATAGTTAGCATACATGAGGTAGCGCCACTTGAAGTTGAGGTTGGTGGCTATGTTCTTGTCGAACTCGGCCAGCATCTGAAAGGCCAGCCACTCAAAGCGGGTAGTCTCCCCTACCTCCACGCCATAGGGTGCGATGGAGTCTACCGCGTCGAAGCGGCCATTGTTATCGTTCACGATCGTAACGCGCGGTGCGAAGGGTGACACACGTACTTTAAAATAGGTAGTCGGGTGATATTCAAGACCCCAGGCCGAGGTGGCGTATGCCGGGGCGAGGAAGTCAGAGATGAGCGAGGCTTGTTCGAGGCCGGCGGCATCTTTGTCGTATTTATAGCCGGGGGCGAACTGCGACAGAAAGTTGAGGGAGGTGAATACGTCCCAGTACTTACTGATGTTGTAGCCGTATTTGGTATCGAGGAAGATGCGGTCTACCGTCTTACGGTAACCCTGGCCGCTGTTCTTCACAAAGCCGTGAAGCAGGTCGATCTCGTTGTCCCACGTGTCCCGCCCCTTTTTGTAGCCGGCCTTGTAGTTGAAGGCAGCGTTAAACCCGATGGAGTTCACCCCGCCGGCCTTCCAGTTGGAAGAGAAGGACGCCTGGTTTACGTTGGCGTTAAAGAGGAGCTTCTTTTTCCAGGGCGAGAGGGTGTCGGGCTTTACAATCTGCCCGATTACGGGTCCGGATAAAAGAAGACAAAAAATAAACAAAGCCAGGCTCAGGCGTGCAAACACATCCTTTTTCATACTGTAATGGGTTTTGATCGAAAATTATCAATTAAAACCGTACCAGGGAAACTCAGATATTGTTTAGTTTGATCTCGTCCAGCGCAACTTCCGTCAGCGGTTTGGTGATAAACTTAATGACGTGATTGTTGTTTACGATCTTATCGATGTCGCGCTTGTTGTCCGAGCTTGACAGGATGATGACCTTACACTTGTTGCGCACCAGTTCGTTGAATTTCTCGAACTCGTACAGGAATACAAAGCCATCTACGATCGGCATGTTGATGTCGAGAAAGATCAGGCTGGGCAGGTTGTCGGGAATGTTTTGATTTTCACGCAAGTAGTCTAATGCTGCCTTTCCGGATCCTTTCACTTCCACACGCTTGGCAAACCTGGTGATCTCAATGATACGCTTGCTGATAAAGTTATCAGTGTCGTTATCATCCACAAGCATTACCAGGTCTATGGCTTTAATATCTGTTTGCATCAATGGTCAGGTAAATCTGTCTACACATCCTTTAATATAACACGAATCACAAAAATATCCTTTTTTGCAATATTTGAGAACCCGTAGCACAATTTCCAGAAAAGACGTAATAAATAGGGGAAAAAAGTTAAAAAAAGGTTTATCACTTTTGCTGGATCCGAAGCTTCTCTCCCACCGACAGGGAGAAGTCTTTTTTGTTGTTCCACTCCATCAGCTCCTTGATTGTCACGCCATACTTGCGGGCGATCCCGTACAATGTGTCGGTGGCTTTCACCTCATGAGTCACCTCGGTCACAGGCGTATTGGTTGTTTCAACACCCGCTGCCGCGGCGGGCGCTGGTGTATTCTCGACAGCCGGGACCGTGTCTTTGAGCCGTAGTACCTGACCCGGCTTGATGCTCTCCTGCAGGTTGAGGTTATTCAGGTTGACCAGGTCCATTACCCCCATGTTGTATTGACGGGCAATGGCGTAGAGGGTCTCCTTGGGTTGTATGGTGTGTGTATCAGGCACAGTTATCACCACGGGTTCAGTCGCAACCGGTTTCACCGCCGCGCTGTCAGCCGGGGCCGGTACTTCCACGCGCGCTGGCAGCAATACCTTGGCCGAGTCGATGGCTTCGGTCGCAGCCCGGGCCGTGTCTGCCAGCGGTGCCGACGCGCTATCCACGGATTGTATAGTGTTTACGGACACAGGTGGTGTAACCGCAGCCGGCACCTCCGTCCCCGTGGCGGGCGTGGGGGTCGTTACAACCGTAACCGGTGTCGTTGTTGTGACGATCGGCGTCTGAGTTTTGCCTTCGGTGGGGTCTACACCCCAGGCAAATGTTTGCGATTTGTCGATTTCGATAGGCCTCGTATCGGCCGGTATCTTATCGGCGTCTTTTGGCTTGCGCGCAGACAGCCACAAGGTCATACCGGGCTTGAGATCACGATCAGACTCGATGCGATTATACCGTTTGAGCTTCTTCACCTGCACGCCGTACTGTTGACTGACACTCCACAGATTATCCCCAGCCTGTACGGTATGATATGCTTTGTCGGCACGGGCGCGCTTCTTACCTAACAGGTATGTCCGACCGGCGACGAGAGAACCCGCATTGTCCAGATCGTTCCATTTCATAAACGCTCCTACCGCTACGCCTGCACGCCCAGCCAATTGAGCCGCGCCTTCACCTTGCCTGGCTTCTATGACCGGGATACCGTTGACCTTGCGACGGGTCTCTTTTTGAGCCGAAACAGATGTACTATTTTTGCCCGTCTCACCAGCTTTTGAAGCTATGGTATTGTCCGGTAACCGGATTTCTCCGGTATTTCCCTTCACAGGAATGACGATCACATAGGTACGATCGCTTGGAATGTCGCCCGATTTCGTCCATTTATTATATAGCTTCAGCTCCTCTTCGTTGACCGATACCTCCTTGGCAAAGTCGCTCAGGGACGTCTTGTTTTGACTATCGTAGGTCAGCGCTTTGATCTGCCCCTCGCCTTTGACCATGTCCTCGAAGGCCACTTTGTGCGCCAGGTATTTCTTTACGTACCAGTATGTCTTGCTGGTGATCTCCATGCTGCGGGCACCGGGCTGACTGTCTTTCTCGCTGCGCATAACGGCACCGGCCCCCATTTGGTAAGCTTGCAGCGCATAGATCCAGTTGTTAAAGTAGGTATTGTTCTTTTTGAAGTAACGCGCGGCCGCGCGGCTGGAAGAAGCGATGTTCATGCGTTCATCGATCTGCTTGTCTACACGCAGGCCCATCTCCATGGCGGTAAAGTCCTTGAACTGCCAGAAGCCGACGGCGTTCGATACAGACACAGCATCGGCGATCAGCGCGCTCTCTTGCAGGGCCAGGTATTTAAAGTCGTCGGGTACATTTTCTTCCGCAAAGATCTTTTCGATGATCGGGAAATAGGTCTTTGCCCGTTCTACTTTAATATTGTGATGCCGGGGTGATTGGGTAAGCGCATCTACATCCTTCTGTATTTCGCGGCGTGCATCATCGCGGATCGTCAACGTGATGCCGGCGAAGGCCATCTTGTGCGGAACCTGAGGTGTCGGAGTCGTCGTCTGCGCCGCTACGGTATACGATACCGCAAAAAATAGCGCGAAGAGTGATCGCATCATAGTCAAGAAGAGATTAAAAAGTTTTACAAAGATACTTTTCTCAACAACATAATACCATCCCGAACCGGAAGAAGTACGTTTTCCACCCGTGGATCGGCATGGATCTTTCGATTAAACTCCTGTATGGCCCGGGTGTCCTTGTCTGTTTTCTCGTCCAGCACCTTGCCGTCGCGCAGCACATTGTCGGCCAGGATAAATCCGCCGGGGCGTACTTTGCCGATCACCAGATCGTAGTACTTGCTGTAGCGCTCTTTATCCGCATCGATAAACACCAGGTCGAAGACCTCGTCGATGCCGGGAAGGAGTGTGCCGGCATCGCCGATCCGATAATCGATGGCATCTTGTAATCCCGCGTCGGCAATGTATTTCCGCACGCGTTCTTCCAGCTCTTCGTTGATATCGAGCGTGATGACCTTGCCCTGCGGCGCCAGTCCTTCTGCCAGGCACAGCGCAGAGTAGCCGGTATACGTACCGATCTCGAGTACGCGATCGGGACGGATCATGGCGCTGATCATCGCCAGCAGTCGTCCCTGCAAGTGCCCGGATAACATGCGCGGCATCATCACCTGCGCATGCGTGTCGCGGTTAATGCGTTTCAGCAGCGGGTTCTCTTCGCTGGTATGTTGCTCGGCGTATTGTTGGATGGCTTCGTTCAGGATGTTCATGGGGGTGTCTGGTCTGGCTTCGTGGCGGCTCCGTTTACGCAGGAAGCATGGTGAGGTAGCTGAGCCGCTTTTCGTTAAATATATGGTGAGCTACCTCCTGCAGTTTTAACGACGTAGTACGGTCGATCATATCAAACACCTCTTCTAATTTGGGCACGCGGTTATAAAGCAGCACGCTGCGCCCCATCATGAGCATGAGGTTGAGGTTATTCTCTTCCGACATGGCCAGTTGGCCTTTGATCTGCTCCTTCGCAGCCGCCAGCTGTGGTTTCGACAGCGGCTTCTCACGGAACTTCTCCAGCTCCTTTTTCACCAACGATATACACTTATCCAACTGGCGCGGCTCCGTACCAAAGAAGATGGCAAACATGCCGGTGTCTGAATAAGCCGTATAGTGCGCATCAACCCCGTATACCAGGCCGTGACGCTCGCGTAGCGACAGGTTGAGGCGTGAGTTCATGCCGGGGCCTCCCAGGATATTCGTCAGCACATAGAGCGGTATGCGGTGGTCGTGGTGAATGGGGTATGCATCGCCGCCGATGGCGCACTTGGCTTGTTTCACCATGCGCCGCAACTCCTGCTGTGCCGGCTTGTAATGGGCGAACTTCTTACGACGGCCGTTGCCACCGGCAGCTTTAAAGCCGCCGATGTATTTGTGCGCCAGGCGCTCGGCTTCTTCGAGTGTGATGTTACCCACACACGAGAAGACCACGCGCCGGGTATGAAGGTGATCCCGGAAGAACGACACGAAGTCTTTCTTACGGAAATTGCGAATGGTCTCTTCACGGCCCAGGATGTTCATGCCCATCGGGTGGTTCTTATAGATCACCGCCTCGAACTCATCTTGTAACGAGTCCTCCGGGCTGTCATGATACATCGCCATTTCTTCGAGAATAACACCTTTCTCTTTTTCGAGTTCCTTCTCGGGAAAGACAGAGCGAAAGGCGATGTCGCTCAGTACATCCACGGCCCGCTCGAAATATTCGCGGCGTGCCGAGGCGTAGAAGGCGATCTTTTCTTTATCGGTATAGGCATTGAGCTCGCCGCCCACGGCGTCGAGGCTGGTGATGATGTCGAGGGTATTTCGCTTTTTGGTGCCTTTAAAGGCCATATGCTCCCAAAAGTGAGCGATGCCCTGGTTGTCTAATGTTTCGTCACGGCTTCCGATGTCAAGGATCAGTCCACAGTGAACAATGGCTGTCGACACGATCTGCTGGTGAACCACGCGGATGCCGTTCGACAGGGTGAAAACGTTGCAATCTCTCATAATGCTATTCGGTGCGAATTTAATCGTTTTGCGCAGCCTTCCACAGGATAGCCGCAATGGCTTATAACCCGTCCCAGGCGCGGACAGTTCCGCCCGGCTCCGGGCGAACATGAGGCATTCTTACCCCGTTTCCAGGCTGTTTTTGCGGAAATTACTGGCATATCCTTTGACATCCTGCCTGTTATGGAAACCTACAAAGTAAAGACCTGCTTCACCATTACGTTTACGGATGAGCAGTACACACGCGCCAGATACTATGTGGAGGACATGAAACGCCACCCCAACCGCATTTTTTGGCGCGGCAAGGAGGGAAAGTCCGATGATGAGCTGATCATCGAACAGATTGCCCACCGCATCCTGTCGGGCTTTTACCACGACGACCCGATGGCAGCGTCCAAGCATATCATGCGTATGGATAGCTCTGTACAGCTGAAATAACTGTCAGAGGCTGTCGAGCACCTTTTTGATAAGGGGATCGATGACCTTGTTGGGGTCCTTGGCGAACTTGTTTTTGACGCGGTTTGCGATGATGGCGTTTACGCTAAGGGCCTCGTGCCCCAGCAGCCGGGCCATGGCATAGTAGCCGGCGGTCTCCATTTCAAAGTTGGTGAGCCAAAAGTCGCTGGCCTTGTGGTGGTAATAATACAGGTCCTCCAGCAGGCGTGGATATTTGATCGGTGCACGTAAAATGCGCCCCTGTGGCGCGTAAAAGCCAGGGGTAGTTACCGTATTGCCGATGATCATGTCACCCCTGAATTGCTCTTGCAACGTTTGCGACCCGCGAACGACGTATGGCTGGAAGGGCAACCCGATCTTTTCCTGGATGTCCCGGGCAAACGCCTCCTCCTGCTCGTCCAGGGTGAGGTTATAAAAATGCATAAGGCTGTCAAAACCCACGGCATAGTCGGTCACCAGATGTGAGCCGACAGGGATGTCCTCCTGAAGTGCCCCCGATGTGCCGATGCGAATGATCCGCAGTTTTTTGCGCCGGCCCCTGGGCTCGCGTGTCTTCAGGTCGACATTGACAAGCGCGTCGAGCTCCGTGAACAGGATCTCGATGTTGTCGGTGCCCATGCCGGTACTGATGACCGTGACTTTCTTTCCTTTATAGGTGCCGACGTGTGTGATGAATTCGCGCTTGTTCATCTCGAACTCAACGTCGTCGAAGTGCTCACTGACGCGGTACACGCGGCCGGGGTCGCCGACCGTAATGATCGTTTCGGACAGGTGTTTAGGCAGCAGGTTGAGATGGTATACACTGCCGTCGTCATTAAGGATCAAATCGGTCTCTGAAATCCTGGCCATACCTACGCCTGCTATCGTCAGCTTCCTACTTTTTGCGCGGGATTTCCAAATACAGTTTCGCCGGCCTTCACAGGCGCTACGACCACCGAGCCGGCGCCTACGCGGGCTCCCTTGCCGATGGTGATACCACCGACCACTGTTACTCCCGCGCCGATGAAGGCTTCTTCTTCTACCTCTGTGCCTGCACCCAACACCGTACCCGCGCCGATCTGCACAAAGTCACCCACCTTTACTTCCGGGCCAATGATCGCACCGGCCTGTATGAGGCAGTGGTTGCCGATGCTGGTGCCTGCGCCGATCTTTGCGCCCTGGTCTATAAAGTTGCCGTGGCCCATATCGGCCGAGGTAGCGATGATGGTGGTATTATGCACACCGTTGACAGGCTGCACGTGACGTACGTCTTGCAACATCTTGACAATGTTCTTACGCAGCTTGTTGTCGTCCAGCGCTACAAAGGCTTCGCACTTTTTGCCGATAAGCTTTAGAAAGCCGTCGTCGTCGGTAGCGCCCAGTACGCTTACATTGTCGATCTCGGTGTTGTGTAGCTTCTTATTATCATCCAGGAAACAATACACGACATTTCCGTTCCCTTCAAAGATCTCACGGGCGGCACGCCCCAGTTGTGTTGCACCAAAAATAATAACCGGATTTTCCATAATAACAGATCAGATGGCAAAGGTAGGCGGATCGCTATACTTACCAAACGGTTACTTTGAACTTTGTAGGAAGCGAAAGATCCGTGTGATCCACACGTTGTCCGCGCATACCAGCAGCACCAGGAAAGGAAGGAAACCTACGCGGTAACGCGACAGCGTACCGAAGTTAGGGGTGGATAAGGTCAGAAAAACACATAATAGTACGGTATATACAACGATTGAAAGAACCAGCAGGCGGTGTGGCGATCTCGGCAACGTGCGCAAGTGCCGTAAGGACATGAGTATCAATACGGCGAGCACAATATTTTCAATCGCTACCGCAACCTGAAAGAATGTGTGGGCCTCCCACACCCACGGCCTGAACAGCCCCGTGAGCAGCGCGGCCGGGCTATGACGCAATACACTGGCCAGAGTAGGTTCCAACGATGGAAAATGTGCCATGTCGTTTGCCTCCGACAACCGCTGAAAGGCCTCGTAGTTTTCGGTTATGACCGACAGGAAACGCTCCGGGTAAAAGTTGGGGTGCAGCTGGCTCAGCAGCACGGCCGGGACAATCCCCAGCGCAATCCAGACCGCTACCTTACTGATCGGGCCCGCAGACGGCATACGCGGCAACAGGAGACGTCGCATGACCAGCGCCGCGCAGGCAACGGGTAGGAACACGGCAAGGTAATAATACTTCAGGCTCCACAACATCCACAGGGCAAAGGCCACTAGCCCCACGGTTAACACCGACAACCGCTGCCGGGCCCACACCTGCAAGCTTATCGCCACCAGGAAATACAACGACGCCAGGGCAAGGCTTTCCTTGATGATGCCAGACGTCCAGAGCACCGCGGTAGGCCAATACAACAGTGCCAGCACGGCGGCTGCACGTGCCGGAGGCCAATAGCGGCTTACCACCGTGGTCAGATGCCAGGCGCTCCAAAAGGAAAGCATGGAAAAATACCACGCTACGGCCATATATCGATCGTGCGTGAGCAGACAGAACAGGCTGACGATCTTGCTGAGGAACAACGCACGCGGCTGTGGTAGTCGCAACTGCGACCAGACGTCAAACGATTCATCGCCACTCCACAAAAAGCGCACGTACACAGAAAAGTTCGTGCGTGCCTCGCGGGCGAGGGTAACGCCATCCCGGAAAAAGCCCCACGTGTCGCCGCCGGCGTAGTAGTAAGTATAGATCCACCCCAGCACTGCGCCGGCGGCCAGCTTGAGTATCCAGGCCGGCCAGAAGTATCTTTTGATCGTAGGGTCCGCGCGCTTCCACAGCAAAAAGGCAAGTGCCAGAAGCACCACTCCATGGGCGGCGGTTATGATCATTCTCTACGCGTTGGGTTTAACAGCGAAAATCCAATGTTGCAATCTAAGCATCTTCGCTTTAAACAGAAATTATTATGCAGCCCCAGTAGCGCTTGCGAGTCAAAGGCCGAACCACAGCGCATGCCCACGGCCGTCCAACGGGTTACGATGTGATTCTCTTCGGGGTTCATGGCTTGTAAAAGATCCACGGCCTTGTCGACGGCATCATCTTCGTCATGCAGGCGTCTGTAGGCCGCTACCAATGGAGCCACGGTATTGATGATAATGTTCTCTACACTGGCCTGGCCAACGGAGGGCACGGACGCATCGCCCGCAAGCTTACCCGGCAGGTAGTGATGCTGCCAGTACGCCGACTGTTGCACGCTGAATAGCGCCTTCAGCACGCGAACGTCCTTCCCCTCGAGTATTTGAGAGAACAGATGCTTCTGCGCAAACAGCAGTGCCGCCAGTTGGGCAATCCGCACGGTGGGGAAGTTCGCGGGCCGCAGGCGCAGAAACCGCCACTGTGCGCGGCTCAATTGCCGCGGCATCAGGTTGTACTTGGCGGCCAGCACACTGTACTCGCGCCGGAGCCGGGCCATATATTCGTCTTCGGGCTGGCGCCCGGTTAAGAAACCAGCTTGCCCAAACAGCAGCGCTTCGACCTGTTCCAGCGAGTGGCGCTGTTTAAGTATGACTTTATAGGGCAGCCCGTGTGCCAGCTGCTCAAACGGCTCACGGTTGATCTTGAACCCGAAATTTCGGACCAGCAGTTGATAACAGGTTTCCTCCCAATCGCCATTATTCCGGGCGAGACGCTGCAATACCTCCTTTGCCTTTACCTCGAGGCGATCGGCTACCGTTCGATCTAACATATTCAGCACGGTAAGAGACGGCACCCGCGGCAGCGAAGGGGCACAGGGAATAGGCTCACTACTATTAACCAGCCGCCGGTACCGCCAAACGATGTCGTCGTCCACGCGCCTGCCCAGCTCGAGCGTAGGCAGGTGTGTGCCGTCGTGACGCTGCACCGGTTTATCTTCCCGCCACACCACGTGCAGCACGACATTATTATACGCCGCATCTTCATCGTGATGATGACTGCGCCAACCCGATGCATGTATATGGATTTCTACCGCACCCACCCAATCGATGGGACCTATACGCACGCGCGCCTGCTGGAAGTCCGGCCCCGCATGATGATTTAAGTAGCCCGGGTGTATCACCTGGACCGCTTCGCCTTGCGTGGTATAAAGTTCTTGTTTATTAAAATACTGATACTGCCACAGGTAGTGGATAAAAGATTCTGACATCGTTTTATAGCTTAAGACAACTCACAACGAGTTACAACTTTCCTTTCGGTTTTTCAACCGTTTCCCCAAAATTTATCCCCTCCCCGACCGCAGGCAATCCATCAATACATCCATATTGTTATCATGCAGGAGTAAATCTACAGGAAGCTGCTCGGTGGCTTGCTGTGGCATATACGATACCTCCGCAGACGCGGGATCTTGTACAACGATAAATCCACCTTTGTCCCGCGCCGCCTTCAACCCGCGAACACCGTCGGCATTGGCTCCCGACAATAAGATACACATCAACGATTTACCATATATATCTGCCGCAGATTCAAACGTAACGTCGATGCTCGGGCGGCAGAAGTTCACCTTTTCGGAAACATCCAGCGAGAGCGTATGATCCTTCTCAATTAAAACGTGATAGTCAGCCGGTGCAATATAGATCACATGGGGCCGGATGGGATCCTTCTCATCTACTTCCTTGACCTCAAACTCCGTGCGATGCGACAACAGCTCGATAAGTGTCGTATCTTCCGACGACCGGCGGTGAAACACCAATATCACCGACACTTGCATGTCCGTCTTTAAGTGTGGCAGGATCTGCAACACCATGGCCAGGCTTCCTGCAGAGCCGCCTATGACGATGATATCAAACGGAGCCATAGCATCTTTACTTAATTTTACGCCAGATCTTCTCTTTGTTCGCCACCTGCCGGTACTTATGACTGATCGATGAGAACTTCAACGTCTCTTTTGATCCCAACGCCAGGAACCCCAGAGGCTCAAGACTATCGTCAAACAATTTCAATGCCCGCTCCTGCAGCTCCTTATCGAAGTAGATCATGACATTGCGGCACAGGATCAGCTGAAATTCATTAAAAGAGCTGTCGGACACCAGGTTGTGATTGGCAAGGATGATCTTTTTCCCCAATTGCTCGTCAAACTTGGCCGCGTTGTATTGCGCGATGTAGTACGATGAGAAGTCATTCTTACCGCCGGAGAGTATATAGTTCTCGGAATATCGCTTCATCTGGTTCATCGGAAAGATGCCGGCGCGCACCTTCTCTAACACAGCCGGATTGATGTCCGTAGCGTACAGCAACGACTTGTGCAGCAACTGCGCCTCCTGCAGCAGAATGGCCATGGAGTATACCTCCTCCCCCGTCGAGCAGCCGGCATGCCAGATGCGGACCAGCGGACTGGTGGCCAATACCGGCAGGATCTCTTCCCGCAACGTACGGTAGAATTGCGTATCGCGAAACATCTCGGTCACGTTTACCGTGATCTCCTCCACAAACCGCTTGAAGTATACATCGTCGTTACGCAGCCGGTAACGGAACTCGGCAAAGCTCAGGAACTTGTCATTCGCCACAAGCCGGTTGATCCGACGCTTGAGCGATGCGCGGGAGTAGTTCATAAAGTCGTATCCATGTACCTCTACCAGGTCGTTCAGTACGATCTCAATTTCGCCGTCGGAAAGGTCTAACAAGGCTTCGGAGTTCATGACAAATTAAGGTAGGTAGCGATGTAACAGCGTGAAGAGTTCATCGACATGGATGGGTTTTGAAATGTAGGCATTGGCGCCTGCCTGTATACACTTCTCCCGGTCGCCTGCCATGGCCTGGGCCGTGACGGCTATCACGGGAATGTCGCTACGGGTACCGCTGCGGATGCGCGACAGCGTTTCATAGCCGTCCATCTCGGGCATCATCATGTCGAGCAGCACGATGCCGATGGCCGGCTGCGACTCCAGCAGGTGCAGGCCTTCCGTGGCGACGGTGGTGGTCAGACAGGCAAAGCCACGCGACTTTAAGACCGCCGTCAGCGCAAAGATATTGCGGCTATCGTCGTCGATCAGTAATATTTGGAAAGGTGCGTTCATCGCCATACCCGGTTATTTGCGTCCTTTTTCATATAACCACACCCGCAGCAACGACAGCAGCTGGTCGATGTCCACGGGCTTGCTGATATAGTCCGATGCACCGGCGTTGATACATTTGATGCGATCACCCGTCATGGCTTTGGCCGTCACCGCCAGCACGGGTATATCTTTCAGTACGGGGTCTTTACGAATGGCGCTGATCGACTCGTAACCGTCCATTTCCGGCATCATCATATCCATCAATACAATGTCCGTATCCGGATGGGCGTGTAGCTGGCGCAGGGCATCTTTGCCATCCACGGCCGTAATGACGTTCATCTGGTATCGCTCCAGCGCTTTGGTAAGCGAGAAGATATTGCGCATGTCGTCGTCGGCGATCAGCACGGTCTTATTGCGCAGCACTTCGTCGAGCGCGCCCAGTTTGTGATACTTGGGCGGCGCGGCCTTCTCCTTATCCTCCGACTCCATAAGGTGGAGGAACAACGATACCTCGTCGAGGATGCGTTTGTACGAGTTGGCGGTCTTCACCACGATCGAGTCGGCGTATTGTTTGATGCGCACCTGCTCGGGTTGCGACAGGCTCTTGCCGGTGAAGATAATGATCGGCAGATTTTCCAGGCCGGGAGTTTTCTTTACCGCTTCCAGTGTTTCATACGCTTTCTGATCGGGTATGCCCATATCGAGGATCACGCAGTCCACCCGCTGATCACGCAACGACTGCACGGCGTTAAGCACATCGTTCTTGATCTCCAGGTTGAGGTCGAACGTTTCGAGGAAGTAGGCAAGCGCCTTGGCGTGTTTAGGGTTCTCTTCTACGATGAGTACTTTCTTCGGATGGTGCGTCAGCACATATTCGATCTTTTGGAATACATCCGCCATCTTCTCATAAGCCACCGGCTTATTGATAAAGTCGACAGCGCCTTTCAGGAGGCTCTCGCGCTTCACCTCGTGCGACGACATGATGTGCACCGGTATGTGCCGTGTGCGCGTATCCTCCTTCAGCTCGCTCATGACCTCCCAGCCGCTCTTGATGGGCAGCTGAATATCCAGCAGGATACCCACCGGTAGCAGTTCCTTGGCAAGCGATAACCCTTCGTCACCACGCACCGCTACCACGCCCTTATACCCCCGGGCACGCGTATAATCCAGCAGAGCCTTGGCGAAGTTCACATCGTCTTCAACAATGAGGATGGACTTGTCGCCCTGACGTATGGAATCGCGATCGTCGGGAATACTTTCAGGTATATTCTCGCTGATGTAGAGTTTCTTCTGCGCCATCGGGGCCTCTTTCGGTATAGGCGGAAGCTCCTCGCGATGGCTTTCCTGTTTCGTGCGTTTGATCGCCGCCGCGCGGGTAGACGGTATAAGCACCGTAAACTCGCTGCCCTTTCCTTCTTCGCTACGCAGTTGTATCTCGCCGCCCAGCAGCTTGGCCAGCTCGCGGCTGATCGAGAGGCCAAGACCCGTGCCGCCATACTTACGGCGCGTGGACCCGTCTGCCTGCTGGAAAGCTTCAAAAACCATTTGTTGTTTGTCTGGCGCAATGCCGATGCCCGTGTCACGCACCACAAATCTCCACCATGTGTGGTCCTGCTGGGCAGTACCGATCTCGAGTGTTACCGAGCCCTGCGCGGTGAACTTAATGGCGTTGGAAATGAGGTTGCGCAGGATTTGCTCCAGGCGCAGCTTGTCGCTCTCCAGTACTTCGGGCAGCTCCGGACCGAGGTGTGTAATGAATTCGATCTGTTTATCTTGTGCAACGGCGCTGAACAATGCCTTCATGTCCTGAACCACTTCGTTGATCGAGAGAGATTCGTACTCCAGCTGCATCTTGCCGGACTCGATCTTCGAGAGGTCGAGGATCTCGTCGATCAGCGACAGCAACCCGTTACCCGAGCTTTGAATAACGCGTGCATATTCCACCTGGTCGGTAGACAGGTTGTGGTCCTGGTTCTCCGACAACAGCCGTGACAGCAGTAGAATGGAGTTCAGCGGTGTGCGCAGCTCGTGCGACATGTTGGCCAGGAACTCTGATTTATAGCGGGCGCTCTGCGTGAGCTGCTCGGCCTTTGTCTGGATCTCGACGTTGCGCTCGGTGATCAGCTGATTGCGTTCTTCGAGCAGGCGGCTGCGCTCCTCCAGCTCCTGGTTCGCCTGGCGCAACTCCTCCTGCTGTACTTTCAGCTCCTCTTCCGACGCCTGCAGCTTTTCGGCTTGTACTTCCAGCTCACTGTTGAGGTTTTCGAGCTCGGTATGTTGTGTACGCAACTCTTCAGACTGTGCCTGCGTTTCTTCCAGCAGTTCTTGCAGACGCTTTCTATTCTGCGCACTGCTGATCGCAACGCCGATGTTATGGGCGCTGGCTTTCAGGAATTCGATATCCCGCTCGGAGAACGATTGCAAAGTAGCCAGCTCGACTGCGCCCTTTATATTATAGCCATCCAGCAGCGGCAGCGCGACGATGTGACTCGGCTTCGCCTCACCAGCCACAAAACTGACGCTAATGTTGCCCTCAGGGATGTCCTTTAGCTCCAAGACTTTTCCATTCACAATAGACTGCCCCACAAGCCCCTCTCCAGCTTTCAGGCGTTGACGCAGCTTGTCGGGCAGGTAGGCAAAGCTCGCACAAGCCTCCAGGCCGTCATGCTCGCGAAGGTAAAGCACACCCGCATGAGCCTGCGTATAGGTTGCCAGGTATTCTATTACCTGGCGGGTGAGCGCCTCCAGCGTTTTATCGCCCAGCATGGTATCGTTCAGACCGGCCAATCCCGTTTGCCGCCATTCGTTGTCCGTCAGCTCGTTAAAGGATTCCTCCAGCGCGCCGGCCATCTTGTTGAGAGAGACCGCCACGGCGCCCAACGCGTCGCTTTGCTGGTCGGTGACACGAACGTCATAGCTGCCCCCCGCGATCTTGTCTGCAATACTTTGAATGATCTGAATGCGGCGGGAGATTTCCTCATCCTTTTGTAGCAGCTCCTGCTGCAGCTGAACGCGCTGCTCGAAATCGCCGCTCACGCGCGTATAGAACATCACCGTGATAAGCAATGCAATGATGGCGCCGGCAAGGATCAACGGTGGCGTAAAAGATGCAAATCGGTTCATGTCAGACGTTCGCTCCTGCAGCAGGTCCCGCTCCAATTGTTCCATGCGTTCCACCAACGCACGGATCTTACCCATCGTCTCGCGGCCGGCGTTCAGGTTTTCATTTTTGATATCAGTATGGTTGCGCTTCGCCACTACGCTGACTTCGAGTAGCCGGAAACGCTCCGTGACGAGCTCGTCCAGTTCTTTCAGATTTTGCTGCTGTTCGGTGTTATCGGCGGTCAGCATCTTCACACGACTGAATGCGCCCTTGGCCTGCACCTCGGCATTGCGATACGGTTCGAGAAAGCGCTCGTCTCCCGCAAGCAGGTACCCGCGTTGACCCGTCTCGGCATCGACCATCGCCGAGCGTATGCCATCTAATTCGATAATGACCTGGTTGGTATGGTTCACCGCCTCGGTGCTGGTCAGGAGATTTTGAATGCTGATAAAGGAAGCCGTCGAAGAGACGATCAGGATGACGAGCGAGGCGCCGAATCCGATCAGGAGATTTCTCTTATAACTATTTTTCATGGAAACGTCGTATTCAGGTAAGTCAGGCAAGATAGGGTGATGTATACGTATTCTTCAATGTAGTATATATTATATATTCAGATGTTCCAGGGCCTCGACGGACGCGGTCTGCCGCACGGGAAAGACCATGA
The DNA here is from genome assembly GCF_018598185.1 of Dawidia soli. Lineage (GTDB taxonomy): Bacteria > Bacteroidota > Bacteroidia > Cytophagales > Cyclobacteriaceae > Ohtaekwangia > Ohtaekwangia soli. The sequence goes on from NZ_JAHESC010000045.1 coordinate 42,921, forward strand.
TAAAACAAGTCCCCTGCGACTCGACACTCCGCGCGGCGATCAGGCCGTAGTGGCGATCGATCACTTTCTTAACAATAGCCAGGCCGATGCCGGTGCCCTCGTACCGCTCGGAAGTATTGAGACGCTGGAAGATCTCGAAGATCTTCTCGGCATAGTCTTCACTAAAGCCGATGCCGTTGTCCCGTACGGTGATCCGACAGTAGTCGCCATCGGGCACCGCGGCAGCATCGACGGCCTTTTCGGCGACATGCTCGGCCGTGATCTCGATGTGGCACGGCACGTCCTTGCGCGCGAACTTCAACGCATTGCTGATGAGGTTCTGAAACACCTGCCGGATCTGTACCGGAATTACCTCCAGCGTGGGCAGCGGGCCGGCCGTGATCGTGGCACCCTTCGCCCGGATGACGACCTCGAGGTCTGTCAGCAAGCGTTCAAGCACGCCGTTGAGGTCTACTATACTGAATGCCGTCTCGCCTTTGATATTCGAGTAGTCCAGCACGTCGGCAATCAGCTTGCGCAAGCGCTCGGCAGAGAGGTTGATCTTTTCCAGGTAGCCTTGCGCCTGAACAGACGGCGGAGTATACTTTTCATTCAGGAGGTTGCTGAACACCTGGATCTTGCGCAGCGGCTCCTGCAAGTCGTGCGAGGCGATAAAAGCAAACTGCTGCAGCTCGTAGTTACTCTCTTCCAGCTTTTGGTTAGCGTGTACAAGCTCGGTAGTGCGCTCCTGCACGCGTTTCTCCAGAAGTTGAGCGGCGATCTTTTGCTCATGGATATCGGTAAGGATGCCTACCCATTTAGACGCGATGCCGTGGTGTTTGACAGGCGTCAGGTACAGCACATAAAACCGGAAGGCCTCTGTACCAAGCTTTTTAACCTTTACCTCGTTGACCTGCTGATGCTGGGCGCGAATGGCTGTTTTAATATATTGACGGATGTCCCCTTCCTCACATTGAGGAAATTCATCCCTTCTCCCGGCAAATTGATACCAGTTTTGGTTAACAAATTCCACATTTCCATCAAAATCTGTGGTAAAGGCAACCTGGGGAATAGACTCCAAAATGGACTCCAGCTCAGCCACATTGTCCTTTAAACGGCTTTCGGCGCGCTTACGGAATTCAATTTCGTCACGAAGCACACGGTCCATTTCCTGCAGGCGCCGGGTTTGCTCCGAAAGCTTGTAAAAGGTTTTGATCTTCAGTAGCAGAATGTCCGGGTCAAACGGCTTCGTAACATAGTCGATACCGCCTGAGGCATAGCCCTTGGTAATAAACTTCTTGTGCGTATTGACCGCCGAAAGAAAGATGATCGGAATGTCCTTCGACTTACTGTAGCCGGAAACAGCTTCTGCCACCTCAAAGCCATCCATGTCGGGCATTTGCACGTCCAGGATGATGAGTGAATACGTATTCTTCAGAATTTTTTTAAGCGCCTCTTCGCCAGAGTTGGCCGTATCGACATCAAACTTATGAAGATCCAGCAGCGTCTTTAACGAAAATACATTTTCCTGATTGTCATCGACAATGAGCACCATAGTTTCAAAAATAGCAGGAAGTCCAGACCAGCCGATCGCAATAACGGGTAGCCACCCTTCCCCGGGTTCATCACAGTCCTGCGCGCATGCAAAAATCATTCCCGCCTCAAAACAGAATGAGTGTGTTCGCTCTTGCTCTCACACTCACGCTGTTTTTCTTCGCTCTCACGCTATTTTCGTGAGAATGGATCTGCTACAAATGATGGTACTATTTCCCGAGAATGCTATCGAGCAGGTGGTGCATCGCTTGCTGTACTTGCTGCGCCTCCGCACGGGCACGGGTCGTAAAGTCCTTGTCGCCCGAAGCGTAGAGAATGGCGCGTGAAGAGTTGACCAACAACCCGCATTGCTTATTCATACCATAGCGCGAGGTCGCCTCCAGGTCGCCGCCCTGGGCGCCGATGCCCGGCACCAGGAAGAAGTGGTCAGGGGCCAGGGCACGGATGCCCTGGATCTTATCAGCCTGCGTCGCGCCGACCACGTACATCAGCTGGTCCGGCGAGCCCCACTGCTGCGAGCGCAGCAATACTTCCTCGTATAGCTTACGGCCATTGGCCGATTCGATCAATTGAAAATCGCTGGCGCCGGCATTGGATGTGTGCGCCAGCAAGATAACCCACTTGCCCGCAAATTCCAGGAACGGCTTCACCGAGTCTTCACCCATATACGGCGCTACCGTAATGGAGTCGAAGCGCATCTGACTGAAGAACGCCTGCGCGTATAGCGAAGAAGTATTACCGATATCGCCGCGTTTGGCATCTGCAATGGTAAAGACGTCTGCAGGAATATACTCCAGGGTCTTCTGAAGGCTCTCCCACCCTTTCGGCCCCAGCGCCTCGTAAAAGGCAATGTTGGGTTTGTACGCCACGGCAAAGTCGTGTGTAGCGTCAATGATCTGGCGGTTGAACTCAAAGACAGGGTCTTTCTCCGCCAGCAGGTGGCGCGGTATTTTTTTGAGGTCCGTGTCCAGGCCTACACACAGGTAGGAGCTTTTCTTCCGGATCTGCTCAAAGAGCTGTTGCCTGTTCATGAAGCAGTATTAACGAAGATCAACCACCGCTACGTCCGGATGTTTCTTCGCATCGAAGGTAAAGAAAGTGTCTTCTACTTTGACGTTGGGCGTAAACTTGGTGATCGAGTACTTATAGCGGTTGCCTCCTTTGTCAAACAGCGTGAAGCTTTGAATGATCTTCTCCTTTTTGTTGATGAACATCTTCACCTTGAAATATTGAGCGTCCTTTTTTTCAGGAACAAGATCGATCTCCTCACACATCACACCGTTCTCCACCTTGTCTTGCAGATAAAGATATTTGAAACCCTTCTTGTAGATCTCGTGCATTTTAGAAGGATTCACGTCTTCCGAGCTGGGATCGTAGTTGTCGATGTTGACCTCTTTGGCTTCGGGCAGATACGTCCAGATAGTCGCGCCGTTGTTGATGACTTCCTGTTCGGGCAGGGCCAGGCGGAATTTGTTCCCCTTTACCGTGATCTTGCCTTTAAATTCTTCGCTGATTTTTTCAACGTCATTGGTAAGAGTGTAGGAAATATTGGCCTCAAAGGACGGAATGGATTTGTACTTTTTACTCATGGCGTCAAGTGTTTCCAACGCTTTAGGATCGTACTGAGCGGATACGGTTACCGCCAAAATCATCGCCAGAAAGGCTAAAATCGTGTTTTTCATTCGTTGTTCGCTTAAATAATGCTGCAAAATTAAGATTGACTGTGTTTTTCCTTTAACGCCGTCAATAATTGTTCCAAACTCACTTCGTCGACGATCAATACTTCGCGCGCCTTGCTGCCCTCGAACGGCCCCACAATGCCGGCCGCCTCGAGCTGGTCAATGAGACGCCCCGCCCGGTTGTACCCCAGCTTGAGCTTGCGCTGGATGAGCGATGTACTGCCTTGCTGGTGCATGACGATCAGGCGTGCCGCATCTTCAAAGAGCGCGTCACGGTCAGACAGATCCACGTCCGCTGCGCCGCCCTCGTCGTCGCCCTCGTATTCAGGCAGCATGTATGCGGAGTCGTAACCACGCTGAGAACCAATAAATTCCACCACCCGCTCGATTTCGGGAGTATCCACAAAAGGACACTGCAGACGGATCACATCCGAACCCGACGACAACAGCATATCCCCCTGCCCCACCAGTTGGTCGGCACCGCCAGAGTCCAGAATGGTACGGGAGTCGACCTTGGATGTTACACGGAACGACAAACGTGCCGGGAAGTTGGCCTTGATCACACCCGTGATCACGTTCACCGACGGACGCTGCGTGGCTACCACCAGGTGAATGCCGATAGCACGGGCCAGCTGCGCCAGACGGGCAATCGGGGTCTCCACCTCCTTGCCCGCCGTCATCATCAGGTCGGCCAGCTCGTCAATGACAAGCACGATATAAGGCAGGAAGCGGTGTCCCTCCTTCGGGTTGAGCTTCCGCGCGATAAACTTGGCGTTGTATTCCTTCAGGTTACGCGTCCCGGCGTCTTTGAGGATTTCATACCGGTTCTCCATTTCTATACACAGCGAATTGAGCGTGTGCACCACCTTCTTGGTGTCGGTAATGATAGCCTCCTCACTGTTGGGCAGCTTAGCCAGGTAGTGGCGCTCAATCTTGCTGAACAGCGACATTTCCACCTTTTTGGGGTCGACCAGCACAAACTTGAGCTGCGACGGGTGGCGCTTGTACAGCAGCGACGCCAGGATAATATTTAATCCCACCGACTTACCCTGACCGGTCGCACCGGCTACCAGCAAGTGAGGCATCTTGGCCAGGTCGATCACCAACACCTCGTTCGAGATCGTCTTGCCCATGGCCACCGGCAGTTCCTTATCGGTTTTGGCAAACGCCGCGGAACCGAATACCGAACGCACGCTCACCATCTCACGGTTCTTATTCGGCACCTCGATACCGATCGTTCCCTTACCGGGGATCGGCGCAATGATCCGGATGCCCAATGCCGACAAGCTGAGGGCGATGTCGTCTTCCAGGTTTTTGATCCGGGAGATCTTGATACCGGCATCCGGCACGATCTCGTAAAGCGTTACCGTCGGGCCAATGGTCGCTTTAATGCTTTGGATGCCGATCTTGAAGTTCACCAGCGTCGCGACGATCTTGTCTTTGTTCTGGTTGAGCTCTTCCTGGCTTACACCGGCTTTGCCGGTGTCGTATTCGTTCAGCAGCTCAAGCGTGGGAAACTTAAAATTGCTGAGGTCGAGGGTCGGATCGTATTCGCCCTGCTCCTCCACCAGCTTCTCAGCCAGTTCGTCAGTTTCGAGTGTCTCCTCTATAATAAATTCCGGCTCGTCTTTCTTGGCCTGTATCGGCTCGGGCCGCTCCACCTCGAGTGTCAGCTCTTTGGGTTTGTTCACCGCCGGTGCCACCGGGGGCGGCTTTACCAGCACGATCGGCTCCGCCTTCTCTTTCTCTTCCTTCTTGCGCTCGGGCCAGTTGTCTTTCTCGTCGGTGTACTCCGGCGCCAGCGGCCCTTCTTCTGCCACCTCCTCTTTCTCTTCGTCGTCGGGCAGAATGGCATCGTTGCCCATCGGCTTGGGATCCTTGGGCTGGAAGAGCGGAATGGCGGTTACGTTAAAGTAGAATATAATAAAGACAAACAGCGACAGGATCAGCAGCAGGAACGTGCCCCATCCAAACATGCTGTCACTCAACACCGCCATTTGAAATCCAAAACCACCCCCGAGAAAGCTCCATTCGCTTACGCCATCGTTGATCATCGTCATATAGCCCAGCAGCAGGCACAGCCACAGACCCGAGAAGATGGAGAAGATCGTAAAAGAAAATATGCGGACCAGCTCGCGGTTGAAGATGATCTTGAAACCCACCAGGAATGCCAGGGGCGGAAGAAAGAAGCCGGCAATGCCGAACCAACGGAAGATAAAATAATGAGAGGCGACGGCACCCCATAACCCCAGCCAGTTGGCCACTTCGCGGCCAGACTCCACCACCGATTCTTGCGTCGCTTCGACTACGCTTTGATCGGCCTTGCCCGTAAAGAGATACGAGAACATGGACAGGAACAAAAAGATACCTACGATCATCAGGAAAAAGCCGGTGGCGAGCTTAAACCGCGGATCTTTTATAAATGCAAACGAAAAACGGGACGACTTCGAAGCTTTCCCCTTCTTCTCCTTTTCCGGTTTCTTAAAGGTGTTTGACTTATAGGTGTTTTGTGCCATCCGCTTAAAAATAGGTCAAAACTAACAAAAATGTATGGATGTGCCCCCGCGAAAGTTCACCGGAGTTTAGCGCAGCGCCTTTTTCCGGAGATGCTTGTTGATCTTCATCGCAAACGACGGCCCTTCATAAATGAAGCCGGTATACACCTGCACCAGGTCGGCCCCGGCGTTAAGCTTTTCGGCCGCGTCCTCCGGCGACATGATCCCGCCCACGCCAATGATCGGAAACGATTTACCCAGTTGGTTGCGCAGGTAGGCGATCACCTCCGTCGCACGTTTGGCCAGCGGCTTGCCGCTCAGACCGCCGTTGCCGATGGCGGCCACTTCGGTGGATGCCGTGCACAGCCCTTCGCGCGAGATCGTGGTGTTGGTGGCAATAACGCCGTCGGTGTTCGTTTCTTGTAAAATGGCGATGATGTCATCCAGCTGGGTCTGCGTCAGGTCGGGAGCGATCTTGAGCAGCACCGGTTTATAGGCTGGCTTGCTGCGGCTCAGCCCGATCACATATTGCAGCAGCTTGCGCAGCGGCTCCTTCTCTTGCAGCTCGCGCAAGCCCGGAGTGTTAGGCGAGCTTACGTTGATCACAAAATAATCGACATACGGATACAGCGCCTCAAAGCAGTAGCCATAGTCATTCAGAGCCTCTTCGTTGGGAGTGACTTTGTTCTTGCCAATATTGCCGCCGATCAGTACATCCGACTTCCGGGCCTTCAGGCGTTGCACCGCCGCAGCAACCCCCTCGTTGTTAAAGCCCATGCGGTTGATCAACGCCTGGTCCTGCGGCAGGCGAAATAGCCTGGGGGCATCGTTGCCCGGTTGCGGCTTGGGCGTCAGCGTACCGATCTCCACAAAGCCAAAACCCAGGCTGGCCATGGTATCGGTCAGGCGTGCATCCTTATCCAACCCCGCCGCCAGGCCAACAGGATTTTTAAATCTCAAACCAAAAAGTACACGTTCGAGTGTTGGATCCTCTATTGTAAAAATAGCACGCAACATGCGGTTGAACCCGGGAATCCTACCTTTCATCTGCAAAACCGAAAACACCATGTGGTGAATGCGCTCAGGATCGATCAGGAAAAGTAGCGGGCGAATAAGGATTTTATACATGCCGCAAAGATAGAGGGATAATGCACACCGCCGAAAATAGTATACCGATATTCTTAAATGTAGTATGTTCGCAGCTCAAATAATTTAACTCTATCTATGAAAAAAGTTTTTATCACAGCTTTGTTTGCATGCTTTGCTATGCTGCTGGCGAACACCTCGGGTTATGCACAGCAGAGCACTAAGAACCGCCTGGGTTTCTTCCTCGGGCTAGCATCGGGTGATATCGATCAAGTGGGCGTTGGCGGCATCGGTGAGTTCAAAGTATCAAAGAAGGTAACGATCTCTCCGCAGCTGCTGTTCTATTTTCCGGAAGATCATGGCAACTGGCGTCATAGCTTCATGGAGATCAACTTCAATGCCAACTACTATTTCTACAACAAAGACATCTTCGAATTTTACGGTTTGGGTGGTCTGAACTTCACCCGCTTCCACTGGGAGTGGGACGGCGCCGGTCGCAACGACGACGACGGCGACAGCGACATGGAAGTCGGCCTGAACCTCGGCGGCGGTATCAACTTCGAGATCGGCAAGAATGTCGTTCCCTTCTCCGAGCTTCGTGTGACGGTAGGCGAGTTCAACCAGTTCGTGATCACGGGCGGTCTGAAATTCAACCTATAAGCCAGTATCGCGCTCGACATAAAAAAGTCCCGGTCAGTTGGCCGGGACTTTTTTTATTACCGCTTTCGCTTCGGAAATTTCTTCAGGGCCTTGTACACCGCGGCATCGAGCGTCTTGTTGTCGCTCATTTGCATCATCACCGTGCCCGAGCTCTTCCAGAGCTCTTTGCCCGAACGGCTGTCGTTCATGGTGATTTCGAGAATACCTTCCTTCATATCACGTGACCAGCTCCGGGATTGGTCCACCTCCGCGCCGGTAGACGCCGGCGTTTCGCCCAGCGGCCCCACGTTGCCCGATTGTGTGATCTGAAACGTGCCCGCCACATAGTCCACGCGGAAACGCGCCGCGACAGAGTCATCGATATGCTTATAACCCTTCGCTTCGAGCTCGGCCACAATGGCCCGCTTCATTTGCGCCAGCAGGGTATCTTCGCTCACACGGCGTTCGTCTTTAGGGGTCATGATCTCACCCTTCATCACGACAAAACTCTCGTAGGGACCAAAATCGACATTAGGCGGCGTCACGATTTTAAAAGATTGCGCAACAGCCGACAAGGCCGTCAGCAACAAGAACACAGGCAGGATACACTTTTTCATATACATATTGAGTAAGACTATCGCATAAGGAAGTTACAAAAATATCCATGCCCGCCTGCCCGCCATAACTTCAGCGCAGGAGGGCTTGCCCACAGAAGCCTTGGCGCAGGCGGGCCCACTTCACGACCTCGGATGAAACTCCTGGATCACCTGGCGGAGATAATCACGGTCCAAATGCGTATATATCTCGGTGGTGGTAATAGATTCATGGCCAAGCATTTCCTGAACGGCCCGCAGGTCGGCACCTCCTTCCAGCAGGTGCGTCGCAAACGAGTGCCGGAACGTGTGGGGACTGATGGATTTGTCCAGCCCGATGGCCTTGGCGAGGTTTTTAATGATCGTAAACACCATCACCCGCGTAAGCTTGCGGCCATGGCGGTTCAGGAACACATAGACGCTGTCCGCCCCCTGGGGTTCTTTGTGCGGCGGGAATCCGCGGATCTTCTCCAGGTAAAGCGTTGTATATTTCATGGCGTCACGGCCGATCGGCACCAGGCGCTCTTTGTTACCTTTCCCTACCACGCGGATAAAACCGGTGTCGAAATACAGGTTGTTCCTTTTCAAGTCCACCAGCTCGCTCACGCGCAGGCCCGAGCTGTAAAGCACCTCCAGCATGGCGCGGTTGCGCCCTCCTTCCGGCGTCGACATATCGATGGCGCCCAGCAGCTTTTCGATCTCGTGATACGCCAGCGTGTCGGGCAGCTTACGCCCAAGACGCGGCCCTTCGATCAGGGCCGTCGGGTCATCCTCCACGAGGCCTTCGTGCAGCATGTAGCGGTAGAAGGCTTTAATGCCCGAAAGTATGCGGGCCTGGCTGTACGCGCTCATCCCCAGCTCATGCACATACTCCAGGAATTCATGCAGCAGCGGGGGTGTTACCTTCAAGGGTGAGCATTGCGGGTCCCGCAAGGCCACGAACTGCCGCAGCATGTTGATGTCATGCAGGTAGGCGGCCAGGGAGTTCTCCGACAGCGAGCGCTCAATCCTGAGGTAATGGCCGAAGTGCTTTACGTGGAGGTCCCAATTCATGCTTCAATATTAATGGAAAGAAGTTTTTTATTATCACACACGCCTTTAACTTTCGCTCCATACCCCGAACGCAAGACCAGAACATGAAGATACAGATCATAAACGGCCCCAATCTGAATTTGTTAGGCAAACGTGAGCCGACCGTATACGGCAGCCAGTCGTTCGAAGATTTTTTCGAAACACTCCGCCAGCGCTACCCGGCCTTTGAGCTGCACTACTACCAATCCAATGTAGAAGGTGAGCTGGTCAACAAACTGCACGAACGGGGCTTTGACTTTGACGGCATCATCATCAATGCTGGCGCCTACACACACACCTCCGTCGCCTTGCACGATGCCATCGGCGCCATTCGCACACCGGTGGTGGAGGTGCACATCTCCAATGTCTACGCACGCGAAGAGTTCCGGCATAAAAGCCTCATCACGTCAAAGTGCGCCGGCATGCTGACCGGCTTCGGCATGGAAGGATATGCCCTGGCGCTCGAATATTTCAAACACAGATCCCCGGCATTATGATCTCCTTCTATCCCGGCCCATCGCGCGTACACCGCGAAATACCCGCCTATGTACGCGATGCCTACGCCCAGGGCATCATGAGCATCAACCACCGCAGCGATGCGTTTGTGGACATGTCAAAACGCACCATCGGACTGCTGAAAGCAAAGCTGGGGATCCCGAAGAACTATACCGTCTTCTTTACGTCGTCGGCAACAGAGTGCTGGGAGATCATAGCGCAGTCGCTCGTCACGGACAAAAGCTACCACCTGTACAACGGCTCCTTTGGGCAGAAATGGTTTGACTACACCAAACGCATCCGCCCCCTGGCCGAGCCCATGCCGTTTCACGTAAACGAGCCGCTCGATCCCACCCGGTTGATCTTCGACCTGAAGGACGGCCTCCTCTGCCTCACGCACAACGAAACATCGAACGGCACACAGGTACACAACCGCATCATCAAAGCCATCAAACGCAACAACCCCTCCTACCTCGTGGCGGTAGATGCAACCTCCTCCATGGCAGGCGTACAGCTGGATTTTAAATCGGCCGACATCTGGTATGCATCCGTGCAGAAATGTTTTGGCCTGCCGGCAGGGTTGGGCATCCTCGTATGCTCGCCGCAGACGTTGGAACGGGCGCAGGCCATCGGCGAGCGCACGCATTATAACAGCCTGCTCTTTATGATGGACATGATGGAGAAATGGCAAACGCCATTCACCCCCAATGTGCTGAGCATCTACCTGCTGATGCGCGTGATGGAAGCAGCCCCGCCCATCAAAGAGGTGCATGAGACGACCGTGGACCGCTATGAGCAGTGGCGCGATTTTCTAAAAAAACGCAAAACCATACAGCACTTTGTAGAGGCCGAAGCAGTACACTCGCACACGGTCGTGCCCGTACGGGCCGAGCCCAAAGTGATGGACACCATTAAAAAATCGGCCCGCAAAGCCGGACTGCTGCTCGGCGAGGGGTACGGCGACTTTAAGGCCTCGTCGTTCCGCATCGCCAACTTCCCCGCACTCACCCAAAAGGAGGTCCGTACACTGATGACTTTCCTGCAGGATTATTGATTCCGGAACCAGTAGGCACCTCTCTCTGCAATCGTTTTCAAAACAGCTATTTATGACATGGGTAATAGGCGTCTGAAAATTATCTCCTGCCGGAGTATAATTCTTGGAAAATCTTTGGACCTTTGTTTTAATAATGCGTTAACATGGCAAGAACATCCGGAAGCCTTATGCGGGTAGTGCTGATAGCCTTGCTATTTCAGATTCTGGCGCCTGTATTTCTGCCCATCGTTAGTCAGGCGGCCGACATGCGACATGACGATGTTGTCCTGCATGCGCATCATAGCCCGATCGTTATCCCGCAACTCCTCAAAGAAAAAGAAGGCGACGAGGTCGAGTACAGCCACGATATCCTGGTGACGGACTACATTCCCATTATCGACTTCAGTCACCATACACTCCTGCTGACGCAATCACATGAAAGCAGGCTTGCGCCCTGCTCGTTCTCCCAACACATCGATCTTCATCCACCCCTCTATACGCTCTTCGGCGTCTATATAATCTGAGCATCTTCTCGCCGACAGGCCCGCCATCCAGCGCGCCTGTACCATCACGCCTTTGCGGAAGGCTTTCTCCGCATCGTCGAAAAACAAATTTATACAACACGCTAACATAGCGATATGAAGAACCAGGTACCTTTTAGTGCCCGGATGCGGGAAGAGAAGACGTTGATCATTGCCTGCCATGACAGCCAGGAAGAGACAGCGCGCGAGTTTCACGAGGACGTATTTATCCTCAGCTCACCCGGCAACGTGGTGAGACGACATAACTACCGGCAGCAGGAAGAGCTGCGGTATTTTGTGGAAGACGAAGGCTGCCGCCAGATCGTAGTCGTCGGCCACCTGCACAACGAGGCCATCCAGCGCATCATGCAAGACTTGTCGGACAACGCACCCGCCGCCGCGCTGGTGTTTAATGGCAACAGGCAATTGCGGGTGCCGGCCGAAGATTGTATGGATGCCGCCGCATACGAGCAGGCTTTGGTGGAGCTCAATACCATTCAACAGTGCAACTTGTTGATGGAGTACCATTTCATACAGACCCTCATCAAAGCCAGACGCCTGACTATCATCGGGATAGTAACGGGAGGGCGCCACGGCGAGCCCGCCCAGGTGTTTCACAATGGAATTTCCTACAACAATCTTATTTCGTTAAATTAACTTAGAGCGGGCAAACGAGGTTGCCCGCATCTAAACACTTTAACGTTCTGACATGAAGAAAATTCTCTTCGCTGCCGCAGCATGGGCAGCACTTCCGGCCATTGCAGCATGGGCCCAGGTACAACCCGCTACTACTTCACCGGAACCGGCAAAGCCCCCACTGGAAGAGCTTCGGCTTAAGTTGAATGAGGACGGCAGCCATTACCTCAAGCTCACATTTCTAAACCAGGTGTGGATCCGGTACAACGATAGCAACCCAGGCACCACGGTATTGACCGACGCCACGCCGGAGACCTTCGACATCGGTCTGCGCAGAACACGTATTCAGTTCTATGGCCAACTGACGGACCACGTATCGTTCTATTCACAGTTCGGTCAGAACAACTTTAACTACCTGGCAGGCCAGAACGCCACCAACAGCGGCAACCGCAAGTTCCAGGTGTTCTTCCACGACTTCCTCGGCGAGTATAACGTCTGGAAGGACAACGACCGCCTGAAGCTGGGCGGCGGCCTGACCATCGCCAACGGTCTGTCGCGCTTCAGCCAACCCAGCATCGGCAGCATTATGACACTCGATGTGCCGATCTTTGCACAGGCCACCGTCGATCAAACCGACGAGTTCTCCCGTAAGCTGAGCCTGTATGCCCGCGGCCAGCTCGGTAAGTTCGACTATCGCCTGGTGCTGAGCGATCCTTTCCCCGTCACCAGCAACGGCTCGCCGGCGCCGGCCATCGGCCCCGCCGCGACCTATGCCCAAAACAGCCACCATAAACAATATCAGGGCTTCTTCATGTGGAACTTCTTTGATAAAGAAGCACACACCACGCCCTATATGACCGGCACCTACCTGGGCAAAAAGAAAGTATTGAACCTGGAGGCCGGTTTCATCACGCAGAAGAATGCCATGTGGACCAGCCCCGACGGAGGCGCTACCACGAACTACGAAGACCTGACCCTATGGTCAGCGGCATTGTTCTACGACGCGCCGCTCAATACCGACAAAGGCACCGCGCTCTCCGCCTACGCGGGATACTTCGACATGGACTATGGCACCGACTACCTGCGGTACAACGGCAGCATGAACCCTGCTAACGGACTGGTTACGGGTAGCACCGTACCCGGCGCGAGCCAGGGTAATGCCTTCCCCATGTTTGGCACCGGCCAGGTGATCTACGCGCAGATAGGCTACCTGTTGAAGAAGGACCTGCTGGGAGAAGGTAACGGCACACTCATGCCCTATGCGTCGTTGATGAGCGCGGACTACGACCGCCTCAGCGACCGCATGGACGTATGGGATGTGGGCGTGAACTGGCTGATCAAAGGCCACACGAGCAAGATCTCGCTCAACTACCAGAGCCGTCCTATATATCGCATCGGGGCCGGTAACGAATATGTAAAGAGCAGCACACGCGGGCAGATCCTGCTACAATACCAGATCTATTTTTAAAGATCATAACGCCATGTGTTGCGAGGAGCCCGTCTTGCCATGACAACGTTGCACCGGCCAGGCTGCACTTCGCCGGAGCACTAGGTTAGATTTAGGTTGCAGACGAAATGCCGGGGAAACCCGGCATTTTGATTATACACACTTCATATTCATAATGTTGCCCTAATCCAGCCTTAACCTGCGGAACCGCAGGTATATATGCATGAAGTGATACTATAGAATAATTATGCTAAACAGCTGATTTTCTTACACCCTCCACTCTCCGCAAACATTTTCGGCTATCATTGCAGCATTATAAACCCTTTTAACAAAAAAAGTATGAAAAAACTTTTACTAGTTAGTGCAATGGCCCTCGCCGCTGGTTTTTCGTATGGCCAAACGATCATCCCCAAGGTAGGTCTTACCCTTTCTAAATGGTCGGGCGATGACATCGATGATGCGAAATTCAAACCCGGCTTCACGATCGGCGCCGGCTTGAACATGCCCCTCGGTACAGGTATGATCTCCCTCCAGCCTGAGATCAACTACATTCAGAAAGGTGTAAAATTTGAAGAAGGCGATATTTCTGACAAATACACACTGAACTACCTGGAAGTACCGGTACTGGTGAAAGCCACCTTTGGTGAAGGTACCAAGTTCTATGTCAACGCAGGTCCCTCAGTAGCGTTTGGCCTGGGTGGCAAAAACAAGTGGGAAGAAGGTGATGAGAAAGGCGAGGCCGACATCAAATTCGGTGACGAAGACGAAAACAGCGACGATCTGTACATCGAGAAAGGTACCGACATCGGCCTGCAACTTGGCGCAGGCGTGATCGTAGCGGAAAAAGTAATCATCGACTTGCGTTATGGCCTTGGTCTTACAGACCTGGAAGACAACGCCAGCGTGAAAAACAATGTACTGCAGCTTACTGTAGGCATTCCGCTGTCGATCGGCGGCAAATAATCCTGCCAAAACATTTATAACAAAACGCCTCAGCTTGCTGGGGCGTTTTTGTTTTATCCTTCACCCTCAAAGGCTCGTCGCAGGTGGCGACGTTTTTCACATCCCCCAAACTATTTTTTTTGATTAGTTTTGCACAAAACGACAGCGTGCATGCTCAACCTAAAGGAAATTTTCTCGGTGACCCTCATCCTCTTCTCGGTCATTGATATCCTGGGATCCATCCCCTTCATCATTACCATTCGCAAACGCGAAGGACGGATCCACGCCGAAAAGGCTACCGTCATCTCCGCGGTATTGATGATCAGCTTTCTTTTCCTGGGGCAGTCCATCCTGAAACTGTTTGGCCTCGATGTCGCATCCTTTGCCGTGGCCGGTGCCATCATCATCTTCATCGTAGCCATTGAAATGATCCTCGGCATCACACTGATGAAAGACGACCCCGACGCCAAAGGCTCAGGCTCCATTGTGCCCCTGGCCTTCCCCCTCATCGCAGGCGCCGGTACACTCACCACCATCCTGTCGCTCCGCGCCGTATACCAGGAGTGGAACATCCTCATCGGCATCGTACTCAACCTCGGCTTTATATACCTTGTCCTTCGTTCATCCGTATGGCTGGAACGCGTCATCGGTAAGTCGGGCTTTGCCGTACTCCGCCGTGTGTTCGGCGTCATCCTGTTGGCCATTGCCGTAAAGATCTTTAAAACCCACGCGCTTTCTCTATGATCCGTATTTATACTGACGGCGCAGCCCAGGGCAACCCCGGCCCGGGAGGATATGGCACGATCATGAAGTTCAAAGATGCCGTGAAGGAATTGTCCGAAGGCTTCCGCCTTACCACCAACAACCGCATGGAACTGCTGGCCGTCATAAAAGGCCTCGAAGCCATCAAGAAGGACGGCATCGCCGTGACCATCTACTCCGACTCGAAGTATGTTGTCGACTCGGTCGAAAAAGGTTGGATCTGGGGCTGGCAGAAAAAGAACTTCGAGAAGAAGGCAAACCCCGACCTGTGGCAACGGTACATCCCCCTGCACATGAAGTTCAAACCCAGGTTTATCTGGATCCGCGGGCACGCCGGCCACCCCGAAAACGAGCGGTGCGACTTCCTGGCCGTACAAGCCGCCAGTAAAGGCCCCCTGCTCATCGATGACGTATACGAACGCACCAGCGGCGTGCGTTAACCCTCCTCCTCTACCAGTGTTATACCGAGCGTGCTCAGCTCCGCCAAAATAGGATTGTAGAATTCCGGGGAGATCGGGATCAACACGCCCCGTGCCGCGAGCTTTCCTTGCAATAACAATGTAGCCGCGATTGCCAACGGCAAGCCTACTGTCTTAGCCATCGCGGTGCGCACAGCGTCCTCGCCCGTCGCCACGAGCGATGCCTGGATCACTTTCTCCACGCCTCCCAGAGTATACCTAAAGCGGTGCCACATAACGATGAAGTCCTTGTCGGCAGGATGCAACGCCCACCTCTTGGTAAGGATATGTTCCAACACCTGCGCCGGTGTGCCCGTTGCCAGCCCTACCGGTTGGTCATCCAACAACCCGGACCACCGCAGCCGCGTTAGCTCCGGTCCCTGCGGCGCCAGCGAAAAACGACGCATCAGCTTCTCCTCAACCGACACGCCGGCAGCACTCTCCAGGAAGGCATCGATAAACGTCCGGTGCGTCAGGTCCTCAACGCCATGCATAACATACGTATCGTCACAACATCCCAGCTGCACCAACACATCCCAGGCCCCACAGAATCCTTCCTTCCGCAGCGTACCCCGCAGCAACGTACGCACCCCGTCAAGCCCATACGTGTCCCGGTAGCTCAGCGAGTCGCGGTTGGCATACCCCTCATAAGCACCATACCCCGGCACATGCACGCGCGTGATGCGCTTGAAGAGCTGCTGATACGGAATATACTTATACTGACCGTCGTGCAGGTAGCGGGCCGTGCTCTGACCGGCCATCACGACGTTACGCGGATTCCAGGTGAATTTATACCGCCACGGATTCTCCGGGTCTGTATCCGGCGCGATCAGCCCCCCCGTAAACGATTCAAAAGAAGTAAGCTCGCCACCCTGGGCCTTGATGCGATCGATGACCTGCATGGCGCTCATGTGATCGATGCCCGGGTCAAGGCCACATTCATTGAGAAAGAGCAATCCCTTGCCCAGCGCTTCCGGATGCAACGCCTTCATCTCGGGCGAGACATAGCTGGCCGTCAGCAAGTGTTTACCCTCCTGTAAGCAATAGCGGGCAATAACGGGATGCAGCATGGCCGGCAACAACGAGATCACCACATCCGCCGCGGCAACGGTAGCCCGGCTGGCCTGTTCATCTCCAGCATCAAACCGCAGCGCCCGCCCGATCGTATAGCCCTGCAACCGCTCCGCTGCCGCATCGGCAGACAAATCGCCCACCATCACGCTCCAGCCTTGCCGTGAAGCTTCATCCAACAAATAAGAGATCAATGCAGAAGACGACCGGCCGGCGCCCAGGATCAAGACTGTTTTCATGAGGGATTGTTTGATGATCCAATTATAGTAAATTACACGCATTGTGGAACGCCATGCCTCCACCCTCCAAACGAACCCCACTTTATCGCGACCTTACAGCGACCTTACAGTGACCTTATAGCGACCTTATAGCGATATTTCGCCATACCAAAGCC
>NZ_JAHESC010000046.1 GCF_018598185.1 Dawidia soli
AACCCCCCCTAGCGGTCGTGCAGGTTGGTTTTTTTATTCCACCCATATTTTCCGGTCAACAGGCCCCCGCCGGGGGCGGGGGGGAAGACTCGCGCCAGGTGCTGATGTGTGTAGGGGCTACGCCCTACTACCCGTTCAGTTTTTTTTTACCAGCGCAAAAAGAGGTGTGGCATAAAAAATTATTAGTGCAGTGCTGGATTTTTATGGCAGGATCTTGCGCCAGATGCTTAGTTCAGTTTTTCGCGTACTTCTACGGTGCCGCCGTAGGCCAGGAGGGGAACTACTTTGGCGAGGGTGGCGGCTTCTTCGAGCGACGCGGCGCGGATGTTGATGGTGCTCACAATGCGCAGGCCCTCGCTGGAGACGGAGCCGGGGTGAGCTGTGCCTTCGCGGCCGCTTACGACGACGCCTTCCTGCACGATCTGGTTGCTGGTGACGAAGATGTTGCGGGCGGTCCAGTCGTCGACAACGATTTTCCATTTGGCGCGAACGTCGGTCAGGTCTTCGGGGGCGAGGGGTGCGGGGTTGATCCGCATGATCAATACATACTCTTTCATCGTGTTATTTTGTTTTGTTGTGGAGGGGGAGGTCTTTTGAGCCAGGAGGGAGAAATGCGCAAGGCATAACACTCCCCACAGCGAGGCTGCCCGGATGATGGTTTTCATATAGCAATCGTTTTATTTTATGACTGCAAAACTACCGTCGGGGTGACGGCAGCCATTGTAAAAATTCAGTGATCTTCGTTACCAGGATCTTTTGGTTGCGAAGAATAGGCCGGGGGTCTGCCCGGTAAAGGCGGTAAAGTCTTTGATGAAATGGGCCTGGTCAAAATACCCGGCGCGGTAGGCGGCATCGGTCAGGCTATCCTGCCCGGTGTGCGTATCGATCACGTGGCGCAACCGGACGACAATGGAAAATTGCTTTGGCGATGTTCCTACCAACCGCCGAAAGCGTTTCTCAAAAGCATCGCGGCTGAGCGGCAGGTCTTTCAGAATTTCGCCGATGCGTGCGGTGCCCTGGGCGGCATGGATCTGTCGCAGGGCCTCGCGGACAATGCGGTCCTGTTCGGGCTCGTGCAATAACGAAAGTAGAAATTGCTCGGTATGCGCGATGCGCTGTGCATGTGATGCCGCGGCACATAATCGGTCTTCCAACGCGGCGACTGCATCGCGAGGGAGGAGCTCGCTTAGCGCTACGCTTTGATCGGATAGCACATGCAAGGGCTGCCGGAGGAAAGCCGCGGCGCCGCCGTCGTGAAATTGTACCAGCAACATGGCCGTCTGCTGTGCATAGTGCACCATGCGCGCTGCGTGGCGTAAGCCTGTCAGCGCGGCTGCCGGCATATTTTCACGCTGTGTGCGATCGGTGAAGGCGGTGCTGCCTTGAAAGCGCAGGGCCATGACGAGCGCCGTGTCGGGCAGGATGCGATTGTCCATGCCGTGTTCGCTGGCGATGATCAGGTATGCCTTTACGAAGGGTTTCAGACGGTCGGTTGGGGCGAAACGCTCGATGTTCACACCAGCAATATACGGAAATGTGCGGGGACGGGTTTAGTGCCTCAATCCAGGCGAAGGCGGTCGGGAGACCGCGACCATACGGGGCACCGGTCTCCGCCCGAGACGGGCTAAAGACCGGCGCCAGAGGCGCGGCGCGCTACATCTTCGATAAGATTTTCCGATCGATATAGAATGTGCCGAATGGCACCAGACATGCGATCAGCACTTTCCATGTCGTTGTCGAAAACTTCCACTGATAGTCGATCCCGACACTCAATGTATTGATCACAAACAGCAAGAAGAGCAATCCGTGTACCGGACCCATGATCCTGACAAGCATCGGTTCATGCAACACGTGTTTTAACGGTACGGCAACGCCGATGAGCACCAGCAGCGAAATACCTTCCAGGATTCCGATCAGGCGCAGGCGGCCGAGCTTGGTGGTTAATAATAAAAACATAGATGCAGATTAGAAGTTGCGTATATAGGGGCGGTTGGCGAACGGCGAGAAAGGCCAGGGGATAGCGATCAGGATGACTGTCAGCCCGAGCAGGAACCAGATCGCCATGGTCTTGAATTTGGCGCGGTCCATTGGCCGTCGTTTGGCGAGGGCTGATCCGACGGTGATCAGTACGACGGCTACCGTCATGAGGAGGATGTGGATCCATCCGAAGAACCGGAACTCGTACGGCAGGCCGGCTTCCCGTGCGTGATCCCGAAAGTGCTGGATGACCGGGCTGTTGAAGTATAGCGTATAGCCGATCATCAGTTGGATGTGGGCGATGGTGGCCGTGCTGTGGCGTAAGGCATTGTCCCAGGCTTCGAACGGTATACCGGTGCGCCAGCCGCGCAGTCCGCGGTAGATGGCATAGAGCAGGCTGGCCAATACAAACCAGCGCATGAGCGAGTGTAGCAAAAGAAGCGTTGTGTACATCGTGGCGCAAAGCTGCGGAGCGAAGCTGCGCACGGCTAGGACAGATACCGGAAACGTCAGGACTTTTCAATCATCTTGCGAAACGCCGTGGGCGTGGTACCGGTGTGCTTGCGGAACAGGCGGGCAAAATAAGAGGGGTCGTCCAGGCCCACCGCCAGCGCGACTCCGGCCACCGTCAACGTGCTTTGACTCAGCAGTACTTTGGCTTCCAGGACGATAGCTTCGTCGATCCACCGGGTGGGTGACTTTTCTGTGGCCGCCTTGACGGACTTGTTGAGGTGATTGGGGGAGACGTGCAGCGCGGCGGCATAGTCTGACACGCGGTGCATTGTACAGACGTTGGTAAAGAGCAGCGCACGGAACTTGTTGGCCAGCGTTACGGCCGCTGTTTGGGCGTGGGTAGCGACGGGGGTATAGATGCGGTTGACTTCGCACAGCAACGTGATGAGGTACGGTTGCAGGATGTTGAGGTGTTGCAGTCCGTGGTCGGTGTATTCCTGGTGCAGCCGTTTGAAGAGGTGGAGTACAAAACGTGCGGTTTGATTGTCGGGTGTCAGGCGCGGGTTGCCCCACACCTGCAGGAACTCGAACTCCTTCAATAACTCGCTTTTTCCATATTTGCCTACCAGCATGTCGTTGTGAAAGCAGCAGATATAGCCTTTGTTTACATCTTTCTCGCCAAAGGAAAACACCTGTCCGGCGGGCACTACGAGCATTTCGTGGCGACGGATAGTATATCGTTCGCTGCCGATCTTCATGGTGGCCTGGCCTTCCGTCAGGAACAGGCAGGTATGAATGGTGGCACGTGTAGCCGGCACGGGGCGCGTCACGTGCCGGTACATTTCTTCCACCCGCACGATCAGGAATTTATTGAAGTCGCCCTTGAGCAGTGCCTGCAATGCCGGCGACGGCATGAAGCGCGCGGTGAAGGCGGAGGGGTTGTACAGCTGGATGTTGTCCCGGAGGGCCATGCGTGCAAGATACGGAATGGCCTTTGTGCATGTACGTTTTTTTATTCGCGCTTCAGGGCCTGCGCCGGGTTGAGCCGTGCGGCACGGAGCGCCTGGGCACCGACGGTAATCCAGGTAATGGCCAGGGCAATGACGCCTGCGAGGAGGAAGTACGCCGCGCTCAGGTCGATCCGGAATGCGAAGGTCTTGAGCCAGGAGCTTGTCAGGAAGTAGCTTAATGGCAATGCCAGCGCGATGGACAGCAAGACCATTTTGGTAAAGTCACGCGACAGCAACAGTACGATGCGCAGCTCGCCCGAGCCGAGCACCTTGCGGATGCCGATCTCTTTTTCGCGGCGCTCTAATGTAAATGCTGTCAGACCGAACAGGCCCAGGCAGGAGATCAGGATCGCCAGACCTGCAAAGTAACGTGAGAGGACTGCCACCCGCTGCTCGGCGCGGTATTGGGATTGGTAGTCGTCGTCGAGAAAACGGAAGTCGAAAATAAAACCCGGGTTATAGGTTTCGTAAAGTTTTTCGAGTCGCCGGATCGTTGCCTGCTCCTGGCCGGGCTCGATCTTCACCATGATGCGCCCGGTGTTTTCCGGGTTTATCCGGAAGAATAGCGGCCGCACATTTTCGTGGAGTGATTCGAAGTGGAAGTTTTTGGCCACGCCGACGATCTCCATGTCTTCGCCCCAGAGCTTGATCACTTTGCCAATCGGGTCTTTTAACCCCATGAAAGCGATAGCGGCTTCGTTAAATATGATGTGGGCGGTATCCGAAGGGAACTCGCGTGCGAAGGATCGCCCGTCGACGATCTGGATCCCCAGGGTCTCCAGCATGTCGTAGCTGACGGCTACGTTTTCAAATTCGGTCCGGTCGTTGGGGTCTTTACCTTCCCATACTACGCCCGATGTTCCGGAATTATGCCCGGTCAGGCTATGGGCAATAGACGAAGCATTGTGTACGCCGGGGACGTCGCGTACGGCGGCCAGGAAGGATTCAAGATCCGTGGTCTCGGCGGCGTTGCCTTCGCGTTCAAAAACGATCATGTTATCTTTGGTATAGCCGAGGCTCCGTGATTGAATATATTCCGTTTGCCGGTAGACCACGATCACGGCGACAATAAAGACAACCGAACACGTAAATTGGAAAACTACCAGCCCTTGCCGCACCCACAGCTCGCCCAGGGCGCTGGTGAGCTTGCCTTTGAGGATTGCGGCCGGATTAAAGCCCGACAAATACAAGGCCGGGTAGCTGCCCGCCAGGAGGCCGGTAAAGATCACAACACCGAACACCCGTTCAGCGAAGGCAAGCGTGACCGGCAGCGTCAGCTGCTTTTCTGTGAGAATATTAAAATATGGGAGCAACACGATGACCAGCCCCAGGGCGATGACCATCGAGATCAGGCTGAGCAGCATAGACTCACCCAGGTGCTGCCACACCAATGTATTTCTTTTGGCGCCAATGGCCTTTTTGATACCGATCTCTTTCAGACGGCGGCTCGCACGGGCGGTAGACAGGTTCATGAAATTGATGCAGGCAATGATCAGTATAAATGTTGCGATGACGGAAAAGAGCTTGACATAGGTAATGCGTCCACCAGATTCGACGCCGTTCTCAAATTGGCCATGCAGGTATTTGTCGGTGTATAATTTTAAGAACATCGTGCGATGTGTAACCTCACCGTTGGTCTTTTGTTTTACGAACCCGGCGATCTTAGCGTTAAGGGCGTTGACATCGGTACCTTCTTTTAACATGACGTAGGTAGCGGCGCCGGTGCTAAACCAGGTTGATACCCAGTCGGGATGGTCCGCCCGGAATTCTTCGAACGATCGTATGAAGTCGGCTTTTTCGGTAGCCTGGTAGGGCAGGTCCCGGAATATTCCCGAGACGGTATATTGTCGGGCGTGGTCCATCTCCACGATCTTTCCCAGCACGGTTTCGTCGGCACGGTTAAACAACTTTCGCGCCAGCGACTCGGACACTACCATGTTGTTTTTTTCTTTGAGCAGCTCGTTCCTGCGGCCGTGCAACAGGGTAAAGGTAAAAACATTAAAGTAATCTTTGCCGGCGTATCGGCCGGTCGCTTTCAGGGGGTGCTCATCTACCGACAGCGTATGGACATCGTTGCGCGTGGTCGTCACGGCGTACTCCACCTCGGGCATGTCGGCGGCGAGAGCGTCTGCGGTGGGACCGGAGGAAGTTTCGGAGGTCCAGATACGGTCGGCCTGTATACGGTTTTCGAGCACTTTATAAATACGTGCTTTGTTTTCGTGAAACTGGTCTACCTGCAGCTCATCGTTTACCCAGAGATAGATCAGCAGGACACAGGCGAGTCCTGTCGAGAGACCGGTGAGGTTGATGAGGAACGAGCTTTTGTGCCGGGCGAAGCTACGGAGTGTGATCAGGAGGTTGTGTCGCAGGATAGACATGACGTTGGTTGGGTAAAGTGATCGGAAAGTTTTCATAAACCGGGGTCGGAAATACCGCAATACACTCCACGTAAACACCCGCCGCGCGCGGCGGAGCGAGACGACGGACTGTTTCTCGAATACTTCGACCAGGTCGCCCTCGATCTCCTCTAAATAATCTTCGCGGCAAAACCAGCGTAGAAATTTCAGGGGTCGTTGTGGCGGGTAGCGCTTCATCAGCCAAAGGATATTTTCGGAATCTGTTGATAGATGGCCGTGCGCAGCGCGTACTGATCATCCAGCATTCGTTTGCCCAGCGCGGTGATCACGTAAAACTTTTTGCGCCGGCCGCCGCGGTCGTTGGTGATGCCGCCAAAACGCGACTTGACAAACCCCTTGTCTTCGAGTCGCTTCAAGGCCACGTGCACCGCGCTGATGTTGAGCTTCTTTCCAAGTTTCCCTTCCAGATTTTCGAGGATCGACACCCCGTACGCTTCGTCGTGAAGGGCCGCCACCATCAGCAATACCAATTCCTCAAATTCGCCGAGTGATTGATTACTCATATTCCGGTCTTAATTACCTTAACAAACGTAAAAATAATACATTAGTTTTAGTTTTGTTAAGTAAATGATGGATTTCGTTTAAAGGCGCTGAAACAGAATCGTTTACAAATAAAAAAGGCCGCGGAGGCGGCCTGTGAAGGGGAATGTTGTAAGTGTCTGCTATTGCAGGACCTTGAACTCAAAAGGGATCTCTACCTGCTCGGCGTATTCGTGGCCGGCTTCGTCCATCGACTCGTCGTCCTGGTGGTAGTGCCAGAACACTGTGATGTTTTTGATGTGTTTCAGCTCGTGCAGCAAATCGAGGATGAGCTTTGACGACGAGGTGTTAAAATATTCGAGTTTAAAATGAAACGCCGTGGCGGGGTTGGGCGCCTGGGCGTATTCGCGGATCCATTGCAAGACCGGTGCATAGAATTCAACCGAATCTTCGGGCAGGGAACGGCCCACCAGTTCAAAAACGCCATCATTTTTGTTTAAGGTCACCTGGGGTGTATCCTGTGTCTCAGTCAGGTATAGTGTGTTCATAATGCTGTACGGTATGTCTCTCGTATATACTCCTCCCACTGAATCCCATCGCAATACTGCACTCTGGAAAAAGGACGAATCGTGATGGATAACGTCTTCGCCGGCCCTTCTGGTATCTTCGGCGTCGTCTTTACATTCAGGGAGGAAATATGCAAAATGTTTCGACACCACGTGTGGTAATTTTCGGTGAAAAGTTTTACCTCCGGGTGTATCTGGCGGCACCTCGTACCTGTCCGATTTGCGGTGTGCCACTGACAGCTTTTTTAGACTCCGTATCTCAAAATCCGACCGTTAGCCATATCACTGCGAGGTCTTCTGGTAGTTTTGTACTATTCCCGACAAAAAAAAGTCATCAATTTGCCGTTTTTGATGGAATGAGTCCGGTATTTAGCGGGTCGCCGGGCTGCAAGAAAAATAATGTCGGCTCTATTTTATATTTTTGACATCCGTAATATACACGTACACGCTATTCAGCTTTCCCAATACATTTTATGAAAAATCTCTTGCATCTGTTTCGTGTCCCTGCACGTCTCCCGTTTATGGCTTTGTTCGTGCTGTTGTGCCTGGGCGTGGCTTGTAGCGATAGTAACGATGACGCACCTGATGACGAGGCAACAGAGGGTCCGGCTACGCTCGACCCATTGCTGACAATTGCTACCCAAGATGAAGCACTCGACGCCTGGGTACGTCGTTACGTCGTTGTTTCAGATAAAAAGGGCACTATCCTGGCGTCGCATGATTTTTCCGACGGCAAGGATTTTACCTTTGTGCCAGACGAGCCCGTGAGCGGCACCACGGTAGGAGTTTCGGTGTTTTACATCCTAACATCGACTGACAGCCGGGATGAGAAAGTTATTGATGTGCGTGCAGAGACCTATACTGCCGTTCCGCGCGGAGCGTCGTGGATGGTGGCACCGATGTTGATTCCGACCAACTATCCGACTACGACCCACGCGGGTGAAATCGGGATTCGCGTAAATAATGTGCCGGACCATTCGGAGCCGCAGTTTCTCGCTGCCACCGACAACGATTTCGCGTACACGCAATACGGGGGAGTGACGGCTACTGGCATCAAGCTTTCGAAATCTCCTTCCTTTGTATATGTACGCTCGTTATACCCCAACGAGGGCCTGTTTGTGATTGCCGAGTCGATGGCCGGTAAGACTACCAATGTGGATTGGACGGGTGCCTGGAATGTACCGACGAAGGAAACCATCCACGTTCCCGCCGGAGGAAGATATATATACAATGAACTGTTTGGTTTGCCTGTGCCAGGTGATTTTACACAGCGCTATTATTTTGGCAATGTAGCCACGCTTGATGGAACAACGATTACGCTCCGATACCCCGAGGCAGATCTCTTTAAAGACTACGCCGTTCGCACGGCCATGGAGGGCGACAGCTATTTTATCTATTCGTTTAATAAGGCTGCCCGCTACGATCTGGATATGATAGCACACGACTTTGCGATCGTGTCACAAAAGGATCGGGCTGTAACATTTTCTACCGCCGACGGCCTTGACCGCGTGAGTGTAGGGTGGGGCTATAAAAGCGATGATGATAATTTCCGTATAATGTGGCACGTATCTACAGCTGCCGGCAAGAACCGGGAGGCTGTGCGGCCGGAAATACCGGACGTCGTACTAAAAGCCGCCAATGAAATTGCGCTGGAGAAAGAACTGAAGATCACACAGGCCCGATTCTGTAACTACGAAGATATCGATAGCTATACGGCATGGCTCGAGGCCGGTATTCACTCCGGACAGGGATCTGTGGATTTTTATACATTCGGTAAGAGCTTTAAGGAGATGACCATTGTATTGCCGAAATAGGCATAATTCGCAGTAGTCGGCCTGTTCCGGGAATTTGTATATGCAGAAATCGGACAGGTCTCCAACCTTTTAGCGGAGATGGGTGTCTAAGAGCCAACGAACATCTGAACGCATAACTATGATTCGCATTGCCGTAGCAACACTCGTTGTATCCGCCTTCACATTCACCGCCTGTAAACCAAAGACATCTGCGCCTGCCTGTGAAGGGGGAGTCGACGCCACCGTGGTGGACCTGGCCGGTCTGGATGGGTGCCAGTATGTGTTTGAGCTGAGCGACGGCGCGCGTCTGCTGCCCCAAATGCCCGCGGAAGGGACTGCGGGCGATCCGCTGAGCAATTTTATCTTTGGCGCCGGTAAAAAAGTGACCATTACCTACGAAGCGGTGGACGGTATGACCACCTGCATGGCGGGTAAACTGGTGAAGATCAACTGCCTGGTAGAGCACCCGTAAAACTTTTCTGAAAAAGCAGGAACCGGGTTGACCGGAAGCCGTTTGAACGGGTAGTTTTACTCCTGTGATGACCCGTACCGTTCCTGCCGCCGCCGTTCCGTTGACCGGCCGCGCCTCCCGTATTGAATCGATCGACCTGTTGCGTGGCCTTGTGATGATCCTCATGGCCCTGGACCACGTACGTGATTACTTTCATGCCGATGCATTTCTATACAACCCCGTCGACATCGGTAAGACCAACGGCGTGTTGTTTTTCACGCGTTGGATCACGCACTTCTGCGCACCGGTGTTTGTCTTCCTGGCCGGCACGTCGGCGTTCCTGGTGGGCAGCCGCCGCGGCAAGGGCGAGCTCTCGGCGTTCCTGCTCAAGCGCGGGGTGTGGCTGGTGGTATTGGAATTGACCATCATCAACTTTGCGTGGCTTTTTAATATACATTTTCAGCTGATCCTGTGCACCGTCATCTGGGCACTGGCCATCGGTATGATCTCACTGGCGGCGTTTATTCACCTGCCGCTGCGGGCGATCGTTGTCACCGGCCTGCTGCTTATCGTGGGCCACAACGCGCTCGACGCGGTGCACGTCGCCGGCGAAGGCGCCGATGCCATCGGCTGGGCGCTGTTACACGAGGCGCGCGGTTTTGCTTTCCCGAACTTCTTCCTGTACATCGGTTATCCTGTCATTCCCTGGATCGGTATCATGCTGCTGGGTTATAGCCTTGGCACGCAGTTTCAGGCGGGCGCCGACGCCAACAAACGCCATCGTTTGCTAGTAACGACCGGTATTGCGGCCATTGTGTTGTTTGTCGCGCTGCGTTGGACCAACGTCTATGGCGACCCGGTGCCGTGGACAACCCAAGCCGACGGCCTGCATACGTTCCTGTCGTTCATGAACGTAGCGAAGTATCCGCCGTCTTTATTATATATATTGGCTACGCTCGGTCCCGCCATGCTTTTCCTGGCATTTGCTGAAAAGTATAAAGGCCGCATTGCGCAATACGTGATCGCGCTGGGGCGCGTGCCGATGTTCTATTATATTCTGCACCTTTACCTCATTCACCTGCTGGCCATTGCCGCAGCACTGGCTACGGGCTATGACTTCTCCGACATGATCTTCAGCACGTGGGTAACCGACTCGTCCAACCTGAAAGGTTATGGCTTTTCACTCGGTGTAACGTACCTGGTGTGGATCGGTGTGGTGCTGGCCTTGTTCCCACTGTGCCTGTGGTACGACCGGTATAAAACCGCGCACAAACATCAGTGGTGGCTCAGCTACCTGTAGCCGGTACGGCGCTGCTTTGCTTACGACGGACGACGTCGTCGTGATCGGTGCCGGTAACAACGTCGTACCAGGCCTCCATATCCTTTTCAAATTGCGGTCTTTTCGCGGAAGCCTGCCGGCGTGTCTATGACGTTTGCCGTGCGGTCAGTGAATGGCCTTCGAGAAAGTCCGTGCGGAAAAAGCCGGGTGCCACCACCGTTGCATGAATGCCCAGGGGAACCACACTTCCTGCGCCAACGCCTCTGTGATACCTTCTACGGCGAACTTGGTCGATCCATACAAGCCCCAGCCAACGTACCCCTTCAGCCCGCCGACAGACGAGATGTTGATGATGTGACCGGCCTGCTGCCGGCGCATATACGGCAGCATTGCCCGGGTGACTTTCAGAAGGCCGAATACGTTCGCATCATAGTTTTTACGTACTTCTTCATCCGATGCCTCTTCGACGGCGCTGAGTAGCCCAAAGCCTGCATTGTTCACCAGCACGTCGATGCGCCCGAAGTGTGACATGGCTTCGGTGGCGGCGGCGCGTGCCGGCGGAGCATTTTGGGTGAGGTAAGAATGGTGCGTGTGATGGATATTTTATACCGTGCGGGTTGGGGTGGAGATGGTATAGAAGGTTAAATAGAGGTATAGGCGTGTCGTAATGAACGCAACGGGTGTGTAGGTTTTACTGGCCTTTGTCATTATTTTTAACGGGAGGGGGATTAATCCTTTTGGCAGAAATATTAATCCGTTTGGCAGCCGGTAAAAAGACAGGCATCGTATAAAATCGCTGTGTTTTTTCCATTTGTATCTATAGGAGCTTATGAATTTTACGGAACAACTAAAAAGACTGAAGCGCGTCGATTATTATATTCATACCGGCACCGGTACGGCTGATTTTATAGCTTCAAAAATGGGTATATCTCGCCGCACATTCTTTAACGACCTGCAAAAGCTGCGCGACATGGGCGCGGAGATCGACTTTGATAAAAGCCGCAAATGTTACCGGTACGGAAACAATTTTACCCTGAGATAGTGCAGGGACTGTGGGGTGTGCGCGCGGGAGGTTAGAAGAGCCGCGTGATGCCCCAGATGGCTGTAGCCAGCAACCCGACAACGGCGAGTATCACAACGATCACAAACGCCGCCGTCAGCGCCACACTTCGTATTTCGTCCTGAGTTGCTTCCTGCTCCTCTTCGTGCGGGGAATATTTACCCATGTATTGGCGTGAATAGTAAGTATATAACCAGGGCAAAAGTATAGGTTTACCATGCAATAAGTATGCACGCAATTTTTTTTAACCATATCCATAGGCGGGATTTGTCTCGCATAGCTTATCGCGCGTGCGCTTTCACTACGTTGAATCGCTTCCCGTGAGTGCATTGCGTATACAACTTTCCGAGCACCCGGAGGTCATCTGGGAGCAGCAATATGCCGGCGACCCCGAGCGCATCGTGGAGGAGAGCGAGCTGCAGATCCGGCATCCGTCGCTGCAGGTACAAGCCATACACACGCGGTTTCGCGGTGTGCACATCGTGAGCGGTGAAGTGCTCTTTCCTCATCCTGTACATCTGCGTGCCCACACAACCCCCGCCATGTATGAACTCACGTTCTTTTCCGAGCACGACATCTGCTACTTCTACCGCTCGTATACCGTGCGACCTATACAAATCGACCGTTACCAGGCCGGGTATTCGATCGTGACCATTTTACTATCGGAGTCGTTCATGCGGCAAGTCATCGCACCCTTTACCGGTACGATGGGCGAATGGCTCACGGCACAGGGTGCCACCCTGCGGCAGGTATATTCCATGCCGCTGACACCGTCCATGAAGATCATTCTGTATAAGATCCGCACATGTCGCGATAGCGGCCTGCTCAAGCGTATGTTGCTGGAAAGCAAGGTGCTCGACCTGTTGGTATTGCTGCTTAAACAGATCACACCCGAAAGGCAGTTCAGGGGTCTGACGGTGCGGCTCGACGACGTCGACAAGCTCTATGAGGTCAAGCGTTTGGTCGAACAACATATTACGCATCAGCACTCGCTGCGCGAGCTGGCCCGCCAGGTGGGCCTCAACGAGTTCAAGCTCAAGAAGGGCTTCCGGGAATTGTTTGGCACGACGATCTTTTCTTATCTGCTCGATCTGCGCATGGAGCATGCCCGGCAACTGTTGCTACAAGGCACGATGACGGTAAAGGAAGTCGCCGAGGAGGTAGGGTATAGATACACCAAGAACTTTTTGGCTGCGTTCAAAAAGAAGTTCAAGATTCTGCCCGGAGCGGTCGGGCCGGGGAGTGATAAACCACCGTCGGGGAGGTTTGGGAAGCGTGGTACTGCTTCCTGAATTCGGCGGGAGTAATACCGGTGTTCTTTTTGAAGATGAGATTGAAGTTGGGTTGCTTGGCAAAGCCGATGCTGTAGCCAATGTCTTGCAACGTCCAGTCGGATTGCAACAGCAGCGTGGGGTAAATTTTCCTCTATTCTCGTTTTTCTACCTTTTAGAGGGTAGCAAGTACGTTGTGCACGAGCGTTGTGTGAGGATTGGGGAAATGTTGGATACCTGATTTTTCAGGTATACTTCCTGGTTGTTCATCGCATCAAATGATACATTGAACGGAATTTCTCCTCTGAGAAATCAGGTTCATAGTAAATTTTTCGATTTATAATGGTTTAGTAACAGGCTTGCTATCTTCTATATCCGTATATTTGGGAATCTCGTCTGGAGGTGATCACAAGTATACCTCCAATACGAATCTCAAACGACAAGAACATTGCTCTTATTCTCAAGCACGGGCTCGATGCCTGGTCGTTGTCGGTTAAAGTGCATTTCGACGGGCTCCAATTAAATAAACCGGGCATCGTTTCCTGTGCTGAGAATCAGAGTTGTATAATTCGGTAGTATAGAAGCCTCTGTCGTGTATATCGATAGTGCCAACGATCACCTTCTATCATCAAACAAATACTCAAGACCCGCGCAGCGGGTTATCCGGAGGACCCGATGATGCGACGGGTAATATAAGCCGAAGCGCTATTGTTACTCACGGTCTCAATGACCTGGCGGTTCGCATTCTTGTCAATAACACGAGGGGTGAGTAATAGCGACGTTTTACGCGTGCTCATGCAATGTCAGGCAGCTTGTTGACGCGGATGACGGGGCCATCTTCGCTCAGGCACGGCGGATGAAACGACGCCGTACCCGGGATGGCACCGAGGGATGATCTTAAGCCTTCTTGTTTAACCTTTTAGCATCGCAAACGCAATTTTCGTGTAAACGATTGCGTTATTTCGGAAGAAAATGCTGCTGGAATCGATATAAACGATAATTTAGGCGTTTCAAACGATTGCCAGTTTTGCCGCTTCGAGCAGAAGAACTGCCTTTTGCCAAACCTTAAACCAACATATGGAGACAGTGGACGTAGCATCCCAACGCCCGGCTACCACGGGTGCGAACCCGGCTAAGCCGGCTTTTACAAAAAAGGAATACCTGATAGTTTTTATTTTCGTCACGTCTCTCTTTATGCTGTGGGGCATTGCCATCACGATGGGCGATGTATTGAATCGTCACTTTCAGAAGGTATTGAGTATTTCCAAGGCCGAGTCGGGCCTGGTGCAGTTCTCGATCTTCGGAGCGTACGCCGTCATGGGGATACCTGCCGGCCTTTTCATGAAACGCTTTGGTTATAAGAACGGCGTGCTGTTGGGGCTTGCTTTGTACGCCATTGGCGCGTTCCTGTTCATACCATCGGCGAACGCCGAGTCGTTTGCAGCTTTCCGAGGCGCATTGTTTGTGCTGGCTTGCGGACTGGCAACGCTGGAGACGGTAGCCCACCCGTTCATGGCGGCCCTTGGCGACCAGCGGACAAGCGATCAGCGTATCAACTTCGCACAAGCATTCAATGGCGTTGGTGCGATCATCGGACCCCTGATCGGGGGGTACTTCATTTTGCGTGTGGGCCACGGGATGGAAAACGACCTGACATCGGTCAAGGTCCTCTATGCCGTCATCGGCGCGATTATCCTACTGGTGGCTTTTTCGTTCTCTCTCGTAAAGGTACCACGGCTGGCAGACCCGCACGCCGAAGCGGACGGAGCGGAAGACCTGCGTCACATTCAGCAGTCGGGCAAAACGCTGTTTCAACATAAACACTTTGTATGGGCCGTCATTGCACAGTTTTTTAATGTGGCGGCACAAGGGGGCACCTGGGCATTCTTTATTGTATATGGTGCGGAGAAAATGCCGGGCATGTCAGACGAACGTGCAGCATACTTCTTTAGCATGAGTATGTTTTTGATGATGATGGGTCGGTTTATCGGTGTGTTCCTCATGCGGTATATCGCCCCTAATATATTGTTGGCTGCCGCCGCAGTCGGTAATATTATCATGGCTGTGATCGTGGCACAGAGCGCCGGCTGGTTCTCCTTTGGTGCTCTCATGATGATGAATTTCTTTATGAGCATCATGTTCCCGACTATCTTTAGCCTGGGGTTAAAGAACCTGGGCAAGCACACAGAGCGCGGTGCTTCGTTTATTGTGATGGGTGTTGTAGGCGGTGCATTGTTCCCGCCGGTAATGGGCTTGATTGCAGACCACGACGTGGCGGTGTCGTATTATCTACCGATCATTTGCTATATCGTGATCTTCTTGTTCGGCTCTCGCTTCTCTAAAGTATCCTGACGTCGGCGGGCGGTGGTGGCAGCATGCCATAACCGCCCGTAGGCGATGACGATGCTGGCGATCAGGATAAAGATGTTCACCCAGATGGCACCGAACTCGTAGCGGTCGATGTGTAACACCATAGCCGCCACCATCAGTAAGGCTACGCCGACGGCGGTATAGCCGGTGATGCGGGGATAGATGCCCAGCAGGCCCGGCAGGATCAGGCCAAGGCCACCGAGGATATCGATCATACCGATGTAGCGGACAAAAACTTCCGTATAGGCGCCCGTCCACTCGGAGGTGTCCGCCAGTTGCTCGTGTGGCAGGAAGAGTTTCGTGTAGCCCGATATTAATAGAATAACGGCCACGGTGATCTGTAAGGTCCAAAGCAAGGCTTTCATACCCCGTTGAAGCATAAATTACTATGCCTGCCGGCGACGGCGGGGTAGGCAGGTTGCGGTATTTCACTACATTTGGACCGCAAAAAACGAAACAGATCATGACGCTTACCAAATTATTTACCGGTGCCCTGGTGGCATTGATGCTGGCCGCCTGTGGCGGGGGGACTAAAAACGAGGCGGCTTCGGCCGATACGACGGCGACGGTGCCGGCGGACGCTACCGCACCCGAGGCGGTGCCCGATGCCCAGGCTGACACCACCGCGGTGACGGCCCTGACGTATGTGACCTCTTTTAAAGTCGCGACACCCGAGAAAATCGTATTGGAACAATATGCCTCCATCTCGGGAGAAGGTACCGAAGCCCCACAGAAGACTGTGGAGATCACCGACGGTGCTGCGCTGGCAGAGATCGTTGCGCTGGTCAACAAGCTGCCGGACTCGGGTCAGATCATGGTGAAGTGGGCCGAGGTACCCGTGCTTCGTGTGAAGCTGGTATATGCGGAAGGCTCACAGTACTTCTCGTTCTTCCAGCAGTCGGTGAAGACGCCGGCGACGAACTTCTATGCCGGCAAGAAGCCTGCTGAAGAAAAGCAGCTGTATGACCTGCTGGCAGCCAAGCTGGCACACTAATTCACAACAGCCGGCCCGTATCTGTGGCCGGCTTTTTTATTTCGCAAAATCTGAATAGTCATGTATAGAAAAATCATTGCAATGTTTGCGTGCGCCGCGGCCCTGTCTGCCTGCAGCACCAAGGACACACCGCATTCGGCGACTGTGCAAAAGACCGACCTGGTCAATCCGTTCATCGGGACGGGTGGTCATGGGCATACCTTTCCGGGGGCGACGGTGCCGTACGGCATGGTACAGCTCAGCCCCGACACGCGCCTGCAGGGGTGGGATGCCTGCTCGGGTTACCACGCCTCGGACAGTGTGATCCTGGGCTTTTCTCATACGCACCTGAGCGGCACGGGTATCGGCGACTATGGGGATATACTCTTCCAGCCGGTCACGGGAGAAAAAGACGAGCACTGGACACAGGGCGATGCCACCACGCCGGGCTACCGGTCGTTTAAGACCCCCGGCTCGGAACATGCAACGCCGGGTTATTATACCGTACAACTAGCCGACTATGGCGTGAAAGCCGAAGTAACGGCCACGGCCCACGCCGGGATGCACCGCTATACCTTTCCCGCCGATAGCATACCGGGCGTGATGCTCGACCTCAGCCATCATCTTCAAACGCAACAGAACCTTCTCAATCGCCTGGTGAAGGTCAATGACCGGGAGCTGCGCGGTGTTAAGATCACCCGTGGCTGGGCAAAAGAGCAGCGCGTGTATTTTCATGCGGTGTTCTCAGAACCCTTCGAGCTGGAAATCGTCACGGAACCGCTGCCGCCCGGAGGCATCGATGACCTCCCCACAAAGGCCATCAAAGCCCGGATGCTGTTTAAGACGCTGGCCGGCAAACCGCTCCTCGTCAAGGTGGGCATCTCGGCCGTGGACTACGATGGCGCGAAGAACAACGTGATGAATGAAATTGCCGATTGGGATTTTGACGCGATAAAAGATAAGGCCCGTCAGCAATGGGAGCAGTGGCTCAGCCGCATCGACATCAAGGGCGGCACGGATGACCAACGCAAGATCTTCTATACCGCGCTGTACCATACGGCCATCAGTCCCAATGTATATACCGACGTGGACGGCCGTTACCGCGGCATGGACCGGAAGATCCATCAGTCGCCCGCCGGCCAGGAAGATCACACCGTCTTCTCGTTGTGGGATACTTTCCGGGCGTTCCACCCGCTGATGACGCTCGTGAACGGTCCGCGTAACGAGTCGTGGATCCGCGCATTGTTGCAAAAATATGACGAGTGCGGTACGTTGGCGATGTGGGAGCTGTCGTCGAACGAGACGGGCACGATGATCGGCTATCATTCGGTGCCGGTGATCGTGGATGCCTATATGAAAGGGTATCGCAACTTCGACGCGGAGAAGGCGTATGCGGCGATCGTACAAGCGTCGACGTATGACACCACGGGTGTTTTCTTCCCTGGCAAAGATGTGCAACGTGCGGTGATGCCGCTGGCGAAATATTATAACGAGACACTCGGTTTTATTCCATGCGACAAAGAGAACGAGTCGGTGGCCAAGGCACTGGAGTACGCTTACAACGACTGGTGTATTGCTCAAATGGCCAAGGCGCTGGGCAAGACCGCGGATTATGAAAAGTATACGGAGCGCGGCAAGCGTTATGCCCGGTATTTCGACAAGGCGACCGGCTTTATGCGCGGCGTAAATTCCGACAAGTCGTGGAAGACGCCGTTCAGTCCGCGGTTCTCCAACCACGGCAAGAGCGAGTATGTGGAAGGCAATGCCTGGCAGTGGTCGTGGTTCGTACCGCACGATGTCGAGGGACTTGTGGCTTTGCAAGGCGGTAAGGAGCTCTTCATCAAAAAGCTGGACAGCCTGTTCTCGATCTCGTCGGAGATCGAAGGGGAAAACAAGTCGGACGATATCTCCGGTCTGATCGGTCAGTATGCGCACGGCAACGAGCCCAGCCACCACATTACCTACTTCTATAACTATGTAGGTCAACCCTGGAAGACGCAGGAGCTGGTGGACGAGATCCTTACCACACTATATTTCAACAACGAGAACGGCCTGTCGGGCAATGAGGACTGTGGGGCGATGTCGGCCTGGTATGTCATGAGCGCGATGGGCATTTACCAGGTAGCGCCGGGGGACCCGCGTTATACCCTGGGGCGTCCGTTGTTCGACGAGGTGACGCTGCACCCCGAAGGGGGCAAGCCGTTCACTATTCGTGCTGTGAACAACGGCCCGGCGAACAAATATGCCAGTAAGATCACCCTCAATGACCAGATACTCACTACACCTTTTATCACTCATGAAGACATTGTCAAAGGCGGCACGCTGGAGTTTACCATGACAGCGACGCGGCCTGCGGCAGAGTAAGCAGAAAGTTCAGATGGAGTGGGACGCACGGGTACGCTCACTGGACGTTGGCGACAACGCTTAAAAAGCCGCATCGTAAACGATGTGGCTTTTTTTGTACCTTTGGTAAGGCTTAATCCTTATAACTTGTGAAATATTTCTTAATCCCTGGTATGCTCGTTTTGAGCGGTTTTTGCACCGTTTATGCTCAAGGTGAATACCGGCCCGGCTATCTGGTGACGACCGCGCAAGATACGCTGCGGGGCTTTATTGAATATCGTTGGAACCGGAGTCCCCAGAAGATCTCGTTCAGAGCTACTTTGGAGGGAGCGGACAGAATCTATACACCGTTGGACATACGTGCATTTTCAGTCGTGGGGGATCGGTATCAAAGTGCTATTGTTCAAATTGAGACGAGTCCCGTGTCGCTTGCGAACATGAGCGATACGAGTGTGCCACAACTGGAGACGGATACCGCTTTTATACGGGAAGTGATTACCGGGGAGAGAAGTTTGTATCGTCATTATCCGGAAGGAGCAAAAGGCAAAAACCTGTTCTACATATCCAATAATGGGCAATGGGAATTGCTGGTGCATAAACCGTTCAAGCAAGTGCAGGGTGGGGCGGTACGCGTTGCCAATAACAATCGCTACATCAGTCAGCTGTCTTCCTACCTGCAGGGTTGTCCGACTATTCAAAAGAAAACCCGCAAGCTTCGTTACGAGGAGAAAAGTATCGAGCGTCTTTTTCTCGCGTACTACGCGTGTACGACAACGAAGCCGGCGTACGAAAACGACACTAAAAAGTATCTGCTGGAGGCTGGCATATTGGCAGGCGGGATCAATACATCGCTGGACTTCAAGACAAACGGAGTATACTCTCCCCTCGCACATACCTCGTTTTCGCGGGATTTTTCAGTTGGCGGCGGGTTATTTCTGGACGTGATACGCCGGCGCAACGAAGGTAAATGGTCGCTCAATAACGAGCTGTTGTATACGTCGTATAAAACCGAAGGTGTGTTCTATTTTCGAAACACGAGTGAAGAGAATTATGAGCGTTCGCGCTGTTTACTGGAGTATTCTTATCTGAAGCTCAATACGATGATCCGCTTTAAATATCCGGTGGGTAGCGTCTACCTGTTTGCGAACGTCGGGATTTCCAATGGCATTTCAGTGCGTAAGTCGGACCGGGAGATATACGAATCAAGGTTGAATGGCCCGGTTCAATCGGAAGAAAATTCACTCTTTCATGGAGGAGACCACGGATACGAGCCCGGATACCTGGGAGGGCTTGGCGTGAAGTACCAGCGGTTCTCGTTCGAGACGCGCTATGAACAAACGACGGGAATGTTAGCGTTTGGGGACAAGCCGCTCCGATCGAAGGTCGAGAGAATGGCGTTCTTATTATCGTACCGGTTGACGAAGCCGAAGGCCTAGTTTGTACCTTATAAATAAGGTCGTTAACCCGACCTTTCGGTTCTTGATAGGAGACGCTATACTTCCGTCGGTGTACCCTACATTTTCCATTTAACGGAATTATTAGAAAAATGTCCCACAGCCACCACGTTAGGCCGGTAAAATATAACGATGGGTCCAAAAGTTTGATCGTCACGCGGTGCGCGGACGAGTATAGTATAAATTCAAGTTGACACTTTCAGGGGGTATCCGGGTGCGCAAACGGGGTGCGGCAGCTGAAAGATTTCGGGAACGGTTTCTTGGCGTCATGGGAGATATTTACCGCCTCATACTTAACAAAACAATATGATGGCCATTTTACTGAAACGCGTGTGTGTGCTGTTCCTGCTACTCACGAGCCTGGCGCAGGCGAATGCGCAACTGAGCCGCCTGCGGGCGGATGGTACCCGGATCGTCAACGAGGCGGGGCAAGAAGTGATCCTGAAGGGGGTCGGCCTGGGCGGCTGGCTCTTACAAGAGGGATACATGATGAATCCCAGCGGTGGCGGCACCCAGGGGTCGTTTAAGAAACGCCTGTACGATCAGGGGCAGACTGAAGCGCAGGTGGAGGCATTTTACCAGGCCTGGCGCGATAACTTTATTACACAGGCCGACATCAATTGGATTGCCGACCAGGGCTTCAACTGTGTGCGGATCCCCATGCATTACGACCTGTTCCTGACACCGGCGCAGCGTACCGTGCGTCACAATGTGATCCGCAACGGCAACAACTACCAGACGTATGTGAACTCTCTTACGACGTGGTATAACAACAACGAGCTGTTCGTCGATCCGAACCTGGAAGGTTTCCGCACGCTGGAGAACTGCCTCAACTGGTGCGCGGCCCGTGGCATGTATGTGATCGTCGATCTGCACGCCGCCCCCGGTGGTCAGGGTAAAGACTGGAACATTGCCGATCTGCTGGTGGAAAACGACCTGTGGAACCGTGCAATCTTTCAAAACATGACGGTGCGTCTGTGGGAGAAGATCGTAAGCCGCTATATCAACAACAACACGGTGGCTTTCTGGGATCTGATCAACGAGCCGAATGGTGTGCCGCAAAACCAAATGATCCATTCGCTTAAAAACCGTCTGGTCAACTCGATCCGTGGTCTCGGTGATACGCACTTGATTATGATCGAAGGGAACGGCTTTGGTAACAACTACGATTATCTCGAGCCATTCACATTCGACAATCGTTCGAACCTGGTGTACAATGCGCACCGCTATTGGATCCCGCCGGGCGACGACAATATTCGCGATGGCAACCCGAACCAGATCAACCGCCTTATCAACCTGGTAGAGTTCCGCACGCGCCACAACGTGCCTGTGTGGGTAGGCGAGACGGGTGAGGACAGTGACGAGTGGCTGCGCCAGAATGTGGACAAGCTGAATGCCAACCGCATCGGCTATTGCCATTGGACGTATAAACGTACCAGCGAAACTCCCAACGCGGCGTTGCGTCGCATCATCGGCCCGCCGTACCTGACCTCGGGTGTGTCGGCGATGAATGGTGTATTGAACAACATCAAGTTCGCCAATACGGTAGTAAACAACGGTCCGTTGGCAGCGGTGGATCCGCGTCGCCAGCCTTTGTCGACTGTATGTAGTGGTGCCTATGCGACAGTGCCGGCTACGATCCAGGCGGAAGGCTTTTGCGCGGCGCAAGGCATCCAGGTAGATGCAACGACCGATGCCGGCGGTGGTCAATATGTAGGGTGGACGGAGGTAGGTGACTGGTTGGGTTACCGCATCAACGTACCTGCCGCGGGTACCTATACCATCGCGTATCGCGTGGCCAGCCAGAACGGCGGCGGCTCACTGCGCCTGGAGCGCTTTGGCGGCAGTGCTCAGTATGGCACGCTTTCGATCCCGGCCACCGGAGGTTGGCAGAGCTGGCAAACGCTGTCGCACACTGTGCAGCTGCCAGCGGGTCAGCAAGAGATCGGTATCGCGGTGACGGGTGCGGGCTTTAACCTGAACTGGATCCGTGTCGTGGGCGACAACAATAACCCGACGCCTACTGCCCCCATCGGGCAAACGATCTGGCTGCGTGGCACGAACGGCCAGTATGTAAGCAGCGAGAATGGTACACAAGCCATGCATTGTACACGGCCGGCGGCCGACGCATGGGAGCATTTTACGGTAATCGATGCCGGCGGTGGGAAGATCGCGCTGCAAGGCATGAGCAAATATGTGTCGTCTGAGAACGGCGTACAGGCCATGACCTGCAGCCGTGCGACCATTGGCGACTGGGAGCGTTTTGACTGGATCGTCAATGCCGACAACACCATCTCGCTGCGCGGCAACAATGGCATGTATGTATCGTCTGAGAACGGCGAGCAGGCTATGAACTGTAACCGTCCGACGGTTCAGGGTTGGGAAGTCTTCAACTGGGGCGTTGTAGGCGTTGCCCGTATGGCTGCGGCGGCACACGTGCCGGGTGAAATACAGGCTACTGAACAAGAATTGTCTGTATATCCGAACCCTTCAGCGGGGCAGATCACACTGAAGGTAGGCAAGCCTTCGCTTATCGAGATCCGGAGTGTTGCGGATGGCAGCACGGTCTTCACAGGTGAGGTGAAAGAAACCACGCAGGTGAAAAACCTTCCGGCGGGGATCTATACGGTTACCCTGAAAGAGGGCAACCGCACGCGTGTACGACGCATTGTTGTGGCACCGTAAAAATCAAGGCGTGGGAGTATTGATAGAGGGCTCCCACGCCTCTGTATTGTTTTAAGGTTACCGGAATGCCGATTTGTACAACGGGGTGTGATGGTATGATATAGTATTTAGCGTCCGCTTCGTTTCCTGTAAGATCGCGCGCCATAATTCTCGAATTCTTCTTCTCTTTCGGGTGGGATCCGCGCCAGTATGTTCCGATCCCGCTTTTATGTTTATGCCGTTGTTTCAGGGCATGTAAGAAAAACAGATAGAATCGCTGTGCCGACAACGGTTTCGGTTATTTTGCCAGTTCTCTCTACGAGCGGACATTAGCGGGTGGGAGTGGCGTTGGGCGAGACTGTGCGGCTTTTTTCTAGTTTTGCTGCTGTCTTTTTATAGACATATCTATTATAGTTCAAATCACTTCTATCTAACCTTTTACCACATCCATGTTACGATTACGTGTATTCGTTATTGTATTAAGCTTTTGGTCTTTTACGGCCTTTTCTCAAGCGAAGATCACCGTTGGCGACGCCTACGACGTGGTCGATGCGCCAAGCAAGTATTACTTTACTGAGAACGGCGAGATCATGACCGTGAAGGTCGCCAAGAAAGAGGTCATCATTCAGAAAATGAGCGCCAAGACGCTGAAGTTTCTGAAGGTGCGCTCGTATGACGACCTTCCGAAAGACTACATGCTGGAGTCTGTCCTGCAATTTAAGGATCACTACTACCTGTTCTACTCGTTGTGGGAAGACAAACAGGAACAGCTGTTTGCCCGCGAGATCGATTTTGCATCGGGCTCCTTTAAAGGTCCGGCGAAGAAGATCATCACGGTGAGCGAAAAGATCAGCGGAACGATGGTGAAGACGGGCTTTATGAGCATGGGCACTGCCGACAAATTCAGCTTCTTTTTCTCGTACGACAACAGTGCGCTGATCGTTCAGTACCGGCTGGTGCCGGAAAAGAAACGCGACAGCAAGAGCTACGACATCATTGGCATGCACGTGTTCGATCCCACGCTGAAAGAGAAGTGGGGTAACAAGGTGACGATGCCGTATACCGAAAAGAAAATGGATAACCTCGACTACTCGGTGGATGCCGCCGGTAACGTATACATGGTTGCCCGAGTTTTTAACGACGACACCACCGACAAGAAAGACGACAACGACAATCCCAACTACAAGATCGAGATCATGAAGATCGCTGCCGGCACCGGTAAGATCACTTCGAGCAAAGTAGACCTGGCCGACAAGTTCATCCAGCGTTTCTGGTTGTACGAGACGGCACAGGGCCCGATGATCGGCGCCGGATATTACAACAAGGGCAACGAAGCCAGCAGTGTGGACGGCATGATCCTGTTTAAGTTCAATACCGACGGCCGCGTGACCGATATGAAGACGATCGAGATCCCGGTAGAGATCCTGAACGAGTACGTCAGCAACAAGACGCGCCGTAAGAACGAGAAGAAGGAAGACGACGACGAGGCCGAAGCCACCAACATGGTGCTGAAAGATGTGAACGTACAGGATGACGGCAGCGTGATCCTGGTCGGAGAGCAAGACTATTACACCGTGCATTACTCGCGCTCGGGGAATATGACGACGACGTATTATGTGTACCACTACAACGACGTGTTGGTGTCGAAGGTTGATGCCAACGGCAAACTGGCATGGATGAAGAAACTGCCGAAGCGGCAGCAGGGTACAGCCGGCCAGGGTGGTATGTCGTACCGGTTCCTGTCGGGTGCGGGCAGCCACTACTTCCTGTTCCTGGACAACGAGAAGAACGTCGACCTGCCGAAGGACGAGCTGCCGGCGCGCCACATGGACGGCCAGGGCGGTTTCCTGATGTGCTACAAGCTGAACGACAAGACCGGCGAGCTGAAGAAGACGCAGATCCTGGATACGCGCGACGTGGAGGGTATGACCCTGCACCAATTCAAGCCGAGCCGTATGCTGGGCACAGCGCTTAACACACTGGTCTTTGAAGCATACAAAAAGAAGAAAGAAGACGTGCTCGTGAAAGTGGTATTGGATTAACCATTCCGATCCATAAAAAAGGCGTGGAGGCTATTGCTTCCACGCCTTTTTTTATGGCACATGGGTGTGGCAGGTTTACACCACGAGTCGTACGACCTTCTGGTCTTTATAGTCTTTTGCAAACGTGATGATGTTGCCATAGTCGGTAAACTCATCGGGGGCATGCATGGTGGTGAGCACGACGCTTTTCATGCCGGCACGCAACGCGGCCTCTACGCCTTTGGGCGAAT
Source organism: Dawidia soli (assembly GCF_018598185.1). Lineage (GTDB taxonomy): Bacteria > Bacteroidota > Bacteroidia > Cytophagales > Cyclobacteriaceae > Ohtaekwangia > Ohtaekwangia soli. Next base: position 24,834 of record NZ_JAHESC010000046.1, read on the forward strand.
CTTCAAACACGACACACGACAGCGGTTCGACGCCAAGAATGGAGGCTGCCTTTTCAAATACTTCGGGGTGCGGTTTGCTTTCGAGCACGTCGTGCGCGCTGACCACAGCCTTGAAGTATTTGCGGATGTCGAGGTTATCGAGTACAAAGTCGATATTGAACGGTATGGCAGCCGAGGCGATGGCCATGGGTATATTGGCGTGGTAGGCGCTTTCGAGGAAGTCGTGGAGGCCTGGCAGCAGCGTGAGGTGAGGTTTATAGACGGCCTGGTATTTTTCTTCCTTGCGTTGTGAGATGGCGGCGACTTCGTCGGGGGTAAAGCGGCCCACGCCAAATACGCGCGCGAGCAGCTCGTCGTTCTTGCCGTACATGTGGCTGCGTACTTCCTGGCGGGTCAGGCCTGCACCGAGGTCGTTGGTCAGCACATCGTACCAGATATCGAGGTGAAAGTGCATGTCGTCTATCATGGTACCGTTCATGTCAAACAGGAATGCTTTCATAGTTATTAGCGGGTTATTCTTTTAAAATTTATGTTGATAAATATCCATGCCATGGAGGCCATGGCACCGCACACGCAAAAGGTAACGGCCGTGTTGGCGGGGTCGTTGCCGTATAGCCACCCGGATGCCAATGCGCCCAGCAGGATCCCGAGCTCCATGGATATATATAAAGACGCCATACCGCGTCCGCGGTGGGTGGCATGTGCCAGGTCGGCGGTCCAGGCCAGCAGTGTGGGCGAGGTGATGCCTTGCGCAAAACCATACACCACGACACCGGCAATCAACATGTAGCGACTGTCGGCAAAGGCAATGATCAGCATGGCAATAGCGATAAAGGTTGCGGACACACGCAACACGGGCCGGCGGCCAAAACGGTCGGAGGCTTTACCGCCCAACAACCGAACCAGCAACGACGCTACTGTAAGATACGAAAATAGCAGCCCTTTGTTTTGCATCTCAAACCGTGCACCCAGGTCGGGCAGCAAAGTAAAGACGGCGCCGTAGGCATATGCCACGAGTGTCATGATAATGGCGGGTGTCAGTACCCGCGGCTCGAACAGGTCTGTGCGGCGCACTTTTAGCAGGCGGGGGTGAAAGCTGTGCTTTTTAGCGACGGTGTCGCGAATGCCCATCAAAATAAGGATCGATAAAATGGCGAATGCGGAGGAACAATAAAACATCACGTTCAATCCGAAGTGGTTGGCGAGTGTGCCGCCCAGGGCGGGGCCCGACGCCGAGCCGATGGATCCGGCGGTGCCTAACAGTCCCATGGCTTCTCCCCGGCGGTGCGCAGGAATAATATCTGACAGGTAGGCGGTCTGCCCGGTGGGCGTGAAGCCCGTGGAGAATCCGTGCACGAGGCGCAGCAACAGAAAACCCGCGATGGAAGTAAGGACAGGGTATACCAGACTGCAGAGACAACACACGACCGAGCCGACGACCATGACGGGTACGCGCCCCAGGGTGTCGGCCAGGCGGCCGCTGAACGGACGCGAGATCATGGCGGTGAGTGCGAAGAGGGAGATGATCAATCCTTTATGTTCGGCGCCACCCAGTTGGGTGAGGTAAGCGGGCAGCTCGGGGATGATCATGTTGAAGCTCGAGAAGAACAACAGCGAGCTGAGGCATACCAGCCAAAACTGACGGGTATATACACGCCCGCCGTCACCTGAGGCAGGCTTGGGCAGGTGAAAGGTGCCTGGGCCTGCCGCCGACTCGGGTTCGGAGACGGCGGCAGGGGGCTCAGTGATGGACGAACGGTCGGAGACCGTGGGGGTACTATTGTTCAACGCTGGTTTCTTGTGCACCCAGGAGGAATGCTTTTATAAAATCGTCGAGATCGCCGTCGAGCACATTTTGCGCGTCGTGGCGTTCCACGCCGGTGCGGGCATCTTTCACAAGTTTATAAGGGTGGAGCACATAGTTCCGGATCTGCGAGCCGAAGTCGATCTTCATTTTACCGGCTTCGATCTTGTCGCGTTCGGCATGGCGCTTCTCCATTTCCAACTGGTATAGTTTCGATTTCAGCATTTGCATGGCGCGTTCGCGGTTGGCATGCTGTGAGCGTTCTACCTGGCAGACGATGACGATGCCGGTCGGTTTGTGGGTGAGCTGTACCTTGGTCTCTACCTTGTTTACGTTCTGTCCGCCGGCACCTCCCGAGCGTGAGGTCTGGATCTCGACGTCGGCGGGGTTGACTTCTATCTGGATAGAGTCGTCGACCTTAGGATATACGAACACCGAGGCAAACGAGGTATGGCGTCGCTGGTTGGAGTCGTAGGGCGAGATGCGCACCAGGCGGTGCACACCGATCTCGGACTTGAGCTTGCCATAGGCAAAGGGGCCGTCGATCTCGAGCGTGGCGGATTTGATGCCGGCCACTTCGCCGCTTTGGTAGTCGATCTGCGATACGCCGTAGCCGGCTTTTTCGCCCCACATAATATACATGCGGTTGAGCATATCGGCCCAATCATTGCTTTCCGTACCACCGGCACCGGGATTGATCTCAACGACGGCACTGAGCTGATCTTCTTCCTTGCTCAGCATCTTTTTGAATTCGAGCTCTTCGATGGCGCGGGCGGTCTTGTCGTACTCACGATCAAGCTCGTCTTCGCCGACGTCGCCGGCCTCGTGGAATTCGCAGAGCACCTCGAGGTCGTCCATGAGCTTCGAGACGTTGTCGAAGGCATCGGTCCAGACCTTTTTGATGCGAATGTTCTTTAAGATTACCTCGGCCTGCTTGGGGTTGTTCCAGAAGTCGGCCTGTTGGGTGATGAGTTCTTCGTCTTTTACTTCGAGCGCCTTACGATCGTAGTCAAAGATACCTCCTCAAGGCGCTAACACGAGCCTTCAAATCTTTCAACTGGTCAGTTGTCATGAAGATTTTTTTTAGTTAAGCGGCAAATATAATGGTTAGTTCGGGATGGACAGGCGAAATGTTTTTTTGCTTGCGACGGGGGGTGCGCTGGATAGGACTTACATAGGGCTTTAGTAGGGCTTATGTAGGGCTTATGTAGGGCTTCAGTAGGGCGTAACCCGGGACTTGATTTTGGGGGCAATGACCCCTTTCCGCGGGCGTCTCCCGGAGGCTGGAGACTTGCGCCATGTTGCGCGGGTGCGTGTTCTGCGGGAAGGGTCAGGGATTGCCAGGGAACGCATTAAAAACTGCGTTGTTGGCGGCCACAAAAGCATGTTACGTGTAAAAACGTGCGTATGTAATTTTCTCCCATGGGCCGATAGAGTTTTAGTTGGTTACAACTTTTAGTAAAATATTGAAAAACAGGGGATAAGGGTGGTTTTTTAACGGCTGCACGATCTCCGCATACGATTTCGGAAAGAGCCTCAAGACAGTAAAAAATATTTAAAAAGGCAACCGTTCGTAACATTTAATTGGGTTAACGACCGTTTCCTGGAAAATTTTCGATTACATTTGCCCGAACTATGAAAAGTGATATAGCAAAATATAAACCTGTGGCGGGGCTCTTTTTAGAGGCTCTGATGCTGGTTTTTATCTTTGTTTATTCACAAGGTGCCCTTTCTCAGCAGCCCACCGACACGGGTGACATGCCGCTGAAAAGTGTACTTTCTTTTCACGAGATCAGCCTTCGCAACCATTTCTCTTCACACCCGTGTGACCAGGTGTTGTCGAAGTTTCCGATCACGGCAGGTTTGTTCCCACCCTTTGCACGAGACTTGTCAGGTGCAGCCTTAGCGTTGAGCAAGGCGTTGACTGTAAGTCATTTTGAACGGAGTATATTTTACGTGACGGCGACGGACAATGCTCCGTAAGGCTGTACGTTTACCGTATCATAACCTATCGCCGAGGAGGTCTTTCGGTTTGAAAGATTCCCGCCCCAGCACAATAATCTTACGCATTAAACGATTAGGCTAAGCGAGTGTTAGCCCGGCCGCTATGATTCCAGCCATTTTGCCTTTTGTCGACTTGTTTAATCCGGAGGCCATTATTCGGTTTGGGGGATTGGCGTTGTTGCTTTTTATCATCTTCGCAGAAACAGGGTTGTTCTTCGGTTTTTTTTTGCCGGGAGATTCGCTTTTGTTTATTGCAGGCCTGTTGTGCGAGTCGCAGCTTGAGATGTCGGTATGGTTGCTGGTCGTCCTGCTGGTGATCGCGGCGGTGTCTGGCACGACGGTGGGGTATGGTTTCGGCCGGTGGGCGGAGCGTTATTTAAAAAATAGGCGTGAAAATTTTTTCTATAAGAAGAGATATTTAGCCATGGCTCAGGAGTTTTACCAACGGTACGGCATGATGGCATTTGTGATGGGACGATTCCTGCCGGTGGTGCGGACGTTCGTTCCGATCCTGGCGGGCATGGTGCGTATAGCGTTTGGGAGGTTCTTTTTTTTCAACCTTGTAGGGGCCGCGGTCTGGATAGTTGTCATGGTGCTAGCGGGACACTTGCTCGGCAAACGGTTTCCTTCGATCATTGAACACCTGGAGATCATTGTCGCGGGCATGGTTTTAATAACCACCATCCCTTTAGTAATGTCGTGGTTAAGACATCGAAATATGACCGGAAAACAAAATTTGGATCAAAATTGACGAATAATTAATGTGATTAGTGACTATTTAAAAGCTCAAGAATTAATATAATAGCGCAAATTTTTCCTAAACTTTAAACTATCAACAATTTACTTTAAACTATGAAAACTCAACAATCATCTTCTTCTTCATCCTTAGCTGAGAGCCTGAAGTCTGGATTTGCGGCGGCCGTTATTTTCATCGAGATCATTATCGGTGTTCTTATCTGGCATTTTGTGCTGGGAAATCCGGATAACTTCGTGGGTGGCGATCCGAACAATCACCCGGTAGAAGGCAACTTTCTCGGCATTTTCTACAAAGGTGGATACCTGGTGCCACTGGCTATCGCGCTCCTGTTGATGGTTTTTACATTTGCTATCGAGCGTGCGTTTACACTGGGCCGTGCAAAAGGCAAAGGTAACGTAAAGGCATTTGTTCAGCGCATCCGTCTGTTGGTTGCTGGTGGCAGCATCACACAAGCTGTTGCCGAGTGCGATAAGCAAAAAGGTTCTGTTGCCAATGTAGTGAAAGCAGGTTTGCTGAAATACAACGAGCTCTCGAACAACAACACCATCGAGTTAGAGAAGAAGGTAACGATGATCCAGAAGGATATCGAAGAAACCACGCAGCTGGAAATGCCTATGCTGGAGAAAAACCTGGTGATCTTTGCAACTGTTGCATCGGTGGCTACGCTGCTTGGTCTGCTGGGTACGGTATTGGGTATGATCAAGGCGTTCTCGTCTATGGCGCAGGCAGGTGCTCCTGACTCGGTGGGTCTGGCCACGGGTATCTCTGAGGCGCTTATCAACACCGCTCTTGGTGTGGGTACTTCAGCTCTCGCGATCATATTCTACAACCTGTTTACCAGCAAGATCGACGCCCTGACACACGGTATCGATGAGGCGGGTTTCAGCATTGTGCAGAATTTCACGGCTACTCAACAAGGAAAACTCTAATCATTTAAACACTTATAAGGTATGCCTAAATCAAAAGTACATAGAGTACCACCGTCGATGGACATGACGCCATTGGTGGATTTGGGGTTCCTGTTGGTGACATTCTTCATGCTAACAGCGACGGCACGGCCTGATGAGCCTGTGACTGTTGATATGCCTTCGTCTGTTTCGGAAATCAAAATGCCGGAGACCGACATCATGTTGATCACGGTATCGAAAGACGGCAAGGTATACTTCAACCTGGATGGTAAATACACCCGCCAGGAGCTGTTGAGGACCATGGGTGAGCGTTACGGCATCAGCTTCTCCGACCAGGAGGTGGCGCGTTTTGCGGTAATGTCAACGTTCGGTTTGCCAATCGGTAACCTGAAGGACTACATCAACATGGGCCCGGAAGAGCGTAAGAATGTGAACCAGCCTGGAATACCGGTAGATTCGGCCAACAACCAGTTGAAAGACTGGATCGTGTTTTCGCGCATGGCCAATCAAAAGGTTCGCATCGCGATCAAGGGGGACTCGGATTCGAGCTATCCCGTCGTGGAGAAAGTGGTCAATACACTGATCGACAACAAAGTCAATCGGTTCAACCTGATCACGAACATGGAAATGAATAAAAAACCTTCGTAACCATTAAATTCAAAAGAAGAAATGGCAGAAATACAACAAGGTGGTGGAGGAGGTAAGAAAGGCGGTAAGGTCCGGGCCAAGAAAATGTCGACAAAAATCGACATGACACCGATGGTAGACCTTGCCTTCTTGTTACTTACTTTCTTCATGCTGACCACAACGTTCAGCAAGCCTCAGACGATGGAGATTACCATGCCTGAGAAAATAAAAGATGAGGATAAACCCCCGGAAGTAAACGAGAAGAAAGTTGTGACACTGATCCTGGGGGCCAACGACAAGATCTATTGGTACCACGGCATCACAGATCCGAAAGTGGAAGTGACCGACTTTTCCGCGAATGGTATCCGTAAGGTATTGTTGAAGCAAAATGCAGAGATTCCCGGTATGATCCTCTTGATCAAGCCCGGCGATGATTCACGCTACAAAAACATGGTGGACATTCTCGATGAGATGAACATCACAAACATGCAGCGTTACGCATTGGTGAAGATCACAGATACGGATAAGGAGTTGGTAAAAGAATCGAACTTATGAAAGCAGAACAATTAAAACCGCAGCGGTGGGAAGATATTGTCTTCGAATACCGCAATAAGGATTACGGCGCCTATGAGAACCGGGTGAAGTATTCCAAGCATGTCCTGCTGGCAGCGATTATTACGTTAGTTACGGCAGCACTGGCGCTGGCGTATCCCAAAATTGTAGCGTTGTTCAAATCGCAAGAGGAGGAAGTTATACCGGTATTAAAGACGGTAAAATATACCGATCTGGCACCGCCGCCGCCGATTCAGAACACGCCGCCGCCGCCGCAGGTGAACATTCCGCCCCCGGTAAAAACCATCATTAAATATCTTCCTCCGAAAGTGACTGACAAGGAGGTTATCGAAGAGGAAGAGATGCCTACGATCGAAGAGATCAAGGTAAACGAAGTAGGTTCGGAGAACATCGAAGGTGACGCTACAGACGTCGTGTTCGATGAGCCCGTGAAAGAGGTGGTTGCCGATGCGGGCAACGACGACGATAAGATCTTTACCGTCGTGGAACAGCAAGCCGAGTACCCCGGAGGGATGGCAGAAATGATGAAGTTTCTGCAGAAGAACGTGAAATATCCTGCGGCAGCACGCCGGATGGGAATCGAGGGTTCGGTATTCGTGAGCTTTGTGGTAGACAGAGAAGGAAAAATTAGCGATCCGCAGATCGTGAAAGGTATCAGCGCCGACTGCGATAAGGAAGCTTTGCGCGTAGTAACGCTGATGCCGCCCTGGAAGCCTGGTAAGCAAAACGGTAGAGCGGTTAAGTCGCGCTTCGTATTGCCCATCAAGTTTAAGCTGGCGACCTAGTTATGAAGATGGAATCTGACGAGTACAAAACAACGGGCCTTGAGGCAGTTGTGAAGTATTTGGGAGCGTTCATGGCACTGGCCTATATCGGGATCGGTGCCATGTTCATCGCTCGGGCTGAGACGGTGTTCAACGTACCCGGGCAATATGCTGTTCCGTTGGGTATCCTGCTCATCGTGTATGGCTTATTCCGGGGGTATAAGGTGTACCAACGGTATTTTCAGAAATAGAAGATGAAGATCTTATTTCATAGTTTCTTAATCACCTTGTGTTTATTGGCAGCCTGCACGGGGCGTGACAAGAAGGGAAGACCTCTTGACACGCCCACGTCCGGCTCCATTCGCATCGCCGTGGACGAGTCGCTCAAGCCCCTGCTCGACACGGAAGTAGATACGTTTATGGGGCTGTATCAGCGGGCGCGCATCGAGGTGGCCTACACCTCTGAGCAAGAAGCGGTCCGCCAATTATTATTGGACAGCGTGCGATTGGTCGTTATTACCCGCAAGCTGCTTCCTGAAGAAATTGAAACCCTGGCTCAGCAGGCATATAAGCCGCACCAGGTAACCGTGGCGCGTGAAGGCATCGCCCTCATTATGAACCGCGCCCGCACCGATAGTGTTCTATCGGTGGAACAACTGGGCAAGATGCTGAGAGGCGAGATTGTCAACTGGCACGAAGTCAGCCCCAAGGGGCCGGCAGGTGCCCTTGAAATTGTCTTCGACCAGCCGACATCGGGTATTTTGCGGTACCTAAAGGACTCGCTAAAGATCGATACACTGCCGAAGAACTGTTTTGCAGTAAACGACAACCCATCGGTGATACAGCATGTGGCCTCGCGGCCGAACACGCTCGGGCTGATAGGTGGTACCTGGATCAGTGACCAAGATGATTCTACTGCGAATGCTTTTTTGAATACAGTGCGCGTTGCGGCGCTGTCGCGGCAGACGGGAGGAGAGAGCTTTCAACCCTTTCAGGCATATATTGCCCAGAACAATTATCCGCTGGTGCGCGAGATCACGATCGTCAGCAGAGAAGCGCGTGCCGGTCTGGGAAGTGGTCTCATAGCATTTATTGCTGGGGAAAAGGGTCAACGAATTGTGTTAAAAGCGGGCTTAGTGCCCGTGACCATGCCGATCCGGGTTGTAGAAATTAATCGTCAACCCTTATTTTAGCGCTTGGTGGGGCTTTTTGCGCAACTCGTGGCGCCATGCTGGAGTATGGCATCGTGTTTGTTTTAATAAACCTAAACTTTATACTTATAACACATGAAAGAAGTCAGTAAACGAGCATGGAACGTAGGGAAAATGCTCATGTTCTTCCTTTCCTGTGCGGCCTCGCTTGCGGTAGCACAGGAAAATCCCGCAATTAAACAGGCTGCTTACCTGCTGGAGACCGAACAGCCCACAAAAGCTGTGGCTACGTTGCAGGCTGCAGTCACTGCAAACCCGCAGGATGCAGCCTTGTTATACTACTTAGGCCACGCTCAGATTAAAAATAACGAACGTGCCAAGGCTGAGATAAATTTTCAAAAAGGTACCGAGCTTGACCCCAAGAACGGTTTGAACTTCGCCGGCAAAGGACAACTGCGGATGCTGGACAACCAGGCGGCAGAAGCCAAGGTAGCGTTTGACGAAGCCCTGAAAGTATCCAAGTCGAAAGACGACGAGGTATTGAAAGCTGTTGCCGAAGGTTACCTGCTGGGTGACAAGCTGGCGAAAGAAGCTCTTGCCGTGCTGGAGAAAGTGAAAGGTAAAGATGTGGACGCCGCTGTGCTGAAGGGCGACGCATACCTGAAACTGAACGACGGTGGCAAAGCGGTGAGCAGCTACGAAAACGGCGCTACTTATGACGCGAAGCGTGGCCTGCCTCACTACAAAGTGGGTCTGGTATACCTGCGTTCGAAGAACTACGAAGTAGCCGAGCAAAACTTCAAGAAGGCATTGGAAGTGGATCCGAAATACACCCTGGCATACAAAGAGCTGGGTGAGCTCTACTACCAGTCACGCCGTGCCCCGGAAGCTGTGAAGGCTTACGAAGGCTACATGGGCCTGACCGAGAAGCCGGAGTCTGCCAAGCTGCGTTATGCTTTCTACCTGTTCATGGCGAAAGACTACAAGCGTGCTAACCCGATCTTTGACGAGCTGTCCAAACGTTCTGATGCAACATCGACCGTATACAAATACAAAGCATATGCACTGACGGAGTCTAAAGAATATGCTGCTGCGCACACGGCATTCGACGCTTACTTTGGAAAGGCTACCAAAGAAGAGATCCAGGCGAGCGACTATGAATACTTTGCGAAAATGCTTCAGGAAGAAGGCAACGACTCGCTGGCGGTAGAAAACTATCAGAAGAGCTTCGATCTCGAAAAGAAGGACGATGTTGCTTCGAAGATCGCCGATATCCAATTCAAGCGTAAGAAATATCCGGAAGCTGCAAAAGCGTACGAGCAACTGGAGTCCCTGCGGAAGCTGACGTCGCCGGAGCTGTATGCACAAGGTCGTGCGTTGTATTACACCGACCAGTATCAGCAAGCGGATTCGACGTTCCAGAAACTGATCGCGCTGCAGCCGGCCATGACACTGGGTTATCTGTGGCAGGCGCGTTCGGTCGCGGCGCAAGATCCCGAGACGAACGGCAAGATCCAAGGTACGGCGAAGCCTTACTTCGAGAAGGTGATAGAGGTAGGCCTGGCCCGCCCCGACAGGAGCAAGAACGACCTGATCGAAGCATACTCGTACCTGGGCTATTACCACTTTACGCGGAACGAGATCCAGGCTTCGAAAGGGTTCTGGGAAAAAGTGCTGGCAATCGATCCGAACGATGCCCGTGCACAGGAGATCCTCAAGGCGATGAACGCCCCGGCTCCCAAGCCCACGAAAGGTTAATCGATACGAATGCATATAAAGGCAGAAAGCATAACGCTTTCTGCCTTCTTTTTTTAATCCAAAGGCGTATAAAACGCTTTAAATGGTAATCGTTCACAATATTATTGCTACTATTACCATTAAGTAATAAACCATTTACAGGACGGCATGCTGACAACGATCTTCTCGATCCTTCTGCAGATCACAACCCCGACATCCACTCCGACCGATGCACCGGTCGAAACACTCCCCGCACCGACTGAATCGCTCTCGCTTTTTGACATGGTCATGAAGGGCGGGGTGATCATGATCCCCATCGCTATTCTCGGTTTCATCGCCACGTATTTCTTTATTGAGCGGTGGCTGTACCTGCGCCAGGTGACGAAGGAGAAGAAGGAATTTTTGTCGTCGATCAAGCAGTACCTGAAGTCCGGCGATATTAAAAACGCGCGCATGTACGCGACACAGGACGGTTCTGCCACGGGCAAGATCATTCTGGTGGGGCTGGAGCACATCGGCAAGCCGATGAAGGAGCTCGAGAGCCTCATGGAGTCGGCCGCCAACATCGAGGTGGCGGAAATGGAGCGTAACATGGGCTACCTGGGCATCATTGCCGGGGTGGCGCCGATGCTGGGCTTTATCGGTACCATTGGCGGCATTATCCGCATCTTTTATGACATTTCCCAGACCGACAACATCACGATCGGCATCATTGCCGGCGGTCTGTATGAAAAGATGATCACCAGCGGCGCGGGCCTGTTTGTCGGGGTGATCTCCTATTGTGCCTACCACATTCTTCAGCAGCGTGTGAATGTGTTCACGCTCAAGATGCAGAAAGATGTGTTTGACTTTATGCGTTCCATTTTAACACCGCAGGCATGAAGATCCGGCACCGGAAACAGTTTGCCGCCGAGGTATCAACCTCATCCCTGAACGACATCATGTTCTTTCTGTTGTTGTTCTTTTTGATCATTTCAACCGTTACCAACCCGGCTGTGATCAGGGTGGCGCTGCCGAAGTCCGATACAAAACAGAGTGTGAACCGGAACCCGATAACGTTGACGGTGACGGAGGACAAACGTTATTTTATCAACAAGAATCAAATACCGTTCAGCCAGCTGGAGGCCGCATTATTGAAAGAGGCCGGGGGAGAGCAGGACCCTACCGTTGTGGTACATATTCCGGCGGGCTCGTCGGTGCAAGACCTGGTGGACGTGGTGCAGATCGGTGCACGCAATAAGATCCGCATGGTGCTGGCAACGCGCAAGCCAGATTAACGACGCGCGCTATATTCCTACACGTCTTTACGTACGTAATCTTCACAAGATCCTTTTGTGTCCGGGCAGTTGCCGGAGTGCTTAGCATAGAATGATTCTAAACTAAACATAGTTGTATAGTGCTATGCAATTTGTTTTGACGCGCTTCTCTAATTTGCGCGCGATTGAACGAATCGCTGTAAGATTTGTTCTCAGAATGCGCCCAAAAAGCTCAAATTAATGCAAAACGCATGATGGGATTTGCGGGATAAAAACGAACTTTGCACCCGTCAAACACGCTTATGGAGAACGTAGCAGTCGAACAATATCTACCCATCGGGTTGATGTTTCTTTTCGCCCTGGGCTTTGTGGTCGTCACGATGGCCGCCACGCACCTGTTGGGTCCTAAACGCAAGTCGCAGGTGAAGCTTGAGGCGTTTGAATGTGGTATCGAGTCAAAGGGCAACGCCCGGATACCGTTTAACATCAAGTACTTTCTGGTGGCAATTCTCTTCGTTTTGTTTGACGTGGAGGTAATCTTCATGTACCCGTGGGCTGTAAACTTCAAGCATCTCGGCCTGCTGGGTTTTATTGAAATGGTCACCTTCATGGTGCTTTTACTAGTAGGTTTCTTCTATCTCCTGAAGAAGGGTGCTTTGAAGTGGGAAGATTAAAACAGTGAGTGATGGAAACAGCAACAGGATCAACGATCACCGTAGCGCCCAAGCCGGAAGGTATTGAGGGTGCTGGCTTTTTTGCCACCAGTTTGGATAAAGTCGTAGGACTAGCCCGCGCAAACTCGATCTGGCCCCTGCCATTCGCGACGTCTTGCTGCGGTATTGAATTCATGGCGACGATGGCGTCGCATTACGATCTGGCCCGTTTTGGGTCGGAGCGTTTGAGCTTTTCCCCCCGCCAGGCGGACCTGCTGATGGTGATGGGCACGATCGCCAAGAAGATGGGCCCCATCCTGCGGCAGGTGTACGAACAAATGGCCGAGCCCCGCTGGGTAATCTCCGTGGGGGCGTGTGCCTCGAGCGGTGGTATTTTCGATACCTACAGCGTGCTGCAAGGTATCGACCGCATCATACCGGTAGACGTGTATGTACCGGGTTGCCCCCCGCGCCCGGAGCAGATCATCGACGGCATTCTCAAGATCCAGCACCTGGTGGAAACCGAGTCGGTGCGCCGTCGCGATTCGCCTGAATACAAGGCCATGTTGAACAAATACGGAATGGAATAATCAGTCCTGGGTCTTTGACCCGAGACGTGAGTCTTATACAACTGAATTTTATTAATGGAAGGTTCTGCCCAGGAAAAAACCATCGGTATCCTGAAGGAAAAATATGAAGACCAGATTCTTCATATTGATACACCGTACGATTTTCTAACGGTCTCCCTGAAGGCCGAAAAGATCATCGAGATCATCCAACACCTCTACCACCACCCGGAGGGCAAATTCCAGTACCTCACCACGCTCTGCGGCATACACTACCCGGACCTGCAGCAGATCGCCGTGATGTACCAGCTTCACAGCCTGACGACCAACAACCGCGTACGACTGAAAGTATTCCTGCCGGAAGCTAACCCGGTGGTGCCGACGCTGACGCCTGTCTTCTCGGCGGCCAACTGGCTGGAGCGCGAGACCTACGACTTTTTTGGCGTGGTCTTCGAGGGGCACCCCAACCTGAAGCGCATTCTGAACGTGGAGGACATGATCATTTTCCCCATGCGCAAGGAGTATCCGCTGGAAGACCAGACGCGCGAAGACAAGAACGATTCAATGTTTGGAAGAGATTAGCAGACGCCTGAATTATGCAAGACAATCAACCGGCCACCGACGCACTTACTACCCCAGAAGAGAAACAATATTCTTATCTGAACCTGGGGCCGACCCACCCGGCTACGCACGGTATTTTCCAGAATGTATTAAAGATGGACGGCGAGATCATCATGGACGCCGAGCCGACCGTAGGCTACATTCACCGCGCGTTTGAAAAGCTGGCGGAGCGTCGTCCGTTCTATCAGATCACGCCGATCACCGACCGCCTCAACTATTGTTCGTCGCCCATCAACAACATGGGCTGGCACATGACGGTAGAGAAACTGCTGGGCATCGAGATCCCCAAGCGCGTGCAATACATGCGTGTGATCATCATGGAGCTGGCGCGCATGGCCGACCACATCATTTGTAATACCATCATCGGGCAGGACACCGGCGCCACGACAGGTTTCTTGTACCTGTTCCAGATGCGTGAGCGCATCTATGAAATCTACGAAGAGATCTGCGGTGCCCGTCTGACGACCAACGTCGGCCGCATCGGCGGGTTGGAGCGTGACTTTTCACCCAAGTGCTGGAATCTGATCGAGAAGTTTATTGTGGATTTCCCGATCAAGTTTTCCGAGTTTACGAGCCTGCTGGAGCGCAACCGGATCTTTATGGATCGGACGATCAATTGCGGCCCTATCTCGGCTGAACGCGCGTTGAACTACAGTTTCTCCGGCCCCAACCTGCGGGCTGCCGGCGTGGACTATGACGTTCGCGTCATGACCCCCTATTCATCGTACGAAGAATTTGACTTCGTTATTCCGGTGGGCACTAACGGCGACACATACGATCGGTTTATGGTGCGCCAGGAGGAGATGTGGCAGAGTCTGAGCATCATCAAGCAGGCCATCGAGAAGATCAAGAAAGAACCTGCCGGTGTGTATAGCGCCAAGGTGCCGGAATATTGCCTGCCGCCGAAGGAAGAAGTATACAACGACATGGAAGCGCTGATCTACCACTTCAAGATCGTGATGGGTGAGACCGAGATCCCGAAAGGGGAGGTGTACCATTGTGTGGAGGGTGGTAACGGCGAGTTGGGCTTTTACCTGATCAGCGACGGAGGCCGTACGCCGTTCCGTCTGCAGTTCCGCCGTCCGTGCTTCATTTATTACCAGGCATACCCGGAGATGATCAAAGGGTCGATGCTGTCGGACGCGGTGATTACGATGAGTAGTATGAACGTCATTGCGGGCGAACTGGATGCCTGAGCGGCAGGAAGGAATTTATACCGAGAGAGAAACGATTTAACGGATCATGAGCAAAGTAGAATTTTCACCCGATACGCTGGCCCTGGCGCAGCGCATCATCAAGCGATATCCGGAGGGCAGGCAGAAGTCGGCGTTGTTGCCGCTGCTGCACGTAGCGCAGGCGGAGTTTGACGGCTGGCTCAGCCCGGAGACGATGGACTACGTTGCCTCACTGCTGAACATCAAGCCGATTGAAGTATACGAGGTGGCGTCGTTCTACACGATGTACAACCTGAAACCGGTGGGCAAGTGCCTGATCGAAGTATGCCAAACCGGCCCCTGCTGGCTGCGCGGCGCCGACGACATCGTGGAGCACTTTGAGAAGAAGCTGGGTATTAAAGTGGGGGAGACGACCGCTGACGGAATGTTTACGCTCAAGACCGTAGAGTGTCTCGGCTCGTGTGGCACCGCCCCGATGCTGCAATGCGGCGCCGATTATTATGAGAACCTGACGACCGAGAAGGTCGATACGCTGATAGAGAAACTGCGCGCTTCGGACAACCGCAGCACGTACATGAAATCGAACATGCAGGAGCTATAGCCATGGGAAGACAAATACTTTTAGAACACATCAATGTTCCGGGCATCAATACCTTTGACGTGTACCGGAAGCACGGCGGCTATGCATCCGTGGAGAAGGCGCTCAAGACGATGACGCCCGACGAGGTGACGGAGGAAGTGAAGAAGTCTGGCCTGCGCGGCCGGGGTGGTGCCGGGTTCCCGGCGGGGATGAAGTGGAGTTTCCTGGACCGCAAGTCCGAAAAGCCCCGCTACCTGGTGTGCAACGCCGACGAGTCTGAGCCGGGCACCTTCAAGGACCGCTACCTGATGGAGAAGATCCCGCACGTTCTCATCGAAGGCATGATCACGTCCAGCTATGCGCTGGGCGCCAAGACTTCGTACATCTATGTACGGGGTGAATATATGTATATCATCCGCATCCTGGAGCAAGCCATTGAAGAGGCTTATGCAAAGGGATTCCTGGGTAAGAATATTCTGGGTACCGATTACTCGCTGGACCTGTACGTGCAGCCCGGCGGTGGTGCCTATATCTGCGGTGAAGAGACTGCGCTGCTGGAGTCGCTCGAAGGCAAGCGTGGCAACCCGCGCCTGAAGCCGCCGTTCCCGGCGGTAGCCGGTCTGTATGCCTCGCCTACGGTGGTGAACAATGTGGAAACCATTGCTACGGTTTGCGCGATCGTGAACATGGGCGGCGATGAATATGCAAAAATCGGTATCGGCAAGAGCACGGGTACGAAACTGATCTCTGCCAGCGGCCACATCAACAAGCCCGGTGTATACGAGATCGAGCTCGGTCTGCCGGTAGAAGAATTTATATACTCGGACCAATACTGCGGGGGGATCTGGAAAGGCCGTAAGATGAAGGCAGTTGTGGCGGGTGGTTCATCCGTACCGATCCTGCCGACGGAGCTGATCCTGAAGACCGCCAAAGGCGAGCCGCGGCTGATGTCATACGAGTCATTGTCCGACGGCGGGTTTGTGTCGGGTACGATGTTGGGCTCGGGGGGCTTTATCGTGATGGACGAGACGGCCTGTATCGTGCGCAACCTGTGGACATTCACACGCTTTTACCACCACGAGTCGTGCGGGCAGTGTAGCCCGTGCCGTGAAGGTACCGGTTGGATGGAGAAGGTGTTGCACCGCCTCGAGCACGGCCACGGCCACGAAGGCGACATCGATCTGCTGGTGGACGTAGCCAAGAAGATCGAAGGGAATACCATCTGCCCGTTGGGCGATGCGGCTGCCTGGCCGGTAGCCAGCGCGATACGCCACTTCCGCGAGGAGTTCGAGTATCACGTACGGTACCCGGAGAAGGTGAAGAATCCGAAACACTTCGAGCTGGAGCCGTTCGTACCGGCGGCTGCGGCCATGGCGACAGTATAATTAAAACAGGATTTAAAATAGTTTAGCGACATGGCTAAAGTAACAATAGATGGCATTGAAGTAGAAGTGGCAGATGGAACCACGATTTTGAACGCCGCCCGTCAGATCGGTGGCGAAGTGGTTCCCCCGGCCATGTGTTACTATTCTTCGTTGAAAGATACCGGTGGCAAGTGCCGTGTGTGCCTGGTGAAGGTAACACAAGGCTCTGCGAAAGACCCACGCCCCATGCCGAAACTGGTGGCTTCGTGCCGCACGCCGGTGATGGATGGCATGGTGGTACAAAACATCACTTCGCCGGAAGTACTGGAGGCACGTAAGGGCGTTGTCGAATTCCTGCTGCTGAACCACCCGCTGGATTGTCCGGTGTGCGATCAGGCCGGCGAGTGCGACCTGCAGAACCTGTCGTATGAGCACGGGGTGGGCAAAACCCGCTATGAGGAAGATCGCCGCACGTTCGAGAAGATCGACATCGGCGATAAGATCAAGCTTCACATGACACGCTGCATTCTGTGCTACCGCTGTACGTTCGTAGCCGATCAGCTCACTCAAGAGCGTGTGCACGGTGTATTGAACCGCGGCGATGCTTCGGAGATCAGCACCTATATCGAAAAAGCTGTCGACAACGACTTCTCGGGTAACATGATCGACGTGTGCCCGGTCGGCGCGCTGACCGATAAGACCTTCCGCTTTAAGAGCCGGGTATGGTTCACCAAGCCCCTGGATGCACATCGCGACTGCGACAAGTGCTGTGGCAAGGTTGTGCTGTGGACGAAAGGCGACGATGTACTGCGTGTGTCGGCCCGCAAGGATCAATATAACGAGGTAAAAGAGTATATCTGTAACGAGTGCCGTTACGATCACAAAGACATGAAGGACTGGACGATCGAAGGCCCGCGCCACATCGACCGTCACTCGGTCATTTCGCAGAACCATTACGAAAAGATCGACATGCAAAAACTGAAGCTGGACATCGACCGTCAGCTGACGTTCCAGAAGGGCAAGCAATTACCAGAAACTACTAACCCGTAAGGAATATGGATTTTATACTATACAAACTGATCCTGGTGGGGGTTGTTTTCGGTGTGACCCTGTTCGTGGCCGCATACTCTACGTATGCCGAGCGCAAGGTTGCTGCCTTCCTGCAAGACCGCATCGGTCCGGATCGTGCGGGTCCGTTCGGGATCCTGCAGCCGCTGGCCGACGGATTGAAATTTATCTATAAAGAAGAGATCATCCCGGTGGTATCGAACCGGTTCCTGTTCGTGCTCGGGCCGTGTATTGCCATGATGACCGCCATGATGGCGGGGGTGTTGATTCCGTGGGGCAATACGCTGATATACGGCGACAACGTGTATTCGCTGCAGATCGCCGACCTGAACGTTGGTATCCTGTATGTGTTTGGCGTGGTATCGATCGGTGTTTATGGTATAATGATCGGGGGCTGGGCCTCGAACAACAAGTTCTCCTTGCTGGGTGCGATCCGTGCCTCGGCGCAGATGATCAGCTATGAGATTGCCATGGGGCTTTCTATCATCGCCCTGGTGCTGGTGACCGGCACGTTGAGCCTGGGTGAGATCTCCGCGCAACAGGCCGGTGGTGTGGGCGGCGAGTGGCACTTCTGGAACGTGGTGTACCAGCCGCTCGGATTTTTGATCTTTATCATCTGTGCGTTTGCCGAGTGTAACCGCACGCCGTTCGACTTGCCGGAGTGCGAAACGGAATTGATCGGCGGTTATCACACGGAGTATAGCTCGATGAAGCTGGGCTTCTACCTCTTTGCCGAATACATCAATATGTTTGTGTCGTCGGCTGTGATCTCGACGCTGTACTTTGGTGGTTACAACTTCCCTTTCATGAACGACCTGGGACTGGACCACAACACGATCTCGATTATCGGCACCCTGGTGCTGATCACGAAGGTGTGTTTCTTCATCTTCTTCTTTATGTGGATCCGCTGGACGATCCCGCGCTTCCGCTATGACCAGCTGATGAACCTGGGCTGGAAGGTGCTGATCCCGCTATCGATCTTCAACATCTTTGTTACCGGCCTGGTGATGCTGCTGAAGCACGGCAATTTCCACTGGTAAGAAGGGCTATAAAATTAAAAAAACGGACACAAGGTATAATCATGTTAACGAACCGATCCAAGCTTGTTGTAAATAAGAAGATGACCTTCGCCGAGAAGATCTATCTGCCGGCGCTGTTGAGCGGTGTGGCGATCACGATCCGCCACTTGTTCCGGAAAGGTGCCACGGTGCGCTATCCGGAAACGAAGCGCCCTATCGCGGAGATCTGGCGGGGACAACACGTGTTAAAGCGTGACGACAAGGGCGCCGAGCGTTGTACGGCTTGCGGCCTGTGCGCGGTGGCGTGCCCGGCGGAAGCCATTACGATGACGGCGGCGGAACGCAAAAAGGGCGAGGAGAACCTGTACCGCGAAGAGAAGTATGCGGCGAAGTACGAGATCAACATGCTGCGCTGTATCTTCTGTGGTCTGTGCGAAGAGGCATGTCCGAAGGAGGCGATCTTTTTGACGGACCGCATCGTGTCGACGGACTACGGCCGGGGCGAGTTTATTTATGGGAAAGACAAGCTGGTGGAGAAGGTCGATGAACGCATCGACGTGACCAAGCGCCAAACCCAGAACGTACTGGAGTTTAAACAACAGAAACGACTGAGTCATAACAAATAAATCAACTTCGCAGTGCTGAACGTTTTTTACTTTCTTTCCTTTCTGGCGGTGCTCTCGGCCATCATGGTGGTTGTTTCCAAGAGCCCGGTACACAGCGTACTTTACCTTATCATTACTTTCTTTACGATCGCGGGGCACTACGTGCTGTTGAACGCCGAGTTTCTGTTCATAGTACACATCATCGTGTACGCCGGCGCGATCATGGTGTTATTCCTGTATGTGATCATGATGCTGAATCTCAATACCGAGACGGAGGCGCACAAGAGCACGATGCTGAAGTTCGCGGCCACGATCTGTGCGGGGTTGCTGCTGGTCGTGCTGGTGGGCTCCCTGAAGGGCACGGAGGCGCTGCCGGTGAATGCGGTGGCCGACGAAGACCTTGGGTCTGTGCAGCGGCTGGGTAAGGTCATGTTCGACAAATTCCTGTTGCCGTTCGAGATCTCATCGGTGCTGCTGCTGGCGGCCATGGTGGGTGCCGTGATGCTCGGCAAATCTGAAAAGGCTAACGATATTCTGTAACAGCGTCTGACAAGGAGACGCGGGTAACACTATAGATCGAAAATTATTACTACTACAACAACGATGAATGCTTTACCGATAGATTACTATGTCTGGCTTTCTGCCGCGCTGTTCACCATTGGGGTGCTTGGCGTGCTGTACCGCAGAAACGCGATCATCATTTTTATGTGTATCGAGTTAATGCTTAACGCAGTCAATCTGTTGCTGGTGGCGTTCTCCAGCCGGCTGAACGATCCGTCGGGACAGGTGTTCGTGTTCTTTATCATGGCCGTGGCGGCTGCCGAAGTAGCGGTGGGCCTGGCCATCCTGGTGACGATGTATCGCAGCACCCGGAGTACAGATATTAATATTTTGAATCGCTTAAAATGGTAAGTATGGAGATGCTGGTAAGCCTCGTACCGTTGTTCCCCTTGCTGGGTTTTCTGATCGTAGCCCTGAATGTGCGCAGGCTGTCACACGGTGTGACCGCGTTCATCGCGTGTGGCGCGGTGCTCGTTTCGTTCGTTCTTTCGGTCGTATTGTTTACACACTTGCTGGGTATGCCGGCCGACCAACGCGCCCTGGGCGTTACGTTGTTCGACTGGATCAAGGCCGGCAACTTCACGACGTCGATCAGCTTCCTGGTGGACCCGCTGTCATCGTTGTTCCTGCTGATCATTACCGGCGTGGGTTTCCTGATCCACGTATATTCCATCGGGTACATGCACGACGATGCGGGCTTTAACCGCTTCTTCTCGTATCTGAACCTGTTCGTGTTCTTTATGTTGCTGCTCGTGATGGGCGCCAACTATTTGCTGATGTTCGTAGGCTGGGAGGGCGTAGGCCTTTGCTCGTACCTGCTGATCGGCTTTTGGTTCAAGAACCAGGCGTATAATAACGCCGCGAATAAGGCTTTTATCATGAACCGTATCGGTGACCTGGGCATGCTGCTCGGTGTCATCCTGATCTTTGTACACTTTGGCAGCATTCAGTATGCCGAGGTGTTTCCGAAGGCCGAGGGCATCGGCACCGGCACGCTGACGCTGATCACGATGTTGTTGTTCGTCGGTGCCATGGGTAAGAGTGCGCAGCTGCCGCTGTATACGTGGTTGCCCGACGCCATGGCCGGGCCGACGCCGGTATCGGCGCTGATCCACGCGGCTACTATGGTGACGGCTGGTATCTATATGATCGCGCGCAACAACCTGCTCTATGCATTATCTCCGGCTACGCTGGAGGTGGTCATGGTCGTCGGCCTTGCCACGGCCATCTTTGCAGCGACGATCGCCGTGAAACAGAATGATATTAAAAAGGTACTGGCATACTCTACGGTCAGCCAATTGGGCCTGATGTTCCTGGCGCTGGGCCTGGGCTCTTTCACGAGTGGCATCTTCCACATGGCGACGCACGCGTTCTTTAAAGCGTTGCTGTTCCTTGGCGCGGGTAGCGTGATCCACGCCCTGGGGGGTGAGCAGGATATTCGCCAGATGGGTGGTTTGAAGAAATATCTGCCGGCTACTTACTTCACATTCCTGGTGGGTGTGCTGGCCATTTCGGGGATCCCGCCGTTTGCCGGCTTTTTCTCAAAAGATGAAATTCTCGTGGCAGCCTTTGCGCATAACCGTATCGTATGGGCGCTTGCGCTCGCGGCTTCCCTGCTGACGGTATTTTATATGTTCCGCATGTTCTTCCTGACCTTTTTTGGTAAGGAGCGTGCGAGCCACGATGTGATGCACCACATTCACGAGTCGCCGAAGAGCATTACCCTTCCGTTGATCGTACTGGCTTTGCTATCGCTCGCAGGTGGTTTTATGGGTGTGCCCGAAGTATTGGGCGGCTCGCATTGGCTGGCGTCGTACCTGGCACCTGTGTTTGCCTCCTCGGCGGCATTGGCGGGTGAACATCACCACATGAGCCATACGCTGGAGTATGCCTTGATGGCAGCCGTGGTGGGACTCACGCTTATGGTGATCCTCTACGCGTATATGCGCTACGTAAAAGGCAACCGTGTACCGGCTGCGGATACGCAAGTCGATGGCGTGCAGAAGGTGCTGGCCAACAAGTATTATGTCGACGAGATCTATCATGCGATCGTCGTGAAGCCTTTGTACTGGATCTCGGCTACGTTCGATGCGATCGTCGAGCGTCTGGGCGTCGATAAGATCGTAAACCTGATCGGCGGCAGCGTTGTGCCGGCCAGCCGTGGTGCGCGGTTGCTGCAGAGCGGAAGCATCGGCTACTACATTTTTGTGATGGTGGTCAGCATTGTGCTGATCCTGGCCATGGGAATAATTCGCTAATGATAATTTAAGAAGACATGTTTATAACGATATTCCTCTTATTCTTCCCGCTTCTCGTTGCGCTGTTGCTGTTTGCGTTCAAGCCGGCGCAGGCAAAGATGCTGGCGCTGGTGGCCTCCATCATTGAGCTAGCCGTGTCGTTGTACCTGGTGGTGATCTTTCCGAGGACGGACGCGGTGCAGTTTGTTGTCGATGTTCCCTGGGTGCGAGCTTTCGGACTGCACTTTGCCGTGGGCATGGACGGTATCAGCTTGTTGCTGGTGCTGCTGACGACGTTGCTGGTGCCGTTCATCATCCTGTCGTCGTTCAGTCGTACGATTGAAAAGGCTTCTACGTTCTATGGTTTGATCCTGGTGATGCAGATGGCACTGATCGGTGTGTTCTGTGCGCTGGACGGCCTGCTGTTCTATCTCTTCTGGGAGATTGCCCTGATCCCGATCTACTTCATCTGCCTGATCTGGGGCGGTGAGGATCGCGGCCGCATTACTTTTAAGTTCTTCGTCTATACGCTCGCGGGCTCTCTGTTCATGCTGGTGGCCCTGGTATACTTGTATTTCCAAACACCGGGTACGCATACTTTCGCGATGCAGGCTTTATACGAGGCCGGCCGCGCGCTGCCCTTGTATGAGCAAAGCCTGATCTTCTGGGCGATGTTTGTAGCTTTTGCCATTAAGATGCCGGTGTTCCCGTTCCATACGTGGCAGCCCGATACGTATACTGTAGCGCCGACGCAAGGTACGATGCTGCTGTCGGGCATCATGCTGAAGATGGGCATTTACGGTGTGATCCGCTGGTTGTTGCCGCTGGTGCCGGCGGGTGTAGCGGCCTGGGGCTTTACGGCCGTGGTATTGTCGGTGATCGGCATTATCTATGCGTCGTGTATCGCTATTGTTCAAAAAGACTTCAAGCGCCTGATCGCCTATTCGTCGGTGGCGCACGTGGGCCTGATCTCGGCGGGTGCGTTTACGCTGAGCACGATCGGTGTGCAGGGTGCCATGATCCAGATGCTGAGCCACGGCATTGTGGTGTTTGCGCTGTTCTATATCATCGATATCATTTCGCAGCGTACGAAAACACGTACATTGTCGGAGCTGGGCGGTATTCGCAATGTGGCGCCGGTGTTGACGACCGTGTTTGTCGTCGTGATGCTGGGCAGCGTAGCCCTGCCGTTCACCAGCGGTTTTGTGGGAGAGTTTCTGCTCATCAACTCGGTATTCCAATACCACGGCGTACTGGGCGTTATTGCCGGGCTGACCATCATTCTGGGCGCCGTATATATGCTGCGTACATTCCAGCAGAGCATGTCGGGCGAGACCAACGCGGTGACGGCGCGCTTTGCGGACCTGACGACCCAGGAGAAGCTGGTGCTGTATCCCATGGTGTTGCTGATCCTGGTAATCGGCATTTATCCGGCTCCACTCCTGGAGATCTCTGAACCGGCGGTCGCCAGCTTACTGAAAATTTATTCGAACCTTTCTGCATCCGTAAAGTAATATGAACGCACTGCTTGTTATCTGTGGTCTGAGTATCGTTTCGCTGCTTGCCGAAATCGCCAACTTTAAGAAGTGGCTGACGGCTATTGTCATTCTGGGCCTGGCGGCGGCGGCGGCATTGCTGGTACAAGACTGGAATACCTCGGTGTCGTACTTCAGCGACATGCTGGTGTTCGACAACTTTGCGCTGGCTTTTACGGGGCTGCTGGCATTCATATCCATCCTGTGGTTCTGGATGGCGAGCGATTATTTTCAGGCGCAACCCCATCATCGGACGGATCGCACGTCGCTAATCATCTTCTCGATCGTGGGTGCGGTGTTGATGGCTTCCTATAATAACATGGCGATGCTTTTCCTGGGCATCGAGATCCTGTCGCTGTCGCTGTATGTATTGGCAGGCAGCAACAAAGACAGTCTTTTTTCGATCGAGGCCGCCTTCAAGTATTTTCTGATGGGGTCTTTCGCGACTGGCTTCCTGCTGATGGGCATTGCCCTGCTGTACGGTGCTACCGGTTCATTTGATATTCGCGAGATCGCGGCCTTTACGACTTCGCATGCGGACACGCTGCCCAGCTTTTTTTATGCGGGTGTGCTGATGTTGCTGGTCGGTCTGGCCTTTAAGATCTCGGCGGTGCCTTTCCACTTCTGGGCTCCGGATGTTTACGGCGGTGCCCCTACGACGGTAACTGCGTTTATGTCTACCGTTGTGAAGATCGGTGCGCTGGCGGCCTTCTATCGCATGTTTGCGATCGGCTTGCCATCAACACACAGCACATGGTCTACCATCTTGATGGTGATTACGGTGCTGACGCTGGTGTTGCCAAATATCACGGCGGTGTATCAGTCGCATGTGAAGCGCATCCTGGCGTATTCCAGCGTAGGGCATGTGGGCTATATCCTGCTGGCCTTTACGGCGGATCCGACGGGTGCGTCGGGTGTGGTGTATTATTACCTGGCATCCTATGCGGTGGCTTCCATTGCTGCTTTCAGCGTGCTGCACCTGGTGGAGGGTAACAGCGAGTCGATCACGATAGAGTACTTCAATGGTCTGTTCAAGCGCAATCCGCTGCTGGCCGTCGGCCTGACGATTGCGTTGTTGTCGCTGGCCGGCATTCCGCCGTTCCCCGGATTTTTCGGGAAGTACATGGTCTTCGCGTTGGCGATCGCCCAGGGTTACACCCCGCTGGTGATCGTGGCTGTGGTGACGTCGCTGATCGGCGTGTATTATTACTTCCGTATCATCATTGCGATGTACTTCCAGGAGCCGCAGCAGGCTACGCCGCTTCCCGTATCGGGCGCTCAGCGTGCGCTGGCCTTTGTATTAATCATATTAAGTTTTGCCCTGGGCATCTTCCCGGATGCTGTGCTTTCGCTGATACAATAATCCGCCTACGCTAAAGCTTCGGCGGATAAGCTTTGGCCTTCCGGCGCTAAAGCTTTGGTGGACGGGGCTACTACGCTGAAAAGGTGCGGCGGGTGGAGAAATTGCGGCTTTTGGCCGATGGTGCGGTTCCGGTGCGTCGCCGACGAGGCCGGAACCGCTTGCTTTTTGATGCTAAAAGGGTTATCTTCAATCGATTGCTAAACTTTTATATCATGGCGAAAGTACGAGACATTCTAGAAGTCAAAGGCTATGCTGTATACTCGGTAGAGCCAACTGTTACAGTTTATCATGCCATTGAACGCATGTGTGAGAAGAATATCGGGGGACTGGTCATTGTGGAAAACGGCAAAATGGTGGGGATCTTCACGGAGCGTGATTATGCCCGCAAGCTTATTTTAAAGGGCAAGTCTTCGAAGGACACGTTGATCCGCGAGCTCATGACCGAGAACGTCGTGACGGTTACGCCGGAGACGACGATCGAGGAATGTATGTGGTTGATGAGCGACAAGAAGTTTCGCCACTTGCCGGTGGTGAACGAGTACGACGACCTGGTCGGCGTGATCTCCATCAGCGACGTTGTGCGCAACATCATAAACGAGCAAAAGTCCATCATCCAGCATCTGGAGCATTATATCACCGGCGCGCAATAGGCGGCCGGTTCGATGCAAAGTATACCTTGTTTGTGCGTTACGTAGGTAGGTATACGTAGTAAAAAAGCAGAATCATAGTTTTCTGTGTATGCATGGTATAACAAGTTTATCATGCATTTTTTTATTCTACGGCTTAGTGTCGAGGCGGTTGAACATTCTGCGAAAACAACGCGAGGCGTTTTATTGTTTTGATATTCATGACAGCGTGCGGGTATCGGAGGCGTTTGCACAAACTATATATATCGCAGTGAGCATGATTTTTTCGGTATAAATACGTACGGACTTTTCATACCGGGCGCGCCAACGGAAAATTTTAACAATTAAAATGACAATGCTTTGCCGATACCGTTGGTAAGTTTCTCCTAATTCTTGATATTTATATAGTAAAGACCCTCTACGTTATGGATATCATCACTAAGTACAACACACAAGACAGGCTACTCGTGGCAGTAGACTGCATCATTTTTGGATTTGACGGCCATCAGCTCAAAGCGTTGCTCGTCAAAAGGAACATCGATCCTGATCGAGGCAAATGGTCACTGATGGGTGGCTTTGTTCATCAGGACGAGAGTACCGATGAGGCGGCGCAGCGTGTGCTGCATCACCTCACCGGGTTGCAAACCACTTACATGGAGCAATTGTATTGCTTCAGCAATGTTGACCGGGATCCGGCCAGCCGCGTAGTGTCGATCGCGTATTTTGCTCTGATCAACATCAAAGATTATCAGGAGCGGATACACGATGAACATGAAGCACGGTGGTTCCCGTTAGACCAGATCCCCGACCTGGTATTTGACCACACGGAAATGCTGCGCAAAGCAAAAGAGCGCTTGCAACAGAAGGTGGCCAATCAACCGATCGGATTCGAATTGCTGCCAGGTAAGTTTACGTTGCCGCAATTGCAGAACCTCTACGAGGCGATCTATGAGACACCGCTTGACAAGCGGAACTTCACTCGCAAGATCCTGTCGCTGGACATTCTCAACAAGCTCGAAGAAAAGGAAAAGGAATCATCCCGCAAGGGCGCCTTTTACTATGTATTCGACCGCGACAAATTCTCCAGGCTACACCAGGAAGGTGTAAAGTTCATTTAAGTCAGCGCGGGTTGCAGACCCGCGTGACTGTTACCCGGTGGCTCTTCTCATGATGGGGAGGGCCACTGGCTACGTATTGCCTGTCGTTGTCAGTAGTCGTATGACTTCACGCGGTGGTCCTGCCGCAGGTGATCGTTTAAGGCATTGAGCTTTTCTTCGCGGCCGCTGACGTCGTACGTAATCGAGATGATGTTCTCGTCTTTGCTTTCGCGCTCGGGCTCATAGCGGAGCTGGAGTTGCTTCAGCATGTCGTTCAGCGCGGGGCGGAAATTTCCGTCGTCGTGATACGTGATGTGGTATGACCGCGACTGATGGCGACGCGAGATGAAGGTCTTTACTTTTTCGAACAAGGTCAACACGACGAGTGCGATGAGCGACCCGGCAATGGCGATGCCATACTCGCCGGCGCCCACGGCCATGCCCAGGGCGGCGGCGATCCAGATGGTAGTAGCTGTAGTGATACCGTTAATAGAGAGGCCGTCTTTGAAAATAACCCCTGCGCCCAGGAAGCCTACACCGGTGACAATGTTGGACGCAATACGGTCGGGCGAGCCGCCGCCGATGCGAATGGAGATCTCGGTAAAGATCGTTGAGCCGAGGCAGATGACGATCATCGTGCGCAGGCCGGCGGCTTTGCTGCGATACTCGCGCTCGAGGCCGATGGCTGCGCCTACTATAAAGGACAGGAACAGGCGCAGGGCCATTTCGTCGTGCAAGTTGAATAGTTCTTTCATGCGGGAATAGCATGCTAAAATTACATGCCTGAGCGGGTTTAGCGCTGGTGCGCTACACGGCAGCCACAGACTGCAGGCAGAATCATCCTTGCGCTAGCAGGGCAACGAAAAAGGCGGCCGGTGTGGCCGCCTTTTAGCGTATGCGGAGATGCAACTCAACTTACATCTTCCGGACTTTTCCGCTGCCAGCCGAGTGGCTGTTCAGCTGCTTGGGATCGCCTTTATAGAGTACGCTGCCGCTGCCGCTGATGCTGGCATTGAGCGCTTCTTTTACGTTGATCTCTACGTCGCCGGAGCCTGAGATCCTGACATCGCAGGTGTTGGTTTCCAGGTTAGCGGCCAATACACGGCCGGAGCCGCTGATGCTGGCCTTCACGCTGTTGGCTTTGCCCGCCACCGAGATCCTGCCGGAGCCGGATACGCTGAAGTCTGCGAGGCTGGTAACCTGGATGTCGGCA
The DNA here is from genome assembly GCF_018598185.1 of Dawidia soli. GTDB lineage: Bacteria > Bacteroidota > Bacteroidia > Cytophagales > Cyclobacteriaceae > Ohtaekwangia > Ohtaekwangia soli. Next base: position 52,698 of record NZ_JAHESC010000046.1, read on the forward strand.
TCTACACTGCCGGAGCCACTCACGCGGCTCTCAAAGTTTTTTGCCGTGCCCTTTACCACCATTCCGCCCGAGCCTGAGACACTGGCTTCGGCGCCACCGGTGGCTTCGATCTCGAGTTTCATCGAGCCGGAGCCGCTGACCGACAACTCGAGGTTTTCACTATGTATGCGTGTTTCGGCAATGAGGTCGCCCGAGCCGCCGACGTTCAGTCCTTCTACCGTCGGCATGGTGATGTATACATTGATGCGGTCTTCGTTTTTCCAGGTCCAGTTGTTCCACTTGCCGCGTTTGCCGATGACGAGGCGTGTACCTTCTACGCTGGTCTCAATTTCGGCGAGCAGTTCCTGTTTGCCTTCCACTTCCACCTTGGCGGTGTTGCCCTGGCGCAGGTATAATTTGCCCGGCACGCGAAATGCAATTTTGGTGAACGAACCGGGGTTACGGGTTTCGCGTGTCTGTGCGAAAACGGACGTTACGCTTACAAAAGCGATCAGCAGGAGCGAAGGGATTATATGTTTCATAAATACAAAAGGTTGTTTTTCGATGTTTGCCTATAAGACTACACTGCGTCGTTCAAGGTTGCATGGCGTGGAAAAAACCTGCTTTGCAGCGTATATGCGGCATTCGCGCGCGTAAAACGTGTACCTTGCGGTGTGCAGGCATTTTCATACCGTACCATTCAGCAGCCCACGCAGGGCGTCTATAAGGAGAAGGGGAGCAAATTTCTTGCCTTTGCGTACCCGGTGTCGTCGGAGGCGGCCATCAAGGAACATCTGGAGGCGCTTCGCAAGGAATATTTTGACGCGCGTCACCACTGTTATGCCTGGATGCTCGGTCCCGACAAGCAACGCTTTCGTGCGGCGGACGATGGGGAGCCCAACCACTCGGCCGGAGACCCGATCCTGGGCCAGATCCGTTCACGCGATCTGACGGATGTACTCGTGGTCGTGGTGCGTTATTTTGGCGGTATCAAGTTGGGCGTGGGGGGATTGATCAGCGCGTACAAGCTGGCGGCAGAAGATGCGCTGCTGCATGCGGTCGTGGACACGCGCGAAGTGCGCAAGGAGGTGACGCTGCGATACGATTACAGTGCCACGCCCGAGGTGATGCGCGTGATCAAAGAATTTGATGTGGCGATCACCGCGCAGGAATATACCGATGGCTGCGTGCTACAGGGCACGGTGGCGCTTCAGACGCACCCGGCATTGGTCGAGAAGGTCGCGCTGCTGGGTGCGCTGAGCGTGCGCGTGGTGCTGCTGCCGGACGCGCCGGCTTCGGTGTGACTGTTGCAACCTTTACCGGGCAATACGTGTCTATGGTGAAAATATCCTCCATGTACCGCTGCCTGATCGTATTCCTGCTGGCCGGCCTGGCCGGTTGTACGCCCGACGACCATACCACCGACGGCCTGACGCACGCGATGAAGCGGGCTTGTTCCAGCTGCGAAACGTCACGGGAGAATATGCAGTGGCTGGTGTCGCTGCTGCGGCAAGCGGGCGTGGAGGGGGCGGCCTACGGCAATGTGTATATGATCTCCACCCATGCGGGAACGGTGTTCGTGCACCAGCCCTTGATGATGAGCTGCCTGGCGTGCCGCACATATGCCTGCGACGGTACGGAGATACCGTTGGACAATCCGCTGGTACACGACGAAGTGGTCCCGGGCATCCGCCCCGCGAACCTGTTGTATAAAGCCCCCCTATAATTGTCCCGTTTACGTACGTAGATAATGGCCTATAATGGTTTTATTTGCGGACTAATTTTCCCCGTTTCATTATGGCCTCGAAGAAGAACGCTGCCCTCGGATTTATTTTTGTTACGCTGTTGATCGACGTGATCGGTTTTGGGATCATCATACCGGTGATGCCGAAGCTTATCATGCAAATGGCACATGTCGATGTATCGGAGGCCGCCGAGTATGGTGGGTGGTTATTGATGGCCTTTGCCTTTCCACAGTTCCTGTTCTCGCCGCTGATGGGTAACTTGAGCGATCGTTTCGGGCGGCGGCCTATTTTACTGGCGTCACTGTTCGGATTTTGCATCGACTACCTGTTCCTGGTTTTTGCACCTTCGATCGAGTGGCTCTTTGTCGGACGGATCGTCGCCGGTCTTATGGGCGCGAGCTTTACAACGGCGGCAGCCTATATTGCCGACATCAGCGAGCCGGAAAAACGTGCGCAGAACTTTGGTATGATCGGGGCGGCCTTTGGTCTCGGTTTCATTATCGGTCCTTTCCTGGGGGGTGAGCTTGCCAAATTCGGCGTGCGTGCGCCGTTCATTGGTGCCGCGGTGCTGACCTTCGTGAACTGGCTATACGGTTTCTTTATCCTGCCCGAATCATTGAAACCCGAGAACCGCCGCACGTTTGAATGGAAGCGTGCCAATCCGATCGGCTCGCTGGAATTCTTGTTTCGCTATAAGGTTATTCTCGGCATGGTGGCGTCGATCTTACTGGTATATATCGCCGCCCACGCGGTGCAGAGCACATGGGCTTTTTATACCAAGGCGCGCTTTGGCTGGGAGGAGACCCTGGTGGGCCGCTCGCTGGCCGTGGTGGGTCTATTGGTGGGGTTGGTGCAGGGTTGGCTGATCCGGTTCATCTTGCCGAAGCTGGGGCAGGAGCGGAGCATTTATGTAGGTCTTGCGATCTATGCCGTAGGCTTCTTTTTGTTTGGTATCGCAACCGAAGGGTGGATGATGTTTGTGTTCCTCATCCCGTATTGCCTGGGCGGTATTTGCGGCCCGGCATTGCAGGGGGTCATGTCGGCGCAGGTGCCGCCAACCGAGCAGGGCGAGCTGCAGGGAGCCATGACCAGCTTGATGAGCCTAACCTCGATCATCGGCCCCGGGGTGATGACGTGGATCTTTGCCCATACGTCTAAAACGGGGTCGCCGCTATACTTTCCCGGCGCGGTGATGATGGTAGGCGCCGCGCTGTCGATCATCAGTGCCTTCCTGGCGCGGCTCAGCCTGAAGCGTCCGCATAAGAAGGTGGATACCCTGGCGGAGCAGCAGCCGGTGGTGCACTGATCCGACTGTTGCTGCAATTCATCAGATCCCTAAAACGGATTTCAGTTTGCTATAGCCCGCTTTGCTGAGCGGTATGCGTACGCCGCTTTTCAGCAGCGCCACGTGTGTATCTTTTTCCAATGGCTCGATGCGTGTGAGCTGTGTAAGCTGGATCATATACGAGCGGTGCACGCGTATGAACTGCGCGGGGTCGAGCGACTGCTCGTAGAAGCTCATCGTCTTTTTCTTCAGGAACATTTCCTTGGCGGTATAGATCTTGACATAGTCGTCGTACGCTTCCACGTAGTGGATGTCCTGTACGGGAATGATGCGGATGTTGCCGCCTTCGCGCACCACCACGCGTGTGCGTTCTTCGGGCTGGCGGATCTCTTCGCGCAGGATGGCGGCCTGTTGTGTGCTCTTGTCGGCGTGGCCGCGTTGCTGCATCCACTTCTCCAGTGCTTTGTCAAAGCGCTCGCGGCTGAAAGGCTTGAGCAGGTAGTCGATGGCGTGTGCTTCGAAGGCCTTCATGGCGTACTCGTCAAAGGCGGTGGTAAAGATCACGGCTGGCGGTTGTTCGAGCAACTCGAGCATTTCGAAGCCGTTGATCTTGGGCATTTGTATGTCGAGGAAGATCAGATCGGGTTTATGATGGGCGATGGCTTTGATGCCTTCAAAGCCGTCGTTGCATTCTGCCACCACGGCGATATCGGCGGCGTGCGCCTGCAGGTATTCGCGGGTGATGCTGCGCGCCAATGGCTCGTCGTCGATGAGTATAGTCTTGATCATGCGGTCTGCGGTATTTTTACGTGGGTGATAAAGCGAGGGTTCTCTTCGGTCTCCTGTTGTTCGGTGGTCAGCAGGTCGTTGCGGGCATAGAGCAGATAAAGCCTGCGTTGTACGGAGTTCAGGCCGAAGCCTGTACCGCGGCGCGGTTGTGCCGTGGTGGGATCGAACGGGTTTTCGACCGACAGCAACAGTTGCCCGTCGCGGGTCGCGGCGTTGATGCGAATGGTGATCTCGCCGGTGGTGTCGTAGAGACCGAACTTAATGGCGTTCTCGACAATGGGTTGTAGCAGTAGCGAAGGCAGGCGTAGCGCGGGGGCCGTCGTGTCGTGTTGCACTTCGGTGCGGAGGCGATGGCCAAAGCGCACTTTTTCGATGTCGAGGTATAGTTGTAAGTGTTTGAGTTCTTCTTCGAGGGTGACCAGCTGCTGATCGTCGCGACGCACGGTGCCGCGCAGGAAGTCGGAGAGTTGCTGAATCATTTTGCGCGCTTCTTCGGGGCGGGTGCCGGCCAGTGCGCTGATGGAGTTCAGGCTGTTAAACAGGAAGTGTGGCTGCAGCTGCTGGCGGAGCGATGCAAGCTCGGCTTCGCGCGCCATCTTTTGTGCATCTTGTTCGCGCTTTTCGCTGGCGCGCTGGTCCTGCATGTAGTACCACATCCAGCTCATGAGCGACATGAGGGCGATCATCAGCCAGCTGAACAGGCCGCGGATGATATACGAGCCTTCCATGTAGTCGAGGTAGACGATGTCGTCGGCAAAGGCGTAGCGCATAAAGCAACGGTGTATAAACACGCAGAGGGCGGCCAGCCCGACGCTCCACACGAGCATCGACAATGAATTTTTGGCGCCGGGCGAATAATACTTCAGGGCGTTGTGCATGGCGTGCCCGGCGGCAGCCAGTAACAGGTTAATGGTCACGGCGTCGGCCAGTGCGGCTTGCCATCGCAGGTCGAAGCTGGTGAGCAGGGCATACGTTTCGATGGTGATCAGCAGCACCCACCAGCCGGCATAGGCCAGGGCAAGTTTATAGGTCGCAATTTTTACAGTACTCACGGGATCGGCCGGCATCAGAAAAGAGGAAGAGCGTTCAGACGCAGGGCCATGGCCTTCTGGTGGATGAAGCTGACGTATGAGTTAGCCTCGTCGATTTCATGTATGCGCGAATATACTTCCATGCCGTCCTCGAGCTTTTTAAGCGGCAGCAGTTCGGCTACGTTGATGAACTCCCATTTCACGATCTTGTTTTTGTCGTTGATGAAAGAATCTTCTTCGCCCAGGCCGATCATGCGTGACTTTAAAAAGGCTTCTTCTTGTGATTCGGCTTCGATCAGCCGCAACTGTTCGTCAAACTGTTGTTTCTCTTGGTTTTCGGCCGTGATGCCGAATACGATTTTAGCGATGTACCAGTTCATAAGTATAAGTTGAAGGGTGAGAAGAATGGAATACATGGTTAATAGCTTTTGATATCGATGCCGCCGAAGATGCTCGTGCCTTTCAATATCAAAACTTTGTTGTCGTCGGGGTTCAGAGTAGCGGGGTTACGCTTGTCGTCGAGGCCCCCGAAGATGCTGACCATCTCGTCGGCCTGGATCCGCCAGTTTGCCGGGACGACCAGTTTGGCACCTCCGAAGATCTGCACCAGGTCGAGCACTGCGCGGCCCTGAATGTCGGCCTGTGTGAGGTTGATCTCGGCGCCGCCGAATACGGTCACGGCGCTGCCACCCTGGAAGTCTTTGGAGATGATGACCTTTTTTGTACCGCCAAAGATGGTGACAGAGTCGATCAGGCCTTCGGCCGTTTCTTCGGTGAAGTCCGCACCGAACTGTTGCTGGTAGCGGTGGTGACGGCGTTCGTGCCAGCGTTTCCAGGTTTCGCGGTCACGGTCGCGGCCGCCGCCGGGGCGGCCCCCGGGCGGGGGGGGCCGGGGTAGCAGTTGGGCCTCCCGCGGGCCGGGGGGGTGTAAACCAGACCCCCCCCCCCCCGCCGGGGGGCCCCCGCGCCGGGTATCGCGCCGACAAATACGGCGATCGGACCTACGCGTTTCAACGGTGTGTACAC
>NZ_JAHESC010000047.1 GCF_018598185.1 Dawidia soli
CTTGTCTACCCCCGCCCGGACCTAACAACCCCGGGGGGGGGGGCCCCCCCCCCAACAGAGCCGCGGCGGCGGCCGCTCGTTTTGGGGTGCGCCGGGGCCTGCCCCATCCCCCCCCCGGGGGGGCGCCCCCCCCACCGCCTTTCGCACACACACTTACGCCACCATGATGGTACATGACGGTACATGACGGTTATGCCTCCCTTCAAACATACCTTCGTCGAATAACCTTACGTTATGCAAGCAGTACTCGGCATCATCTTTCACTTCATCGGCGGCTTTGCCTCCGGCAGTTTTTACATCCCCTATAAAAAAGTACAACGCTGGTCCTGGGAAAGTTACTGGATCGTCGGCGGGTTCTTTTCCTGGCTGATCATCCCGCCCATCGCCGCCTGGCTGACGTTGCCCGGCTTCGCGGAGATCATCGGCCACACCTCCGCCACTACGCTGCGCTATACCATACTGTTCGGCGTCCTTTGGGGCATCGGCGGCCTCACCTATGGGCTAGGCGTACGCTACCTCGGCATGTCCCTGGGCAACTCCGTCGTCCTGGGCTTCTGCTCGGCCTTCGGTGCCCTGCTGCCGTCCATATACTATACCTTCGTGCCCACCGCCGGCAAAACCAGCTTCACCGAGATGCTGACCACGCCGTGGGGCCGCGTCGTCCTGGCCGGCGTCGCCCTCTGCCTGCTGGGCATCTATCTCTGCGGACGCGCCGGCATGTTGAAAGAACGCGAGATGCCCGCCGAAGCCAAACAACAAAGCGTCTCCGAGTTCAACCTCACGCGCGGCCTGCTGGTCGCCATCACCTCGGGCATCCTCAGCTCCTGTTTCAACTTCGGCATCGAAGCCGGCAAGCCCATGGCCGAAGAGGCCGTCGCCCTCGGCTACAACCCGCTTTACCAGAACAACGTGACCTATGTCGTCCTGCTCTGGGGCGGCCTGGCCACGAACCTCTTCTGGTGTATGATCCTGAACTTCCGCAACCGCTCCTTCGGCGACTATACCGACGGCGACACCCCCCTGCTGCGCAACTACTTCTTTTCGGCGCTCGCCGGAACGACCTGGTTCCTCCAGTTCTTCTTTTACGGCATGGGCGAAAGCAAGCTGGGCAACGGCGCCAGCTCGTGGATCCTGCACATGGCGTTTATTATACTGATCGCCAACCTGTGGGGCATCTGGCTGCGCGAGTGGCACGGCGTCAGCAAACGCACGAAGACGACCATCGTCGCCGGCATACTCGCCATCGTCCTGTCGGTGGTGGTGGTAGGCTTGGGCAATGCTATAAAATAACCACCCGGGTAAGCACAGGATGCCGCCTGCTCCGGCGGTCGGTAGCTTTACCCTACAAAGACTTGATGTACTATGGAAATTCTTGAAAAACCATTTCAATACGTTACCTACTCCTGGAACAAGGAAAAGGCCGCCGCCTGGCAGGGCGACGAAGTAGCGCTATTGATATACCGCTCCAACCTGTTGGGCGCCGACCTGCGCATCACCAACTACGGCGGCGGTAACACCAGCTGCAAGACCCTCGAAAAAGATCCGCTCACGCGCCGCGAAACTCCCGTCATGTGGGTGAAAGGATCCGGCGGCGACATCGGCACGCTGACCAAAAGCGGTCTGGCCGCCCTGTACCTCGACCGGCTGCACGCCCTGAAAGATATATACCGCGGCATCCAGCACGAAGACGAGATGGTAGAGCTCTTCAACCACTGCATCTACGACCTCAACTCCAAAGCGCCGTCCATCGACACGCCGCTGCATGCCTTCCTGCCGTTCAACCACATCGATCACTTACACCCCGACGCCGCCTTCGCCATCGCCGCGTCGAAAGACGGTAAGGAAATAACGCGGGCCCTATTCGACGGACAGATCGCCTGGGTACCCTGGCAACGCCCCGGCTTCGACCTCGGCCTGCAGCTGGCAAAAGCCCTCGCGGAAAACCCCGGCATCCGCGGCATCATGCTCGGCGGCCACGGCCTCTTTACGTGGGGCGATACCTCGTATGCCTGCTACCGCAACAGCCTGGAAGTAATTGAAAAGGCCTCCGACTACCTGCACGATAACTATGGTAAGAAGCGCGCCATCTTCGGCGGCGCCAAACTTACGGCGTTACCCGCGGAACAACGCCGGCAGCAAGCCGCCACGCTGGCCCCGATCCTCCGCGGCCTCGCCTCCAGTCACGCCCGCATGGTCGGCCACTTTACCGACGACGACAAAGTCCTCGAGTTCATCAACAGCCATGACCTGGGCACGCTGGCCCCGCTGGGCACCAGCTGCCCCGACCATTTCCTGCGCACCAAGATCCGTCCCCTGGTACTCGACCTGCCCCCGCACGCCGACCTCACCGACACGCCCGCGCTGCGCGAGACACTCACCAAAGGCTTTGAAGAATACCGGCAGTACTATACGCAGTACTACGAAAAACACAAACACCCCAACAGCCCCGCTATGCGCGACCCCAACCCGGTCATCATCCTGTGGCCCGGCGTGGGCATGTTCTCGTTCTCCAAAGACAAACAGACGGCGCGCGTCGCCAGCGAGTTCTACATCAACGCCATCAACGTCATGAAAGGCGCCGAGGCGATCTCGGAATATGTATCCCTCCCGTTGCAAGAGGCCTTCGACATCGAGTACTGGCTGCTCGAAGAAGCCAAGCTGCAGCGCATGCCCAAGGAGAAACCGCTGTCGCGGAAGATCGCGCTGGTCACCGGCGGCGCCGGCGGTATCGGACTGGCCATCGCGCGCAAACTCGCCGCCGAAGGTGCCTGTGTATTCCTGACCGATATACACGAAGGCAACCTCGCCCGCGCCGTGAACGATTTCTCCAAAGACGTCGCCGCCGGCGCGACGGCCGACGTCACCCAGGCAGGTTCGATCGCCCGGGCCCTGCGCCAGGCATGCCTGGCCTTCGGAGGGATCGATATACTGGTGAACTGTGCCGGACTGGCCATCTCCAAACCGCTGGAGCAAACCACCGAAAAAGACTGGGACCTCCTGCAGGATGTCATCGTCAAAGGGCAGTTCACGGTATCACAGCAAGGCGTGGAAATTCTGCGCGCCCAGGCACTGGGTGGCGACATCGTCAACATCGCCAGCAAGAACGCCCTGGTGTCGGGCCCCAACAACGTAGGCTACGGCACGGCCAAAGCCGCCCAGGTACACATGAGCCGCCTGCTGGCCGCCGAGCTGGGCAAGGACAAGATCCGCGTCAACATCGTTAATCCCGATGCCGTGATCGAAGGCAGCAAGATCTGGGAAGGCGAATGGGCCGCGGGCCGCGCCAAAGCGTATGGCATTACCGTGGACGAGCTGCCCGCCTACTACGCCAAACGCACCATCCTCAACGAGATCATCACCGTCAACGACATCGCCAACGGCGTGTTTGTCCTCGTCGGCGGACACCTCGGCAAAAGCACCGGAAACATCATCAACGTAGACGGCGGCGTAGCCCCCGCCTTTGTACGATAGCCTATGAAACTGGACGCACAACACCTCCAAGCGCATAATCAGCAGGCCGCGGCCGACCACCGCGCCGCCTTCGACTATACCGCCGCCCGCCTCACGCGGCACGGCCACGACGTACCCCGGCTCCTCGACAAGATCGCCGCGTTGCAGATCGCCATCCCCTCGTGGGCGCTGGGCACCGGCGGCACACGCTTCGGCCGCTTCTCCGGCGGCGGCGAGCCGCGCACCCTCGAAGAGAAGATCGCCGACGTCGGCCTGCTCCACGCCATCAACCGCGGCAGCGGCGCCATCTCCCTGCACATCCCCTGGGATATCCCCCAGGATGCCGCCGCCATCCGCGCCCTCGCACAGTCGTACGACCTCGTGTTCGACGCCGTCAACTCCAATACCTTTCAGGACCAGCCCGACCAGGCGCTGTCCTATAAGTTCGGATCGCTCTCGCACAGCGACAAAGCCTATCGCCGGCTGGCCGTCCAGCACAACATCGACGTGATCCGCCACGGCGAAGGCCTCGGCTCCAGGGCCCTCACGGTATGGCTGTCCGACGGCTCGTGCTTTCCCGGCCAGCAGAACTTCCGCAAGGCCTTCCAGCGCACGCTGGAATCCTTACAGGAGATCTATACCGCCCTGCCCGCCGACTGGAAGGTGCTGATCGAATACAAACCCTACGAGCCCAACTTCTACTCCACGGTCATACAAGACTGGGGCACCTCGCACCTGCTGGCGGCCAAGCTGGGCAAGAAGGCGTATAGCCTCGTCGATCTGGGCCACCACCTGCCCAACACCAACATCGAGCAGATCGTCGCCACGCTCATGATGGAAGGCAAGCTCGGCGGCTTTCACTTCAACGACTCCAAGTACGGCGACGACGACCTGACGGTGGGCAGCATCCGTCCGTACCAGCTCTTCCTCATCTTCAACGAGCTGGTCTACGGCATGGAAGATCCCGCCACGATCAACCCCACGCCCGCGTGGATGATCGACGCCAGCCACAATGTCAAAGACCCGTTGGAAGACCTGCTCCAATCGGTAGAAGCCATCCGCATCGCGTATACCCAGGCCCTCCTGGTGAACCGCGAAGAGCTCGAAGCCGCGCGCGAGAACAACGACGCCGCCCGTGCCCAGGAAATACTCCAGGACGCCTTCCGCACCGACGTACGATCCCTGGTGGCCGAAGCCCGGCAACGCCAGGGCGGCGCGCTGAATCCCATCGGCCTCTTCCGCCACCTCAACGTCCGCCGCCAGCTGGTACAGGAACGCGGCCTCAAAACCATTTCCACCGGACTCTAACCGTACCGTTATGCCCACACCCGTTACCGCCATCTTCGACATCGGGAAGACCAACAAAAAGTTCTTCCTCTTCGACGATAGCCTGCGCCAGCAGCACCGCGAATACCACAAGCTGCCTGCCGTCACCGACGACGACGGCTTCCCTTGTGACGACCTGCCCGGCCTCACCCGCTGGATCCGCGACACCGTCGCCCGCACCCTGGCCGACGACCGCTATACGGTAAAATACCTGAACTTCTCCACCTACGGCGCCACCCTCGTGCACCTCGACGCCGACGGCCACCCCGTCACGCCGCTATATAATTACCTCAAGCCCATCCCCGACGACGTCGTCCGCGAATTCTTCCGCCGCTACCCCGAAGCCGACAACAACACCGAAACAGCATCGCCCGCGTTAGGCATGCTCAACGCCGGCCTGCAGCTCTACTGGCTCAAGACATGCAAGCCCGCCGTCTTCGCCCGCATCCGCCATACCTTGCACTTCCCGCAGTATTTGTCTTACCTCTTCACCGGCATGCTGGCCAGCGAGCCGACCTCCATCGGTTGCCATACACGCCTGTGGGACTACCACCACCGCCGCTACCACCGCTGGCTCTACGAAGAACAGCTCGACCACCTGTTCCCCGCCGTCGTCCCCACAACGCACACCTTCCCGGCAACCCTGCACGGCCACGCCGTCACGGTCGGCATCGGCATCCACGACAGCTCCTCTGCACTGGCCGCCTACATGCTGCGCACGCAAGACCCCTTTGCTCTGATCTCCACCGGCACCTGGAGCATCACCCTCAACCCCTTTACCCGCGAGCCCCTCACCGCCCATGAGCTCAGCCGCGACTGTCTCCACTACATGACCATCCACGGTGCCCCCGTCAAAGCCTCGCGCCTCTTCCTCGGCCACGAGCTCGACCACCAGCTCAAACGCCTGAATACCGTATTCGGCAAAGCGCCCCAGTACTACAAACAAATACCCTTTATCCCCGCGTTGATCAATCCCGACGCCCCCGACACCAACACCTTCTACCCCGAAACCCTCAACAACCCCGCGCTCGTCGGCGACGTCTTCAAACAAGACCAGTGGTCACCCGCGCGCTACAGCACCTTCGAGGAAGCCTACCACCAGGTCATCTGGGGCTTAGCCCGCCTCCAGGTCGCCTCGCTCCGCCTGGCCCTCGGCAACAGCCCCGTCCGTAAACTCTACCTCGACGGCGGCTTCGTCAGCAACACCGCTTTCCTGGACCTGCTACGATCACTCCTCCCGGAATACACCCTCGAAGTTTCCCAACGCCCCCTCGGCTCCGCCCAGGGCGCCGCCCTCATCGTCCGCAACCAGGACCACGCCCGCCTAACCGGTATGGCCGCTGCTACTTCCGACGCGTCTGCGCCCATCGCTCGAGAGTCCCTACAAGCTGATCCAGGTTTATAGGCTTGCTCACATAATCATCCATCCCCGCCTGCAAACACATTTCACGGTCACCCTGCATGGCATTGGCGGTCATAGCAATGATCAACGGTTGTATTCCCGAAAGTGCACGGATCCTTTGCGTCGCCTCCAGGCCGTCCATTTCCGGCATTTGGATATCCATGAAAATCAAATCGTACTCCGCTTTACCAAACGCCTCGATCACCTCTTTTCCGTTTGACACAACATCTGCCTGATAACCCAGTTTAGACAATACCCGCGTGGTAAGCTTCTGATTGATCGGATTATCGTCCGCGACAAGGATCTGCAACGGGTGTTGTCTGGCAAAATCGCCATCGAGCTTCTGGCTTGTCCTTTTGCCGGATATAGATGTATCGTATTTATGCAAACCGATAAGGATGCTCTTGGAAAGCACGCTCTGCTTCACAGGCTTACTTAATACAACAGAGAAAATGCCATGGTATTTTTCATTTCGCTCATCGCCCATGGAAGTCATCAGAATGACAGGGAGGTCGGGATATAGCGCGTGGATGGACCTGCCAAGCCCGAGACCATCCGTTTCATGCATCTGCATATCGGTCAGCACCAGGTCGAAACCCGGGCTTTGCGATAAGATCTCCAATGCATCCTTCGCAGAAGACGCTAACGTGGGTGTAAGCTTCCAGTGTTCCAGCTGGTTCTTCAGTATAAAACGATTGGTCCGATTGTCATCGACAACCAGGACTTTTTTCCCTTCGACACTTTCCATATCCAAGGGAACATGGGTTTGTGACGGCCGTCCACTGAGCTTTGTCGACAAGGTAAAAAAGAATGTAGTGCCTTGCCCCACCGTGCTTTCTATCCATATTTTGCCACCCATCAATTCGACGAGCTTCTCGGTAATGGCCAGTCCCAACCCGGTGCCGCCGTATTTACGGGTGGTGGAAGCGTCAACTTGCGAAAAGGCTTTAAACAGGCGGTTTAATTTATCCTCCGGTATTCCTATTCCGGTATCGCGTACTTCGAATCGCAGCGTTAGCAGCGCGTCCTCTCTTTTGTGCAGATGAACACCTAAAAAGATCTCCCCCTCGTGTGTAAATTTGATAGCATTGCCCACGAGGTTCAGCAGCACCTGGCGGAGCCGCAGGCTGTCGCCGATGATCTGGTCGGGCACATCGGTATCCATCTGGTAGATCAGATCTAATCCTATTGCAGACGCTTTTCCGGCGAACATATCCAGCACCTCTTCGATACACGTGTGCAGATCGAAATCCTTTTCTTCCAGCTCCATGTTGCCGGATTCTATCTTCGAAAAGTCGAGGATATCGTTGATCACGCCGAGCAGATTTTCACCCGAGCTTTGAATGATCGAAGTATATTCCCGTTGCTCGAGTGTAAGGGAGGTTTCTGCCATCAATGAAGCCATCCCGATGACACCGTTCATGGGGGTGCGGATCTCATGGCTCATGGTGGCAAGAAAGATACTTTTGGCATGATTGGCTTTTTCGGCTTCCTGGCGCGCGGCTTCTGCCTCCTCATGTTTATCGATGATCTCCTTCTTCTGCAGCTGAAGTACTTCATTCATGCTTTTAAGAGACTCCGTTTGCGCCTGAAGCTTGCTATTGAGCGTCTGCATATTCCGGGCTTGCTCCACCAGCGCCTCTTTTTGTTCCATGACCTCCGCCGTCCGTTGTTTTACCTGCGTGTCAAGCGCTGCCTTTTGCGTCGTGATCACCTTCAGCCGTATCCGGAAGAACAGGAGAACAGCGCCCGTGATCGCAAGCCCCACCAGCGTTCTAAACCACCATGTAAGCCAAAATGGCGGCGGAATAAGGATGCGGACCGAGGTACCCTGCTCATTCCAGAAGCCATCGTTGTTGGATGCCTTTACCTTGAATACATATTCGCCGGGATTGAGGTTGGTATAGGTGGCCGAATTTTGCGTGCCGGCATAGATCCACTCTTTATCAAAGCCTTCCATCTTATAGGCGTATTGATTCTTCTCCGGACTTATATAGCTCAGGGCCGCAAACTCAAAAGAAAACACCGAGTGTTCATACGAAAGCGTGATCTCCTTCACCACACAGATATGCTTTTTTAAAGGGGAATCCTCACCGATCTCTACCGGCTTATTGAATAGCTGAAACCCGGTAACATAGACCGGGGGAATGTCACGATTGTCTTTAACGCTATCCGGATGAAAAAAATTGAATCCATTGTTTCCGCCGAATATCATTTTACCGTCTCTGGTTTTAAGCGCTGCATTGGGAATGAACTCATTTCCTTGCAAGCCATCGTTGGCCTGGTAGTTCCTTACCTTATTCGATCTGTAATTGAATTTGAATATTCCTTCCAAGGTGCCTATCCAAAGGTTGGCATGGTCGTCTTCGATAATGGATTGGATGGCGTTGTTGGGAAATCCGTTCCGGGTAGTGAACACCCGGGCGGTAGCCGTTTTGGGGTCGAACAGGTTCAGACCGTTCAGCGTGCCGACCCAAAGGTTACCGGCGCGATCTTCAAAGATGGAGAGGATGTTGTTATTGCTCAGACTTCCCGGTTTATCCGTACTGTAAAACCGGGTAAAGCTATTGCTGGCGGGGTCATATAAATTCAGACCATTGTCCGTTCCGATCCATAGGTTTTTCTTTTTATCCTCGTAGATGGCGGTGACCACATTGCTGCTTAAGCTTTTGTCATTGCCTGCGTCAAATTTATATTGCGTAAACAGGCCGCTCGCTCTGTCCATCAGGTTAAGACCGCCAACATGGGTACCGATCCATAGATTCCCCTTACTATCTTCAAAAATATCCCAGGCGTTGTCATGACTCAAACTGCTGTTATCGTTGGGATTATGTTTATAGTGGGTGAATTTATTATTCTTCCTGTCATACCTACTGACGCCCTGGAGGTACGTGCTGATCCAGATATTTTCCTGACGATCTTCATACACGCAGATGATCACGTCGCTGCTGAGGGAATTCGGATCTTTCGGATCATGTCTCAGGTACGTAAATGTATTCTTTGCGGGGTCGAACAGGTTCAAGCCGCCACCGTCTGTGGCTATCCATATTTTCCCATCCTTGTCTTCACAAAAACCTTTAATGTTATTATGGCTCAGACCGGCAGCACAAGGTTCCTGCTGGTAGTGCTCGAATTTTTCCAACCGTGGATTACAATAATTGATCCCCCCCCGGTGCACGCCGAACCACAATGTGCCCGTACGGTCTTCGTAGATCGCCGAAACCGTATTGTTGCTGAGACTGTTCCTGTTTGCAACGTCGTGCGCATAGGTTACAAAAGTCCGCGTGCGCGGGTCAAAAAGATTCAGCCCCCTGTTTTCCGTTCCGATCCATATATGGCCTTTACGATCCCGGTACATGGAATATACCATATCGGCACTGATACTTTCCGGGCGACGAAAATCGTGTGTGTAGGCCGCGGTAAAAGCTTCCTTGTCCCGGTCAAACAGGAGCAGTCCATTACCCCACGTGGCGATCCACAAATTCCCGTAATGGTCTTCCACGATGGAAGAGATCCGGACTTGCTCGTAGTGCTTGGACTTCTTTTCCCGCCGGTCAAAACGATACAGACCCTGCGCGCGTGTTCCTATCCAGAGGTTACCCTGGGTGTCTTCGTACAGGCACGTCGTCGGAATGTCGGTGAGATGTTCGATCTTGCGCTCCTTGTTCAAAACGTAGAGCCCTTCTGCGGTACCGATCCAAAGGTCGTTATGGCTGTCTTCCAGAAAGGTATAGACCAGGCTTTCCGGGTGGTCGGGGTCCAGGCGAAACCTCGTGAAGGTGTCCATCTCCCGGTTATATAGATTAAGCCCCCCGCGCGTTCCGATCCACAGATTTTTATCTTTGTCTTCAAAGATCGCCGTGACCATGTTATGACTCAGGCTGCTGGAGTCCCCGGCGTCATTTTTATAAACGGTTATTTTTTCACCATCGTATTTATTGAGACCATTGTTCGTCCCAAACCACATAAACCCCTTGTGGTCCTGACCAATACATATACCGTGATTTTGTGATAGCCCCTGTTCGCTGGTAATGTGATGAAAAACCAGTCGCTGATTTTGTCCACAGACATCAAAAAAGAGAAATGCACTTAAGACTACAAGAAGGGTCTTTCTTTTCATCCAATACACCGTTAAAAAAATACGCTGTCTATAAAAGATAACCTAACGAAGCCAAAGTTGCGCGTCGATCTCCGTCGTGTGGATCCGTCTCGGTACAGTCGTTTAAACGCCTTGCCTCAACCAAAAAAGCGCTGCCCACCTCGTCTGTCGCTACATAAGAAAGATAAGACCTCCTGTTCAAAATAAGAATAGCCGACACCATTTTTTACGCTTAAAAAACGTCACTCCCGATGACAGCCATGCCGTTGAAACCGCATACGTCGTATCCAAGCACGATGATAACACGAGCATTTTAGAATAGTACATCCAACACTATTAAGGCAATCCGTCCACGGACTGTTTCGCACACACACTGTTTTATGGCATGCGTCGTAGCCCCTCCCACCGCACATTCCATTTCCCATCCTGGGGAAATCCCGGTGCGTCGCCTGGCTCCCCATCCCACCCGGCGGCCATCATCGCGACGGCAGCCAGCAAGCCACCGTTGCCGGGCAGGTACAGACGCAGGCGTTTGTCCTGGTAGTTGTGGCCGTTTGCCAGGTACGTATTCTTGGGTACATCCATGAGCAGTGCCCGAAGCGCATCGTCCGGGCGATGCAGGCGCGCGGCGGTCATCGCCATCATAGGGTAATCCCAGCCCCAGGTCGTGTCCCACTGCCACCGCCGGAGTATATTTTCAAACGTACGGCCCATCACCGCGGTATCCATGCGCGCGTTGCCGGGTAACATCCCGAATGCGCCCAGTACAGCCGGGTGATCGCGCCGGTATTGATCGTCGGTATACGCAGTCGGCGTCGTGGCGTTCGGCAGGTAGAGCCCATCGCGGATGGTCAGCGGCGCGAGGTCTTTCAACACGGCTGCCCACAACATATCGGGTGGCAGCCCAAGCCGTTCACGCCACGCCTGCGCTACTGTCAGGCCATAGTGCCAGTACTGCAGCTCATAAGCAGGATCGTCGGTCTCCGCTGCTGGAAAGATCTCCTGCGCGGGGATCAACGGGTGGCATAGATGATAGGCCCCGTCACGGCGCCGGGCAAACGACGCCATGAAATCGGCTGTCTGGAAAACGATGTCCCGGTACCGCAGCAGCGTAGTGTCATCCGGCCGCAGGCGATACGCCAGCTCCGCCAGGTAAAGGGGGTGCGGCTGTTGCCAGAGTATAAAGGCGCCCACGCCCGAGGGGCTTTCGCGGCCCGCGGGGTCGGTCATCTTTTGCCAGCGTGCGCCGCGGTATCCCTGCCAGCGGGCCGTGGTCTGTGCAGCGGGCATCGCGACATTATACCACGCCAGGCTCTTCTCCATCAACGCAGGCCGCCCCCACAGCGCAAAGTGCGTGGCGTGCCACCAATGCATCTCCAAATGGAACTTGCCATACCAGCTGTTCATGGTCAGCCCCGTCTCCTGCGGCGGCAGCGAGCCGGCGCATTGTATACGTGTGAGGTATTGCGAGAGCACCACGCGTCGTTCCAGTTCCCGGGCACGCGGATCGGTGCAGGCGGAAAAGTCTACTGCGGCGCCCTGTGTCCAAAAATCCCTCCAGCCTTGCACGCTGCGTTGCTGCGTGTCGGTAAACCGAAGGCCCCGTGTGGGTTTCTCCTTCGTAAAGGCTACGGCAAAGTCGAGCATCCGTCCCTGTGAAGGGATCAGTTCAACGTGATGCGGGGCGCCGGATGTTATTCGCGCGGGAGTCGTCCAGTCGACGCGCGTATAGTACACCGTGGTGTCGAGCGTGCGACGGATCAGCGCATGGCGGTCGCTGTGCTCCTGCAGGTCGGAACGGTGTTTGCCCGGTTCGTCCCAATTGTCGCCGGAGCAAACGTGGCATGTTTGCCCATACGGAAAGTCGAGCGTTACCCGGAGCCGCTGCTGTTCGACCAGGGACGACTCGATGCGCACCGCGATGCCGTCGGTCTCCGGGTCGCCGTAGAGCAACACCCGCACGGGAACATCGTCCAGGGTATAAATACTTTCAATCTCGCCGGTCCAGAGGTCCAGCTCCTGGTGAACGTCCTTCAGCGCCGTCAGCGGCGCGGGAGTACCGTCTGCCTGCAACAGCACCAGTCCGACGCGCCCCAGGTGCAGGCGGTGTGGATTTGCGCGCAGGGATTCCGTTGCTTCCCCGGCGCGCCCGTCCCGTTGTTGGACGGCATACGGTGCTTCCGTTCCATCGCACGATGAATAGACGCGCGCTACATCCTGCAAGCTATAGCGGCCGGAGCCGGGCATGCTGTGCCAGCCCCACTGCGCTTGCGTGCCCAGCGGAATTCCCAGCGCATATGCTTCCGGAAAGCTCTGCAGTCCGCTGACGTCGACGGTAAACGCAAACTCGCCGTTACCGACAGACAACGCGCCCAATGTATCAGGCGCTGTCAACACTACATTGTGTCGTGTAACGAGCGCGAACCGGTCGATGGCGGCAGGCGATTGAACAGAACAGGCCGTGCTCCACAAAAGCACCACAACAAAACAGGGCATACACCGCAAAAGGGATAACAGCATGGTAAAAAAGTATTAGTCTCTGAAAATCCGGAAAGGGGAATATAAAAATAAAATCGGTAAATAGTACCGAACAGGATACTACGTGAAAGTTGCCGCAGGTGCAACCGCTACTTTAAACGACATGAAACGTTTATATATCCTCTTGCTCGTGACCGGCCTGGGCTGGATCACCGCGTTGCCGGCACAGGCCCAACAAAAGCTTCCCGCACCGCAGAAGACGCTCGACGCGCTGCGCAGTACCAACCGTTACTTCATGGACAAGTGGCCCGACGTCGGACTGCGCATCGTGCACGAAAAGTCGCGCGCCAGCAACATCTGGACGCGCGGCGTATACTACGAAGGTCTCATGGCCCTGTACAAGATCGACCCGCAACCCGCATACCTCGACTATGCCACGCGCTGGGCCGACTTCCACCAATGGGACCTGCGCGACGGCGAGACCTATACCCGCAACGCCGACAATCAATGCGCCGGGCAGACCTACATCGATCTGTACCTGCTCGACCGGAAGCCCGCGCGCATCGAAAAGATCAAAGCGTCCATCGACAGCATGCTGCGCACGGACAAGATCGACGATTGGAATTGGATCGACGCCGTCCAGATGGCCATGCCCGTGTTCGCACAGCTCGGCGTGCTCTACCAGGATCCAGCCTACTGGGAACGCGCCCACACCATGTATATGTATACCCGCAACCGTCACGGCGATCACGGACTTTTCAATCCGCAGGACAACCTGTGGTGGCGCGACAAGGATTTCGACCCGCCCTACCAGGAACCAAACGGACAGGACTGTTATTGGGCGCGCGGCAACGGCTGGGTCGTGGCGGCACTGGTGCGCGTACTGAGCATACTACCGGCGGATGCACCGCATCGCGGGCAATATGAAGATGATCTCAGGGCGATGCTGGCAGCCCTGGTTCCGCTGCAACGCACGGACGGCTTCTGGAATGTGAGCTTGCACGATCCTGCGCACTTTGGCGGGAAGGAAACGACGGGCACGTCGCTGTTTGTCTACGGTATGGCGTGGGCGATGAATCATAAACTGGTGAATGAAAAGAAGTATCGGCCGGTGGTTACGCGTGCGTGGAATGCATTATTACAAGACGCCGTGAGACCCAACGGTTTTTTGGGATATGTGCAGGGAACGGGGAAGGAGCCAAAAGATAGTCAGCCGGTGACGCAGGACTCGGTACCGAATTTTGAGGACTTTGGATTGGGATGTTTTTTGCTGGCGGGGAGCGAGGTGTATAGCATGAAGTGATCGAACAGATCGTTGTATGTGCAAGACCCGAAACCGTTCGGGTCTTTTTTTATTCTCACCCGTCTGTGCACATACTGTGCAACATTCTGCGCAATTTCTGCGCAACAAGTTTACAGGATATACACATCGTATTTTTAAAAATCATCCGGATGTATCCGGTCTGTACGGGCACTGGTACCGACATGCGGCGCGGCTTCGCAAACGGTATGGTGCAGGACAGTTACTATTACTTGTACGAAGTACCTTTAATATACACGGATGCTTAACCCCGTTCGTGCGCAGGAACTTTATACCAACAGTAACCTAAACTTTGCCGTATGTATCAATCTTTTTACCCCAGGCGACAGCGGAACATCACGCCGCTGTTCGCGCTATTGACACTGTTTATTATAGCCATTCCCTATACCAATGCTGCTGCGCAACAACGCATTATTACCGGACGCGTTACCTCGCAGGATGACAACCAACCCTTTCCCGGCGCGAGTGTCGTCGTCAAAGGCACGACGCTCGGCACGGTGACCGACACCGACGGTAACTACTCTCTTGAAGTCCCGTCGGCAGAATCGGTACTCGTCGTCAGTGCCATCGGTTATGCCACACAGGAAGTGATCGCAGGCAAACATACCACGCTCGACATCGCGCTTGCCACAGACCTTACCTCTCTTTCGGAAGTGATCGTCGTGGGATATGGTACCGTCAGGAAGAGCGATATTACCGGGTCGCTGGCGCGCGTGACCTCCGACCAGGTCATGGCCATGCCGGTACAAAATACGTTGCAGGCGCTGCAAGGCCGCGCCGCGGGTATCGACGTGACGTCTGCCGGCCGGCCGGGTGAGTTCGGGGTGATCCGCATCCGTGGCAACCGCTCGCTGCTGGCGACCAACGCACCGCTCTACGTCGTAGACGGCATCCCGATCCAGAACGGCAACGATCCGATCAAGACGGGCGGCAGCATCGATATGATCAACCCCAACGACATCGAATCTGTCGAAGTATTGAAAGATGCTTCGGCGTCCGCCATCTATGGGTCGCGCGCCGCCAACGGCGTGGTGCTCATTACCACGAAGAAAGGCAAGCCTGGTAAAACACAGATCAGCTATGCGGGCTCGGTATATGTGGAAAAGATCGACAACCGGCAGGACATGTTCAGCGCATCGGAGTATGCCGACTACCGCCGCAACGCCTACCGCGCGGCGACCGGCGCCAATCATTATACCACCCCCTACCCTAATCCGAAAGATGATAAACGCATCCTGGGCCAGGACCCCTTCGCCTGGGGAACCATCGCCGCCGGCTATACATGGGAAGATAAAGATGCGCTCCTGCCCGTCATGCGGCCCGCGACCGCCGAAGAGCAGGCCCGGTGGGGCGTGGACGAAGTACCGGTATACGATCCCAACAAGGTAAAGACAACCCCCTGGACAGACTACGTCGAACAAACGGGTGTCACGCAAGACCACAACGTGAGCGTGAGCATGGCGACCGATAAGATCAGAACATACTTTTCGGCCGGACTGCTGGATCAAAAAGGCACGAATGTGGGCCAGGACTATAAACGGTATTCCGCACGCCTCAACCTTGAGCTGAATGCCACACCGTGGCTGACGCTGGGCGCCAACCTCGCGGCCACCTACGGTCTTCAGAACTACGGGGTGTCTACCGGCGGATCGCGCGGTGCCAAAACGATCTATGCCTCGGCGCAAGGCATGCTGCCGTTTGCCGTGCCGTATGACACGGCCGGAAACTATATCTTCAACCCCGGCGCCAACCCCAACATCGTCAATCCCATCCGCGACGGCGAGCTGGTCATCAACGAACGGACGAGCCTGCGTCTGCTGGGCAGCCTCTTTGCCGAAGCCAAGCTTCTGGAAGGGTTGCGCTTTCGTGTGAACTTCGGCCCGGAATTCCGCAACTACCGCAACGGCGAATTCCAGGACAAGCTTTCGTCCATCCGTGGCGGCGGCTCTTCCTCATCTTCGCACTATGCCCGCTACCAACAGGACCAACAGATCTCCTGGACGCTGGAGAACCTGCTCTATTACGACAAGACCGTGGGCGACCACCGCCTCGGCGTGACGCTGCTGCAAAGCTCGTCGCTGTGGCGCCAGGAAAATTCAGACGTGGCAGCCAACAACATTCCCTATGGCAGCCAGCTGTGGTATAATATCGGCTCGACGGTTACGGCCGCCCCCTCGGGCTTTGGCTCCGGCTTTATGAAACGCACCATGATGTCGTATATGGCGCGCGTCAACTATACCTTGAAAGACAAATACCTGCTGACGGCTTCCGGACGGTGGGACGGCGCGTCGGCGCTGATGAATGGCGCCAGCCAGTGGGACTTTTTCCCGTCCGTGGCGCTGGCCTGGAAAATGACGGAAGAGCCCTTTCTGCAAGGTGCCCCGTGGATCACCGAGCTAAAGCCCCGTATCGGCTACGGCGCCACCGGCACGGCGTCGGTCGAGCCCTATACCACGGCGGGCGCGCTCCTGCGGCTACCCTATGTGTTCGGCGCGACGCCGGTAAACGCGTATGTGCCTTCCAACCCCAAGGGTGCCGCGGATGAGCAAGGCGCCATGCCGCCCGAAGACCTCCAATGGGAACGATCCACCACGGTGAACGTCGCCATTGACTTCGGTCTCTTCAACGACCGCGTGACCGGTTCCGTCGATGCCTACGTCACCCGCACCACCGACATCCTTATGCCGCAGACGCTCAACGCCGTGTCAGGGTATAAAAGCATCACGACCAACGTCGGCGAGACCGAGAACCGCGGCATCGAGCTGCTGATCAATACCGTCAATATAGACCTGCCGGGCTTTAAGTGGATCACCAATCTCACCTTCGGCCGCAACCGCGGCAAGATCGTCGAGTCGTACAACGGCAGGAACGACGACATCTCCAAGCTGTGGTTTATCGGCAAGCCGCTCCAGGTGTTCTACGATTACAGGAAGATCGGCATCTGGCAGGAAGCCGACGCAGAAGAAATGGCGAAGTTCAACGAGAAGGGAGCCTCGTATAAAGCGGGCGACATCCGCGTGGAAGACGTGAACAACGACTATCGGATCGACCCGAACTACGATCGCCAGATCGTCGGTACGACCACGCCGTTGTGGACGGGGGGTATCACCAACACGTTCACCTACAAACAGTGGGAACTGTCGGCATTCCTCTACGCCCGCTGGGGCACGACGTTTGAAGGCGGCGCCGTAGACATGCAGGGGTTGTATGCTTCGCGCCGGGTGGACTACTGGCGCCCCGACAACCCCACCAACGCATACCCGCGTGCAGACTTCAGCAACGGCGGTCAACCCATTCACTACAGTGCGATGAACTACCAGGACGGCTCGTTTGTCAAGCTGCGGTATGTATCGCTGGCGTATGTCGTTCCGCCGGCGGCCCTGCAGCGGCTGCGCCTCAGCAACGTACGTTTCTATGCGCAGATGCTGAATCCGTACCTGTACGCGCGCACGTCGTTCTATGACCCGGACGTCAGCTCGTCCATCTCTTCCCGCAGCTATGTCCTGGGGGTTAATCTGTCACTGTAACACCTGTTTAACGAAGATTATCATGAAACCTATAATATTTTATACCACGCTGGCGATCGGATTGTTCCTGGCATCCTGTTCCAACTTCCTGGAGGAAGAAATGGTGGCCACAGTCACCCAACAGCGGTACGATACACCCGAGGGCATCGACGAGCTTGTCAACGGCGGCTACGAGGCCCTGCGCTACAACTTCAACGACGAATGGTCGTACGTGCTGACCAACTACGGCACCGACGAGTTCACACACGGCCTCTCCTATGCCAGCGGCGCGTTCACCACGCAGGCCTATAACACCTACATCGCCACGCTCGCCCCGGCAGAGGGCTATATCGGGTCGTTCTTCGACAACATGTATGCGCAGATCAACATCTGCAACATCGGCATCAAAAAGATCCCGCAGGTACTGCCCCCGGGCGACCTGCAAAACACCCGCCTCGGCGAAGTATACTTTCTGCGGGGCTTTGCGTATTATAAATTGGTGACACAGTTCGGCGGTGTGCCGCGCAAGCTCACGCCTTCTGAAAAGCTAACGCTGGAATATACCCGCGCCACCGACGAAGAGATCTTTGCCGTCGTGATCGGCGACCTGCGCAAAAGTGTCGAACTGCTGCCGGCCGCCGTCACTCAAAACGGCCGCATAGCCCGATATGCCGCGCAACACTTCCTGGCCAAAGCCTACCTGACGCGCGCCAGCGAGCTCTACGCCGGCTTCTCGAAAGAGTCCGACCTCGACAGCGCGATCTACTATGCCGAAGAAGTGATCAACAACTCGTCGCGCAAGCTGGCCGCGGACTACAACGACATTTTTAAGTACACGGCTGTCAACGGTCCGAACGAGTCCAATGCAGAGATCATCCTGGCGGCGCAATTTGAAAATACGCAGACGGTGCTGGGCCGCTTCGGCAACCGTACGCACATGTACTTCCTGTCCGACTACCGCACCTACCCGGGCATGACCCGCGACCTGGTCAACGGCCGCGAGTTCAACCGCTTGCGACCAACCGACTACACGCTCGACATCTTCGACCGCCGGAACGACTCGCGTTTCTACAAAAGCTTCAAGACCGCCTACCTGGCCGGCTACGAACCGACGCTCCCCAAATGGACGACCACCGACGCACCCGATCCGTCGCTTGTCGGCAAGCTGAAGTTCAACCTGGGCGATACGTCGATCATCTATATTGCCAACAAACCCGGCGACACACGTTTCACGCCCGAGTACAAGCTCCACTCCCCGGCCCGGCTGCTGGTACGCTATAACAGCGACGGCACGACCGACTTCGGCAACCAGGTATTCCTGGCCCTGTCCAAATACCTGGACCCGTTCCGCGTCAGCTTCGGCGACGACAAGGGCACCCGCGACGGGATTCTGGCGCGCCTCTCCGAAACATACCTCATCGCCGCCGAAGCCTACGGCCGCCAGGGCGACTATACCACGGCCCTGCGATACGTCAACGACCTGCGTACCCGCGCCGCCTACAAAGCCGGCGAAACGCGCAGCCGCATATACTACCTGGCAGAACAAGTGCCGGCAGACGAAACGACCGGCACCGCAGCCGACCTGCAGGTAACGGAAGCTTCGTTCACCCCCGGCACGCCCGAAGCCACACGGGAACTTTACCCCACCGGCGTAGCGTCGAAGGAAGTTATGTTCGTGCACTTTATCCTGAATGAACGCGCACGCGAGCTGCTGGGCGAATTCCATCGTTGGGTAGACCTGGCCCGCACGAACACACTCGTTCTCCGCGCACGGGCGTTTAATGCGGACGCGAAAGACAATATAAAAGATTACCACATCCGACGCCCCATACCACAGTCATACCTGGATACGAACCAGAAGGGTGGCCGCCCGCTGACAGCGGAGGAAAAGGCTTTGGAGCAGAATGAAGGATACTAGCGAGGCAAAGGAGGCGGGGATCGTTGAGTTTTGTGGATGTTACACTTGCGTTAGCTAAACGTTGGGCGAGAGACGTTTTTTGCCTTGGAAACCCAAACGTTTTATGCTGGTTCGGTTGGAAAGATCTTTCCTGGTCAGTTGCAGCCCCAGATGCCTTGCCATGTCCGTATAGGCTTGTCGTAACGCAACGGCTGTAAAGCGGTGTTTGAAGTAAAGCCGCTTCAGTGCTTCGTTTCGGTCTGTCAGCAGCTGGTTCAGGTCAAGTAGTGCAACAACATGCAATGTTCCAATGATAGTCGAATGCGGGAAGATGGGAGCGAGTG
Organism: Dawidia soli; assembly: GCF_018598185.1. Lineage (GTDB taxonomy): Bacteria > Bacteroidota > Bacteroidia > Cytophagales > Cyclobacteriaceae > Ohtaekwangia > Ohtaekwangia soli. The sequence continues at coordinate 19,824 of NZ_JAHESC010000047.1, forward strand.
CCTTTCGAAAGGCCCGATCGTCGGAGAGAATATACCGGGCACCGATCCGATGCTGTTGTGCAACCGCCTCGGCCTCGCCGGCGTCGATGCCGGATATCGTTTGTAGAATGGTTAATACAATGGCATCGTATTGTGTACACAGTGAATAGAAACCGGATCCGGGCTGCAGGCGATCTAAGATCCACAACCGATCGGGTTCTACGATACTCATTTTTTCATACTCAAGTCGCACCTCCATGGGCACATAAATGCCGTGGAACAGGGCTTTAAGATGACGAAAAACCTGAAAGTCCTTCAGGTAGGTCAAGTTCACTAGCACCGTGTTGTCAATAACTGCGGTATATTTTGGCATACGCGCTATTTCCGGTTGCTGCGTTTCTTGACTACTTTGACAGCCCTGGATTTTTTGGACGATGTGGTTGATTGAGGAGTACTGCGCTTCTCTGGTCTTTTCACAACGTATTGGACGTACTGAGGGCTGTCTTCGTGCACCATGGACAGCTGCTCTTCGGCAAAGCCTGGATAGTATGACAGCCGGGCTAATTTAAAAAGCCCCAACCCCGCCAGCAAAATGCCACCCAACTCCGTAAAGAGGTTCTTGCCCTTTTTTTGTGCAGGCATTGTTAAACTACTGGCGATTTTTTCAATGATTACACGGGGATCTGCCGTAAGATCTATGTAAACCTCGGTGCATAAGGCCGGCGGCAAGCTATCTTTGCCGACCTTCCGGTCGTAAATGACAACCACCCTGGAAGGATCTTTAAATTTTTGGGAAGCAATGAGAATCTCCTGCCGAACTACCGGGCTTACCGCCGACGTAGCGAACAGCATAAAATAGTCTGACATCCGGATTCTATAGGCTGTCTCTTCTCCAACACCTTTACCGGAAGCGCCCCGATCGGGCAATTACATCGTAAAGCCACTTACACCTCCAATCGTAAAAAGCCGTACCGCGAGGGTTTGTTCTATTTCTGATTGAGGATTATACGAAAGAAAAACTGTAGGTAACGCCATTTCTGATTCTAATTTTACACAACTCCCAAAAGTAAACGTTATTTCACTCGTTATCAAGCCTCCTTCCTACCCCAATCAGAATGTTTTATTCCCCTGAATAGAATATTTTATATCCTTACCATATTGCCCGTACCCCCCTCGACCCTGCCCCATCTGGCTTAAAAATATACTTCGCAGCCCGGCAATGCCTTCCGGATGCGCTCCTGTTCGGAGGGTCCAAACCTGTTATTTACAGCGATCAATGTCTTAAGGCTCTTCAGCTTTCCAATTTCCTTTGGTAAATATTCCAGTTTATTATCCGACAATACCAGCAGCTCCAGCGAGGCCAGCCCCGTAATTTCATCCGGGAGGCGGGTGAGTTTGTTGTGCGTGATGATCAGGGTCCTGAGCCGTCGCAAGCCTTTCAGGTCAGGGGGCAGCCGTTGCAGGTAGTTGTACTCGAGGTTGAGATGCTCCAGGCTTTTGCAGCGAGCCCAGGCGGGGTCGAATTCATTCAGCTGGTTGTAGCCCAGGTGGAGCTGTTGCAGGTGCTTGAGGTCGCGAAGCGTAGCGGGTACATGGCTCAGCTGATTGTGGGCTAATTCCAATACTTCCAATTGCCGGCACGAACCGATCGAGGGGGGAATTGAGGTCAGCGCGTTTAACGACAGGTGCAGAAAACGCAGCGCCTGCAGGCGACCGATCTCGTCGGGCACAACGGCGATGCTGTTGGCGGAGGCGTCGAGGCGTACCAGGTGGGGCAACGAGGCGATGCCCACCGGGATGGCTTTGATCTTGTTGTTGCGGATGTTTAATACCTCCAGACGCGTGAGCGCGAGGATATCTTCGTCCCAGATCTCGAAGTGATTGCGCATGACGTTGAGGAAACGCAGGTTGGAAAGGCGTGTAATATCGGCCGGCACAGAGAAGAGCGACTGGTCGCGCAGGTTCAGCTGCGTGGCGGCAGGATCCTGCGTCAGGGCATCGTGTACAGCATAATATACCGGCGCTTCCAGCGGGTTGGCATGCTGCGCCTGCGCGGTATGGGTATAGGCCGCGACGATCAGGAGGACGAGGAACAAGGACGTTTTCATGATACTTCGTTACAACGCAAAAGCGCCCGGGGTCTCCCCCGGACGCTCTGCCATTGCGTTACACAAACTATTTTAACACTTGAATTTTATACTGGCCTTCGCCCTCGTCGATCTTTACTTTGAGGATCACCAGCTGGCTGGCGGGGACCCAGTCGTGCAGATCGTAGGTCAGCGTCTGCTCGCCACGCTTGCCCTTGCCGGTGCCCAGCGTGGCCAGCTTGCGGCCCATGAGGTCGAACAGCTCCAGCGCGAGGTCTTCGCCGCCGGCCAGGTTCAACCGCACCGTGATCAGGCCTGCCGATGGATTGGGATATACCGCCACGTGACTGTTACCCGGTCCCTCTGGCAAACCCGTTACAGGATCTTCTTTTTTCTCGACCACGATGTAGTCTACCTTTGTTACCGGTGCGCCAGCACCCAGGCCGTTGGTGGCCACGAGCGTGACATCATATACTCCCGGTGTTGCATAGGTCACCACCGGTGAGGCTTCGGCAGATGTGGCGGGTGTACCACCCTCGAAGGTCCAGGCCCATGCGTCAGCCCCGTGCGTGCTCAGATCGGTGAAGGTTACGCTTTCGCCCGTCTTGATCTTTACGCGATCGGCGATGAAGTCCGCAGCCGGCGCTTGCGGACCGAGATCCGCGTTCAACGCAAACACCACGGTGGCCGAGGCATCGAACTTCACGTCGCTGCCGGTGGCGTCGGGTTGTGCGGCGTTGTTGCCGTTGGGGTGTTGTACCGAGAAGAAGCCGTACTTGAAGTCGGGCGAGAAGGTCAGGCCGGTAGGTTCTGATCCGGCCGGCATCGACGCAAACAGCGCTACTTTCGGATCGGCTTGCGTGTGGTCGGGCCGTACTACCCAAATATAGTAGTTGTCGCCATCTTGTAACACCCACAGGTTGCCTTTGTCGTCGAAGGTCAGGTTGTCGTTGCCGCCACCCCATGCTTCGGTTACGACACCTTCCTGCGTGTTGATGCTATAGGACGTACCCCCGACAAACGTTTCGAACTCGGATACGTTCGCACCGTCACGGAAACGGTATACGCGGCCTTTGCCTTTGGAGGTAAAGTAGATCCTGCCGTCGATCGGGCTGATCTCCACATCCTCTACCCCATCGAAGTTCGTCCCTCCCAGCGATGCCGCCAGGCTGATGGTGTTATTGCGATCATCTTTGGTAGCGTTTGGCACTTTCACCCAGGTCGCCGTGCTTCCCGTCGGGTCGTTGTTCGACAATGGCTGGTCGAGCTTCAGCACATACAGCGTACCGGTGGTCAGGTTGCCGGCTACATCCGCTACGAACTTATATACGCAATGTGTACCTCCGTCTTCGCCGTAGTATACTGTTTTGCGGTCCGCGTGCACGACCACGTTCTCGTGATTCATGCGGCCCAGGGCCCACAGTTTGTCTTGCTTGCCGTCGCCGTCATAGTCTTTCACTTTCGAGGTGACCGGGTCGATCTCTACGGCCCAGCCCACATCCTGGTAGCCATCGCCGTTCACATCGCCGCCGTCGAGACTTTCCTCGCAGGTGATCACCGTGCCCCACGGCGTAATGCCGCCCGAGCAGTTGCGGGTCGTCGTGACCAGGGCGTTGTTATACAGGTCCACGGCTTGCGTCGTATCTACCACCCACAGGCTATTGACCGGGTCGAGGTGCAGGTCGAGGATCGACACACCACCGGGAGTATTCTCGTGGTTCACGGACAGATGCCCGCGTGACGAGCTCCCGTCGATCGGTATATAGGCTGTAAAGTCGTGATTACCGGGCACGCTGCCGTTGCCTTTCGTATACGCCTCACCTTGCTTGAAGATCACCTGGAAGCGGTGTTGCTCCGGAATGATCATCCTGGTCGTCTGCCCGGTCGGGTGGATCGACGTGAAGCAGGCGATGTGGTTGTCGGTGCATGGTACCGGCGGGTTCACCGACGGCGCGTCTTTGATGTACAGGTCGAAGCCCAGGTCGGAGCTGCTGCCATCGCGGTTGTGGATCTCCACCGCCAGCTGGTTGCGGCCGTTGCGGAAGACGGTCTTCGGCAAGCGAAAGGTATAGTACGTCAGCTCGGCGGCACCGTCCACGATCGTAGACGAAAACGTCTTATAATCGATGGCGCCGGCCGGCATGTTGTCGCGGATCACTTCCACACCGTTGATGTAGAGCAGCGCTCCGTCGTCGCGGCGCAGGCCGATCTCGATCTCGTCGGCGACGGCGGACGTGTCTACCAGGATATCGCGGCGGAAATACGTGGTGATATACTTGTTACCACCGTCAGGGCCATACGATACCGTCGTCTTCACGCCGTCGTTATAGCCCAGCGGTCCCTGGCCGATCGCCCAGGCACGATCTTCGGTATACGTCGTGTCCTTCCAGGCTACGGCGTCGAGGCTGGTACCCTTGTCAAGGTAACGCCACAGCGACTCTTTCACCAGCGGATAAGTTGCGGCAGGCAGCGGAGGCTCGGTAAAGCCTACGGCCAGGTCAAAGCTCAGGTCTGCACTGTTGGCCGACGCCTGGTGCAGCTCGACCGCGATCACGTTCCGGCCGTTGCGCAGCAGGTTTCTGGTCTTATAGCGGTGATACGCACGCTCGTCGGTATCGGCCACCTCCGTCGTGGCAAATGTGTTGTAGGCGATGGGACCTTCGGGCATGTTGGTGCGGAATGCCTCGGTGCCGTTTACGTATACGATCGCACCGTCGTCGCGCTGCACATCAAAGAGCAGGGAGTCGTATGCGGTGCGGTCCGTTACGTCGAAGATGTGGCGCAGGTAATAGGTCGTGCGTTTCTTGTCGGCGTCGCCGCCAAAGTTCAGCGTCGTGCTTTCATTGCCGTCGCCATAGCCAAGGATGGCGTTACCGTATTTCCACGCAGCGTCGTTATAGTCGGGTGATTTCCAGTCGGCGCTGGTCAGGTCCGCGCCGGTGTCGTCGTACTTCCACGAAGCGCTTTTGGCCACGGGAAAAGTACCGTTGTAATAGCGGTCGGGAATGATGTACGATACGATCAGGCGCGGCGCATTGACCGGGTTGTTCTCATACGCCTGCGCTACGCGCTTGTCGGTGTTGGCAGTATAGCCTGCGATGCCACGGGCAGCCGGGTCGATCAGCGTGAAGAGTACCGAGTTGCCTTCTTTCCAGTTCGGGCGGTTGACGATCTCGTGGAGAAGCTCCGCCAGGTCGGGAGTGCGTTGATCCGCTCCCGCATCACCCACCCTGGTAAACGGACCGGGTTGCCAGACGATGGTATCGCCCAGGTATTGAATGCGATGGTAGATGTCGAAGTCGAAGCTGCTCATCTCGTTCGGGCTGTCGGTGTCCTCGATGCCGATCAGGATGTTGGGCTGACCACTGGTATTCACCTCGTCCACCGCAAACTGCAGGTAGGCATGCTCGATCACAGACCCTTGCGGGATGTTGATCCGGTTGAAACGGATCCCGACGAGTTGGTCGCTGGTACCGTCTTTTGTGAGCTCGATGTCGCTGCTATCAAGGTACATTTTACCGGAAGCATTGTCTTGTTCGGCATCGTCCTTACCGGCATTCACCTGGTACTGCGCCGACACAGGGGCCGCCGTTCCTACTTTCCACGCGAGGTAATAGACATCTTCCTGCAAGGCAATCGAGGCGAACTCCACTTCTTTACCGTTGAAGGTACCTTCCGCTACGATCGTCGCGGTCGCGATGTCGCCTTGCAGAAGGAAAAACTTCGTGGCCCTGGCGGCGATCGTGTTGGGGTTGGCGACCAGTTTGCTGAGGTCGATCTTTACGGTAGCGCGGGTCAGGTTCAGCGGCTTCAGCTGCCAGCCGCCCTTCATGTAGACCGTGTCGGTCTTGCCGGGTATGGCAACGATCTGGTTGTTGGCTTCACGGCCGGCCACCAGGTTGCTATAATAATCGGTCACGCGGTCCTTCAGCAACAGGCCGTTCGTGCCGGCGTTCTTCAGGCTCCAGCTGGCAGACACTGCTTCGTTGTACGGCGCGGTGAACGTGGCGACCGGCGTGGTGGCAGGAACGATGGATGCTTGGGTATAGGGGATCGTGCCGCCCTGCGAACCGGTGTTGACAATGTTCTGGCCGGTTGCCTGGTCGAAGCTGAAGTGATACACCAGGTGCTGCACGTCTTTCGGTAAGGTCTGGTGCATTTGCTGCCGGATTTCTTCCTGTGTCTTCGCCTTATTCCAGATACGGAACTCGTCGATGGTCACCAGGCTCTCGTTGTTGTTGAACAGGTTCGTACCGAATGCCATGTTGTAGGCATTGGGTTGGAAAGTGCCGGTGGCGACGCTGTCGATCAGCTCGCCGTTGATATAGAAACGGAAGTACTTGTTCGGCGTTACCGTGACGGCGGCATGGTTCCACTCGCCGACGTTCCAGGGTGTGGTCGAGCTGATGGTATTCCAGCCGCCGCGCTGGCCTTTGCCGAGAATGGTCTGCAGTGTATTGTTGCCGCGGAACTCGAACTCAAAACCGGAGAAGAGCCCGTCGCGGCTGCTGCTGAAGCCGATGAGCTTGCCGTATTCGGCAGGATCGGCATTGAGCTTCGCCCATACCTCCATGGTAAACTCTCCCGAAAGGGCGTTGTTGACATCCGCATACGGAATCGTCACATTATGGCCGGCGGCCAGGTCGAGTGCACCGCCCTGCTTGCCGATGATGCCGTCGAGGTCGGTTTCATACCCCAGGTAATACACGCCGAAGTCCAGGGCCAGGTCGGTGAACTCGACGAGGTTGCCCGTACGTGTGCCGGCAGCGACGATCTCGTGCTTGCCTTCCGGATCGCCTTGCAACAGGTAGAACGACTTGGCAAACGCAGTGACCGAGTCCGGGCGGTTAAATACCGCGCCCAGGTCGACGATCGCCGTGGCGCGTTCCAGGTTCTGCGCATTGAGCAGCCAGCCGCCTTTTACATAGTAGTTGTTGGCGTCGCTGCCAACTGTGGCCAGGCCGTTGTTCCGGTGTCTGCCTACGATCAGGTTGTCAGCCGGGGCCTTGATGGCATCTTTCAGGTACAGACCGTTGGCGGTGGTGTTCTGACGGCTCCAGTTGCCGGTGACGTTTTTACTATACAGCGGCGCTATGTCGTTCACCACCGGGCTGGTGGCATCGACAATGCTGGCTTTGGTATAGGCTATGCTGTCTTTTTTTACACCGCTGTTGATCAGGTAGCCTTTGTCGGCCTGATCAAAGGTATAGTTATAGACCAGGGACGGGTCTTCATCGGTCACGCTTAGGTGCATCTGCGCGCGGATCTCGGCATCCGTCTTCACGCGGTTCCACACACGCACCTCGTCCATCATCGACACCGCTTCGCTCTTGTAGTTGACGCTGTGCGAAAGACCGAAGTTCCACTGGGTGTTGGTAGCGAAGGTGTTGAAGGCCTTCGTTCCCACCAGCGTGCCGTTGACGTACATCTTCGCGGTCTTGCCCGCCGGTGATACCGTTACGGCAATGTGGTTCCACTCGTCCAGGTTCAACGGGGTGCCGGTATCGATCTTGTTCCAGTCGGCCGTGTTGGTGCCGAAAGATGCCGTGATGATCTTGTTGCTGTTATACTCGATCACCATGCCGGAAGTGTTGTTGCTGATCCGCCCGTGATTCGATACCAGCGGTACATTACCACCCGCTGACGGTGCTTTTTGAACACGCGCCCACAGCTCGAGGGTAAATTCGCCGGCAAACACGGGGTTGATCTCCGCGAACGGGATCTGGGCCGAATGGCCGCCGGGGAACGACACGTTGCCGCCGCGGTCGAACAGCGCCGTGGTGTCTGCTTTCCAACCCAGGTAATACACGCCCCCTTCCAGCACGGTGTTACGGAAGGTAACGGTGCGGCCGTCGAAGCTGCCTTCGTTTACCACCGCGAACATACCGTCTTCATCCTGCTGCATCCAGAAGTATTCTCGGGCAATGCGGCGGATCGAGTCGGCCTGGGGCAGGCTCTCGTCGAGATCGATACTGAAATTGCCAAACGGATAGTTCTGCGGCTCGAGCTGCCAGCCTCCCGCCAGGTAATAGGTCTGGCTTTCCGGCGCGATCGGCAGCATGCCGGTGTTCTGTTGTTTCCCGACGACCAGGTTGCTGGTATACGCCGTGATCGGCTCGCTCAGGGTGAAACCAGCGTTTGGCTTCAGCGCACCTTTGCTCCAGTAGCCTGTAACAGACTGCACATAGGCCGGCGCCAGTTCGGCAACGGGCGACGTACCCGCCGTTAAACCGGAGCCTATCAGCGGCAGTGTATAGGCGATCTTCCCTTTGCTGGAGACCGTTGTGCCCGTAGCCTCCGAGAAGTCGTAGTAAATTTCAAGTCCATCTTCCTTTCCGCTCAGGGTGTGGAACATGTATTTCCGAATGCTGTCCTGCGGCAGGGCACGGCTCCAGATGCGGAACTCGTCCAGCTCGGACTGTGTGCCGCCGCCGGTATATGACGGGCTGTGGCCGATGCCCATACCCTTGGGGTTGGGAACGTAAGGCGACGTTACTTCACCAGCCTTCTCGCCGTTGATATAGTACGTCCATTTGCCGCCGGCGTATGACAGCGCAATGTGGTTCCACTCGCCAATGTTCCAGGCAGCGCCTTTGTCTTGCAAGCCGGTTTGCCAGCTGCCGGTGTTGTTACCCAGGGTGATGTTGAGCTTGTTCGAGCTGGGGTACTCAAAGCCGATGCCGGTCGTGTTGTTGTTCGACAGGCGGCCGTTGCTGGCGACGATCTTGGTGTTGTCGCCGGGGTCGGCGTTCAGCTTGCCCCAGAACTCCAGCGTGAAGTCGCCTTTCATGGCGACGCCGATCACCTCTTCGGGCAGTGTAGTGGTGGATGCACCGCCCAGCTTTAATACATTGCCGCGTGTGCTCACGAAGTCCGCCAGGTCTTTGATGGTGTTGTCGGCCACCAGTTTGCCGTACACGCTCACCTCGTCCAGCGAACCGGTAAAGTGACGGTTGCCGGCATCGTTGCCCAACATCCAGGCGTCCGCGGATGCCACCGAAGGATCTACGTTAGCCCATTGTTGCACGAGCTGACCGTTATAATAAAGCGACAACTGATGCCGTACGTTGTCGTATTGCCACAGCATATGTGCCCAGCGGTTGATCAGCAGCTTTTGTGTGCCCGTATATTGCTTCTTCGACACCAGGTCGGTATACTGTGGGTAGCCGTCTTTGTCAAAACCGAATGTGACGCCGGTGTTGCCGCCGGTCGAGATTACAGCGGAACCGTTCGCACCGAACTGCGTGGGGTCCACCCAATAGCCGATCGTAAAGGGACGATCGTGCAGGTCCAGCGCGTCGGTGTGCGTCAGCTGCACGGACGAGCCACTGCTGAATTGCAGGGCGCGGTTTGCCACACCGTTCTTGTCGACGCCGTACACCGTGCCGGTGCCCTGCACGTTGTGATCGTAGGCAGAGGAATCTTTCAGTGCGCCGGCAAAGCTCAGGAACAGCTTGCGGGTGTCGGCGTCCACGCTCTTCAACATGTCGGCGTGGATGATGCTGGTGAAATACGGCTGGCCTTGCGCATTGACGTATTCGATCTTCATACGGCGATCGTTCGCGACGCCGTATACGTTCACGCGCAGGTACGTTTGTTTTACGCCACGCAGGATGCGGTCGCTGGTGTAGTCGACTGTGTGCTGGCCGTTGCCGATGTCGGAGTTCAGGTTGCCCGAGATCATGTCGAACAGCGGGTATTTTACGTCGCCGTAGCGGCCGTAGAATTCCTGCTCGTGGATGTCGGCGCTAAAACACAATACGCCGTCGATGTTCTTCTCTTGTATATATGCGATGAGCTCGGTGGCCTGTTGGGTGATGGAAAAGTTACGTCCGCCCCAGTGCCTGGCGAACGACGGCGTGCCGTTGATCAGCACCTTAAAGGTGGCTTTCGAGTCCAGCAGCGCTTGCTTCAGCCACGCCAGCTGTTCAGGACCAAGATGCTGCTGCGTGCCGTCGCGGTAGCTGCGGTTGTCGAGCAGGAAGTACTCGACATCTTTATATACATACGACGAGAACAGCCCCTGCCCTTCTTTGGTGCGTCCATAATGCGGGTTGGGCCACCAGTCCATAAAGATCTCTTTCATCTCGCCCAGCGTCGGCAGGGTTTTGTTGAATTCGTTCGGGCCGGTGTCATGGTTGTCGGTAATGGCCAGCTGCGGCATGGAGCGCGTGAGTGAATCGTGAAACGATCGGTAGAATGCGTACCGGGCAAAGGCCATATCCTTGTTGGCCCAGTCGTCGACACCGTCGGGACATTGGCCCATGGCGTGTTGCAAGCCCAGCAGGTAGGTTGCGTCACCCGCCCAGATCATGAGGTCGCTGCCTTCGGCGGCCATGCGGTCGAACATCTTCGGGTCGCCGTTGACGTGTGTCTGCGCCTCGGGCCGGTCGATGCAACGGCGCAGGTCGTAGATACGACCACAGCCACCGGTGAGGAACTCGAAATCGGAGAGCTGCGCCGCAGTGTTGCGGATGACTGCGGTGCGACCCTGGGCACGCTGCCCGTTGCGCTTCAGCACCGCTGTATAGGTGGCGCCCTTCGCCAGGTCGGGATATACAAACGACCGCAGGTTATACCCCAGGCGGTCGTCACTGTTATATACTTTTCCCGCTAACGGGGCCCCCGGGGCCGTGCCGGTAACTTCCAGCGTGATCGCGTCGCCCGCGCCCGTGTTCGACTTGGTCACCACCCAAACCCGCACGGAGTCGTGGTAGACCGGACTGAACATCGGGCCGAAGACGATCGAGTCGCCTGGCAGCACCTGACCCATCGCCGCCATAGGGCTCATCCATGCAAACAGCAACAGGGTCCGGATCGTAATTCTTTTCATACTTGGGGAGATGTGAGATGTGCGTAATTTTGATGCGCAAAAATGAGATTCTCCGCGCGTCGCAGTATATAGATCGCATTAACATATTTTTAACTTTTACCCGCACGAGAGAAACAAAACTTCATGCTTTGTTCACGTATAGGGGCAACAGACGGGTATATTTACCGCAACCCTGTTTATTAACAGGAAACAAACGTTGAAACTCCTATATAGCCCCACGATACTTCAACGTTTGCAGTAGCAGTGAGTGGCAAAGATCGGATATAGACGGATTAGGGCAGGCGCACCAGGTAATATTATGAGTCTGTGACGGGCCGTATCGCTTTAGCCCCGCGACACGCTATAGCAACAAGCTATTGATCATGAAGACTCTCATCCGAAAGTGATTGCAGGAAAGCGATAATATCGTTGACCTCGCCACGCGATAAATTCAACTGCGTGGCGGGTAAAGTTTGGTGAGGCACTTCGTCGGCGAGGCCTGCTCCCTGGGCGCCACCCTGGTTATAGAACTCCAGTACTTCTTCGAGGGTTTGGTAGCCCCCGTGATGAAAGTACGGGGCCGTGAGGGCGGAATTTCGGACAGACACGGTTTTAAAGGAACGCTGATATATATCAGCGTCCTCGCTCATGACGCCATTGCCGGCGCGGCCCGGATCGCCATCGGGGATCTTCAGACGCGGCTTTTCGAACACGCCCAGCACTTCACTTTCGTTCTCGTGGTATAACGGAGGCACCAGCCCACCGAATGTAGGGGCAAAGTGACAGGTGCCGCAGGCCGCTTTGCCCATGAATAAATTAAAGCCCGCGCGCACCCGGCGTGGTAACGCTGTCGTCTCTCCGCGCACGAAGCGATCAAAGGGACTTTTGAAGGAACGCAGCGATGCGACATAGGATGCTAACGCGGCCGAGAATTGGTACCGCGTGATAGCGGCACCGGCGGCCCGGGGAAACGCTGCGCGAAAGGCGTCGCGGTATTCGGGAGTGGCCTGCAAGCGGGCAAGCATCTCGGGAAATGTGGTGTTGAATTCCAGGTGGTCTTCGATTACATGGGCGGCCTGATCTTCCAGGTCGAACGCACGCAGGTCGTAAAAAAAGCGATCGGAGAAAACGGCGTTGATCAGGGACGGTGCGTTGCGTCGTACGAGGCGACCTTCGGCGTTGGCATGCGAGCGTACCTGGCCGTCGGCAAACGCGCGCCGGGGTTGATGGCAGCTGCCACAGCTCATCGTGCCGTTGTTGCTCAGGCGCGGGTCATAGAATAATTTCCTGCCGAGCGCGCGCAGGGCTTCATGATCCTGTTCCGCTTTCAATAAGGTATAATAGTACGGGTTGAGAAAGTCGGCGGAAAAGATGTTGTCGCTATAAAAATTCCACGCGGGCACTTCTTTTGTCACTTCGGCGGATGTACGGGCACCGAGCTGACGGTGCAGCACCAGCAGCTTTTTATAGAGAGGGTTGACATAGTCGGTGAGGAACGTCAGGCGGTCGAAGGTGTCGAAGTTGTCGTGCGCATCGAGGTAGGCGGCAGCGCGGCCGAAGTGTTCGGCGATATCGGCGGCGTTGCCCGGTACACCGACGGCGTAATAGCGGGTCGCCTGCTGCAGCGTGCGACAGGTGACGGCCGCTTCGGGAAGCGCCTGCAACGAGCCCGGGGTATCAAAACCGGTAACCCCCAGGGCAAACATGCGGATCAGCTCCAGGCGCATCGCTTCAAATGCCTCGAAGCGCTGAATATACCGGCGCTTCTCAAATTGCAATAACAATATCTGATAGCGGGTCTTCAGCTCGCTGACCAGGTTGGCGATCTCCTCGCGGTGCTCTCCGGCATCGTTGGCGTATACTTGCTCGTCGAGCACCTGCAGGCCACGGGGCGCAACCACCGCGGGCAGGTCGCGGTGTGGATATGGATCGAGATGGTCCAACGGAGGACCGTTGATGTGCTCCTTGACGTAAGTGGGATGATAATATTCGAGGATGTACTCGATCGCCTTGTAGGCTTTTCGTGTAGCCGAGACTTGGGCCTGCAGCGAGGTCAACGTCCCCCTCCCCGCCCGGTACTCCTGCGCGGCCTGGTATAACCGCTGGATCCCGGTGTCGAGTTGTTTGACGCCGGCCTGTGCCTGTTTCAGCATGCGCTCTTCGGGTGTTTCGGGATGCAGGGAAAACCGCAGGGACAGGAACAGCATGGCCATGCCCACGGTGGCCAGGAGGACGACGCGGCGGTTATTGCGGATCATATCCTCCCGGGTCTGTGAGCGAATGAAGAAAAGCGATCAGCGCCGCTTTTTCGGATACGGACAAATGCAGCGAGTCCGCCGCCAGGGTTTGATTCTTTACTTCCAGGCCGTGCCCGGTGCCGCCGCCGTTGTTATAGAAGTCAATGACCTCTTCCAGGGTTTTATAGGCGCCGTTGTGAAAATACGGCGCGGTGAGGGCTACGTTGCGCACGGTGGTGGTCTTAAAGGATCTTTCGAAGATCCATGACGCTTCGCTGAACACCTGGTTGTCGAGACGGCCGTTGTCGGGATCGAGTGTCTTGCGGCGTGCGGCGGGGTCTTGCAGCACGCCCAGGATCTCGCTTTCGTTCTTGCGGTATTCAGGCGGCGATAATCCGGAGAACACGGGTGCAAAGTGACAGGTGCCGCAGTTGGCCTTACCCATGAACAGATTAAAGCCGCTGCGTATAGCGGTATCGGCAAGAGCCGCTTCGCCGCGCACGTAGCGATCGAACGGGCTGTTAAAGGATCGTAGCGATAAGACGTAAGACGACAGGGCTTTGGCAAACCGTTCGCGCGTTATGCCCGGAGAGGAGAACGTCTTTTGGAATTGAGCGCGATAAGCCTTGTCTTGTTCCAGTTTGCGCAGGATCTCTTCGTGAGCGGTGTTGAACTCGCGCGGATTGAAGATCACGTGCTCGGCTTGCTGCTCAAGGGTGAAGGCACGCAGGTCGTAAAAATAGCGGTCGGCATAGACGGCGTTGAGCAGCGTCGGGGCATTGCGTTGCACGGTCACGCCCTGGATATTGCTTTGCGCGCGCGGCCGGGCGTCGGCAAAGCCCTGGGCAGGATCGTGGCAGGAAGCGCAGCTCATCGTGCCGGTATGACTCAGGCGTACGTCGTAGAATAACGTCTGGCCCAGGGTACGCAAGGCGTCGCTGTCTTCGGCGCGTGTTAGCCCGGTATAGAAATAGGGATCCAGAAAATCGGCGGCGAAGAGGTCGGCGCTCATCGGATTCCAGGGCTGGGGGTATTGGCCGATGTACGCGGCCTGGGCAGCTTCCGGATAAAATAACTGCTGCAACCGCAGCGATTCTTTATAGAGCGGATTGATGTGATCTTTCAGGAACGTCAGGCGGTCGAAGTCCGCAAAAGCGACCGGTTGCCGGATGTAGTGAAGGGTCCGGGTGAAGGACTGTTGCAATATCGTGCCCGGCTCGCCCGGGAAGATCGCGGCGGCTATTTGTTGCAGGGACGCCAGGGATGCCGCGGCTTCGGGAAGGGCGTGTACAGAGCCCGGGGTGTCGAAGCCTGTTACGCCGAGGGTAAAGATGCGGACGAGCTGTAACCGTAGCGCCAGCGCGGCGTCTGCGGCCGTTACGGGCTGATCGCTGAAGCCCGCTACCAGGTTTTTATAGCGTGTATAGAAGCGCTGGGCGAGTGTGGTGATTTGGAGTGCCACTGCGCGGCCGTCCGACGTGTATGCCAGCTCGTCGAGGGTCTGCAGCCCTTCGGGGTTGCGTACTACCGGGCGGGTGTCGTAGCGCTCGAGGTGGAGCAACGGCGCGCCGTTGATGTATTCCTCGACGTATTCGGGATAATAGTAGGCTAAGAGGAACTCAACCTTTTTATATTGCCGGCGCGTGCGGGCTACGATTGCCCGGAGTGAATCGATCCCGACCTTGCCTGTTTGAAAGGCTTGTGCGGTTTGCTCTAATGCAGCTGCAGTCGTTTGCAGGGCCGCGATGTCTTTGCGTACGCCGGTGTCGATCGGGGCCGGGGTTTGTTTAAAGGCAAACAAGGTTACTGCTGCGATGGCGATCAGGAGTAGTATTTTATCGGCAGCGTTCACGGGCGCCAAAAGTAGGGCACCCGGGCGTGTGATCCTTTATTTGGAGATTAAGTTATTGTTACGTGTGCGATTTGCAACGGCGGCTGATCCTCATACAGTTTCAACTCCAGCGGGTGGAGTTCATGATCTCCAGGAGATCTTTTTCGTGAATGGGTTTTACGAGGTAATGCGTGATGCCGAGGCTACGGGCGCGTTCCACGTCTTTTTCATCGCGGGAGGAGCTTACGATGACGATCTTTACACGGTCTTTGTTAGGCATGCGGATGCGATGGAATGCTTCGATGAACTCGAAGCCGTCCATGACGGGCATGTTGAGATCGAGCAGGATTACATCGGGCAGGCTTTGGGTGCCGGAATAATAGTCGTTGATGAGCTTCAGGGCTTCGGCGCCATTCATGGCCACGTGAATGCCTTCGTTGAACCCGAGCTTTTCGAATAGCCGGCTGCTGAGAAAATTAAACACGTGGTCGTCGTCGACCAGCAATACATTTTTATTCATCGGCCTTCTCGTTTAGTATCATGCTTTTGAAAAAAAGGGAGCCGTCCCCACCTGTCGGGACGACTCCACTTACCGAACATCCCTCACCGTATCGTTGGAAGCATTACCATTGGAGAGCATGCGTATAAAACCATCCTGCACGGATCGTACTCCGGAAGGAAGGAGCCGTCCCCGTCGTTTCGGGAACGACTCCTATACCGAACACCGATTACCGTTCAGTTTATTCTTGTAGGCGCTGTGCTACAGCCTGCCGTTGTACGATTTACTTAATTACACACAATCGATTCATTATACCGACATCGTTGTTGTGTTTAGTGAATATACTATGCAACGCCGGATTTCGAAAAAGTTTACGATTTAATTTTTATCACATCACACCGTCGTCCCTGAGACCATTTCCCACAGACCATACGTAACAATACGTACGACAATTTTCAATCAATCATAAAAATATATACTTGTCCGGAATACATTATACATATCTTTCCCTCTCCCCACATCCTATGTATCGGACACAACGATACGCAACAACGTTATTTTGTTCAGCCTATTTTCCCGGGCCATATTCAAACAAAGCAGATTCAAATCCCCTCGAAGATCCCCCTGAACAAACCGGTGTTATTAAAACACTTGCCCTTGCACACGCCGCACGAACATTTTCCTGTTCCACGATGCGCCCCGTGTACGACAAACACTTTCATGCCCGTACATATACGTAGACAATGCCGCGCGACGGCACGGCAAAAAATAACCTGCTGCGAAAGATCCTGGTGTGATTAAAAGAACCCTTTGCTTTCGCCGGCGGCATTTTCAGACATGCGCGCTGCATGTTCTTTGCCCAGATAACGATCGATGAGGGTGTGACCAATATATATCAGTGGTGTGAGCAGCACGGCCACGCAGGCTTTATAGAGGTAGTTCGTGATGCCGATAGCCAGGATCTGTTTATTGGAAAATATGCCTGCAAAGGCGATGTATAACACCACGAAGCTATCCACGAACTGCGACACCAGGGTTGACCCGGTGGCCCGCAGCCATAACATGCGGCTGCCCGTTACCCGGCGCAAGCGTTGGAAGGCGAAGACGTCCACCAGCTGGCCCAGGATAAAGGCCACGAGAGAGGCAAAGATGATCCGCTGCCCCTGGCCGAAGATCTTACCGAACGCAAAGTCCATATTAAAAGCATTTCCCTGATCGTCTTTGCTGTTGGCATCCATCCACCAATCCGCCGGCGGCAAATGAATGGAGAGGAGCAGCATGACAAAGGCATAAGCGATGAGGATGGCCGTGAGGTAGCTGATGCGCTTTACACCGGGCTTGCCAAAGTACTCATTGATGAGGTCCGTTGTGATAAAGACGACGGGCCAGATCACTACCCCGGCCGTAAGGTTGAAATCCATGGTAAAGCCGAGGATGTTGAGGTGCGCAGGCTGCAGGCCGACGGTTGCCTCGGCGGAGAAGATCTTGACGCCGATCATTTCGGCCAGCAGGGCGTTGGTAATAACGATTCCCGCCAGGGTCATGAAGAGGCGATTATGTTTTTGTTCGACGGTAGGTTCCATGTGTTTATTCGGGAATAATAAATTCGACGCCTTCGAGTGCCAGGTGTGCTTCGGGAAAAATGCTGCGCGCTTCCTCCAGGATCGGCTCCAGCTCTTTGTACCGTGCGGAGAAGTGGCCCAACACAAGCTTGCCGGCGTGTGCCAGCCGGGCGATGGTGGCCGCCTGTGCGGCGGTGCTGTGCAGCGTCTCGCGCGCACGGGCTTCGTCGTCGAGGGTAAAGGTCGCTTCGTGGTAAAGTATATCGACGCCTTTCACCTGGTCGGCGATGCGCTCGACGTAGGCCGTGTCTGAACAGTAGGCATAGCTGCGCGAGCGCCGGGGCGGCAAGGTCAGGTCGGCATTGCGATAGAGGATCGCGCCGGCATCGTCTACGACGTCTTCGCCGCGTTTCAGACCGGCCAGCTGACGAATGAGCAACCCCTCGGGCAGACGCGTTTTGTCGACACGCCGCGGCTTGGGTTTCTCCTTGAACAAAAAGCCCGAGCTGCGGATCTTGTGTACGAGCGGGATCGTCTCTACCGTGACGGCGTCGTCTTCATAGATCACACCTTGCGCATCTTTCTCCAGGCGGTGGAATACGATCCGGAAGGATGGCGCCGAGCGCGAGTAGCGCAGCTGCGTGGTGATGATCTCGTCGAGGCCGCGGTGGCTATAGAGGTGCAGGTCGGCCGCGCGGCGTTGCAGGTGCATGGTAAAGATGAGGCCCATCAGGCCCAGGTAATGATCGCCGTGCAGGTGACTGATGAAGATATGGTTGATGCGGTGGTAGGACGCGCCGAAACGCATCAGCTGCATCTGGGCCGCTTCGCCACAGTCGACCAGGAAGAACCGGCTTTGGATCTCCACCAGCTGGGCACTGGGATGTCGTCCGTATACGGGCAGGGCACCGCTGGATCCAAGAATGGTGATTTTAAAGCTCATAGTGCCGCTGTGCGCCAACAGGTAAAATAAAAAGACCAAAACTCCGGAGAGCTTTGGTCAGTATATCGGGTGACCGGCATCCTCCGTTAGTGGGTGTCGCCGGCTTTGAGGTCTTTTTCGATCTCGTGCATATAGACCGTGTCGATGGCCTCCTCTACCGTGGGCAGAATGTTGAGGACGCTGTCCAGCTGGGAGATCTTGATGAGCTTCATCGAGTGGTCGGACAGGCTGGCCAGCACGAAGATGCCGCCATCCTCTTGAACAATGCGGTTTCCCACCAACAGGGCGCTGAGGCCGGAGGAGTCGGTATACTTTACATCGGAGAGGTCGAGGATGATGTTGCGCACGCCTTCGGCGTGTAGCGTGATCAACTCTGACTTCAGCCCCGGCGCCACGCTGCTGTCCAGCTTTTCTTCGTGCAGCTTGAGCATGCAGTACTTCTCCTGCTTATCGATCGTATATTTCATCGGTTCGTATTTACTAAATGGTCTCTCTCTTGTCGGACCGGTCTGCCGGTTAGTGTTTCTGACCTTCTAAGGTAACGGATTTTATTGAATTGAGAATGCTTTGCTCGATTCTTTCCAGCATCTGCGTATACTGCACGGGTGCGAGGGCTTCGCCGCGCACGACCTGGTACAACTCTTTGTAACGCGTTGAAATAGACTCGACGACGGCGTCTGTCATTTCAGGAACCTGCTGGCCGTCCTTGCCCTGGAAGCCGTTCTCGATCAGCCATTGCCGCACAAACTCTTTCGAGAGCTGCTTCTGCGGCTCACCGGACTGCTGGCGGGCGGCGTATCCCTCCTGATAAAAATACCGCGACGAATCGGGCGTGTGCACTTCGTCGATGAGGTAGATGGTGCCGTTGTGTTTACCAAACTCATATTTGGTGTCGACCAGGATCAAGCCGCGGTCGGCCGCCAGCGCGGTTCCTTTCTCGAACAACCGCAGGGTATAATTCTCCAGCACGGCGTAGTCTTCGGGACTTACAATGCCGCGGGCCAGGATCTCCTCGCGGGAAATATCTTCGTCATGGCCGACGGCGGCTTTGGTCGTGGGGGTGATGATGGGGTGCGGAAGTTTGTCGTTTTCGCGCAGACCTTCAGGCAGGGGCACGCCGCAAAGCATGCGTTTACCGGCGCGGTATTCGCGCCAGGCGTGGCCGGCCAGGTAGCCGCGTACCACCATTTCCACCGCAAACGGCTGGCAGCGGAAGCCCACGGTTACGTTGGGATCGGGCGTGGCAATGACCCAGTTCGGCACCAGGTGTTTGGTGGCCTCCAGGTTAAAGGCGGCGATCTGGTTCAGCACCCGGCCCTTATCGGGAATGGCGCGCGGCAAAATGACATCGAACGCCGAGATCCGGTCGGTGGCCACCATGGCCATATAGTCGCCGAAATAATAGACGTCGCGGACCTTGCCGCTGTAAAAACCGGTTTGGTTGGGGAATTTGAACTTGGTTTCGCTGATTGCCTGCATGAAAATGGTATTCCAGACGGCAAGTTAATGCATTGGCGAATGACTCTGAAATCCTTTTTTTGAACTTCTACGGCTTGGGGGCCGTCGGCGTGGCCACGACGGCGCCTGCTTTGTAGGTGGTCACGCGTGTCAGCTTGCCGTTTTCGTCGTACTCGCGCCACTCGCGGTTCTTTTTGTCGGCCACGTATTCGCCTTGCTCGCGCACTTTTCCGGAAGGATAATAGGCTGTGAACATGCCGTGGCGGCGGTTGGAGCGGTAATCACCCTGGGTGGCCAGGGTACCGGTCTCATAATACGTACGCACGGGGCCTGCCAGCAGATCGAACTTGAACGTTTCCTCCTGCTGCACCTTGCCCGACGGATAATATGTGTACCGCACGCCCATGCGTTTGCCGGCAACGTAGGTCTCTTTGACGTGAGGAATGCGGCCGCCGGGGTGGTAATACACCCACAGGCCGTGCGGCTTCTCATTCCGGAACCGTTTCTCGTTTTGCAGGGCGCCATGCTCGTCAAAGGTCTCCTGCGTCATGTCAATGCCGTTAACGGCCACCTGCTCTTTGACGTGCACGTTGCCGGATGGATAGTACTCCACGTTGTGGCCGGTCTTCTTGCCTTCCTTATAATTGAACCGATGCTGCACCGAGCCGTCTGGAAAATAGGCGGTGTTGGGGCCGTGCAATTTTCCGCTTACAAAACTGCCTTCCAACAGCAGGTGTCCGGCGCTGTCATAGCGTTTAAAGTCGCCGTTACGCGATCCTTCCTTCATGGTGGAGACCGTCTCCAACTGGCCGTTGGGATAGTAGTTTTTGAAGTAGCCCGTCAGGATGCCCTCTTTGTAGTTCGCTTCCGTCTCTACTTTGCCGTTTTCGAAGAATGTGCGCGTGATGCCGTTGGGCTTGCCGCGGTGATAGGCGATCTCTTTGCGCACGGATCCGCCCGGATAAAACTCTTTGACGAGTCCCTCGGGTTTGCCTTTAGCAAAGTATGTTTCGCTTTTTACGGCGCCGTTCTCATAATACAGCTGGATGCTGTCGGCCAGTTTATCGTTCTGGTAGTAGGCGCGTTGCACGGGTTTTCCGTCTTCATTGTAGACCACGACCGGGCCGTGGCGCAGGCCGTTGACAAACCCCAGCGTGCGTGCGGGCCGGCCGTTCGAATGGAACTCGCGAAACTCACCCGATTTCACGCCGTCATCGAAGTTGCCTTCCAGCATGACCTGGCCGTTTTCGTAGTACCGGCGGTACAGGCCTTCCATGCGGCTCTCGTCGCCGGGCGACACGGTGTACACTTCCTGGAGGTGTTTTTTGGCGGAGTCGTAGTACGTGCGCACTTCCCGTTGCCCCCAGGCTGTGCCGGGAAGTATGCCCATGAGTATTGCGGAGACCTGAAGCCAGTACCGGACCTGTTGTTTCATGCGGATCTGAAATACCCAAAGGTAACGAAGAACCGGTAATGGTTATTATGCTACTTTTGCTGCCTGAAAAAACCGAGCCATGAGTTTTACCGACACGGCAAAAACAGCCGGGAGCTGGCTGAAGAAGGTCGTTATTGTACTGTTTGTAGCCCAGCTATTCTATATTTTTATTCTCAAGTGGGTGGATCCCCCCATTACGGTCACGCAATTGATGAGCTGGGTTACCGGCTATGGCCTGAAACGCGACTATATATCCTTTCAGGAGATGGGTACGAACGCGCCGTTCGCGGTGCTCTGCTCGGAAGACCAGCTTTTTCCCGACCATAACGGCTTCGACATCAAAAGTATTCAGAAAGCCCTGGAGCACAATAGCAAGGCCAAGACCTTGCGCGGGGGGTCTACGCTCAGCCAGCAGGTGGCCAAGAATGTTTTTTTGTGGCAGGACCGCACCTGGGTCCGCAAGGGACTGGAGGCGTACTTCACGTTTATGATCGAGCACGTGTGGGGTAAGCAGCGCATTTTGGAAGTATATATGAACGTGGCGGAAATGGGGCGCGGCGTGTTCGGAATCCAAGCAGCGGCGCAATACTATTTCAAAAAGCCTGCGAAGAAGCTGCTGCCCATGGAAGCGGCGCGCATCGCGGCGAACCTGCCGAATCCGAAAAAGTATATGGTCAACCCCGCGTCCGCTCATATCAACCGGCGCGCGAACTGGATCTTGCAGCAGATGGCGAACCTGCGGAACGATGCAGATATACAGACGGTGCTAAGTCCGGAGAAGAAGAAGCAGAAGTACGATCAGTAAACTTCAGCTAAAACTGGCGCCGGCAAAGGGCGGTTAGTAGCGTATGAACCGTTGCTGCAGGACTAATACCCCGCCTTTCAACAAGCGTAAGATATAGGTACCGGCGGGAATGTTGTCCAGCGCGAGCGTTACTTCGTTTTTTGCCGTGGCGGATGTTACGGGCACCGTGCGGCGAGCACCGGTTGTGCTGACGACTTCGGCGGCGTCGAAGCGCAGGGGTTCCCGGTTGAACGAGATGTATAGCGTGCTGCCTTGCACGGGGTTGGGATGCACGATCATGCCCTGGCGCTCCGCGCCTTCTATGCCTACTACCCCACCCTCGGCTAAGATGATGGAAAATTCCTGACGGAAAGAGCCAGCGCTGTTCTTCGCTTCGATCGTAACGGTATAGGTACCGGCGGTCAACGTCTCGGCTATAATCAGCTGGTCGCCCGCTATCTTAAATTTCGCATTGTCAGTTATGCCCGCGGGCAGGCTGAACGTCGTGGGGCGCGCGCCGTTGCTGACGATGCGACCGACAGACGTGTTTACAATTGCCTTGCTCACATCCGGCATGGCGCTTAGTCGCAATACATTGGGGGCCGTGGCATTCATCGGTGTCTTGCCGCAGGCTTTCATCCACTCGAACCAGTCGCCATCGGGGTCGTTTTTATTCCATTGATAACACGGCGTGCCATTGATGGCGTCGGTTACCTGCGCGGTGTTCATGCCCTGCGCGTTGTATACACATTCCCACGCTTCGTGGCCCAGGTTTTTATAGACTGTCATTCTCGCGCGCGTGGCATCCAGCTTATACAACGCGCTGTGAAAGCCGGCTACGTCCGATACGAGGTTGGGCACTACGTCGTCTTCACCCTGGTGGATCCAGACGTATTGTTTGTTGTCTACGATCTGCTGCACCTTGGGCACGGCAGCCGCCAGGTTGGTGGACATGAGCGTAAGCGTAGAGAAGGACTTATATACATCGGAGTTGGCCACGATCATATCCCGGATGGCATAACCGCCCGCAGAGAGCCCAGCCAGGTGTTGTTGGCCCGGCTCGATCACGGCTTTGTAGTGATCTGTCGCCCAGGTAATGAAATTGGTGATGCTGGCATTGCCGTTCCAATAGCCGCTGGGATCTTGCGGCGCAAGTACGATAAAATCAGCACTGTGGGTCTTCAGCCACTGACAGATTTGCACGTTCAGAATCTTATCCAATGAGCTGGCGGTACCCATACCGGCATCGTTGAGGCCGTGCAGCCAATAAAGCACAGGGTATTTTTTAGCGCCGCTGTCGTCAAAGCCAGGCGGCAGGTATTCAACATAGCCCTTTGGATTTGCTGCACGGGTTTTTTCGGGGACTTTGGTAAGGGTGCCTTTCTGTGCAAATCCCGCCGTTGCGAGCCAAAGCAGGCCGGCGGCAAGCATCATAGTACGTAACATCGCGCTCGTTGATCTTTTAGTTTACTCGTAACTGTTTATGAGAAGAGCTATTTTACTGGAAAAATATAAAAAGCGTGGAGATTTCTCCCCACGCATACCTATATTTAATTTTTCACCCGTTTGCAACAGGCCCCGTGACGATCGACAATGTTTTAATCGGCCTTCACCAGTCTGCTTTGTCCCACCGCATTCTGCCGGTGGAGCAGGCGCACGACGTAAATGCCGGCCGGCAGATCACCCACGTCGACGTTCGCGGTACCGTCTGCCGACGATAACCCGAGCGTGCGATGGAGGGTAACGCCTTGCGCCCCGACCAGCTCGATGGCATCGATCGCTTTCTGCCCGCTGCCGGTCTTAACCGACAGCATACGTCCTTGCAGCGGGTTGGGATATACGGCTATTGTCCACGCGTCGGGGTCTTTTTCGTTGCCGACAATGACTTCGTCTTCTTTATTCACCGTGATCGAGAACGTTTCTTCGGTGATGCCGATGACGTTGGCGGCCTTCACTACCACGGTATAGTTACCCGGTGGCAACGACTCTTTCGCGGTAAGCGAATGGCCGTCTAATGCAAATGCATTGTTGTCGGCGGTGCTGCCCGGCAGCGAAAAGATCATGGGCTCGAGACCATCGGCAGTAAGATCGCCCACCGGAATCTGCGGATCGAATCCCTCTTCCAATTCATTGTTGCTAAGCGCCAGGGCAAAGGGTGCCTTGGCATTTACCGGAGCCTTGCCGTGGCGGATCATCCAGGTAAACCAGTCGGGATCCGGATCGGCTTCCGTCCAATGATAGAATGTCGTACCATCGATGGTGCCGGTGAGCTGCTCTTTCGTTTTTCCCAGGTTGTTATAGACGTAGATCCACGATGCGTGGGCAACATCGACAAAGGCGGTAAAGCGGGTGCGCGTCGAATCGAGCGCGTAGAGTTTGTTGTGAAAACCTTCGGCTTCGCTCATCCGGTTGGGGTTGATGTCGGCGTCGCCGTGAAAGATCCATACATATTGATCGTTTTCTACAATGCGCTTCGCATCGTTTACGGCCGTGGCCAGGTTGGTGGACATGAGTGAAAACGTGGAAAAGGCCCGGCAGGCCGGTGTATTGGCAATGATATAGTCGCGAATGCCGTAGCCGCCGGAAGAGAAGCCGGCCAGGTGTTGCTGCGTGGGCTGGATGATGCCCTTATACTCCTGGGTGGCCCAGGCTACGAAGGCCTGGAGGTCGTTGGTGCCGTCGCCCGTCCAATACCCGCTGTGATCTTGCGGCGCCAGCACCACCATGGGCACGTCGTGGGTCTTGAGCCACTGGCAGAGATAAGTATTAAGCACTTTGTCTATCTCTTCATAGGCCCCCCACCCCTTCTCGCCCAGGCCGTGCAGCCAGTATAACACGGGGTATTGCGTCTTACCACTCCCGTCGAAGCCAGGCGGCAGGTATTCCACATAGCCTTTGACATTGCCGTTACGCGTGCGAATGGCATATTTGGTGAGCGTACCGTTTTGGGCAACGACGGTCTGCACCGCCGTACAACAGAACACGGCGGCCCAAATCAGGAAAAGTAAAGGTCTTGACATGTATATATGAGCGGTTTGAAGTCGGCGAAAAAGAGAACCGTGGGGGAACAGCGATTCTCTTCCTGGCGTCACTAAAAGATTGTGCCAGGGCGATGTGGGGCGAAAACCGTGGCCACCCCGCGGGACTTGCGGGGTGGTTGAGGCTCGTATCGTTATTGCTTGACGACGCGCATGGTCTCCATCGAGGCATAGCGGCGCCAAATCTGCAGGGTATACATACCCGGTGTCATGTCAAAGGGAAACGTGAGGGGTACGCCTTTCTGGCCGGGTACATTGATGTATCGCGCGCGGACAACGCCGGCGGGGTCGAGTACCAGGATGGCGTTGAAGAATACATCGTCTGCCTGCGGCGTGATGTTGAGGTTGTTGCCGGCGACGGGATTAGGCGATATGGTATACGTTGTGCCGTTACTGCTCTGCCCCACGGAGATCGTAAAGGCCTGGCGGACACTGCCCGTACCGTTGGCGGCTTGCAGCTGAATGGTATATGTGCTGCGACCCGCAAGCGAGCTCGCTACCGTAAGCTGGTTGTTTGCCACGCGGAATTTAGCGTTGTCATACGCTCCCGACACCAACGTGGTGGTTACCGGCGCCGTGCCGTTGGCGGAGATGCTGCCGACCACTGTGCCCGCTCCTGCCCCGCTGCCGACACTGGTGTTGCTGAGTGCAATGCCGGTGGGCGCCGTCCCGCTTGCCGGCGGCGGAGCGGCGCCGGTTTTCGGGTGCGACAAAAGCCAACCAAACCAGTCGCGGTTCGGATCGCTCATCGTCCAGTTGTAGTAGGTTGTCCCCGATTGTGTACCCGTTACCTGCGCGGACGTCCGGCCGGTGCCGTTGTATACTTTGTCCCAGGCACCGTGGCCGAGGTTGAGGTATGCCGTCAGGCGCGAACGACGCGAATCGAGTCTATATACCGCATTGTGAAAGCTGGCCACCGAGGCCAACTGATTGGGTGTAACGTCGTTCTTACCCTGGTGAATCCATACATATTGATTGTTGGAAACGATCTGCGAGGCCCGTCCCACGGCACCATCGAGGTTGGTGGACATCGGCGTAAAGGTCGAGAAGGCTTTGTATGTGGCCGAGTTGCCTACGATAAAATCACGAATGCCGTAGCCGCCCGACGAAAGGCCCGCCATGTGCTGCTGATTCAGGTCGATGGAGCTCCTGTAATAGACTTTAGCCCACTCGACAAACCTGGCAATGCTGTTGGAGCCGTTCCAATACCCACTGGCGTCCTGCGGTACGAGAATAATAAGATCTACATCGTTTGATTTGAGCCAGTTCGAGATCTGTTGGCTCATCAGCTTGTCGAGTGAAGACGAGGTACCGCTGCCCACGCCTTCAAGTCCGTGCATCCAGTAGAGCACCGGGTATTTTTTTGTGCTGACATAGTTTGGCGGCAGGTACTCAATGTATCCTTTGGGGTTGGCGCTCCGGGTGTTAACAGGAACTTTGGTGAGCTTGCCCCGCTGTGCGTGGGCCTCGGTGCAAATGCCGGCGCTGATGGCGGCGATCCACAGGAAGAGTAATAAAGGTCGTACCAATCGTTGCATATCTAATATAGAGTATAGTTCCAGCCATGTCGCCACCCGTAGATGACATCTTCTAAACTGAGGTAAAAAGATATGCCCGCCTGCCGACGGGGCGCCGCGGCGACCAACGGCTTGTCGGCGCGACGAGCGACCCCGTAAAACACAAAAGCCGGCCTGTTGGGGCCGGCTTTTGTAGAAACCGTGGTCGGCGTGGGACATTTGTCCATCAGCCGTGGTTTAGAATGTTCAGGTTAATTCTTTACGAGGCGTACTGTTTCCATCGACGCGTAACGGCGCCAGATCTGCAGGGTATAGATGCCGGTGGGCAGATCGAACGGGAACGTAAGCGGTTGGCCTTTCACACCTTGTACGTTGATGAAGCGTGTCCTCACGACGCCGTTGGCATCGACCACCAGGATGGCGTTGAAGAACACGTTGTCTTGGTTGGGTGTAATCGTCAGGACGTTTCCGGTGATCGGGTTCGGATATACCGAGTAGATGCCGCCCGCGGACGGTGCCACCGTGACGGTGAACGACTGCTTATACGTGCCCTGGCCGTTTGCCGCTTGCAACTGTACGGTGTACGAGCTCTTTTCTGTCAGCGTACTGGCGAGTACCAGCTGGTTGTTGCTGACGCGGAACTTCGCGTTGTCATAAACACCCGATACCAGCGTGATCGTCACCGGAGCCGTACCGTTGGCAGAAAGGTTGCCCACGATCGTGCCGGCAGGAGCGCCCGAGGCTACGCCGGTTGCGCTAAGCGTGATCGATGTCGGTGCCACACTGGTCGGAGGAGGCGTGGTGGTGCCGTTCTTCGGGTGCGACTTCATCCAGCCGAACCAGTCTACGTTCACATCGCTCATCGTCCAGTTATAATACGTCGTACCCGACTGTGTACCGGTCCACTGCGCGTAGGTTCTGCCGGTGCCGTTGTACACTTTGTCCCATGCCGAGTGACCCAGGTTTACGTAGGCCGTGAGGCGCGCACGTTTCGAATCCAATTTGTACAAGGCATTGTGGAAATTTTGCACCGCGGCAATTTGGTTGGGCGTGACATCGGCCGTGCCCTGGTGGATCCACACATATTGATTGTTGGCCACAATCTGCGATGCCTTGCTGATCGCGCCGTCGAGGTTGGTCGACATCGGCGTGAACGTCGAGAATCCCTGGTAGGTGCTGGTGTTGCCTACGATGAAATCGCGGATGCCGTAGCCGCCGGAAGACAGGCCGGCCATGTGTTGCTGGTTCAGGTCCATGCTTGACTTATAGTAGGTCTTCGCCCACTCGATGAACCTGGCAATGCCGTTGGTGCCGTTCCAGTAACCGCTGGCGTCTTGTGGAACCAATACGATGAAATCCACAGTGTGTGTCTTCAGCCAGTTTGCAATCTGACGATTCATCAGAATGTCCAGTGAGCTGCTGGTACCCGGTCCAACTTCGCCCAGACCCGGCAGCCAGTACAGCACGGGATACTTTTGATTGGCAGAATAATTGGGGGGCAGATACTCGATGTAACCTTTGGGGTTAGCACTGCGAGTGTTGATGGGTACTTTGGTGAGCTTACCTTGCGCGAAAACTACAACTGCTGAGCAAAACAGCCAACAGATCAAAAACAAAGATCTGAGTTTCATTTTTTACCTTCTCCTCTTTTAGCTTATGAGGGGGCCAGTTGCACGGTGCCACAGAACGTTGACCGTCAAACTGTTCATAATGGTTGATATTTTTTTTGCGAGCGAAAGCAACCCATCGGACATCAAAACTGTTATCCCTCTTCACACTTTTGATCTCTGACGAAAGGCTCTATTGCTTTCGTGGTGCAAACATACTACAAGGAAGTGCGTCGCTCCATCCGTTTATCGATGAGCTGAATTATTAGGCATGATACTATCATAATAGGACGATGAATAACATCGAGCCCCACAACACCAACGCCCACTGTGTAAATATCTTTGTCGCTCACAACGCCGTCACAATACGGCGAACATCAACACTTAACAATTGCTTCACATCGTCTCGTATTCCGTCGCTAAACCACTGATAGTATAGCGCTTACGAACACGAACTTAAAGTCTTCCACGACGGAGTCATTACATACTATAAAGTATACCTTGTGACGAGCGAGGGAAGCCAGACACAAGGTATAGATGTAAGTTCAAGCGTACTCCGTCGAGTATTTGATGAACATGTATACACCTGGTCTAAAATTTCCGTGCCAACCGGTGTTATTTGCACAGCAGCCGTCCCGTTTGAATGAGCAGGTGGTAAAGCGGGGGAATGTTGTAGAATTTTTCCACATGTATGGTGGAAAACAAGAATCAGAAAGATAAAAAATGACGCTTAAAAAATCAGGCCGCTGCGCGCGCGTCCGGAAATTTGCAAGCACCGGCTATCGCAGGGCCTGCACGGTATGAAAACGTATGCGACGTTTTTTGCGGCAGCTGTTGCACGGTCACGGACATAGAAAACCCGGCCATTTATTCATTCAACAAAATTTATAACGGCAATTGTCTCTCTTCGCAGAATTAATAAACACTCGGTGCGCCGTCCCGTCCGGTTGGCTACTTTTCTCTATCTTTGCCCTTTGATCTTCCCATAATACATGATCGCAGCAAACAACCTATCGCTCCAATTCGGAAAGCGTGTGCTTTTCGACGAAGTCAACATAAAATTTACGGCCGGCAACTGTTACGGCGTGATCGGCGCCAATGGTGCCGGTAAATCGACCTTTCTGAAGATCCTGGCTGGCGACATCGACCCGACGCGGGGCAAGGTGTCGATCGATCCGGGCAAGCGCATGACGGTGCTCCGCCAGGATCATCACGCTTATGACGAAGTGCCGGTGCTGGATGCCGTGATGATGGGCCACAGTCGTTTGTGGGCTATCATGCAGGAGAAAGACGCCATCTATGCCAAGACTGATTTTTCGGAAGAAGACGGCGTACGCGCATCGGAGCTGGAAGCTGAGTTTGCGGAAATGGATGGATGGAACGCGCAATCGGATGCGGCGGCGCTGCTGAGTGGCCTGGGCATTACCGAAGAAGATCATTACAAGCTGCTGCAAGAGCTCAGCGGTAACCAGAAAGTTCGGATCCTGCTGGCGCAGGCACTGTTTGGCAACCCCGACATCCTGATCCTCGACGAACCCACCAACGACCTGGATATCAACACCATTACATGGCTGGAGGACTTCCTGCTGGAGTTTAAAAACACCGTGATCGTCGTGTCGCACGACCGTCACTTCCTGGATACGGTCTGTACGCATATTGTGGACATCGACTTCAGCGCCATCAAGCTTTACACCGGTAACTACACCTTCTGGTACCAGTCCAGCCAGCTCGCCCTGCAACAACGTTCATCCGCCAACAAGAAGGCGGAGGAAAAGAAGAAGGAATTGCAGGAGTTCATTGCACGTTTTAGCGCCAACGCCTCGAAATCGCGCCAGGCGACCAGCCGCCGCAAGCTGCTGGAGAAGATCAACGTAGACGACATCCAGCCGTCTACGCGCCGTTACCCGGCCATTATCTTCCAACAGAAACGTACAGCCGGCGACCAGATCTTGCAGATCGAAAATCTGAGCTACTCGCTGAACGGCGCCACGCTCTTTAAGAACCTCGATATCTACGTTAACAAGGGCGACAAGATCGCTTTCCTCAGCAAAGAGGGCCTGGCGATCACATCGCTGTTCCGCGTCCTGGCAGGTGAGCTCAAGCCCGACACAGGCGAGTTTAAATTCGGCCAGACCATTACCCCGGCGTACCTGCCGGCGAACAACGAAGAGTACTTTCAATCGAACGACAACCTGGTAGACTGGTTGCGCCAGTTTGCCGAAGAAGAGAACAAAGACGAAGTATACATCCGCGGCTTCCTGGGCAAGATGTTGTTCTCGGGCGAAGAGGTGTTTAAAAAATCCAACGTATTGTCGGGGGGTGAGAAGGTACGCTGCATGGTATCGCGCATGATGCTGGCCGGTGGCAACCTGCTGATCCTTGACGAGCCGACCAACCACCTGGACCTCGAATCTATCACGGCGTTCAACAACGCGCTGAAAGATTTCCCGGGCACGGTACTCTTTACGTCGCATGACCACGAGTTTACCAACACGGTAGCGAACCGCATTATCGAGATCTCGCCCAACGGCTTTATCGACAAGCTGATGTCATACGACGAGTATATCGAGAACGACAAGGTAGCCGCGCAGAAACTGGCGCTGTACGCATAGGACACTGGCGGCACTTCTTTCATTCGTTTCACGTCAAAATTTCCCCAAAACTCTCGGCTGATAGCCTTGGTATAGGGGTGGTATGGCCGTGGTATAGGGGTAAGATACGGGTGGCATACGGGTATGACGCCAGCACGATGCCGGTCGGTCCATTTAGCGTTAACGAGACTTCGAGATAACGAGACGCTTTACGGCCGGCCATGCGCCGGTCGACCATAGTGCCCAGACGACGAGGACGGGCTGGAAAAAGAGGCGGGCGAAACGTTTTTCCTCGGTGTCCAGGCCAAAGGCGTCGATGTTGTTGACGTATTGGGCGATGTTGCCGGGGAAGACCAGTATATAAAATATGGCAAGCGTAATGCCGACCTCCACGCGCCGGCTGCGCCAAAAGACCATGGCCAGACCAAGCATGATCTCTACTATCCCTGAAAGGACCACTACCAGGTCTTTGCTCATCGGCACCCAGTCGGGGACCTGGGCCTGAAATTCCTGGCGTTGAAAGGTGCAATGGCCGATGCCGGCCAGGAGCATGAAGATGCCCAGGAGGATGCGGGCGATGTTTTGGGCGACGGTGGTGTTGGGGGACGGCGTTTGCATGGCGCTGAGTTTTGAGAAAGGGTCAAAAACTGTACCGGGGCGGTTGTTCGGCGGCGGAAGTTGGATAGAACGACCGCTGTTACGGATCTTGTGTGGGAATTGTAAAAAGGAATTCTACCTTCGGCCCAACAATTCCAAAACAACCGATAACACTCACTTTACTATGGCTACTTCCTTTCATGCCGCCCGCTACAGCCAGATGGAATATCGGCGCTGTGGCAAGAGCGGAATCAAACTGCCGGCGGTATCGCTGGGCCTTTGGCACAACTTCGGCTACGTCGACACGCTGGAAAACGGCCGCGACATTCTGCGCCTGGCCTTTGATGCGGGCATTACTCATTTCGACCTGGCCAACAACTATGGCCCGCCGCCGGGCGCGGCAGAAGAGAACTTTGGCCGCATTTTGCAACGTGATTTTACCAACCATCGCGATGAGCTGATCATTTCCACGAAGGCCGGTTATACCATGTGGGAAGGCCCTTATGGCGACTGGGGCTCGAAGAAATATCTGGTGTCCAGCCTGGACCAAAGCCTGCGGCGCATGAAGCTTGACTACGTGGACATCTTTTATCACCACCGTCCCGACCCGGAAACGCCGCTGGAAGAAACCATGCGTGCACTTGACCTGATCGTACGACAGGGCAAGGCGTTATACGCCGGCATTTCCAACTATCCGGCAACCGAGGCGGCGCGCGCCATCCGCATCCTGCGTGAGCTGGGTACGCCCTGCCTGATCCACCAGCCTAAATACTCCATGTTCGAGCGTTGGGTGGAAGACGGACTGCTCAGCTTGCTGGACGCCGAGGGGGTCGGCTGTATACCGTTCTCGCCGCTGGCACAGGGCATGCTTACCGATAAATACCTGCACGGCATTCCGGCCGACTCGCGGGCTGCCAAGGCCCACGGGTTCTTAAAAGAGAGCCAGATCACAGACGCGCGCCTGCAGCAGATCCGCCAGTTGAACGACCTCGCCACCCAACGGGGTCAGAAACTGGCACACATGGCGCTGGCCTGGATCCTGAAAGACAAGCGTGTTACCTCGGTGCTGGTAGGCGCCAGCCGTCCTGAGCAGCTTGCCGATTCGCTGCGTTGCCTGGAGAACACCCGCTTTAGCACCGACGAGCTTGCCGCGATCGAGCGCATCCTGGGATAAACCTTCGCCAATCTGGGAGAAAATATTCACCGGCGATAAACGTTATAAGCATCGGGTACAGGCAGAAGAAGATTTTTCGCCTGTACCCGCCCGCCGGGCATATTATTTTTATAAGAAAACAGGGGCATTTTCGGTCAAAAGAAATACTGATCCTACGTGGCCTGACCGGTCCCGCGCAACGTTGGGGCAGGCCGTTTTCTGACGCTTTGGCACATGCTGTCAAAAAAGCTATGTCCGTGCCTTAACTCCTGTTCAGGGTTTAGCCTGATTTTACGTGCTTTCCACGTTAACCCTACATGCAATTTTTACTGCCGTTTTTACCGGCATTACGAATTGGCGCAAAGGTTGTATACATTGTGGTGTCAGCAATGTTGGTAAAGCCTGACATCCTTTGAAGACCTATCTGAAATGTGCTGGTAAATCCACAAATGTCGTGGCAGCACACTCGTTATTCCTCACTTCGGTAGTACAGATCGTACGCTTTCTACGGGAATTCTTTTTTTCATCTGGCTGGAAAGATTCATGGAAAATGAAACAGCCTTCTTTACTACCCGTGTACAGGTATACCTCGTGGGTGCTTTTGGTGCTCGTGATGGCCTCCTGTCATAAAGACCTGACCCAGGTCGCGCAGACCCCCAAGACCACCTTGCCGGTGGTGACCGACACAACCGCCCTACCGACGCCCGTGCTGATGGCCGGGAAAAGCGTGCTGATCGACTCGATCAAGCACCCGCTTGACAAACGTAAGCTATTACTTCCGGTAAAAGACGCTTACCAGAACCGGAAGGTACAACAAAAGATCCACGGCTTTTATACCGCTAACGGCTACAAGACCAAATGGCTGGACGACATCGGTCCAAATTCGCTGTATACGGCGCTGGCCGAAGAGTTGAGCCATGCCGACCGCTACGGCCTGGCGCCCGAAGAGTACGACATCCGCGAACTGGACCACCTGCTGCAGTCGGTTTACCAGGTGCAGCCGCCGGCTTCCGACCTGATCGTGGAGCTGGACATGCAGATCACCGAAGCTTTCTTCCTGTTTACGACGCACCTGACAGAAGGCAAACTTACACGCGCGGCGGGCAATAACATCTGGATCCGCAACAGCAACAATGCTATTGCGTCTAAAAAGTCCGAGCTCGACGTTCAAATGCTGGCGGGTATCGAAACTCCCGGTCAGCTGGCCGAAATGATCCGCCGCGTACAACCGGCCAGCGAACAGTACGGCCGTCTGCAACGCGCCCTGGAAGAGTATCGCACCTTGGAAAAGACCAACACGACGGCTTTTCCGGTGATTCCGGTAACGGAAAAGATCAAACCTGACGAACGTCATGCGTCGGTGCCGGTGATCCGCCGCAAGCTGTCGCTGACAGACCTGAAAGTATATACCATGCCTGTGGATACCACTACGGGCATGGCTGACTCTCTATTATATGATGCGGAGCTGGTGTCGGCGGTGAAGTGGTTTCAGCTGCGCCACGGCCTGACGCCCGACGGTATTGTCGGCGAGCGTACCCTGCGGTTCCTCAACCAGCCGCTGAAAGAAAAGGCAGACATCCTGGCCCTGAACCTGGAGCGGATGCGCTGGGTTCCCGAACGCAATGAAGACAGCTATATCCGCGTGAACGTGCCGGAGTACATGCTGCGCATTTATGAAAACAAAAAGCCGGAGTTTGAAATGAAGGTGATCGTGGGCGCACCGAACAAAGCCACTCCGATCTTTGACGATGTGCTGAAGAACATCGTTTTCAGCCCGACCTGGACGGTGCCGACCAGCATTATCAAAGAAGAGATCATTCCGCACCTGCAAAAAGACCCGCAGTATTATGCCGAGAAGAACTATGCGTTCTACCGCGGCGATGTAGCGATCGATCCTTCTACCGAAGTATGGGAAGGAGAGAATGCCAATCCTTACCGGGTGCGTGTCGTGCAACAACCCGGCCCGGACAACTCGCTGGGACGCGTGAAGTTCATGCTGACAAACGATATGAGCATCTACCTGCACGACACCCCCAACCACCGGTTGTTCAACAAAGACTATCGCGCCTTGAGCCACGGCTGCGTGCGGCTGGACGAGCCGGCCCGCTTTGCGGCATATCTGTTAAAGGATCAAAAGGGCTGGAGCATGGCCTCCGTGCAGAAGGCCATGGACGGAAACGCTCCAGCCGGTATACCATTGAAAAAACATTACCCCGTTCACCTGGAATATTTCACAGCGTGGGTAGATGACAATGGTTTGATTAATTTTCGCGAAGATATCTACGGTTTCGATAAGCAACAGCTTCGGGAGCTGTATACGGTAGGAGGTTCTTCTGTAGCTGGCCTGTAAACTTCTCCGCCAGCGGTTCTTGCTGACGGGCCATCATTTCCTCCGGTTGTATGAGAGCATCATACGTTCTGAGATAACGCGATGAGGTCAGGTAGTTGATATCGTCGTAGTAAGCAAAAATGGCGGTATGTCCTTTGATCGCATCGATCACTTCCCTTGAAATTTCCTTCGGTAGTGCCGGGCAACCCTGGCTGCGCCCCAGGCGACCGTAACGGCGAATCCACGACTCGCTTACGTACTCTGCATCGTGCATGACCACGGCGCGCTCGCGCATGTTGTCGTTATAGCCCTGGTCCATGCCGTCCAGTTTCAGGCTATAGCCTTTGCTGCCGATATAGGTTTCGGCGGTTACATAAAAACCCAGGCTGCTTTGGTTTGAATGTACGGTGTTGGAAAACGCCTTGGCGAGGTTATCACCGGTGTTGCGGCCGTGTGCAACGTAGGTATGAAACTTCACAGTGAGTGTACTCATGTCGAGCGTATAAAAACGCTTTTGCGTGCTGGGCTTTGTAAAGTCGATAATGGTAAACAGGTTCTTATCGTTGAGCTTGCCTTCGCGCCGCAGCGTAGCATAGCCGATCATGCCGTAACGGAAGGCTTCGTAAGAAAGATCATATTTGGCGAGCCCGATGGTGCTGTACAGGCTATGCAGAGAATCTTCCAGGTTAAACCGTTTGGTCGCGGGGATTTCTATTTCAAGCGCCGGGACCGAGTCGGGAGCCGCTGTAAACGGTGCGGCGTGGGTGTGGAAAAGATTCCCTAAACAGAGGAAGCCGAGGATAAGGTACAGCACGGTATGTTTCATTCAGAGAGGGGGTTATGTGGTCAAAAAATCGATAGTGCGAAGAAAGGCTCCGAATCCGCTAAAAAAAAGCTAATGAACGACGAAACAGTACATCCGAAGAAAATGAGCTGATTTTGTATGCCCATTGATATCTACACTTTCATAAAAGTAGCACAAAATTCTACATATCAATTAGTTATGAAGAGTAAAATACCCATTCCTGGTCCCTGCCCCACCCGTGAGGCACAGAAACCCCAGGCATAAAAAATTACAAAGACTGCGGCTTTTACGCAAGGATTTAATTACTTTTACTTTTGTTAAGTATATAGTTATGAAGCACCATCCTCCTCAAAAGCCGCTAAAATTCCTGCGATGGTTTTGCCGGGAGGATTACCTGGAAGAGATCGAGGGCGACCTGGTCGAGCTCTTTGAACAGGAATCTGAACAGTCGCCACACCGGGCACGACGCGCATTCGTCTGGCGCGTGCTGAAGTATTTGCGCCCCGGTTTTATCCGTTCGTTCTACACTCGTCCCCTCGCCCCTACCGCCATGCTAAAACACAATCTCCTGGTTACATTGCGAAGCTTTCAACGGTATAAAGCTTCCTTCCTCATCAACCTCGTCGGCTTAACGGCCGGCCTGGCGTGCGCCCTGGTCCTATACTTATGGATACAGAACGAGCTGCTGGTGGATCGCTACCACACCAACGATACGCGCCTGTATCAGGTGTTGCAACACACCGACGAGCAGGGAAATATTACCACCGGCACGGGCACAACGGGCGTGCTGGCGCGTACGGTCATGGCCGAGATTCCCGAGGTCGAGCAAGCCACGACGGTGGTGCCGGCGCAATGGTTTACCGATAAGGGTATTCTGACCCTGGGCGACACGCGCATGCGCCTCGGCGGGCAATATGCCGAGCCTAACTACTTCCAGGTCTTTACCTGCCCGTTGGTCGCAGGTGATCCCGCGAAGGCGCTGACGGACAAGTATAGTATACTCCTTTCCCGGACAACCGCGCTGCGGCTTTTCGGCACCACGGAAGATCTGCTGGGCAAAGTGGTGGAATGGAAGATCGGCTTTAGCCAGGGTCTGTTTCATATTACCGGCATCTTTGAGGATATTCCTACCGCCGCCACCAACCCGTTTGATGTAATGCTGAACTTCGAAGTATTCCTGGATGACCGTCCGTGGTTGCGCGAGTGGGGTAATAGTGACCCCAATACGTTTCTCGTCATGCGGCCGGGCGCCGATATCGGAGCGGTGAACCTCAAACTTTCGAAACTGCTGCAAAGTCATTTAAAGGAGACACGACACTCGCTCTCCGTTCAGCGCTTTTCAGATCGGTATCTGCACGGCCGGTATGAGAACGGCCGGCCGGCCGGTGGTCGCATTTTATATGTGCAGCTCTTTTCGGTCATTGCCGTATTCCTGGTCGGCATCGCCTGTATCAATTTTATGAACCTTTCTACCGCGCGGGCTTCGCGGCGGATGAAAGAGGTCGGTATCAAGAAGGCCGTTGGCGCCGCCCGTAGTGCTCTGGTCGTGCAATACCTGCTGGAGTCGCTTCTTATGGCGTTCTTGTCATTGGCCCTTGCCGTCGTCGCTGTATGGATGCTCCTGCCCACGATCAACAGCCTGACAGGCAAAACGCTGATGCTGACATGGGACATGCACCTGGTGCTGCCGGCGCTTGGCATTACGTTCCTTACAGGCATGTTAGCGGGCAGTTACCCGGCGTTGTACCTCTCGGGTTTCCGGCCGGCATTGGTGCTGAAGGGCAAGCCTGTCACGCCCACCGGCGGGCTGCTGGCGCGACGCGGACTGGTCGTGTTTCAATTTGTGGTGTCGGTCGTCCTGATCGTGACGGTGCTGGTGGTATACCGGCAGATGGATTACGTCCAGTCACGCAACCTGGGCTACGACCGCGATCATGTCGTCACATTCGAGCTCGAGATCATACCGCAGCCGACCGAAGAGTTCCTGGCCGAAGGCGGTACGTTCGAGCGCAGTGTCGAGTCGTTCCTGCAGGAGATCCGGCAAGTGCCCGGCGTGGTACAGGTAGCGAACTCCGCGCACACCATCACGGGCTACCACGGCCGCCTGGGCGGCATCGACTGGCGTGCGGGCGAGGACGACAACGAAATGATGTTCTCGAACCTGGAGGTGGGCTATGACTTTATCCAGGCGCTGGGTATCCGCGTACTGGACGGCAAACCCTTTTTACGCGACGCGGGCCCGGGGCGGCGCGGGGTGATCTTTAACCAGGCGGCCATCGACCACATGGGCCTCGCCGACCCAGTAGGCAAAACGTTGCGGCTGTGGGGTCAGGAGAAGGTGATCGTCGGCGTGGTCGAGAACTTTCACTTTACGTCGCTCTTCGAGAAGGTAGAACCGCTTGTCATGCAATTGGAGCCGCGTGGCACCACGATGATGGTGCGCCTGCGCGCCGGCGAGGAACGCGAAACGCTCGCCCGCCTGGAAACACTCTACCACCGCCACATGGCCGGGCTGACCTTCGACTACCGCTTCCTGGACGACACCTACCAGGCGCTCTATGCCTCCGAGCAACGCATTTCAACGTTGTCGCGTTACTTTGCCGGCATCGCCATCCTGATCTCCTGCCTGGGCTTATTCGGATTGGCGGCGTTCCCGGCCGCGCGCCCGGAGAAGGCAATCGGGATACGCAACGTGCTGGGCGC
>NZ_JAHESC010000048.1 GCF_018598185.1 Dawidia soli
CCTGAAATACCATTTCGTTTCTTTCTCTATGAGTATTGATTAACAATTACTTAGACCTTAAGTAGACGGCTATGGTCAAAGACTGGTAACCGTTTTGGCACAAGTCACAGCGCTACGCGCTTAGACTTGCGCCAGAGCGCCATAAAAAAAGCCGGCGCCCCGAGGCGGCCGGCTTCTATATGAATAAAGGAAACCTGTTTAATGCTAACTGTTTAATGCTAATTCGCTTTGCGCAAGTACACATTGCCATACCGCGACTGAAAACTACAATTCGGCCCCGTCCCTGCATTGCCCGCCACCAGTAAGTGGAAATCTTCGGGGTCGTTGGGATTGCCGGTAAGCCTGGTGTCGAGGTTTGAGAAGATCTCGCCATAATTTGTTTCAGCTTTGATCTGTCCCGTCGTTTTCTCGGCTACGGCAGCATCTACGCCGCCGTATGTCGATGCCACGCTGATAGGCCCCTGGAACGACCGCACTTCCACCATGCCGTAGACCGATGTTATTTGTGTGGGAATGCCTCGGGGTACTTTGATCTCCAGTACGATCTCGATGTCTACGCCTTCGGACATCCGTTCAAAGCCTCCCGGATGCTCAGCCTGGTATTTCCGCATGGCGTCTCTGGTTTGGAAGGTCATGGTCTGGCCTCCCTGCACGATGGTATAAATTCTGGGCAGCTTGTTCAGATCGCGGATTTCGTTGCGGATGGTCAGGATCTTGCCATTGGTCTTTGGTTCGAGTACAAAGGCGTCGTCGTGCTCGCCGTGGTTGATGCTGACCGTGCCTTGTATGGCTACGTCGTTCTTGTCCCAGGTGCTGACCTTGATCAGCCTGGGGTGATCGAATTCCAGCGCGATCGTCTGTCCGGCTTGTACGGGAAAGGACCGTTGCAGTGTTGTTTGCGCGTAGCCTCCCAGGGGCAGGAGCAAGGCTCCTGCCAGGAAGAGAATGATGCTATGTTTCATATCGTCGGTTGAGGGGTGTCGGGGTTTAACGCTTCCGCAGGTAGATATTATTGTGCGTAGAAGACAAGGTGATGTCTACACCGCCTCCGTTGATCTTGCCATTTACATCGTTGCTGCTGTAGGCCACCATGTCGCCGTTGGTGCGTTCTACCTCCATTTTAAAGGCCGGGTCGACAAAGATCTCGCCGTAGACGGTCTTCATTTTCATGTTGGCTTTTGTCGCCGGCGGAAGATTGACGTCAACGTGGCCGTGTACCGAGACGATCGATACGGGGCTCGTAATGGTTTGGCCCATGAGGCATTCGATGTCGCCATGCACCGTCTTTACGGTCATCGGGCCCTTGACGCTGTTGAGGATGACGTCGGAGTGTACGGTGGATACTTCGATCTCGCTTTCGATATATTTGAATTGCACTTCTTTCCCGTAAGGTGATGTGTGGGTATATGAAATGACAACGCCTTTGGGGACTTTGATCACTACGGCGGGTCCCTCGGTCTTGCGCAGCTGTTGGACTTCGATGATGTTGCCTTTCTCTACGACCGAAAGGCCGATGCCGGTGTTATCTTCCAGGCCCGAGGCACTGATCGACCGCAGACCCCTGGCGCGTTCGTCTACATCGCCGTCGTCCTTGAAGGCGGTGAAGATGATCTCGTTGCCCGGGGTCGATTCGAAGACTACCTTGTTCAGCTCTTTGATCTCCAGCCTGCCGGTGCTTTTCGCAACTTTATATTCGGGGTTCTGCGCCAGGAGTACGTGTGCGAAAAGAATGCCGAGTAAAAATGTCAGATGTATTTTTTTCATGGTGTTTTGATGCTTATGGTAGATTTAGTTTGTTGTGTGCGGTGGGTGTGTGTTAGCATGCATGCTGATATTAAGGTTACGAGAGCCGCAGGATACCTGCGTGTGCTTCGTCTTTTACTTCGTTCAGGAGCTGTTCGTCGGTGCTGATGCGGTGCAGCTCTTTCAGGATCGTTTTCTCTTTCATGTCGACCAGCATCCGGATCAGGGCGATCTGTACCAGGGGGTCGTTCTGTGTGGAGAGTGCCTTGATCAACGCCTGGCGTACCGGCCGCTCGTGGCTGAATTTGCCGAGCGCGTCCAGGGCGGCTAGTCGTACGTTGGTGGTCGGGGCGTCGGTGAGCGTCCGGGCCAGTACGGTGATGAGGTCGTTGTCGGCGCGGTCCATGCGGAGTGCTACCGTGGCGCCTTGCAGGCGCTGGCTGGCCGACAGGTCGTTGTCGAGCATGGCCATGAGCATTTCCTGCGTGGCCTTCATTTCGCGCTGCATGGCTTCGAGCTCGGCCTGCTGCTGCTGGTGGCGGCTGATCCAGTAGCCTGCGCCGCCGCCCAGCACTAAAAGGGCTATGGCCGCCGCGACGCGGTACACGGTCGGTGTCAGGGAGATGGTGCGCGGTTGTTTTGCGGCACGGATCTCTTCCTGTAAGCGCGCGTTAAAAGACGTTGTCATGCGGGCCGGCGGTTCTTGTTCGCCGACTTGCTCCATGGCCTGCAGGATCTCGCGCAGTTGTTCGTACTGCATGCGTACGGCGTTGTCGCTGCGAAGTGCCTGTTCTACTTTCCCGCGGTCTGCCGCGGAGAGATTCTGGTCGATGTAGTCGATCAGCAAGCTGTCCCAGTCGTTTGTTTCCATAGTCATTCCGTTGTCGCGTCGGTTATCGTGTTGCTAGATCTTTTCCAATGTAAAATAGTGCTCGCGCAGTTGCCCGATGGCGCGGTGTACTTTCACCTTGATGTTGGCCACCGTGGTGTTCATGATCTGCGCCACCTCTTCGTATTTGCGGTGTTGAAACCGTGTGAGGACCAGCAACTGCCGCTGCTCCTCGGTGAGGCGGGCCATGGCCCGTTGCAGCAGGTGCTCTTTTTCGTCCCGCTCGGCGGCGTCGGTGTTATCGGGTAGCGTGTCACTCATATTTTCCACGTCGATGAACTGACTGCGGTGGCGCTTTTGTCCCTGGTAGTGGTCGGCCAGCACGTTGCGCGAGATCTGGTAGATCCAGCCTTCGAACCGGGCGCCTTCGCGGTAGCTGGTCCTGTAGCGGATCACGCGCAGGAATACGTTCTGCGTCAGGTCTTCCGCCAGCACGCGATCGCTGGCCAGGTAGGCCAGGAAGTTGAAAATGCGTTTGTTGTACCGCTCAAAGAGTAGCGACGCCTGTTGCAGATCGCCGTCCTTGACGGCCTTCATGAGCATTTCATCCGTCATCCGGTGCGCTTTTGTCAGGTTTCGTGGTAGTTACCGGGAGGGTAACGAAAGGTTACAACGAGTTTACGGGATTTGGGAGAATTTAGAAAATGGATCGTGGCGGGCAGCGGGGTGATAGCTTATGGATAACCTTGCCATGGCGTATCCCTGCCTTTGGTATGGCTTTGATATGGTTAAATATCGCTATAAGGTCGCTGTAAGGTCGCTATAAGGTCACTGTAAGGTCGCTGAAAGGTCGCGGTAAGGGGCGCTCTTTGGCTGTTGCGCCCGGGGGTGTGTGTCGTCGGCTGTGCCAATGTAACTTTATTTCCAGCGGACGCGGATGAATTTTTCGTTTTTCTTGAAGTGGGCGGGGATGGCTTTGAGGATGGCTTCCCGGAGCTTTTCCAGCAGGCGTTCTTTCACGAAGCCATTGTGTACCGCCAGGCTGACTTCGCGCACCGGCTCGGGTGACGTGAAATGCTTGACGTGTTTGTTTCCCCGGCCGACGGCCAGCTCGGGAATGAGCGTGTAGCCATAGTTGTTGTCGACCATATTCTTTAATGTCTCGAACGAGCCGCTTTGGTAGTTCAGCTGCGTGTGGGCTTTTTTGCTTTTGGCCGAGCAGAGGTTCTCTACCTGTCCGCGGAAACAATGGCCTTCTTCCAGCATCAGCAGGTTGTCGTAGGTAAGCGTTTTGAGGTTGACCTTTTCCTGCTGGAAGTAATTGAGGTTCTCGGAGGTGTACAGCAGGATCGGCTCGTAAAAGATCGGCACTTCGCGGATCTCTTTGTCGTCTAAGGGGGTGACGAGTATGGCCACGTCCAGGCGGTTGGTTTTCAGCAGGCGGATGATCTCTTCGGTCTGCAGCTCCATGACGGTGAACGAGGTGCCGGGATGTTTTTGCAGAAACTCGTTGAGGAAGCGGGGCAGGAGGTACGGCGCCAACGTAGGGATTACCCCTAACCGGAACTCGCCCTCGATCGAATCTTTTTCGTTGCTGATGAACTCCTTCAGGTTTTTGATCTCCTGCAGGATGAGGCGCGCGCGCGTGATGATGATCTCGCCGGAGGGCGTGGGTTTCAACGGCTGACTTTTGTCGAAGATCTTTACGCCCAGCTCGTCCTCGAGCTTTTTGACCATCATACTAAGCGTTGGTTGCGTGACGTGGCAATGTTCAGCGGCCTTCACGTGGTTACGATGAATGTCCAACGCGAGAATATATTCTAATTGCTGCAGGTTCATTCGTTTGCGCGTGGGGTTAAAACGTTGTAATAGACAAAATTAATGATTAAATAGGGAATATTGATGTTGTTTATAATAGTGTTTGATCTATTTTTGCCGCCAGTTAGAAATTAAACTTTTAAATCACATATGTCAAAAGGAATCTTATCAGTAGGTCAGCCTTTCCCCGCGTTCAAGAAGGCTGCGGTTGTATCGCTCGAAAAAGGAAAAGAGTTTTTCGATATCACGTCGGAAGACTTCGTGAATGAAGAAGGACGGTGGACTGTTATGTTTTGGTGGCCGAAAGATTTCACATTCGTGTGCCCGACGGAGATTGCCGAGTTCAACAAAAACTTCGGTGAGTTCCGCGACCGTAACGCAAGCCTGATCGGTGCTTCTACCGACTCGGAATTCGTGCACCTGGCGTGGAGAAAAAACCACGACGATCTGCGTGACCTGAAATTCCCCATGCTGGCCGATACGTCGAAGTCACTGGCCGAAGAGTTGGGTATTTTGGACACCCATGAAAAGATCGCTTACCGCGCCACGTTTATCATCGATCCCCAGGGTACGATCCGCTGGGTGAGCGTATACGACCTGAACGTAGGCCGCAACGTTAAAGAAGTAGTGCGCGTACTGGACGCTCTGCAAACAGACGAGCTGTGTCCTTGCAACTGGGAAAAAGGTGCTGAGACGCTGAAGGTGTAAATTTCCGGAGGGATCATTGATCATGGAAACCACGCTGACATACTCAGAATCAACCCAGGAGTTCCTGGACTTCTTAAAGCTGGAGAAGGACTACAGTACCGACGCGCTTGACCTGCTGGAAGGAGCCAAGTCGCGGTACCTGGCCGATCTCAAGATCAACTTTAAGAATTCTTTCGAAAGCGAATATCTCTCCAAAAAAGAAGTGGCGCTGCTGGGTGTAGCCCTGGCGGTCAACGCCAACAACGCTGTGCTGCGTACGTTCTTTGACGGCAACGCCCGTCAGGAAGGTGCCAAGCCGGAGGAGATTGCCGAAGCGGTAGCGTGTGCATCGCTGCTGAGCGCGAACAACGTGTTCTATCGCTTCCGTCACTTCATGAACAAGGAGAAGTACAACGAGATACCGGCCCGCATCAAGATGAACATCATGGCGCGTCCGGTGGTGGGCAAGGAGTTCTTCGAGCTCATCAGCCTGGCCGTAAGCGCGGTGAACGGTTGCGAAATGTGCGTTACATCGCACGAAGCGTCGCTCATCGAGCTCGGCAGCAAGGAAGAACGCATTTTTGAATCCGTTCGCCTGGCGGCCGTCATTACCAGCCTGACCAAGGTGGTATATTAAGAT
This sequence comes from Dawidia soli, assembly GCF_018598185.1. Taxonomy (GTDB): domain Bacteria; phylum Bacteroidota; class Bacteroidia; order Cytophagales; family Cyclobacteriaceae; genus Ohtaekwangia; species Ohtaekwangia soli. Next base: position 5,718 of record NZ_JAHESC010000048.1, read on the forward strand.
CTCGCGGGACGTAATATGAAAAGCCCGGCTTCATTGCCGGGCTTTTTTTGTGACTGCCCCGGATGAAATTGTTATAGGTATGTATAGCCTGGTATTGCCGGAAAATTCATACTTTGTGCGTTACTCATCCTATACCTGAACATCATGGCACCCTCCAGCAGACAGCTCCTGCGTTCATTCCTTTTTCGTTTTATACTACCGTTTTTATCAGCGTTTATGAGCACGGCGTGTACCGTGTGGTATTTCCGTGCGTCGCTTTCGACTCCCGCCATCGTATGTTGGCTGCTTTTTTTGACGATCGCGCTGGCGGCTATGGTTGGCGGCGTGGTATATATACAACGCCTGGCGGGGGATCTGACCGCTGTACAAGCCACGGCGCAGGGTCTTGCGACGGGTGAAGCGGCTTCCGGACCGCCGCTGCAAATGTCGCTCTTCCAACGGCTGGCAGCTTCGCTGCAGGTTGTGGACGAACGCCTGGCGCAGCATACGGCTTTTGCCGGCCAGTTAAGCACCGGAAACATGGAAGCTCTCGCCGGACAGCTGCAAACAACCGATGCGCTGGGGCTTGCCTTGCAGACCATTCGCGACAACCTGGTCGCTAACCGCCGGGAGGACGAGCAACGTCTCTGGGCCACGGAAGGTCTGAGCCGCTTTGTGGAAGTATTGCGTGCCGGTAAGGACCTGCCGGCCCTGTGTCACGACGTTGTGGTAAACCTGGTGCGCACGGTGCATGCTGCACAGGGTGCCATCTTTGTAGCCGATACCGATGCGGCGGGGCAGGTGTCGCTCGTCCTGCAGGCCTGTTATGCGTATAGCCGCACCAAGCACCTGACGCAGCAGATCGCGCCGGGGGAGGGAATCATCGGGGAAGCGTACCTGGAAGGTACCACGATCCACCTCACCGACGTGCCCGACAGCTTTGTGCGGATCACTTCCGGGTTGGGAGAGGCAAACCCGCGGCATATTCTCCTTGTGCCGCTGAAGATGAACGAGACGGTCGTCGGCATTATCGAGCTGGCGTCGTTCACGCCGTTCCGGCCCTATGAAATTGTTTTTACGGAAAAGATCGGTGAGAATGTGGCGCACACGGTGTCTACCTTTCGCACCGCCGAGACTACACGCCGGCTGCTGGGCGAGTCGCAGCAACAGGCGGAGCACATGCGCTCGCAGGAAGAGGAGCTGCGGCAGAACCAGGAGGAGCTTCAGGCAACGCAAGAGGAGATCAGCCGCAAATACAACCTGCTTTTCCAACAGCTCACAGAGCTCAATCACGGCTCCCGGTTCGAGCAGTTGCGGTCGATCAATGCGACTAAAAAAAGGAACATCGAATACTATTTCGACATCATCCGGAATCAGATCCTCACGTTTGCCGAAGACAAGATGATGGTCGAGGCTGTACAGGCATTCCGCCAGGCATTTGACCAGATCGCTTCTGCGGTTGGAGCGGAGCAACTCGCTGCGTTCCGGGAATCCGTACATTCCTATTACCACCAGGAATTTATTCCCCGCGTGAATGATGCCGGCCAACAAGCCGACGCCGGTAACTTTCTGCCCGAGGATGCCGCCGCGCTGGGGCTGCAGCAGCTTTACATTGCCGCGAATCCACATCCTACCGGCCAGAAGTCGCGCTTGCACGATGCGGGCGATGGGAGTATGTATAGCCGGGTGCACGCCACCTATCATTCTGTTATTCTGAACTACCTGGAGAAATTTGGCTACTACGACATTTTCCTGATCGATCCTGTCTCCGGCAACATTGTCTACAGTGTTTTCAAAGAAGTGGACTTCGGTACCAGTCTGCTTACGGGGCCTTACAGCAAGACCAATTTTGCCCGCGTGGTGCAGCAAGCCATCGCCAGTCCGAAGCGTGACTTCGTGCGGCTGATCGACTTTGAATCGTACGCGCCGTCGTATTATGCGCCGGCTTCGTTTATAGCCTGCCCGTTGTACGACGGTGTTATCAAGGCAGGTATTCTGGTGTTCCAGATGCCGATCAACAAGATCAACCAGATCCTGACCGGCGACAACAGCTGGCGCGACGACGGTCTGGGTCAAACCGGCGAGACCTTTATCGTAGGGGAAGACTTTAAGGCCCGGTCGATCGCCCGCGGCCTGATCGAGCATGCCGACGATTATTTAGACAGCCTGCATAAAGCCGGCTATGGTGATGCCGTGGTGCGGCAGGTGCAACGTACAGGCACGAACATTCTCGTGGAGCAGTTGAAGCTGGATGCTGTACGGCAATCGCTGCAGGGCGCTACGGGCACATACCGGGGGCCGGATACGCGGGGAGCCGACACGCTGTTTGCCTACGCACCGTTGAAGATCCCCGATGTACATTGGGTCATTGTATCGGCCATGCAGGAGGCTGAGGCCTCCGAGCGGATCAATAGCCTGCGATAAAACAAGGGGCCGGGGAAGGTGGCTTTGGTATTTTGATGCAAATATTACAATGGTAATAATGTCGTTAGGGACGAAGTTTTCGTTTAACGGTCTGAAATGGGGGTCAGGAGAATGCTTGTTTCGGGGAACCGGCAATGGCGGCAGGTCCTGCTTGTTTTATCCGACCTTGTGTGCGGGCGGTAAAAAATCATGGAAAACATACAGTATGTTCATGCTGCTGAAATTGGAAATTTCCAACGGATGGATATCTTGTTGCAAATTCTTACCCTTAACCTCAACAAGCATGGCAAATCACACCATCACCATTACAGGAATTGACAGCAACGAAGATCTGATACTGTCCGACGACGGAATGACCATCGCGAACGCCGGCGATACCATCACCTGGTTGATCGACGCCAATTCAGGTGTAGCCTCCATTACCGCTATTACCGAGATCGACGGCGTGGATGTGTTCAGTCCCAACCCAACGCCGTCGGCGTCTATTAGCTGGGAAGGAAATATCAACCCTGTTCCGCCTCCGAGCGAGGTAACGGAAACCTATACGATCAATTATCTGAAGATAGGCGACGCTACGATCTATACATCCGATCCTAAAATTCGGGTTAATCCGTAAGCATAATGCCCGGTAGGAGGATTGCTTACTGTTTTTTGCTCGTTTTGTCCTGTTTCGTTTTTCACGACGGTTCTGGTCAGAGTCAAAAAGTAGCGGACAGCCTGGCGGAGATCTATAAAAAAGGGACGTTGCACGACACCGCCAGGTTGGAGTTACTCCGAAACCTGGCCTTTAACGAGGTCAACGATCTTAAGCTGGCACTACACTATGCGGAAGAGCTCATAGACGAGTCTACCGCTGCAGGCAACGATCTGTATCTGTACAGGGGCCATTTTCAGAAAGGGAATCAAAAGAAATTGCTGGGTGATCTGGACGAAGCGCTGGATGCCTATGTCAGAAGTATAGAGGCTGCCCGTAAAGCGCGTTATTTCCCAGGCGAAGCAACGGCCTATGGGGCAATCGCAGGCATCTATAGTAGCGCCGGTAATCATCGGACCGCGATGATCTATTTTGACAAGGCCATTTCAACGTTACGGCGATCCGATGATTCCGTCGCGTTGGGATCTGCCATCTTAAATGCCGGCGACGAGTTTCTCACCAGCCAGATCTATGACTCTGCCTTGCTGTATTTCCGGGAGGCCGAGATCATTTTTGAAAAGACGCAGTACTTCATTGGAAAAGCGTATAGCCTGGGCAATATCGGTATGGTGTACGCCAGTATCGGAGAAAGCACTCAGGCCGAGCAACATATCAAAGACGCTACCCGGATACTGGAGGAGCTGGGAGACTATTATCCTGTCTGTGTCTACCTCCTTTCGATGGCGGATATCCATCACGAACGGGGCGACAGATCTGCCGCTTTGAATTATGCTATGAGAAGCCTGGGTCTGGCGCGGCATTACGGGTTGAAGGAGCAGATCAGTGAATCCAGTCTGAAGCTCTCCGAACTGTATATGCACGCCGGCAATACGGGCGAGTCTTTCATGCATTACAAAAATCACATTGCTTACCGGGACAGCGTCACCAACCTTGAAACGGTGCGCAAGCTCGCGGACTTGCGTATGGAACTGGAATTGTTAGAGAAGGAAGAAATGCTGACCCGGGAAAAATGGATCCGGAATATGTTCATTGCAGCGTTTTGCGTCATGATCTTTTTGGCGGCGATCATGTATCTGAATTTCAGAGATCAGCAGCGGAAGAACCGGAAGATCACCGAGCAAAAGGAGGAGATCGAACGCAAGAACGAGGACTTACTATCGCTGAATGAAGAGAAGAACAATCTGATCAGCATTGTGGCGCACGATTTGAAAAGTCCTGTTAACCAGATCAAAGGTTTGATCTCGTTGGCGAAGATAACGGGCGAACCCAACAGTGAGTCAGCCTCATACCTGGACATGGTGGAGCAAAGTAGCGTACGCCTCAGCGATATGATCAGCAAGATCCTGAATGTGGAGGCGATCGAGGCGACGCCCTTGAATGTAACGCTCGAGCCTGTAAATTTTTCGGATGTTGTAAAAGCGAATGTGGACCGGTCTGTCGTGGAGGTAACACGAAAGCAGATTCAGGTCCTGACATCTTTTCCGGAGAATGTCGTGGTGAATGCGGATCTGCGATATACCGACCAGGTGATTGACAACCTGCTTTCCAATGCCATTAAGTTCTCGCCGCCGGGGAAAAAGATCTTTATCACTGTCACCCATGACGAAGAGACGGCATTGTGCGAGATCCGCGACGAAGGGCCGGGCTTAAGTGAAAGCGATAAGAAGAAGTTATTCAAAAAGTATCAGAAGTTGAGTGCCACGCCAACCAGTAACGAGTCGTCTACCGGCCTGGGGTTGTCGATCGTAAAGAAATTTGTCGATGCGATGGGCGGGGAGATTTGGTGTGAAAGCGAGCCGGAGAAGGGGGCCAGCTTTTTTGTCAGGTTGCGCATTTACCCGTAGGGCTCGTCAATCTCGCTGCGCGGCGGCCGTTGTTTGTTAACGAAGTCTCATCGAAGAAGATATGAATGGGTTTCCGAGACATCAATGCTTACCTAAAAAGCGTTGCATATAGTCCTGGGACAATCTCGTTTCAAACTTCATTGGCTTGCCAAGGCTCTGAATGGCCAGTTGAGCAAACGGGTATGGTATGGCAAAGAGCTTTCTTTTACCCGCGTGCACGCCACGCGCCGGTGCATCAAACTCGCTTTCAAAAACTATTACGGCGAACGTCTGACTTTGCATACTTTCGCACTGGACGTTGAATTCACTATGTATCCGCACGAATATTCTGCCAGTTTTATCTTCGATTTTGATATAAAGTCCAGAATACTCGCCCGGAGGATCTCTATAAATAGTTGACTGGATAGAAGCGACCAGTACTTCGATTGGAATAACATATAGTGTGGATCGGCCATCCTTGGAATAGAGACTATCCTGCATCAGTTTTTTTAGCCTGTTATCCATCCTGACAAATTAATGAAAGATTTTATTTACATAATGGAATTTACTCTTTTCGAAGACGTTTACGTTGCAGAAGGCGGAACGTCGATTACCTTGTCAGAAGGCAAATCACAGAATGTTTGCTAAAGGCATCGTTCAGGGGCTCTTTGAGCTATGGGCTTCAGTGCTGCGTGGTTGAAGAAGAATTTCTGGATATCTGGTCTTAGGAAATGGATTGGACTTCGAGATATCGCGGAAGTTCATAGTGAGAGGCTGGACATGGGAGAAATACAGCTATTAAATGATTTAATTACTGATAATCAGTGTTTTAAAGAGGATAGATCCATTGAAACAACAAAAACGGCAAGTGGGCGAAAGATGGATTGTTGCCATGCTCCAGGCTTTTTTTAGAAGAAAATCGTATTTTGTAGTCAATTCGGCGGGATTTTATATTTTTGCATCCCGTTCTAAATACCTCGGGGCGTAGCGCAGCCCGGTAGCGCGCCACGTTCGGGACGTGGAGGTCGTAGGTTCGAATCCTGTCGCCCCGACTTGGCCGGACAAAATTGCTAAACGCGTTTTGTCCGGCTTTTTTATTGCCTGTAAGTTCTTGTTGATCAAGTAAATGGAGGCAGCGACATCGTTGACTCGCGTAGTTCGAACAGTCGATCCATCAAAACTCAATTTTTCGGGATATATCGAACTAATGATCTGGCGCTTCCTTTCCGGGGTAGCCTGTTTATAGGCGGTTGTTAGTCTCGAAGGGCTGTGATGGCCGGCAGATCGGCGAGTTTGGCTTCCAGTTTCTCCAGTTGCTGTGTGTAGTCTGCCTTGGTTTGTTTGAAGTCAGCAGTATGGGAGATTTAATACGCCTTAGAAAAAATGCCCGCTATATTGAAGCATAATATGAGGGCGAGGATTCTCATGCGCTGTGGTGCAAGGGTACGCCTGGCGACCTATTTATCCAACCGGTGAGGGAATGTCATTCCTTCCGTTTGAAGCTACAAAAAAGGAAATTTTGGACGGTTTGAAAGGGGGTGATATGATCTTCTGTGACGCAACGGATCTTGTTGAATGAACCGGCAAGTGTTTGGCTCAGGGTGTCTTCGCTATATTGTTTTATGGCGAGTCCACTGCACTTGGCAGGACCGTTGTCTGAGAATGTGCCTATAGCCATGTAGCCGTCGTAAGAGATGGCTTGCGATGCTATTTGGACGTACCTGGCAATTTGTATTTCGGTGGTAAGAAAATGGAAGGTGGCGCGATCATGCCACACTGTGAACCGACGTGACGGCTCGAAGGCGGTGACATCAGAAACAATCCATCTCACGTTCGTGGCTTTTGCGCCGAGGCGCTTGCGGGTGTTTTCAAGAGCTTGTTCAGAAATGTCAAGTACGGTGATGTCTGAATAGCCTTGATCGAGCAGGAAATCAACAAAGCGGCTCTCGCCCCCTCCGACGTCAATGATGGGAGCGTCTTTTCTGACGCTAAAGGTATGAACGAGATCGAGGGAGGTAGCCGGGATGGCCTGAGTCCAACTGACCTGGTTGCTGGTTTTGGTGGAGTAGATATTGTTCCAGTGTGTTTTGGCGTCGCTCATGTAGATGGTGGTAAGAGGGTGCTAGTGCCCACGGCGTTGCCGTCGCGCCTCGCGAAGCAAGTTTTCAGGAAGGAACACGGATGGTTCCTCATACGATTTATTAGCCAGTATAGCGGCATTTTCTAAACCCTTCATGCCTTTCGTTATTCATTGACTGGATAACCCTGGTCAATCCAGTTGGTCTTTACGTTTTGGGAGAGATTCAGGAGCTTGTGATTTTTGAACCCCATGTCGTTGAGCAGCGTAAACGCCGGCCTTATATTCGGGCACTTGTTAAAAGGGCAACATCCGCAATAGATGACAATGGGAGAATCTTTCGGCAACGATCCCAGTTTTTCCTCGAGCTTTTTTAAGTTCTCTTTCTGTTGTGTTGGTCCTATGTCTATGGAACCTTTTATGACGGCGCCTGGGCCGACACTATAGATCACAGGCTGTACGGCATCAGAGGTCTGCAGCGTGTGTGCAAGATCTGACGGGGCAAGTAGTTGATCGGCGGTCCATGGTTCATTGTGACCAGGAAGAAACGCCAGGGATATGGCGATGGCAGCAAGCAGCGGGATCGGGTATAAGAGGGAATGAATTTTCATACGGTTCTTAATTAAGTTCTACAGGAAGACCCATGAGGTGCCAATCCGGAAATCCTTCTTCCAGGCGTTTGGCCTTATAGCCAGCTTTGACAAGCAGCGCCACGGCTTCGTCCGCGAAGACACAGAACGGCCCGCGACAGTAGGCAATGATTTCGTTCCGCTTAGGCAATTCCTTTAATCGCGTAGCCAATTCATCGAAAGGAATTGAAATGGAGTCAGCAATATGACCGGTGCGGTATTCAACCTCGGGGCGTACGTCGAGAATTGTGACTTTGCCGGAAGCTATCTTGTGAACGAGCTCGTCGATCGTTACCGATTCAAATTTGAACTTCGATTGCCGGAAGTCTTTGACAATCTTGTCGATGGTTGCGATGCGCTCGATGCCCAGCTCGCGAAGTGCTTTCCAGGCTTTAAAAACGTTACTATCGGCAAGCTTGTAATGAATGTAGTTACCGTTGCGTGTGACATCGACCAGCTGTGCAGTTTTCAAAACCTGCAAATGTTGGGAGGTATTTGCCATGGATAGACCCGTTTGGGTCGAAATCTGTTCTACGGAATAGTCGCTTTGAGCCAGGAGATCGATGATTTCGAGACGATGCGGATTTGCCAGGGCCTTGGTGATCGTTGCGAGCTCACCGTAAACCTTGTCCTTGAATTCTCTTTTATTCATGTCAACGCAGTTGAGGCGTTGCTGCAAAGGTAATTTGATAATTCAACTATTCAATAGATTTATTGAATAGTTTTGTGAAAGTCCATTTATTGCGTCTAAACCTAATTTTCACTACTCAGGGGTTGAAAAACTCCGTGATAGAAAAGCCACATCACGGCATCTTGTGCTATCTTAGAAGTGATCGTTAGCCCCTCACTTGAAGTCGATGTGTAGAGACGATATGCCAACTTAAAGAATTGGATTTATGAATAGAGTTGTTCACTTTGAGATCACGGCCGAGGATGTTGAGCGAGCGTCGAAGTTTTACCGGTCGGTGTTCGGCTGGAAGATTGAGCCGTGGGGGCCGCCCGAATATGGATACATGCACGTGGAGACAGGTAGTAGCTCGGAGCCTGGCATTGATGGGGGCATCTGGAAAGGCGCGGGTGCTGCACCTGCTGCCGACGCCCGGTTAAACGCCTTTAACTGCTCTATTGAAGTAGCTGACATCGATATTACATTGAGCAAAGTAAAGTCTTCGGGCGGCATGGTTGTCAGGGAGAAATCGCAGATTCCAGGAGTGGGCTGGCTTGCGATGTGCCGAGATACGGAAGGGAATACGTTTGGTGTGATGCAGCGGTAGTCGCTTAATAGGTTCTCGGGTGGTCTTTTTAATAGCAGCTTTTTTGCGTTCTTATAGTATTTAATCTGTAGATCATGGCCTACGGGAATATCTAAGGAAATGGGAGCCCGGTGCAGGGATGTGTCTTTAGAGATTATTTTCTGAGGTTTTCTCTTAACTGTCTGATAAAACCCTCACGATCTTTTCTTACCAATTTGACAAACTCAGAAGCATAAGGACTGACTTTTTCATGCTTTTCAGACCAGGTAACCACTTCAATCAAATACCGGAATGAGATCTATGCCTTTAGTTGTAAGTTTATAAAGCACTTTCACCTTGCTTTCGGGGTGAACTATTGGATTGGAGTTGCGCTCGATTTCAACAAGAGGGCCAAGGCTTCGAAAAAGAAGAAATTAAAATCAAAGGAACGATGAAAACTGCTTTCTCAAAATTCGCGCTCATGGTGTTGGCATACCTAATACCTACCATGATATTGGGTATGGTATGGCACTTTGTATGGTTCAGTGAACTATATGACAAGCTCGGCATCTATAACCGGAAAGATCCCATCATTCCACTTGGTTTCACCTCCATGTTCTTTCAAGGCGTGATCATCGCATATCTATATCCCTACTATGCTCAGCATGAGCATTCCATCCGAAGAAGCCTTGGCTTTTCCTTAATCATGGGCTTTTTCCTGTTCACAGTCTCAACGCTAGCTAATGCCGCTAAGATCGAGGTATCTTCAATGTCCGATTGGTTGTTGGTGCAATCGCTGTTTACCCTTATTCAGTTTACTGTAGTTGGATTACTGATTGGATTGGTGCTTAAGCAAAAGTGATAGTTCAGGGTCCTGCCAGTTCGAATATTCTATAAATCATTTTATTAAACATTTGGTAGGTCTCTCATGCCCTAAAACCCACTGGAATATTCGCGATGGCTTCCGAAACAAAGACAGTCCATTTTATGTGTTGTCCAAGGTTGTGGTTTTGGATGGGGAAGCGGTGCCGCCATTAAAAAAAGCTACCATCTTCTGCTGGAATTCCTTGTAGTGATGAATTTGGCTGGTACATTTCACGCAGAGTAATACGCCGCCATCGTATAATAACTTAAAATCCGCCCGTTCCAAGGCATTATGATGCCCGCACTTGCATTTCACTGTGAACAATTTCGTAAGTTCCTTAAAAACAGGTTTGCTGGCCTTGCGTTGCTGGGAACCTCCAGCCTTTTCCATATAGAAAATAAGACCAAGAAACCGTTCCATCTCTCGCCAGGAGAAGGAATAGGGATCGAACTTGATCAATTCTGAGACAAGGCGATCTACTACGGCTGTCGCGTACAACAGTAAGAAAGGAACCAAGCTATAGTAGGCATCCCAATATCGCTTATAATCCTCGTTAATAGAGAAAACGAAATTTAGACTTTGTGGTGCCGTAGGGTACCGCCGGTCGTTCGTCACGATGTGGTGGGCATGGTTCATCATGGCATTGAGCGAACCTGGCTGTAATAGTTTCTTCCTTTTCTGACAGAAACAGCGCTTCGTTTGAAGAATAACTAAAGTACTCGTACTGCTTAATTGTTTTGGCCAATGGCGTGTTCCAGAAAAAGTCAGGATGAATGGAATCCATCCCGACGGTTTCGTGCTCATGGCCTGTGCTTTTTCAAGCCTGAGAATCTGGAAAAAGGCCGATATTTCGATCGTTGCGCGCAGGGCACCCGTGCGTTCGACGGTTGCAGGGTTGGGTTCGAAAATTGTACTGTCAGGGTTGATCAACAGTTTTGAAAAAATGCGGCGGGTGGGCGGGCCGTTTAAATCCAAACGCCCCCTATGTTTTACTCAAATCCCCCATTGCAAGCCAGGGAGTGTGTGGTAACTTGGCTGCCCAGGCTTAACTGTGAAACCATGAATCGCAAGACGAACGGATATTGTTTTTCGCACGCGTTGCGGGGGCTGATATTGGGCGCAGTCGCGCTGCTGCTGGCGGCGCTTATACCGCACGAGCCTAAGAGTCGCATTCGCCATTACGGCATTCGGGATGGGCTTTCGCAGGGCGTGGTTAATAGTATGACTCAGGACGAGCAGTCGCTGATGTGGTTTGCGACCGAGGACGGTCTGAATCGTTTTGATGGCTACACTTTTAAGGTCTTTAAATACGACCCGGACCAGGCGCGGGGGTTGGCGGACAACTTCATTCAAAGTATTTTTAAAGACTCGCGCGGGGCGTTTTGGGTTTCTTCCCGCAAGGGGCTGCACCGTTTTGACCAACTCAAGGAACAGTTTACGTTGTATAAACACCCGTTGCCGTCGGGTGCGACCGGCATTGGGAACGACGTGAGTTTTATTGCCGAGGGGCGCGCGAGCAATTTGTGGGTGGCGTGGTATGGGGCAGGCTTTGCGTCGTTTGATAAGACTACCCAGACGTTCACACCGTACACCGACAAAACGTTGCCGGGGCTTACAAGCACGCAGACGCTGACGTTGCTGGAAGATAAGTTTGGGTTACTATGGGTGGGGACACAGAACGGCGGCCTTGATGTGTTCCAGGTGAACAAGGGAACGATTGGAAAGAAACACGAGAGCTTATCGGATAAGATGCGTCTGCCGTCGCATACCGTGCGGTGTTTTGCGGAGGACCAGGCGGGTAACCTTTGGATCGGTACGGCCAATGGGTTGGTGCTGTACAAGCGGCAGGAGAACGCTTTTTATACCTTCAACGGCGCGCAGTTCGGCATTGCGGGTAAGAGCATCTTTACCCTACTGGCCGATAGCCACGAAAACCTTTGGATCGGCGTGCAAGGTGGTGGCCTTTATGCGTTGGACCTACGGCAGCTCGGTAGTCGCAATCTGGACGATATCATCTTTAAGCGTATTCAGAATCTGGATACTTACAATATCTCCAAACGTACTATTCTGTCGCTGTACGAAGACAAAGACAAGAACCTGTGGGTGGGTACGTTTGGTGATGGCGTGTATATGATAAGTGGCTTGCGGGAGAAATTTATAAAGTTTCAACGCAAGCAGTATACCGACGAGTCGCTTAGCTATGTGCAGTACTACGGCATGTGCTATGATGCCGACGGCAGCTTGTGGCTGGGTACCGACGGCGACGGTATATACCGCGCGCGCAGTACTGGCGAGACTACCGGACATTACAAGGCTGACGGCCGTGCAGGAAGTCTGAAAGACAACGCTGTGCTCAGTGCTTTTCGTGACCATCACAACAATCTGTGGTTCGGTACCTATTCACAGGGATTGTTTCGCTATGACAAGGAGCGCGACCGTTTCGAGCACTACCGCTACCTGGGCGACCCGGCGCTGACGGGGGGGCACGACGTACGAGTGATCTTCGAAGACACGCAGCACACGTTGTGGGTTGGGACCAACCGCGGCGGGCTTTGTCGGGTGGATGAGAGGCGCCGCGGCTACAGCCAGGTGCCCGGGGCCACGGGGGTGCTGCGCGATGGCGACATCCGCGCGATTGCGGAGGACAGTATTGGTGGCTTATGGCTGGGCTGTTACGGCGACGGCGTGCATTATCGGGCGGCGGGCGCGGGGCGGTCCCTACGATATTTCTATTCGTCGGATGCAAAAGATCAACTCAAGAGCAATGTGATTTTTGCGTTGCGTTTCGACCGTAAGGGTATGCTTTGGATCGGTACCGGAGGGGGAGGGTTGAGTGTATTCAACCCGGGCCGGAAAGCGCTGCGCCGCTTTAGTGACAAACGCGGGCTGGCCAACAATACAGTCTATGCTATTCTGGCGGACCATACCGACAATCTGTGGCTTAGCACGAACAAAGGCATTTCGAAGTATGATCCTGCAACGGAGAAGTTCACCAATTACGACGTGAACGACGGTTTGCAAGAGGGGCAGTTCAACCCGGGAGCGGCGCTGTACAACGACCTGACGGGGTATATGTGCTTCGGGGGTACGATGGGCTGCAATCTTTTTTATCCCGACCAGGTGGAACAGGATATTAAGAAGCCGCGTGTAATGATTTCGGGTTTTCAGCTGTTCAACAAACCGGTGGAAGTAAATGCCCGCAACGACAGCGACTTTGCGCTGCGCCAGGTCATCAGCCGCACACCGGCTATCGCGTTGACGCACGATCAGTCGGTGTTTACGTTTGAGTTTGTAGGTATTAACTACAGCTATCCGGAGAAGAATGTGTATGCGTACAAGCTGGAAGGGCTGGATCGTGACTGGAACTATGTCGGCGCGCAGCGCTCGGCCACGTATCGCTATGTACCGCCTGGCGACTACATATTTAAAGTCAAGGCCTCCAACCAGGAGAATGCCTGGAGTGACGAATATGCGAGTATTGCCGTAACGATCCTGCCGCCGTTTTGGCGTACGCCGCTGGCGTATTGTTTGTATGTGGTGGTTGCGGGGGGACTGTGTTTCGCCGTCGTGACGGTGCGCAGAAAACAAACTATCCTGCGGAAGCGGCTCAAGATCGAAAAAGCGCAACGCAAGCGCGAGCGGCGGATGGTGCAAGAGAAACTGACCTTTTTTACCGAGATCAGCCACGAGTTTCGTACACCGCTGACGCTGATGATCGGCCCGTTGGAAGAGATGGTGACACGCGAGGGGAGCTATACTCCGAACGGCCGTAAACTGAAGATGGTATACCGCAATGCGCACAAGCTGCTGAGCCTTATCAATAAGCTGCTGGACTATCGTAAGATCGAAAGCGGCAACATCGTTCTTCACGTTACGGAAGACGACCTGGTAGCTTTTGTGGAAGAGATCTGTATTACTTTTCAGGAACTGGCCTCGCGTAAGAACGTTGCCTTCCGGTTTCATACCGATGTGCCGTCGTTGCAGGCATGGTTTGATAAAGAGAAGATGGAGATGGTGATTACGAATATCATTTCCAATTCCTTTAAATATATCGGCAAGGGCAGCGAGATCAGCGTATCGTTGCACCGGCAGGTGTCTGAAAAGTGGCCGCAGGGCAAGGTGTCGATCAAGGTGAAAGACAATGGCGTCGGCATTCCGCGTAAACAACTGGGAAGTGTATTCGACTGGTTTTACCGTGGCGACAGCTCCGGGCCGATGAGCTCGGGCATTGGCCTGGCGCTGGCTAAGAAGCTGGTGAACTTGCACCGGGGGGAGATCTATGTCGAAAGTACGGAAGGGAGTGGTTCGACGTTCAGCGTGAAGTTTCCGCTGGGTAAGGACCATTTCAAACCGAACGAGATTGTGGCCGATGCCGGTGAGGATAAGTTCCTGCGACAACCCGGGGACGCCGTCGTGCCTCCTTCGCCATTGCTACTCGAAGAGGTTGCGGACGATGTCACCGGTCGCAAGGGACAGCGTTGTCTGCTGATTGTAGAGGATGATGAAGACATCCGTACGTTTTTGTGCGAATATCTGGCGAAAGACTACCGCGTAATGGAGGCGGTGGAAGGAAGGGAGGGACTTACCCTGGCGGCCGAACACCACATCGACCTTGTGATCAGCGACATTATGATGCCTGGCATGAACGGCATTGACTTTTGTCGTGAGTTGAAACACAATATCCGCACGAGCCATATCCCCGTGATATTGCTGACGGCCAAAACATCGCTGACCCATCACAAGGAGGGCATCGAGATCGGCGGCGACGCCTACATTACCAAGCCGTTTAGCCCGGAGATGCTTACGCTGACGATCAATAACCTGCTGCAGTCACGCGAGACCCTTAAGCGCTTTTACCGCAACTTGTTCGCAGCTCATGCACCCGGACCGGAGCCGTCGGCGTCGCAATCTCCCGACGAGAAATTTCTGCACACTATTTATGAAATGCTACTGACCAACCTCGACCACAAGGATTTCAATGTAAACGAGCTGTGCGAGGCGCTCAACATGAGCCGCTCTTTGTTATATAAGAAGGTAAAAATGCTGACCGGCCTCTCGCCGGTGGAGTATCTGCGGTCTCTCCGCATGCAAGAGGCCGCCAAGCTGCTGAAGTCCAAAAAGTATAAAGTCTTTGAGGTGGTGTACATGGTTGGCTTCTCGGACCTGAAATATTTTCGGCAGTGTTTTGTCAAGGAATTTGGCCACGCTCCTTCTGACTTTCTAAAAAACGCGGGGTAGACGGGCTAATCTTTGGCCTGCTTCGAAGCCGATACCCCCTGTACGTACTTTTTTATGGTGTAGATCGCAAAAAAGACGCCAATGAAGCGTTTTTGGAGCTCTTACCCATCCGCCCCTCACGAAGTACAAGTTCACCCCCGCTCAAAGCAAACGATTTCGGTCACTTTTATGCAATGGTTTGCAGAAGCCATTTCCCATACCTAATAAATAAACCTATGATGAAAAAACATTTACTAAACATCCTGGCGCCCCGTGTGCTGCTCTTCCTGGCAGTCTGTGGCGGCCTGCTTTGTTCCGGCTCCCTGCGAGCGCAAACGGAGGTGACCGTGACGGGCGTCATCACGGCTCAAGAGGACAATGCTCCCCTGCCAGGGGTGAGCGTGATTGTGAAAGGGACCTCACAGGGCACGACGACCGACACCGATGGACGTTATACCCTGCGCGTGTCAGGCAAGGATCCGGTGCTTATCTTTACCTTTATTGGCTACACCTCCCAGGAAGTGCCGCTGGGTACCAGGACTTCTATCGATGTTGTCCTGACGACGGATATCGAGACCCTGTCGGAAGTTGTGGTGGTGGGGTACGGTGAGCAGAAACGCGAGACCTTGACCGGATCGGTTTCGCAAGTGAAAGGTGGCGACCTTGTCAAGAGTCCGCAAGCTAACGTGTCCAACTCCCTGGCGGGCCGCTTTTCAGGCATCATTGCCAGCAATCGTGGCGGTGAGCCCGGCTACGACGGGAGCAGCTATAACATCCGTGGCCTGGCCACTACAGGTAACAACGACGTGCTGGTGGTTATCGACGGTATACCCGGCCAGCTCGGTGGCCTGGAGCGACTTAATCCAAACGACATTGAAAGCATTTCGATTCTGAAAGACGCTTCGGCCGCTGTCTACGGCAGCCGTGCTGCCAACGGCGTAATACTGGTGACTACCAAACGCGGCAAGAGCGGCAAGCCTACGATTTCGTACAGCTTCAACCAGGGCTTTTCGTCGCCGACCCGGTTGCCCAACATGGCGGATGCGTTTACGTATGCCACCATTCAGAACGAGATAGACTACTATAACAACAAGACGGGCGGCATGAACCAGCACTATAGTGAAGAGCAGCTGCAGCGCTTCCGCGATGGTTCGGACCCCATCAATTATCCCAACACCAACTGGGCGGACGAAACGCTAAAGTCTGTTGCGCTGCAAAACCAGCAGAATCTTTCCATTAATGGTGGTACGGAGGACGTTCGCTACTATGTATCGCTCGGCAAAATATACCAGGATGGTCTGTACCGCCACGGTGCGACGAAGTACAACCAGTATAACTTCCGGTCGAATATAGACGCCAACATCACCAAGGACTTTAAAGTATCGCTGTCGCTGGCTGGCCGCGAGGAGGACCGTATCTTTCCTACCACGGCGGCGAACGATATTTTCCGGTCCATCTACCGGGCGTACCCGACGGTCATTGCGCGTTACCCCAATGGCTTTCCGTCCACGGGCATCGAAAACAACAACCCCATTATGCTGGCGACAAGCGCCGGTGGTACGAACAAAAATCCCATCCAGGTATTCAACGGCATTTTGCGGGCAAGCTATGCTATTCCGGCGGTGAAGGGGCTTTCCGTAGACGGCTTTTATGCCGTGGACAAGACCTGGAATTTTTCCAAGTCTTTTGCCCAACCGTATGCTGTCTATAGCTATAACGGCGCCACCGATGTTTATACCCGGTCGGTTACCGGCGGATCTTCCGGTGCCGCGAAGATGACGCAGTCGCAGGAAAACAACAGCCTGATCAGTTACAACGGCAAGCTAAACTACGAGCGCCAGCTCGGCGATCACAACGTCAATGCCTTTGTTGCCTACGAGCAAAGCAAAACGCATCGTGAAAAGATGGGCGCCACACGCCTGAACTACCCCACGTCACTCACCCCTGAGCTGACTCAAGGCGGATCGGCGGCTACAGACCGTGACAACACCGGATCCAGCTATAACTATACCCGCCAAAGCTATATTGGCCGCGCAGCGTACAACTACAAAGAAAAGTATCTGGCCGAAGTGCAGGTGCGGATCGATGGTTCGTCTACCTTTCCCGACGGAGAGCAGTATGGCACCTTTCCGGCGGTCTCGGCAGGGTGGAGAATTTCGGAGGAAAGCTGGTTTGCCGATAATGTGACGTTTCTCGACGACCTCAAAATCCGCGCCTCGCACGGTCGGTTAGGAAACGACAACGTGGGCCAGTTTCAGTATTTCAATAACTACTCGTTCAACAGCGTGTACGTGATCGGCAGTGACAAGCATCCGGGCATTGACCTGACCAAGTTGGCCAACCCGCAGATTACCTGGGAGGTTGCCAAGAAGACCGACATTGGCGTGAACGCTACTGTGCTGCGCAACTTCTCGCTGGAGTTTATATACTTTCTGCAAGACCGCTCTAACATTTTGGCGCCGCGCAACGCTTCGATACCCGGCAGCTCGGGCATAGTCAATCCCTTTGATCCGAAGGATCCGAACAATCCCTACAACCCGCTGGTACCGTCTGAAAACATCGGCGAAGTAAAAAGCCGCGGTATCGAGATGACGGTAGGATATAAACACACCGGAGATTTCTGGTACAACGTTTCAGCCAATATGACCTATGCAAAAAGCGAGGTGATCTTTATGGATGAGGCCTCTTCGGTATTGCCGTACCAGCGTCAGACCGGCCGGCCGCTGAACAGCTACCTGCTATATAACACGATCGGTATCTTCCGTAGCGCCGCGGACCTTGACAGCTACCCGCACTTGTCAAATGCTCAACCCGGCGACCTGATCTTTGAAGATTATAATGACGATGGTGAGATTACGGCCGACGACCAAGTGCGTACCAAGTATGGGAACATTCCGGAACTTACTTACGGCGTTAATGTCAATGCTGGCTGGAAGAACTTCGACGTCTCCATTCTTTTTGCGGGGCAGAGCCGCGTGAGCCAATATGTGTTGGCGGAGTCGGGCACTGTCGGTAACTTTTACAGCACGTGGGCCGACAATCGCTGGAGTCCTTCGAACGTCGACGGCAGCTACCCGCGTGTGGACACCCGGGCCTCTTCGTCCATCAACGGGTCGAATAAAAACAATTTCTGGTTGAACGACGCGTCTTTTCTGCGTCTGAAAAACATCGCTATTGGTTACAATGTGCCCGGTGCGCTGGCCTCCAGGTTGCATCTGTCGAACCTGCGTGTATATGCCAATGCGTTTAATCTTTTTACTATTACCGACGTGAAAGACTACGATCCGGAAGGCAGTAGCGAAAGCGGTCAGTTTTATCCGCAGCAGCGTATCATCAACGTAGGCGTCAATCTTCAGTTTTAATCATCATGACTATGAACATTAAAGAAAAGTATATATACCCGGTAGCCCTGGCGGCCCTTGCCTGCCTGGCGGGTGCCTGCAACGATGGGTTGCTGGATGTCGAGGCGACCGACCGTATCGGCGACAGCCCGATTGTGAACGACTCGTCGCTGTTCGAAGATTTTGTGATAAACCGCTATATGGGTGTACGCCTTCAAGAAAAAGAAGCCGAAGGTACACCGCCTGGTTTCGGACGCGGCTTTGAATACGCCCTGTGGGCGTCGCTTACCGATGAAGCCATTTACAACAACGATGACAACACCTGGGTTGTGCAACGTGGGCAGCTGGCGCCGGAAAACCTGGGTATTACCGGTACGCTGTGGGCTCGCAGCTACCGCAGTATTCGCGAGTGCAACTACGCGCTGAGCGTGATCGACCAGGTACAGATGAGCGCTTCTCACAAGGCCTGGCTTACGGCCGAGCTGAAATTTATCCGCGCGTATCGCTACCACGATCTTGTGCGTAATTATGGGTCGGTGGTGCTGATGGGCGACAAGGTCTATAACCTCACCGATGACCTGGCCGCGGAGGGATTGTTTGAAAAATCGACTATTGCCCAGGGCGTGGAGTACGTTGTTGCCCAACTGGACGAGGCGGCGGCGGGGTTACCGGCCGTCAACAATTCTACGTGGCAACTTGGCCGGGCTACGCGCGGCGCGGCGCTGGCGTTGAAAGCACGAATGCTGCTGTATGCGGCCAGTCCGTTGTACAACGTCGGCACATGGCAGGCGGCGGCCGACGCGGCCCAGGATGTGATGGAACTGAGCTATTCGCTGCACCCCGACTATCGCTCGTTGTTCCTGTCGCCTTCCAGCAGCGAGATTATCTTCGAGCGGCTGTATGCCGTCGGCGCGCGCCATGTTTGCCTCGAAATTTCCAACGGCCCGAACGGATACGGGGGCTGGGCTGGAAACTCGCCGCTACAAAATCTGGTGGATGCTTACGAAGTGAAGGTGGATGCGACCACGGCGGTGCCTTTTGATTGGGAGAACACTGCGCATAAAGCCGACCCCTATGCCAACCGTGACCCGCGTTTCAATGCCAGCATTCTGCACAACGGTTCGGACTACCGCGGCCGTGAGATCGAAACCTTCCTGCCCGGCGGTAAAGACAGCAAAGACGGTCAGGACAACTGGAACGCTTCGAAGACGGGATATTACCTGAAGAAATTCCTGAACGATGCACTGCCTATCCAAAACCCATGGGACGTTGCCGGCACACAGCCGTGGATCTACCTGCGGTATGCCGAGGTATTGCTGAACTACGCGGAGGCGCAAAACGAAGTGGCCGGTCCCGACGCCTCGGTGTATGACGCGATCAACCTCATACGCCAGCGTGCGGATATGCCTGACCTGCCGGCGGGACTCGACCAGGACGGTATGCGAGACGCCATTCGCCACGAACGTCAGGTGGAACTTGCCTTCGAAGAGCATCGCTTTTACGACGTGCGGCGGTGGATGATCGCTATGGACACGGAGAACGAACCTGCCTACGGTGTATCAATCACCAAAAGCGGTAGTGTCCTGACATATCAGAAGGTAGTAGCGCTCGATGGACGCAAGTTCGAGGAAAAACATTACTGGCTCCCCATTCCCCGCGCGGAGATTCAATCGTCCGGCGATCGCCTGGATCAGAGTCCACATTACTAGTCATTGTATTATCGATTCCGGAAGCATGTTGCTTCCGGAATCGATGTTGAAGATATATACTATCCATGCAATCTTTCTTTACACACTCCGGACGCTGGCGCCTTGCGCTGGTGGTCCTTTTGACGGCCTGCTCGCGGAATGATTCGGCTACCGTCACGACCGAAGCGCGCGTTGTAACCGTACATGTAGATGATCGCCGGCAGATCATTCATAATTTTGGCGGGTCGGACGCCTGGGCGTGCCAGTTTGTAGGCCAATGGCCCGACGACAAACGCCAACAGGTAGCCGACTGGTTATTCAGCATGGACGAAGACGCCAACGGAAAGCCCCGGGGCATTGGCTTGTCGCTGTGGCGTTTCAACATCGGCGCCGGCAGCGCGGCCCAGAATAATATCGGCGATGAATGGCGTCGTACGGAGGGCTTTCTCAATACCGACGGGAGCTATACCTGGACGCGGCAGGCCGGGCAGCAGTGGTTTCTGGAAGCCGCCCGTCAGCACGGGGTGGATCGGTTTGTCGCGTTTGTGAATAGTCCCCCGGTACAACTCACCCGCAACGGCAAAGCTTACTCCGACAACGGTGAACAGGCCAACATCTTGCCCGCCCGGTATGGCGACTATGCCGTGTTTTTGGCCACGGTCGTTAAACACTTCCGCGACCAGGGAACGACGTTTAACTATCTCAGCCCCTTTAACGAGCCACAGTGGGATTGGACAGGTAACGGGCAGGAGGGAAGTCCCTATACCAACCAGGAGATATACGACATAACCCGCAAGCTCGACTCGGTATTGATCGCCGAGGGTCTCGCCGTCAAAATACAACTGGCCGAAGCGGGCAAAATCAACTACCTGTATGAAGCAGCCGACAAGCCCACCCGTGGAAACCAGGTGGACGATTTCTTTTCGCCGACGTCACCGCGGTACGTAGGCAACATGAAGTCGGTCGATAAGGTCATCTCCGCCCACAGTTACTTCACGTCGGCGCCGATGGACCAAATGCTTTCCGTCCGCAAAGCGGTGGACGCCAAGGTAAAGGCTTCACCCACACCGTTGGAATTCTGGCAAAGTGAATATTGCGTGCTTGGTGAGCAAGAAGAGATACCCGGACCCGGCAAGGACCGCAGTATGGCGACGGCGCTGTATGTGGCGCGTCTCGTTCATCACGACCTGACCGTTGCCAACGCTTCTGCATGGCACTGGTGGACGTCGCTGTCGGCATACGACTATAAAGACGGCCTGATATATGTAGAGAAAAACAAAGCCAACGGTACGGTGGAAGACACCAAGCTATTGTGGGCGCTGGGTAACTTCAGCCGCTTTGTGAGGCCGGGATCGGTACGGGTAGTTGTATCGTCGGCCGATGTTGCGATCGACAATGTCCAGGGGCTGCTGGTGTCTGCGTATGTGCACGACGATACACACAAACTCATTACAGTGGTCGTGAACTATGGCCGGGACGAAGTACCGTTGCAGCTATCGGTTGAGGGGCATGCGGACGTACCGGTTATCGCCTACGTTACTTCGGCCGACGCCGGTGACGATCTGAAACCACAACCTGTGCAAGACGGTCACGAGCCTGTCACCATCCCTGGCCGGTCTGTCGTGACGCTGGTCAGCACGCTGGAATAATATGAACGACGGACGCGTGCCATAGAACAATGATTTGAGTCGATATAAAACGAACGATATCTTATAATGCCTATTCTATCCCATAAACACCTGACTGCGATGTCAATCTTCCTGCTGTTTGCCACCCTAATTTTCGCTATACCGCTCTGTGCGCAGCAGGGCCGGGGCGTGTTGTTCAATGAGGGCTGGAGATTTCACAAAGGTGATGTTGCCGGCGCGGAGAAACCCGCGACCACCGATGCTTCCTGGCGCGCGCTTTCACTTCCGCACGACTGGAGTGTCGAAGGCCCCTTCAGCGAAGAATGGGCCAGCGGAACAGGTTACCTGCCGGCGGGGATTGGGTGGTACCGTAAAACGTTCCATCTTGTTCCGACACAACAGAACAAGAGGCTGTACCTGTACTTTGACGGCGTATACAAAAACAGTGACGTGTGGATCAACGGTCAGCACCTCGGTAAACGTCCCAACGGCTACGCTTCGTTTTACTACGATATTACGCCGCACCTGAATAAGCAGGGCGAAAATGTCGTAGCCGTGAAGGTAGATCATACCGACTTTGGCGACTCCCGTTGGTATAGTGGTTCGGGTATCAACCGAAACGTATACCTGCTGGCCTTGGCGCCGGTACACATTGGGGTGTGGGGTATTGCCTTTACGACACCGGAGGTGTCTGCCACCCGTGCACTGGCCCGCGTGGCAGTGCATGTTGAGAACGAAACAAAGAACCCCGTGGCTGTGCGTGTAACTGCCGAGTTGGTCGACGCGGCCGGTAAGATCGTAAGCCGTGGCGAGGGCTCCGGTCGCGCTATTGCGACAGGCGGCGATGTCACGATGGACTTAGACGTCGACAAGCCGGCGCTGTGGTCGCCGGAGGACCCAACACTTTATACGCTGCGCACAACGTTGTCTGTAGACGGAAAGGAGACAGAAACGGTAGCGGAGACCGTCGGTTTCCGCAGCTTCCGCTTTGATGCCGCTAAAGGATTCTTTCTGAACGACCGCAACGTCAAACTCAAAGGCCTGTGTATTCACGACGACGCGGGCGCCCTTGGCACGGCTGTTCCCGCCGATGTGTGGGAGCGGCGCCTCCGGCTCTTCAAAGCCATGGGTTGCAACGCCATCCGCATGAGCCATAATCCACACCAGGATTACCTTTACGACCTGTGTGACAAGCTCGGCCTGATCGTACAAGACGAAGCCTTTGACGAGTGGGAGGTAAGTAAAAACAAATGGATCAAGGGCTGGAACGTTGGGGCGCCCGGCAAGGACGGCTACAGCAAAAACTTTGAGGAGTGGGCTGACCGCGATGTGCGCGACATGATCCTGAGAAATCGTAACCGCACATGCATTTTGATGTGGAGCATTGGCAATGAGATTGATTACCCTAACGACCCCTATACGGACGAAATTCTCAACACGGGGCGCAACCCGCAGATTTATGGAAAGGGTTATCAGGCAGGCAATCCGTCCGCCCGGCGCCTCGGCGAGATCGCTGCGCACCTGGCAGGGGTGGCAAAGCAATATGACACTACCCGCCCCGTGACGGCGGCCCTGGCGGGAGTGGTGATGTCCAACCTCACGACGTATCCGGAAGCGCTCGACCTGGTGGGGTATAACTACCAGGAGTACCGCTATGCCGACGATCATGCTCAATATCCCCAACGGATTATTTATGGTAGTGAAAACAGCAAGGGATATGACGCCTGGGAGGCGGTGGTGAAGAATGACTTCATCGCCGGCCAGTTTCTGTGGACTGGTATCGATTTTCTCGGCGAAGCCCGCGCCTGGCCTGTACGTGGCAGTGGTGCAGGCTTGGTAGACCTGGCCGGTTTTCCGAAGCCGGAGTATTACTATCGCAAAAGCCTGTGGACCGATGAGCCGGTGATATACCTGGCGGCCGCGAAGATTTCCCATGACGGAGCGCGGCGCCAGGGCGGGTCGGCCGCCGCCCACTGGAATTGGACGATGGGTGATTCGCTCACCGTGCTGGGTTATACCAATGCCGACGAGGCAGCGTTGATTATAAACGGTCACGTTGTTGGCCGGAAGCCGCTGCTGGAAAGTGAACAGCAGATCGCTCGCTGGAAAGTTGCCTACCGGCCCGGCACTGCCACCCTCGTGGCCTATACTAAAGGCAAGGAGACAGGCCGTTATACGCTTCAAACAGCCGGTGCCGCCAGTCAGTTGAAAGTGACAGTGGATCGAGCCATCCTGTCCGCTGCCCGTCGCGAGGTTGCTCACATTGTCGTGGAGGTAACGGATGCCCAGGGAAACCTGGTGCCGTCGTCGTCGCACGAAGTTAGCTGCCGAATAGAAGGGCCTGCCAGGCTTATCGGCCTTGAAAGTGGCGACCTGGCCAGTCATGAAGATTATAAGGGTAACAAGCGAAAAGCCTACTGTGGCAGGTGGTTGGGATATATCCAGGCGCAAACCCCAGGGTCGGTAAAGGTTATTCTTTCGGCGCCTGGACTGAATGAAGCCGTGGCTGTGTTAACGTTAAAATAGGCTTGAAGATCATGTACAGCCACAAGCCGTCAAAGGTGACGCGCTGGTAATTTAAAAACAAGGTAATTTTTAATGATATTAGTGTTGAGGATTACCACTTCAAAATAATAGAACATTAACCTTTAGCTTGATGTATAGAAGAATACTACTGTTGTTGTCTCTGTGCTTTGCCGGGTTGGTTCAGGCACAACAAGCAGTCCGGCTGGAAAGCCCTGACAAGTTGCTGCAGTTGAAATTGTCGCTCTCGGAGTCGGGCGAAATACGATATGACCTGACGAAATCGGGGGTAAGGGTGCTTGAACCTTCCACGCTTGGGATTGTGATGAAAGAGCATAATTTCTCACAAGGAATGAAATTGCTCTCCGCGTCGGATCCCCTGCTCGTAAAGGACGACTATCAAATGGTAAATGCAAAAAAAAGCAACATTCACTATGAGGCGAAGCAGTTGATAGTTTCATTTGCCAATGCGGAAGGGAAACAGATGGATATAATCTTCCGGCTGTCGGCAGACGGTCTTGCCTTTCGATATTATTTTCCGTGGGTCAATCAGGAGCAGGTCATTGAGCGCGAAGCAACGTCCTTTCACTTCAGCACAGCGGCCAGGGCATGGCTACAACCCATGAGCAAGGCCAAGGAGGGATGGAATCACACCTATCCGAGCTACGAGGAGCATTATGAACAAGATATACCGGCAGGCACCATGCCTCCTTTTCATTCCGGATGGGTCTTTCCTGCCCTTTTCAAAACAAACGCCATCTGGGCGTTGATAACCGAAGCCGGTGTAGATGAACATTACTGTGCCAGCAGGTTGATAAACGACTCCCTGAGCAGTATCTATCGCATAGGCATGCCCGATCCCAAAGAGGTGTATACGGGCGGTGGTTATCTGCCCGTGAACAATCAGCCGTGGTATACCCCCTGGAGAATTATTGCGGTAGGTAGCCTTAAAAGCATCATGGAATCTACACTCGGTACAGACCTCGCGCGGCCGAACGTGTTAAAAGATATATCATTTGTAAAGCCAGGGAAAGCCAGCTGGAGTTGGATTAACAGCAAGGATGAAAATATTACTTTTCAGGAACAAAGAAAATATATCGATTATGCGGCGAATATGCATTGGCAGTATTGCCTGATCGACGTAGACTGGGATACAAAAATCGGATATGACAGTATAAAATTTTTAAGCGATTACGCTGCAAAAAAGAATGTCGGGATTATACTATGGTATAACTCTGCCGGAGACTGGAATACGGTGGAGTATCATCCCAAAAATCGTCTCCTTACGCATGAAGACCGGGTAAACGAATTTTCACGGATTCAAGGTATGGGTATCAAAGGCATAAAGGTAGATTTCTTTGGCGGCGACGGTCAAAGCGTGATGAAATATTATTTGGATATTTTAAAGGATGCGGCAGCGTATCAATTGCTGGTGAATTTTCACGGCGCTACGCTTCCGAGAGGCTGGCATCGTACCTATCCTAATTTGGTTTCCGCAGAAGCAGTACTGGGCATGGAGATGGTCACGTTCAGCCAGCATCACGCCGATGTGCAGGCGAATCATTGCGCCATGCTGCCCTTCACACGCAATGCCTATGATCCCATGGACTTCACGCCCATGAACTTGAATAAGCTCACCCATAGTCAATGTACGAGAAAAACTTCGGCGGCATTCGAACTCGCGTTGTCGGTTTTGTTTTTGTCCGGGATTCAGCACTATGCGGAGTCGCCGGAGGGAATGGCAGAAGTACCGGATGACGTAAAGAATTTCCTGCGGACCCTGCCTGACCATTGGGATGATGTAACTTTTATAGACGGCTATCCCGGAAAGTATGTCGTGATTGCCAGAAGAAGCGGCAAGCATTGGTACGTTGCGGGCATTAATGGAGACACAACGGAGCGGAAGATGAATCTTGACCTGGCTTTCTTCAAAAAAGGCAAGGCCACACTTTACACGGAGGGACGAAATGGTGCCCTGTTTTCAAAGGATGAATTTAACGTTTCGAAGGAGAAGAAGCGGGATCTTATGCTCCCGGCAAATGGTGGATTTGTCATAGTACTCGAGTGATCGTAAAAAAGGCATAGCCGCGCCGGTTCGGCGTCTTTGCTGTGGGTAATATCTGTCTATGATAAAATGCTTATAATCAAGTTATTATCGAATTGGCATGCTTTAATTCAACTATAAAATAGTTCGACAATCGTACAGTCAGGTCGACTCCGCCCGCGGCGATTATCCCGTAACTTTTGCTATCTTTCTTTTGCCTATGTAAGCAGCAGATATGCTCAGTTATCAGAAATATGGCCCCCGCCCGATATTGGAACCGTTCATTGTGTGCTATTATGACCTTGCCTATACCCAGGGTGAAATGCGGATCATCCAGTCGCCGCCGAGTGGCTACGCAGCCATCATTTTTAACCTGGGCGATCCGTATGCTGTGCGCACAGCGGCCGAAAAGGACTTTCAGACCTTACCGGATTGCATATTGGCGGGACAGCAAACAAAAAACTATCGCATACGGCTTTCGGGGAACGTGCGCCAGGTGGGTATTGTGTTTAAACCTACTGCCATTGCCACGCTGTTCGATTTTTCCATGCGCGCCGTAGTCGACAAACGTATAAACCTCGATGCTCTGCTGGGTGACCAGACGGGGACGCTTCATACATCCCTGAAATTTGCCACGGATGTAGCCGGAAGACTTGATGCATTAAACACATATTTTACGACGCGGTTGGAGGGCCATGAGAAAAGAGTCAATGTCGCCGATATGGCGGCAGCGCTTATCCTGGAGAATACGGGTAATATAACCGTCGAGCGCCTTATGGAAGAGCTGTGTGTAAGCCGCCGGCACCTTGAACGTAAATTCCTCGAAAAGACGGGGCTTACACCCAAACAATATTGTCGCATTGTGCGGATGGCGCCTATTTCGAACCAGGTGGCCCATGCTTCGCGCGTCGATTGGCAGGACATGGTTTTTCAGGGAGGCTTTCACGATCAGAACCATTTCATCAAAGATTTTAAGGCCCTGAACGATCTGAGTCCGGGACGCTACCTGCAGGAACACGCTGAGCTTACGCGGCTACTGGATAAAAAGAAAGAATAATACCCGACCGCATTTTTACTATCGTCGCCGGTTTGCGTTCCATAGCTTTGTTTAAAAAAACAAGGCTCATGAAGATTTTACTGGTTAAAGTGATTGTGGCGGCAACTTTTGCTGCACTATCTTTTATGGTCCCGGATCGACCGGCGGCACGTGTCAGCGCAGACGAGGATGCTATTAAAAAGGTGATCATTGCCGAAACCGAAGCTTTCTGGGATAAAGACTTCAGTGCCCTCGCGGACCAATGGGCGCACGGCGACTACGTGCGTGTGGTGGGATGGTGGCAGCGTGGCGGAGTAACTGTCATGAAAGGGTGGTCGGTTATCGGCGGCCGGATGGAGAAGCTTATTACAGACAATCCTGAAAAGAACCGCCAACAGGTGCGCCGTGAAAATATGAACATACGTGTTTCCGGAAACATGGCCTGGGTAACCTTCGAGCAATACGGTACCGATACAGGCGAGGCAGCCATGGATATGCCCGGTCTGAGTTATGAAACCCGTATACTTGAAAAACAGGGTGGACGCTGGAAAATCGTATACGCAGGGTGGCTCCTCGACGGCAGCGGCGAGTCGAAACAGGCAAAGAACTAAGCAGAATATAAAAACAACCTCTCGTATGAATGAAACAAAAACGAGCCAGCAGGAAGCAACTTCCGTGTTGCAAATGAAAGGAACCTGTATCGAATTCTTTTCCGCCTACCAGGAAATGGATATCGAACGGATGCTGAACCTGTGCACCCCTGAAAGCATCGTTTACTTCGAGCCGCTGGATCAGGCCGGTACGGGTCTTGTTCACGAGCTTGGCAAAAACATCTGGACCGCACTGATGGATTGTTTTCCCGACCTCGACAACACGGTAACATCGCTGGAATGGATCGAGGCGCAGCATGCCGTGAAATGCCGGGTATCTATTTTCGGCACGCAACGAAAGGACTTTGCCGGCATCCCCGCGCATGGCCTTCGGTTTGATTCGGAACACATCTTTATTTTCAAATTCGACGATCTGTCGCACGTGACCGAGCTGCGTGTGTTGTGGGACCACGACAAGTTCGTGCAACAACTTACGCCGACAGTCCTGTGAAGGAAATAGCAGTCACGGACGTTGATTAAAAGATCCGGATCGGGGCGCGAATTAAGTCGCCGTCGCCGCTACACGGCAAAATGGTAGCCGATACCCTTGATCGTGATGATCTGGACCGATGGATCTTCCTTCAGGTAATCGCGCAGCTTGGTAATGTACACATCCAGGTTGCGCGAATTAAAAAACGAATCGTCGCCCCACAATTTCATGAGAATGTCTTTGCGAAGTACAGTGGCGTTCTTGTTGTCGATCAGGGTTTGCAGCAGGGTAGACTCGCGATGCGAGAGTTTTTTTATAGTCGTATCATACCGCAGCTCATACCGCAGTGGCAGGAACTCGTAACGGCCGATGGTAATGTTCTCCTGTGTCGTGGTCTTTTGCGATTGCGTAAGTTGCAGCAGGTTTGTGATACGAACAATAAGCTCTTCCATGCTGAACGGTTTGCGTATATAGTCATTGCCGCCGGCTTCAAAACCTTTCAGCAGATCTTCTGTTTGTATCCTGGCGGTAACGAAAATGATGGGCAGCGATGGCGCCAGCCGGCGCATTTCCCTGGCCAGCGTATAACCGTCCCTGGTGGGCAGCATAACATCGAGCACACAGATGTCGGGCTTTAGTGACTGGAACCGGGCCATGGCATCTTTGCCGTCGTCCACCATCGTCACTTCAAAATCGCGGCTTTCCAGGCTTTCTTTTACAATACGGGCCAGGAATGGCTCGTCTTCCACGTAGAGTATTTTGACCTTGCTCATGATAATAATGCCGTTGCACCTTGCCGGGGAAGGATAATGGTAAAACAGCTTCCTTTGCCGGGCTTGCTCTGCAGGTCGATACGACCACCGTGGCTGCGGATTACACTCGCCACATAATGGAGCCCCAGTCCATAACCCTTTGTATTGTGAACATCGCCCGTGGGTATGCGGAAAAATTTCTCGAAGATCTTTTTCTGGTATTCCGCAGCAATACCCAGTCCCTCATCCTTTACGGACAGGCTTACTGAATCTGCCGCATTTTTTAGCGACACCGTGATCACCGGACTTTTGGCGCTGTATTTCAACGCATTGTCAATGAGGTTATAGATGACATTCGTGAGGTGGATGGCGCCCCCGTGCAGCACGAAGTTGTTTCCCTCTTTATTATAATGTATCGTCGCTCCGCGGGTTTCAAAAACCATCTTCATCGAGACTATGATCTGTTGCGTGATGGTATCCATGTCTATCCTTTCGGGGCGGTAGTCGACACCGTTGGTTTCAAAAACCGATGTCTCCAGGATTTTATCCGTCATCACCGTCAGCCGGTTCAATTCATGTTGTGCTATGTCCAGGTAGGCCTGCGTGAGCGTGGGGTTGTCGATCGCATGAAAGTTCCGCAAAGCCTCGAGCGCCACACTGACCGTAGCTACCGGCGTTTTGAGCTCGTGCGTAACGTTGCTGATAAAGTCGTTCTTGGCCTCCATGAGACGTTGCTGCGCCCGGAGGTTCCGGAACATCACCAGAAATGCCGTAGCCGTAAGCAGCGTCAGGAAAAGAGCGAACAGAATTTGTGGTGTTATCTGCGCCAGGATGACGCCTCGTACATTTGCCAGCGATGCCGTGTATCGGCTTACCGGGTTGGTGCGTACGGCATCCAGCGTGAGAGAGTCGGCGTACAGAGCGTTTTCACTTCGTTGCCCGGCTTCCTGCGCTGTTTCAAACTCGCTGGTAAATCCGAAGGGGCCTGGGTGCCGGCCATGCTCCGGGGGAGCTGTAACTGCATGGCGTATCGTGAAAGGCGTGTGTATGTTGGCCTTGCCGAGCGCTTCGCGGTATTGCATACGGAGCGTGTCCATATTCAATGTGTCGGTGGTGAGGCGTACGATGAAACTCTTGCCCGGGGCGGCCCTCATTTCACCACGGATCGTCTGAAGGCGCCCCGCAATCGGCCGAAGCATGTCCGGGCTGATGGAATCGCCGGTTGAGATGGCCGTATAGATCGCTACCTCGCCGCGTTCGTCATTGTCGCGAAGGTGTTTTATGTGATTGGCCCGATACGCGAGTGCCGGCCGTGCCGAGTCGCCTGTTAAACCATATTCTACCGAACGTGGCAGTGAATCTGCCGGAAGGATTTCTACGCTGCGCATAAAGAGCGAGTCCCGGAGCGTTATGACGGTAGTCCTGAAAATCATGCTGCTTTCGCGTCGCAGGCTATGAAATGCTTTTTCATACGAGCTCTGCAGCCAGAAAATTTGCAGGATGACCAGCAGCGCAAGACTGCAGATCATCAGCGCTATGGTTACGATGTTCTTGTTTTGCTTCATGTTTTTTCGCGCTCCCTGTTCGATGGCCAAAGTTTTCCTGCCCGGTCATATTGATACCAACCGTTGCATCGTGCCGCCATAACACCCTAAAGCGGCGACGCATCGGTTATGCAAAGGTAATGCGATCCACCGGCGTAACGAACGGCTTTAACCTTAATTAACAATCCATTCAGACCTATTAACGGTGCAGAACCCCTCCGCACGGTAGCTTTACCATTGAATTCGACGACCAGCTAACGCAAACCCATTGGACCGTATGAAGAAAGTAATCATTATCAGTAGTATCCTGGCATCGCTTGCCGGAGCGCACGTCGGTTTCGGCCAGACCTCTGCCGGTGTAATACGATATGAGGTAAAAATAAACCTGCATCGCCGCCTGCCGCCCGACCGTGAAGCCATGAAAGATGCAATTCCCGAATTCAACGTACACCAGGAAGAGCTCTTCTTCAACGAGACTGCTTCGCTTTACAAACCTGTGGAAGAGGATGAAGATGAGTTCGAAGCCGACGGCGGCGGCATGCGCATGCGTTTCAGAAGGCCACAAGGTGAATATTATACCGACCAGGCAACGGCTGCATCCATCGTTCAGCAGGACATTATGGGAAAGAAGTACCTGGTACAGGATTCATTGTTGGTGCTGCCCTGGAAATTAGGCGCCGGAACAAAAACGATCCTGGGGTATACATGTCGGCAGGCCACCTATTATAACGAAGCGCGCAAACAGGAGATCGTAGCCTGGTATACAGACAAGCTGCGGCCGTTTCTCGGCCCCGAGCGTTTCAATTCATTGCCCGGTGGCGTGCTGCAGGTAGATGTGAACGGTGGTGAAACGGTCATTACCGCACAACAGGTAGTCCTGCGCCCGTTAAAAAAGAATGAGCTGAAAGCGCCCACCGGTGGCGAGCGCATTACGCAAGCCGAATTCCAGAAAATATCCCACGAGCAAATGCAGCGGACGGGCAGAGGCCCCGGTGCCCCAGGCTCCAGACCCTGATCGTATTCAATTATGCAACGATTTCTATACCTGCTTTTTTTTGTTAGCCACATCGGCATCGCCCAGAAGCTCACGGTAAAAGGGCACCTGAAAGACACCACGGGGACTGCGCTGCCATCGGCGACCGTTATGATCCTGAGCGCGAAAGATTCATCGCTCGTAAATTTCGATATGACCGCTGCTGACGGCGCTTTCGAAATACGGAATCTTGCCCGCCAGGAATATATACTCAAGATCACCTACCTGAGCTATGCCACGCTCGTGCAGAAGATCTCTCCCTCCAGCGGGAACGAGGTGGATGTCGGCGATCTGCGTATGCAACCCCAGGCACGACAGCTTGGCGAAGTAACGGTGGAAGACGATGCCCCCGTACGCGTAAAACGCGATACGATAGAATTTAACGCCAACGTTTTTAAAACGAATGAGAATGCCGTTGTAGAAGATCTGCTTAAAAAACTGCCCGGTGTGGAAGTTGACAACGATGGTACCATACGTGCCCAGGGCGAGCAGGTAAAACGCATTACGGTAGACGGCAAAGAATTCTTCGGCACGGATCCCAAGCTCGCCACACGAAACCTGCCCGCCGATGCCATCGACAAAGTGCAGGTATTCGATAAAAAATCCGACCAGGCCGTATTCTCCGGGATAGACGACGGCCAGCGCGAAAAGACCATCAACCTCGCGCTCAAAGAAGAAAAACGGAATGGCGCTTTCGGTACGCTGATGGGTGGAGTCGGAACAAACGACCGGTACCAGGCACGAGCAAGCCTCAACCGCTTTCGCAAACAGGAGCAACTGTCGTTGCTCGGCATGGCCAACAACATAAACGAACAGGGCTTCGGCATAGACGACTACATGAGCTTTACCGGTGGCTCGCAGCAAATGGCCGCCGGTGGGGGTGGCGTTGTGCGGATGACGATCAGTCCCAATAACCCGTCCGGCGTATCGCTCAACCCCGGAGGACGCAACAGCGGCATGATGACGAACTATGCGGGGGGCGTAAATTATAATAAGAACCTTACCAGAAATACGGAACTGAGCACCAGCTACTTCTATAATCACCTGGACCATAACCTCCTCCAGACTACCGAGCGCATCAACTTCGCTCCCAGCGGGGACCTCACCTTCAACCAGAACAGCCGTCAGAACAATACGAATACTAACCATCGTCTGAACGCGATCATCGATCATAAAATCGATTCTCTGAACTCGCTCAAGTTCACAACGAATGTGACATACAACGAAACCGATACCAATGAATCCAGCACGAGCGAAAACCAGGCTACGGACGGAAGTCTTCTGAATGACAACAACACACGAACCGTTGCCGATGGCACATCGCTTACGGCAAACAACTCGTTGCTATGGCGTCATCGCTTTGCAAAGAAAGGACGTACCCTGTCGGTAAATGCGCAGTTGAATGTAACCGATACGGATCGCAGGGGCAGCATCGATGCCCTTACCAACTACTACACACAGTCGGAGGGAGGCGTGCAGACGTTGCAAACCAACGACCTGGCCACCAACACCCTTACCTACAGCGGTACATTGTCGTATACAGAACCGCTGGGGGGGCGCAAATACCTGGAAGCAAACTATAGCTACCGGGCCAACCGGAACGACGTCAGGAAAAACGTATTCGACGTGAACAGTGGCGAGCCCGTAGCCAACGACAGCCTGAGCAACTTGTATACCAGCAACTACCAATACCACCGCGGGGGGCTGAACTTCCGCCTCAACCGGTCTGACTACACGATAACGGTAGGGGCGGGTGTGCAGCAGACATTTCTCGATGGCGAGCTGAAGCTGTCCGGTACAACCCTATCCAAGTCTTATCGCAATGTGCTGCCCGTAGCGCGGTTCAATTACGATTTCACGTCTACCCGGCATCTGCGGTTCGACTATGAAACATCGGTGACGGAGCCGACCTTACAGCAGCTTCAGCCCGTGGTGGACAACAGCGATCCGCTCAACCTTTTCGTGGGCAATCCCGGTCTGCGGCCAGCCTATGCGCACAACGTACGCCTCCACTACATGATGTTCAACCCGGCATCGTTCGTGAACTTCTTCGGCTTTGCGGATATTACGTATACAAAGAACGCCATCACCAACTCACAGGCATACACGGAAGAAAGTATTCGGATATCAAAACCCGTAAACGTAGACAATACACTGCGTCTGAACGGAAATGCAACCGTCGGATTCCCCATTCAAAGGCTCAACAGCCGCTTCAGCATAACGGCCACGGCTTCGCGGCAAAAGGGCGTGAACGTCATCGACGATCTTCAAAGCACCATCGCCCAGAATACGCTCGGCGGGCGCTTCCGCTACGATTACCGCTTTAAGGAAATATTCGATTTCAGTCTCGGCGCAAACATCAGTCGTCAGTCTACTACCTATGCGTTCGATGCCGCCTCCAATCAGCTGTATTATAACAATAGCTACACTGCCGAGGGGAATCTTCACCTCTTCGATAACATGTATTTGCTGAGCTCGTCCCTGGAGTATCTTACTTACGAAAGCAAAACTAGCGATTACCGCCAGGCAATACCCTTTCTCAACCTATCCATTTCCCGCTATATCCTTAAAGCCAAAAGCGGCGAGCTTAAACTATCCGTCAATAACCTGCTCGATGAGAGCGCCGGCGTATCCCAGACCGCCGATGTAAACTACTTTCAACGGCAGGTCACCAATTCCCTCGGCCGTTACTACATGCTAACGTTCATCTATTCCCTCAACAAACAGCTTAACCCCCTGGGCGGCATGCGTCCACCCCCGGGGGGCGGTATGAGATTCATCAGACCTTAAATGCGTTTCTCTTTCTTCCCTGAAGCATTTATCGGGACGTACTGGCGATGAATAAGTGGTTTGTACCAGGGGTTCAGCAGCACCCGCAAGCTTTTTAGATCATCCCGGAAGCGGCGCCAATTGTTCAGCCAGGTATATGCGTGGCACATTCCCGGAGGTGGATCCTTTGGCTGGAAGCGTGGCGCCGTTTTGGGCAGTTCGAGAGAGCCTTTTTGGCATAACAGTCTATAGGTAATTGGAACAGAAAAGTTTACACACAAGATTGTGACAATTTTATGAGACTAATATTATAATAACGGTCTAAAGTGCAAATCGGAGAGGTGAATTGGTTACAAAACGGGCTACTATAGTACATGGAGAGGTTTGTTTTTTGTAAACAATTTTATCTCCTTAACTCGTATTAGTTTATTTTTTTTTTGATATTTGGCTATTCGGAGTCAAAAAAGGTTGATGAGAAAGTTAGCGAAAAGACTGTTGGTGAATGGCAACCTGGCGAAGAAGATGTTTCAATTTACTATGAAAATCCCCAAACTCTTGATCAACACTTAGATTGCATAGCTGATGCTAAACTTTTTTTGGTCAGGGCTGGTAATTGGATTATAGTTTATAAGTACAGAAGAATCACGCGACGAAGTAAGATTTGTGTAATAATCGCTGATGAATGATCAGTAGGTTGGTTAAAAGATGCCTTGTGAAAATGCATCCTTACTTTAAGCAGTAATTTGGAAGATAGATAGTGCCGGAAAAGTCCCTTTTTGATTTGGTAATACATAGTCAAATGTGACGCTTGAGAAACAGCGGTGCTCGACAGGTACAGCTATGTCATGAAGATCAGCCGGAACTGACTTTATGATGAGATGTTCATGTGTGTTTTTTGTAATCTCCTGTTGTTCTTACTAACGATAGCGTATTGTATGTTAAACTAAAGTATAATTATGTTAGACGAAGTGTACCTATTCTAATCCTCCTCAAATGAAAAAGTTATTACTCATCCTACTGTTACCAGTGCTGATAGGCACCGGGCAGCTTGCCGCGCAAGTCACGCCGGCCACTCAAGGAGTGGACTGTGGTGGTATTGCGACAATCAATGTAGCCGTAAACGGCGCGCTTTATTATGCCACCACGACGGGTGGTCTTGTTATCCGAGACAATGGTGTCGACAAAGCACTGCTTGTGACCACCCAGGGAACACTGACCGTACGAGCTGCTTCCGGCAGCGGGGAAGTTCTCATATCACTGGCCAGCAATCCGGATGTTGTGGTCGGGCGAGCGGCGGTGACGATAAATCCGTTGCCCATAGGTGATATCTCTGGCACCGGCCTTTCAAATGGGATCAGTTGTATCGCGTCGGACGGGACAGGAACGTATTCAATTCCCACTATACCCGGGGCGAATTACATCTGGCGGATCACAAACGGAGGCCAGCATACCCGGATCCTGAGTGGTGCGAATACCAATACAGTAACCGTCGAATCGATCAACGAAGGTAACTCATCGCTTACGGTGTATGTATATAACGATTGTACCGCAGAGCTTTGCGCGGCCATCAGCAGAAGCATAAGGATCAAAAAGACCTTTACACTTGCCCCCGATGAAACCTTTGGCGGCCCCGCCTGTATGGACGCTTCTGTGCTGGGAGAGGACAATATCCTGGTTTACAGCGTAAAACCCTACCTGGGATTGTATGATACGCGAAACGACTACGCGTGGACGCTGAGCGCCGGCCTGGAGGAATTGTACCGCAGTGCCGATGGAAGCAGTATTTCTCTGCGGGTAAACGACCCTTCTGTTGACCAGGAAGTAAGCATCGTGGTGGGTGCTGCCTGCAACGGCCAGAGCAACAGGCTGACAAAAATATTGAAAGCTCCTGCCCCGGCGCCTACGTTTGCTTCTGAGTCATTTTGCGTGAGCGATGTGACCGGTACCCAGGCGACGTTTGCCGTGACCAACAATCCGGATGGAAAATTCAGCTATAATTGGATATTGCCGGCCAACTGGACGATCGTTTCTTCCAATGGCCCGGATAAAACGCAGGTAACGATTCAATTCAACAACACAGGTCCCGGCAACATTACGGTGGCGGCTTCGCACGATGGCTGCGGTACCAAGTTCTCTACGTTTGGTGTAAACCGGTACCCGGCGGTCGCTTCACCGATCTCCGGAGCAACGTGTGTGGCTTTTGGTGCTATCACGCCGCTTACCTATAGCGTACAGGGTGGTGGAAGCAATACCTATAAATGGGAAGTTATTCCTGCGTCTGCAGCCTGGACGGTAACCACCGGTAACGGAGCGTCCATTGATATCATTCCGGCGTTTGGAAATATCCCCGCCAGCGGACAGGTAGAAGTGCGTGCGACGATAGAAGGGAATTGCGGCACGGCACCGGTAGTCAGCTCCCTCCTGGTAAACGTAGGCCCGGGCAAACCGGCGGCGATCACCGGTACCGCATGTGTACCGTTTGGTACGGGGTCCCTTACGTACAGCATAACGCCGGTACTTCGAGCGACCGGTTACAAATGGACCATACCTCAAACCTGGAGTGTTACGGGAGGTACGGATGGCACCAGTGTGACAGTAAATACCAATAACACCAATGGTCAGCTGAAAGTAGCCGCGTTGGGATGCTCGGTTGCCGCCACCAGTGCGGAAACCACGCTTGACGTGACGATGGGCCCTCCGCTACCGGGTAACATCACAGGATTGGAATGTGTGGCGTATGGCACTACCGGAATGACCTATAACATTGCCCCGGTGGCCAATGCAACCGGCTACGAATGGGAGGTTCCGGCTGGATGGACGAAATCCGTCAGCGCCGATCAGCTTACGGTTACCGCTACTCCTACCAACAATACATCGGGCGATGTAAGGGTGCGGGCGCTGGGCTGCAGTAGCGGTGCTAACAGTGCGTTTAAAGCATTGACGGTGAACGTGGGACCGCCGCAACCCGGCACGATCACAGGTCCAATCTGTATCACATCGCCGGGAGGCAACGTGGTGTATAGTGTTACACCGGTAGCCAATGCAAACGGCTATGCCTGGAACTTCCCTCCGGGCTGGGTAGTCGACGGTTCCAGCAACAGCGCTTCCATCAACGTAACTCCGAACAGTACGGGTGGTGAAGTAGGCGTCGTTGCGTTGGGATGTAACACCGGTACCAATAGTGCCAAGCAGGCCATAACAGTAACGCCGGCACCCGTCCAGCCGGGTGTAATCAGCTACGATGTTTTCGATGGCAATCCTAGTTCAGTCAATACGTGTATCGGTAAGGGTGCAGTTCAAAGTGTTACCTTCTCCATACCAGGGCAAGTCCCCGGAGCTCAAAATTACACATGGACCTTCCCGGCGGCATGGAATGCTCCCCCGATCACAACCACCGGTTTGACCGCGCAAGTGTCGACGGATGCGGCAACCGCCGGCGAGATTTCAGTAGTCGCGAATGGCAGCGTCGCAGGTTGCAACAGTTCGGCACGGACATTACAAGTTGTTCGCGGAGGATTGGAATTCTGTGTGGATGTGTTTACGATTCCAAACTTTAAAGGATATGCTATCATGGAGGGAACCGTTACAAACGGTACTCCGGTAAGCTACGCCTGGTACATTGGCAGTGTTACAGGCACGCCGGCTTCAACGGAGAGCGCTTTGTTTGGTCCCGCGGCAACGATCGGCACAAAAACAGTATACGTTGTTATTGTCGATGATGGTGGTTGTACCACAACCCTCGCAATCCCCGGAACGGTCACCCCCACAGAGGATATTTGTACGGAAGGAGGCATTATGCCGCAGTCTGCGAGCGCACGCGTCTCTACGAGCGCCCGGAATATCGCCAAGCAAGCCGGTTTATCTGAATCTGAAAGTGTATCGGGAAGCAGCCTGAAGCTATTCCCGAATCCTTCGGCGGATGATATCAATATTGTGCTCCCGGACAATGTTGCGAGCGCAAGCGTCACTATTTACAACGCTTCGGGCACGTTGACGAAGGCACTGCCAGGAGTAGAAAAGGAAACAAAACTGGATATTCGTGACTATCCGGACGGAACCTACATCGTTCTGGTCCGCACAGCATCGGGTATACTCCACAATAAATTCGTCGTGAAGCATTAGTAGTCAGCGACGTTCTAAATAAAACAACAATCCCACTTCAGCCGGTCGTTATCGGTTGGAGTGGGATTATCACGAAAAGTATGAAGGGAAGAAAATCAGTAACAATCGTTATTTTAGTACTGGTAGGGATAATGGCAAACGCCCAGGTGCAGGTGCAGGATTCCCTGGCACTGGTGGCGTTGTACAATGCTACCGGAGGGCCTGCATGGACGAACAATACAAATTGGCTTCAGCCAGGAAAAAAGGTGTCTACCTGGTATGGCGTCACATTGGATGTCAACGTAGTGCTCAATGTAAATCTGTTCAATAATAACCTTACGGGGGCGATTCCGGACGCTATTGGCGACCTCGGCTCGCTGGTGTCACTAACCCTGGCGGAGAACCATCTGTCGGGAACTATTCCCATCTCCATTAAAAAATTAACAAAACTTGGATTTTTTACCGTGGCAGGTAATGACTATACGGGTGAAATGCCCTCATTTCTATTTGATTTACCAGCGATACAGTATGTGGTACTGAGTGATAATGGCTTTACAAGCGTCGCTCCCCTGCAAGGAAAGTCTTCGAGCCTCCGGGGGATCTTCATGGATGGTAACATACTGGACTTCGCCGACATAGAGCCTTTTTATAATCCCACGTATCCCGGGCTGTTCTACAGTCCTCAGGCTCCTATCTATACCGCCAGTACAGTAACTGTGCGGGAAGGGGCCTCGGTCACGCTAAAAGCGACGACTGCCGGATCGGCCAACGAATATCAATGGTTGAAAGACAATGTCGCCCTACCGGGTGCGACACAGGCAAATTATACCTGGACAATAGGGCTGGCAGACGCGGGCCATTACACCGCGCAGGTGACCAATACCATTGCTCAGAACCTTACACTGGAAAGGAATCCAATCACCCTGAATGTGAAGAACGACACCGTCTATGCTTCCTGTAAAGGGTTGTCTATAACGCTTAGCGCTGCGGTGGCAGATCCGCAGGCTACGTACCGATGGAGTACGGGGGCCACTACGGCCTCGATTGTGGCAAGCACCTCTGGCGACTACGGCGTACAGATCGAGACGGCTGACTATATCGTAAAAGATACCCTTCGGGTAGTGATACCCGCTACGTTGTCCCTCCCGGAAACGGCAGATGTGTGCGCGGCTTCCGCTCCGTTAGCCGCCAATGTCAGTGCCGATAGTTATGAATGGCAATTGCCTGACGGATCGACCAGCAACCAACCTACCCTGACCGCCACACTGGACGGACAGTATGTCCTGACCATTCAACAGCAGGAATGCACGCAGAAAGACAGCGTGGACGTGATCTTAAATCATTTTACCCCGGGGGAATTCAGCGTTTCTGCAGGCAGCGCGTCGGTTGAATCGGACGATCCGGTGCTTACAAAAGTACCGCTGACCTTTACCAATACCACCGGAACCGGTAAGGGCTTCACCTGGTCGTTCGGTGACGGTGCCACATCGTCGGAAGAAAACCCGGCACATGCTTACAGCGAGGCGGGGCAATACCCGGTTGTTCTGAGCGGTACCGACGACCGGAACTGCCCGATCACTGTAGAGAAGACGATACATGCACAAGACCTTGTCATTACCAACGCCATTAGTCCGAATGGCGACGGCCGGAACGACAAACTCTACATAGAACCATTTTTATACGGAGCTGAGCTTAAAGTCATGAATCGATGGGGCCAGGAAGTTTACAAAACGTCTTCTTACCACGATGACTTTACTGGTACGAGCCTTGAAAGCGGCGTGTATTACTACGAACTCCACTTTAAAGAAATCGACAAAGACTATAAAGGATATTTTCACATCATGAAGTAAGTCGCCCTGTTTATACGTCACCTAGGTTACATGAGAAAATTACTACTTGCAGCATTATTCATTACGGCAGTATTTAACGGTATGGCGCAGCAGCAGCCTGTGTTGAGCCAGTACATGTTGAATAATTATTATTTCAACCCCGCCTATACAGGATCGGGCGAGCTTTACAATTTTTCGGTATTGCACCGGTCGCAATGGTCGGGCTATAAAGATTACAACGGAAATACCGCTGCGCCCGAGACACAACTGCTGACGGCAACGGCAAACCTTGATAGTACCGGTCATAGCGTTGGCTTGCTCGCGTCACGTGACAAGACGGCTGCACTTACAACCTTCCAGGCAGAGCTTTCATACGCCTATAGTATTTCGTTAACCAGCAAAAGTACGCTGGCGCTGGGATTTCGCGGTGGTATCGCCACCCGGTCGATCGACTATGACGAGTATATCGTTAAACACCCGGACGACGAGTTTATAAAAGAGGGAAAACAATCGGAAACCAAGCCGAATGTTACGCTGGGCGTGTGGTACAATCATACAAAATACTACGCCGGCGTCTCTGCCAAAGGACTGGTTACACAAGCCGACTACAATACCCTGGGGCTGGAGAATGAAAAGAGCATAATCATTACCGCCGGGTATCATATCGATCTTTCACGTGACTGGACACTCACGCCCGCCATGCAGGTTATAACCACTACGGATCACACTGCCGTGCAGGGCAGCGCGACGGTAAACCATGTCGATGTGTTCTGGGCGGGTTTGTCGTACAGGCATGAGGAGGCGGCCACCATCCTGGTAGGATTTTCTGCACTCGAAAAGAAGCTTCGCGTAGGCTACGCTTTTGACTATACCACGGGCAACCGAAGCGCTAAAGGAAGCACATCTCATGAGCTCATGATGGCTTACCGGCTTGGCAAGCTGCACGCGAGGAAACGCGTCGTGGTAGAAAAGCAAACCCCGATCGAATAAGGCTATTGCACGGCATATTTTCAAAAACTATCGTTATGAAAACAACGCTCTTAAGTTTCTTGCTGGTACCGCTGTTTGCGTTCCAGCTCGTGGCACAAACACCGGAAGCTGCAACAACGAGCGCAGCGGTCGACACCAATATTGCCGTGACGCCCGGTCCGATCAGCGGCAACACGTGTATCGCAACAACCGGCACACAAACCTACTCGGTTCCGGCCATACTCGGCGTGCGTTATCTCTGGCAGATCGTACAGGGAGCCGAACACACCAAGATCCTGTCCGGACAAAATACGAACCGGGTGTCGGTACAGTCCCTCACCGAAGGCACTTCCGTGCTGCGGGTGTATGCTTATATCGGCCTGACCGGTGGTGAATGTTCAGATCCCTTCAGGGAAGTAGAGATCCATAAAATATTTACGATTGGCGGTACCGATGTGCTGACGGGACCGACCTGTATGGATGCCAGCATGTTGGGCGAAGGCGCTGTGATCATGTACGGCATCAAGCCGTATTTAGGATCGTACAACAGCGGAGCCGGCTATGTGTGGACAATAAGTCCCGGTCTTCAGGAATTATACAGAAGTTCTGATGGAAGCGCCATATTTTTAAAGGTGACGAACACGGCGGCCGATCAGCAAGTGAGCGTAAAAATAGGATCGGCCTGTAACGGGAACAATAACGTATTCACAAAAACA
Organism: Dawidia soli; assembly: GCF_018598185.1. Lineage (GTDB taxonomy): Bacteria > Bacteroidota > Bacteroidia > Cytophagales > Cyclobacteriaceae > Ohtaekwangia > Ohtaekwangia soli. Next base: position 47,672 of record NZ_JAHESC010000048.1, read on the forward strand.
TTGAAAGCGCTGGCGCCGGCTCCTACATTTGAATCGGGGGCGTTTTGTATCAGTGATGCTGCCGGCACCGAAGCTACTTTTTCTGTTACGAATAACCCACAAGGGGTATTCGGTTACCAGTGGATCTTGCCGGATAACTGGAGCGTGGTGTCAGCCAATGGCCCGGACTCCACACAGGTGACTGTGCGGTTTAACGATTCCGGTCGGGGAAATATCATCGTAAGATCGTCTCGCGCCGGCTGTGGGGATCGGTTCACCTCCTTTGGTGTAAATCGTTATCCCGAGGTCGCACCGCCCATTATGGGGCCGGAGTGTGTGGCCTTCGGAAATACCACGCCGCTTACCTACAGAATACAAGGGGGTGCCAATACGTATACCTGGGACGTGTCGCCGGCAAGCGCGGGCTGGACCGTATTGCCGGGCAACGGTCCATCGATTGTGATCATACCTGCATTTGAGAATATTCCGGCAACCGGAGAAGTCGAGGTACACGCCACCATCGAAGGCGATTGTGGCACGGCACCTGTCGCCAGCGTACTGAAAGTAAAAACAGGTCCGGATAAGCCGGCAGCGATAAACGGCCTCGCGTGTGTGCCGTATGGCACGACTTCCAGCACCTATAACGTTGCACCCGTAGCCCGCGCTACCGGATACCAATGGCAGATACCCACTACCTGGAGCGTTAGCGGCGCCACCAATGGTACAAGCATAACCGTTAACCCCAACAACACAAACGGCACGCTGAAAGTAACCGCCTTGGGGTGCTCCTCCGCTTCCGCGAGCAACGAGACCGAATTGGCCGTTCGTATGGGGCCAGCCACGCCGGCGGCCATTTCCGGCCCCGTGTGCATAGCCTATGGCGCCACCGGCATGCTCTATAGCATTGACACTATAGCCGATGCCATCGGGTATCAGTGGGAAGTGCCGGCAGGGTGGAGCTACGCGGCCGGCCCGGATCAGCATTCCATTACAATAACCGCTACTGATAATACAGCGGGAACGATCCGGGTAAAAGCATTGGGGTGTGATGAAAGTGCGAATAGCAACTACAGAAGCTTACAGGTGTCTATCGGCCCGCCGCCACCGAGTACCATAAACGGTTTGCGTTGCATCGCAACGGCCGGCAACCTCGTAACATACAGTGTTGCGCCCGTTGTCAATGCCGTGGGGTACGCGTGGAGTTTTCCTTTCGGGTGGACCGTGCAAGGGGCATCGAATGCCACTTCTATTAACGTCATTTCCAGCAGCACGTCGGGTACGATCAGTGTCCGTGCGCTGGGCTGCGATGCAACGACCGGAAGTGCAGCCAGTGAAGCCCTGGTTGTGGTAGCACCCGCTCAGCCGGGGGCCATACGTTATTATGTTGACGGCATAGTAAATAACACCTGTATCAGTAAAGATGCTACCCATACGGTAACCTTCTCCATCGACGCCGTTGCCGGGGCCGACAGCTATACATGGACCTTTCCGGCCGCATGGGGTGTCGACCCCATAAACACTGCTGTATTGTCGGTGACAGTCACCACCGATGCGGCGAGCGGCGGAACTGTGACCGTAACGGCAAATCATGCGTCCGGGTGTAATAGCACGGCACGGACGCAACAGCTTATACGCTCCGGACTGGATTTTTGCGTGGATATCACAGCACCCATTCCTCTGTATAAGGTGTATTATATCGATCCTGGTACGATCTCCAATGGCACGGCTTCTTATTACCGGTGGTTTGCCGGATCGTCAGGTACCCCGTTGTCTGAAGGACCTGATGCTTATGCATATCTTGCGCGCGAAACGGTTACGGGTATACGCGTTGTCATTACGGATTCAAACGGCTGCGAAACGGCATTCAGCGTGCCCGATAATTTACCTGTTAATACAAATACATGTAATTATACGAACGCCGCCGATCAACAAACGGCCTCAACAATGGCACGTGCAGCGGGCAGTGATGAGAATGCTTTCCAACACGGGAAACCTACCGGTCGCCTGAAATTATTTCCTAATCCCGCATCGGATGTGATTACCGTTACATTGCCGGAAAATGTGCCCCAGGGCAACATGATGATATACAGCGCCGCCGGCAATCAAATGGAAGCCAGATCGGGCGTAACGAAAGATGTTGTCGTTGATATCGGATCCTACAGCGAGGGAGTGTATTATATCGCTGTAAGTAGCTCATTAGGAATGTTCTATGATAAGTTTATTGTGAAGCATTAGATCCTATAATTAATAATTACAACGACAGGTATGCAACAATATAGAGATTCCTGTCGTTGTAATTCAGGAACACATAAAGCCCTTCATTGATAAACTATTTATGAAGTATTTGTAGTAAGTGTTTTGAAAGGTAATTTTTCTTGTTAGTTTTGGTTAAATGCTGTCCTCATCCTGGGCATTATACAGCTGATAGATATACAGAAATATATACAATCGGCAGGGATGGATCAGGCAAACTCATTTGTGGATTATTAGTGTGAGTATGTTTGCCTTGTGTTTTTTTATTAAACCTTGTTTTGATGTTTTGAGTCTTCGTTCAGCAATGCGTTGAATTGGATGCGCTATTTGCTGAAGCAATTCCCTATGGTATCAGGGTGCTGTTTCGTTGCTCATTATCAATCGGTAATGAATTGTGGGTTACTATATTCGATTTTAAAATGGCGGATTTCTTTTTCTTTACAGACATTGATCTACTGAACGAACAACAGCAACCTCAAGCTTTTGGGCCTGCCGGAACAAGCGGCGGGATGGATGTATTCAATGTAACAAGCAAACATACAGCGACCGCCGATCCGAACGCATACGCCGTATGCAAAGGCATTGTCTGCATACAAAGTGATACAGGTAACGCTGATCTTGTTAATTTAATATTGAAACCTGTTAATCAACCTGGTTTTGATTTTCCCCGGATTAAATACATTATATATAGGGGTCTCTTAAAAGATCAATTGATTACGGGGAGCGAAATAGCCGCTAAAACCAACAATGATCTTACACGCAGCTTGTGGAATTCTCAAGAAGCGAGGAACAGAAGTACAGCCGAATCAGAAAACCCGCCGCAACAGGCACTTGGAATAGACCTGTCTGCTTCCCTGGCTAACACGGCGTCCATAGACGACCTCTTTTACAGGGAAAACGCTGATTTCCAGTTACCGGTTGTCAGTGCCGGATGGAGCCTGGGAAAATTCACTAAAGCCGGCTTTAGTCTGGAGATCATGGTGGAACGTGTTGGCTTTGATCCGCAGTTAGGAAAAGTAAGGAGCAATAACAATCTTGTTACGGTGGCGACGCTTCCGGGAAGTCCTACTCAACCTCAACAATTTGAGCACTGGCATGATAAAGAAGAGATCTTAAACTATATCGATCCGTGTGCATTCTTTGGAATGTTTTACCATTCGAAGATTATGGTAAAGCAGTCTTCCGGTCATTCTGAGAAGTTGAAAGGAAATGAGTTGTATGACGATCTTCTTATAAAATTTTATAATAAGAACGTATCGTACCTGGATATACGGAATGAGTACAATCACTCTTTTAACTATTTCAGAAACTACGGTAATTCCATCAATATCGCTTTTGATGCGTCGTCAGCCCCTTCTTCGCTTAATTATTATGCTAGTGGCTGGCCGATCTTAATGTTTAATAATTCGCTTTTCGCCGCTTCTAATACTTCGAATAAGAATATTTTTAAAGTTCAGATGCCCGATGGAAGCGGAGATAATACCTTGCCATTAATATTTCTTTCCACAGGATACCTCTCGGCCAGATATCCTAAGCAATCAAAGGGGAAAGATAAATTTCTTCCGCTCGAGGTGGCGTCGGGTTTTACAAATGAGGTGGCATTTGCGCTGCCAAACAGAAATGGATTGGCGAGTGTCTGTTTGATTTCCGGCTATACCCGGCTCAAATACAATAAACGATTTGACGCTGACCACAATCCGCCGTCATCGGGCACAGTGATACGCGCGCAAGACCATCTTGATAACATCTTCGCACCGGCGGCGTTGAAGATACCCTTTGCGGGAAGCGATCCTGTTAAATGGTATGTGTACGATGAAGAGCAGTATATCGATGCGATCAGCAATCTTGGATTTGATTCTTGCGCAAAGATCGGAGTCGCCAAAGATAGGTTCTCCTACACGTTATTTGGGCTTCCGTTCCTAAAAAACACGGATAACAAGAGCATACGGAAAGAAACGCTGTCGCTGTCGGGGGAAACGATCGACAGTGAAGAGGGGTTTTTGACTACGATCGTCAGGAGATTTGAAGGGACGCTCACGAAAGACAAACTGCTGCTTGCGCCAACAGCTACTTATCCTGAAACGCAGGAACAATATCTCGATATTAAGGAAGATAGGCTTTTGGGCAGCAATTTTAAGGGGCCGGATCTCGACGATCTCGTTGCCATTACTTTTTCGGCCGCCGACTATACCGCTATACTTACTCTGTGCAATTCCAGCTTTCTCGCAAAGTACCGGGTTTATCTCGGTGTTTCCAACAAGGAACAGGGTACCGACAATGGAGGCGCGGAATATACCCGGGCAATTCTAGTAGTGAGAGGGTTTGAAAATAACGGGGGAGCGATACAAGTCAAGGAAGTTTCAACGGGAATAAAAATATACGCCAATGGCAATATTTAGTACGAACTATGCTGCCGAAACAACTACAGCCGATCAGTCAATAGACGATCTCGGAGTTGACCTCTCGTTATCGACCATTCCGAATGATATCAAGAACTTGTTGATAAAAGTAGCGGGCGATATTCCGACCGGCCAGCAGGGAGATAGTACGCGCCCCCGGTATGCGTTACTAAAAGGTAAAGTAGCGGCGTATGCGGGCTTTTACCTCGATGGCAGTAATCCTGCCGTGCTTCGGTATGATGCTACAACCGATAGCGGCAACGATCCTTTTTACATAGCCTCAGCCACATTTACGGTAACGGCCGCCGGTGTTAACAAAAACAAGATTACACTAAACGTAAAGATCAAAACGACGACGAAATCGATTGCCGAGTACAAAGTAAAGACAAATGATACTACCGACCTAGTAGCCCAAGGCCTGATAAACCACTTAAATTTATCCATAAGGACTCATGGTTTCTATGCGTCCGTCAGCGGATCAGTCATCACGATTCGCGCAACGAGTGATGTAGGCGGATCGGCAAGCGACCTTACCTTGAGTTTTACCCAAACAGGTACGGCCAACGGCGCAATAACAACACAATTCGCCACATCAACAAGCACTACCGCGCAGACCAACCGAAGCATTGATAAACTGACGTTTTATATCATGTTCAAGGCGCCGTTCAAGAATGCTACGTATAATCAATTTTACGGAGATCCACTGGTGCAAGCTACCAATAGCTGGAGTTATGCAGCAAATGAGATGCGTGCAGCGCATAACCTGAAGAGATTGAATTCGGCTGGCGAGCAAGTACAAAAATTCGGAACCGAATGGAAGAATGTAAATGACGCCGGAGAGGATCTGGACAAGTATACGAACCAAAAAGGTTATGAATTTCTGGGTATAGACGTAAAGGATGCGGTCTATCTGTCCGATTCAAAATTGAGCTTAACGACCAAATACAATTTGGATACACCTGCTACTGAGAGAGTCAATTTATTCAAACACGTCGATGCCACGCAGCCGAAAGACGGCTATAATAAAATACCTCCTTATTTCTTTATTGTTGCTGCGCGACAGGAAAATCCATACAATGATATTTGTTGGTTGGCTAAGCAAACCCGGGGAAGTTATAGCAGGGGAGTACATTTTCCGGCTAATATAAATACGTCGTATAAGAACCGGAAATATATACGATTCACCACTGCACTTGGTACGGTGAATGTTGAAGGTAAAACAATAAAAAAAGAACCGGGTACTGGTAATCTGTATGTAGAGGTAAATAATATTAAGTACAACCTGCTGTTAGCGGCCGGAGAACAATTAACATCAAAAGTAGACTCCGATCCGGCCTCGACAACGGACGATTATACATACGAGTCATTGTCTCTGGAGGGTGCTACGATTGTGAAGAAAGATAATAGATACTTGGCTGAATTTGATTCGATTGTTGATGCGACCATCCTCGGTAATAACTCAGGAATAACTGTGGGGATGGGATTGGATCTGGGTAACGCATTTAATGGCCTTTATAGGATCGAGTTTACCATTGCAGTAAATACCGCCGCTACCGGACATTTTCGGTTGTACTACTGGGACAACGTAAGCGATGAGTTACCGTATAGTATAACAGCCATTCAACTGAAAAATGCTATCAATGATATTCTTTTTTCAGATCATCTGAGCTCGCTTTCAAGCGATCAAGAAGATGCGATAAAAGAGCTCGTTACGGTCACCTCGCCACCCAACCAGGGGGGCATAAAAACGTATACGGTCAAAATTGAAAGAAAATTGCAGGCTGCTTATTTTCATCCGGTATATTCGGCAACAGATGATCTGTCACAGGTTAATTCAAATGTAACCTTTAACCCCGCGGCTGACAAAGACAGGTGGGAAGTGGTGACGGATGTTTTGAAAGATGGATGGCATAGTGTTGAGAAGACCATGAACTATAGTTTTTCAAATCAGCCAAACACAAATGGCGTGTATGACAAAGATTTCTGGTTGAAACAAAACGGTATCAGCGCCACAGACCAGAATGTAATTAAGAATATATTGAAATTTTCGATGGGAGCCAGTCGCGGAAGGGGTTACGCAGTTTATATAAATAACAGAGATCTGGTTCAGAAAGTTGAATTCAAAAGCTACACACAGAGTTTGAGGGGAATCTATAATGAGATATTTATTCCGAGGTATTACAATGCCAGAAGACAAAGTGAGGATGGCAAAAGCTACTCCAATGGAACGACGATCGAGAGTAAGGTGATTCAAGGTTTAACCGGTATTCATACACCAAATCAGGCCGAGCTTCATTTAATGGCCAGTGCGGTGTATAATAGCCCTGGTACGCTTAGTGGTAATGCAGGTAGCTTTAAGAGTGCTATAAAAAGCCACAGCCTGAAAGCGTTGAGTCAATTGGTGCCGGCGTTGCGAAAAGAGAGGCAGGCGTCTTCGTATGAATTTATCTACAGCCTGCCCATGATAAAGAACATTTACAGAGGTGTGATTGATTAGTATGAAGGTAATGTATTCTATGTCTTTGATACCTGTATATATCGTTTGGTTTTTTGCATGTTCTTTTTGCGACCTGCGAGGTGGATTTTTTGTTAGTGGTCATCGGGAAATGCATCAGGCCTCACTAGGTCAATTTTCTATAGATGACAGTTGTGAGCAGTGTGCGGGAGGAATAGACCTGATGCTTATTACCGACAACAACAAAGCGAATGTTACATCGCATTTGAATAAAATTATCATGGATTCTTTAATCGGCGAAGCGCCAGATGCTGAACGTTATTCGGTTGACGACTTTGAGCGCCACAGGAACTTTGGGGAGGATTGTGTGGGAATGTCCATCGTCACTTTTGTCAATATCAATGCCAAATCGATACTAAGTCTAACATCCCAAAGTGAAGGGGTATGTGGTACCTCCGTTGGCGACTATTTTCCTAAACACCATATCACCATCGATCTTAACGAAAACGAAGCACTGTCGCTCACGGAAGTGATTAAGAAAAGCCAGTGGAAAAATTTCGAGCAATTCGTCTTAAAATACGCCAGAATAAAAGAGATCGATAACGTTCCTTATTTAGATGGTGATAGTGAAGGGAATAAGCACGATCAGCGCAAGATCACCTACCTGGCTGGATTGCTTCCGGCCTTTTATGTAAACGACAAAGTTTTGGGAGTCTATACATTGATCAATGATTTGAATCCCCCCGACGGATATCGAAGATCCAGCCAGAAAGAAACAATAGGCATTGAGTACATGAACGTGGAGATTCCACTGACGGAGATCAAAAAGTTCATTGATTCGGGCACCGCCGTTTTAAATCTTGTTCCAGGTAGAAAGTTGTAATTATGGCAGCAAATAAATTTTATCCATCCTTATCGGCACTGGTCCCCGTGGAGGATATCCCTGATAACCTGGGATTTGTTAAGAATGGATTAAGTAGCGTTTTTGATCATTTCTATTATCGTAACCTGCAGATCGATAAAAGCGTGGCTGGCGATGCTGCCTTTTATAATCTGTCACTACTCACCTTCCGGAGAATTGGATTAGACATACCGGGAACGGGTGGAATGAGCCTTGTGCTGAACCCCAGTTTTACAGAGACCGGATCAAGTGAGTTTCCGCTATCAGTAAGTTACAAGTGGGGAATCCTGAAGTATATAAAGGGCTTTGAATTACAGACATTTGACTGGAGTGCAAGAAGCATCTTTGACTTGGTGTCCGAGATTAGCGGAGTTACTGCCGATGAGCTATTGCTTCAATCTATTTTCGTTCTCACGAAGGAGGCAGATGATCCAGAAGAACCTGAAGATGCGATTCAAAAGTTTGTAGACGAATTCAATGCGAAATACACGCCAGTCACGCCATTGGGAAAGGGAAACTTTTCGGATGACCTGGCCGTTGTCGCGGACCTGATTGTTCAAATGAGCATCAATGGTAACGCATTTGACCCGGTCTCGGTAGTGTTCGATTTTTTCATTGATTCTGTAGAAATAGATGGCGACAGCCTATCGAAAATTGAAATTCTCTTTAGCCAATGGCTTGGGGCTTTTTCTTCTGACAATATCCGGGAACTACTGATTCCTCATGTATCAGCTTCTCTTAATAATATAACCGTAGCGCTTGAGTTTCCCAGGACTATTCTGATACCGTTGGAAACCGAAGATGACCTGGATAGTGACTCCGCAACCGGTCCGGGCGATCCGCTGCCAGAGGAATTTAAATCGCAGGTGAAATTCAATGTCGGAAGCCTTCGGTACAGCACAGACAATGGACTTGAATTTAGCGGTGAGAGCAGCTTTAGCTTTACAAAATCACAAATAGGCAATACCGGCCTCACGATCGAGTTTGACAATATGAAACTTGATCTCAGCCGTAAGAAAAACATCCCCGAAGCGTTAGCCGATGGTCGTCCGGATGACTTTATCGGAGTGTATATCCAGGAAGCTACCATCGGTCTTCCCCCTAAGCTGTTCCAAAACAATCCTGATCAAGGCAACCCGCCGGAAGTAGCCATCAAAGGCCGCAACCTGCTCATTGGCACCGGCGGCATCTCTGGTACGATCGGTCTGGAGACAACGGGCTCGCCCTTCCGCGCCAAGATCGGTAAGATGACGGCAAGCCTGGAGGCATTTGATGTAACATTCAAGCAAGGGGCTATCACCGAATCCAACATCTTTGGCAAGCTCCTCATCCCCGGCTTCAAAGACAGCGCCGGCAATGACGCCGAGATTGAGATCGACGTGCACATCGCAGACGGCGGCGACTTCAGCATCACCGCCCGGGAGGCGGATGGGATAAAACTTTCCATTCCAAACATCCTGGCCTTTACCATCAAGTCAGCGGAGATCGGCAGAAAAGACGACCAGCTTTACATTGCCGTATCCGGCTTGCTGGAGTTTGAAGATCAGGGCGGATTCCTGGGCAAGTTCCTGCCGGCCGAGATAGACATTAAAAAGCTCATCATCTGGCAAGATGGGAGCATTGAGATCGAGGGGGGAAGCCTGGTTCTTCCTACCGCCATCACCATTAAGATCGGTCCTGCCGAGATCTCCATTACCGGGATCCACATGGGTACGCACGAGCAGAACCTGAACGGTGTCAAGCGGAAGTACCGGTATTTTGGTTTTGATGGGGG